>NZ_CP015225.1:5480799-6919098 GCF_001623525.1 Pseudomonas fluorescens | reverse complement strand
TTCTGTGCGCTGCTGGATACGCCCGAAGCGGGCATTTTCCAACTGGCCCCGGACCTGCCGAATGCCCGCCGCCAGCAGATCTACCTGCCCGACACCAACGTGCTGCAAACCCGCTGGCTGAGCGACGGCGCCGTGGTGGAAGTCACCGACCTGCTGCCCATCGGCGACAGCGAGGATGATTTACCGGTGCTGATGCGCAAAGTGCACATGACCGTCGGCAGCGCGACGTTTCGCATGCGCTGTGCCGTACGGCATGACTACGCCCGGGCCGCCACCACTGCGCGCCAGGACGCTGCCCACATCTGTTTCGAGGCGCCGGGGCAACCGAGCCTGCGCTTATGCTCCGACCAGCCCATGACGCTGGACGGCAATGCGGCGGTGGCCGAGTTCACCCTGGCGCAGGGCCAAAGCGCCGAATTCCTGCTGGGTGGCATCGACGACCCGCGCCTTCAGGACGATGTCAGCGCGATTTGCCTGGAACGCACCCTGGCGTTCTGGCGCGGCTGGATCGGCCAGTCCACCTACCGCGGACGCTGGCGGGAAGTGGTCAACCGCTCAGCCCTGGCGCTGAAGCTGCTGACCTCGCGCAAACACGGCGCCATCCTCGCCGCCGCCACCTTCGGCCTGCCAGAAACCCGCGGCGGCGAACGCAACTGGGATTATCGCTACACCTGGATCCGCGACTCTTCCTTTACCGTCTATGCATTCATGCGCCTGGGCTTCGTCGAAGAAGCCAACGCCTACATGCGCTGGCTGCGCGGCCGGGTCAGTGACTGCTGTGATCAACCGACCAAACTCAATATTCTCTACGGTCTGGACGGCAGGCTGGAACTGCCGGAAACCGAGCTGCCGCACCTGAGCGGCTTTGGCAACGCCCGACCGGTGCGCATCGGCAACCTGGCCTACAAACAGGTGCAGCTGGACATTTTCGGCGAGCTGATGGACGCGGTGTACCTGGTCAACAAATACGGCGAAGCGATCTCCCATCAAGGCTGGAAACACACCGTCGACGTGGTCGATCAAGTGTGCAAGGTCTGGCAGGACAAGGATGTGGGTATCTGGGAAATGCGCGGCGACAAACAGCATTTCCTGCATTCGCGGCTGATGTGCTGGGTCGCGGTGGATCGCGCCATCCGCCTGGCCGAAAAACGCTCCCTGCCCGCCCCGTTCGCCCGCTGGGACGAAACGCGCCAGGCCATCTACCAGGACATCTGGACGAACTTCTGGAACGACGAACACCAGCACTTCATCCAGCGCCTGGGCAGCACCGCCCTGGACGGCTCGATGCTGTTGATGCCGCTGGTGCGCTTCGTCAGCGCCCGCGACCCGCGCTGGCTCTCGACACTCGATGCCATCGAAAAAAACCTGGTGCGCGACGGCATGGTCTATCGCTACCGCAACGACGACAGCCCCATCGACGGCCTCCGCGGCATCGAAGGCTCATTCGCGGCCTGCTCGTTCTGGTACGTCGAATGCCTGGCCCGCGCCGGCCGCGTGGAAAAAGCCCAGCTGGAATTCGAACAACTGCTGCGCTACGCCAACCCGCTGGGGCTGTACGCTGAAGAATTCGACAGCCACGGCTACCACTTGGGCAACACGCCCCAAGCCCTGCCCCACCTGGCACTGATCAGCGCGGCGAGCTTCCTGGATCGCAAATTGAGTGGGGAGAAGACTCATTGGCAGCCGTGAACTGAGTAGCCCTTCAGACTGGGCACAGTCCCTGTGGCGAGGGAGCTTGCTCCCGCTCGACTGCGCAGCAGGCGCAAAATCTTCCAGCCTCCAAAGAATCAGCGTCTGGTATGGGGGTCGCTTCGCAACCCAGCGGGAGCAAGCTCCCTCGCCACAGGGAAAGCGGTGCGCTGGCTACCGCGCTGAGTAGGCCAATTCGATGTCATCCAAAGCTCGGTTGGCCAGCAACTTGGCCAGCTCGATCAACTGCTGAATACCCAACGCCACATGCCGCCGCGACCCTTCCAGCTCGAACGCCAGATCACTGACCATGGCATCGGCCGAGGCCAGGGTTTCGCTGAGGCTGGTCAGCACCGATTCGGTGTTGAGGCCGGGGACCACGGTGAACACCTGGCCGTCCTGGGTATCGGGTTTGGCTGGGGTGGGAGACAAGTGAATGTTCAACGCCCGGTCGGCGGCTTCGCGGAGTTTTTTTGTGTCGAGGGAGGTGTAGGCAGAAAGGTCTTCGGCGCGTGGAGGGTTGGGGGTGATCTTGACCATGATATGAATCTCCATTCGAAAGTGGAGTTCACCATTTCCGCGACCAAGCAGAAGGGTGGCGAACTGTACGCAGGTTGGTCGACCAGGGAATGGAAACCCGGCAGGGCCCGAAGCCCTCCCACGCACAGTCAGCCATAAAGCAGACAGCCGCTCGCGCGGCACCGTGCGCCATTCTAAACCCGGGCGACCAAACCCGGTCGCTGATTTTGCAGCGACGAGCAAAGCCTATCCCCGCCCCTTCCGAACCGGCAACCGACACGACTCGTCAGAAAATTCCGGTTCACCTAATTTTTTGTAGGAACACCGCACCACTGTGGTGGGGAATTTATCTGTGGCGAGGGGATTTATCCCCGCTGGGCTGCGCAGCAGCCCCTCAAAAGAACAACCTCAATTAACCTGACATACCGAGTTGCCAGATTTTGGGGCTGCTTCGCAGCCCAGCGGGGATAAATCCCCTCGCCACAGAAGCAATCACCGCAATTCGCCCATTTATCGTTACGCCCCTTTCGAGTTGCCAGCCCCGCCAACCCCTCCTAAGATCGATGCTCACGGGTGCAGCGGAGCTGCCCGATAAAAACCCGACTCAAGGACCTGACATGACCCATATCAAACGCCCCATCACCACCCCACCCCGAACAGGCCTGACCCGCGAAGACCTCTGGGAAGGCCAGGACCGGGGCCTGATCAAATGCTGGGAAATCGGCCGCGACCGCGCGATGAAGTTTCCCGAACTGGCGCAACGCTGCCTGGAGGGTGAGTTGCCGGTACTGGGCTGGAAAGGTGGCGTCAGCCGCAGCCTGAAGAAAAACGAAAAATTCGGCTGTCTCAAGTACCTCGCCCAATGGCAGGGCCTGCGCGGTGAAGACCTGGACATCGACTTGACCCAGGAGCGCACCCTGACCTGCTCCAGCACGAACATGATCGTGACGTTCACGCCGGATCGGGCCAAATACGTGAACCAGGAACCCGCCTGACCGCAACCGAGCAATGCCGGAGGCCAACATGAACCTCGATCCCAAGGTCAACTTCGCAGTGACGCCGCTGTTGCGCATCGCCTACGAAGAACACGGTCCCGCCAACGGCGAGCCAGTCATCCTGCTGCACGGTTTTCCTTACGACCCCAGGGCTTTCGATGAAGTCGCGCCCGCCTTGGCCGAGCGTGGATATTGGGTCATCGTACCCTACCTGCGCGGCTACGGCCCGACCCGGTTCAACAACCCGGCCATCATGCGTTCCGGCCAGCAGGCGGCGTTGGCCCAGGACCTGCTGGACCTGATGCACGCACTCTCCATCCCCCAGGCGGCGCTGTGCGGCTACGACTGGGGCGGTCGGGCGGCGTGTATCGTCGCGGCGCTGTGGCCCGAGCGTGTGCGCTGCCTGGTGACCGGCGATGGCTACAACCTGCAGGACATTCCACGTTCCACGCAGCCGCTGGCCCCGGAAACCGAACATCGCCTGTGGTACCAGTACTATTTCCACACGGCGCGGGGTGTCGAGGGCCTGACCCAGAACCGACGTGAACTGTGTGAATTGCTCTGGCGCCTGTGGTCACCAACCTGGAAACGTGGCGCCGAACGGTATCCCCTCAGTGCTGCGTCGTTCGACAACCCGGACTTCGTCGACGTGGTGATCCACTCCTACCGTCATCGGTTCATGTACGCACCGGGCGACCCGACGCTGGAGTGGATGGAAGAACGGCTGGCGGCACAACCGGCCATCAGCGTGCCGAGCATTTCCCTGTGCGGTGCCGACGACGGCGTGGGGCCAGCGTCGGAACACGATGAAGACGCCGAACACTTCACAGGTTCTTACGAGCGCCGAGTGCTGGCCGGTGTCGGCCACAACATCCCACAGGAAGCCCCCGAGGCCACGCTCAAGGCATTGCTGGATCTGCTTGAGGGCTGACGGCGAATCGCTCGCGATAGGCCTGGGGTGTCACGCCCATGGCCCGCAGGAAACTGCGACGCAGGGTTTCTTCGCTGCCGAAGCCACATTGCACCGCCACCCGCTTGATCGACACAGCGGTGTCGGACAACAGGCGGCGAGCGGTTTCCACGCGAATCAACTCCACCGCCCGCGCCGGGGTCTGGCCAGTGTCGGCGCGATAGTGCCGCACAAAGCTGCGTTCGCTCATACCCACCTCGGCGGCCAGGCTCGACAGGCCCAGGTCGCGGGTGAGGTTCTCGGCGATCCAGGCATGCAGGTCGTCAAACCGACTGCCCTGCTTTTGCAGCGACAAGGTCACGCTGAACTGCGATTGCCCACCGGGACGCTTGAGGAACACCACCAGGTGCCGGGCGACCTCCAGCGCCACCGCACGGCCCAGGTCCTCCTCCACCAGCGCCAGGGCCAGGTCGATGCCGGCCGTAACCCCGGCCGAGGTCCAGACCGGGCCGTCGTTGATGAAAATCGGGTTGGGTTCGACCCGCAATTGCGGATGTTGCTCGGCCAGTTGTTCGCAGCGGGTCCAGTGCGTCACCACGCGCCGTCCGTCCAGCCAACCGCTGGCGGCCAGCAGGAACGCCCCGGTGCACACCGACGCCACCCTTCGCGAACGCAGGCCGTGCTCCTTGACCCAGGCCACCAGCGCCGGATCCTTCGCCGCTTCGTACACGCCCCAACCACCGGCGATCAACAGCGTGTCGCTGCCTTCGCTCGGCAGCGGCTCGGCCATCAGCGCCAAGCCTGCCGAGGACATCACCGCCCCGCCGCCCACGGCGATGACCGTCGGCGTGTACGGCAACGGCAAGCCTTGCTGGCGGGCCAGGTCGTTGGCCGATGCGAAGACCTGCAAGGGCCCGGTGACATCCAGCACTTGCACGTTGGCGAAGGCCAGGACATGAACGGTTTTCGGTGGGTTGGGCATATTGGCGTGATTCGTGGGCTTATTGGCGTATACGCCAGAGCCTACGGATCTAAAGTCAAACCGTCCACCCCTCGGGCATCATCCAAAGGAGCACGCGACATGACGCTGCAGATCGGTTTGTTGTTATTCCCCCAAGTCCAGCAGTTGGACCTGACCGGCCCTTATGACGTACTGGCCTCGTTGCCGGACGTGAAGGTCCATCTGGTCTGGAAGGACCTGGCGCCGGTCACCGCCAGCACCGGGCTGGTGTTGCTGCCCACCACCACGTTCGAGGACTGCCCGAAGCTCGACGTGATCTGCGTCCCCGGCGGGACCGGCGTCGGGCCGCTGATGGAAGACGAACAGACACTGGCCTTCATCAAGGGGCAAGCCGCCGAGGCGAAATACATCACGTCCGTGTGCACCGGTTCGCTGGTGCTCGGTGCGGCGGGCCTGTTGCAAGGCAAGCGCGCCACCACCCATTGGGCCTATCACAGCCTGCTGCAAACCCTGGGCGCGACGCCGATCAAGGAGCGCGTGGTCCGCGACGGCAACCTGCTCACCGGTGGCGGCATCACGGCCGGAATCGACTTCGCCTTGACCCTGGCGGCCGAACTGTTCGACCAGGACACCGCCGAGCTGGTCCAGCTGCAACTCGAATACGCCCCTGCCCCGCCGTTCAACGCCGGCAGCCCGGACACTGCGCCGACGCGCGTGCTGGAAGAAGCGAACCGGCGTGCGGCCGAGTCGTTCCGGGTGCGCTCGCAAATCACCCAGCGTGCTGCGGCGCGCTTGGAACGGGCGTAACGATCAGTCCCGATGGAAATGAAATCCGTGGTGAGGGGGAGTTGTCCCCTCACCGCAAAGGTTATCGGTTCATCATCTCTCTTGGCGATACAACACCATCCCCGCGTGGTAGAGCACGCCTTCACGAAAATCCCCATCGGCGGTGAAACCGGTGTCGTCGTGGTATTCGATATGGTCATCCTGCAGCCAGTAGTCGCCCTGATATGCGCTCTCACGTACACCTCGCGCTTCGTCATAGCGTCCGCCCGGCAGCAGCCGATGACGAATCATGCCATCAGCCGTCACCCATAGGCCGACGAATTTATCCTGGTCTCCAAATGCCTTTCTCATGGGACATCTCCTCCTGTCGGTCAAGTCGGTCAGAATGGACTGGCGGTGGGCCGCACGATCAATTCGCTGACGTCTACGTCCGCTGGTTGTTCGATGGCGTAGGCAATCGCCCGGGCGATGGCTTCGGCCGGAATGGCGATCCTGCGGAACTCGCGCATTTCGGCACGTCCACCTTCATCGGAAATGCTCTCGGCCAGTTCCGATTCGGTCACGCCGGGGGAAATTACCGTCACGCGCACATCCCCTCCGACTTCCTGGCGCAAGCCCTCGGAAATCGCCCGCACGGCAAACTTGGTGGCGCAATACACGGCCGCAGTCGGGCTGACGGCGTAGGCACCGATCGACGCGATGTTGATGAACTGCCCGCTGCGCTGGCGCTGCATCAGCGGCAGGCCGGCGGCGATGCCGTGGAGCACGCCACGGATGTTGACGTCGATCATGCGGTCCCACTCCTCGACTTTCAGCGCCTCGAGCTTGGAGAGCGGCATGACCCCGGCGTTATTGATGATCACATCGACCCTGCCGAAACGCTGGACAGCGAAGTCGATCAGGTTCTGGACATCGTCGCGGCGGGTCACGTCCACCGCTTTGCAGATAGCCTGCTGGCCGGCGGTTTCGAGTTCCTGCACCAGTGTTTGCAGACGATCGATGCGCCGGGCGCCAAGCACGACACGGGCACCGCGAGCCGCGAGCAACCGCGCCGCGGCTTCACCAATCCCGCTGCTGGCGCCGGTGATGACCACTACTTTGTTTTGAATATCGGACATGATGGTTTCCTCGTCTGGATGTGATGGCTCCGGTGGGAGCGTTTTGACAGGTCCAGATTAGGGAACCGACCACGGCCTGGGTTAGCCGGATCCTCCTGCGCACTTGCACGATCCTGTGGCGATAAAACCGACTCTGGCCGACAGCCGCGCAATCGGCTTTACTAGCGCGGTTCACTCAATTTGGCCTGGGAGATTGATCGGCATGTCGGTATCCACGTCCATCCACATTGCGCCAGACGACGGCGTCAGCCAGCGCCGCGCCGAATTGGCGAGTCTGATGAAGCGCTTTGCGCCGGAATATGGCGTCCACCCTACGGCCATCGAGGCCTTGCACCTGATCCGTAGCGACCAGCCGACCGAAGCCCTGCACACCGTGCACAAGCCTGGTTTATGCGTGATTATCGAGGGGCGCAAGGAAGTGCGCCTGGCGGACGAATGCTACGTGTATGACCCGCTCAACTATCTGGTCGTCTCGGTGACCCTGCCACTGGCCGGCCAGGTGATTGAAGCCAGCCCCGAGCGCCCCTACCTGTGCATCCGCCTCGACATCGACCCGGCACAGATCTGCCGTCTGATTGCCGACGCCAGCCCTATCGGCGTGCCGACCGAAAGAACCGGACGCGGGCTGTTCCTGGATCGCATTGATGCGCCATTGCTCGACGCAGTGTTGCGCTTGCTGCGGCTGTTGGACAGCCCGGACGATATCGCCACCCTCGCGCCGTTGGCCCAACAGGAGATTTTCTACCGGCTGCTGCGTGGCGCCCAAGGCCAGCGCTTGCACGAAATAGCCATTCCCGACACCCAGACCCATCGCATCAGCCGTGCCATCGAATGGCTCAATACCCATTACGCCGAGCCGTTGAGCATCGACAGCCTGGCACAAATGATCAATCTCAGCCCTTCGGCGTTGCACCACCGCTTCAAAGCCGTGACCGCCATGAGTCCGCTGCAATACCAGAAACAACTGCGCTTGCAGGAAGCCCGACGGTTACTGTTGGCGGAGAACAGCGACGTTTCGTCAATCGGCTACAAGATGGGGTATGAAAGCCCCTCGCAGTTCAGCCGTGAATACAGCCGTCTATTTGGCGCCTCCCCGAGCAAGGACATCGCTCGTTTGCGTGCCCAGGCGCTGCAAGCCAGTAGCGCCTGATCCTGCACACAAACAGGATCAGGCAAAACCAGGACAGTATCCGTCTAACGCCCACCCCCGCCTCGCCCCTAATCTGAACCCATGCAGCAAGACAACCGTCGCCGCTGCAACGGGTTCAGCAGATCACGATATCTGAACGACCCGGCACTCAACCCTTGATATGACCGGAGTCTTTACCATGAAAACGTTCAACACCTTGATCGCCGTTACCACCTTCGCCCTGAGCGTCAGTGCGTTTGCCCTGCCGAGCCAGCAGCAAGACCGCTTCTTTACCCAGGCTAGCGATTACCAGCAGCCTGTGGCCGCTGATGGTGCGGATCGGACGTCGGGAGGGCAGACTCTCGCTGCCGATGGTGCGGATCGGACGCCTGGGGGGCAGACTCTCGCTGCCGATGGCGCGGATCGGACACCTGGGGGTCAGACCCTGGCTGCCGATGGCGCGGATCGGACACCTGGGGGTCAGACCCTGGCTGCCGATGGCGCAGATCGGACACCTGGGGGCCAGACCCTGGCTGCCGATGGCGCAGACCGGACACCTGGGGGCCAGACCCTGGCTGCCGATGGCGCAGATCGGACACCTGGGGGTCAGACCCTGGCTGCCGATGGCGCGGACCGGACGCCGGGAGGCCAGACCTTGGCTGCCGATGGTTCCGACCGCACCATGACCCGGCGCCTGGCATGATCAGACCACTTTTTCGCAGACGAAAAAAAACCCGCCTAGGCGGGTTTTTTGAGGACCAATTTGACTCCCTGTCCGGCATTCCATGCCTGGTCCAATCATCCATGACCCCGAGCACTCCCTGTACTCAGTGGATGAACATAGATTAGGCCCATCGGTATCTTGGAAAAAGACGAGAAAGCAGCAACGGTGTGTAAGCGTTTCGCTATAGGACCTTCTCAGATTTTTGCGGGCGAAAAAAAACCCGCCGAAGCGGGTTTTTCCAAGACCATTACGACTCCCTGTCGATAGCTTTCCTTGCAAGGTCGATCGTCCCTGATCCTGAGCACTTCCTGTGCTTCAGTGGATGAGTCCAGATTACGCCTCGGATCCAAAACGAAATAGACGACATAGCTACCATCTCGTGTAAGACATTCGCTACACCGCTCCCTCCGAAAACCCTTAGCCCCTCAGCAGTCCCTCCTATCAAGACTTGCCCAGGAAGGCTTCAATATTGGCCATCTGCTCGTCCCAACCACGGCTGTCCATGCGAAAAGCCTTGAGCCGGCGAGCCTCGGGAATGTTGTTGAAACCCGACTCCACGACTTTGAGCAGGGTGCCGCCATCCATGTCTTCAAGTTCGAATTGCACCCGGGTTTCGGACTCTTGAGAGTAATCCACCTGCGGCTCGACAGCGTAAGGATGCCAGCGAAACGAGAACACCCGCTCGGGCTCCACCCGTTCCACCGCCACGTCCCAGATGAGATGCTCGTAACCTGGATAAGTGATTTGCCCCTGGGTACGCTCCCCTGCCACAAACCGTTTCCCCTCAAGGGCAACACCGAACCATTGGCCGAAAGCTTCGGCATTGGCCAGGGCTCGCCAGACATGAGAGCGCGGAGCCTTAAGCAGGATCTTTCTTTCAATGCGATCGGATGAATGCATGGGTCACCTCCTGTGTTTCAACAGTAGGCTTGTAAGACCACAAGGCCAACCAGAAAGTTGTATCAGTATCGCCTTCTTTAAAACCGCAGGGAGCGATGTAAACTCACCCGGCGTTTTCAATCCCCTCAAGGAGAGACCAAACATGTCCCCGCGCTTGCTTCTGGCCCTGATGCCGCTGCTTTTCGTTACTGTTGCCCAGGCCGACGACTGCGCCGACGCCACCACTCAAGGCGAAATGAACCAATGCGCAGCCAAAGAAAACAAGGCCGCCGACAACGAGCTGAACAGCTTGTACAAGCTGATCACAGCACGCTTGAAGGACAACCCGCAGGCCAAACAGATGCTGGTCAAGGCGCAGCGTGCCTGGATAGGCTTCCGTGACGCCGAATGCAATTTCTCCGCCTCCGGGGTCGAGGGCGGTAGCGTCTACCCACTGATCTACAGCAACTGCATCACCGCCCAGACTAAAGCCCGGATCGAGGCATTCAAGACCTATCTCAAGTGCAAGGAAGGGGATCTGAGCTGCCCAGTACCCGGGGCTTAAGGGCCGGATGCAAAAAAGGATAACCTCTACAGGTCATCCTTTTTTTGGCCAAAGCTTTTTGTTTCAGGCAAAACAAAACCCCTACCTGCATCAGCAGATAGGGGTTTCGGAATTTAATCTTGACGATGACCTACTCTCACATGGGGAAACCCCACACTACCATCGGCGATGCATCGTTTCACTTCTGAGTTCGGGATGGGATCAGGTGGTTCCAATGCTCTATGGTCGTCAAGAAATTCGGTAGCCAGCGCGTGCCTTGCGGTCACGTTCCAGCGAATGGGTATGCGATAGTTTGTGTGTTGCAATCGAGCGTCTCGAACTTTCGGTTCGTTTCGTCTTCACACACCGCAATCTAGTCTCTTTCGCCTTTGGCTTGGAGCATACAAATTGCTTGGGTGTTATATGGTCAAGCCTCACGGGCAATTAGTACAGGTTAGCTCAACGCCTCACAGCGCTTACACACCCTGCCTATCAACGTCGTAGTCTTCGACGGCCCTTCAGGGGACTCAAGGTCCCAGTGAGATCTCATCTTGAGGCAAGTTTCCCGCTTAGATGCTTTCAGCGGTTATCTTTTCCGAACATAGCTACCCGGCAATGCCACTGGCGTGACAACCGGAACACCAGAGGTTCGTCCACTCCGGTCCTCTCGTACTAGGAGCAGCCCCTCTCAAATCTCAAACGTCCACGGCAGATAGGGACCGAACTGTCTCACGACGTTCTAAACCCAGCTCGCGTACCACTTTAAATGGCGAACAGCCATACCCTTGGGACCGGCTTCAGCCCCAGGATGTGATGAGCCGACATCGAGGTGCCAAACACCGCCGTCGATATGAACTCTTGGGCGGTATCAGCCTGTTATCCCCGGAGTACCTTTTATCCGTTGAGCGATGGCCCTTCCATACAGAACCACCGGATCACTAAGACCTACTTTCGTACCTGCTCGACGTGTCTGTCTCGCAGTCAAGCGCGCTTTTGCCTTTATACTCTACGACCGATTTCCGACCGGTCTGAGCGCACCTTCGTACTCCTCCGTTACTCTTTAGGAGGAGACCGCCCCAGTCAAACTACCCACCATACACTGTCCTCGATCCGGATAACGGACCTGAGTTAGAACCTCAAAGTTGCCAGGGTGGTATTTCAAGGATGGCTCCACGCGAACTGGCGTCCACGCTTCAAAGCCTCCCACCTATCCTACACAAGCAAATTCAAAGTCCAGTGCAAAGCTATAGTAAAGGTTCACGGGGTCTTTCCGTCTAGCCGCGGATACACTGCATCTTCACAGCGATTTCAATTTCACTGAGTCTCGGGTGGAGACAGCGCCGCCATCGTTACGCCATTCGTGCAGGTCGGAACTTACCCGACAAGGAATTTCGCTACCTTAGGACCGTTATAGTTACGGCCGCCGTTTACCGGGGCTTCGATCAAGAGCTTCGCGTTAGCTAACCCCATCAATTAACCTTCCGGCACCGGGCAGGCGTCACACCCTATACGTCCACTTTCGTGTTTGCAGAGTGCTGTGTTTTTAATAAACAGTCGCAGCGGCCTGGTATCTTCGACCGGCGTGGGCTTACGCAGCAAGTGCTTCACCCTCACCGGCGCACCTTCTCCCGAAGTTACGGTGCCATTTTGCCTAGTTCCTTCACCCGAGTTCTCTCAAGCGCCTTGGTATTCTCTACCCAACCACCTGTGTCGGTTTGGGGTACGGTTCCTGGTTACCTGAAGCTTAGAAGCTTTTCTTGGAAGCATGGCATCAACCACTTCGCCACCCAAAGGGTAACTCGTCATCAGCTCTCGGCCTTAGAATCCCGGATTTACCTAAGATTCCAGCCTACCACCTTAAACTTGGACAACCAACGCCAAGCTGGCCTAGCCTTCTCCGTCCCTCCATCGCAATAACCAGAAGTACAGGAATATTAACCTGTTTTCCATCGACTACGCTTTTCAGCCTCGCCTTAGGGACCGACTAACCCTGCGTCGATTAACGTTGCGCAGGAAACCTTGGTCTTTCGGCGTGGGTGTTTTTCACACCCATTGTCGTTACTCATGTCAGCATTCGCACTTCTGATACCTCCAGCAAGCTTCTCAACTCACCTTCACAGGCTTACAGAACGCTCCTCTACCGCATCACTTGCGTGATACCCGTAGCTTCGGTGTATGGTTTGAGCCCCGTTACATCTTCCGCGCAGGCCGACTCGACTAGTGAGCTATTACGCTTTCTTTAAAGGGTGGCTGCTTCTAAGCCAACCTCCTAGCTGTCTAAGCCTTCCCACATCGTTTCCCACTTAACCATAACTTTGGGACCTTAGCTGACGGTCTGGGTTGTTTCCCTTTTCACGACGGACGTTAGCACCCGCCGTGTGTCTCCCATGCTCGGCACTTGTAGGTATTCGGAGTTTGCATCGGTTTGGTAAGTCGGGATGACCCCCTAGCCGAAACAGTGCTCTACCCCCTACAGTGATACATGAGGCGCTACCTAAATAGCTTTCGAGGAGAACCAGCTATCTCCGAGCTTGATTAGCCTTTCACTCCGATCCACAGGTCATCCGCTAACTTTTCAACGGTAGTCGGTTCGGTCCTCCAGTCAGTGTTACCTAACCTTCAACCTGCCCATGGATAGATCGCCCGGTTTCGGGTCTATTCCCAGCGACTAGACGCCCTATTAAGACTCGCTTTCGCTACGCCTCCCCTATTCGGTTAAGCTCGCCACTGAAAATAAGTCGCTGACCCATTATACAAAAGGTACGCAGTCACCCAACAAAGTGGGCTCCCACTGCTTGTACGCATACGGTTTCAGGATCTATTTCACTCCCCTCTCCGGGGTTCTTTTCGCCTTTCCCTCACGGTACTAGTTCACTATCGGTCAGTCAGTAGTATTTAGCCTTGGAGGATGGTCCCCCATATTCAGACAAAGTTTCTCGTGCTCCGTCCTACTCGATTTCACTTCTAAGATCCTTTCGCGTACAGGGCTATCACCCACTATGGCCGCACTTTCCAGAGCGTTCCGCTAAAATCAAAGAAGCTTAAGGGCTAGTCCCCGTTCGCTCGCCACTACTAAGGGAATCTCGGTTGATTTCTTTTCCTCAGGGTACTTAGATGTTTCAGTTCCCCTGGTTCGCTTCTTGCACCTATGTATTCAGTACAAGATAACCATCTTATGATGGCTGGGTTCCCCCATTCAGACATCTCCGGATCACAGTCTGTTTGCCGACTCCCCGAAGCTTTTCGCAGGCTACCACGTCTTTCATCGCCTCTGACTGCCAAGGCATCCACCGTATGCGCTTCTTCACTTGACCATATAACCCCAAGCAATCTGGTTATACTGTGAAGACGACATTCGCCGAAAATTCGATCTTGCTCAAAGAGCAACTCACAAATTTTACCTTAGCCTGATCCGTTACCAGTGAAAGTAACGTCCAGTCTATCTTTCTATCACATACCCAAATTTTTAAAGAACGAACTAGTCAAAGACTAGAAATCAACATTCACCATCGTTTGATGGAATGCTCATTTCTAAGCTTTATACAATCGAAGCAGTAGTGGTGGAGCCAAGCGGGATCGAACCGCTGACCTCCTGCGTGCAAGGCAGGCGCTCTCCCAGCTGAGCTATGGCCCCGTATTTCTACAGGCGTTTCCCACACAAAATTGGTGGGTCTGGGCAGATTCGAACTGCCGACCTCACCCTTATCAGGGGTGTGCTCTAACCAACTGAGCTACAGACCCAATTTCGAGCTTGTAACTGTTAGCTATGAGCTATCAGCTTGGAGCTTAAAGCTGCTTCTATCGTCTTCTTCAATGAATCAAGCAATTCGTGTGGGAGCTCATGAAGCAGCTGCGGTCGTCGATTAAGGAGGTGATCCAGCCGCAGGTTCCCCTACGGCTACCTTGTTACGACTTCACCCCAGTCATGAATCACACCGTGGTAACCGTCCCCCCGAAGGTTAGACTAGCTACTTCTGGTGCAACCCACTCCCATGGTGTGACGGGCGGTGTGTACAAGGCCCGGGAACGTATTCACCGCGACATTCTGATTCGCGATTACTAGCGATTCCGACTTCACGCAGTCGAGTTGCAGACTGCGATCCGGACTACGATCGGTTTTGTGGGATTAGCTCCACCTCGCGGCTTGGCAACCCTCTGTACCGACCATTGTAGCACGTGTGTAGCCCAGGCCGTAAGGGCCATGATGACTTGACGTCATCCCCACCTTCCTCCGGTTTGTCACCGGCAGTCTCCTTAGAGTGCCCACCATTACGTGCTGGTAACTAAGGACAAGGGTTGCGCTCGTTACGGGACTTAACCCAACATCTCACGACACGAGCTGACGACAGCCATGCAGCACCTGTCTCAATGTTCCCGAAGGCACCAATCCATCTCTGGAAAGTTCATTGGATGTCAAGGCCTGGTAAGGTTCTTCGCGTTGCTTCGAATTAAACCACATGCTCCACCGCTTGTGCGGGCCCCCGTCAATTCATTTGAGTTTTAACCTTGCGGCCGTACTCCCCAGGCGGTCAACTTAATGCGTTAGCTGCGCCACTAAGAGCTCAAGGCTCCCAACGGCTAGTTGACATCGTTTACGGCGTGGACTACCAGGGTATCTAATCCTGTTTGCTCCCCACGCTTTCGCACCTCAGTGTCAGTATCAGTCCAGGTGGTCGCCTTCGCCACTGGTGTTCCTTCCTATATCTACGCATTTCACCGCTACACAGGAAATTCCACCACCCTCTACCATACTCTAGCTCGACAGTTTTGAATGCAGTTCCCAGGTTGAGCCCGGGGCTTTCACATCCAACTTAACGAACCACCTACGCGCGCTTTACGCCCAGTAATTCCGATTAACGCTTGCACCCTCTGTATTACCGCGGCTGCTGGCACAGAGTTAGCCGGTGCTTATTCTGTCGGTAACGTCAAAACACTAACGTATTAGGTTAATGCCCTTCCTCCCAACTTAAAGTGCTTTACAATCCGAAGACCTTCTTCACACACGCGGCATGGCTGGATCAGGCTTTCGCCCATTGTCCAATATTCCCCACTGCTGCCTCCCGTAGGAGTCTGGACCGTGTCTCAGTTCCAGTGTGACTGATCATCCTCTCAGACCAGTTACGGATCGTCGCCTTGGTGAGCCATTACCTCACCAACTAGCTAATCCGACCTAGGCTCATCTGATAGCGCAAGGCCCGAAGGTCCCCTGCTTTCTCCCGTAGGACGTATGCGGTATTAGCGTCCGTTTCCGAGCGTTATCCCCCACTACCAGGCAGATTCCTAGGCATTACTCACCCGTCCGCCGCTCTCAAGAGAAGCAAGCTTCTCTCTACCGCTCGACTTGCATGTGTTAGGCCTGCCGCCAGCGTTCAATCTGAGCCATGATCAAACTCTTCAGTTCAAACATCTTTGGATTTTGAGAAAACCCTAAACTTGGCTCAGCAATCGTTGGTTACATCTTTGATTTCTCGCGGAGTAACTTGTGATGCTGATAATCTGTTGACTAGCAGTCTGACTCCACAAGCACCCACACGAATTGCTTGATTCAGTTGTTAAAGAGCGGTTGGCTGAGTCTTTCGTCTCAACCGAGGCGCGCATTCTACAGCGCCCCGTGTATCTGTCAAGCGGTTATTTTCAGAAGTTTTCAAAGTTTCCTTTTCAACTTCAACCACTTGCGCTTTCGATCTCTCGTTAGCGGGAGGCGAATTCTACAGCGTTACTCGCTGCTGTCAACACCTCTTTTTCACCGCTTTCGACCGAGAAGATCGAACCGCCGATAGAGCCAAACAACACCGCCCCACCTGCTCCTTCCGGGCTTCGATGAACTGAAGCCCAACACCTTCGAAACTTACTTAACTCGTTGAATCTCAAGGAGTTTTCCGTTTCGACTGCGCCGGAAGTGGGGCGAATTATAGACTTCCAGAATCTGCCGTCAACCCTTAATTTGATTTTTCTATCTTTAGCCCGACATGACACTTAAATCTGCCCGGTATATAGACGGAATCGCTGCATGTGCGCAATATACTGCTCAACATTGCCCCCCGCCTTTATTCTGGACGACACTTCGTAATGACACCCCCTCCACATCGCAGCCTGGCCTCCACCCTGTATCCGGTTGCCCTACTATTAATAGCCATGGCCTCCATTCAATCGGGAGCCTCCCTCGCCAAAAGCATGTTCCCTGTAGTGGGCGCACAGGGCACAACAACGCTGCGACTCATTTTTGCCAGCCTCATCATGCTGTTATTGCTACGTCCCTGGCGCGCCAAGCTCACCGCCCAATCCCTGCGCACCGTGATCGTTTACGGGATGGCATTGGGCGGCATGAACTTTCTCTTCTATATGTCGGTTCGTACCGTTCCACTGGGCATTGCCGTAGCACTGGAGTTCACCGGCCCCCTGGCAGTCGCCATATACGCCTCACGCAGGGCAATCGATTTTCTCTGGATCGCCCTGGCAGTCGCTGGCCTGCTTCTGCTTATACCGACCGGTGCGACCAATGCCGGTATTGACCTGCTTGGAGCCGGCTACGCGCTGGGCGCAGGTGTTTGCTGGGCGTTGTACATCCTGTTTGGCCAGAAAGCCGGTGCGGACAATGGCGTACAAACCGCCGCTTTGGGGGTAATGATCGCCGCTCTGTTCGTCGCCCCGATTGGTATCGTGCACGCGGGTGCCGCACTGCTCACACCGAGCCTGATTCCAATCGCCATCGGGGTCGCCATCCTGTCTACGGCCCTGCCCTACACCCTGGAAATGATCTCCCTGACCCGAATGCCAGCCCGCACTTTCGGTACCCTGATGAGCGTCGAACCGGCAGTCGCGGCCCTGTCGGGGCTGGTCTTTCTGCAGGAGTACTTGTCCTTGGCCCAATGGCTCGCCATTACCTGCATCATCCTCGCGTCGGTCGGCGCAACGATGACCATGGGTAACACTGCGAAGCCTGCCGTCGCGGCAGATTGAAGCAGGATTTAACGAAGGTCTGGTATTTGCCCCGCATTTAGGCCATGTTTAGACCGGTAACCCAATGTCAGACATGGATTTTTTCATACAGGACGTCATGAACGCTTCAAGCAAGAGCGAACACAATCGTACGTGGACACAAGATCCACGACGATTATAAGGACGGGAATGAAACGAATTTTGATACTGATCGCCGTACTTGCAGTAGCGGGCTGTGCGGCAACATCGAAAACTGAAGTCAAGCGCGGCAAGAAAGGCCTGCACATCAACTGCTCCGGCCTGTCCTCATCCTGGGATCAGTGCGCCGCCAGCGCCGCCAATTCATGTGCTCCCAAGGGTTACAAGGTCATTGCCAAGTCCGGCGACGCCGTCGAGGAGCCCGGGGATTATCCCTTCGGGCTCAACCCCGCTGGCTATACCAGCCGCAGCATGATCGTCATCTGTAAATAGGCCACGTCAGTCGAGCCCTTGCTCGGCCATTCGGCGCCTAATCTCCTCATGACTGGATTTGAGGACGTCACGCTGGACCTGCGGCGTGACCAGCATCCGCGCAACCACCAATGCTCCCACGCATTGAGACAGGATGGCCCATGCCAGACTGTCGCTTCCCAATATCCGCGCCCAGCTTTCGTGCAAACGACAGATCCACGTTTGCGCCGCCTCCCTCACCTGGACATCCGATCGCGCGATCTCGGCACCCAGCACCGGTAACGCACACCCTGCTTCGGGCTGCTCAACGTGGCTCATGCTCAGGTACTGCTTGAGGCAGCGCTCCAGCTTCATTGAGTCCATCGCACCGTCTCCACTCAGACGATCCAGGCTTTGGGCCAATTCCCGCTCAACAATGGCCTTGAAAAGCTCATCCTTCGATGAGAAGTGGCTATAAAACGCACCGCCGCTCAACCCGATCGCTTTCATCAAACCATCGACGCCGACCGTGGAGAAACCCGACTTCTTGGCAGAGACGGCACTGCTGGCGAGCAGTTTCTCGCGGGTTTCCATTTTGTGATTGGCTGAATATCGCATGGTTCCTGCCCCTGATTGCTCACCTTGACGCTTGCCGGATCTTAGCATAACGTCCGTTTAGTTAACGATCGTTTACCAATGAGGCTGACCATGAATAACAAGAAGGTCGTACTGGTTGTTGGCGCGGGCGATGCCACCGGCGGAGCGATTGCCAAACGCTTTGCGCAGGAAGGTTTTGTGGCCTGCGTTACCCGTCGCAGCGCCGACAAACTCGAACCCCTGGTGGATGGAATCCGCGCCCAAGGCGGCGAAGCCCACGGGTTTGCCTGCGATGCACGCAAAGAGGACGACGTGATCGCACTCATCGAGCAAATCGAGAACCAGATCGGCCCGATCGAAGCCTTTGTGTTCAACATCGGCGCCAATGTCCCCTGCAGCATCCTCGAAGAAACCGCACGCAAGTATTTCAAGATCTGGGAAATGGCCTGTTTCTCAGGCTTTCTCAATGCACGGGAAGTGGCCAAGCGCATGGTCAAGCGCCAGCGCGGGACAATTCTGTTTACCGGGGCAACGGCGGGATTGCGTGGCGCTTCGGGGTTCGCCGCATTCGCGGGCGCCAAGCATGGCATCCGGGCACTGGCCCAGAGCATGGCCCGTGAGCTGGGACCGATGAATATTCACGTGGCCCACGTGGTGGTGGACGGCGCCATCGACACTGACTTCATCCGCGATAATTTCCCGGAGAAATATGCCACCAAGGATCAGGACGGCATCCTGAACCCCGAACACATCGCCGACAACTACTGGTACCTGCACAGCCAACCCCGCGACGCCTGGACCTTCGAACTGGACCTGCGGCCCTGGAGCGAACGCTGGTAAACCTCCCCTCACACAACAAGAGAGCAGATCCCATGAGCAAATCGGTGGAGTTTTACTTCGATTTCGGCAGCCCGACCACGTACCTGGCCTACACCCAGTTGCCGACGCTATGCGCGCAGACCAACAGCCAGCTGATCTATCGCCCGATGTTATTGGGTGGCGTCTTCAAGGCAACCGGCAATGCATCACCGGCGACTGTGCCGGCCAAGAACCCTTACCTGTTCAAGGATCTGAATCGCTTCGCCAAGCGCTATGAGGTCGCCTTCAAGTTCAATCCTCACTTCCCCATCAATACACTGCAACTGATGCGCGCGGTGACTGGCATGCAATTGCGCCAACCTGAACGCTTCGAGGCCTTCGTCGATTGCCTGTTCCGCGCCTTTTGGGTGGACGCCCGCAACCTCAATGACCCCACGACCGTCGCAGCAGTCCTGAACGAAGGCGGTTTCGACGCCGACTATGTGCTGGCCCTGACGAACGACGAGCAGGTCAAGCAAGCACTCAAGACCGCCACTGAAGAAGCCATCGCACGGGGCGTGTTCGGCGCCCCGAGCATGTTTGTCGGCAACGAGTTGTTCTTCGGCCAGGATCGGTTGGACTTCGTCCGTGAAGCCCTTGCCTGATCCTCTACTTCAAATTGCCATCGTTCGCGTGTTCAGCCATTGCAGTGCGTCACCGTCCAGCAACGGGCCCAAGCGACGCTGAACCTCGGCGTGGTAAGCGTTGAACCAGTCTTTTTCGTCCTGGGTCAGCAAAGAAGGTTCCAGGCAGCGGGTGTCGATCGGGCACAGGGTCAGGGTTTCGAACTCAAGGAACTCGCCGAACTCGCTGCTTCCGGCTTCACGGTTCAACACCAGGTTCTCGATACGCACCCCCCAGCGACCGGGACGATAAGTGCCCGGCTCGATGGAGGTGATCATGCCAACCTGCATCGCCGTTTGCGGCGCGGCAGCGGCTTGATAGGCAATCACCTGCGGGCCTTCGTGGACATTGAGGAAATAGCCGACGCCATGACCGGTGCCGTGGCCGTAATCCACCTGCTCTGCCCAGATCGGTGCGCGGGCGATTGCATCCAGCAACGGCGAAAGAATGCCCCGTGGGAATTTGGCCCGGGACAGGGCAATCACGCCCTTGAGCACGCGCGTGCAATCACGTTTCTGCTCAGCAGTGGGTGTGCCGACCGGCACCATGCGAGTGATGTCGGTGGTGCCCCCCAAGTACTGGCCGCCGGAATCGATCAGCAACAGGCCATCACCTTCGATGACCGCATGGGCTTCTGCCGTGGCGTGGTAATGAGGCATCGCGCCGTTGGCGTTAAAGGCGGCGATGGTGTTGAAACTCAGGGAGACGAAGTCCGGCCGGCGAGTGCGGGCGGCGGTCAGGTGCTCGTCGATGGTCAATTCGGTGATGCGCTCGCGCCCCCAGGCCCCTTCCAGCCAGGCGAAGAACTCACAGAGCGCCGCGCCATCCTGCTCCATGGCCCGACGGATGTGCTCGGCATCGGCCAGGCTTTTTCGAGACTTGGCCAGCGTCGTTGGGTTGAGACCTTCGACCAGCTTCACGCCGCTGCCCAGATTATCCAGCAAGCCGACCGTCACCCGCGCCGGATCGATCTGCAGGCTCGCACCGTCCGGCACTTCACGCAACGCGGCGGCGGCTTCGCTGTAATCGCGCAGGGTCACGCCGTCCTGTTCAAGAACGGCACGCAGCGCTGCGTCAACCTTGTCCAAGGCCACGAACAGCGTCGCCTGTTGCTGGCCGATCAAGGCAAAGGAGACGAATACCGGGTTGAACGACACATCCGCGCCGCGCAGGTTGAACAACCAGGCGATGTCATCCAGCGTGGCGATGAAATGCCAGTCGGCACCACGCTCCTTGAGGGATTCGCGCAGCTTGGCGAGTTTCTCGACCCGGCTGACGGTCGCCTGGGGCGGCAAATGGGCATAGACCGGCTGATCCGGCAAGCTTGGGCGATCGCTCCAGGCCTCCTTGAGCAGGTCGATGTCGGTACGCAACCGTGCGCCGCGTTCCGCAAGTTTGCCACCCAGGGTTCGGGCCGATGCCACGGCCATGACCGCACCGTCGACGGCGACCACCCCACCCTCAGGCGTTTGTTCCGCCAGCCAGTCCAAGGGGCCGGGTTGGCCGGGAATGAGCTTGACCAGTTCGATACCACTGCCCTCCAGTTCCTTGGTGGCCTGCTCCCAATAACGGCTATCGGCCCAGACGCCAGCGAAACTGCCGGTCACGATCAAGGTACCCACCGAGCCATGGAAGCCCGACAGCCATTGCCGCCCCTGCCAATAGCCCGGCAGATATTCGGACAGATGCGGGTCGGCCGATGGCACCAGCAGCGCATGAATGCCCTCTCGGCTCATCAGTTGGCGGATTTTGGCCAGGCGCTGGGGAACCAGTCCACGGGACAAAGGCTCGGTGCTCATTGTTTCTCCTGCTCATTGATATTGTTGTTCGATACCGAAAACGGCTTATGGGGTCGTGGCCCAGAACGCCGGCGCAGTCGCGCACGCCGCCTGGATCAGCCGCACCGCCTCGTCGATATCCTGTTCAGTGGTAAAGCGGCCCAGGCTCAGGCGAATGGTTCGCCCGGCCGCGCGCGCATCGTGCCCCAGGGCCAGCAGCACGTGGGACGGGCTGTTCTGCGCCGAATTGCAGGCCGAGGTGGCGGAAAATGCAATCGATGCGCTCAACGCCGCCGGGTTGAACTCACCTTCGTTGAAGGTCAGGCTCAGCGTGTGGGGAATCCGGCGGCTCGCACTGCCGTTTATACGCACACCGGGCAAGGCCCGCAGCGGCTCAAGCAAACGATTGCGCAACCGGGCGATTTTAGCGAGTTCTTCCTCGAATGCCTCGGCCGCGAGTTCGAATGCGGCGCCCATGGCTGCGATCTGGTGGGTCGCCAGGGTCCCGGAGCGCAAACCACCTTCATGCCCACCGCCGTGAATCTGTGCCGACAGCCGTGGCCGGGCACGCTCGCCGACGTAGAGCGCACCGATGCCCTTGGGACCGTAGATCTTGTGCGCGGAAAAAGACATCAGGTCCACCGGCCAACGAGACAGGTCGATCTGCACCTTCCCGGCCCCCTGGGCTGCGTCCACATGAAACAGCGCACCGTGCGCGCGAACGATCTCGCTGATGGCGATGACGTCGTTGACGGTGCCCAACTCGTTGTTCACCAGCATCAGCGACACCAGGAACGTGTCTTCGCGCAACGCCTCGCGAACCGCTTGCGGGCTGATCAGGCCCTCGGCGTCCGGCGCCAGCCAGGTCACCGCGACGCCGCTCTCTTCAAGCTGGCGCGCCGTATCGAGAATCGCCTTGTGTTCGATCAGACTGGTGATGACATGGCCGGCGGAACCACCGCGCGCCTGGGCCACCCCCTTGAGGGCCAGATTATTGGACTCGGTAGCGCCGGACGTCCAGACGATCTGTTCGGGCTGAGCCCCGACCAGTTGCGCCACCTGCTGGCGGGCACGCTCTACCGAGCGCCGGGCCTCCTGGCCGAAGGCATGGGAACTGGAAGCCGGGTTGCCAAAGTTGCCGTCAAAGCCCAGACACTCGACCATGACCCGGATGACCCGCTCATCCACCGGCGTGGTGGCGGCGTAGTCGAAATACAAAGGACGTTTATTCATAGGAAACTCGCAGAGCCTGCTCCGGGATCAGGCGCCCTCGTTGGGTTCGAGACTAGCAATACCTGATCAAAGACCTTAAAGAAGTCGGACTTCGTTTAAAAGTGCGTAGGAACGCTCCTGAACAGCGAGCTTAGCAGGCATCGCGGCGAAGCTCAGCCCTCAACTGATGCTTTCGAGCAACAATGGATACAGCGAAGCGACCAACAGCAGCGCCATGCCCCAGTTGAACAGGCGCAACCAGCGACGATCACGCAACAGGTTGCGCAACAGGCTGCCGCACACCACCCACAGACTCACGCTTGGCAGGTTGATCAGGGCAAACACCGCCGCGATCACCAACACGTTAAAGAAATAACCCTGAAGTGGCGTGTACGTGCTGATGGCACCGATGGCCATGATCCAGGCCTTGGGATTGACCCATTGGAACGCCGCCGCGCCCCAGTAGCTGATCGGCGTATTGTCTCCCGGCTGGCTTTCCGAAACCGGACCGGAGTGGGCGATTTTCCACGCCAGGTACAACAGATACGCCGCGCCGATGTAGCGCAGCGCGGTATAAAGCAGTGGATAAGTCTGGAACACCGCGCCCAGGCCAAGGCCCACCGCCAGCACCAGGGAAAAGAAGCCGCAGGTAATACCCAGCATGTGAGGAATGGTGCGGTTGAAACCGAAATTGACACCCGAGGCCAACAACATGGTGTTGTTAGGGCCAGGCGTGATCGAGGTCACCAGGGCAAACAGGGCGAAGCCCAGCAGCAGGTCAAGCGAAAGGGTCATTTCAAGGCAGTCCATCAGGGCGGTCAGTCAAGTCACGACCCTACCCCACGCCTTGGCGCAAACCCACGGACAGTTGGGCAAAACTTTAAGCGGTACAGTCCCTCAACTTGACCGACCTGGCTGTTGCACGACCCGCTCGGCACTCATCTGGCCCTGATCGTCGAAACCCACGTTTTTCTGCGACGAACCGAGTAACTCGGCTTTTTTCGCGTGGTATTTCGAACGAGAGGCCGCGGCGATTCAGGGCCTCAAGCGCCAGTTCGCGGGTCTCGTCGGCGGTGTAGGGGCGCAGCTCCGGGGAAGAACTGGCGCAACCGCCCAGGAGGGTGGCGGTCAACAGCAGCAAAACAGCAAGGGTACGGTTCATGGCAAGTGTCCGGTGTTCTGGAGTTGGGCGATGAACAAAGGCTACCCGCCAGCCCTGCGCGGCAGAAATCAACCCTCTCGATAGTGGCTATTGCCTTTGCGGATCAGCCGCTGCACTCAGTCGACCAACTGGCAATGCAACGCGTTGTCCAGACTGCGCTCGATGTTGCGCAGCACTTGGAACGAGCCAAACGTCACGGCTTTGGCTCGATGAGCCTGGATCAGCCACCAGAAATCCCGCTCGCCCGTTTCGAAGCTTTGAAGCGCCGCCTCGCCTGCCTCGCGGGTTTGCCACTGCAAATAGTTGAGCACCCGCCGACCATCCTCGCTGGCCTGGATACTGGCACTCAGGAACCCCAGGTGGTCCCGAGCCAGGCGCTCGGTTTGTTCCGACAAGGCGGTTACCAGCGCCTGCTGCCATTGCGGTTCGATATCGAACTCCATCAACTGGGTGAAACTGCGGTTGTTCCTTGGTGATTGCATGAAAGGTCCCCTCTGCACGTAAGGCGGATCTTGCGACCCGAACGCGAGCAGGGTAAAACCTAAAGTTAACTTTAGGTCAAGCAGCGAATCGAAGCGATGACGCAGATCGATATCCACAAGGAACTCACCGTCGGCCAAGTGGCCGCCCGCAGCGGCGTGGCGGTCACGGCGCTGCACTTCTATGAATCCAAGGGGCTGATCAAAAGCACGCGCAACCAGGGCAACCAACGTCGCTACTCACGGGCAGTATTGCGCCGCGTGGCGCTGATCAAGGTTGCCCAGCGCCTGGGCATTCCTTTGGCGGAAATCGGCGAGGCGTTGAAAAGCCTGCCGGACAACCGTGCGCCAACGGCCGCCGACTGGCAGACCTTGTCGGCGCAGTGGAGCCGGGACCTGGACGAGCGCATCAACCAATTGGTGGCGCTGCGTGATCGACTCAACGGCTGCATCGGCTGCGGATGCCTGTCGATGGAGGCTTGCCCGCTGCGCAATCAGGGCGACGTGCTGGGCAAACACGGGCCAGGGGCTCACCTGCTGGAGCAGCCGTGAAGCGTTCGTCGGGACATGAGCCCGTCCACGGCGGCTGACCTATAGTGGATGGGCGCAAAACCGACGAAGACTCTCTTCGCCTCCCATAACAACAAGGAGAACCGTCATGGGTGTCAAAGCCATTCCCGAAGGTTTCCATAACATCACGCCCTACCTGGGCATTCAAAAAGCTGCCGAAGCCATCGACTTCTACAAAAAAGCCTTCAATGCCACCGAGGTCATGCGCTTGGCCATGCCCGACGGAGGCATCGGGCACGCCGAACTGCGGATCAACGGGTTTGCGATCATGCTCGGCACGCCTTGCGACCAAGGCCCACTGAGCAACCCGGACAAATCGCCATCGGTCGGCTTGCATTTATATGTCGAGGACGTGGACAGCGCATTTGCTCAGGCCATTGCGGCTGGTGGCACAGTGATTTCAGAGGTCAAGGACCAGTTTTACGGCGATCGTACCGGCACCTTGAAAGATCCCTATGGGCATCTGTGGTTCCTGGCGACGCACAAGGAAGATCTGAGCCAGGAACAGATCGAGCAACGGGCCAGGGAGATGTTCCAACAGCAAGGCTGATTGCCCAGAAGCTCCCTGCCCTTGTGGCCAGGGAGCCGAGCTCCCTGGCCACAAAAAGCACTGAAACTAAACGCGAAACATTTTCTTTCATCTTCCTTTTCGGGATTTCGCTCGCTCGTTCGTCTTAATTAGATGCAGTAGGCCGCGTCGGCAAAAGCCACGGCCTGCCTTTTACGGTTCACGGTACTGCGAAGCCCGTAATACCGAACCTTTCATCGAATCAAGACGTTCAATCATGTCGAAGAAGTCCCGCTCCAAACTCTGGTTCCTGGTTCATAGCTGGCTGGCCCTGCCCATCTGGTTTTTCGTGCTCATCGTTTGCGTGACCGGCACTCTCGCGGTGGTCAGCCAGGAGATCGTCTGGCTGGTCAACCCTGACATGCGTGCCAGCAAGCCCTCGGACGATGCCCCGCTGCTCAGCTATGACCAGGTGATTGCCTCGATCAAGCAAGCCCAACCGCAAACTCAGGTGCAAAGCATCGCGCGTCCGGACGAGTCGCATTTTGCGCTGGAGGCCAAGGTGACCTATCCCGATGGGCGCCCCGACACGGTCTACGTCAATCCGTACAGCGGCGTCATCCAGGGCTCGGCACCGGCGTTCAATTTCAGGGGCTTCACCCGCGCGCTGCACGGATGGTGGTTGGTGCCGTTCACCAACGGCTACAGCTGGGGTTGGTACCTGGTGTCGCTCCTCGGGCTACCGTTGCTGGCGTCCCTGGTGACCGGGCTGGTGGTCTACAAGCGCTTCTGGAAAGGCTTTTTCCGTCCAACCTTGCGTATCCGCCACGGTGCCCGCATTTTCTGGGGCGACTTCCACCGGCTCAGCGGTATCTGGTCGATCTGGTTCATCGCGGTCATCTCCGTCACCGGCACCTGGTTCCTGATCGAAGCCTTGCTGTCCGACAACCAGGTTTCCATCTCCAGCGCCCCGGTCATCCCGGTCGTCGCCCGGGAAAGCGTGCCGCTGTCCGTCGATGGCGTTGCGCCGCCGCAACTGAACCTGGACCGGGCCATCGAGATCGCCCGGCAGCGCATCCCAGGCTTGGAAGCGAGCTTTGTCAGCCTGCCCGGCAACGCCTACAGCCATCTGGAAGTCGGCGGCCGTGGTTGGTACCCGCTGATGTACCAGACCGCCACCATCAATCCCTACAACGGTGACGTGGCGGCCTCGCGGTTGCTGTCGGACCGCACGACGCTGGAGTTCGTCACCGAGTCCATGCGCCCACTGCACACCGGGGATTTTGGCGGCCTCTGGATCAAACTCATCTGGTTCTTCTTCGGCTTGATCCTGAGCATGATGGTCCTCAGCGGGTTGCTGATCTGGACCAAACGCACCGCCCTGGCCACTGCCAATGCGTTCAAGCGCAGCCAAAAACCTGCACGTGAAGCCCGGGCTGCCCGGGCATTGCAGCCGTCCATGCAACGTGAATCGCCGGAGGGCAACCTGTGAACCCGTCCAACACAGCCTCGCCACCGTCACGCCTGAGTCTGTTCTGGCACAAATGGCGCTTTCACCTCAACGTGTTGTTGCTGCTGATTCCCCTGGGCTTCATGCCCAAGTATTTCTCGGAGGCGTCGTTGTTTCGCGGCGACGCCGGGCTCGGCGAGCGGGAAGTCGGTGAAGTCCAGGTCGGTCCCTGGAGCCTGCGCCTGGCCGAATTTCGCAACGAAGCCCCCCGCGTCCAAGGGCCTGCCGGGCCGATGAAACACTTCAACGCCGCCCTGTGCCAAAGCTGTATCGACCAAGTCAAGGCCACCTACCTGCGTATCGGCAAGCCCCGCAGCCTGCGGGCCGCCGGGGTGATTTTCTTTGGCTCGCCCTATCGCATGGGCGCCTTGTTGCCGGTTCCACCAAAGACCCAGCCCGATGCCGAACTGTGGATAACCCTCGAAGGTTGGGACGGTTCGATGCATCAGGCCTCCATTCCCCTGAGCCAGGCCTCCCCGGCCACCGTCGCCTGGCTGAAGAACCAAGGAGCCAAACCATGACCCTCCGCGCTTTATCCAAGGGCTTGGCGCTGCTGTTCTGCGCAGGTGCAAGCACCAGTGCCCTGGCCCACAACCCGATGTGCGAATGCAAGGCCATCGACGCCGAGCAGATCCAATGCACCGGAGGTTTTTCCGACGGCAGCGGTGCACCCGGAGTGACCCTGGACGTGATCGGTTATGACGAAACCATCCTCGTCCCGGGCAAGCTCGGCGCCGACTCGAAGCTGACCTTCAAGAAACCGAACGCCGAATTCTACGTGCTCTTCGACGCCGGCCCCGGCCACGTGGTGGAAATCGACCAAGCCGACATCGAGGCCCCATGAGCAACGCCACGACTCAAGTCATCCGCCCCGCGGGTGCGGGCCATGAAACCCTGTATGTGTTGCTGCTGTGCCTGGTCATCGTGGTGGTCGCCGGGTCTGTGGTGGCCTGGCATGGCAAAGCCGAAGACACCACGCACCTGGCCTCGAACCAGCTCGACGCCCGCCGCGACCTCAGCGCCGCCGAGCAGGGCATCTACGCCGACCTGCGGGTGACCCTGGATGAAATTCGCTTGCTGCGCGAAGACCAACCCACCCTGCCCAGTCCGCCAACCCTGGCCGAAGAAGGCTTCGCGCCATTCGCCCAGGACGCCAGTTCCGTCAGCCGGGGCGGCCACGCCTGGCAACAACTGCAGAACCGGGCTTACTTCGGCGCCAGTGCCAATCCGTCGGTGGCCGGCTCGTTTCTGATGCGTATCGGCGAAGCGTCCGACGCCGCCCCGGACATCTGGCTCAACCGCGGAACCGGCCTAGCGACGCCCACCGCGCTGGACGATGCGACGCTGTCCGCCACCGGCTGGCAACAGATCGTCGCGCAATTCGATGCCGGCGTAACCCGCCAGCACCGGCACTGACCCCACGCCTTCATTCGAGAGAAGACCGTTTGCCCATGCCTATTGCATCCCAACGCCGCCCCTTGCTGCGCCTGCTGCTGATCGGCCTGCTGGCCTGCCTGTTCACCTCGCCGGTGAGCGCCGAAACAGCCAAGCGCCTGCGCATCGGCATCACCCTGCACCCTTATTACAGCTATGTGACCAACATCGTCGGCGACAAGGCCGAGGTCGTGCCGCTGATCCCGGCCGGTTTCAACCCCCATGCCTATGAACCACGGGCCGAGGACATCAAGCGCATCAGCGGCCTCGACGTGATCGTGCTCAACGGCGTGGGTCACGATGACTTCGCCGACCGCATGATCGCCGCCAGCGAAACCCCGAACGTGAAAGTAATCGAGGCCAATGAAAACGTGCCCCTGCTGGCTGCCACCGGCACGGCGGCTCGTGGCGCGGGGAAGGTCGTGAATCCACATACTTTCCTGTCCATCAGCGCCTCCATTGCCCAGGTCAATAACATCGCCCGAGAGCTGGGCAAGCTCGACCCGGACAACGCCAAGGCCTACACCCAGAACGCCCGCGCCTACGGCAAGCGCCTGCGGCAGATGCGCGCCGCCGCCCTGGCGAAGCTGACCCAGGCCCCCAACGCCGAGTTGCGGGTCGCCACGGTGCATGCCGCCTACGACTACCTGTTGCGCGAATTCGGCCTGGAAGTGACCGCCGTGGTCGAGCCGGCCCATGGCATCGAACCGAGCCCGAGCCAGTTGAAGAAAACCATCGACCAACTGCGCGAGCTGGACGTGAAGGTGATCTTCTCGGAGATGGATTTCCCGTCCACCTACGTCGACACCATCCAGCGTGAATCGGGCGTGAAGCTGTACCCGCTCTCACATATTTCCTACGGCGACTACAGCCCCGAGAAGTACGAAAAGGAAATGGCCGGCAACCTCGACACCGTGGTCCGGGCCATCCAGGAGTCTGGCGCATGACCGTCCAGGAAACCCTCACTCTGCGGCACGTCGGCCCCTTGATTGAGTTCGCCGACGTCAGCCTGAACCTGGGCCGCACCACCATTCTCGACCGCGTGGCGTTTCAGGTGGAGCCCGGCAGCATCCATGCCTTGGTGGGCCCCAATGGCGGCGGCAAGAGTTCGCTGATCAAGACCTTGCTCGGGCAGATGCCGCACCAGGGACGCTTGAGCCTGCAATGGCCAGGCGAGCCCGGGGTGATCGGCTACGTGCCCCAGGCGCTGGAGTTCGACCGGGGCCTGCCCATGACGGTGGACGACTTCATGGCGGCGATGTGTCAGCGGCGACCGGCTTTTCTCGGCTTGAGCAAACACTACGCCGGCGCCATCGGCCAGGCCCTGGAACGAGTCGGCATGCAGGACAAGCGCAAGCGGCGCATGGGCGCGCTGTCCGGTGGTGAGCGCCAGCGAGTGTTGCTGGCCCAGGGGCTGATTCCCTCGCCGCAACTGCTGGTGCTGGATGAACCGATGTCGGCCCTGGATGAGGCCGGTATCCAGGTATTCGAGCAATTGCTGCAGGACTGGCGCCAAGCCGGAATCACCGTGCTGTGGATCGAACATGACCTGGAAGCCGTCGGGCGCCTGGCCGACCGTGTCACCGGCCTGAACCGCCGGGTGCTGTTCGACGGTCCGCCCCGCCAGACCCTGACGCCAGAACGCCTGCTGACGCTGTTTTCCACCCATCCGCGCACGAACGGGAGCGCTGCCTGATGAGTTATGAAGCCTTTCGTCTGATGGTTCAGGGCTGGGCCTCGTCCGGTTACCTGCCTGAGGCGCTGGCCTACGGGTTCGTGGTCAATGCGTTGCTGGCCGGGTTGTTGATCGGCCCGGTGCTGGGCGGTCTCGGCACGCTGGTAGTGGTCAAGCGCTTCGCGTTTTTCTCCGAGGCGGTGGGCCATGCGGCGCTGACCGGCGTGGCCATCGGCATCCTGCTCGGCGAACCCTACACCGGCCCTTACGGCAGCCTGTTCGGCTACTGCCTGTTGTTCGGCATCCTGCTCAATTACCTGCGCAACCGCACCGGCTTGGCGCCGGACACGCTGATCGGCGTATTCCTGTCAGTGTCCCTGGCCTTGGGCGCCAGCCTGCTGTTGATCCTGGCGGGCAAGATCAATGTGCACATCCTGGAAAACGTACTGTTCGGCTCGGTGCTGACGGTCAATGGCAATGACCTGCTGGTGCTGGCGGTGGTCGGCTCGCTGGTGATGGCCCTGGCCTTGCCGCTGTACAACCGCATCATGCTCGCCAGCTTCAACCCGCAACTGGCGGCAGTGCGCGGGGTGGCGGTCAAGACACTGGACTACCTGTTCGTGATCCTGGTGACGCTGATCACCGTGGCAGCAGTGAAAGTCATCGGCGCCATTCTGGTGGGCGCGTTGCTGGTGATCCCGGCTGCGGCGGCTCGCCTGCTCAGCCAATCATTGAAAGGCTTTTTCTGGTGTTCAGTGCTGATCGCCACCGCCAGCACCTTGTGCGGGATCCTCGCGCCAATTGTGTTCGACCTGCCGATCCCATCCGGTGCCGCGATCATCCTGGTGGCCGGCATCGCCTTCGCCCTGAGCGCCATCGCCCGCGGTGTCGTCCCCAGCCTCAAAGGGAATCTTGGATAAATGGTTTTTTCATTGCGACAACTGAGCCTGGCCGTCGCGTTATGCGGCGTGGCCATCACCTCGTCATTCGCCGGCGAAAAGGTTCGTCTGCTGGCTTCGTTGCCGGTCACCTACGGATTGGGCGAGGCCTTGCTCAAGGGCACCGAGGTCAGCCTGGAGCGGGCCGCGCCCGCCAATCTGCCCGGCACCCGGCAGAGCGCCTACTTCAGCGGCCGTGGCGCGCCGGCCTTGAGCAAACTGGCCAGCGCTGCTGACGGGGTCATCGGCCTGCGCTCGCTGTGGCCGGACGATCCGCTGTACCCCATGGCGCGACGCAGCAATATTCGCATCGTCGAAGTCGATGCCGCGCGCCCGGTGGACGGTGCCCTGCCCGGTATCGCCGTGCAACCGGGCATGGCCGACGGCCTGGCGAGCCAACCGTGGATGGCCAGTCATAACCTGGGGCGCATGGCCGACGTGATCGCCGCCGACCTGGTGCGCCTGGCCCCGGCGGACAAAGCGAAGATCGACGCCAACCTGACGGCCCTCAAGCAGCGCCTGCTCAAACTCAGCGCCGATAGCGAAAAACGCCTCGCCAGCGCCGACAACCTGAGCGTGGTCAGCCTGAGCGAGCATTTCGGCTACCTGATCAGCGGGCTCAACCTGGACGCCATCAGCACCGATACCCGGCCCGACGCCGACTGGACAGCCGAAGCCCTCAAGCAATTGACCGCGACCTTGAAAGACAACGACGTGGCGCTGGTGCTGCACCATCGCCAGCCTTCGGAGGCGCTGAAAGCCGCCATCACCGAGGGTGGCAGCCAGTTGTTGGTGCTCAGCACCGATGGGACCGATCCGGTGACGGAGCTGGAAAGCAATGTGGGGCTGGTCGTTACCGCGCTGACGGAAGGCTGACGGCCATCCCCAGTGGGAGCGAGCTTGCTCGCGAAGAGGCCATTAAGGCAATCGATACACCCGTGGCGAGGGAGCTTGCTCCCGCTGGGCCGCGAAGCGGCCCCAAAACCTGCCGAATGCGGAGCATCAGACACACTGCATCCGCCGGTCTACGACCGCTTCGCGGCCGAGCGGGAGCAAGCTCCCTCGCCACAGGGGATTGGTGGTGGACGCAGAATTCGTGAACACCTGGGATCAAAACTGTGGGGGCCTGCTCGCGATGAGGCCAGCACATTCAGCATTGATATCGGCTGACACACCGCCATCGCGAGCAGGCTCGCTCCCACAGGGTTCAACTCAGCTCAGAGCTTGCCCTGGCACCCGCACAAACCCTTCCATCAACACCCGCGCGCTGCGGCTCATGATGGCTTTTTTTACGGTCCATTCGCCGTTGACCTGGCTGGCCTCGGCGCCGACGCGAAGAGTGCCGGACGGGTGCCCAAAACGCACCGCGTTGCGCTCGACGCCGCCGGCCGCGAGGTTGACCACGGTGCCGGAAATCGCCGCAGCCGTGCCGATGGCAACCGCCGCCGTGCCCATCATGGCGTGGTGCAGCTTGCCCATGGACAGCGCCCGCACCAATAGGTCAACGTCCCCGGCCGCGACGGCTTTTCCGCTGGATGAAACGTAGTCCGCCGGCGGCGCGACGAACGCCACTTTCGGTGTGTGCTGGCGCTGGGCGGCTTCGTCCAGGTGCTTGATCAAGCCCATGCGCAGAGCGCCGTGAGCGCGAATGGTTTCGAACATGGCCAATGCCTTGGGATCGCCGTTGATGGCGCCCTGCAACTCGGTGCCGATGTAGCCGACGTCCCGGGCATTGATGAAAATCGTCGGGATCCCCGCGTTGATCAGCGTCGCCTTGAAGGTGCCAACACCGGGCACTTCCAAGTCGTCCACCAGATTGCCAGTGGGAAACATCGAGCCACCGCCGCCCTCTTCCTCGGCCGCCGGGTCCATGAATTCCAGTTGCACTTCGGCCGCTGGAAAGGTCACGCCGTCAAGCTCGAAGTCCCCGGTTTCCTGCACCGCGCCGTCCGTGATCGGCACATGGGCGATGATGGTCTTGCCGATGTTGGCCTGCCAGATCCGTACCACGGCCACGCCGTTCTGTGGGATGCGACCAGCGTCCACCAAACCACTGCTGATAGCGAATGAACCGACCGCTGCCGACAGATTGCCGCAATTGCCGCTCCAGTCCACGAACGGTTTGTCGATGGACACCTGGCCGAACAGGTAATCGACATCGTGGTCGGCTCGGGTGCTCTTGGACAGGATCACAGTCTTGCTGGTGCTGGACGTCGCGCCGCCCATGCCGTCGATCTGCTTCTCGTACGGGTCGGGGCTGCCGATTACCCGCAGCAACAGGGCATCCCGGGCGGTGCCTGGGACACGGGCCGCTTCGGGCAGGTCTTGCAGGCTGAAGAACACGCCTTTGCTGGTGCCGCCACGCATATAGGTAGCGGGAATTCTGATTTGCGGTGCGTGAGCCATGATGCTCCTCAAGCGGACACTCCGGGTGTCCGCGGCTGTGATTTAGACGGCAACCGCCGATTCAAGGAAGTCTTGGGCAAAGCGTTGCAGCACGCCCCCGGCTTCATAGATCGACACTTCTTCAGCGGTATCGAGGCGGCAGGTCACCGGCACTTCGACGCGCTCGCCGTTCTTGCGCGTGATGACCAACGTCAGCGTCGCCCGCGGGGTGCGCTCGCCGATCACGTCATAGATTTCGCTGCCGTCGATGCCCAGGGTCTTGCGATCGGTACCGGGCTTGAACTCCAGCGGCAACACGCCCATGCCCACCAGGTTGGTGCGGTGGATGCGCTCGAAACCCTCGGCGGCGATCGCCTCGACACCGGCCAGGCGCACGCCCTTGGCCGCCCAGTCCCGGGACGAGCCCTGGCCGTAGTCGGCGCCGGCAATGATGATCAGCGGCTGCTTGCGCTCCATGTAGGTCTCGATGGCTTCCCACATGCGCATCACCTTGCCTTCCGGCTCGACCCGGGCCAGGGAGCCCTGCTTGACCTTGCCGTTTTCCTGGACCATTTCGTTGAACAGTTTCGGGTTGGCGAAGGTGGCGCGTTGCGCGGTCAGGTGGTCGCCGCGGTGGGTCGCGTAGGAGTTGAAGTCCTCTTCCGGCAGGCCCATTTTCGCCAGGTACTCACCAGCGGCGCTGTCCAGCATGATGGCGTTGGAGGGCGACAGGTGATCGGTGGTGATGTTGTCCGGCAGCACCGCCAGCGGGCGCATGCCCTTGAGCGGTCGTGCACCGGCCAGCGCGCCTTCCCAATACGGCGGACGACGGATGTAGGTGCTTTGTGGGCGCCAGTCGTACAGCGGCGTCACTTTCGGCCCGGTGTCTTCCTGGATGGCGAACATCGGGATGTACACCTGGCGGAACTGCTCCGGTTTCACCGAGGCCTTGACCACCGCATCGATTTCTTCGTCGCTCGGCCAGATGTCCTTGAGGCGGATTTCCCGTCCGTCCACCACGCCCAATACATCCTTCTCGATGTCGAAGCGGATGGTCCCGGCGATGGCATAAGCGACCACCAGCGGTGGCGAGGCGAGGAATGCCTGCTTGGCGTACGGATGGATACGTCCGTCGAAGTTGCGGTTGCCCGACAACACGGCGGTGGCGTACAGGTCGCGGTCGATGATTTCCTGTTGGATCACCGGGTCCAGCGCGCCGGACATGCCGTTGCAGGTGGTGCAGGCGAACGCCACCACGCCGAAGCCCAGTTGCTCCAGCTCTTTGGTCAGGCCCGCTTCATCCAGGTACAGCGCCACGGTTTTCGAGCCCGGGGCCAGGGACGACTTGACCCATGGCTTGCGGGTCAGCCCGAGTTTGTTGGCGTTGCGCGCCAAGAGGCCGGCGGCGATCACGTTGCGCGGGTTGCTGGTGTTGGTGCAGCTGGTGATGGCGGCGATGATCACCGCGCCGTCGGGCATTTGCCCCGGCACATCGTCCCACTGCCCGGAAATGCCTTTGGCGGCCAGGTCCGACACCGCGACACGGGCGTGGGGGTTGCTCGGGCCGGCCATGTTGCGCACCACCGACGACAGGTCGAAGGTCAGGCCACGCTCGTATTGCGCGCCCTTGAGCTTGTCGGCCCACAGGCCTGCCTGCTTGGCGTAGGTCTCGACCAGTCGCACCTGGTCGTCTTCACGGCCAGTGAGCTTCAGGTAATCGATGGTTTGTTGGTCGATGTAGAACATCGCCGCCGTCGCACCGTATTCCGGGGCCATGTTGGAAATGGTCGCGCGGTCGCCCAAGGTCAGGGCACTGGCGCCCTCGCCGAAAAACTCCAGCCAGGCACCGACGACTTTTTGCTTGCGCAGGAATTCGGTCAGCGCCAGCACCATGTCGGTGGCGGTGATGCCCGGTTGCAGCTTGCCAGTCAGCTCGACGCCGATGATTTCCGGCAGGCGCATCCACGAGGCGCGCCCGAGCATGACGCTTTCGGCTTCCAGGCCACCGACGCCGATGGCGATCACGCCCAGGGCATCGACGTGGGGGGTGTGGCTGTCGGTGCCGACGCAGGTATCGGGGAATGCCACGCCATCACGTTGCTGGATCACCGGGGACATTTTTTCCAGGTTGATCTGGTGCATGATCCCGTTGCCCGGCGGAATCACGTCGACGTTCTTGAAGGCCTTCTTGGTCCAGTTGATGAAGTGGAAGCGGTCTTCGTTGCGCCTGTCTTCGATGGCGCGGTTCTTGGCGAAGGCTTGCGGGTCGGAACCACCGCTTTCCACCGCCAGGGAGTGGTCGACGATCAGTTGGGTCGGTACCACCGGGTTGACCTGCGCCGGGTCACCGCCCTGCAAGGCGATGGCGTCGCGCAGGCCGGCCAGGTCCACCAGCGCGGTCTGGCCGAGGATGTCGTGGCACACCACGCGCGCCGGGAACCACGGGAAGTCCAGGTCGCGCTTGCGCTCGATCAGTTGCAGCAGCGACTCGCGCAGCGTGGCCGGGTCGCAGCGACGCACCAGGTTCTCCGCCAGCACGCGGGAGGTGTACGGCAGGCCGTCGTAGGCGCCGGGGCGGATGGCATCCACCGCCTCGCGAACGTCGAAATAATCCAGCGAAGTGCCGGGCAGCGGTTTGCGAAATTCTGTGTTCATCGTCAGGACTCGGTCACGGTGGTTTCAGAAAGGCGCTTGCCACGACCATGATCGCTCCCACGCTCTGCGTGGAAACGCATCCAGTGACGCTCTGCGTCACAGGGACGCGGAGCGTCCCGGGCGACATTCCCACGCAGAGCGTGGGAACGATCATGGTAATAGCGCGGCCCCTCCAGCTCAGCGTTGTTCGATTGGCACGAACTTGCGCTGTTCGACGCCGGTGTATTCGGCGCTCGGTCGGATGATGCGGTTGTTGGCGCGTTGTTCGAACACGTGGGCGGCCCAGCCGGTCAGGCGCGAGCAGACGAAGATCGGCGTGAACAGCTTGGTCGGGATGCCCATGAAGTGGTACGCCGAGGCATGGTAGAAATCGGCGTTGGGGAACAGCTTCTTCTGCTCCCACATGGTCTTGTCGATGGCTTCGGACACCGGGAACAGCACCGTGTCGCCCACTTCATCGGCGAGTTTTTTCGACCAGCCCTTGATCACCTCGTTGCGCGGGTCGTTGTCCTTATAGATCGCGTGGCCGAAGCCCATGATCTTGTCCTTGCGCGCGAGCATGCCGAGGGTGCCTTCGATGGCCTCCTGCGGTGAGCTGAAGCGTTCGATCATTTCCATCGCCGCTTCGTTGGCACCACCATGCAACGGGCCGCGCAGCGAGCCGATGGCCGCGGTGATGCAGGAAAACAGGTCCGACAACGTAGAGGCGCAAACCCGGGCGGTGAAGGTCGAGGCGTTGAATTCGTGCTCGGCGTAGAGGATCAGCGACACGTTCATCACCTTGACGTGCAACTCGCTCGGCTTCTTGCCATGCAGCAGGTGCAGGAAGTGGCCGCCGATAGACACTTCGTCGGTCACGCATTCGATGCGCTGGCCTTGATGGCTGAAGCGATACCAGTAGCACATGATCGCCGGGAATGCGGCCAGCAGGCGATCGGTCTTGTCATGTTGCTGGGAAAAGTCCTGCTCGGGTTCCAGGTTGCCCAGGAACGAGCAGCCGGTGCGCATGACGTCCATCGGGTGGGCGTCGGCGGGAATGCGCTCCAACACCTCTTTCAGGGCTTGGGGCAAATCCCGCAACTGGCGCAGTTTACCGGTGTAGGCGTCCAGCTGTGCCTGGGTCGGCAGCTCGCCGTACAGCAGCAGGTAGGCCACTTCTTCAAATTGCGCATCTGCCGCCAGGTCGCGAACGTCGTAGCCGCGATAGGTCAGGCCGGCGCCCGACTGGCCTACGGTGGACAATGCGGTTTGCCCGGCCACCTGGCCACGGAGCCCGGCGCCACTGAGTACTTTTGCTTCGGCCATTTGCTGTCTCCATTTTCTTGAATTTGTAGGGGAGTCGCGCCTTACTTCTTCGCCGCGAACAACGCATCGAGCTTCTGCTCGAAGGTGTGGTAGTCGATGCGATCGTAAAGCTCCATGCGCGTTTGCATGGTGTCGATGACATTCTGTTGCGTGCCGTCGCGGCGGATCGCGGTGTAGACGTTCTCGGCCGCCTTGTTCATGGCCCGGAAGGCCGACAAGGGGTAGAGCACCAGGGACACGTCGGCACCGGCCAACTGCTCGGTGGTGTACAGCGGGGTCGCGCCGAATTCGGTGATGTTGGCCAGGATTGGCGCCTTCACGCGGCTGGCGAACAGCTTGTACATCTCAAGCTCGGTGATGGCTTCGGGGAAAATCATGTCGGCACCGGCCTCGATGCACGCGGCGGCGCGGTCCAGGGCCGACTCCAAGCCTTCCACCGCCAAGGCATCGGTACGGGCCATGATCACGAAACTGTCGTCGGTGCGGGCATCGACGGCGGCCTTGATGCGGTCGACCATCTCTTGCTGAGAGACGATTTCCTTGTTCGGACGATGGCCGCAACGCTTGGCGCCGACCTGGTCTTCGATATGAATCGCCGCGGCGCCGAACTTGATCATCGACTTGACCGTGCGCGCCACGTTGAATGCCGAGGAACCGAAGCCGGTGTCCACGTCCACCAGCAGCGGCAGGTCGCACACGTCGGTGATACGCCGTACGTCGGTCAGCACGTCATCCAGGCCAGTGATCCCTAAGTCCGGCACGCCGAGGGAGCCGGCCGCCACGCCGCCGCCGGACAGGTAGATCGCCTTGAAACCGGCGCGTTTGGCCAGCAGCGCGTGGTTGGCGTTGATGGTGCCCACCACTTGCAGCGGATGCTCATTGGCGACCGCATCGCGAAAACGCTGGCCTGGAGTGCTGTTGCTCATGACTCACCTCGTTCAGTGGCGCTGTCCTGGAAATGACGCGCGATGTTGCGTTTGGAAGCGCCGATGTGCCGGCGCATCAGTAATTCAGCCAGTTCGCCGTCGCGGTCGGCGATGGCGTCCAGAATCCGATGGTGCTCGGCAAAGGCCTGGCGCGGACGGTTGGGCGTGGTGGAAAACTGGATGCGGTACATGCGCACCAGTTGGTACAGCTCGCCGCAAAGCATTTGCGTCAGGGTGCGGTTGCCGCTGCCCTGGATGATCCGGTAATGGAAGTCGAAGTCGCCTTCCTGCTGGTAATAACCGACACCGGCCTGGAACGCCGCATCGCGCTCGTGGGTTTCCAGCACCCGGCGCAGTTCGTCGATTTCTTCCAGGGTCATGCGCTCGGCCGCCAGGCGGCAGGCCATGCCTTCGAGGGACTCACGGATTTCGTAGAGTTCCAGCAGCTCGGCATGGCTCAGCGACACCACCCGGGCACCGACGTGAGGCACCCGCACCAGCAGGCGCTGGCCTTCCAGGCGATGAATCGCCTCGCGCAGCGGCCCGCGGCTGATGCCGTAGGTGCGCGCCAGCTCGGGCTCGGAGATCTTGCTGCCGGGGGCGATCTCACCTTTGACGATGGCGGCCTGGATACGTCGGAAGACGTTCTCGGAAAGCGTCTCCGAATCGTCTTGGGCCACCACCGGGGTTTCGAGCTGATCGAGCATATTGTCGACACCTTGCAAATCAATATGGCAAAAACTAACCAATAGCGGCGTTAACGTCAAAGCAAAAATAAATATTGTCGACAATCGTCTAATAAGCTCACCCGCCATAACCGCTCGTTTGAATGCGTCGTAGCGTCCGGCCAGCGGTGGCGTCAGAAAACCACCGTGCTAGAATGCCGCGCGATTTGCCGCTCTCCTTTTATAGGGAAGGCTGCCCAGGGAGCTTGTGCAGTAATGCCAGGGCCTGAACCGATAAACGGAACGCTGCGCACCAGGATCTATGACACTCAAGCCCTTCACCGCTGCTCTTTATTTCATGTGCCTGCCGGGGCTTGCCGTGGCGGGTGAAAAAACCGTGTACGGCCTCAACGAATACGCCGCCCTGCAGGGCATCGACCTGGAGGTCGCCGCCAAGCTGGACACCGGCGCCAAGACCGCCTCTCTCAGCGCCCGGGACATCAAGCGCTTCAAGCGCAATGGCGAATCCTGGGTGCGGTTTTACCTGGCCATCGACGCGGCCCACTCGCACCCCATCGAACGTCCGCTGGCCCGGGTCAGCAAGATCAAGCGCCGCGCCGGTGACTACGACCCGGAAGAAGGCAAGAAATACACGGCCCGGCCGGTCATCGAACTGGACATCTGCATGGGCTCGGCCCTGCGCAGCATCGAAGTGAACCTGACCGACCGTAGCGCCTTCCAATACCCGTTGCTGATCGGTTCCGAGGCGCTCAAGCGCTTCGATGCGCTGGTCGACCCCAGTCTTAAATACGCTGCCGGCAAACCCGCCTGCGCCAATGCCGCTCAAACCGCAGAGTAATTCCAATGCGCTCCCTTACCCTCCATCTGAAAATGCTGATCGCCATCCTGGTGGTGCTGGGCCTGTCGGTGACGGCCTATCAGATTTTCGTGCTCGGCATCCCGGTCACCGAAGACGCCACCGACGACTTGTGGAACATCGACGCCAAGGTCGAGTTCGTGCCCAACGCCAAGGATCCGGTGAAGATCCAGATGTTCGTGCCGCCCCTGAGCCGCGACTACGTCAGCCTCAACGAAAGCTTCATCTCCAACAATTACGGGGTGGCGGTGAACCGGGTCGACGGTAACCGCAAGGTGACGTGGTCGGCCCGTCGGGCCAAGGGCAACCAGACCCTGTATTACCGCCTGGTGCTGACCAAGCGCTACAGTGCCGAGAAAACCAAGGTCAAGGGCCCGACCTTCCGCGACAGCATCGCCGTCGAAGGCCCGGAGAAACTGGCCGCCGAAGCCCTGCTCGCGCCGATCCGCCAGCATTCGGCCGACGTCGAGACGTTCATCAGCGAAGCGATCAAGCGGGTCAACAACCTCAACGACGACAACGTCAAGCTGTTGCTGGCCGGCGACCCGTCCTCGGCCAACAAGGCGCGCATCGTCGAACTGGTGCTGTCCATCGCCCACGTGCCGGTGGAAAAGGTCCACACCATCCGCCTGGTGGCCGAGCAGCCGCAGACACCTGAACTGTGGCTGCGCAGCTTCAACGGCACCGACTGGCTGTATTTCAACCCGGACACCGGCGAACAGGGCCTGCCCACCGACCGCCTGCTGTGGTGGACCGGCGATGAAAACCTGATCACCGTCGATGGCGGCAAGAAAGCCACCGTCACCTTCAGCATGAACAACAGCGAAATGAACGCCATTCGCCTGGCCAAGCTGACGGACGAGAACACCGACGCCAACTTCCTCGAATACTCGCTCTACGGCCTGCCGCTGCAGACCCAGCAAACCTTCATGATCATGGTGATGATCCCGATCGGCGTTCTGGTGATCCTGATCCTGCGCAACCTGATCGGCCTGCAGACCCTGGGGACCTTCACCCCGGTGCTGATCGCCCTGGCCTTCCGTGAAACCCAGTTGGGCTTCGGCATCATCCTGTTCACGGTGATCACCACGCTGGGCCTGTCGCTGCGTTCGTACCTGGAGCACCTCAAGCTGCAGATGCTGCCAAGGCTCTCGGTGGTGCTGACGTTCGTGGTGGTGCTGATCGCCGCCATCAGCCTGTTCAGCCACAAGCTGGGCCTGGAGCGCGGCCTGTCGGTGGCGCTGTTCCCGATGGTGATCCTGACCATGACCATCGAGCGCCTGTCCATCACCTGGGAAGAGCGCGGCGCCGGCCACGCGATGAAAGTCGCCATCGGCACCTTGTTCGCCGCGTCCCTGGCGCACCTGATCATGAGCGTGCCGGAACTGGTCTACTTCGTGTTCACCTTCCCAGCGATCCTGCTGATCCTGGTGGGCTTCATGCTGGCCATGGGTCGTTATCGCGGCTACCGCCTGACCGAGCTGGTGCGGTTCAAGGCCTTCCTCAAGGCAGACTCCTGATGTTCGGCTTCTGGAAGACCTGGAAGGCCCTGGAAGCCCGGGGCATCATGGGCATCAACCGGCGTAACGCCGATTACGTGCTCAAGTACAACAAGCGCAGCCTGTACCCCATCGTCGATGACAAGATCATCACCAAGGAACGGGCCATTGCCGCTGGCATTCATGTGCCGGAGCTGTACGGGGTGATCTCCACCGAAAAGGAAATCGACAAGCTCGACGAGATCATCGGCGGGCGCACCGACTTCGTGATCAAGCCGGCCCAGGGCGCTGGCGGCGACGGCATCATCGTCATCGCCGACCGCTTCGAAGGCCGTTACCGCACGGTGTCCGGCAAGATCATCAGCCATGAGGAAATCGAGCACCATGTCTCCAGCATCCTCACGGGCCTGTACTCCTTGGGCGGGCACCGTGACCGGGCGTTGATCGAGTACCGCGTGACGCCGGACCAGATCTTCAAGAGCATCAGCTACGAAGGCGTGCCGGACATCCGCATCATCGTGCTGATGGGCTATCCGGTGATGGCCATGCTCCGACTGCCAACCCGGCAGTCCGGCGGCAAGGCCAACCTGCACCAGGGCGCCATCGGTGTGGGCGTCGACCTCGCCACGGGCCTGACCCTGCGCGGCACCTGGCTGAACAACATCATCACCAAACACCCCGACACCACCAACGCGGTGGACGGCGTGCAACTGCCCTACTGGGACGGTTTCATGAAACTGGCCGCCGGTTGCTATGAACTGTGCGGGCTGGGCTACATCGGCGTCGATATGGTGCTGGACCAGGAGAAAGGCCCGTTGATCCTGGAACTGAACGCCCGGCCAGGCCTGAACATCCAGATCGCCAACGACTGCGGCCTGACCTTGCGCACCCACGCAGTGGAAGCCCACCTGGAAGAACTCAAGGCCCGCGGCGTTACCGAAACCGTGGAAGAGCGCGTGGCGTTTGCCCAGGCGTTGTTTGGGCATATTCCGCCGGTTGAAGGCTGAGGGCTGAAACTGAGGTTTGAAGTTTGCCCCTGTGGCGAGGGAGCTTGCTCCCGCTGGGGTGCGAAGCGCCCCCAAACCCGGCACCACGGTGCATCAGGCTGACCGCGTTCAACTGCCTGGGGGTTGCTGCGCAACCCAGCGGGAGCAAGCTCCCTCGCCACAAGGTGTTCACACCCGAATATTTTCGATAGCCCCTCCATACTTACTCATCTCCGACATCCCCCTAGGAGCAAATCCTACAGGGGATTACAATCGCTCCCCCGCCTGAACGGCTGACCCGCCCCGCCCATGCCAACCTGCTCCGTATACCCGCTGCCCTACCACGCCAACCCCGCCGAGTACTTCGCGGCGATCCGTCATGCCCCCGGTAGCGTGCTGCTCGACAGTGGCCGGCCGAGTGCTGAACGCGGGCGTTACGACTTGCTCAGTGCCTGGCCGCTGGAACAACTGGCCGTGTTGCCCGACGAGAGCGGTAGCGATTTCCTGCAACGCCTGCGCATTCAGCTGACGCAGCTAGGTGACGCGGAACTACCGACCACAGTGCAATTGCCCTTTGCCGGCGGCGTGATCGGCTACTTGAGCTATGACTTTGGCCGACACCTCGAAACCTTGCCATCCCACGCCAAGGACGACCTGCAACTGCCCGACGCGCGTTTTGGCGTGTACGACTGGGCGCTGGTCAGCGATCACCAGGCCGGCACCAGCCAATTGGTCTTCCACCCTCATTGTGGCGAAGACGAACGCCAGCGCCTGATCGCGCTGTTCAGCCAGCCGACTGCGGCATCGGTTGGCGTCTTCAGCCTCGAAGGACCGATGACCCCCGACCTCAGCGCCGAAGCCTATCGACAGGCGTTCGAACGCATCCAGGCGTATATCCAGGCCGGCGACTGCTATCAGGTCAACTTTGCCCAACGCTTTCGCGCGCCCTGCCAGGGCGACGCCTGGGCCGCTTACCAAGCGCTGCGGGCGGCGTGCCCAACACCATTTTCCGGCTTCCAGAGCCTGCCCGATGGCGGCGCCGTGCTGAGCCTGTCCCCCGAACGCTTCGTCAAGGTCAGCGAAGGCCAGGTGGAAACCCGGCCGATCAAGGGCACCCGGCCCCGCGGCACAACCCCCAGCGAAGACGCGGCCCACGCCGCCGAGCTGCTGGCCAGCCCCAAGGACCGGGCGGAAAACCTGATGATTGTCGACCTGCTGCGCAACGACCTGGGCCGCACCTGCCGCATCGGCTCGGTGCGGGTGCCGGAGCTGTTCAGCCTGGAAAGCTACCCGAATGTGCATCACCTGGTCAGCAGCGTGACCGGCGAACTGGCTGTGGATAAGGACGCCTTGGACTTGATCGCCGGCAGCTTCCCCGGCGGCTCGATCACCGGCGCGCCAAAAATCCGTGCCATGCAAATCATCGACGAACTCGAACCGACCCGACGCGGCCTGTATTGCGGCTCGTTGCTGTACCTGGACGTGCGCGGGGAAATGGACAGCTCCATCGCCATCCGCAGTTTGCTGGTCAAGGATGGACAGGTGTGCTGCTGGGGCGGCGGCGGGATTGTCGCGGACTCGGATTGGCAGGCGGAGTATCAGGAGTCGATTACCAAGGTGAAAGTGCTGCTGGAAACCTTGCAGAATCTCTGAACAACTCCTAAGCCTCACTGATCGTTCCCACGCTCCGCGTGGGAATGCCGCCCCTTGGACGCTCTGCGTCCGCTTGTGACGCAGAGCGTCACTAGATGCATTCCCACGCGGAGCGTGGGAACGATCAACAACCCGCTCTGGTTTACAAGCTGAGATTGCGGTTCGACGCCTTGATAAATTCCCGCTTCAACTCAGCAAACGTATGCACCGCCGGGAATTGCGGAAATTCACGGATCACGTTCTCAGGCGCATGGAACAGAATCCCGGCGTCGGCCTCACCCAGCATCGTGGTGTCGTTGTAGGAATCCCCCGCCGCAATCACCCGGTAGTACAGGCTCTTGAAGGACAGGACCGACTGGCGCTTGGGATCTTTCTGACGCAACTGGTAGCCGGTCACCCGCCCGCTGTCATCGGTAATCAAGCGATGGCAGAGCAATGTCGGGAAGCCCAACTGGCGCATCAACGGCTGGGAAAACTCATAGAACGTGTCGGACAGAATCACCACCTGGAAGCGCTCGCGCAGCCAGTCGACGAACTCGATGGCGCCGTCCAGCGGCTGGAGGGTAGCAATGACTTCCTGGATGTCGGAAAGCTTGAGGCCGTGTTCATCGAGGATGCGCAACCGTTGCTTCATCAGCACGTCGTAGTCGGGAATGTCCCGAGTGGTTGCCCTGAGGGAGTCAATCCCGGTTTTTTCAGCGAAGGCGATCCAGATCTCCGGGACCAGCACACCTTCCAGATCGAGACAGGCAATTTCCACAAGACACTCCCATTTTTTCTGATGTTTATCGGTTGAGCGAACAAAAGGCCTGCCGACTCTAGCCATTCGTCGAAGCCTGCGCAACGCACAGGAGCGCGCCAGCCCCGACAGCTTTTGTTACCATCAGCCCCATATAGAGCGCCCAGCGCCACCGACCTGTAGGAAACCGCCCTGATGAGCCCATCGTTCGACGTCGTGGAACTCGCCACGACCTATGCCAACAAGTCCCCCCAGGACATCCTCAAGCTGGCCTTCGCCGAGTTCGGCGACGACCTGTGGATATCGTTCAGTGGCGCCGAAGACGTGGTGCTGGTGGACATGGCCTGGAAACTGAACAAGAACGTCAAGGTGTTCAGCCTCGACACCGGTCGCCTGCACCCGGAAACTTATCGTTTCATCGATCAGGTACGCGAGCACTACAAGATCGACATCGAGCTGGTTTCGCCGGACTACACGAAACTTGAACCCTTCGTGAAGGAAAAAGGCCTGTTCAGCTTCTACAAGGACGGTCACGGCGAGTGCTGCGGCATCCGCAAGATCGAGCCCCTGCGACGTAAACTGACCGATGTCCGCGCCTGGGCCACCGGCCAGCGCCGTGACCAGAGCCCCGGCACCCGCAGCCAGGTGGCGGTGTTGGAAATCGACACGGCGTTTTCCACCCCGGAGCGCACCCTGTACAAGTTCAACCCCCTGTCGCAGATGACCAGCGAAGAAGTCTGGGGCTACATCCGCATGCTCGAGCTGCCTTACAACAGCCTGCATGAACGCGGCTTCATCAGCATCGGCTGCGAACCCTGCACCCGCCCGGTGCTGCCAAACCAGCACGAGCGCGAAGGCCGTTGGTGGTGGGAAGAAGCCACGCAGAAAGAATGCGGGCTGCACGCCGGGAACATCATCGCCAAATCCAAGACCGTCTAAGCGTCCGCCGCCATCTGTACACAAAAATGTCACTTCAAGTGGCATTTTTGTGTGCACTTATTACGTTAATGCCCCAAAAGTTACACACACCTTCCCGCCTCGCCAGCCGTTCCAACCCACTGACGTTCGCCAAAAAATAAATACCTGTTTAAACGGTCAATTTTAAATTTAGGTATTTCAGTCAGTTATTCAAAGATCATAACGAAACGAAATTAGCGCTTCTGCGGATAGATCCGTAAGTGGCATAGATCTGGCTTGATCTGACACGTGTTTTGTATACAACTTACATAAAACATACACACACTTTAGATCCGCAAGCCTGAAGCGCCCTATCCCGTACAGGCTGCAGATGCCCCGTAATCAATGATGCTCGCCCGCCGCGACGAAGATTTGTCGAGCCCCGCGCTCATGCACAGTCATCGCTGCGCCGAGAATCAGGAGCCTGCCGGAATGCGTACAAGTCTCTCCAATAACATCGCGCTGGATCTGCCCTCCGCCACCACGGCCCTCGACGACACAACTGCCACGTCCCTGGCCCTCAGCCCGAGGCTGCACAACAAAGACCTGGCGCCGACCAAGGCCGAAGGTCGACGCTGGGGTCGCTACAGCATCTTTGCCCTGTGGACCAATGACGTGCATAACATCGCCAACTACTCCTTCGCCATCGGTCTCTATGCCCTGGGCCTGGGTGGCTGGCAGATCTTGCTGTCCCTCGGGATAGGCGCGGCGCTGGTGTATGGCTTCATGAACCTGTCCGGCTACATGGGCCAGAAAACCGGGGTGCCGTTCCCGGTGATCAGCCGGATCAGCTTCGGGATCCATGGCGCGCAGATTCCGGCCTTGATCAGGGCGGTCATCGCCATTGCCTGGTTTGGTATCCAGACCTACCTGGCGTCGGTGGTGTTCCGCGTGTTGCTGGTGGCGATCCACCCAGGCTTCGCCGACTACGACCGCGACTCGATCCTCGGCCTGTCGAGCCTGGGTTGGGTGTGTTTCGTGGCGATCTGGTTCGTGCAACTGGTGATCCTGGCCTACGGCATGGAGACGGTGCGCCGGTATGAAGGTTTCGCCGGCCCGGTGATCCTGGTGACCGTCGCGGCCCTGGCCGGTTGGATGTATACCCAGGCTGGCGCCACCATTGCCTGGTCGATCCGCGAGCCGCTGGCCGGTGGTGAAATGTGGCGCAATATCTTTGCCGGTGGGGCGCTGTGGCTGTCGATCTACGGCACCTTGATTCTCAATTTCTGCGACTTCGCCCGCTCCTCGCCGTGCCGCCGGACCATCATCGTCGGTAATTTCTGGGGCTTGCCGGTGAACATCCTGGTGTTTGCCGGGATTACCATCCTGCTCTGCGGTGCGCAGTTCCAGATCAATGGACAAATCATTGAAAGCCCGACCCAGGTCATTGCCTCGATCCCCAACACCTTCTTCCTCGTGTTGGGCTGCCTGGCCTTCCTGATCGTCACCGTGGCGGTGAACATCATGGCCAACTTCGTCGCCCCGGCGTTCGTGCTCAGCAACCTGGCGCCCAAGTACCTGACCTTCCGCCGCGCCGGGTTGATCAGCGCCGCCATTGCCGTGCTGATCTTGCCGTGGAACCTCTACAACAGCCCCCTGGTGATCGTGTATTTCCTCTCCGGCCTCGGTGCCCTGCTCGGGCCGCTGTACGGGGTGATCATGGTCGACTACTGGCTGCTGCGAAAAGGCCGCATCAACGTGCCGCAACTGTACAGCGAGGACCCAAACGGTGCGTATTTCTACAGCAACGGGGTCAACCTGCGCGCGGTGGCGGCGTTCATTCCGGCGGCGCTGATCGCGATTATCCTGGCGTTGGTGCCTGGTTTTGACAGCGTTTCGCCATTTTCCTGGCTGATTGGCGCTTCGATTGCAGGGCTGCTGTACCTGATCATTGCCAAGCGCCAACCGAATTACGAGGACGTCAGCGGTGAATCCATCGCTGTGGATAACGTTCATCATTGATCCCTCAAACGGCCCGGCCGGTACGGGTCGCTTACTTTCATGCATCAAGGAGGACAGTTCATGCGAATTCTCGTGGTCAACGTCAACACCACCGAATCCATCACCCAGGCCATCGCCCGCAAGGCCCAGGCCGTGGCCGCGCCGGGCACCGAAATCGTCGGGCTCACGCCGCATTTCGGTGCCGATTCCATCGAGGGCAATTTTGAAAGCTACCTGGCGGCCATTGCGGTGATGGACCGGGTGATGTCCTATGACCAGCCGTTCGACGCGGTGATCCAGGCTGGCTACGGCGAGCATGGCCGCGAAGGTCTGCAAGAACTGCTGAACGTGCCTGTGGTGGACATCACCGATGCCGGCGCCAGTACCGCCATGTTCCTCGGCCACGCTTATTCGGTGGTCACCACCCTGGACCGTACTGTGCCGCTGATCGAAGACCGGCTCAAGCTGTCCGGCCTGTTCGACCGCTGCGCCTCGGTACGGGCCAGTGGTTTGGCGGTGCTGGAGCTGGAGGAGGACCCGCAACGGGCGATTGACGCCATCGTGCAACAGGCGGAACTGGCAGTGAGCCAGGACAAGGCCGAAGTGATCTGCCTGGGCTGCGGCGGCATGGCCGGGCTCGACGAGCAGATCCGCCAGCGCACCGGCGTGCCGGTGGTCGATGGCGTGACGGCGGCGGTGACCATTGCTGAATCGCTGGTGCGGCTGGGGTTGTCGACGTCGAAAGTGCGCACCTACGCGACGCCTCGGCCCAAGACCATCATTGGCTGGCCGGGGCGGTTTGGGCGGTGAGTTCACAGGCTTGGACCGAAGTGTCCCGAGTCGGTCTGGTGCCCAGCTCAAACCGCACTAAACCGCCGCGCCAACCCCTGCTCGGCAAACTGCTCGATGATGAAATCCACGAACGCCCGGGTCTTGCCTGGCAACAGCTTGTGTTCGGCGTAGTAGATGGAGATGTTGCCATCGTCGGCATACCAGTCCGGCAACACCCGTTGCAGCGCCCCGCTTTCCAGGAAGGGAACGGCGATCGGCATGCTCACCAGGCCGATGCCCAGCCCTTGGGTGGCGGCCGCGCAATCGGCTTCCGAATCGCTCATGGTCATGCGCGTCTTGAGCGTCAGCGGGCTGTGTTCCCGATTGCGGCTGGTCAGTTGCCAGGAACGCACGCGCCCGGTTTGTGGTGAACGAATCAGGATGCCTTGATGCTGTGACAAATCTTCCGGTTCTGTCACCGCGGCATGGGTTTGCAGGTAGTCGGTTGACGCAACCAGCACCCGATGAGCCACCGTCAATTTGCGCGCCACTACCCCCTGGGGCAGCTCGAAACCACCGCCGATGGCGGCATCGAACCCCTGGCCAATCAGGTCTACCTGGCGGTTATCGAAATGCCAGTCCGGGTTGATCGCCGGATAACGTCGCAGAAATTCCCCCAGCAACGGTACGACATACAATCGACCGAACGCCGTGCCCATGCTCACCTTCAGCGTTCCCGCCGGTTGCCCACCGGCGCTGGCCAGGTTGGCGACGGCGTTCTGGATGGTGTTGAAGCTGCTGCCGACCTCCCTCAAGAACAACTGGCCAGCTTCGGTCAGCCTCAAGCTGCGGGTGCTGCGCTGAAACAGGCGTACGCCCATTCGCGCCTCCAGCTTGGCGACGCTTTTACCCACCGCGGCCGGGGTTACGCTCAGACGTCGCGCCGCCTCGGCAAAGCTGCCGACTTCGGCGCTGCGCACGAAGCATTCGATACTGTTGAAGGTCTCCATGAGCCTCACTCTAAACTTTTGGTTTAGACAGACTATAGCAATGACGGTCTACACAGCCCACGGCACCTTCTTGATACTCGCTCCATCACCGCGGCACCTCGCCTCGGCACTTTTTGGAGAACATCATGAATACCCAAGCACTGAACGGTAAAGTCGCCTTGATCCAGGGCGGTTCTCGCGGCATCGGCGCCGCCATCGTCAAGCGCCTTGCCGCGGAAGGCGCCGCCGTGGCCTTCACCTACGTCAGCTCTGGCGCAAAATCAGAAGAACTGCAGAACAGCATCATCGCAGCGGGCGGCAAGGCCTTGGCAATCAAGGCAGACAGCGCCGACGCCGACGCCGTTCGTAACGCCGTCGCCGCCACCGTCGAAGCTTTTGGACGGCTGGATATCCTGGTCAATAACGCGGGTGTGCTGGCCATGGGGCCGCTGGATGAATTCAAACTCGAAGATTTCGACCAGACCCTGGCCGTCAACGTGCGCAGCGTGTTCGTCGCTACCCAGGCGGCAGCGCGGCACATGGGCGAAGGTGGCCGGGTCATCAACATCGGCAGCACCAACGCCGACCGCATGCCCTTCGCCGGCGGCGCGACCTACGCCATGAGCAAATCCGCGCTGGTGGGCCTGACCAAAGGCCTGGCCCGTGACCTCGGCCCACGCGGCATCACCGTCAACAACGTGCAGCCCGGCCCGGTGGACACTGACATGAACCCGGCCGACAGCGACTTCGCCTCCAGCCTGCTGTCGCTGATGGCTGTCGGGCGCTACGGCAATGTCGATGAAATCGCCAGCTTCGTTGCTTATCTGGCAGGGCCGGAAGCTGGTTATATCACCGGTGCCAGCCTGACCATCGACGGTGGTTTTGGCGCCTGATCCGAGCCGATCATTGTGGCGAGGGAGCTTGCTCCCGTTGGGCTGCGCAGCAGCCCTTCGCTGTCAGGCCCACTCCAACTCCGGTAAACCGCAAAGGCTCGGCTGGAACATTTTCAAGGAGCGGATGATCCCATCGGCGTGGGCGTATTTTTCATCCGCCATGGCCGAATCCGGAATGGCAATGGCGGTCATGCCGGCGGCTTTCGCGGCGGTTACGCCGAACGGCGAATCCTCGAACACCAGGCAATCGCGCGGATCGACACCCAGGCGCCGGGCAGCGGTGAGGAAGATATCCGGCGCGGGTTTCGCCGCGCCGACCTCGGGGTCGTCCGCCGTTACGATGAAGTCGAACAGTGCGAACCAGTCCCGGTGCAAGGTGGTTTTCAGTGCGAACGTAGGGCTCGACGAACTGGTGCCCACCGCAATCGGAACGTTGTGGGCTTTCAAATGCCGCACCAGCTCCTCCGCACCGGGCATCCCCAGGGCGTGAGGAAAGCGCTCGCGCATCAGGGGCTCGCGGATGACCAGGAACTCTTCGGGGGTGATCGGCAACTCCAGCGCCTGGACGACGTAATTGGCCAGGTCCGTGGCCCCGCGGCCGATGATGTTCTGCTTGACGCTCCAATCGAACGTGCGTCCGTAGCGCTCGGCGATGATGGACGTGACCTCGGTGTAGATCCCCTCGGTGTCCAGCAACAACCCATCCATGTCGAAAATCACAGCTTTGATCGGGCCAAACTCTTTCAGCGGTGCATTCATCGCATCTGATCCGTTATCAACACAACATTCCAGGGATGGCTCAGGTGCGGCCAGGGCAGCGTGTTCGCCTTAAAGGATTCAGCAGGATAACGAAGGGGGCTTGGAACCGGCAATGGGCAATCCATGGATGGGGTCGTGGCGAGGGAGCTTGCTCCCGCTCGGGTGCGCAGCAACCGTAGGATCGTGGGGGCTGCTTCGCAACCCAGCGGGAGCAAGCTCCCTCGCCACAGAAAGCGGATGGGTGTGAAGGGATGGTTATTGTCCCGAGCTGCCGGAGCCGCCCGACCCCGAGCTGCTGCCGCCCGAGCTGCCACCGCTGTCGCTGGTACCGGTTCCGCCGTTGGTCCCACCGCCGGTGTCGGCACCGCCCATCGTGCTGCCTCCACTCATCGAACCGCTACCCGTACCGGGGCTGGTGCTGCTGCCGTTGGCATCGCCGCCGTTCCCGCCGCTCACGGAGCCCGGGGGCAAGGCGTTACCGTTGGCACCGGAATTGGAGCCGGCCTCCATTTCTGAGGAAGGTGGCATCCCGCCCTTGTCCACGGGGGGCGTGCCGCCCGAAGATTCTGCCAAGGCAGCCAGTGAACTGAGCGAAAGAATCCCGGCGAGTGTCAGCGCTGTCATGTTGGACTTCATCATGGTGAGTCTCCTTTTCAAGATCCTTACCTGATGTGTGGCACGCGTGGCGGGACGATGGTGCCACTGAATCGACAGACGGGCCTGCGATCAGCTTGGCTTGCCGGAGGCATCGTCACCGGCGATGTCCGGGTCATCCGGGGTCGCTTCGACATCCTCATCGTCGCTGGGTACCTGCTCGACGCCCGCATCGTCATCGGGCGGACGCTGGTCGCGACTCAGGGAGTTGGTGGGCGAAGGCAGCGGGTATTCCGGGGTTTCATCCTCCTCGATCAAGGGAACCTGAGCGTCATCCATCAGGGACCCGGGGTCTTCATTGCCCGGGTCATTGACGACAGGCGTGCCCGAGGAGTCTTGTTCTTCCTGGCCTTGCGTTTGCGGCGTCATGGTACACCTCGCAATTGTTGATGTATGTGTTCGAAGCGGGGGGGATGGCAATCGTTCCGGAGATTTTGATTTGCCGTTTTTTTGGGGGGGGGCAGGTTGGAGTGTATATCCGTTTTTGTGGTAACGGCCGCTTATGGTTCCGCCGTTACGGCGGCTCGCTGGAAAGTGTCAACCATGTCCCCGCACACCCGTCAACCATGTGTCCGGTCCGTACACTTTCAACCAAAAGAAGCCCAAAAAAAGGCGCTTCCCATTTCTGAAAGAAGCGCCGCTTTTTCCAAGCGAACAGGATCACGGCACAAGGCCGGGTCTCTTCATCCAAGCATCCGCTTAACGATGCTTTTTCTTGTGCTTGTACTTCTTGCCACTGGAATGACGGTCGTTGTCATTGGACAGGTTGCTACCCAACGCGCCGCCCGCCGCGCCGCCGATGCCTGCACCGATGGTGGAGCCGGTGGAGCCGCCCAGGCGGTTACCGACAATTGAACCACCGGCCGACCCCAAGCCACCGCCAATGGCCGCTTCGGTGCGGCTGCCCTTGCGAGCGCCCACCGCACTGCCAGCTGCACCGCCAACGCCCGCGCCAATCGCGGCGCCGGTGCTGCCGCCCATCTGCTGGCCGACCACGTTGCCCAATACACCGCCCAGACCACCGCCGACCGCGGCGGTACCGTCGCCGGCAGCCATCGCGCCCTGGGCAACTACCAACCCCAGTACCAAGGTGGACAAAGTCAAACGCATGATAGAAACCTCAAAAATGCCGCATCGGGGAGAAATGGCCGGTGCGCGCGGGCGCGAGTTTACGCCAGACAGCGTCAGCCATGACGGTTGGACAACGAAACGGCGGTTTATTTTATGACAGGCAAAAAAAAGCCCGCTGGGGAAACGGGCAGGTACTGCTTTCTAACGGATGAGCTGAGAGTACGTACTTGCTTGTGAAAGAAACGTGAAAGAAATCGCCCGTTGAGAAAAGATGAAAAATATCTGTGTAGAGACCCCAGAAGCGGAACGCGGAGCGTCCCTGGCGACGTTCCCACCCAGGAGCGTAAAAACGGTCAAAAAAAGGGCTGCTATGCAGCCCGGCGGGAGCAAGCTCCCCTACCATGATCCACCGTCACTTTCTGACCGGGACCCTGGGCAAGAACTTGGCCTTTTCCCCTCGCTGCACTTTGGCCACCTTTGTCTTGATGGACTTGATCGGCTCGTCACCGAAGTCTGCATGATAGGCCGACTGGCCACACTGCAACCCTTCATTGATCGGATACGCGGCAGTGTTCTCCTCGCTGTACGGTGCTCCCATTGCCTTTCCCCTTTCATCGAGGCCCATACCGGCAACAACCGGTTGCCTGAAAATATCGACCGTCACGACAATGAGACTAGTCGGTCATCAACAGACTGTTGATTCAACAAAGCCCTTGGCCGACGAATGGAACTCACTGTTTCAACAAGGAAACACTCATTCAGCCCCCAGTATCGTCCTGTTTAAAACCCGGGAAACCTGATCGGCCGAATAGGGTTTGGACAAGAATTCAAAGCCCTCATGGCCACTGTGGGCCAACTCTTCGCTGTAACCAGAAGTCAGCACCACCGGCAAATCCGGGCGCCGCTGGCGCAGTTCCCTGGCCAGGGCGATGCCGCTGATCCCCGGCATCATTACGTCAGAAAATATCGCGTCGAATGCCATCGCATCCGGGCCGACCATTTCCAGCGCTTCTTCGGCGTTGGTCGCCCAGGCGGTTTCGTAGCCCAGGTCCTGAAGGATCTGGTTGGCAAAACGCCCCACCTCCAGGTTGTCTTCCACGATCAACACCCGACGCTTGCCCTTTTCCGGCAGCAGATGCGTGTGTTCTTCCCGGACAGGCTCGTGGTTTTTCTCGGGCGCCACCTCCGGCAGGTACAAGGTGAACACCGTGCCCTCACCCACCACGGTCGAAACATCGACGTTGCCACCGGACTGCTTGGCAAAGCCAAACACCTGGGACAAGCCCAGCCCCGTGCCCTTGCCCACCTCCTTGGTAGTGAAGAAGGGTTCGAAGATGTGCTCGAGCACTGGCGAGTCAATACCGGTACCCGTGTCCGCCAGGGCAATGGCAGCAAAGGATTGCCCGGCCCCGGCATGACCACGGATCGGCGGCATGCCACCGCCGCAACTGAGCCGAAGCCACAACGTGCCCTGGCCATTCATGGCATCCCGGGCATTGAGGGCTATGTTGATCAGCGCGGTCTCGAACTGGCTCAGATCCGCCCGGATGTAACAGGGCCGATCGCACAACTCGACGTGGACCTGGATCCGCGCCCCGGTGACGGTTTGCAGCATGTCCCCCAGGCTCTGCACTTGCTTGCCCACATCGATGACTTGCGGCTTCAACGGCTGGCGCCTGGCAAACGCGAGCAACTGGCTGGTCAACTTGGAGGCGCGCTCCACGGTTTCGGACACCGCCGTCATATAGCGTTGCCGACGCTCCTCGGACAGGCTGGGTTTGCGCAGGAAGTCGACCGAAGAGCGAATGATGGTCAGCAGGTTGTTGAAGTCATGGGCCACGCCGCCGGTGAGCTGGCCGATGGCTTCGAGCTTTTGCGATTGGCGCAGCGCCGCTTCGGTCTGTTTCAAGCGCGTGGTGCGCTCCTCGACCCGTTCTTCCAGCGTCGCGTTCAATTCGGCCAGGGCCGCCAGGCCTTCGCGCACGGCAGCGTCGGCACGGGCGCGCTCGATGTGGGCCCAGGATCGCTCGGTGACTTCCATCAGCAGCGCCAGGTCGTTGGATGACCAGACCCGCGGCGTTTTATCGTGGATCGCCATCAACGCGGTCAATCGCCCGCCCTTGATCAACGGCACGCAGATGGTGGCCGCAATGCCAATGGCCTGGAATGTCGCCGCTTCCTCCGACGCCAGTTCCTTGAGGTTATCGTTGATCACCAGCGGCTTGCCGGCCCGCAGCTTAGTGACCGCCAGTCGGCCAAAATCAGCCAGTCGATAATGCCCAAGGATATGGGGCGAACCCACCCTGGCCCAATCACCACGAATGGTGAAGCCGTCTTCGTCCTCATCCATGTCTGCGTAAGCACAATTGGACAGGTTCAGGTGCGCCGCCAGGATCCGTGTGGTGGCTGCCATGATGCTCTGCGGGTCGGTGGCATTCGCCACGGCATTGCCAATGGCATCGAGCACCGCCAGCCGCTGGGTCATGAACACCGTGGAAGTGGTCTCGGTAACCGTATCCAGCATGCCCACGACCTTGCCGAACTGGTCACGGATGGGGCTGTAGCAGAACGTGAAATAAGCCTGCTCGGGACCGCCGCCGCGCTCGATGACCAGGGGGAAGTTCTCTATAAAGGTCGCTTGCCCATCGAAGGCCGCGCGCACGATCGGCCCGATATCGCTCCAGACCTCCCGCCACACCTCATCGAACCGCCGCCCCAGCGCCTCGGGCTTGCTGCCGAGGATCGGCAGGAACGCGTCGTTGTACAACGTGATCAGGTCCGGCCCCCACACGATGGCCTGGGGAAAATGCGAGGCAAGGCTCAGGGCCACGGTGGTCTTCAGCACATCAGGCCACTGCGAAGGCGGCCCGAGCGGCGTGTCCCCCCAGGGATGGCGCCGAACCCGTTCAGCCATTTCTCCAGAGCTCTGAAGCCAATCTGTCATTGCGTTCGATCCTTCTGAGACGCCAATACCAACGAGGGGGGAAACGCTTATGACCCCAAGCAGGGCCGTATTATCCCGCGCCGGATGGGAATGCGCGATTGGATTGTGGGAGGCGTCGGGGGGCAAATGGGGGGGAAGGGCGGAAACTGAAGGTTAGACTACAGAAATGTCTTACGCATCGGAGGGAATGAGCTTGATGTAGGTAACGAGACTACAGGGTTGTAAGACGTACAGCTCGGATGCTTACGACGATGGCAACGTCCTACATATGATTGGGAATCTCCTTCGCTATCAATCCCTTGCGTATTTTTTGCGGCGGCGACTATAGTCTTCGAGTCGCCCAAATGGTGGCCGGGTTTGGCGACCCGCAGTGGGCAAAACTATCCAGTGGAGCTTACTTATGAATCAATACATGGGCCTTACCAGCAACGCCGACGATCAACCCCTCTACGTCGACACCACCGCCCCGCTACACATCCTGCTCGACTCAGCCGCCTACCGAATCCGTGCCGCCACCCAATTCCTGGAGAATCTGGCGATGCGTGATGAACAGACCATCGACCCCGCAACCCTTCAGGACCTCGCACAACTGTGCTGCATCCCACTGCGTGATGGGTGCGACGTGATGGATGTGATTGCCCGAAGATTGGATGCGGCACCGGCAGGCGCCCCGCTATAAGCCTGCCCGCCGACAACCTGTGGCGAGGGAGCTTGCTCCCGCTGGGCTGCGCAGCGGCCCCTTTCGTGAGCGCTGCGCACTCAAGCGGGAGCAAGCTCCCTCGCCACGAAAGAACAGCTCCATGCCGTGGTTTGGCTGTAGTGGAGGACTCCCCAATGATGCAAACCGCTACCGACAGTGTAGCAACTCAGGTCCGAAAGCTTGCTAAAGCCCACAACGTCACGGCTGAACTAGACGGTATAAGCCGTATGGCTGCAACCATCACTCGTCTGGCTGGAGACGTCGTCAAGTTGGATGGCATCGAACAGTTGCTCGTCAATCTCAAGAGAAAAGGCGTTCTGAGTAAGTCGCAGATCCTGACGCTCCAAGGCGAGTACCTTCAGGAGAAAAGACGCGCCAAGAAATGTAGCGCATGAGTTTTGATCCGTTCGGTGATTTCGAAACCGCTGGATATCTTCAAAACTCACCACGTCTTAAAGATCCTATTGAAGTAAAAGAATCTGAACATCTTTCCTTCGAGGCTAGTATCGAAGATGCTCTTGCCTGTCTGGCGAAAAAGAAACCCATTACCTTCCAGACTGTACTCGACGTTCACAAAATTCTATTTTCAGGTTTTTATCACTGGGCAGGAAAAGATCGAAACGAGCTTGTCCCTCACTTGGCCGTATTCAAAGGCTCGCATGATGAATCCGTGCCGCCACCCAATTCCTGGAGAATCTGGCGATGCGTGATGAACAGACCATCGACCCCGCAACCCTTCAGGACCTCGCACAACTGTGCTGCATCCCACTGCGTGATGGGTGCGACGTGATGGATGTGATTGCCCGAAGATTGGATGCGGCACCGGCAGGTACCACCCTATAAGCCTGCCCGCCGATAACCTGTGGCGAGGGAGCTTGCTCCCGCTGGGCTGCGCAGCAGCCCCTTTCGTGAGCGCTGCGCATTCAAGCGGGAGCAAGCTCCCTCGCCACGGGTGCATCGTCGACCTGAACTACTCGACAATCCCGTTATAAACAACAGTCGCAGCGCCCTCCTTCTTGACCATGAGCTTGTTCCCTTGCGCCATGGCCTCGACCAATTCAGAACACCCGTCCACTTCACGCTTGCCATCAACGCGCTCGGCCTGGGTGTCGAAACTGAATACATAGGTCGACGCCGGGCAAGCATTGCCACCCTCCCCCGTGGAAACCACCAGCACATACTTGTTCGGACCAAACGTATAAGCCTTTTCAATCGTCACATAACCGGTGTACTCGGCCTGCTCGACAATGGATTCCATGACGTTCATCACACCCGCTCGCGATTGATAATTCAGCGCAGTTGCCATCGCCTCAGTCTGCGTGGTGAAAGGTCCGGCACGCTCGGTATTGACGGGCAGCGGTTGATAGGCAACACCCGGAGGCGCGGGTGGTGCGGCTTGAGTCTTGGCGGTGTTTTTTGCAACAGGGCTTCGCTGGAGCTGAGGGCTGTCGCATTGGCCGTTTTTGCAGATGAAATCGCCCTGACAATCGATATCTTCCGAACACTGGTTCGTTTCTTCGAAGGTGCTCTGGTCGGCCTTGGCGTAGCCGATGACGGCCAGTGTCAGGAGGGTGCAGGCGAACAAACGCTTCATCAGTGAAGTCCTTTTCTTGGATGGTGGCTGGATGATAACTGCAAACCTACCGGGATTGTCTCTGGTCGCCGTCCTTTACCAATGTCGGGTGGTCCCACTTTGGTTTACAGACTAGCCTTCCAAATGCCCGCCCAAGGACGAACCATGGCTGACCACAAACAACTCCACCAAGACGGCTACGCCCTGCTCCGTCAAGCAATCCCGAACGAGTGGCTGGCCGACCTTCGTGCCGTGTTCGATGCAGGCGTGCGACCGTCGGACCAATGGCCAGTGCCCCGCGGCATCGACTGGCGCTGTTCGATGCTGGACGATGATCCGAAGATTCAGGCCGTGTGTCGTCTACCCCAGCTACTGGCCGTGGCGGGTGAATTGATCGGCGAGCGGTTCTTCCTCTCCCAAGTGGAAGGCCGCGAGCCCCTTGCCGGTAACGGCCACCAACAATTGCACCGCGACTTGTCAGCCCAACGGCCAGGCGACATCGCCATCGCCCTGGCTTTCTTCGACGATTACGGCCCCGAAAACGGCGCGACACGGATCGTCCCCGGCAGCCACCGCCCCGAGCCGGATGCCCCGCCCTTCGACTTCAATGACGAGTCAGGCGCCATACAGCTTTCGGGCTCTGCCGGTGACATCCTGGTGTTCGATGTCGATCTGGTGCATGCGGGCAGCCTGAACGTGATCGGCGCACGCCGTCGTTCCATTCTGATCAGCTATTTCTCGGAGTCGCTCTACGCGTCACACTTGGAAACCGTGGCGCTGCGCAATATTCGTATGGACACCAGCGACCGATTCGCACCATCGGGGTTTGCTTTCGGGGACTAGTTTCTCGGGTTGATGAAAGTGATGCGCAGCGGTTCGAATCTGAGCTTTAATGCCCGTGCTCATCGCCCCCCATTCGTCTAATCAAGGAAGAAACGACATTGAAAACAGCTTTCGGCGCCCTGTTGTTGGCCTGCCTGACAACGACCGCATTGGCTGATGAAAACCCCGTCGGTTTCCAATCTTCCACCCTGTCGGATCCGCACAATGGCCGCGCATTGGAGATGGTCGTCTGGTACCCCGGCGCAACGACCGAAACCGCGCAACTGATCGCCGATAACGCGGTGTTTGTCGGCGCGTCTGCCGTGCGTAACGCGCCGCCAACGGCCGGCGAACATCCATTGGTGGTGCTCTCTCACGGATACAGGGGTAACTGGAGCAACCAGATCTGGCTGGCCAGTGCGTTGGCCCACAAGGGATACATCGTCGCCGCCGTCAACCACCCCGGCAGCACCACCCATGACCGCAGCCCCCAAGCGGCGGCGCAGTTATGGCTGCGGCCCGTTGATCTGCGTCGAGCCATCGATGCGGTCACGACCCAGCCTGAAAAATTTGGCCGGGTCGCCAATGGTCGAATTGCAGCCGTGGGCCATTCACTCGGCGGCTGGACGGCCCTGGAGATTGCCGGCGCTCGCTTCGACCCAGAGCGCTTCGCCCAAGACTGCAGCACCCACCCGCAGCTAGCCAGCTGCACCGTTTACGAACAGATGAATCCCGCAGGCACCGCTGAATCAAAGGCCGAACTGTCCGCCGCTTGGCGCGATAAACGCGTCACTGCGGTGGTGACATTGGACCTCGGCCTTTCACGGGGCCTGACCGATAAAAGCTTGGCCGCGCTGCCTATCCCCGCTCTGGTGATCGCTGCCGGGGTACCGTCGCAAGAACTTCCCGCTGAGTTGGAATCTGCCAACCTGGCCAAGCGCCTGCCCCCAGCGTCTAGCCGTTACATCGAGATCAGCGATGCGAGCCATTTCAGCTTCATGTCGATGTGTAAGCCCGGGGCGGAGGAAATGCTTGAGGAGGAAGTGCCGGGGGATGGGATCATTTGTCGGGATGGTGATGGCGGTCGTGCTCGGGAAGTGATTCAGCAGCAGGTTGCATCGCTGATAGCGGAGTTTCTGGCGCAATCACCTGCAGACAAAAAAGCCAGTTTGTAACCGATGGTACTGACTCGCTGCGGCTTAACGAAAATGCCGTGGCAGGCATTTGGCATTCATGGAGGATTCTGACTGATGGCACGCGTGGGTTTGATACTGACACCCGGTTTTGCGGACTGGGAATATGCTTTCATCGCTGGAACTGCGTCCCCTTTTTACGGGATCGACGTCAGGTTTTTCGCTCCTGCTACGGGGCAGTTCCGCTCACAGGGTGGATTGGCCGTAACTGTTGATAGCAGTTTGCAAGAATGCCTGGAGTGGAAACCAGACGTTGTCGTCATCATTGGAGGCATGGTCTGGGAACGTGCGGAAGCACCCGATATTGGCGATTTTCTTCAGGCGAGTCGATCAAGCGGAGCGACAATTGCCGGTATCTGCGGGGGAACGCTGGCACTGGCCAGGGCCGGGCTTCTCGACACGGTTCCTCATACCTCGAACAGCGCCGACTTCTTGCAAAAAAATACCGTGGGTTATGAAGGAAATGAGTTTTATCGAAGCAGCCCAGTCGCTGTGGTTGCGGACTGCATCATCACTGCTCCAGGCCCTGCCCCTGTGAGCTTCACCTGCGCAGTGTTCGAAGCTGCCGGGTTATCTCCAGAGATCATTTCCCAGTTCAGGTCGATGCTGGCAGCGGAACATGGGTGACTGCTTCGTCCTGCAAACACAGCTGACCGTGAAAAATAATGCTGTCTTCTTTTCCTCTGGATAGGTCTCTTTTCCAATAGCTTGCGACTTAACTATCCTTTACGCCTCCACCCCAAACGGAATTCGCCAAGATGTACCTGCGCTCAAGCGTGTTGTGCCTGTGCCTGTGCCTTTTCAGCAGCCTGAGCCAGGCCGCTGTCAACTGTTCTGCCCTGGCGGAAAAGATCTCCGGAACGGTGCCTGAGTTTCATCCGTCAGTGCAAGGCAAGGTCATTGGCACCGGGCGCCTGCATTTCCACGAAGCACCAGATGAAGCCTGTGCCAATAAGAAGATTTTCGTAATACCCGGCGACTCTCTCACCGTTTACTCCAGCCTTGAAGACGAATCATGGCTGGAAGTGAACTTCATCGCCAAGAGCGGCGACGACTATACCGGTTGGGTAAAGGCTGATCGGGTCGAGATTGGCGCACCTTACGGAGCGCCACCGGAAGATGTCGAAGATGAACCGGCGGGTGATGCCCAATAAATACCTTTTTCATTTTTGAAGCGCAGGAGAAACGATGACGGGTTCGCCAGAAGAGAACGGTCAATTCACGGCCAGCACACACGGCGACCTAGACGCGGCTGATGTCACGGGTTTCGACGCCTGGGCTCGCGTCTGGGCGGAGCTTGGCGTCGTACGTGTGTCACGCGAGACATACGAAGAACTCATTCGACACTACTGCGAGCCGCACCGCGCCTACCACAACCTCCAGCATCTGAAGGAATGCCTTCAAGTGCGCCGATTCGTCAACGCGACCTGCCTGGCCCCCGCCGAAATCGACCTCGCGCTATGGTTTCATGACGCGATCTACGACCCCCTTCGCAGCGACAACGAACTGCGCAGCGCGCAATGGTTGGACGACGTGGCACGTGATAGTGGCCTAGGCGATGAAACGCGACACAGGCTTTACAACCTGATCATGGTGACGCGACACGACGGCGCCCCGGCGTCGGCAGACGAAGCGGTGTTGGTGGACACGGACCTGGCGATCCTTGGAGCGTCGTTCGAACGGTTCGAGGAATACGACCAGCAAATTCGCCACGAATACCAGTTTGTGCCTCTGCCGGTGTACCGCCAAAAACGGCGCCAGGTCCTTGAAGGCTTCCTGGCGCGCGGGCGCCTCTATACGACCGCAGCGTACTTCGACGCATTCGAGCAACAGGCACGCGCAAATCTTGCACGCGCCATCGAACGCCTTGACTGAAGACTGGATTCAAGCGGCGAAGGGATGACTTACTCCCCTGACTGCACGCTCTTCATGGCTTCGAGAAGCTGGCCCTCGAAGTACTCGCTCCCATCTCGTTCCTGCTCTTTTATGCGGCGCTTTGCTTCTATAAGCATCTGCGTGACAGCGATGTCCTGATTCAAAAAAGTGGCAACCATCAGGTCGGTCAAATTTGCTAAAGGGGTATCCCAGACCGCCCTGCAACGCTGCATCAGACCTGTAGGTGAATCCCCACACCACGGACCCAAAAAATTTGAGATTGTAAGATTCGAATTCATGAACCGACCTCTGAAGAAATCGAAGGGTGGGTCATTTCGCATGACCAGAAGATAGCTAAAAAACGAGATCGGATGACTACTTGGCCGATTGCGACCCTTCGCGATAGGCAGCATACGGCCAATAGAGGTCGTCCGCGAATGGCTCGTTTCGGCCAGAAGCGGACGTTGATGGCCGACCGCTTAGGGCCAATAGCTGCCCTACGCAGGTGGGCAAAAATCGGCCATTTGCAACCACTCCTGGACTCCCTCAGAATCGTGGCTTACGTAAAATCAAAAAAGAGTTGTCTAATGAAACCGCTAGTCGAATACTGCAAAGGAGCTGTGAAAGCATTAAATGCTCAATATGAAATGAGCAACGTGCTAGGTCACTCTGCTACTGCTGGCTCAGCGCGTGAGCGTCTTATCCAAGATTTTCTTATTGCGCATCTCCCAGAAATGACCAGCGTTGTAAGTGGGATGATTATTGACTCGAGTGGGCAGCGGTCCAAACAACAAGATATCGTACTGATGTTACGGTCGATGCCACGACTACCCTTCGCCAGTGGTCATGATCTTATATTTCAGGAGGGAGCTGTAGCAACTTTTGAAATTAAAACACAAATATCACCATCTACTCTCGAAACTATTGCGATCAACATTGCAAGTGTCAACACGTTGGTACCAAGCACATTAGAGGGTGTTCAATTAGGTGATCTGGACTGGCCGTATGCAAGAATATTAAATGTCGTTCTCACATACGGCGGATCCGCCTTGGATGTCATTGAGCGAAAGCTAACTGAACTGCCTACTGCAGGTCAGCCAGATGTCTATTTAGATCTCACAAAGGGAATTCTGATTAAGAACGATGGAGTGCTATTGGTGCAGGATAGTTTTGCTCCGTACATTCAGATCAATGATGCAGGGGTAGGTCTAGCTCGCTTGCTTGCATTACTGTCAAAGGTGACCGGTCGTTTAGTAATGCGCAGCGTGCATTGGGATGCTTATATCTCTTGACTATTCTTGACTGGTAGTGACCGTTAATGAACGGCAACTACCGGCCATAAACAGACGTAGGAGTATGAGCTGCTCCCGACCAATAGCCGTCAGTCGCAAGTTTATGAATATGAGGACGTAAGAGCATTAACATTGATAATGTGTACGTTCGGAGAAGGCTTAGTAGTATTTACCAAACAAGCCTCCTGTCGATTTGTATTGTCCGTAAAGACCTGTTAGACATTAAGAGTTCGCGAGATAATTTGCCGAGCTAAAGCAGCTATAACTTGTAGAGCAGCCAGCACGATAGTAACACCTAGTTAGCGTCGATTATCAACTTCTGTTACAGGATGCTCGCCCAAGTCTTCTGGAAGCTCATCTAGAAGTTCTTTTGAGTAGTACCGTAGAACTATCTCACCCTTTGTTAATCTTTCCGTCCAATACCTACCCACTAGCTTTTGTTTTGGCTTCTCAATGATCTGAAATACTGCTGCTCCATCATGGGGAATACTCCGCTCGTTCAAGCTTAGTCTGGGCTTGCTAGTAAAGGTATAAGCTACGCTTTTAATCTGTCGATCAGGATTGATAAGAAAGCCCTCAGAATACGAAGAGCTTTCCATTTCACTCGTACGCATCATGCAGCTAATGTGGAAGAAAGATTGATTCACAGTCAGCATTACTGGTATAGGAGGCGGCTTTGCGCCCGTCTCTGGATTTTTCCAATCCGAATAAATAAAGCCCACCCAGCTTCCATTTAAATTCGGAAATGGAACAAGCCAACCTCTAAATATTTGAAATCTCCATCCCCATTTAACAAATACTGCTACCACCAAAAGATCAATGCTCACAACTTTCGGAATTAATCCAAAAAAATCCAGCATCTTAGATAGATCTAGCTCGCTGAAGTAGGCAATCGAGAACCAAACAATTGCTGAAATCCCGACTAGCAGATACAGCGAGTTTTTAAGTGTTACATTGCGCATTATTTGAATCCAAAGTAGTTCCAAGCTGCTTTTGAAAACTCGCGCCCATCTTCACGAGTCCATTTTTGATTTGGATGAAATAGAAAAAAACATTCATTCACCTCTACCCAGCGCCCAGAGTCCGGCTCTTCACCTTGAAGACTGTCCCAAATATGAAGAAGCATAGCTCTGAAGCATTCTGTCCAGGTTGAATGAGCAAACACGGTGTCTGGACAGTTGTAGGCTAGGCATTCCATAAAGAAGGATGGCAGTTCGCGAAACATTTCATCTCCTGCCATTGCGTTTTCAACGCGCTTTAAAAGTCGCGCCCCTTTTTTATAGGCATTACCAGTTCGTCTGTTCTTAGCTGTCCCGTTTTCCATTTGCTGAGCTGGATAGTTAACGATACTAGTGCCATCCGTCTTGAATATTTTAGTTCCATTTCTCGTCTCATGGCTCAGGTGATATTGAAAGCTAAAGCATGGAACGACATCAGCATCTACGCGCGCTGAGCTAGAATTTATCTGTATTGCGGTAGACCCCATGGAGTCTACTTGGTCGGGGAATTTTGCATTCATAGCCGAAAGAAGCTCGGCTCGCAACTTTGCTGGGGTCCAAATCCCCTCATATGGTTTGCCAGGCGTATAATTTCCTTTTTCATGCTCCTCCCAATATAGAACTTCTGTACATTCCACCGCTATATCGACATCACTATCTGAGCGCACATTAGTGTTGTTGGCATAAGATCCTTTCGCATAAACCTTCAACGAGCAATTGTTGAATGGTTCGTGTGAGTTTATCGCTTGGCGAATCATTCGCTCCGTTCTATCCTGCTTGTCCTGCTCGGTGTCACTCGAAGGGCCAGTCCATCCGGACAATTTATTTTCCAGGCTCATTGCTTATCCTTTTAAACGCTAGCTATAAGTAGGCTACACATGCAGCATAATTTTTACGCAGAATGCGTCGCATAACGTTCCTTGTATCGGTTAAATTGCCAAGCCGTTCGCCGTTTTGATCCGCGTCATTACCTGCTCAGTGATCTCGACCGTAGACAAATCACCCGTATTGATGACTGTGCTGTGGGGGTAATAGGCTCGAATGAGTGGTTCGTGATTGTTATAGCACACAAAAAGAACGTCATTATCTTTCATTCGTGCCTTCAAGGTCGGTAAATAATCGGGTTCAGCGTCGCTCCCCATGATCATGACGTGCGGACTAGCGAAATGGGCTAGAACTGCTCGATCAATCATCTGAATCCCCCGATTTGTCGAACGAATCGCTGACGCCCAACAAGCATCAATCAACGAAAAGACTAGATCTGTCTTATTCGAGTCAAAAATAATATCCACTATTCTGGGATACCACTCTAAATGACCGATGGCTGCTGGCTGAAGCTCTTGCGGATCGAAACAAGCTTTAACTAGGTCTTTTGCTAAGTCTGAGAGCTTGTCAGTGTCGTAGAGTGACCTGCTAACGAGGTCGTTGTACTCATGATTCTGAATCGGATCGCTGATCTGCAATATCTGAATAGCATCCAACTGCCCGCTGCCCTGGCTAGGACGTAACGAAAACTGGGAGGCTATGAAAGATTTTCGCAACATTTGAAGCTGAATCTCAGATAGTTGGCTGAGCGTAATAATCATGAATCGCCTGCTGTTGCCCTTGATTTCACCTCTACCGATCGCAGCCGCCAAACGGCCATAGTATTTGGCTTTCTCGTTCTCCATATCGTTCATACAGCCCGAAAGGAGCGCGGTGTAATCATCAGCAGTGAGATGCTGGGTCACCTCTGGTGTGACCTCACCCTCAAAGACATTCTTGATGAACTCCTCGTAGCGCTTTTCAGTTCGACGCTCCATCTGAATCGCTGCCTGCTTACTCAAAATCTGCAAGCTTTCATAGCCAGCAGTGAGTAGTCCGCCTCCTGGCAAAAGCCCTACACCGGCTTTGGCCGCAATCGATATCAGTTCAGTTAGTGGATGCTCTCTGTCCTGTGTCATCTGAAAATTTCCTCTCGATGATTATATGGATCCGCGCAAGAAGGTCGGACACGATGTCAGGACAAGTCTTTTCGTACAGAGCCTAGCAATTCATATTGCCAAGCGGATCTTTTTGACCGCCTGATACGCTCACCAATATGCCCGAGATTGGCCCCGCTTCGCCTGCAACGTCGGATGAATGTTCCGATTTCGTAAGCGATTCTGGATGACTGCTTCTGGCCGAAAGCGGTCAGCCATGACCGCCTACTTTCGATCCAAAAGGGACCTACTGTATACACCCATAAAAGCGAAACTCACCCACCACTCAACCTTCAAATCAACCGATCCACAACCCTCGCATTCCACAATTCCCGATACCGCTCCCGCCAGCCCGGACTCCCCTTATCCAACCACTCCAACGTCGCCTCGATACTCTCAGGGCTGATGTTGAAGTGATTGATATGCTCCTCGATCCGCTCTTGCGATAAATGCAGCGAATCCAGATAGCCATTGAAAGAATCCGCCAGCACCACGTACTCATCGCCCTGCTGACGGCGCCCAGTCCAGGCAGGTAAGCCCGCCACCATCGCCGCCACGTCCTGGCGCCCTTCCCGCAGGTCCAGCAGCAAGATACTCGCGCCGCCGTCGCGACCGATCGGCAGCAATCCCGTTGCAGGGAAACCGGGCTGCGCACGCAGTTGCTCCAGTTCGAAGGGGTTGGATTCATACTCTTTGTCCGGGTCCAGCCCGTACAGTGAAAAACTCAGTAGCTCCTCGTCGCCATTGGCCAGGGTCGCCAGCACATCGTATTCCACGTAGGCGCCGTTGCAGGTCTTGAGGAATTGGCGATAGTCGTCCGGCAAGCGGGCACCGAGGCTGGTTTCCAGTTGCGCGATGGCGCGGTCGGTGGCGCCTTCACGGGTGTCTTCGAGGATGAGTCCGCGGTAGTCAGTCATTGTTGTCTCGAAAAGGTATTGGGGCCCTAGAGGTCTTGAAACACACCGCGTCGCACAATCAGTCCGACACATCGATAACAAGCGGCAAGCGCTGCGCTCACTCGCTGGCCAGATGTCTCTCGATCAGCCTCGCTGCCTCATCTGCGTGAGTAAAGCCCAGGCTGTGATCGGCGCCAGGGAAAACGTGCAGTTCAGCGCGGGGCAACAGTTGGGCAAGGTACTGGCCGACGCGAACGGGGCTGATCGGATCAGCGTCGCCCCAGAGCAGCAGGACCGGCATGCGCAACTCGACCAAGCGGGATGTGAGGTCGGTGCGGTCGTCGAGGAACCAACTCGGCAGTGTCGAGTTGGCCGCCGCAAAATCCGGGCGCCAGTCGTGCGCGCCCAGCGCCGACATGTCCACCCCGCCCGAGGTGACGGTCAGCACCAGGTGGGTGATCAGCTCTGGGCGTTCAAGTGCTGCGAGCACCGCGACGATACCGCCCATGGATTGCGCCACAAGCGCTGTGGGTTGGTCGATCTCGGCCAGCACACGCGCCACCAGGTCACTCATGCCGGTCACGCCAGGCATGGGCGGTGTGTCTCCAAAGCCGGGCCAGCCGATATGAACTGGCTGCGCCAGGTGGGTCAAGCGCTCAGCGACCGGTTGCCAGAATTGGGTGTTGCCTGAGGCGCCGGGCAAGAAGATGAGTTTGGCGGGGGATGCGGTCACGGGTTCGTCCTTGAAAATGGGATTGAAAGAGTCAGCAGGAGGCCAAAGGGATACCGCCAGGTTCAATGACCGGTTCCAGCCTCACACCACACTCGCCCGATGCAGGCTGCTCATATGCCCAATGCCCGCCGCCTTCAAACGACTCACCAGATCCTCCCGCGCCGCTCGCCCTCCCGAACGCACGTATTCCAGCTCCGCCGCCGTAATCAATACCACCGGCACCAATCTGACCGGAGACAAGGGCATGTCATCCAGTTGGGTAGGAAAATCCGGTGCCGGGGCGCCGAGCAGAACGCCGGTGGAGTCGTCATCGGTCACGAAGAGCTTGGGCAGTTGATCGCTCATTTGATGCGATTGGCTGAGCCCGGGAAGCTCAAGGGATAGCGCCCCGTGCTGGTCGAGTTGATGGGTGATGCCGCCCGCGTCGGCCACCGTTTTGGCAACGTGCTCCAACAGCTCGAATGCCCAACTGCGCTTGAAAGGATCGACCTCCCCCACGGGGCCATAGGCGTGCTCGGGGATATTCGCGGTTTCGACGAACAATTCCATCTCGAAACCGTTGCCCATTCCTTCCGTATCATCGAATGGATCGGACAGGCCTTCAGTGGCGAGGATGATCGCGTCGCCACGGCGCACCACGCGGTAGGCCTGGCGGGTCGAAGGCCAGTACGGGCCGCCGGAAAAGGTCGGGCTGATCAGGTAGGCAAGGACATCCCGCTCGACCGTGCCGACAGCGCTCCAATGACGATCCAGGCACGCTGCGCCAGCTTCCCGGACGGCCAGATTGGCGGCCTCAGCCTCGGTCAGGTCGCCAAGCTCCTGGGGTTGCGGTGCAGGCTGGGCGTCTTGGGTTTCAGGGGCTTTCGATGAACCGAAGAGCTTCTTGAAAAAATTCATGGGCGTTCCTTGCTGGTTTTTCGCTGAGCCTCATCTGTGTCAGCACTCGCTGATCCAAGGGCAGGCGTTGGGCGCATTGTGGCGTGTTGGCGTTGATATGAAAACGCGGGCAGGTACTTGCGGGCAGTTTCAACGAAAGGCGTGACAATCAGGCTATACACCGTCAGGTAACGCGCGTGGTCCTGTTCTCCGGTGCCGAAACGCAAGTGCTCGGGCTGCGAGCGGGTGACATAGAGCGTGCCGAACATCCAGTCCCACAGCGACAGGTTGACGCCGAAATTGCGATTGAAATGGCGCGGTGCATCGCTGTGGTGGATCTGGTGCTGGGCCGGACTGTTCAGCACATGTTCCAGCACCGGGCCAAAGGACAACCAGACATGGGTGTGACGCAAGTTGGCCGCCAGGCTATTGAAGATGAACACCAGGTACGTCACACCGAACAACGTGTAGCGGCTGATCTCACCACCACAGACATACCAGAAGCCGCCCGCGAAGAGGCCCATGCAGGCGGTGATGCCGAGCTTCTCGACGATCTTTTCCACAAAATGCACCCGACTGGCCGTAGCCGGCACTAGCACTGGCGCCGAGTGATGCACCTTGTGAAACGCCCAGAGCCAGCGCGAATGAAACGCCCGGTGCGCCCAGTAGTGGACGAAATCCTTCACCAGGAACACCCCCAGCCCATAGAGCAAGGCGAGCGAAAGGTTCTCCCCCAGACGCGGACGCGCGCCCCAGAGGTTGCTGAAAAAAGCCAGGTAATCCCCGGAGCGCAGGATGTACGGATCGACCAGATGAACAATGGGCAACACCAGGGCAATCTTGAGAATCGCCCGGACGAAGTAGTAGCGATAGTCCAGCAGTGCCGAACGGTGCAGATGCACCTGATTGCCGCCAATGAATTGCCAGAACGACCGGGCATCGGTCAGGCCGCGGTGTTTTCTGAAACGGAACAGGCCATAGGCGACACCGTAGGAGGCGCAGAGAAACAGGACCCCGAGGCGGCCGTTCAGGTTGAAAATGCCGAGGAACTGCTGGGTGACGGGTTCGATTACCCATGCGCCCAGGTGTTGATAGACAAGGGAAAACGCATCCACGAACGGCCGCTCTCTGTCGAAGGAACGGCATTGTAAATCAGTCGCGTTGGGATGGGCTTGGGTTTTCAGGCATTTTCTGGGAGACCGCTCAAAGAATCCAGGGGCGGCCCGATCTAACACGACGCATATGGATGAGTGCGGTTCTACGATTATCTGGAGAAACTCGCTCTTCGACAGCAAAGGGCAAAAAGCCCAGCTTTGGATAAAGCAGCAAGCCCGCCGTATTTTCATTGAAACACGATACCTGCACCTCAGTGGCGTCATAGCGGTCGAATGCCAAGGCCGTCATCGTTTCCACAAGAAAACTGGCAACGCCTTTGTCTCGCGCCTCTTGGGCAACGATGACATTGCCGATACAGCAAACCCCATCTTTTTCGGCCCGATGGAAGTTAGCAAAACCAACGACACGGTTCCCAGCCTCGATGACCGTCGAATCGAATCGTTGGGCGATAGCCTCAGCCAACTGAGCCTCAGTCAGAGGGTATTGGGCTTTCGGGAACATATGGAACAGTTCCCGAGCGTCCTGCGCAAAGTTACAGAGGGTCTTGATGTCATCAGCCATCACTGGCCTGCTTTGCAATATCATTGGGCGTCCTTGAGATCTATGTACTGGGTGCCTTGGCTCACCTGATTTTGCTCAAACATCTGTCGGGGCGCCAGGACCGGACCGATTCCAAAAGGATGAATATGACATTGACGGTCGAACGTTTGGTCAGGATAGCAATGGCCAATCCAATCAACGCGCAAATCACCTCGCGCTTGCCTTCACTCGGGTTGAATCAATGCATGCTCACCGCTGGCTGCCTGTTCCAAGCCGTCTGGAATCATCAGTCACAACGGCCACCGGCTTGGGGCGTGAGGGATTACGACGTTTTTTACTTCGACCCTGATCTGTCTTGGGAAACCGAGAACGAAGTCATCAACGCCGCCCAGCGTGTCTTCCAGGACCTCGACGTCAACATCGAGATCAAGAACCAGGCTCGCGTCCATCCTTGGTACGGTCGGCGGTTTGGCAAGCCTTATCCTCAACTTCAGTCGGCCAGGGATGGCATTGATCGTTACTTGGTTGCCGGTACGTGTATTGGACTGGATGTTGAGACCGGTGAGGTCTATGCGCCCTATGGCCTGGACGACGTCGAGCAAGGTGTTCTTCGTATCAATCCAAAGAACCCCCAGCCCGATTTGTTCGCTGAGAAGGCGAAAAGTTATCAGGCTCGCTGGCCGTGGCTCAGGATTATGGAGAAATGATGCAAACCGCCATAACCCTGTGGCGAGGGAGCTTGCTCCCGCTGGGCGGCGAAGCCGCGCCAAAACGGTCTTCCAGACAAACGGCATCAACCGGTCTACGACGGCTACGCCGCCGAGCGGGAGCAAGCTCCCTCGCTACGGAACGTGTTGCAAATCCCTGCTCCAGGATTGAAACACCTACCGACTCAACCCTGGCTCATCGTCCCCGAAAAACTCACTTCCACCGGCCCGATAAGAAAGACCGCACCCACGCCATCCCATTGAACCGTCACGCTTCCACCATCACATTCAACCTCAACGCGCGGGTCCAACAAACCACGACGAATCCCATTGACAACCGCGCCACACGAGCAAGATCCCGAACCCAGCGCAATACCCGCCCCGCGTTCCCAGATGCGCAAGCGAATATGCGTGCGATCAATGATCTGGACGAAATGAACGTTGGTCTTGAGTGGGAATAGCGCGTTGGTTTCAATGGCTGGGCCGATGGTCGCGATATCAACGGTTGCCAGATCATCGACAAAATAGGTGCAGTGCGGATTTCCCATGCTGCAAGCGACTGGACTGCCGGCAAGTGGCAACACAGTGGTATCCAGCTCTTGGGCCAAAGGAATGTCCGACCAGTCGAAAAGCGGCACACCCATGTCGACGGAAATGTCGCCGGTTGGGGTACGCTCGCACGTCAGCAGGCCTCGGTTAGTGCGCAGCGCTACCGAAGCAACATTTGCTTCGCGCATCAGCATATCCGCCGCACCCCGCGTCGCACTGCCACAAACGTCCAGCGCGGAGCCATCCGCGTTCCAGAACATCACGCGGGCATCGGCATCGTCGCAATCGAGCAACACCGCGAGTTGGTTGAAGCCCACACCCCGGTTCCGATCCCCCATTCGCTGGGCCATGGCACTCGTCACCGGGTTGGCCGAATGTCGCGAATCGACGATAACGAAATCATCGCCATTGGCATGCATCTTTTGAAAGTTCAGCGGCATGCAAACGCCCTGCTGGAGATGGAAATCGAATTACCGTCAGGGTCTTTGGCGTTGGCGAAAGAGTAACCGTCCGCCCTGTGCGTAGCGCCAAACCTCAGGCCTTGGGCCAGGCATTTGGCCTTGAAACCCTCGACGTCCTGAAGATCAAAGACAAGCTTTACGGTGACTTGCCCTGTTTTAACGGCCTTACCTGCCGGGTGAACCATCAGGATCGCGCCACCGTTTGCAGGGCTCAATTCGGTGACGCGGTCATCGACTTTTCTTTCACTGGTAAAACCGAAGTGATGCTCATAAAAATCGCAGGTCGCTTGAACGTCCCGGACATACAACATGATTCGATTGAGTGACGGTTGCATGGGTTCTTCCTTGATCATTGTGAGTGTTGCGCTTGCCCAGATGCCTTGGTCATGACCTCCCAGGTCTTGGCGTCGGCAGGAATCAAATACTCGATGCGCAATGAGCTCATGATGATGTCGAGCGGCATGCCGAAGGTTGTGAACGTTGACATGAACGTCAGTTCCACCTGGGGGAGAGCCGACTCGTGTCAGCAACAGCGGAGGCACTTCATTCGCCAGCGCAGAATTGTTCAAGGCTTCCCGAGTAATCAGTGCGCAGTCCAGTTGACTCAATCCGGTCTGCTGGTGCAAGTGACGCAGTGCGCACCCGCCGAGATTGACGGCGTCGTTCGAGAAAAAGGTCGACTGGTCATCCGTTGACTCTGGTGACAGGTACTCCCGATTACCCACCTCTTTAAGCAACGCACCACAGCGTTCCCATCATGCGCATGCCTCCAGGGCACGCCAGCACTTCAAACTGCGGGATCGTAACCGCAGAAGACGATTGCAGCTCAAGGCCAATCAACAAGCACCGCTTTCGGATCGCCCTGGCGCATCTGGACCAGTTCAGCATCCGCCTTGGCTTGCGTCGCGTGGCAGAACTCGAAGGCATTCTGGGTCTTGCCACTCGGCCCCTTGGCCTCGGCCATGCACACCACCGCACCCGGCGCACAAACAGCGCTGTTAAGTTTGAAATCCCCCCAAACGCCAGGTTGTTCCTGCTTCACCTTGGCGATGTAGTTTTTGAGCGAGGGCTGCATGTCGCGCGCGGCTCCGGCGATCAATTTGACCGGGCTGACGCTAGCGCCGTAAGTGTGCTGGGTGGACAGTACGGCAGTGCAATACAGTGCATCGACCGGAACCGCAGCAGCTACGCCGTTCGCCATCAACGTCGGCGTCATTGATACTTGAGTCCCGCCAGGCCCCACCAGAACCGGCACGATGCTGAACGCGTTGTTTCGCCATACCTTCAGGTTCACCCGCGAGCCAATTGGCGCTTTTGCAACGGCCACCCTGAAATCGATTGAATCGGCGATAAGCCCGTTATCCACTGCCACGATCACGTCTTGAGGCAAGATCCCGGCCTGTTGCGCACCGCTCCCCGGAACAGTTGACAACACCACAACCCCAGCTGGGGGAGCTGACAGGGCCATGGCCCGCTTCGGATCGATGGTGTCGATGCTGGCGCCGATCCGGCCACGAGGTAAATTGGCGGGCTGGCAAGCTTTTTCCAGCCATACCTGGCTGGCCGCTTCTTTTCGAGCCGTGGCGACCTGCTTCATGATCGGCTCGGCGCTCGCCTGGTACATCGGCACTTCGCTGAGGGACATTTCGATGTACTCACAGGACTTGGAACGATAGCGGTCAGGCGTTTCCCGGGTCACCAGTTTTTGCAGGTCAATGGGCGGCAGGCCTTGGGGCGCGGCAATGGTGGAGGTCGCGGGAGAGACGCTGGCAGAGTCCGCAGTCGCGACCGAGGAGACGACGTAAGCGCCAGCCGCGAGGCCTGCGGCACTGGTCATTACGCTGGTGTCCACTCCTCCCATGGGAAGCAGCATCGCACCGACTACCGCCGCCTCACCGAGACCGCCATCAGAGGCACAGCCAGCCAAGGCAGTGAGCGAAAGTGCAACAGCGAGCCTGGTGCTTGATTTGAAGGCAGGAGCAAACATTTCGCTTCTCAGTGATGGATTCGAATGGATCGTGCCACATCATGGCAAAGTGCCTTTAAGTTGTATATCGAATGCACGTCCGCCCTGCTGCCGCCCGTCTCGATCACCACCGCAACGAAGTGGTTGGTTTGAGGTTGGACAGGATGATGGCCAAATAGTACCTTGCCTGGACCCGCCTGAACGCCATGACCTCAGAGAAGCCCATGTCGACAAAACGCCTTGCCGCAATACTGGTGTTCTCCCCTCTCCTGGCGTCTTGCGTCAACCCCATGTACAGCGCCGCCGAGCGAGCCGAAACCACGGAATACCTGCGCAAGGTCAGAGACCCGGCGACCTACTACGCCATGGACTGTGAAACGTTCCTGGCAACCAAACGGGGTTGGGAACAATACCCCAACATGGCGGCCGACCCCGTTAACCTCGTGATCCAACAGGTCGCCACACAACGCGACTGTTCAGCCGGCAGCGCTCCTGTGCCCACCGCGGCGACGGTGGCTCCGACATCCGTGACGCCTGCGGCAATGCCCGTACCCGTGTCCAATCAGTCGGGGACCCTGGGCCTGCACATCACCCCCGTTACACCGACGGTGGCTCGGCAATTCGGCTTAGCCGCTGTCAGTGGCGTCTTGGTCTTGGGACCCGTACCCGGAAGTGGCGCTGAAAAGGCAGGCATGTTGGCCGGCGATATCGTTTTGCAAATTGCCGGGACTTCGGTCAATAGCCCAGCCGAGCTGACCGCCGTCGCCAGCCGTATTCGACCTGGTTTCACGGCGCCGCTGAAGGTGTGGCGTTATCGGGCGCCCATCGATGTGCTAGTAGAAGTAGGCGACTCATCGGGTGTGGCGTCCTCGGTAGCACCTGCGCCTGCGGCAGTCGTCGCGCCGACGCCGAGCCTCCCCTTGGCCGCCCCCGTTGCATCGTCAGCGAGCAATAACGCGACAAATACTTCGTTCTGCTTTGCCCTGTTCGAGGCCAGGCAAGTCCAGGGGCTGAGCGACTATCCATCAAGGGGCCTTATCACCCCCGTCTGGCAAGGCCCGGCACTGAGCGGCACACCGGCTCGTCTTGCCATGCCGGAGTTCCAGGCATTCACTCGGGCCCAAGGCTACGACGTGAAAATGCAACCGATGTTCTGCCAACCCATTGGCGCCAGCGAGCAGTGCCAGGCGTTGGGGTCGGAGAGCTTCATGCTGACCACTCGCAGCTTTACCACGATGGTCAATTGCACTGAAACCTTGCAGGGCGTAGAAACAACGCGTGGTCTGCTGCTCAAACAGTGGCCTTATCTGCAGACCACAGCATGGCGTCCCTTGGCGGGTCAGTGACGCGTTCGATGGGTTGCTCTGGGTGGCGCGGAATCAGGTGTTCGATATAGCTTTCGCTTCAAGCCACACCTCACGCGTCATCTCCCAGACCTCTTTAAGCAGACGTCCACTGACAAAGTCCCCCTGCTGAGTCCCGATCATGCGCATGCCCTCGCGCTCCGATACCCTGCGCGAAGCAAGGTTGCCCACCGCCTTGGGCACTTGCATGACGGGGCGTTCAAGGTTTTCAAACCAATAGGCATTGATCACTTCACAAGCCTCGCGCATGTAGCCCTTTCCCTGCCATTGCGGCGCCAGCCAGAAACCACGGTTGTTGCCGGGCTGGTCGTACAGGCTGATGCTGCCGATGCTCTGTGTCGGTTCTTCGGCAATGCGGATCATCCAGTGCCACTCGCGCCCGGCTGCAATAGCCGGGAGCGCATGGTCGCGCACGTACGTCAGCGCGCCGTCATCCGGGTAAGGCCAGGGCACGCGGCTGTCCAGGTAACGGACCACTTCCCAATGGGGAAATAGCCGTTGGATCGCCGGTGCATCCGTCAGCTCAAGGGGTGTGAGGATGAGGCGGCGGGTTTGGAACGTGGGGCTGGGGCTCATGATTGAAACTCCTTTTTCAACGTTATGGCGTCCTTGGAAAACCCTCCATGCTAAAAGTTATCCGTCGCCCTGCAGAGTTTGCTGTCCTTCAAGAATGAACGGGGAAGTTGTGTCGTTGCCGCAGGCAGTTGCTTGAGCCTCACCTCACACTCATAACGCCCCGCAGCATCCAGTTGGTAATCCTCTCCTGCCTTAGGGACAAAGCTGAACATGTTGTAGCATTGAGCACCGATGTAATGAAAGGCAATGGGCTGCCCGGCAGGCACCAGCAGCTCAGTCATTACCGTGGAAGATGAGTGTTTGTCGTCATCCGGCATGCCCAGGCTTTCGCCGTTGCGATTGGCGTAGCCATCGCGGAACGCCACCATGACGCCCGCGCCCGGCAGGCGGAAGTCCACGCAATCGGACTTGGGTACAGCCCTGACCATGCCATCGCTGATCACCCGCAAGCGGGCGGTCTCACCACCATCAGGCGTTGAGTAGGGAGTGGAAAAAGAGCGGACGTCCGATAGCGCTCCGCAGCCGGTGAGCAGGGTCAGTAAGGTGAGGCTCCAGGTATATCGCAGGACGCGAGACGTAATGCGCGGGCAAATGTCAGTTCGGGAGTTGAGGGGGTGCGGCGATTGGCTCACGATGATGCTCCATGCGGGTCAGATATCCAGGGCCAACGACGGTCGAGAAGAATGCGATACCAGCGCGGGATTTTATAGAGGGTTCGGGGATTGGCTGCAATGGCCGAGGTATCGAAACGCGTGTCATCCTGAACTTCCGTGAATCGACAACCAATCCTGCCCCTTTCAGCAGATGATTGCCCTATCCCTTGTCCGGCTCTTTGGCTGTCTTTCTGTGGCCCTTGGAAGTCACCACGTTGTACTCACCGACACCGGCCTCTTCCACTGAATATGCGGTTAGAGAGCCCTCGTGCAAAGCGTAATGACCTGAAGCGCTAACGGAAAGAGGGACAGTTTCGATATGAGCCGCCACCTTTGCTGAAGTCGCGGTCAAGAAAGCGCTCGGCTCCATCGCAAACCGCTCCGCCAGCGCATACGCCATCTTGTGGCTGATAGGTCTATCGCCATTGAGCACTTTGGACACCGCCGTTTTATCACCGATTTCAGGGAAGTCCGAACCGGTGAGCCCGAGCGTCTCCATCAGATCCTTGATCAATTGCACCGGCGTGCAGGTCGCCTCAAAAGCGGCATTCGACTGGCGAAACTGTTCGGAGTCGCGCTGGTAGGCCAGGATTTCCTCCTCGAGCTCAACGAGAATTTTCGCCTCAGTCTTGCTCAGTTCGCGTCCGTCGGTGAGCGCATCGAGCAGGTCGGTCGCACGCTCATAATCGGCAGGGGTCTTGATGCCATGCACAAACTCACCGCGCAGGCGATCCAGTAGCGCATGTAGCTCGCCAAGCGTTGCGATCACGGTTTGAAAGTCGTTCCGGGCTGCGCTCATCGTCTTACCCCTTTGTTTCTTGCATACCAGCCCGGCTCCTGGCCGAATCGTAAACGTTGCCGCGCTCCCGTTTGCCAATCGCTACCACCAGAATGACAATCCGCTCTTCCTCAATGCGGTACACCAGTCGATACCCAGCCCCACGCAACTTGATCTTGTAGCAATCCTTCATTCCATGAAGCGCATCGGCTGGCACTCGCGGGTTGCTCTGCCGGGACTGGAGTTTTTTCAGAAGCTGCAGACGGATGGCACCGTCCAGTTTTCTAAGCTCCTTGAGGGCCTTCGGATCCCACTCGACATCATAATCAACGCCCATTGACGATATCAGCCTCAGCCTCGCCAATGAGCTCATCAAGGGACATCCGAACAGGTGTTTCGTTGGCCTCGATGCGTGCCTTTACCACTTGCGCCAGTTCCAGCTCCTCCAAGCGATCAACCATCGCCTCGTAGACACTTGCCGGGACCATGTAGCCCATAACACGGTTATGGTTCAACACGGCCACTGGCGCGCCGTTGGCGCCGCTCAGGACGGATGAGGGGTTCTTTTTGAGTTCGGATACGCTGACGGCCACATCAGCCAAAATGATTTGCATGGAGGCGGCTCTCGCTTAAATAGGTCGTTATTTTGGTCTTTATTGGCTGATCGAGCAAGCACAGCCGTTGCACACCTGAGACCTATCTTCCGCCCCGTAGCCCACATTCATCGATTTGGCCCGCGAAGCCGCAGCTCTTGCGCCTCACCCCGTCACACCCCCCTGCGGCACCTTCCCAGCAAAACTATCCACCAGACTCGCCACTACCATCTCCCCCATCCGCGTGCGGGTCTGCAACGTCGCGCTCGCCCGGTGGGGTTGCAGCACCACCTGCTCATTGCCAAACAATGCCTCAGGCACATGCGGCTCATCGACAAACACATCCAGCGCCGCACCGGCGATTTCACCAGCGGTCAGCGCCGCCACCAGGTCGACCTCGTTGACCAGTTTGCCCCGCGCCACATTGATCAGATACCCGCCTTGGCCCAAGGCACGCAGCACCTCGGCATCGATGATGGCTTCAGCCTTGTCCGCGGCGGCCGCGAGGATCAGGGCGTCGCTGTCGCGGGCCAGTTGCTTGAGGTCGGCGACGAACGTGTGGTTCACGTCACTCATGGGTTGCAGGTCGGTGTAGCTGATCGGGCAACCGAACGCGGCGGCGCGGGTAGCCACGGCGCGACCGACCCGGCCCATGCCGACGATGCCGATGCGCATGCCGGACACCTGCCGGGCCAATGGCAGCGGGGCCAGTGGCGTCGGGCTCTGGGGCCATTGGCCGGAGCGCACGTAACGGTCACCGGTGCACAGCCCGCGACACACGGCAATCAATAGGCCAATCGCCAGGTCGGCGACATCTTCGGTCAGCGCGCCGATGGTGGCCGTCACGCGGATTCCGCGATCCCTGGCGTAGGCCAGGTCCACGGCATCGGTGCCCACGCCGTTGACCGCCACCACTTCCAGCTTGGGCAGTTGGGCCATGAGCGCCTGGCTGATGCCGGTATGCCCTCCGGTGATCACACCGCGAATATTGGCACCGTGTTCTTGCAGATAGGCTTGTTTGTCGGCCTGTTCGAAATAGCGCCGCACCGTGAACAGCTCGTTGAGCCGGGCGTTGATTTCAGGGATCAGGATCGGGCTGAGTTGCAAGACTTCTGGCTTCATGTTGACCTCGTATCGAAATAGGAAAAACTAACTCAAGCGCAATCAAGGCGTGCTCGAATCAGTGTGTGGCGAGGGAGCTCGCTCCCGCTTGAGTGCGAAGCGCTCATAAAAAGAACTGGGGCCGCTACGCAGCCCAGCGGGAGCAAGCTCCCTCGCCACGAATGCACACCCTCGAAAATGAACGGCACGCAGGCTCAACCGCGGCCGGCAAACGGCATGGCCGTGGCCATGACGGTCATGTTCAGGACGTTGGCCGACAACGGCAGGCCGGCGATGTAGCGCACCGCATCGGCGACATGCTTGACGTCCACCATCGGCTCCACCGCGATGCTGCCGTTGGCCTGGCGTACGCCCTTGGTCATGCGCACGGACATCTCAGTGAGGGCGTTGCCGATGTCGATCTGGCTGCAGGCGATGTTGTATTCACGTCCGTCCAGGGCCAGGGATTTGGTCAATCCCAGCACCGCGTGTTTGCTGGCGGTGTAGGCGCTGCTGAACGGTCGTGGGGTGTGGGCCGAGATCGAACCGTTGTTGATGATCCGTCCACCCTGGGGCTGCTGCCGGCGCATCAGGCCGAAAGCACCGCGGGCGCACAGGAAAACGCCGTTGAGGTTGGTGTCGATCACGTTTCGCCACTGCTCGAATGTGAGCTCATCCAGCGGTACGGCGGGCGCGTTGACTCCGGCGTTGTTGAACACGACGTCCAGGCGTCCGTAGACCTCGGCGATGGTTGCAAACAGCCCATCGACACTGACCGGGTCGCGTACATCAGTGGGCACCGCCAAGGCTTCGCGCCCCTGGCTGGCCGCCAATTCGGCCAATGCCTGCAAGGGCTCTGGCCGACGACCGGCCAACACCAGTGTGTAGCCGTCTTCCATCAGGCCCAGGGCCACCGCTCGGCCAATCCCGCTGCCGGCGCCAGTCACCAAAGCCACTTTCAATGCGTTGGACATGTGGGGTCTCCTTTCTCGAATTCAGTAAGACAAACGCGGACCGACGCGCATTTCCAATTCGCCAATACCGTCGATGCCAGCCGTGACGACATCCCCCGGCTGCAGCACATCGACGCCTGCCGGGCTGCCGGTCATGATCAGGTCGCCGGCCCGCAGCGCCACCGATTGGGAGATGCGGGCGATCACTTCACTGACCGACCAGATCTGGCTGTCGAGGCTGTCGCGCTGACGCTCCTGGCCGTTTACGTTCAGCCACAACTCGCCATCGGGGTGCCCCGCCCGGGAGACCGGCACGATGGCGGTCATTGGCGCGGCGCCGTCAAACACCTTGGCGCCCTCCCACGGCAAACCGTTACGCTTGGCCTCGCGCTGGACATCACGCCGGGTCAGATCCAGACCCGCCGCGTAGCCCCACACATAAGCCAACGCCTGGCTCTCAGGGATGTGGGCGCCGCCCTCACCGATGGCCACGACCAATTCGATTTCGTGGGCGAACTCCTCGGTCACCGATGGAAACGTCACCTCACCCGCCGCTTCCACCACGCAACTGGCTGGCTTCATGAAGAACACCGGTGGCACTCGGGATTCACCCTGGGTATCAGGCCAGGGGTAGTTGCGACCGACGCAAAAGACCCGGCCGACGGGAAAACGCTGCGGGCTGCCGACAACCGACAACGTCACTGGCAGGTCCGGGGTAAAGACATACTCGGGCATGTTCATCCTGATAAAAGTCCTGTTGGAAGGGTCAGCGTACGGCGGCAATCCTTGGCGAAGTTGGAGGAATGCCGCCTCGTGTTGGAGAAAAACAGCTTTTTTCCGGGCTCAACGCGCCTTGAGTTCAATGCGATACAAACGGCCGAGCAGCAACGAATAGGACAAGGTGCCGATCAGCGCCACGCCGCCGATGAACCAGAAGGCCAAGGCGAATGAGCCGGTCTTGTGGACGATTGCGCCAATCACGATGGGGGTGACAATCCCGCCGATGTTGGCCGCCAGACTAGTGATCCCGCCGGTCAGCCCGATCAGTTCCTTGGGCGCCACTTCCGACACCGCCGCCCACGAGGACGAAGCGATGCCCTGGGCGAAAAAGGCAATCGTCAGTACGGCGATGCAGATCACGTTCGAATCGGTGAAATTCACCAGGACGATGGACATGCCCAGCATCGACCCGACCACCAACGGCAACTTGCGGGCGAAGGACAGCGAGTAGCCGCGACGGATCAGCAGGTCGGACACGATCCCGGCGAGCAGGATGCCCACCGTCGCGCCCACGAACGGCAGCACGGCGAAGATCCCGGCCTTGATCATGGTCAGCTGACGCTCTTCGATCAGGTACGTGGGGAACCAGGTGAGAAAGAAGTACAGCGCCGACGTGCTGGCGAACTTGCCGATGCAAATCGCCCAGACCTGCCGATAGCTGAACAGCTCGGCGATCTGCCGCCAGTTGAAGCGGGTGCGCTCCTGGCTGCTCTTGACCAGCCCTCCCCCGGCTTCGATGTACTTGAGTTCTTCCTTGCTGACTTTCTTGCAGTTCATCGGGTCGCGATACAAGAACAGCCAGGCCACACCGAAGACGATGCCAAGTGCGCCGGTGCTGTAGAACACATGGCGCCAGTCATAAGTGGTGGCCAGCCAGAGCAGTGCACCGGTAAACAGCGCCGTGCCCAAGTACTGGCCGCAGACGTAAATGCTGCTGGCCAGGCCCCGTTCACGCGCCGGGAACCACACCGTGACCGCCCGGCTGTTGGCCGGAAACGCCGGCGCTTCCATCGCGCCGACGGCCAGGCGCAGACCGAACAGCGAAGCGAAGCCCGTGGCCAAGCCCTGGCACACGGTGACGGTCGACCAACTGATCAGCGACACCCCGTAGGTGAACCGGGAACCGAAGCGATCGGCGATGAAGCCGGCCGGCACCAGTGCGATCGCGTAAGTCCAGGCAAACGCCGAAAAAATCAGGCCCATCTCGATCTTGTCCAGGCCCAGGTCCTTGGCGAGGAACGGCGCGGCAATCGAGATATTCACCCGGTCGATGTAGTTGATGATCGTCGCGATCAGCAGCAACGACAGCATGAACCAACGCCGCCGCGACGGCAGACGCTCTGGTACTGCGGCGTCCCGGGCGCTGGCAATTTGGGAGGTGTGAGAGTTCGACATGGTGGACCTCGTTATTGTTAGAAGCGTCGAAATGTTTACGAGCAGCCGAAATCAATGCCCTCGATGCCGGGGCAGAACAATCGCTACAGGAATGAGAAGCGCGAACAGCCGGTGTCAGGTGTTCAAAGAGGCCTTGCAACAGGATCTGTCGCAGGAGCAATCGGGAGGGTCGGCGTGAAGCAGGAACAGGTTCATGATGTGCGCACCTTTTGATTGTTTTTGGATGGAGAGACGGGTTGCGTGGCTCAACAGTGGTCGTACGACCATTCAAAATCAACTGAGCTGTTAGATCATTTTTCCCGTTTAAAACCGCATCAAAGGAACCTGTCCAAAAAAATCAGATGGGTGCTTTTTTTCAGAATCTTTCTAAGATCAACCTAAGCGTTTGTTTTTAAAAAGCAAATTAGAAAAATAAAATTTATCGTTTTTGGACAAGCGCCCTCCATTTTCAAGAGACAGAAAATTCACGCCAACAGCTTCGTCATCGTATGACTCCTTGAAAATCATCAAGATGCACAGTCACAATCGTCATCACCGTCATGCACCGCAAAGGATTCCCAGGAGATGTCATCACCGAGCCGAGTCCCCACCTACGTCATGCAGCAACGCAGCGAATTGACGGATTTCTACATCCGCGACAAAAAGGGTCGGCGCGCCGAAACCAGCCCGCACCGCCACGAATACTTCCAGATCCAGATCAACCTTGGCGGCGATACCGTGCAACACATTGGCAACGTCGAACGTCCGTTTCCGCGCAACACCCTGGCCTTCATCCTGCCCCACCGCGTGCATGTGATTCCGCACCCGGCCGAGAGCAACTTCATGGTGATCAATTTTTCCCAGACGTTCCTGCTGCCGCATCTGCAGTGCGACCCGATGGACCTGGAAGAGGTCTCGATTCTGCTGGCGCCGGAACTGTCACCGTTCCGCTTCCAGGAACACTTGGACTTCATTCTGGGGGATGAGGATTTCGCCAAAGCCTGCGCGCTGATCGAGCAGATGCGTGGCCTGGACCAGAACCGTCAGTTCGGCACCCGCGAGATGCTCAAGGGCTTGTTGCTGCAACTGATCGGCAGCGTCTGCGCCTTGTACGCCGAGCCGCTCAAGCGCTTGGCCGAAGAGAACGCCGCCGAAGTCAGCCGACGCGATGCGCTGGGCCGGATGTCCGAGTACTTGCGCAAGAACATCGCCGACCCCGACCTCAACCTGATCAAGGTGGCCGCGGCAACTTACCTGTCACCCACGTACCTGACTCACTGGCTGCGCAAGGAAATCGGCAAGACCTTCACCGAACTGGTACTCGAACGCCGGATGCATGCGGCGCGCAATTACTTGCTCAATGGAACACGGCCAGTGGGCGAAGTGGCGAGGTTGTGCGGTTTTGCCGACGAGGCCTATTTTTCCAGGCGTTTTCGCCAGATACATGGACAGCCACCGGGGCAGTTCAGGCGACAGCAGTTGAATCCGGACAGTCCGCAATTGGCATTGAATACGTGATGAGTCTGTCGGCTATGGAAAAACGGCTCGTTCAGTCAACGAGCCGTTTTTATGCCAACTATTCCAGCCTGCGCCTAACCTGGAATGTGCGTGTTGATGCCGTCGAACCTCTTGTATTTCCAGCTGAATCCGTCTCGCTGCACAGGCGCGAAACTTTTAAACCAATCCACCCAATTACTCGCCGACGGCATCCACCAGCCCTTGACGGTATTACCCCAGTGAGCAAGTCCCAGCTCGGAAATCAGATAGTGGCTATGGCTCACACAGTTCTGGTACTGGGTTTTCGCAGTCGGGAGATTGGGCCAGAAAGCATCGTAGGAGGTTTTGGTTTTTTTTAGCTTGGCTTCAAGCTTCCGATACTTTTTCACGAAAGCTTTATTCACACCGATGTAATAGACATAAGTGGTCGCGCTGCCAGTGGCACGAGCCCAGTCGGTGGAGCCAAGAGCCCCTGTATTGAATACCCATCCGTCATCACTGATACCCGTCATGGTGATGTTTCTGCCGTCGATGAGAAAGGTCGTGGCATGCCCATCTTCGACAAGCTTGCCCAGTGTTTTTTTCCAAGAACCAAAACTGAAGGGGCTGAAGCCTTTTCCTACACCGCTCCAGGTGAGTATTGAATAACAGATTCCGAAAATCCCTGCTGCTCCGGTGATTGCCTCTAACCCCGCTACCAACTCAGTTCCTTTCTTGTTCGCCATTCCATGACTCCCTGGACACCGTGCAATGAGTATCGATGTGGTCCTGCCGACCAGGAAAGACTAGGACACGGTGGGTGATGGCGCCAGGCCATGGATCCAGCGGAGACGAGTGGCCGGACAGTGGAACGGCAGCCCTTTTCAGAGTAAAGATTTACGTGGCGGGACTTACACCGCGCATCGAATTCATCGCTTCGCTTAAGTCATCCATATGGCCTGTGAACGCGGACTTTTTCTCGCCAAAGCGGCGAATCGGTTTGCATTCTGGATCACCTGACTTGTTCGGGTTGGGTTCGTTGTGGTCAGGCCCCTCAACAATGAGCTCTTGATTGACCACTTGTATGTCAGGCCCTGCGCGCAAGGCTCAAGAATAGGCGCTGCTGTTCTCGGTCATATTTTCAAGGAAGCGGATGCGGCCGCGCTCCCGCTCAGGGTGGGTGCCCTTAAGGAAAGCGCGTCAAATCGCTTTTACATCCGCCATGGCTTCCAATTCGTCGAAAGCAGCGAGTTCGACAATTATTATGTGCGGCAGAGCGTTCGCACGACGGGCCCGGCTAGCTAGCCAATCGACACAGTCACCGCAGAATCAACACCGCGGCCACCGCAATCACGGCCACCACGCCAAAGACCATCCGCGCGATCCACGGCGCGGTGAGCCAGACGCCGGTCACCCCGGCAATCTGTCCCACGTTCTTCTCAGTCAGGCGGAAACTCGGCTCCCGGAAAGGATTGCCGCAATGTGGGCAGGCGTAGGCCTTGTCGGAAATTCTGGAAGCGCATTCAGGGCAATCGATCAGACTCATTGTGCGACCTCAGGGAGAGACGAACTTGGGGTACTGACAAAGACCACGCATTTCCGGTTTTTGTTCTGAATCGAATAAACCTTTTGGAGAGCACGCCACGGAAAAGCGAACTGCTTCACAGCCAACAAGATAGCCCAGCCACTACTGTGGGGGTTTTACGCGCTGGATAAGATCGTTCAGCACGTAGGTGTCCAGGAAGGCGGTGACTTCAATGATCTGACCATTCTTGAAGGTCATGTGCCACAGGTAGGTGTTGTTGTAGGGCTTGTGATCAAGCGTCGTGGCTGTTCCGTTCCACAGCACAACCACGACATCATTCTGAGCAACGATGCTCTGCACCGTGGGGACAATGGGTGTTGCCAGTCGCGCGGTAATCGGCCGCACGACTTGGGCCAGCTCAGCCTTGCTGTTATAGACACCGGAAACAGGACTCGTCCCGGCCACGGTCCATTTCGCATTGGGCGCCAGCAGATCGAACGCCGTGCCTTTGCCCTGCTGCCAGTTAATGAACGCCTGGCGGACCAGCGTCGCATTCGCGTGCTGGGTGTTTTCCGAAGCCCAGACGTTGTTCGTAAACAATATTAAAGACAGTGCAAGCGCCTGGACGCGCCAAGCAAAATTTATCCATCGGGTCATGATGTTCTCTCACAGCCATGCAGTTGATAAGACGCTCTTCCAGGAGGACCTTAACGGCATGTGCCCAGAAACCTTTGCCCGATACTGCTGTGAGGTTGCCTGATGCTGTCCAGTGGCGAGGCTCCACGGGCAGCCGTCCATCAAGCAATTTGCCGTGCCTTTCTGCCTTCAGTCTTCGCGACCTTCTTGCCCCAGTGCTCAATCTCCCCGCCCACCGGAAGCTATCGCACGCCTGAGGAGAATTTTTCATTCAGAGAAGGCTGGTTTCCAGAACCGCCCGGCCAGCCAGCGACTGACGCTCAAGGCCCAGGCAAGCAGAGCGATCAATCCGACACTAAGCAGCATCCCATTCACGCCCGTGCTGCTGATGAGCTTGCCGGCGATAAAGGGAAACCCGAATACGCCAATGAAGTAGGACAGGCTGAAAAGCAGCAGCGCTTGTGCGGTCAGCCCAGGTGGCGCCTCGTTGGCAGCCAGGCCATTGATGACTGAATAGTTGAGACCGTAACCGACCCCAAGCAAGGCGGCGGTCACCCCATAACTCAGACTGTCATGGACCCACACACCGAACCCTGTCACGGCGACCAACATCAACGTGGTCAACAGGCAAGAAGTCGCGAGAGGGTCACGGCTGACCACCCACCCGGCAATCAACAACCGACAAGCGATAGCCGCCCCCATGAAGCCGACGAAAAACAGGGAGTAATCAAGTCCCTGACTGGCGGCATAACTGGTCTGGAAACTGCCCAGGCCGCCAAAGATCGCGCCGCCCAGCCCCACCATCAAAATGGACAACGCCGAACGTGAGCGCAGCACATCCGTCGCCGATCTCAGCCCCATCCGAGCCTTATCGCCAGAGCGGCGCTCCACTTCGGCAAAGCCCGTTCTCAGCCACCAAAAATACAGCCCACCCAACAATGCTGCGGCGGCGGCAAAGAAGAAAGCCGTCTGTATGGGGAGCCCAACGGAGCTGGCCAACTTGCCTGAAAGAGGGCCACTACCGATCCCCGTCAACATGCTGCCCGACAAAAGCGCGAAGCAATGAGTCCGCCTGGATGGCTCGACCATCGCTGCGACCATGATGGGCCCAACCGTGTAAAACAGTCCCCAGCCGATCCCCAGCATCAAACCGCAGGCCAACAAACCGATACCAAGGTCCGATAGCAGCGCAAAACCCATGGACGCAATGACCAGAAACACAGCGCCAAGGGCCACGCACAGTGCAGCGCCTACGCGCTGCATCAAATGCCCCGAGGCGACCACCGCGACCAGAGTACTCGTCATGGCAACGGCAAAGACTTGCCCTGCATCGCGCTCAGTTCCCCCCAGGGAGGACACCAGCAGGGAGATCAGGAAAGTGGCGCCATAAGAAATGGACAGAAGGAAACTGGCTACGCAAAACAGGCCAAATCGATTGGAGGGCCTGCCGTTGGAGAGCGGTGGCATCGGAGTTTTCCCACGCGTTGAACAGGCCGTTTTGTAGCACGGCTACATGGGGGGATAGTCATTTGGGTGGCGGAGTCAAGGTTAGGAAATTCACACCTTTTGCACTGCCGGCGTATCACCTGGGGGCCATTGCCCCTATCGTCATTTTTTCAGACCGCAGAAACCACAAACCCCTGGTTTTCTTGGGAAACCAGGGGTTTTGTGTGTATCGAATTTGGCGGTGAAGGAGTCCGCCATTTTAGTGTTTTTAGAAGTCCATATACGTTTAATTATTTCCATAAAAATCCTATAAAAACATGCATTTGACGCAGATATTTTCTTTTTTGGTCCAAGCGTGACTACGGGAAGCCAGGGTCTAAGGTATGGGCTGGAGTATGGGCTGGAGTTCATTTAGATTGAGTCATCATCCTTTCAAACAGGAAGTGAGTGATGGCATCTCTGACGACAAAAGCGGTAGAAAAAATAGTCAGGTCAGGGTCACCCGGAATGACCAACGATGGTGGCGGCCTCTACTTGAAACTCGGCCGTACCGGTGGCGCAAGCTGGATCTTCCGCTACAAGCTTGCTGGCAAGAGCCGAGACATGGGACTGGGCAAGCACTCCGAAGTAAGTCTTGCGGTGGCTCGTGAGAAAGCTGCAGAAGCCAGAAAGCTGAGCAAGTCAGGCGTCGATCCGCTTACCAGTCGGGATGAAGAGATGGAACGGCATCGACTGGAAAAAGAAGCCGAACGTTTAGCTCAGGATGCAGCCAAGGCCAAAGCGACCACTTTCAAAGAGGTTGCTCTCGACTACATTGCAGCCCACAGGACGGGCTGGAAAAATGCCAAGCATGCTCAGCAGTGGGAGAACACTCTGGCTACTTATGCGTTCAAGGTCATAGGCGATCTTCCGACGCAGGAAATAGGTATTGAGCATGTGCTGAAAATCCTCAAACCGATTTGGACAGTAATACCCGAAACCGCTAGCCGTTTGCGAAACCGTATCGAACTGGTCCTCGATGCAGCAAAGGCCAGAGGGCTGCGCGATGGAGAAAACCCCGCTCGATGGCGTGGACATCTGGACAAACTGCTACCACCTCGCGCAAAAGTGCGTGCGGTGAAACATCACGCAGCAATGTCGTGGACAGAGCTTCCCGCCTTCATGGCGCCCCTTGAGAAAGCAGAGGATCTGAGCTCTAAAGCATTGCGCTTTACCATTCTGACTGCCTGCCGAACCAGTGAGGTGCTTGAGTCGACATGGGCAGAGATTGATGTCGCAGCAAAGGTATGGACCATTCCTGCACTGAGGATGAAAGCCGGGAAGGAACACCGGGTGCCTCTATCAAAAGCGGCATTGGATTTACTCGCAGGGCTTCCTCGCATTAAAGGAAACAATCACCTCTTTGCAGGGGCTCGCAAAAAGCGCCCTCTCAGTAATATGGCGATGTTGATGACATTGCGTCGGATGAAGCGGGACGATCTCACGACGCATGGATTCCGTTCAACTTTCAGGGATTGGGCGAGTGAAGTTACTCACTATCCTCGAGAGGTCTGTGAACAAGCGCTCGCACACACCGTAGAGAATGCGGTAGAGGCGGCTTATCGACGTGGTGATCTTTTTGAAAAGCGGCGAATACTGATGGAGGATTGGGCGCGATATGCCACAGGGCATGCGGCAGCAAATACTGTTGCATGAGGAGCGAGATGTTCACGCCATCATCTCACCACGTTTATCGAGTGGTGGATGGCGACAGCGGCGACAGTGGCGACAACCCACGTAATACCTGGCCTGCAACGTGGCGACAGAGGTGGCGACTGTCGCCATTGCCAGCATCGATCTTGGGGCTTTCTCGACCAAGCCCACGCGAGCGGGAAGGCTCCGCATTCCCACTCGCATGGGCTCACATTAAAAACCGACGAACGACCACCCGGCCATGGAAAACCACCGGCCGCCAAGGTCTTCCAGCGCTACCAATGGGCGCAAGAGTCACCCCCAAAATACGGTTGACCGCCAGCAGTACGAGCGCTAAATCAGAACCGTACCAGCGCTGTCCTCGACAGCACCCAGGTGGCCAGAACCTTTGAGGCTACGCCACATCGTGGTGGTTCTCCCCAAGTGCGATTAGCGTCCGGCGGCTCGCACGGTCACAGCGATGTGATGGATGCCACTTCTTCCAGAATGCCCACTGAGGCAACTGATGCCCCCTCCTGGTTGCTCTGCAGCAACTTATTCGTTTGGCCATTTCTTGCGCCAACCTGTTGCCCGTCTCTTTGCCCCCTAAAGAGACGGGCGCTCCTACCACTACTGCAGCCCACGCCTTATCGGGCTCTGCGGCAACTCACCGCGTGACAATCGGCGTGACAAAACCGATTCGACGCGTCTCGCATTATCGCTGGCGACGGTGCTGCAGCCCAGGACAGGCTGCACCTGACTGACAGTCAGGCATGCCCCGCTCGCGACGATGATGCCCTCCTCCCGCCCATGATCTCTCGGTGCCGGATTCGTCAACCGGTGCAGCCTCCACCCGCCCGCATCTTCGGATGCGTTCAGGAGGCCAGATCGATGGGAAATGCCCGCGCTCTTGGTCGTACAGAGCCGTTCGTTCCGCGTCAGTGAACACCCTCACAGGTCGCATGGGCCTTTATCCCTGATAACACTCAACATCCATGGCGGGAGCGTGAGGGAAACAACTGCTGAACAGGAGACAGATGATGCTGCAATCAACCTGGAGCTTGCCGCCGCAACCCTTGCTGGAGGCCAACCCGACGCCATTAGATTATCCGGTGGCCGCCCTCGGTGATCTGCTGGGACCGGCTGTCGAGCGCTTGGCCGAAGTGATGGGTGTGCCGCAGGCCATGGCGGCGCAATCGGTGCTGGCCACCTCGGCCTTGGCCACTCAGGGGCATGCCAATGTGCATTTGGATGGCCGGGTCTATCCGCTGTCACTGTACCTGCTCACTATTGCGGCTTCCGGTGATCGCAAGACGGCGGTGGATAAGCTGGCCTTGCAGCCAGCCCGCGAATGGGAACGCCTGCAATGGCAGGCCTACCGCGAAAAACTCAGTCGCTATCGCGCCACACTTGCGCAATCTCAGAAGCAGATGGCAACGATCGATGGCCACACCGACACGCCAATCCAGATAGAGCCAGAGCCCGTAGCACCAAGGCTGATCAGCAGCGAACCGACCATCGAAGCCCTGACCAAAAGCCTGTGTTTGGGTCTGCCCAGCATGGGGCTGTTCAGCGATGAGGGCGGCCAATTCCTCGGCAGCAGCACCATGAGCCGGGACAACCGCCTCAAGGCCGTGACCACTCTGTCCTCGCTGTGGGACGGCAACCCCATCGATCGCTCTCGCTCCATGGCCGGAGAAAGCCTACGCGCCTATGACCGACGCTTGAGCCTGCATCTAATGCTGCAACCATATTTAGCGGGACAACTGCTCAAAGATCCGCTGCTCAACGGCCAAGGCATCTTCGCCCGCTGCCTGATCACCTGGCCACAGAGCTTGGCCGGACAGCGCTTTTACCAGCCGGTGGATCTCACCCAAGACATCAGCCTCAAACGCTACTCCCAACGCATCACCGACCTGCTGCAACGTCCTTGGGCAATTGGCAGCGATGGCGCGTTACACCCCAAAGCCCTGCCCCTAAGAAGCCTGGCCCGGCAAACCTGGATCAACCTGCACGACACTATCGAAGCCCAACTGGGCGAGTTCGACGAACTGGCCAACGTGCGCCCCAGTGCCTCCAAGGCCGCGGACAATCTGCTACGGATCGCCGGCGTCTTTGCGATACTGGAAGACAGCGACCTGATCGAGGTCACCCACATCCAGCGCGCTTCCTCGCTGATGGATTACTACCTGACTGAGATCCAACGGCTGACCGAGCAGGAACCGATCAACACCCAGCGGGAAGAAGCCGATCGGCTGCTGCGTTGGCTGCAGGAAAAACAGTGGTGCCGTTTCACGGTTCGAGATCTGTTGCGCAACGGCCCGCGCTTCGCCCGCAAAAGCAGCCATCACACGTTGGCCCTGCTGGTCGAGTTGATCACTCATCAATGGCTGGGCACCGACGGACACCACTTCGAGGTGCGCCATGTTTCGACTCAATGAAGCCCTACGCAACCGGCGCGACCAGGCGAAAAACGCTCATCATTTACAACTTGTCGCCACCACTGTCGCCACTTTGTCGCCACGCTCCACGCCAGGTACCACGGGGCTTGTCGCCACTGTCGCCGCTGTCGCCAAAAACCAAGGGGACAGCTCACACATCAGCGATCTGATTGAGCGCCTACACCAGGAAGGTGCCGAGTTGTTCTGCCTGGACAACCGACTGTGTTTTCGTCCCAGTGACTGGGGGCAACTCCCCCCCGTGAACGGCCAGTGGCGCGAGCTATTGGCTTACCTACGCCAACAGGCGAAGGAGCTCCAGGATGGCCTTGGTCGGTAGGCGTGACGGTCGCAACTTTGGTTATGGTCGCCAACTGAGCTACGCCGGTCCGCAGGCGCTCAAGGATCTGTTCGGCGGCGGCCATTTCGCCACGGTCAAAGCCCACAGTGATCGTTGGCAGGCGTTTGTAAAGTGGTGCCGGTCCGAGCAAGGCCCTGGCTACAACGATGCGCGGCAAATCGATCGGCAGACGCTGGTCAACTATGCCCAATATCTGCGTCAGCAAATCGACCACGGCGACCTCAGCATCGCCACCGCGCAAAACCGGTTGTCCAGCGTCAACCGAACGCTGGCGGCGCTGCGCGGTGATCAGTATGTGAAAATCCCGAGCCCGAGCCAGGCGTTAGGACGGCAGCGTTCGACCGTACGCACCCACGCGCCGGATGGCCAAGACCGCCAACAGGTGCGGCGAGTAATTGAGGCTCTTCGCGAACAAAAATACGACCGGGTGGCCGCTATTGTCCTATTGGCCCGAGAAACAGGTATGCGTCTGCGAGAAGCGATCCTTGCGGATCTGCCACGATTGCAACGCGAAGCCAAAAACTTGGGTCGCATCAACATCCAGGACGGCACCAAAGGCGGCCGTTCAGGTGCTTCAGCGCCGAGATGGGTCGTGGCAAATGAAGAGGTGAAAACGGCGCTGCAGTTTGCTCGTAATGCGTCACCGCCCGGCAGCCGCGACTTACTGGCCCGAGACGAAAGCTACGCCGCATTCCTGAAACAGACCGTGCTCCCCGCCCGCGAAACGCTACATGAACAAGAGCTGAAGGGTTTTCATGAACTGCGAGCGGCCTACACCTGCGAGCGTTACGAGCAGCTCACGGGGCACGCCGCGCCGATCAATGGTGGTCGCTGTTATCACATTGATCGCGCCCTTGATCAACAGGCGCGCCAACAGATCAGCCTTGAGCTCGGGCATAATCGAGTCGATGTGGTTTCGGCCTACATTGGAGGTCGAATGTGAGCAAACCCTTCGATATGGCGCTGCTCCTAAGCGGCGTACTGTCCGGCTCGAAGGTCACGCAGCAGCGGCACCTACGGCAAGCCCGACTCATGCAAGCGGCCATTCAACAACGATGGCAGCGAGACAATCCCTGGACCTGGCAGCTCAAGCATGTGCGCTGGTTTCTTAATTACCACATGAACCAGCGTTCTGAATCGACACGATATTACTATCTGCTGACCATACATTTGCTCACTGTTCGCCTAGGCAAATCCTGGCAATTCAAGCGCAAGATCACACAAGACATTATGAGTGAACGCTAACGAGCAATGATCGGTCGGAAAGGATGAAGGATCTCTTGCTGGGTAAATAAAAGACAGATGTGCCACGTCCCTGATAACCGCTGTTTATAGCTGACGCGGTTCCCTGGATAGCGACCCGATACGAACGATTAGCCGGGAATTCAGTAGCTTTTTCTCAGCCTTTTTTTGAGCTGGCACGATCTGCCAGGTCCGGGAAGTTCGTCGCAACGGATAGAAACGACTACGCGCAGACCTTGCCGGCCTGCGCGTAACGTATTGGCTAGGATCACGGCAGTCCGTAGTTCACGATACTGCCGTGATACACCTTCTGTCAGGTCGCCTCGGGTAAAGGCTGCACTTTCTCCGGCGGTTTGATTGAACCGATGTAAACCGCAAAGATAGTCAGCAACGCGCCGCAGATCTGCAACGTGGAGCTGGCTTTGCCGAGAAAGGTGACATCAATGAAATACGTGATCACCGGCTCCAGTAACAAGATCAGACCGGCCAGCCCTAGGCTGATGGCTCCGATCGAACGGTTGACCAGCAGCCAGCCGACAAACTGCACCAGTACCCCGTATATGATCAGCATCAGCAAGGTTTGCCCATCCACGATGGCCAAGCTTTCCCCAGTTGCCAGCGCGTATGTCAGCAGAACCAGTGCCGCCCAAAGACTCAAATTGAGCATCTGTGCGATCTTGTCACCTCCGCCGTCAGGCAACTGGGTGTTGACCTTCAGGAAGTACACGCAGATGGCATACGCCAGCCCCGACAGCACGCCATACACCACGCCCTTTATCCCTACCGCACTGGTCATCTCGGGTAGCAACAACAGATAGAGTCCAACAAATGCCAAGGTGATGGATACCAGGAAGTAGATCGAAGGTTTTTCCTTCAATAGGTACAACCCCAGTAGGGTCATGAAGAATACCTGACAGTTGGTCAGGATCGAGCCGATGCCCGGGCCGACGATATAGATGCTCTGGTGCCAGAGCACTAGGTCGATGGCCAAAAACACTCCGGCCAACGCGGTGTACACCTGCGCCTTGGCACTTTTGAGCAGCACCGGGGTTTTGCGCACTTTGAGCAGCAGGAAGAACAGGATCGAGGCGAACAACATCCGATAGAACCCCGCGCCACCCGCGCCGATATGGGCGAAAGCGACGGCTAGAGCAGACAGACTGAGCATCAGTCCACCGATGGTCAATTCAATGATTGCCCGGTTGTTATTAGTCGACATGAGAAACCTCATTGATAAAGACCGGCATTAACTTTATGAACACTGATACCCCCCTGCGCAACAAATATCAGACTCGACATAGCAGAAAAGCCCTAAAGGTCTTTTCTTCCACGAGTAAAAAACAACCAATCTCTAACTGGCTTTAATAGTTAGCAGCAACACAACCCTTCAAACTTCTTGAGCAGCCAACTTCAACCATTGTTGTACCGGCGCATAACCCAGAATGTTTTCGACATAGTTCTGCAGTTGTTCAGGAATGGCAATACCATAGCGACGGAAGCGGAACACCACCGGAACAAACATCGCATCAACAATGCCGAAGTCGCCGCAGAGGAACTGTGTTGAACCACTCACCTCACGGAGCTGGTTCCAGATAGCGAATACCCGCATGATTTCCTCTCGGGTCTCGGCGGTTAGGCTTTCTGGGATGTCACCGGTGCTCAGGCCAAACGACATCTGCGTGCGCAGGTGAGTGAAACCGGAGTGCATCTCTGCCGCAGCAGCTCGTGCCAGGGCCTTGACCCGTGAATCTTGGGGCCAAAGGTTGGCGGTCGGATATGTGCCGGCAATGTATTCGCTGATGGCCAGGCTGTCGTTGATAACGACATCATCAAGCAGCAGCGCCGGTACCTTGCCGGAAGGCGAGTGCTCCAGAATGCGCTGGCGGGTGTCGTTTTGTTCCAGTTTGATCTGAAGGGTTTCAAATGCAACATCCGCTGTCACAAGAACCAGCCATGCACGAAATGACCATGAAGACTTATTAAAATCCCCAACTACCAGTTTTGTAGACATCGCGTCCCCTAGCTTGCGTTATGAAATAGGTGCTAAATTTAGCGACCTTTTTTTCATACGTATTGCACAAAACTGGACAATTCATGGACGAGAATCGCCGTAACAAAGCCCCTCAAAAAGACAAGGACTTTGTTCAATTCTGGCGTATACCCGAAGGCGACTGTGAGTTGCTATCTGCGCGTTACAGCACTCAATCTTTCGGCCGACATTCACATGACCGGTACGCTATCGGCGTTATAAGTAGCGGTGTTGAAAAACTTTTTTATCGGGGCAGTTACTACATGGGGGTCGCTGGCAGTGTGGTCACCATTACCCCTGGGGAGATCCACGACGGCTTACCAGGCCATGATGAGGGCTGGATGTATCGAATGCTCTATATCGACCCCGAATGGGTCAATCGGATGGTGTTTCAAGGGCGTTTTACAGACGATCATATTCATCTTTTTCAAACAGCTCTGAGCCAGGCCCCCGACTTCGCCCGGACCTTTTTGCATCAACATCAAATCATTGAAAAATCCCCCTCCAGCCTTGAACGGGAAACTATCTTGCTGGATCTGGTGACACAGCTCTTCGAGCGCAGCGGAGCGCCCATCGAACCAGTCAGTGCGGCTGAGCAGCACGCAGTGCAAAAAATCAAGAGGAAGCTCGAAGACGAGTTCGACAAACATCTATCTCTGGAAGAACTGGCGCAACTGGTGAACCTTGACCCTCTTTACCTGATCCGGGTGTTCAAAAAAAGCGTTGGCGTCTCCCCCCACAGCTATCAAATCCAGAAAAGAATCGCCCAGGTCCAAAAACTGCTGCGCACCGGGTCCAGTCTCGCAGAAGCGTCATTCACTTGCGGCTTCTTCGATCAAAGCCACATGACCCGAGCCTTCAAAAAAGTAGTCGGCATCACACCCGGCAGTTTTCGCAACAGCAGTGCATGAGCCTGTAAGTAACCCCATAGCCTGACTCGTTTGAGTCAGCCCTGAAAGGCCTTGTGCTCTGCATCGGCTACCACCCACGCCTCCAATCCACCGCCTTCAAGCCTGTGCACCACCAGTTCGCCACGATGTTCCAGCACAGATACAAGTCAGATCGATCGACGGACGCTGCTGGACTACACCGCTTAGAAACTGTCGGAAAAATTAACCTTTGGTCGCAAAGCACTGAGCCATCCAGGGTATGGGCCAAAGTATGGGCTGGAATTTTTTTCAGAAACGCAGAAACGAAAAAGCCCTGAATAATCAGGGCTTTAACGTATAAATGTGGCGGTGAAGGAGAGATTCGAACTCTCGATACAGTTTCCTGTATACACACTTTCCAGGCGTGCTCCTTAAGCCACTCGGACACTTCACCGTATCTCGGCAAACTGTTCAGTCTGTCGAGGCGCGCTAATGTAGTCGAAAGCTTTTCCGATGGCAAAGGTTTTTTTCAGAATTTTCATGCGGTTAAGCTTGGTCAGGCTTTTCAAACGCGCCTGGGCATGGCAAACCGGCCAATCTTCGGGGCTATGCAGGCGCTGCTCTATAGATGAAGGCGAAGCAGGATGGGCGGGCCAGGCTGTTTGCAGAGCCTGGGGCTGACTGGTGAGTCAGTCACGGCGCTTTACCTGACCTGCGGCGGTGGGTAACGTCTGCGTCACTTCTCTTACAAGGAATAGCGTCATGAGCGACTTGATTGCCTACCATCTCGAAGACGGTATCGCGACCCTGACCTTGAACAACGGCAAGGTCAATGCCATCTCGCCAGATGTGATTGCCGCGTTCAACGCTGCGCTGGACCAGGCGACGGCGGATCGGGCGGTGGTGATCATTACCGGGCAACCGGGGATTTTGTCGGGTGGTTACGATCTCAAAGTGATGACTGCCGGTCCCAAGGAAGCGGTGAGCCTGGTCACGGCCGGCTCGACCCTGGCCCGTCGCCTGTTGTCGCACCCCTTCCCTGTCGTTGTCGCTTGCCCAGGGCATGCGGTGGCCAAGGGTGCGTTCCTGCTGCTCTCGGCGGATTACCGCATTGGTGTGGAAGGGCCATTCAGCATCGGCCTGAACGAAGTGCAGATCGGCATGACCATGCACCACGCCGGTATCGAGCTGGCCCGTGATCGCCTGCGCAAGTCGGCGTTTCATCGCTCGGTAATCAACGCCGAGATGTTCAATCCGCAGGGCGCTGTGGATGCCGGTTTCCTCGACAAGGTGGTGTCGGCCGAAGAACTGCAGGGCGCGGCCCTGGAAGCGGCGCGTCAGTTGAAGAAGATCAACATGACAGCCCACAAGAACACCAAGCTGAAAGTGCGCAAGGCTCTGCTGGATACGCTGGACAGTGCGATTCTGCTGGATCAGGAGCACTTGGGCTGACGCTTGTAGAGCCGGGCTTTTTCCTACGCGCGCCGTTTAAAAGTCCGCAACCGCTCTAGGCCGCTTCTGTCACGTTATTTGGAAACATGCGCTTAAACATCGTCTATTTCCTACATCTATAGGGGCAATTGCCGAAAACAGTGCACATCCGTACACTGCGCAACCTTTTGTCCCGATGGGGCCCGTAGATGCTGTTTGTATTGCGTATGTTATTGATGGGCCTGCATTTTGTAATGGCTGGCGTGCTCGGGGTGATTCTGGGCCTGTGCCGGCCGTTCAACCCGGACAACAGCCGTTTATGCGCAAGGTTGTACGCATTGCCGGCGATGTGCATTTTGCGTTTGCGGGTCCGGACGCAGGTCGACTCGCTGGTGAATAAGCCCAACGGCTGCGTCATCATCGCCAACCACCAATCCAACTATGACCTGTTCATGTTCGGCAACGTGGTGCCGCGCCGTACCGTGTGCATTGGCAAGAAGAGCCTGAAATGGGTGCCGCTGTTCGGGCAATTGTTCTGGCTGGCGGGCAACGTGTTGATCGACCGCGGCAACGCGATCAAGGCCCGAAAGTCGATGCTGACCACCACCCATACCTTGCAGCACGAGGACACCTCGATCTGGGTTTTTCCGGAAGGCACGCGCAATCTGGGCGCAGACCTGCTGCCATTCAAGAAAGGCGCCTTCCAGATGGCAATAGCCGCCGGAGTGCCGATTGTTCCGGTGTGCGTGAGCAGCTACATCAAGCACATGCGCCTCAACCGTTGGCGCAGCGGTGACATCCTCATACGTTCATTGCCGGCGATTCCTACGGCCGGATTGAGTATGGATGACATGCCCCGGCTCATCGCCCAATGCCGTGAACAGATGCGCGAGTGCATCGCGACAATGGACCGGCAGTTGCAAGCCGCCTGAATGGAAACCCACCCCCTCGGTGGGTTTTCTTTTGCTGCCGAACTCCGCAGATTTTGCTGACTCTCAAGCTACAGGGCGCGTTAAGCTGGACGCCGCCTGTCACTGCCATTTCCAATAAGAAGTGAACCACATTATGGGTAGAGTCGTTGCTGCTGCGGTCTACAGCGCCGGTAAGAAAGTCACCAATATCACCCTCGACGAAGGCAGCACCTGGGCTGCCAAACCTGGTCATTTTGTATGGATCGGTCTCGAAGAGCCCAGCGCCCTGGAGCTGACCAACCTGCAGCGTCAATTCAACCTGCACGAATTGGCAATCGAAGACGCCATGGAGAAACACAGCCGTCCCAAGCTGGAGACCTTTGGCGATGCGCTGTTTATCGTCACGTATTCGCCGATACGCAAGGACGGCAAGCTGCAGTTCATCGAAACCCATATCTTTGCCGGCAAGGGCTACATCATCACGGCTCGCAACGGCCACTCCGCGTCCTACGCCCACGTCCGACAGCGCTGTGAGGCGCGTCCGCTTTTGCTGAAACACGGGGAAGATTTCGTCCTCTATGCCATCCTTGATTTCGTGATTGAAAACTACCAACCAATGGGTGAGGCCATCCACGCCGAAATCGATGAGCTGGAACACAATGTCATGTGCAGTTCCCTGAACGAACGGGATATCCAGAACCTGCACAGCTTGCGCCGCGACGTATTGCGCCTGCGCCGTTATGCGGCGCCAATGGTGGAGATCAGTGAAGAGTTGCAGCGACTGGACTTCCCCTTCATCGACAAGAACATGAGCCCGTACTTCCGCGACGTGCAGATTCATGTCACCCGGCAAATGGAAGACCTGACAACCCTGGCCGACATCGCCAGCCAGACCATCGAAGTCGGCGTGTTGCTCGAAGCGTCGCGCCAGAGCGTGGTGCAGCGCAAGTTTGCAGCTTGGGCGGCGATCCTGGCGTTTCCCACGGCTGTGGCCGGGATCTATGGGATGAACTTTCAGGACATGCCGGAGCTGAGTTGGCAATACGGCTATTTCGCGGTGCTAGGAGTTATTGCGGTGGGATGCTCGTCGCTGTGGTGGAGCTTCAAGCGCTCGGGATGGTTGTAGGCGAGCGTTCTTCGCTGGAATGTGTGCGAGATTCATCGCGAGCAAGCTCGCGATGACCTGGCACATCCAGCATCAGGCCAACTGATCCACCGCTATCGCGAGCAAGCTCGCTCCCACATGAGGGGTGATCGTTAGCCTTGGGTGGCTTCGGCCTGCGGCTTGTGCGCGACGAAACGCATCATCCACTCCGCCACCGTAGTGCCGTGGTGCTCGTGGGCAAGGCTCGCCACACCCTGGCTATAGATCTGCTCGCCGAGGTGCTGCTGGCGAATCTCCAGCAAGGCCCGGGAATAATCGTGGATGAACTCTGGGTGCCCCTGGAAGCACAGCACCTGGTCGTTGATGTGGTAGGCGGCGAACGGGCAGAAATCGCTGGAAGCGATGACCGTCGCGCTTTCGGGCAATTCGGTGACCTGGTCCTGATGGCTGATCAGCAAGGTCAATTCTTCCATCACCGGGCTCATCCAAGGCGCCTTGGCGGCGAGCTTGTAGCGATGGGTGCCGACGCCCCAGCCTTGGGTGGCGCGCTCGGTCTTACCGCCCAGCAACAACGCCAGCAGCTGGTGACCAAAGCACACACCGAGCAATTTATCGCCGCGCTGATAGCGCGCCAGCAGGTAGGTCTTGAGGGTTTGGATCCAAGGGTCGGTGCCGAAGGAATCAGCCTTGCTGCCGGTCACCAGATAAGCGTCGAACTGCTCGTCATCGCTGGGGTAATGCCCCTCCATCACGTTGTACACAACAAATTCGGCCGCAATGGGCTGCTGCGAAAACAGGCGCTGGAACATCTGCCCGTAACCCTGATATTGGTCGACCAGTTCCGGACGCAGGATATCGGTTTCCAGAATGCAGATGCGTAGCGACATAAAAAATACCTGACACGATGATGGGAATATTGCACACCCCAGAGCCTGCCCTGAAACACGGTCCCAAGGCAAGCCCCTTCCCGGATCTGTCAGAACAGTTCGTGGCGGGCGGCTTTCTCCAACAACAAGGCCGGCGGGGAGAAGCGCTCGCCGTATTGCTCGGCCAGATACTGGGCGCGACCGACAAAGTCTTGCAGGCCGTATTGGTTGATGAACTGCAGCGCACCGCCGGTCCAGGCAGCGAAGCCGATGCCGAAGATCGAGCCGATGTTGGCGTCGGCCGTCGAAGTCAGCACTCCCTCCTCTATGCATCGCACGGTTTCCAGGGCCTGGATGAACAGCAGGCGATCCCGGATATCCTGCGGGGAAATCTGCCCATCGGTTTTCTCGAAGCGGCTCTTCAGCTGTGGCCACAGGTACTTTTGCCCATTGGCCGGGTATTCATAAAAACCGGCACCGGCGGCCTTGCCCGGCCGCTTGTATTCGTTGAGCAGCAAGTCAATCACGGCGAATGCCGGGTGCTCAATCGGCATCTTCCCTTCTGCGTGCAGGTCCTTGGCGGTTTGCGCGCGGATATGGCTCATCAGGCTGAGGGAAACTTCGTCAGAGACCGCCAGAGGCCCGACCGGCATCCCGGCCTTGCGCGCTTCGGTCTCGATCATCGGCGCGCTCACGCCCTCGCCGAGCATGGCGATGCCCTCATTGGTAAAGGTGCCGAACACCCGCGATGTGAAGAAACCGCGACTGTCGTTGACCACAATCGGCGTCTTGTTGATCTGCAGGACAAAATCGAAACCCCGAGCCAAAGTCTCGTCACTGGTACGCGCCCCCTTGATGATCTCCACCAGGGGCATTTTTTCCACCGGGCTGAAGAAGTGCAGGCCGATGAACTTCGTCGGGTCCGGTACAGCCATGGCCAGGCCGGTGATGGGCAAGGTCGAAGTGTTGGAAGCGATCACCGCATCATCGCCCACCACCGCCTGGGCGGCGGCCGACACGCTGGCTTTCACGGCGCGATCTTCAAACACCGCTTCGATGACCAAGTCGCAGCCGGCCAAGTCTGCGTTGCTGTCGGTGGGGTGGATCCGCGCCAGCGTGGCTTCGCGCTGCTCGGCGGTGAGTTGGCCTCGGGCGATCTTTTTATCCAGCAACGCCGCCGAACGGGCCTTGCCCTTCTCGGCCGCCGCCAGATCGACATCCTTGAGTACCACCGCGATGCCGGCCACGGCGCTGACATAGGCGATACCCGCCCCCATCATGCCCGCGCCGAGCACGCCGACTTTTTTCGTCAGATAAGGCGCAAGACCCTGTGGGCGAGAACCACCGGCCTTGATCTCGTTGAGCTGGAACCAGAAGGTGCCAATCAGGTTCTTCGCCACCTGGCCGGTGGTCAGTTCAGTGAAGTAGCGGGTTTCGATCAGGTGCGCGGTGTCGAAATCAACCTGGGCGCCCTCCACCGCTGCGCAGAGGATTTTCTCCGGTGCTGGCAGGCAACCCTGGGTCTTGTTGCGCAGGATCGAAGGGGCGATTGCCAGCATTTGCGCAACTTTCGGATCAGACGGCGTGCCGCCCGGGAGTCGATAGCCCTTTGCATCCCAGGGTTGGATGACGCTGGGGTTGGCAAGAATCCAGGCCCGGGATTTGGCCAGCAGTTCATTACGATCCTTCGCCAGCTCATCGATCAAACCGGCCAGCAGCGCTTGTTGCGCATTGACCTTCTTGCCCTCGAGCAGATACGGCAAGGCCTTTTCCAAACCGAGCAGTCGCACCATCCGCACCACCCCACCACCACCCGGCAACAGGCCGAGCGTGACCTCCGGCAGGCCGAGCTGCACCGACGGCAGGTCCAGGGCCACACGATGATGGCAGGCCAGGCAGATTTCCCAACCACCGCCGAGGGCCGCGCCATTGATGGCCGCCACCACGGGTTTACCCAGGGTCTCCAAAGTACGCAGTTGGGCCTTGAGCAGCAGAACCATGTCGTAGAAAGCCTTGGCCTCGGGCTTGCCGACCTTGATCAATTCATTGAGATCACCACCCGCGAAGAAGGTGTGCTTGGCCGAGGTGATGATCACACCGGCAATCGAGTCCTTTTCAGCCTGCAAACGGGCGACACAGGCGGCCATGGCCTCACGGTACACCGCGTTCATGGTGTTGGCGCTCTGGCCCGGCATGTCCAGGGTCAGGACGACGATCCGGTCCTGGCCAGTTTCGTAACGGATGGCATCGGTCATGAAAAAGTATTCCTTGAAGTCGGGGCTCAGAGGCGTTCAATGACGGTGGCAATGCCCATGCCGCCGCCGACACACAGGGTCGCCAGGCCATAACGCAGGCGACGCACCTCCAATTCGTCGAGCAACGTACCGAGAATTGCGCACCCCGTGGCGCCCAAGGGATGCCCCATGGCGATGGAGCCACCGTTGACGTTGACCTTGGCAGGGTCGATGGCCATGTCCTTGATGAACTTGAGCACCACCGAGGCGAAGGCTTCATTGACTTCGAACAGGTCAATGTCCTCCACCCGCAACCCGGCCTTGGCCAGGGCCTTGCGGGTAGCCGGCGCCGGGCCGGTGAGCATGATGGTCGGGTCGGTACTGGTGACAGCGGTGGCGACGATCCGCGCCCGGGGTTGCAGGCCCATGGCGCGCCCCTTGGCTTCGGAACCGATCAACATCAGCGCTGCGCCATCGACGATGCCGGAACTGTTGCCCGGCGTGTGCACGTGATGAATTCGTTCGACATGGCTATAGACGCGCAACGCCGTGCCATCGAACCCCATCTGGCCCATGGCCTCGAAGCTTGGCTTGAGCTTGCCCAGGCCTTCGAGCGTGGAGTCGGCGCGGATGAACTCGTCGTGGTCCAGCAGCACGATGCCATTCTGGTCCCGCACGGCGACCAGGGATTTATTGAACGAACCGTCAGCCCGGGCACGCGCTGCTTTTTGCTGGGAATGCAGCGCATAACCGTCGACATCCTCACGGCTAAAGCCTTCCAGCGTGGCGATCAAGTCGGCGCCGATGCCCTGGGGAACGAAGTGACCGTGCAGGTTGGCTTGCGGGTCCAGCGCCCACGCGCCGCCATCGCTGCCCATGGGCACCCGGGACATGGATTCGACGCCGCCGGCCACCACCAGGTCTTCGAACCCGGAACGCACTTTCATCGCCGCCAGGTTCACCGCCTCCAGGCCCGAGGCGCAAAACCGATTGAGTTGCACGCCTGCCACGCTGACATCCCAATTGGCCACCAGCGCGGCGGTCTTGGCGATATCGGCCCCCTGCTCACCCACCGGGGTCACGCAACCGAGCACGATGTCATCGACCTGGCTGGTGTCCAGATCCATGCGCTGCTGCAAAGCGCTGAGCAGGCCACCCATCAGGTTCACCGGCTTGACGCTGTGCAAGGCGCCATCGGCCTTGCCCTTGCCGCGGGGCGTGCGTAATGCGTCGAAAATCAAAGCTTGGGTCATGACGTCCTCGAAACCACGGGGTAATGCGATGCCTTCAACCATAAGCCCAGCGGCGCCGGATTCAATGACCACAGTGCTCAATGGCGTTGACGGCCACGCTCAGACGAACGGTAGCGAGCTATCGGGTTAACCGATTCAGGAGGGCAAGCTGTCTAGCAAAAGGGCCGACAGGAAGGTGGCAATAGGCCTCATACCTTTTTTAGAGCAACCTGTACCAAGCTGATATGAATTGGATCTAAGCCAAGGCCGCTGCGGCCCCTAATGTAATCCTTGTACAAGAAGGTCGTCGGGTTTTGCCGAGGCGCTTGTCGAACAGGAAGTGCAACGCCAGCCGCCATGGATATGCAGGCTGGCTTTTAGGAAATAACAATAAAGGCGGGTCAGCCATGTTCAAACATTCGAAAGTTCGCCAAGCCGGACTCATTCTCTTTGCCACGACGCTGCTGTTGATTTTGCCGAATATCACCAAGGTGATTGGCTGAATCCTGCGCGAGGGCATCTGCATCATCCATTAGTTGTCGCCAAAAAATGTGACGGTCTCTGTTCGAGCCGCGATGGCTGTGCCAACCTTTGCGGCACCCCCTCGACATGGAAGGCGATCGACTTGAAAGCTCTTATTGTGTTCGGGGCGTTGCTGCTCAGCACGCCCCTTTATGCCGCTCAACTGGTGCTGGAGTTGGGCGCGGGTACGCGCACCTGGCAAACCGAAGAACTGCTCAAGCATCCGGACGTTCAAACGGTCCAGATAGCTGATGACGTTTCCTACAAGAAGCCGATGAGCTATCGAGCCGTGCCGCTGACGGCACTATTGACGGGCGTCCAAGCGAACGACCACCTGCAAGCCATTGCCCTGGACGGCTTCGCTGCCGAAATGCCTGCGGCGCCGTTACTCAACAAGAGCGGGGCCCGGGCCTGGCTGGCGATCGAGGACCCGGCCAAGCCCTGGCCGTCGCTGGGGGAAGGCAAACACAGTGCCGGGCCTTTCTACCTGGTCTGGACCGATCCGCAGGCTGGCCACATCAGCCCGGAGCAATGGCCCTACGCGGTGGCGACCATCAAGCGCCTGTCGGCGGTGGCCGAACGCTTCCCGGCCCTGCTGCCGGCGCCCAGCCTGGCCAAGGACGACCCGGTCAATAAAGGTTTCGAACTGTTCCAGAAAAACTGCCTGGCGTGCCACCGGCTCAATGGCGCAGGCGATGCACAGTTCGGCCCTGACCTGAACATTCCCTTCAACCCGACCGAATACTTCTCCGGGGATTTCCTCAAGCACTACATTCGCGACCCGCAAGCGCTGCGTCGCTGGCCCCAAGGCAAGATGCCCGGGTTCTCGGCTGCGGTGCTGCCGGATTCCGAGCTGGATTTGCTGGTGGGTTATTTGAAGCATATGGCGGGACGCAAGCAGCCATTGGCCCCGTGAGATTGCTTTTTTGTGGCGAGGGAGCTTGCTCCCGCTCGAGTGCGAAGCGCTCGCAAGCTTTTTAAGGGGCTGCTGCGCAGCCCAGCGGGAGCAAGCTCCCTCGCCACAAAAGCTCCCTCGTTGGAAGGTTATTGTTGTTGCACCGTGATCACCGGCGCCGGTGGCACGACCAGCTTGGCATGCATCTGCTCGCAACCGCCGCCGCGACGCATGCCACGTACCGGGCAGGCGTCCAGGTAATCCAGGCCCACGGCCAGCTTCAGGTGGCGCTCCGGACGGGCCAGCTGGTTGGTCACATCGAAGCTGTACCAGGCGTCGTCAAGCCAGGCCTCCGCCCAGGCATGGCTTGCCAGGTGTTCGCTCTCTTCGCTGAACAGATACCCCGAGACATACCGCGCCGGCACCCCCAGGCTACGGGCGCAGGCCAGGAAGGCGTGGGTGTGATCCTGGCACACCCCGCTACGACCGGCAAAAGCCTGGGCCGCACTGGTCTCCACCTCAGTGGTGCCTGGGGTGTAGATCATGTGCTGGTTCAGCCCGTGCATCAGGTCGATCAGCGCCGAGCGATCACGACGCTGCTGGCATTGCTGCGCGGCGAAGGCTCGAAGGGCTTCGTCCGCTTCCGTTAGCCGGGTGAAGCGCAGGAACGGCAGCGCCGATTGGCTCTCGTGCTCGGCTTCGCGCAACGGATCGATATCCACCTGTCCGCGGGCACCGATGATGATTGTTTCGTGGGGTTCGTCCAGGGTCAGTACGTGAAGGATATTGCCGAACGGGTCCAGCTGCGCACGCACCGGCCGGGGCAAATCCAGTTGCCAGCTCAGCACATGCTGGCGTTCGCTGTCGTGGGGCGTCAGGCGCAGGTACTGGATGCTGGCGCGCACCTGATCTTCATAGTGGTAGGCCGTTTCATGGCTGATCGAGAGTCTCATATGACCTCCAGGTAGGAACTGTGAATGGCATTGCCCAGTTCACGGACCAGTGGGATGAATTCGGTGAGCCAGGCATGCAGGCCCCCGTCGAGGATTTCATTGATGCCGGTGTAGCGCAGGCGTGCGTCCATTTCCGCCGCCAGCCGTTGTGCCTGCCGACCGTTGGTGCCCGGCAGGCTCGCGAGGATCTGGTTGATTTCTTCGGTGCAGGCGCGCAGCGAACGCGGCACATCGGCGCGCAACAGCAGCAACTCAGCCACATGGCGAGCGCCCGGGGCGTCACGGTAGATCTCGGTATAAGCCTCGAAGGACGACAAGGCTCGCAACAAGGCGCTCCATTGGTAATAGGCGTGGGCCGTGCCATCGCTGACCGTGTCGGCCTGGTCACCGGCCATTTCGTAGCGGGCGTCGAGCAAGCGCAGTGTGTTGTCGGCCCTTTCGATGAAGGTCCCCAGGCGAATGAAGCGGAACGCGTCGTTGCGCATGATGGTGCCGTAGGTAGCGCCGCGAAACAGGTGGGATCGCTCCTTGATCCACTCACAGAAACGGCTCATGCCGTAGCGATTCAAGCCTTGCTCGGCGATACCGCGAATTTCCAGCCAGGTGGCGTTGATGTTCTCCCACATGTCGGCGGTGATTCGCCCACGTACCGCGTGGGCACTGGCTCGCGCGGCGCCGAGGCAGCTGTAGATACTGGCCGGGTTGGCCGCTTCCAGGGCAAAGAAATGCAGCAGGCGCTCGGCGTGCAGATCGGCGTGTCGCTCCCGATAATCATCCAGCGTGCCGGTGATCAGCAAAGGCATGGCCAGCTCGTGCAAGCCATCGCCACGCCCGTCCTGGGGCATCAGTGACAACGAATAGCTGACGTCGAGCATCCGTGCGAGGTTTTCCGCGCGCTCCAGGTAGCGCGACATCCAGTACAGGTCCGAGGCGGTTCTACTCAGCATGGCAGCTCCTCAATCCTCGACTACCCAAGTATCCTTGGTCCCACCGCCCTGGGATGAATTCACCACCAGGGAACCTTCGCGCAGCGCCACCCGCGTCAGCCCACCAGGCACCACGCGGGTCTCGCGCCCCGACAGCACAAACGGCCGCAAGTCGATGTGGCGCGGGGCGATGCCGTTTTCGACAAAGGTCGGACAGGTCGAGAGCGACAGCGTCGGCTGAGCGATATAGGCGTGCGGCTTGGCCTTGATCCGCTCTCGGAAGGCATCGATCTGCGCCGTCGTCGCGGCCGGCCCCACCAGCATTCCGTAACCGCCGGAACCCTGGGTTTCCTTGACCACCAGGTCGGGAAGATTCGCCAGCACGTGGGAAAGTTCAGCAGGATTACGACATTGCCATGTAGGGACGTTCTTCAGAATCGGCTCCTCGTCCAGGTAAAAACGGATCATGTCGGTGACGAAGGGGTACACCGACTTGTCGTCCGCCACGCCCGTGCCGATGGCGTTGGCCAGCACCACGTTGCCGGAACGATAGGAGGACAACAGGCCCGGCACCCCGAGCATCGAGTCCGGGTTGAAGGCCAGCGGATCGAGGAACGCGTCGTCGAGGCGACGGTAGATCACATCCACCGCTTTCGGGCCGTCGGTGGTGCGCATGAACACTTTGTCATCACGCACGAACAGGTCGGCGCCCTCCACCAACTCCACGCCCATCTCTCGGGCCAGGAACGCGTGCTCGAAGAACGCGCTGTTGAAACGCCCCGGCGTGAGCACCACGACACTGGGATCGTCCAGCGGGCTGGCGCTTTTCAGGGTGTCTAGCAGCAGGTTCGGATAATGATCGATAGGGGCGATGCGCTGGGCGGCGAACAGTTCGGGGAACAGGCGCATCATCATCTTGCGGTCTTCGAGCATGTAGCTGACGCCGCTGGGCGTACGAAGATTGTCTTCGAGCACGTAGTACGTGCCGTCACCGTCGCGAACCAGATCGACACCACAAATGTGGGCATAGATGTCGCGGTGCAGATCAAGCCCCTGCATCGCCAGTTGGTACTGCTCGTTGACCAGCACCTGTTCGGCGGGAATGATGCCGGCACGGATGATCCGTTGTTCGTGGTAGAGGTCGGCCAGGAACATGTTCAGCGCCTTGACCCGCTGGATGCAGCCGCGTTCGACCACCCGCCATTCACTGGCCGGGATGCTGCGCGGAATAGTGTCGAAAGGGATCAGGCGCTCGGTCCCCTGCTCGTCCCCGTAGAGCGTAAACGTAATGCCAGCACGATGAAACAACAGGTCGGCTTCGCGCCTGCGTTGCGCCAGCAGCTCACCAGGCGTTTCAGCCAGCCAGCGGGCAAACGCCTGGTAATGCGGGCGGACCTGACCGTTGGCATCGTACATTTCATCAAAACCGCTGCGGATCATGCCGTACTCCTTGTCACCCTGGCAGCAAGGCTTCGCAAGCCCCGTGCCATCGGCATAAACGCTTTATGATCAACGGGTTGGATTCTCCTCTGACAGGCCGCGCACTTTTCTAGTGCAACAAATGCCCCCACCCCGCTGCCCCCGCTTCATTGCGACGCAGGGGCGTCGCTCTGCTGAGCATAGTCTCGGAAAAACGACGCGACTTGATCTGGATACAGTTAAGTACAAAACCTGGGGAAGTGATTGTGGTGTGTCAGCGAGTAATGATGTTGATCGTGCAGCCGCCATCGCGAGCAAGCTCGGCTCCGACAGAGACGCTCGATTAGCTCACAGACATGAAAACGGCCGACACAAAGGTCAGCCGTTGCTGTGGTTGCGGTGAGTGACTGTCAGGCCTGCAGGCGCCGGATCTCTTGCTTGACACCCCAGCCCTCGATCACACCACCCAAGGGTTCGACGACTGCCTCAAAGTCTTGCTCGAAGTCGCCAATGTCATCGTAAGTGGCGTACATCACCCGGCTCAGTTCCAACGACCAAGCCCCATCGTCCCGTGCACTGATCTGCGCGTTCAACGATTCTCCCCGAAAATGACCTGCCGCCCTGCGCGCCCGCTCCTCGTCCGGGAAAATGGCGTAGAACTCAATGGGATGGAATCGGGAAAAATCGAAACCGCCTTCTTTCATGCGGCGCAACACGCTGGTGCTGATGTCTTCTTGATAGGCTGTGCTCATGAAACGTCCTCCTGAAACCAATGGATAGACTTTCCGTCTTCCCGTGCGTGAAGCCCTCAGGCTGCAAGCAGTACGGCATCAAATGGCCGCCGGGACACAAGCATGTAGCTGACAAGACCGGACCTTGGCGATCCTTTCGCTGATCTCAATTGCAGAGTAGCCGCAAGTGGCAGCCGCTGCCAAGCGAGACCAGGCACCGTTTCATGAAATCGGTGTAATGCTGATGATTTCGATACTGTGCTGGGACTTGAGGTTCTTGACGGTGGGATCTTCAGTGCGACCTTCCAGGTCGTTGAGGTCCAGTTGGGCGGAAACGGGCAGCAATTTTTCGCGAATCAGTTGTGCAGCCTGCTCCATCGTAGGCTCCTGCTCGTAGTCGAACTGCTCGGCGATGGCTTCGCCATGATCATCCACGAAAGTGATTTCCCACTTTTGCATCGGTGTCTCCTTGATCAATTCAGGGCCTGGCTTACCTTTATCTCGACATTGAGGTCCGGACAATCGTTCCGCCGGGCGTCTGGACGGCCCCCATGAAAAGACCGCCTCTGGGGCGGTCTCCGGGTATGAAGCCGGGGCCGATCATTTTTCGGCGCGTTCCTTCAGGGCTTTCAAGGTGTTGAACGGTGCATCCACCACGAACTTGTTCGCCAGCCAGGACGGTACGTCACCCCCTGGTTCGGTGTGGACCTGGTAGGTCACTTCGATCTGGCCAGCACCCTTTGGCGTGAACTTCCAGAAGCCGTCGACCTGGGTCACTCGCACGAAACCTTGCTCTTCGGGCAGGTATTTCGGCACACCCTTGAGCTTGCGGGTCAGGCTGCCATCGGCGCCCTCCTCGGTGGTGACTTCCAGTACCGAGTCGCGGGACGTCACCGGCCATGGCGTGTTGAACTGAGTGTAGGTCCAGCTCTGATTGCCTTCGTGCTTGAGCAGTTTCTGGCTCTTGCATTCATGAATCCAGGCGCAGGCACCGGGAACGTCTTCCTGCAGGGTCCGAAGCTTGGCCATGGTGGTTTTCATCACCGTCACGCCGCGATAGGCCTTGTATTTGGAGCCCGCCACCTCACTGAGGGAAACCTTGATACCGTCTTTCTCCTTGGCAACCTGCCAGTCCTCTGCCTGAGCGGTGGCCGTTGCCAGCAACACGGTCAACCCACACAACACAGCCATACGATGCAGCGAACCCATAGTTCTTTTCCTTATTGTCCAAGTTCGTTCAGTTAGGATCCGTTCATTGACTCATTACGCTGCCGTGATTTGCTCCCACCAACCGATCAGCCGGATGGCCTCTTCACTGCTGCTGCCGCAAACCTCGATGTCGGCTTCGAACGCCGAGCACACCGCCGGACGCTCCGGCAGGCCGAAGATCCGGCACAGGTTATCGACCGACAATTGCACGCAACGTTCTCCCGCCGGCTTGCCTTGGGGCATGCCAGGGATAGGTGAGCTGATGGAAGGGGCGATGCAACAGGCGCCACAGCCTTCACGGCATTTCATGACGACAACATCCTCAGGACAGGTAATGGTTAGTAACAGAACACAGAGTAACGGCTAAAACACTCGTTTTAAATTACCGTCTGCGTGTTTTTTTGCCCACGGCGGGATGACCGAATGGTCAGCAACGAACTGCAGGCCTGTCGAAGGTTTATTGCTTGAATTCGAAATCCAGTGCTGCGCCTTCCACCTCATTGCGCTCCTGGTTGCGCAGTGGCAGCTGCATTTCATTGCTCAACAAACGGCCATTGAGCTGAAACGGCCCGGGTTTCTCGCCGAACATCGACGGCAAGAGGGGTTCACGCTTGAACTGCACCACCTTACCCGGTGGTTGCAGTTGATCGACCATCTCATGGGGCAAGCTCAAATCCAGCTTGGCCGGCGGCAATGGGGTCTTGGCGACCTCGTGGGCGGATTTGCTCTTGGAGGCGATGGGCGCGCGTTTTTTCTTCGCCGGTGCCACCTTCTTGGCGGAAGGTTTCTTGGCCGCCGTGGTTTTTTTCGGCGCATCCTTCGTGACACTGGCGGCCGGTTTTTCCTGCGCCGGCGCTGCCACGACTACGCCTCCCATGTGGAAGACGCTCAACAGGCCGATCAAAACCCAGGCAGCAGGAACAATGACTTTCATAGATACAACAGCATTGACGGCAGAGACCCCCATGCTCGCCTGATAATGAGGCGCTGACAAGCACATCGAGCTAAGCCACTGACGTCTAAAGAAATCCGTTGGCCGTCTCCTGGCACAATTGAGTGGCCAACAGCCCCAGGGTCATCAAGGCCCGCTCTGCCTCACGGTTCCAAGGGGTGCCGCAGTTCAAGCGAATGCAGTGGTTGAACTGCTCGGTGTTACTGAAAATCAGCCCTGGCGCGATGCTGATGCCTTGTTGCAACGCCCGCACATGCAACTCCTGGGTATTGACCCGCCCCGGCAGGCTGACCCACAGGATGAAGCCTCCAGTGGGACGGCTCATCTGCGTGCCTTCGGGGAAGTACTGCTGCACCGCCAGCTGAAAGGCACTGAGGTTCTTGCGGTACTCCTGCCGGATATAACGCAAGTGCCGGTCATAGCCGCCGTTTTCCAGGTACGCGGCAATGCCCATCTGCGTGACGCTGCACGCCGAATGCGTACTGAAGGTCTGGAGCCGCTGGATTTCCTGCTGGAATTTCCCCGCGATCATCCAACCGATGCGCACACCCGGCGACAACGTCTTGGAAAAACTCGAGCAGTAGATGACCCGGTCCAGCCGGTCGTAGGCCTTGAGGGCCTTGGTGCGCCCCTGCTCGAACATCAACTCGCCATAGATATCGTCCTCGACGATCTGGATGTCGAAGTCCGACGCCAGACGCAGCAGTTGCTTTTGTCGCTCCTCCGGCATGGTGCCGCCAAGAGGATTGCTCAGGCGCGTGGTCAGCACCAGCGCCTTGATCGACCATTGGTTGGCCGCCAACTGCAAGGCCTCCAGGCTCATACCGGTGACCGGGTCGCTGGGGATCTCGATGACCTTAAGGCCCAACAGATCCGCCAGTTGCAGCAAGCCGTAATAGGTCGGCGACTCAGCGGCGATCAAGTCCCCGGGCCGCGTCAGCACCCGCAAGGACATCTGCAACGCATCGACGCAGCCGTGGGTGATCACCACCTCGGAAGGGTCCACCACGACGCCGGCATCGCGCATGCGAATCGCCACTTGGCGGCGCAACGGCTCGAAACCCGGGCTGAACATGTAGCTGAACGCCCGCGGGCTGTGGAAGCGTGTGACCTTGGCCAATTGCTGATGCAGGGCCCGGACAGGCAGATAGTCGACGCTCGGGACCGCCGCGCCCAGGGGAAACACCCCTTCGCGGCGCGACTCGACCAATACTTGCTGAATGATGCTGCTGCGCGTCACCAGCCCCGGACGCTCGACCCGGGCAATGTCCGGCGTCGGTGCCGTCAGGGCCGGCGTCTGGTGCACGTAGTAGCCCGACTGCGGCCGCGCGCGGATCAGCCCCTGGTCTTCAAGGTTGGCGTAGGCCTGCAGCACCGTGGCATGGCTGACGTTGAGCTGCGAGCTCATCTTGCGCACCGAAGGCACGCGTTCACCGGGCTGATACACACCGCGCCGGATGTCTTCAGCCAGCTGTTGAGCAATACGTTGATAGAGCAGAAGGTTGGTCATGACGCAGCACTCGATTTCACGGGCATTTTATTCTTGTCGGAAACGATACCGGAACAGTTTAGAAGTGTACTGGGACAGTTGCCAGATTACTCGACAGTACAGTGGAGTGACAGCTCTAACTGTACTCATCGCGCATCGATTGCAGGGCCAAAAAAACCCGGCGCCTTCTACAGGGGCCGGGTTTTCCAGTGACGCAACCCTTAGCGGGCGGCGCCGAGCTGGCCTTTTTCGTCAGAGAACACAATTTCAACGCGACGGTTCTGTGCCCGGCCACGCTCGGTAGCGTTGACGTCCACCGGGTATTCATCACCGTAGCCTTCGACCTGGATGCGCTTTTCATCAACCCCAAGGTCCACCAGCACATCCGCGACCGCTTGCGCGCGATCGCGAGACAGCTTGAGGTTTTCCTGCTTGCCGCCCGTGCTGTCGGTGTACCCCTCGATACGCACCACGCGCTTGGGATTGAGCTGTAAGAACTGCACAATCTTGAGCACCACCCGGTTGGCCGAGTTCTTCAGTTCCGCTTCGCCGGTGTCGAACAGCACGTCGCCCAGGGTCATCACCAGGCCGCGATCGGTCTGGGTGGTCGCCATCGCCATGATCTGTTCTTCGAGCCATTTGCCCTGCTGCTGCACACTCAGCAACTTGGATTCGCGCAGGGCCAGTTGCAGGCGCTGGCGCTCCAGTTCGAGCTTCGCCGCGCGCTCTTCGTTGAGCACCTGATTGCTGTGCTCCCGGGCGATCGCACTGTAGCGCTGGCTCAGGTAGGCGTAATGCTGCACATCTTCGCCGCTGCCCCAGTAACTGGACAAACGATCGGCACGGGCCAGGGATTCGCCAGCGCGGATCACGTCCCGGGGCGCGGCACGCAATACGTTGGCGTCTTCCTTGACCTTCTGGAAATCGGTGCTGGCCTGGTCGAGCGCCGCTTCGCTGCGTTGGCCGGCGCAGCCATACAAGCTGGCCAGGCCGGCGAGTACCAGACCGCCCAATACGTGGGAGTGCTTCATTGGGCATCCTCCCTCAGCTGTTTGCGCAAGCGCTTGATGCGGGTGTCGAGCACGTTCAGTTGCTCCTGGCTCTTGAGGGTCAGCACCTTCGCTTCGGCCAGGCGGGCGTCGAGTTCGGCCTGTTCGGCCCGCATGCGCGCCTTCTTGTAGGATTCGTCGGCCATGTTGGATTTGGCGCGAGCGAATTTTTCTTCAGCCAGTTTCAATTCGGGCACTTCGTCGGCAGTAGCGCCAACGGCCCGCGCTTGCTCCAGTGCCTGTTCGGTCAGGCGGATCTGTTCATTCGGCGCCGGATCGGCTGCGCAGCCCGCCAGAGCCAGAACGGCCAGGGCAGCGAAAAGAGGTCGAATAGTCACTAATGTTCCCTACTGTTTTGGGGCACTGACAGGTGGCTGCAACTGTGTTTTCCAACGCTCGAGATTGCGCTGCAACACAGCCTCCGTCAGACCGGACGCGGCCAATTCTGTCATCTTTTGCGCCAGCTGTCCGCGTAACCATGGGTCATTGCAGGCGGAGTTATGGGAAACCGCGAGGAACAGCCCGGGTTTGTCCACCGGTTGCGGTGCGGCTTGCAGGTCGTTGGCCATCCCCAGTGTCTGCGCCATTGCCAGACCCGAGTAGCGTCCCGCCAGGACATATTCCACCTCGCCCAGCAGCAGTTTCTGAAAGGCCTGGGTCAGGTTGGGCGTGCGCACCAGGGACAATTTCTGCTCGGCAAAGACGCCAAATCCCTGGGTCATACGGACCTTTTCCGACAAGGCCCCGGGATGACCGTGAAGGTCCGCGGGCTGGTTGATGACCAGCGTCGAGTCCTTGCGGGTCCAGACCAGGTAATCGTTTTCGAGCAAGGGCGGATGAACGTAATCCAGCACTTCAAGCCCGGTAACGGTCAGTGGCGCGTCGGTGAGCAGGTCCATGCGTCCGCTGCGCACTTCGTCCAACGCCTGGGCGCGCTTGCCGGCATACAGCAGTTCGATCTTGATCCCCAGTTCTTGCGCGACGTGCGCCAGCAGGTCGGCACTGGCGCCAATCAAGTGCTTGGGGTCTTGAGGGTCCTGCCAGAGATAGGGCGGCGCATCCGGGCTACCGGTAGCGATCAGTCGTTCACATTTGCCGGCGGCGACAGACAGGCCTGGCACGAGCGCCAACGTCCACAGCAACGGCCAGCCGGCCAAACGACGCAGATCCATGGCAATACGCTCCTCTGAGGCAGAAATAAAAAGCCCGGCCAAAGGGCCGGGCTCTTTATAAGTGAAGACGCCGGATTAGACCAGCTTCTCCAGCTCAGGGATGGCTTCGAACAGGTCCGCCACCAGGCCATAGTCGGCTACCTGGAAGATCGGCGCCTCTTCGTCCTTGTTGATCGCAACAATCACTTTGGAGTCTTTCATGCCCGCCAGGTGCTGGATCGCGCCGGAGATACCGACGGCGATGTACAGCTGTGGCGCAACGATCTTGCCGGTCTGGCCGACCTGCATGTCGTTGGGCACGAAGCCTGCGTCGACCGCCGCGCGGGAAGCGCCGACCGCCGCGCCCAGCTTGTCGGCCAGGGCGTACAGGTGCTTGAAGTTATCGCCGTTCTGCATGCCACGGCCGCCGGAAACGACGATCTTGGCAGCGGTCAGTTCAGGACGGTCGGACTTGGCCAGTTCTTCGTTGACGAAGCTGGAGATGCCGGCGTCGTGGGCAGCGCCTAGCGCTTCAACGGCAGCCGAGCCACCTTCGGCGGCAACCGGGTCGAAACCGGTGGCGCGGACGGTGATGACCTTGACCGCAGCGGACGATTGCACGGTGGCAATGGCGTTGCCCGCGTAGATCGGACGCTTGAAGGTGTCGGCGCTTTCGACCGAGATGATCTCGGAGATCTGGTCGACGTCCAGTGCAGCAGCCACGCGCGGCAGGATGTTTTTGCCGTTGGACGTGGCGGCCGCCAGGATGTGGCTGTAGCCCTTGCCCAGCTCGGCTACCAGCGGCGCAACGTTTTCCGGCAGTTGGTGCGCGTAGGCGGCGTTGTCGGCCGACAGCACTTTGGCCACGCCCGCGATTTTCGCAGCAGCTTCAGCCACAGCGCCAGCACCCTGGCCAGCTACCAGCACGTGAATGTCGCCACCGATTTTAGCGGCAGCAGCAACAGTGTTCAGCGTGGCCGGAGCCAGCGCCTTGTTATCGTGTTCGGCGATTACGAGGATAGTCATGATCAGATCACCTTCGCTTCGTTTTTCAGTTTCTCGACCAGTTCAGCCACCGACTTGACCTTGATGCCCGCGCTGCGTGCAGCCGGCGCTTCGACCTTGAGGGTCTTGTTGGTGGAGGCGGTGGAAACGCCCAAAGCGTCAGGCGTCAGCACTTCAAGCGGCTTCTTCTTGGCTTTCATGATGTTTGGCAGGGACGCATAACGCGGCTCGTTCAAACGCAGGTCGGTGGTGACGATGGCCGGCAGTTTCAGGGAAACGGTTTGCGCGCCGCCGTCGATTTCGCGGGTCACGGCAACGCTGTCACCGCTGACTTCGACCTTGGACGCGAACGTGCCCTGACCGTAGCCGCTCAAAGCAGCGAGCATCTGGCCGGTCTGGTTGTTGTCGCTGTCGATGGCTTGTTTGCCGAGGATCACCAGCGATGGCTGTTCCTTGTCGACAACGGCCTTGAGCAGCTTGGCCACGGCCAGCGAGGTCAGGTCTTCGGCGGATTCGACGAGGATGGCGCGATCGGCACCCAGTGCCAGCGCGGTGCGCAGTTGTTCCTGGGCGGTGGTCGGGCCGATGGAGACGACGACGATCTCTGTCGCCACGCCTTTTTCCTTCAGGCGTACGGCTTCTTCTACGGCGATTTCGCAGAAAGGGTTCATCGACATCTTGACGTTGGCGAGGTCGACGCCGGAGTTGTCCGCCTTGACGCGAACCTTGACGTTATAGTCGACCACTCGTTTGACAGCTACAAGAACCTTCATGGATTCCTCGTTACTCTCCGGTGAAAAAAAGTCGCCTAGGCGAACCTGGCGGTTGATGCTCATGGGCGCAAGGGCACCTCTAAAAACGCCGGCATGAACCACACATGACCCAGCTCACGGGAGTGAAGACCATTCGTCAGTGATGACCGATGAGTCATTCATTATCGCGGCGTGTAAACTGCGCGTCGGAACCACGCAATGCGTCACTTTGTGCTGCCTTCGCCCTGTCTTTAGAGGTGCTCTTGAAACCAACAGTCAGCCTACGGCGAGCGCAAAACCGCCCGTATCTTGACCGGAACGCCTATTCCGGTCAATACGGCAAAATGGTCAGTCATAAGCCGTACGTCAGTGATTTATCTGGGCTGCGGCAATTTCAAACAAACGTTTGTATTGGACCCTGAGAGTGGTGTAGATATAATGCGCCGCTTAAGAGAGACACGCGTTTCATCCATTGTCGCTTTCGTCGCTTTTTGCGAAGGAAACAACGGATGCAACGCCAAACCTCCAATTAGAAAAAACTGTGAGCCTTGAGTAGGAGATAGCCCTGTGGAACGCGAATACATGGAATTCGACGTGGTCATCGTCGGTGCCGGCCCCGCTGGCCTGTCTGCCGCTTGCCGACTGAAACAGAAGGCCGCCGAAGCCGGTAAGGAAATCAGCGTCTGCGTGGTCGAAAAAGGCTCGGAAGTCGGTGCGCACATTCTCTCCGGCGCGGTGTTCGAACCCCGTGCCCTGAACGAACTGTTCCCGGACTGGAAAGAACTCGGCGCACCGCTGAATACGCCCGTCAAACGCGATGACATTTATGTCCTGAAAAACGCCGAGACCGCGAGCAAAATCCCTGACTTCTTCGTGCCCAAGACCATGCACAACGAAGGCAACTATATTATTTCCCTGGGCAACCTGTGCCGCTGGCTGGCCCAGCAAGCCGAGAACCTGGGCGTGGAAATCTACCCGGGCTTCGCCGCCCAGGAAGCGCTGTTCGACGAAAACGGTGTGGTGCGCGGGATCATCACCGGCGACCTGGGTGTCGACCGCGAAGGCAATCCGAAGGAAGGCCTCTACACCCCGGGCATGGAGCTGCGTGGCAAATACACGCTGTTCGCCGAAGGCTGCCGTGGTCACATCGGCAAGCAATTGATCAAGCGCTTCAACCTGGACAGCGAGGCCGACGCCCAGCACTACGGCATCGGCCTGAAGGAAATCTGGGAAATCGACCCGGCCAAGCATCAACCCGGCCTGGTGGTGCACACCGCCGGCTGGCCGCTGGACATCATGGGCACCGAGAACACCGGCGGCTCCTTCCTTTATCACCTGGAAAACAACCAGGTGGTGGTCGGCCTGATCGTCGACCTGTCCTACAGCAATGCCTACCTGTCCCCGTTCGACGAGTTCCAGCGCCTCAAGCATCACCCGGTACTCAAGCAGTACCTGGACGGCGGCAAGCGCGTCAGCTATGGCGCCCGCGCCATCTGCAAGGGTGGCCTGAATTCGCTGCCGAAAATGGTCTTCAAGGGCGGTGCGCTGATCGGTTGCGACCTCGGCACCCTGAACTTCGCCAAGATCAAGGGCAGCCACACCGCCATGAAATCCGGCATGCTCGCCGCCGAGGCGGTGGCTGATCGCCTGTTCGCCGAATCCGAAGGCGGTGATGAACTGACCGCCTACGTCGACAGCTTCAAGAACAGCTGGCTGTACGAAGAGCTGTTCGCCAGTCGCAACTTCGGCGCGGCGATCCACAAGTACGGCGCCATCATCGGTGGTGGCTTCAACTGGCTCGACCAGAACATCTTCGGCGGCAAGCTGCCGTTCACCCTGCATGACAACAAGCCGGACTACGCCTGCCTCAAGCTGGCGGCCGACAGCAAGAAGATCGACTACCCGAAACCGGACGGCAAGATCAGCTTCGACAAACTCAGCTCGGTGTTCATCTCCGGTACCAACCATGAAGAAGAACAGCCCTGCCACCTGAAGCTGACCGACCCGAGCATCCCGATCAGCAAGAACCTGCCGTTGTACGACGAACCGGCCCAGCGCTACTGCCCGGCCGGCGTGTACGAAGTGGTGACCAAGGAAGACGGCGAGAAGCGCTTCCAGATCAACGCCCAGAACTGCGTGCACTGCAAGACCTGTGACATCAAGGACCCTTCGCAGAACATCACTTGGGTGTCGCCGGAAGGCGCGGGCGGACCGACTTACCCGAACATGTAAGCCGACACGCTGAACATCGAGGCTCCCGCAATGGGGTAATGCTGTTCACTTAAGAAAAATGATGGACCTGTGGCGAGGGAGCTTGCTCCCGCTCGGCTGCGAAGCAGTCGTAAACCGGCGGGTGCGGTGTGTCTGATGCTCCGTATTTGGCAGGTTTTGGGGCCGCTTCGCAGCCCAGCGGGAGCAAGCTCCCTCGCCACGGGTTTGTCGACTGCCTTAAGTGAACAGCATTACCCACAATGGGGGCCTTTTTGTTGCCTGCCATCCAAGCAACACCGCAGTCCAAAATGTGGGATCTGCAGTGAATCAGGCGGCGCGCTCTTCCCCGGGGTTGCGCTCAAAATAGCGCTTGTACTCCCGGCTGAACTGCGACGAACTCTGATACCCCACCTGATGCGCGACCTGGGCCACGCCCAAGCCTTCGCTGAGAAGCAATCGTTGAGCCTTGAGCAGGCGCAGACGCTTGAGGTACTGCACGGGCGACAGCAAGGTGCTGCGCTTGAAATGCTCATGGAAGGTCGAAGCGCTCATGTTCGCGCAACTGGCCAATGTCTCGACGTTCAGCGGCTCGGTGAAGTGCGTATGCAAATGGCTCAGGGCCGCGGCAATCCGGGCGAATTGGCCTTGCTGCTCCACCAGCGCCCGCAGCACATCGGCCTGGGGCCCGCGCAACGCGACGAACAGCAACTCCCGCAGCCGCGCCTGCCCCATGACCTGGCATTCCAGTGGGTCGTGCAAGCACTGCAACAGGCGTTCGACGCATCCGCGCATGGCGCCATCGAGCACGGCGCTGGTCATGGACTCCGGCGTCTGGGCCGCGAGGCTTCGCCCCGGCATCAATCCCATGGCCAGCACCAGCTCGCCCAACAGCGCCCGATCGATCGCAACCGAAATCCCGAGCAACGGAGCATCGGGCATGGCGTAGGTTTCACATTCGAACGGCACCGGCAACGCCTGGATCAAGTAATGCCCGGCGCCGTACTCCAGCGTACGCGGTCCCAGGTACGCCAGCTTGCTGCCTTGGGCGATGATCACCAGGCTCGGCTCGTAGAGCTGCGGGCCACGGGCGATGTCCTGGCTGCACCGCAGCACTTGCACGCCAGGCAGGCGCGTAGGAATAAAGCCGTCACGGGTCGCCAAGGGTTCGATCAGCGAAACCAGCGCCGCGTTGGCATCGAGATGACGGGTCAGCAACATGGGGAAACTTCACGAAAAAATGGATGGGAACATCATCGCAGGTCTGGCGTCACATAGGAGCAATCCTAGGCCAAGGCCGGAGGATTAGGCATGACACCCGTAGGAATGGTCATCGCCGCATACGGTCAAGGCTCCCAGAATAGATCACCTCACTGTTCACTGTTCACTGCTTAGCGAGGTCCATCATGTACACCGCCATCGGATACGCCGCCCAATCGCCCACCGCTCCCCTCGCCCCCATGAAGTTCGAACGCCGCAGCCCGCGAGCTGACGATGTGGCGATCGAAATCCTCTATTGCGGCGTCTGCCACTCCGACATCCACCAGGCGCGCAACGAATGGGGCATCGCCGTTTATCCACTGATGCCTGGCCACGAGATCATCGGCAAAGTCACCGCCGTCGGTGCAAATGTCACCCGTCATAAGGTCGGCGACTTGGTGGGTGTTGGCTGCATGGTCGACTCCTGCCGCGAGTGCGAAGCTTGTCACGCGGACCTGGAGCAATACTGCTATCAGGGCATGACCCAGACCTACGCCAGCCCAGACCGGGTCAGCGGCGGGCATACCATGGGTGGCTACTCCAACAGCATCGTGGTCCAAGAGCACTTCGTGTTGCGCATCCCGGCCGCACTCGACCCGGCCAGCGCCGCACCGATTCTCTGTGCCGGCATCACCACCTACTCGCCCCTCAAGCACTACGGCGTGAAGCCCGGCGACAAGGTCGGCGTGCTGGGCATGGGTGGCCTCGGCCATATGGGGATCAAGTTCGCCAAAGCCATGGGCGCGGAAGTCACGTTGTTCACCCGCTCGGCCAGCAAGGCTGAAGAGGCCCGTCGCCAGGGCGCCGATCATGTGATTGTGTCCACCGATCCCGAGCAGATGGCCGCCGCGGCCGGACGCTTCCATTTCCTGCTGGACACCATTCCAGTGCAGCACGATCTCAATCCCTACCTCAGCACCCTGCGCTTCGACGGCGTGCACATCCTGGTGGGTCTGGTCGAGCCGATCGATCCACCGGTCCATGCGGCCAACTTGATCATGGGCCGTCGCGTCCTGGCCGGTTCGTTGATTGGCGGTATCGCCGAAACCCAAGAAGTGCTGGATTTCTGCGCCGAGCACAACATCAGCTGCGACATCGAGATGCTCGACATCCGTCAGATCAACGAGGCCTACAGCCGCATGATCGCCGGTGACGTGAAATACCGTTTCGTCATCGACATGGCAACGCTCAAGGCCTGACGTTCGTCAGACCTTGGCGCCCAGTTCCGCCGACAGCCGGGCTGTGACCCCTTTGACCAGGGGAATCAGCTCGGCCATCTTTTCCAGCGGCATGTACGGCACGGTGCTGGCGATGCTGATACCGGCAACGATGCGCTTGCCGGCGTCCCGGATCGGCGCCGCCACACAGCGAATCGACGGTTCGTTGTCTTCCAGGTCGAAGGCATAACCCCCCGCCACGTACTCCAGCATCCGTTGCTGGAACTGTTCCCAGGATTGCTCCTGATGCTGGGGCCAGAACTGATTCTTCCCACCGGCTGGCAGGCTGATTTCATACAGCCGCTTCCATTGTTCCTGCGAATCATCGAGCATCAGCGCCTTGCCGATCCCGGTGCGCGCCAGCGGCATGCGATGGCCTACGCGCGAACGCATTTCCGGGCCGTTGCGCCCTGGATTCTTCAGCAGGTACAAGACTTCGTCGCCCTCACGAATCGCCAGGTGAACGGTGTCCCCGGTCAGTGCCGACAGTTCGTCCAAGTACGGCCCCGCCAGGCTCACCAGTGGCAACTCTTCGCGGGCCTGGAAACCCAGCTCGATCAGCTTCGGTCCCAGCAGGTAGCCCACTTGCGGCACCACGCGCAGGTAACGTTCGTCCACCAGGCAACTGGCCAGGCGATGGGTGGTGCTGCGGGTGGTGCCGATCAGCCGGGCGATTTCCTTCAAGTCACGGGCGCCGCTGGCGACCGCCTGGACCACCCCCAGGCCACGCAACAATGTCTGCGTGCCCGTAGGTGCGGCATCCTTGGTGATTTTTGGATCGTCTTGCTGCATAGCCGGCCTTCAACAGTGAGCGGGAACGGGCGGCATTATGGTCGCCCGCCCCGTCGGACTACAACTCGATGCGCTCGACCTTCCCGACCAGCAGGATGTAGGACAGCGCGCCAGCCAGTGCCAGGACAGAGATATAGGTGATGGCCGGGGCAAACGAATCGCCGCTGGCAAGGAAGCCAATGACGATCGGCGTGGCGATCGCCGCCAGGTTACCGATGAAGTTGAACACCCCACCCGTCAGCCCGAGCAACCGCGCCGGGGCCAGTGTGGAGACCAGCGACCAGGTGATCGACGCCAGGCCATTGCCGAAGAACGCCAGGGCCAGGAAGGCGATCACCAGCGGCGTCGATTCAACAAAGTTGGCGCCGATGATCGAGGTGGAGATCAACAGACCGCCAATGATCGGCAGCTTGCGCGCAAACCCCACCGTGGCGCCGCGGCGAATCAGCCAGTCGGAGAAGAACCCGGAGCACAGCACGCCGACAAACGCCGCGAGGAACGGCAACGACGCCAGCAGACCGGACTTGATGAAATCCATGCCGCGATATTTCACCAGGTAGGTCGGGAACCACGTCAGGAAAAACCACAGCGTGGAGTTGAGACAGAACTGGCCCAGGTAAATGCCCCACAACTTGCGTTGAGTCAGGACAATGCCCAGGTCGGACCAACTGAATTTGGCCTTGACCTTGGCGGTATCGGCCTGGATATCCACCAGCCCGCCGCCTTCGCGAATCAGTTCGATTTCGGCGGCGTTGGCGCCTTTGAAATCCCGTGGCTCGCGATACACCGCGTACCAGATCGCCGCCCAGAGAATACCCACCGCGCCCGTGGCGACAAACACCATGTGCCAACCGAAGGCGTGTTGCAGCCACGCCAGTACTGGCGTCAGGAAAGCCAGCCCGACGAACTGCCCGGAGGTGTAGAAACCGATGGCCGTGGCCCGCTCGCGCTCGGGGAACCAGGTGGTGACCACGCGGCTGTTGATCGGATAAGCCGGCGCTTCCAGGGCACCGACCGCCATGCGCAGCACGAACAGCGCGATGAAACTGGCGGCAAAACCTAGCATGACCGTGGCCACCGACCACAACAGCAACGCCACGCTATACAGAATGCGCGGCGGCACCCGGTCCACCAGCCAGCCACCGGGGATCTGCATGGCGGCATAGGTCCAGCCGAACGCCGAGAAAATCAGCCCGACATGGATCGGATCGATGCCCAGGTCGCTGGTCAACGCGGGGGCGGCGATCGAGAGGTTGCTGCGGTCCAGGTAATTGATCACCACGGTGATGAACAGCAGGACCATGATGAAAAAACGCTTGCGGCTGGGCGTCACCAACGACGCCTGCGCGCTCAGGGTGTGCGCTTGCATGTGAGGTGCCTCTTTTTATGTTTATTAAGGGCGAAACTAACGAGCAGTCGAGTCGACCCGTGGCGAGGGAGCTTGCTCCCGCTGGGCTGCGCAGCAGCCCCCTGTATGTATGAACTGACATCTCTGCGACTGCTGCGCAGTCGAGCGGGAGCAAGCTCCCTCGCCACAGGGGTTGTGGTTGTCTAGAGAATCACCACTCGGCAAAACTGCCATCGGCATGACGCCAGATCGGGTTGCGCCAGCGGTGGCCGATGGCCGCGCGTTCGATGACGTATTCCTCGTTGATCTCGATGCCCAGGCCCGGGCCATTCGGGATTTTCACGAAGCCCTTGTCGTAGTCGAACACCTGCGGATCCTTGATGTAGTCCAGCAGGTCGTTGCTCTCGTTGTAGTGGATACCCAGGCTCTGTTCCTGGATGAACGCGTTGTAGCAGACCGCGTCCAGTTGCAGGCACGCCGCCAGGGCGATCGGGCCCAGCGGGCAGTGCAGCGCCAGCGCCACGTCGTAGGCCTCGGCCATGTTGGCGATCTTGCGGGTTTCGGTGATGCCGCCGGCATGGGAGGCATCCGGCTGGATGATGTCCACGTAACCTTCGCTGAGCACCCGTTTGAAGTCCCAACGGGAAAACAACCGCTCACCGAGGGCAATCGGGGTGCTGGTCAGCGGCGCCAACTCCTTGAGGGCTTCGTAGTTTTCGCTGAGCACCGGCTCTTCGATGAACATCAGCTTGTAGGGGTCGAGTTCCTTCATCAGCACCTTGGCCATCGGTTTGTGCACCCGGCCGTGGAAGTCCACGCCAATGCCGACGTTCGGCCCCACCGCATCGCGCACCGCCGCCACGTTGGCCAGGGCAAGGTCGACTTTTTCGAAGGTGTCGAGAAACTGCAGCTCTTCTGTGCCGTTCATCTTCACCGCCGTGAAGCCCCGCGCCACCGCCTCTTTCGCCGCACGAGCGGTGTCCGCCGGCCGGTCGCCGCCGATCCACGAATACACACGGATCTTGTCGCGCACCTGGCCGCCCAGCAGATCGCTGACCGACACGCCCAGGGCCTTGCCCTTGATGTCCCACAGCGCCTGGTCGATGCCGGCCAGGGCGCTCATGTGAATGGCCCCGCCGCGGTAGAAGCCGCCGCGATAGAGCACGGTCCAGATGTCTTCGATGTTGCGTGGGTCTTTGCCGATCAGGTAGTCGGACAATTCCTCGACAGCCGCTGCCACCGTGTGGGCACGGCCTTCGACCACGGGCTCGCCCCAACCGGTCACGCCCTCGTCGGTCTCGACCTTGAGGAAGCACCAGCGCGGCGGAACGATAAACGTGGTCAGCTTGGTGATTTTCATCTTGTTGTCTCTCTTGTCAGATGCAGCGCACGGGGCGCTGGAAAAGTCTTCAGTTCAAGGCGTTCCATGCCGCCACGTAGGCCTTGGCGCGCACCGCCACTTCATCCACTGTCAGGCCCGGCTTGAACAGCCCGGAACCGAGGCCGAAACCCTTGACGCCGGCTTCGACGAACACCGCCATGTTGTCCGGCGTAATCCCACCCACCGGCACCAGCACGGTCCCGGCCGGCAGCACCGCGAGCCAGGCCTTGACCACCGCCGGGCCCATCTGCTCGGCGGGGAACATCTTCAGTACATGGGCGCCTTCGGCCAGCGCGGCAAACGCTTCGGTAGGCGTGGCGACACCCGGCGACAGGTACAGACCCGCCGCTTTCGCCGCCCGCAGCACCTTCGGATCGCTGTGAGGCATGACGATCACTTGGCCGCCAGCGGTTTTCACCTGCTCCACCTGCTCCGGCGTGAGCACGGTGCCGGCGCCGATCAGGCAATCGGCGGGCAAGGTGCTACGCAGGATGCGGATGCTTTCGTACGGCTCGGGGGAATTGAGCGGCACTTCGATGACGCGAAATCCGGCGCTGTACAGGACTTCGCCGATGGCCGCCGCCTCTTCGGGACGCAGACCACGCAGGATCGCAATCAGCCCGTTGTGCGCCAGTGCTTGTGTGAGCATGTCAGACCTCCAGTCAGGTTCAGGGGGCGGTGGAATCGAGCAACCCGGCCGCTACGGCCAGTTGCCACAAACCGCGTTCGGTGGCCTGTTCGGCCAGGGTCACCCGGGCGAAACCGCAGGCGTCGAGGGCCCGTTGATAACGGACACAGAGTTGGGAGTTGCCGATCAGCACCACCGTCGGCAGATGGAGGCTGTCGCGTCGCCGACGCTGCACCTCGGCCAGCGCCGTCAGCTCATGGCCGATCAGCAGGCCCGAGAGGTAATCGGCCTGGGCGCTGGCCTCCAGTTCGCCGGTCAAGCCCAGACTGCGAGCGCTGAACACCGTGGACAGCGGACCGATCTGGCCGTCCACCGACAACGCCACCTGTACGCCACGATCAAAGGCCACGCCATCGAAGGTCGTACTCCGTTGCTGGGTGCGGCCGAGAATGCTGTGGTCACTGAGCACGGCAAAGATCTCGCCGGTCATGAAGGTGTCGAAATGCACGATGCAGCCATCGGTCACTTCCACCCATTTCGAATGACTGCCGGGCAAGCCGATCAACACCGCTTCGTCCGGCAGGCTGTGCAAGGCGCCGAGCACCTGGGTTTCTTCACCGCGCATGACATTGGGCAAGCGTGAACGCTGAATCACGCCGGGCACGATGTGCACATCGACACCGCGAAGGCTGCGAACGGTTTGTAGGGAATGTCCGAGATTGGCGACGTTGGCGGGTGTGTCGCAGTAAGGCGCTTCACGCCAGCCCTGAGCGCTGCCGACCATGCCACAGGCAATCACGGGCAAGCCTGGCTGGGCATCGAGCCAGTCGCCGCAGGCCTCGTCGAAGGCCAGTTCGAAACCATCGATGCACGCCCGGCCGGCCACGGTTCGCGGCTGGGAAGGCAACTGCATGATCCCCGATGACAGCGAGCGCTGCTCGAGCACCTCGCCACCGGCTGCGAGTTTGTAAGCCCGTAATGAGGTGGTCCCCCAATCGAGCGCGATCAATTGCGCCTGCATCCGCTTCACCTGTTCTGTTTTTTGGCAGTGAGTGGAACGGACTATAAACCTGGACGCAACAAAATCTCAATATATAAATATCACTCCCATATATTGGGATTTTATGAACCAACCCTAAAGCCCATCGCCATCCGTCCAAGACCCTGCTACGTTTCTGAGCGGACGCCAAACAACTAGGGAAAAAGTGATGGGACAACAGCTGAAAATCCTCGGTCGCACTTCCTCGATCAATGTCAGAAAAGTGTTGTGGACCTGCCAGGAATTGGAAATCGCCTACGAGCGCGAAGACTGGGGCATCGGTTTTTCCTCGACCCACGACCCGGCGTTCCTGGCCTTGAATCCCAATGCCCAGGTGCCGGTGATCATTGATGAGAACGGTGTGCTCTGGGAGTCGAACACCATTTGCCGCTATCTGGTGGGCAAACATGGGCGCAACGACCTGCTGCCTGTCGAGCCTGCCGCACGGGCGCGTGTCGAGCAGTGGATGGACTGGCAAGCCACAGAGCTCAACCCGTCATGGGGCTACGCATTCCACGCCCTGGTACGCAAGAATCCAGACTTCCAGGACCCACTGCGCATCGCCGCCGGCGTCAAGGGCTGGAACGAGAAGATGGGTTTGCTGGAGCAGCAGTTGAACCGCACCGGCGCCTACGTGGCCGGTACGGCGTTTTCCCTTGCGGACGTGCTCATCGGCTTGTCGGTGCACCGCTGGCGCCAAGCGCCCATGGAGCGTCCCGACTATCCAGCGGTCGCCGCCTATTGCAAGCGGTTGGAACAGCGCCCCGGATTTGCCGAGTACGCATCCGCCGCGCACTCATGAACAGCTCAGTTGCCGTTAGCAAAATCCCGTAGCACCTTGCCGTCCATTCGGTAGCGCACCCATTCTTCCTGGGGCTGCGCGCCGAGGGATTTGTAGAACTCGATGGCCGGGGTGTTCCAGTCCAGCACGCTCCATTCGAAGCGACCGCAATCGTTGTCGCAGGCAATTTTCGCCAGGTGCCGCAACAAGGTCTTGCCCGCCCCGCCGCCGCGCTGCTCTGGCGTGATGTACAGGTCCTCGAGGTACAGGCAATTGCTGCCCAGCCAAGTGGAGTAACTGAAGAAAAACACCGCAAAACCGATTGGCACGCCGTCACGCAGGCAGATCAAGCCGTGGGCGGTCGCGCCCTCGCTGAACAGGCTACGCTCGATGTCCGCCACACTGGCGATGACTTCGTGACGGGCCTTTTCGTAATCGGCCAGCTCGGTGATGAAGGCAAGGATTTGAGGCGCATCGCTGGGTTGCGCAGGACGGATCTCGATGGACATGAACAGGCCTTGTAGCCAATTGAAAGCGCCATACTAAGCCGCGGCGCGGCGCTCGTCACATATCGATCCAACTATTTGATTGCGGCGCACGCCTCCTTCAGAACCGCCATTCGTCGCGTCCGAGGCACCAACCCAAATCCAGCGAGGCCCAAGATCAGGTAAGCATTCTGAAAAATGGAGGCGACACCCATGATCACTTCAAGGCTGACCGCATTCACCTTCGCCGCGTTGCTGTCCTCGGTGGCCTTCGCGGCTTCGACCTCCGGCACCGGGCCGACCGATCCCGTGCAAGCGCCCAACTCCCCCGCCACGCAAGGCCTGCCCAAATTGAACACCGACGGAACCGGCGGCGGCCTGAACAATGGCCAGCCGCCCGCCACCGGCACCGATCCGCGTGTGCAGGGTAATGACACGGGTCGTCAGGGCGGCATGAATACGCCGGACTCGACAGCGCCTGATAACGCCGAGACCGGGGTAGGCTCGAAAACCACGACCGGTGGTTCGGGCTCCGAAGGTGGCGCCGCCAGCCAATAGCCTCTGCTCAGACATTTGAGGAGGAACATCCCATGCCTCGTGGAAGCAAAGACAAATACACCGCCGAACAAAAGCGCAAGGCCGAGCACATCGAAGAGAGCTACGAGAAGAAAGGCCTGTCCAAGGACACGGCCGAGGCACGCGCTTGGGCAACGGTCAACAAACAGTCCGGCGGCGGCGAACGCTCCGGCGGTTCGGGGAAGGCGAAACCGGCCGCGGAAAAGAAAACCGACCGCAGGGAATCGGCCCGCCGCGCCGCCAAGACCCGCGAAGGTCATCCACGCACCAGCAAGGCCTCTCATGAGGCCCAGACGGTGGACAGCCTGATGAAGGAGGCCCGGGCGAAAAACATTCCCGGGCGCTCGAAGATGCGTAAGCAGCAATTGGTTGAGGCGTTGCGCAAGGCGGGGTGATTGTCGGCGTCTGGGTGCACGCCTTCGCGAGCAAGCTCGCTCCCACAGTGGGCCCGCGCTGTGCTGGAGTTCTGCGTCCCGGCACAACATCCTGTGGGAGCGAGCTTGCTCGCGATAGCGGTAGATCAGTCGCCAGAGCTCGCTATGGGTTGTTCAGCGCTGTTTCAAGCGGTCGATCACCACCGCCAGCAACAGGATCGAGCCGCGGATGACGTATTGGTAGAAGGTGTCGATGTTCTTCAGGTTCATCGCGTTTTCGATGATCGCCAAAATCAGCACACCTGCAATGACGTGGCGGATCATGCCGATACCGCCGCTCAACGACACCCCACCCAGCACGCAAGCCGAGATCACGGTGAGTTCGAAGCCCTGGCCGATCATCGGCTGGCCCGAGGTCATGCGCGAGGCCAGGATCACCCCGGCCAGGGCACCGATCACGCCATGTACGGCAAAGATGATGATCTTGGTGCGATCAACGTTCACGCCGGCCAAGAGCGCCGCTTCCTGGTTGCCGCCAATGGCCATGGTGTTGCGCCCGTAGGTGGTGTAGTTCAGCAGCCAGCCGAAAAACAGGAAGCACACGATGGTGATCAGGATCGGCACCGGCACGCCGAACATCTGCCCGTTGCCGAACACGAAGAACGATTCCTGGGACACGCCCACCGCTTTACCGTTGGCGAAGATGTAAGCCAGGCCGCGGACGATCTGCATGGTCGCCAATGTGGTAATCAACGCATTGACCCGCAGCTTGGCAATGACGATGCCGTTGATCAAGCCGACGATCAACCCCATCACCAGCGCCGCGCTGATGCCAAGGAACACGCTGTTGGTGTCGCGCATCACCACCGCCGCGACCACGCCGGCACAGGCAATCACCGAACCGACCGACAAGTCGAAGTGCCCGGACGCCAGGCAATACAACATGGTGCAGGCCGCGATGCCGGTGGTGGAAATCGCCAGGCCCAGCCCGCGCATGTTCAGCGGCGACAGGAAGTTGTCGATCATCAGGGTGCAGAGCACGAAGATGCCGATGGCCGCCAGCAACATGACCCAGTCATCCAGGAAGCGACGCAGGTCCAGGGGTTTGCGTGCCGTTGGCAGTGCATTGTTTTGAATGGTCATGATTTACCTCTCAGTTCGCCGCGTCGGCAACGCGTTGGCGCGGCAGCGCCAGTTGCAACAGGTTGGATTCGTTGGCCTGGTCACGCGACAGCTCGCCGCGCATGGCGCCTTCGCAAAGCACCAGGATTCGGTCGGAAATGCCCATCACTTCCATCAGGTCGCTGGACACCACAATCACCGCGATGCCATCGGCCGCCAGGTTGTGGATAATCTGGTAGATCTCCGCCTTGGCCCCGATGTCGATGCCGCGAGTAGGCTCGTCCAGCAGCAGGACTTTCATCGGCATCGACAGCCAGCGACCAAGAATCGCTTTCTGCTGATTGCCGCCGGACAGGTACATGATTTTCTGTCCCGCCGTGGGGGTCTTCACTTTCAGCGACTTGATCTGTTTGTCGGCATTGCCCCGCTCCCAGTCGCCACGCAAGAGGCAGCCGAGCGTGGAATGAGACGGGCGCGCACTGATGTTGATGTTCTCGCCCACACTGCCCAACGGGATGATGCCTTCTTTCTTGCGATCCTCCGGGCAGAGCAGCACGCCCGCGGCGATGGCATCCCGAGGTGAACGCAGTTTCAGTTCCTTGTCGTGCAGGACGAGACTTCCTTCGCGCTGACGCTCCAAGCCACTGAGCAAGCGCAGCAGCTCGGTACGACCGGCGCCGACCAGCCCGAACAAACCGAGGATCTCACCCTTGTGCACCTGGAAACTCACCGGTTCATGCAAGCCCGGCCCCAACAAGCCCTTCACTTGCAGCGCCACATCGCCGCGCTCCCGAGGACGGTAGTCATAGATGTCCTGGATATCGCGACCGACCATGCACGTGACGAGTTGATCATGGGTCAACTCGCTCATGTTCTCGAAGGTCCGCACGTAACGACCGTCCTTGAACACCGTCACCGCATTGCAGATGCGGAACACCTCTTCCATGCGATGGCTGACGTAGAGCACCACTTTGCCCTCGTCTCGCAGCCGGCCGATGATCGCCATCAAACGGTCGATTTCCCGGGCCGACAGGCTACTGGTGGGCTCGTCGAAAGCAATGACGTGAGCACCGCGAGACAAGGCCTTGGCAATTTCCACTAATTGGCGCTGGCCGAGGGACAGGCGACCGACTTTTTCCTGGGGGTCGATTTCGTCGGCCAGGCCTTTGAGCAGCGTCAGCGCCTGTTGGCGCAGCACGCCACGATTGACCAGGCCGAAACGCGCCGGCAAATGGCCGAGAAACAAATTTTCAGCGACGGTCATTTCCGGCACCAGGTGCAGTTCCTGGTGAATCACCGCCACCCCGCTGGCGATGCTGTCGGCGGTGCCTTTGAAGGCCATCGTCTGCTCGCCGATCTGCAAGTCGCCGCTGCTCGGGATGTAGGCACCACCGAGGATCTTCAGCAACGTGGACTTGCCAGCGCCGTTTTCGCCCATCAAGGCATGGACCTGCCCCGGATGGGCGACGAAACTGATGTTGGCCAGCGCCTGCACGCCGGGAAAGGACTTGCCGATCCCGTTGAATCGCAAGCTGCCGCCGATGTTGTGTTGCCGTGTCGCTGTTTGCGCTTGCATAACCACCTCGAACTTACAGAGATCAAGCGACCCCGCCACTCAAGTGACCAGGGCCGCTTTTGAATCAACCGGCCATCAGTTCCACAGGCCGATTTTTTCCAGCTCTTGCTTGAAGTTCTCCCGGGTGATCAGCGTCACCTCGTCCATGGCGGTGTACTTCGGCGGTTCCTTGCCGGTGGTGATCCACTCGTACATCATTTCGGCGGTCTTGTAGCCTTCGATGTGAGGGCTTGGCAGCATCGAGCCGAAGAAGCCGCTGTCAGGCTTCTTCAACTCACCGATGGCGTCGGTGCCGTTGATGCCGATGCCGATCACATTGGCCGCCTTGAACCCCGCGGCTTCGGTGGCGCGCACGCCGCCCAGCACAGTGTTGTCATTCATGCCACCGATGATCAGGTTCTTGGCGGCGCTTGGCAGCTTCACCAGGGCCGAGTTGGTGGAGTCCATGCTCCCGGGCACGTCGAGGGTCTTGAGCGCTGAATAAAGGATGTGGTCTGCCGGCATCCCGGCCTTTTTCAGGGCATCGACCGAACCGTCGGTGCGCTTCTTGCCGGTGTCCAGTTCGTTATAGGTGTTGATGACGGCATAGGTGTCTTTCCAATCCCAGCCACGTTTTTTCGCCTCAGCCGCCATGGCGCCGCCCTGCTTCTGGCCGACTTCGAACGCCGCCATGCCCAGGTACGGTACGTCTTCCATGAACTTGCCATCGGAACCGACGAAGCGGTCGTCGACGGCGATCACTTTCATGTCATTGAGCTTGGCCTTGGCCACGATGGCCGGGCCGAGGGAAACGTCCGGCGGGCAGATCACGAAGCCCTTGGCACCGTTGGCGGCCAGGCTGTCGATGGCCGAGAGGGTTTTCTCGCCGTCGGGCACGGCGATCTTGATCAACTGGAAGCCTTTATCCTTGGCCGCCTTCTCGGCAAACGCCCATTCGGTCTGGAACCAAGGCTCCTCGGCCTGCTTGACCAGGAAACCAATTTTTACCGCATCGGCCGCCAGCAAGTGGCTGCTGAGGCTGACCGCGGTAACCGCCAGGGCGGCGCGACACAGGGAACGGATCCCACGACGATGTTTCATAGTTGACTCCTTGTTTTTTTTATTGAAAGCCAAACGACCAGGGTTCTGCTCCACCGTCGGTGGAAATGCGCAGGCTGGGCGGTCACATCAAGTTGCTACACAGCATAGGCCTGAATAGTCATATCGTATGATGATTGGATTACAGGCGAAGTTTCCCACTGCAATCCAGGAATATTCAGTCGTGGTACATGACCGAACGTCCCCCATCGATGGTGATGCATGAGGCATTGATAAACGGTGCTTCATCGCTGGCCAGGAACACGGCCGTCATTGCCACTTCGATCGGTTGCCCGATGCGCCGTGGCGGGTGCAGATCCAGCGCGCGCTGGCGTTCGGCATAAGGATCGGCAAAGCCGTTCCAGTAGTCGACGTTCAGTTGGGTCTCGATATAACCCGGTGCGATGGCATTGACGCGTACCCCTTTGGGCGCGTATTCGATGCCCAGGGCGCGGGTCAGGCCGAGCAGGCCATGCTTGGCCACCGGGTAAGGGAAACAACCGGGAATGATGTGGGACGAATGGGTCGAAGCAATGTTGATGATGCTGCCCACGCCCTGCTCGATCATCTGCGGCAACACCGCCTTGCAGCCGTACCAGGCACCATCCAGGTCGATGGCGAAGCAGCGACGCCAATCTTCTTCGGTCATTTCCAGCGGGTCACGGAACACATTGACACCGGCGCAATTCACCAGCACATCGATGCGACCGTGCCGCTCGACGGCATGCCGGGCCATGGCGTGCAGGTCCTGCTGGTTCGACACATCGGCTTTCAGCGCATGCACGTCCGCCCCGCGTTCACGCCAATGAGCGGCAACCGTCTCGACCTTCTCGGCCTGAATATCGCTGATCACCAGCCGTGCCTGTTGCGAAGCGAACGCGGCGACGATCGCCTCGCCAATGCCCTGGGCCGCGCCGGTCAGCAGCACCACTTTGTTTTTCAGGCGCTCGCCCTTCGGGGGCTCGGGCACTGGCGGCAATGAAAGCGGCTCAGCCATGGATCAAGACTCCCGGACGCAGGCACGACAAAAACCGGGCATCCAGGGACGACCGGTCAAAAGACGTTGTAAGCAGCCGTGAATCGCGTACGCCGCCGAGGCGTACGGGGGAGGATCGTTGCATCACTTCACCTGTCTTGTTTTTTTAGTGTGAGTGCGTATTGCCGATGGAGCCGACTATAAACCCGACCGCCAAATAATCTCAATATATATATTTACATCCCATATTTTGGGATTCATCCCGCAAACCGAGTACAAGCCACGCCCGGTATATCGACCCGCATGGACAGCACCGCACCGTCCAGCGGATGACCCAACGGGCTCGCCGCACTGGTGATGTACAAGGTCTTGAGGTCGTCGCCTCCAAACACACAGCTGGTCGGCCGGCTGACGGGCAGTTCGATCACCCGGTCGACCTGGCCTTGCGGATTCAATCGCAGCAGGCAACTGCCGTCCCAGCGCGCGTTCCAGATATAACCCCGGGCATCCATCGCCGAACCGTCCGGCCCGCCGCGCGGGTGTGGACCGAACCAGACCTCGGCGGGAGCCAGGCTGCCATCGGGATGGATAAAGTGCCGATACAAAGTGCCGTCGAGGCTCTCGCCGAAATACACCGTGGTGCCATCTGGACTCCACAACAAGGTGTTCGGGATACCCAGCCCGCGTAACAACGGCATGACCCGGCCATCGCCACTGACACGAAAGAGGCCGCCGGAGCGCCGCTCGATGGGTAGGTCCTCTGCGTTTTCACCGATGTTGTTCTGCATGGTGCCGAGCCAGAGCTGGCCCAAGGCATCGCAACGGGCTTCGTTGGCACGATTGCCCAGTTGCGGGTCGGCCATGCACAGCAGGGTCAGGCGCGGTTCCAGGCCCGGCGAATCGAGGTCCAGCCGGTAGACACCACTGCTCAGCGTCACCAGTGCATCGCCACTCTGCGTCGGGATAAAGGCGGACACATGCTCGGGCATCTGCCAGATCTGCACATTGGCGCCGATCAACCGCAGCGCCTGCTTGCCGGCGATATCGACCCAGTACAACGCCTGGGTCGGCTCATCCCAGAACGGCCCCTCGCCCAAGATCGCCCGATGTTCCGTAACAGCCGTCCACGTCATTGAAACCTCCCGTTCCCTATCTGCCCGGCAGCGTCTGTCCGACCGGCCATGACATTAGGGTAAAAGCGCTTGATGGCCAGGTCTGCGTTATCGATCAGGGTCATGCACGCCCACACACCCCGCGCCGCGTCACGGGCCGCGATGGCGTCGGCGATGTCCTTGTGGATGGGTAAGGTGCGGCGCAGTTCATCCGGGTCGGCAGCCGATACCTCGAACGATACCGCCAGCAGCGCGCCCAGGGCCGGGACCATCTGTTCGATGAATTGATTATGGCTGGCGGCGAGGATGCATTCGTGGAAAAACTGGTCGGCGCGGTTGTAATCCGCGCCGCTGTCCACGGCCCGCTCCAGCGCATGGTAGGCCAGGCGGATCGCCTGCACCTGGTCGGCCGTGGCCCGTTCACAGGCCCAACGCACCGCCATCGGCTCGATGGTGCGGCGCAGGTCCAGCAAGTCATCAACGAAATTTTCCGGCAAGCCACTGCGTGACAGCCAGCCAACCACTTGGGGGTCGAACAGGTTCCAGCGTCGCACCGGCAACACCCGCGTGCCGACTTTCGGCCCGACCTCCAGCATGCCTTTGGCCACCAGGGTCTTGATCGCCTCGCGAATCACCGTGCGACTGACGCCCAGTTGTTCGCCCAAGTCCGCCTCGACCTTGATGGTTTGCCCAGGCTTGACCTGGCCGGCGGCTATCCAGCCCCCCAGCCAATCGACGGTCGATGCATGAAAACTGCTGGACATGAAAACCCCGCGAGCCACTCTTATAGGAGGCTCACGCTAATCATCATATGATTGGGTGTCAATTTGAATTTTTACGTAACCCACCTCTGGGAGCGAGCTTGCTCGCGATAGCGGTCGTCCAGCCAACACAGATGTTGGATCAACCATCGCTCCCAAAAGGGCTCAGGGTTCCAGGCCTATGGGGAAGAACTCGCCACCGCTCCACACACCCAACCAGCGCTGCCCATCGATCTCGCGACTGACCGCCAGCTCCACCAGTTGGTAGAACACATTGCGATGGATCAGTGCTTCGAGATTGCTGCGCACATGCACGTAGGGCGCGGGTTCCTGGGTCTGGGGATCGATCACCACCCGCAGTGGATGCTCGCCGCCGGCCTCAGTGGTTTCCTCGACATTGGTGGTGAAGCGCAACAACTGCCCTTCCCCCTGCCCTTCGACCTCAAGGGTCACGGCCACGAACGGCGCGTCATCGACCTTGATGCCGACTTTTTCCACAGGAGTGATCAGGAAGTAATCATCGCCGTCGCGGCGGATGATGGTGGAGAACAGCTTGACCATCGGCTTTCGCCCGATGGGCGTACCCAGGTAATACCAGGTGCCGTCCCGGGCGATGCGCATGTCGATATCGCCGCAGAAGTCGGGGTTCCACAAGTGAACCGGCGGCAGGCCTTTGGTCTTGGGGATCTGCCCCAGCAAGTCATTGGCTTTTTGCGGTCCGCTCATGGTGACTCCTGATTATTTATTCGTCGCTCATCCCCAGCAGGCTGCGGGCATATTCACGCAAAGGCGTGGCGATGAGGTCTTGTGGCTGCTTGTCGTGCAACGTCAGTAAACCGCCACGACTCTTGATCCGTGCAGTATCAATCAAATACTGGGTGCTGGTCTCGATCAACATGATTTGAATCACGCTGGTATCGACACCCAAGCGATCCAAGGCTTCTTCATCCTGCCATTCATCCGTGTTGCCGATGCGGTTGTCAGCCTTGGCGAAGCGGGTGTACAGCAAATAATGGGCGCCAGCGGAACGGGCCTCGCCCATGGCCTGGTCGAGGCCTTCGGGAACGCGGGCGCGACGGACCATGGGGAAATATTCGATGAAACCATTGAAGGCTTCCTCGGCCACGACGTTGGGACGCGGATAAGCACTGCCTGGCGGAGCGAAGGCGCCCTGGGCGATGTAGATGAACGAGTCGGGCTGAATACGCAGGTTGTTCACACGACGGCTGTCGCTATGGTCCAGCAGACCGGCGTCGCTCATGTGGTAACGAACGCCCTCTCCCATGTCACTGACATTCATGCAGCCACCAAGCGCCAAAATGGCCAGCAGCAAAACCAGGCTACGCATCCTACCCTCCAAAAAACCGGTGTCGGAAAACCGGCGAATGGTCGTGGGATGCAGCTTTTGCGCCAGACCTTGGGATTGATTGGATTTTCCGCCTGGAATGCAGTTGTGGCGAGGGAGCTTGCTCCCGCTGGGGCGCGAAGCGGCCCTAAAACCCGGCGACACGGTAGATCAGGTTGATTGAGTGAGCTTGAGAGGGGCTGCTGCGCAGCCCATCGGGAGCAAGCTCCCTCGCCACAAAAGCATCCCGCTCGACCAACCGATTTGCTCTTGAGACTGACACTGATTCGAGGCATTCCCTTAACCCGCGCCGTGCCCAATTCCCGTGGCGAGGGAGCTTGCTCCCACTGGGGCGCGCAGCGGCCCTAAAACCCGGCGACACGGTGGATCAGGTTGATTGAGTGAGCTTGAGAAGGGGCTGCTGCGCAGCCCAGCGGGAGCAAGCTCCCTCGCCACAAAAGCATCCCGGTCGACCAACCGATTTGCTCTTGAAACTGACACTGACTCGAGGCATTCCCTTAACCCGCGCCATACCCAATTCCCGTGGCGAGGGAGCTTGCTCCCGCTGGGGCGCGAAGCGGCCCTAAAACCCGGCGACGCGGTGGATCAGGTTGATTGAGTGAGCTTGAGAGGGGGCTGCTGCGCAGCCCAGCGGGAGCAAGCTCCCTCGCCACAAAAGCATCCCGGGCGACCAACCGATTTGATCTTGAGACTGACACTGACTCGAGGCATTCCCTTAACCCGCGCCTTGTCCAATTCCGCTAAAACGAGGCAGTAATCACGCAATGGCGGCGATCACATCCGACAGCAAAAAGTGTTCCGCGATACACCTGAGGCCACTTCCCCGTGGCGAGGGAGCTTGCTCCCGCTGGGGCGCGCAGCGGCCCTAAAACCCGGCGACACGGTGGATCAGGTTGATTGAGTGAGCTTGAGAGGGGGCTGCTTCGCAACCCAGCGGGAGCAAGCTCCCTCGCCACAAAAGCCTTATTCAGCCGCCGATGATTTTCATGATGGTCGCGCCGCCGGAGAATGCCACTTCCTGCTTGTCCCCCAACGCTTTGACCAACAAGCGCTGAAGCGCCGGCAATGCCTGGTGGCGGGGCTTGTCCAGCAGGTCGCCGACGAAATGACGGTTACTCGACGACAGGCAGCCATGCAGCCAACCAGTGGAAGACAACCGCAACCGTGAGCAGGTACGGCAGAAAGGCACGCTTTCGTTGGCGATCACGCCAAAGTGCCCCAGCCCCGGTATCTCATAGCGCACCGCGGTAGCATCCACCGGCGCATCGGCTTGCAGGTACTCGTACTGATCGCCGATCAGGCTGAGCAGTTGCTGGAGGCTGACGAACTGTTGCAGGAAAGCATTGGAGTCGCTGGCCAGGTGCCCCATGCGCATCAACTCGATGAAACGCAACTCATAGCCACGTTCCAGACAGTATTCGAGCAAAGGCATCACCTGGTCCAGGTTCTGCCCGCGCAATGGCACCATGTTGACCTTGATCTTCATCCCGGCGGCTCGGGCCTGGTCCATGCCATCGAGCACGGTCGCCAGGTCGCCGCCCCGGGCGATACTGCGAAACGCGGCGGGGTCCAGGGTGTCGAGGGAAACGTTGATGCGACGGATACCGGCGTCTACCAGCAAGGGCAGTTTTTTCGCCAGCAACTGGCCATTGGTGGTCAGGCTGATGTCCTCCAGGCCCATCTGCCCCACCGCCATCATGAAACGCTCGAGCTTGGGGCTGACCAACGGTTCGCCGCCGGTGATGCGCAGCCGCTCGATGCCAGCGGCCTCGATCAAATAGGCCACGCCACGCGCCATGGCCTCGGCCGACAGTTCATCCTGCGCAGCCACCAACCGCTTGCCGTCAGGCACGCAATAGGTACAGGCGTAATTGCAGGCTGAAGTCAGGCTTATCCGCAGATTACGGAAACGCCTGCCTTGACGGTCAACGATCATGGGTCACTCCGGCACGAGAAAAATCGGACTCGCAAAAATTGACCTAGAAATCAAGATTTCGCAAGACCCAAGCCTGAGTATATTACTGGGACACTGCGCCATGTAAGCGGACATGGCGCAATAAGACAGCTGAATGTCTTGGCCTGTGCGGCCTCAGTTGCTCGGGACGTCGGTATCGCGCTTGCGCTTGTTGCCCATGCGCACACCAATGTCCATCAGGAACTGGAAGAAACCTTCCTGGTCTTCCAGCACGTTGCTCCAGAACGGTGAGTGATACAGCGCCACCGCGCCATGCACCAGCGCCCAGGCAGCGCAGTAATGGAAATAAGGCGGCACGTCTTCGAGCTTGCCTTCGCTGATCCGGCCCTTGATCAGCAGCGTCAGGCGTTCGAAGTTCGAGGCGCGGATCTTGTGCAGCTCCTCGACCATCTCCGGCACCTGGTTGCCCTTGACCACTTTCTCTTCCAGGCGATCGAACAAGCGGTAGCGCTGCGGGTCGCGCATGCGGAACTCGAAGTAGGCCCGGGACAGGGCCTCCTTGTCCTTGTCCACATCGGCCGAATGCAGCAGCTCGTTCAAATCGCGCTCGTAGTCGAGCATCAGGCGCAGGTAGATCTCCGCCTTGGATTTGAAATGTTTATAAATCGTGCCTTTGCCGATACCCACGGCATCCGCAATCATCTCGACGGTGACACTGTCTTCACCCTGGTCGAGGAACAACTTGAGCGCGGTGTCGAGAATTTCCTGCTCGCGGCGGCGAAACTCACGGACCTTACGGGGTTCTTTGTGCATAAGAAAAAGGTCTGAAGGGTCAAAATTCGAAGCCGGGTATTATGCCTAACTTACGCAAAAATGCACGGATCATCCGTTCTCGGCCACTGTTCTTCACAAAACCGACACGCCCGGCTCGCCGTTTCTCACGCCAATGCGCCGCGCCTGCGAGGTTTGGCGACAGTGAGAACTTATCCGAAGCGAGCGTATTCCAAATTTGTTTAAAAACCACCCCGGCCAGACTGGACGGGTTGGCATACTGATCAATACTTGAACTGTCGGCGCGACATCTCCCCCAAGTGACGCGCTGATGAAGGTACCAACGGACCGCGTGCCTTTGTTTTACTCCTAATGGTCTTAACCCGGATTCACCCCCCAGAACCCGGGTTTTTTTTGCATGGAATTCAGGCTTGCGCCACACGCACGTGAGCCAGTGGAAACAACTGCTTAAAATTTTCCGTCGTCTGCTCGGCAAACCGCTCGTAGGACTCACCGCGCAGCATCGCCAGGAACTCTGCCACTTCCCGTACGTATTGCGGAAGGTTCGGCTTGCCACGATAGGGAATGGGCGCCAGGTAAGGCGAGTCGGTCTCCACCAACAGCCGATCAGCGGGCACTTTGCTGGCAACGTCGCGCAATGCATCGGCATTGCGGAACGTGACAATCCCGGACAAGGAAATGTAATAGCCCATGTCCAGGGCGGCCTTGGCCATGTCCCAATCTTCGGTGAAGCAATGCAGCACCCCGGCCTGGGGCAGCGCGGCGTCACGCAGCAAGGCCAGGGTGTCGGCCCGGGCGCCGCGGGTGTGGATGATCACCGGCTTGCCGGTCTGCCGGGCGGCCTCCAGGTGCAGCCGAAACGACGCCTGCTGCACGTCGGCGGCTTCCGGTTCGTAGTGATAGTCCAGGCCGGTTTCGCCGATGGCGACTACCCGTGGATGGTCCAGCTCACGCAACAACCAATCGAGCGCCGGCGCGGCGTCGGGCTGGACATCCAGCGGGTGAACACCGACCGAGCAATCGACATCGGCATAACGTTCGGCCAGAGCCTTGACGTCGGCGGCGTTGTCGGCGCTGACGCCGATGCACAGGAAATGACCGACACCCCGCTCACGGGCCGCGTCCAGCGCAGCATCCAGGGAGCCGCCATGGGCAGCGAGGTCGAGACGGTCAAGGTGACAATGGGAATCTACAAGCATAAAAGGCCGGGCTACATCGTATGAGTGGGACGGTCGGACTTCAGGGAGCCGGCCAAGTGGGTTTCGATCTGATTGCGGGCTGAATTGTCGCCGTCGCTGAATTGCACACCAACGCCGGCGGCCCTGTTGCCCTGGGCGCCTTTGGGGGTAATCCAGATCACCTTGCCGGCGACCGGGATCTTTTCAGACTCATCCATCAGGCTCAAGAGCATGAACACTTCATCACCCAAGCGATAATTCTTGTTGGTGGGAATGAACAGGCCACCGTTCTTGATGAAAGGCATGTAGGCGGCGTAAAGCACCGACTTGTCCTTGATAGTCAGGGACAGGATGCCGTTGCGTGGCCCGGGACTGACAGGTTCGTTCATGCTGATCTCCGCTGCGATTGAGCTGAGTTTAGCGTCCTGTGTCACAAATACTGTTCCTTTTTGACGGCGTCTGTTGTCGTCAAGAAAGGAACGTATTGGCGAAACAGGACACTGGGCCGTGTCTGTCAGTTTCGACCCGGCAAACTCGCCCACTGCACCAACAGCGCCTCGAGCAACAGCACCCGATTGAGGTTCGCTTTGCCCAGCACCTTCTGACGTTGGGCAAGAATCCAGTCCTGAATGTTCAAGATTTTATCCTGGCTGCTTTTTTGCGCCAGGTACTGGATCACCTTGCGCATGTCCGCCAACCCCAGGCCAGCCTCGTCCTCGGTCAATTGGTAGCGCAGGATCAGGCTCGACCAGTCGCAGAACCAGTCAAACAGCAAGAGCAACGGGATCGCGTTCCAACCCTCGGCCAGTTGCGTGGGGGATTGCTGCTGCTTGAGCAGTTTCTTCACCCCATCCACCACCAAGGCCCGCTGCTCCCGCACGCCCTGGGCCTGAAGGCTGACAGCCCCCAGGGGCGAACCGGCCGCCAGGGTCAGCAACTCGACACGCTCTTCGTCGCTGCTGTCGGGCAAGGCCTGGGCCAGCCACTGCAAGCTCATCGCCTCGCTCGGCAGCGGGCAGGCCTGTTGCACGCAGCGACTCTTGATGGTCGGCAGCAAGCGACTCGGCTGGTGGCTGACCAGCAACAGCACGGTGTCGCCGGAAGGCTCTTCGAGACTTTTAAGCAAGGCGTTGGCGGCGTTGATGTTCATCGACTCGACCGGCTCGATCAGCACCACCTTGCGCCCGCCCATCTGAGAGGTCTGGACCACGAAGCTGACCAAATCCCGAACCTGGTCGACCTTGATCGCCTTGTCCGCCTCCTCCGGTTCCAGCACGTAATTATCGGGATGGCTGCCCGCCTTAAGCAGCAGGCAGGACTTGCACTCGCCGCAGGCGTTCGAGACACCAGGACGCTGGCACAGCAGGCTGGCCATCAGGCGCTCGGCCAGCGCCCGCTTGCCGATGCCGGCCGGGCCGTGCAGCAGATAGGCGTGGGCATGCTGGGCACGACCGGCCAGTTGCTGCCAGAGGCCGTCTTGCCAGGGATAGGCTTCAGCCACGGACGCGCTCCAGCAAACGCGGCAGCAAGCCGTCCAGGGACTGTTGGACCTGGGCCAGCGGTTGCGCGGCATCGATCAGCAGGTAACGCGCCGGATCGGCCTTGGCGCGATTCAGGAAGGCACTGCGTACGGCGTTGAAGAAAGCCTGGCCCTCCAGTTCGAAACGATCCAGCCGACCACGGGCACTGGCGCGGGCCAGGCCGATTTCCACCGGCAGGTCGAACACCAGGGTCAGGTCTGGCCGCAGGTCACCCTGGACGAAGGTTTCCAACGCACCGATGCGCTCCACGGACAAGCCCCGGCCGCCGCCCTGGTAGGCATAGGTCGAATCGGTAAAACGATCGCAGAGCACCACTGCGCCACGGGCCAGCGCCGGGCGAATCACCTCGGCCAGATGCTGTGCCCTGGCCGCGAACACCAGCAACAGCTCGGTGTCGGGGTTCATGACCTCTTCAATGGGCGCCAGCAGCACCTCGCGAATTCGCTCGGCCAGCGGCGTACCGCCCGGTTCGCGGGTCAACACCACCTCGATGCCAGCAGCCCGCAGGCGTTCGGCCAGGTATTCGCGGTTAGTGCTCTTGCCGGCGCCTTCCGGGCCTTCCAGCGTTATAAACAAGCCAGTCACAGGCGATCCTTAATCAAAGTCATTGCGGGCTCGGCGGCTCGCTGGCATCCGGTTCGGGAGCCGGCACTTGGGGCGGCACCTGGGGTACAGCGTCGGGCGCCGTGTCGGGTGATGCCGCGGGAATGGGTGCCTGCTCGTCCGGTGTTGCCGGGGCCGGACTGGAGCGGTAATCGGCACGGCGCTTGAGTTGGAATTCGCGCACCGCGTTGTTGTGCGACTCCAGGTCATCGGAGAACACGTGGCTGCCGTCACCGCGGGCGACAAAGTAAAGGCTGTTGCCCTGCGCCGGGTTCAACGCGGCATGAATCGCCTCGCGCCCCACCATCGCAATCGGCGTCGGCGGCAGGCCAGGAATCAAATAGGTGTTGTACGGATTTTCTTCTTTCAGATGGGCGCGGGTGAGTTTGCCGGTATAGCGCTCGCCCAGGCCATAGATCACCGTGGGGTCAGTCTGCAGCAGCATCCCCAAGCGCATGCGCCGCACAAAGACGCCGGCAATCTGCCCGCGTTCCTGGGGCACGCCGGTTTCCTTCTCCACCAGCGACGCCATGATCAGCGCCTGATACGGCTGGGTATAAGGCACATCGGCGGCACGCTGTGCCCACTCCTTGGCGAGCACGTCTTCCAGGCGCTCGTAGGCTTTTTTCAGCAGGTCGACGTCCGAGGTGCCGCGCACGAAGCGATAGGTATCCGGGAAGAATCGGCCTTCGGGAAATATCCCGGAGTGACCCAGACGGTCCATGACCTGGGCGTCGCTCAGGCCGGTGAGGGTCTGCTGGAGTTTTTCATCCTTGGCCAGTGCGGCGCGCACCTGGCGGAAGTTCCAGCCCTCCACCAGCGTCACGCTGTACTGCACCACTTCGCCGCGTTTCCAGACACCGATCAGGCCTTCCATGGTCATGCCCGGCACCATCCGATATTCACCGGAATGCAGTGGCTGGTCGGCGAGATTGAAGCGCCAATAGATCCGCAGCCAGAAGGCGTCCTTGATCAGGCCATCGGCTTCGAGGCGCTTGAGGGTTCCGGTCGGGGTGGTCCCGTTGGGCACGTCCAGCAATTCTTCCTGGGTGATGTTCAGCGGCTGTTGCAGCGCCGAATGAATCTTCCAGGCCGAAGCGCCCAACATCAGCCCTGCCAGAACCAGTCCGGTCTCCAGCAGCAGCAAGAATTTACGTCTCACGAATCAAACATCCAATAGCGCACGGGCAAGGGTTTGCAGTTTACGGGTGAGCGGGCCAACCGACCAGCGCGCCGAACCGCATCCGCGTACCGGCCACACGCCATAAACGCTGTTGCAGACAAAGACTTCATCAGCCTGGTGCAGCTGTTCGAGACTGATATCCGTGATTTGCGTGGCGATGCCTTGGGACTTGGCTTGAAACAATAATTCTGCGCGCATCACGCCGGCCACGCCGCAACGGCTCAGGTCCGCCGTGAACAACACGCCGTCGCGCACCAGGAACAGGTTGCTGAAGACACCTTCGATCACCCGCCCGGACGTATCCAGCATCAAGCCTTCGGCGTATTGCCCATCGCTCCATTCGGCACGAGCCAGCACTTGTTCCAGGCGATTGAGGTGTTTGAGGCCGGCAAGCAAGGGCTGCTCGGACAACCGCACGCTGCAGGGAAACAGCAGAACGCCTTGTTCGGCATGGGCGGCGGGATAAGCGGCTGGTGGGCTCCCTTGCAGGATGCGTCGGGCCGGGGTCGAGGGATCTGCGGCATAACCGCGCAGACTGTCGCCACGGGTCACGATCAGCTTCAGCACGCCGTAGCCCAGGCGCCGGGCATAGGCATTCAACTCGGTGCTCAACGCGCTCATGTCGACGTTGAGCGCCAACCGCCGGCAACCGGTTTCCAGGCGTTGCAGGTGACGCGCCAGCAACACCGGTTCGCCACCCTGCACGGCGAGGGTCTCGAACAACCCATCGCCGTAAGCCAGGCCGCGATCTTTCAGCGACAGGACGTCGGCCGGCTGACCGTCGACCCAGCTTTCCATCAACCGGCGAACCGGCGGAACACCAGCGAACCGTTGGTCCCGCCAAAGCCGAAGGAGTTGGACAGCACCACATCGATGTCCATGCTGCGGGCAGTGTGCGGCACGAAGTCCAGGTCGCAACCTTCGTCCGGCTCATCGAGGTTGATGGTCGGCGGCGCTGTCTGGCTGTTGATCGCCAGGACGCTGAAGATCGCTTCCACCGCCCCTGCCGCACCCAACAGGTGACCGGTCATGGACTTGGTCGAACTGACCGCCAGCTTGTACGCGTGATCGCCGAACACGGTCTTGATCGCCTGGGCTTCGGCCAAGTCGCCGGCCGGGGTCGAAGTGCCGTGGGCGTTGATGTACTGCACTTGCTCGCCGTTGAGTTTCGCATCACGCAAGGCGTTGGCGATGCAACGGGCAGCACCGGCGCCATCGGCCGGTGGCGACGTCATGTGGTAGGCGTCGCCGCTGGTGCCAAAGCCGATCAGTTCGGCGTAGATGGTCGCGCCGCGCGCCTTGGCGTGCTCCAGCTCCTCGAGCACCAGCGCACCGGCACCGTCGGACAGCACGAAGCCATCGCGGCCCTTGTCCCATGGCCGGCTCGCACGGGCGGGCTCGTCGTTGCGGGTCGACAGCGCACGGGAAGCACCAAAGCCCCCCATGCCCAGGCCGCAAGCCGCCATCTCGGCGCCACCGGCAATCATCACGTCGGCTTCGTCGTACATGATGTTGCGCGCGGCCATGCCGATGCAGTGGGTACCGGTGGTGCACGCCGTGGCAATGGCGTAGTTGGGTCCCTGGGCACCCAGGTGGATGGACAGGAAACCGGAAATCATGTTGATGATCGAGCCCGGCACGAAGAACGGAGAAATCCGTCGCGGCCCCGATTCGTGCAGCGTGCGGCTGGTTTCTTCGATATTGGTCAAGCCGCCAATACCCGAGCCCATGGCCACGCCGATGCGTTCACGGTTGGCGTCGGTGACTTCCAGCCCGGCGTTGCGCACTGCCTGGAAACCGGCTGCCAAGCCGTATTGAATGAACAGGTCAAGCTTGCGAGCTTCCTTGACCGACAGGTATTCCTCGACATTGAAGCCCTTTACCGAGCCGCCAAAACGGGTGGAATAGGCAGAAAGGTCGGTGTGTTCGATCAGACCAATGCCACTGCGGCCAGCCAGAATGCCCTGCCAACTGCTCGGCACATCCGTGCCCAGTGGCGACAACATACCCATACCGGTGACTACGACGCGTCTACGCGACACAGCACTCTCCTTTTTCTAATGACGACTTTGCATCAGGCCTAAAGAAAAAACCGCACGCCGTGATGGCAGTGCGGTTTTTCCATGACAGCTAGCGACGACTAAAAACGATTACGCCTGGTGGCTGGTAACGTAGTCGATAGCAGCTTGTACAGTAGTGATCTTCTCAGCTTCTTCGTCAGGAATCTCGGTCTCGAATTCCTCTTCCAGAGCCATCACCAGCTCAACGGTGTCAAGGGAGTCGGCACCCAGGTCTTCTACGAAGGAAGCGGTGTTCACAACTTCTTCTTCTTTAACGCCCAGTTGCTCGGCAACGATTTTCTTGACGCGCTCTTCGATGGTGCTCATACCTTGTTTTCACTCCTAATGGACAAATTCAGGCAGCTGGCCGGTGGGTAAGTGTATAGAAGAACTTTTCGGTTTTTCAACCGAAAGCTTCACTCCTCAAACCCTGCGGCCCGCCGTCTATAAATTGATTGCAGCTTTATAACGGATTTTAGACAGCTCGTATGACATTTTTTTGAAGCAATCCGTCACATTTAACTCATGTACATCCCGCCGTTCACCGGGATTGTAGCCCCGGTCACGTATGCCGCACCGTCCGACGCAAGAAAAGCGACCACGGACGCGATTTCTTGAGCTTGCCCCAGACGACCCAGCGGAATCTGTGTCAACAAGGCTTCGCGCTGTGCTTCCGGCAGTTCACGGGTCATGTCGGTGTCGATGAAACCCGGTGCAACCGAGTTTACCGTAATCGAGCGCGAACCCACTTCACGCGCCAGCGCACGGCTGAAACCTTCCAGACCGGCCTTCGCCGCAGCATAGTTTACTTGGCCTGCGTTGCCCATGGCACCCACAACCGAACCGATACTGATAATTCGCCCCCAGCGAGCCTTGGTCATGCCACGCAAAACGCCCTTGGACAGCCGGTACAGGCTGTTCAGGTTGGTGTCGACGACGTCGAACCATTCGTCATCTTTCATGCGCATCATCAGGTTATCGCGGGTGATACCGGCATTGTTGACCAGGATCGCCGGCGCACCGAACTGCTCCTGGATGCTTGCCAGCACCGCCGCAACGGATTCGTCGCTGGTGACGTTCAACTCAAGGCCGGTGCCTTGGATGCCGTTTTCCTTCAGGGTCGCAGCAATACGCTCGGCACCCGAAGCGGAAGTCGCGGTGCCGATGACGATGGCGCCTTGACGACCCAGTTCCAGGGCGATGGCCTGGCCGATGCCACGGCTTGCACCGGTCACCAGTGCAACTTTACCTTGCAGACTCATGCAAGCTTCTCCTGTTCAGGCCTGCGCTGCACGGGCGGCAGCGAAGGCGTCTGGGGTGTTGAGGTTGGAAGTCGATACGCCTTCGGCGCAGCGTTTGTTCAGGCCTGCCAGCACTTTGCCAGGGCCGCACTCGACCAGCTCGGTCGCGCCCTTGGCCGCCAGGGTCTGCACCGATTCGACCCAGCGAACCGGCTTGTAGAGTTGCTCCAGCAGATCACGCTTGAGGGTCTCGAGATCCGGCGCCACGTTGGCGCTGACATTCTGCACCACGGGAATCTGCGGCGCCTGCCAGTCGATGGCGGCGATGGATTCGGCAAAGCGCTCGGCAGCCGGACGCATCAGTTCGCAGTGCGACGGCACGCTGACCGGCAGTGGCATGGCGCGCTTGGCTCCACGGGCCTTGCAGCCCTCGATGGCGCGCTCGACAGCCGCCTTGGCACCGGCGATGACTACTTGGCCCGGGGAGTTGAAGTTCACCGCACTGACCACATCGCCTTGCGCCGCTTCGGCACAGGCGGCCAGCACATCGGCGTCTTCGAGGCCGAGGATCGCGGCCATGCCGCCCTGCCCGGCCGGAACCGCTTCCTGCATCAACTGGCCACGACGCTCCACCAGTTTCACCGCGTCGCCCAGGCTCAGGCTGCCAGCGGCTACGAGGGCGCTGTATTCGCCCAGGCTGTGACCGGCGACGAATGCCGGGCGCGCGCCGCCTTCAGCCAGCCACAGGCGCCACAATGCGATCGAGGCGGTCAGGATGGCCGGCTGGGTTTTATCGGTTTGATTGAGGCGCTCTTCCGGCCCTTGCTGGGTCAGTGCCCAGAGGTCATAGCCGAGCGCATCGGAAGCTTCTTTGAATGTTTCGAGGATCAGCGGGTATTGCGCGCCCAGCTCGGCCAGCATGCCGAGGGACTGCGAGCCCTGTCCTGGAAAGACGAATGCGAGGGAAGCAGACATGAAAACAAAGCCCCTAATGATCTTGTCGTCAAAAATTGACGCCCCTGGGGGCGCTAGGAAACTGAGAGTTGGATGGCGGCTTGAACCGACCGGTCACATTTAAGCATTGTCGGACGAAAACGCCTAAGTTAACAAATCCTCGAGGCGACCATGCAGGCGCTCCGGCAGGTTTTCCTGGATCTCGATCACCGCTCGGTTGATCGCACTCTGGAAACCCTGCACCCCCGCCGAACCGTGACTCTTGATCACGATCCCCTGCAACCCAAGGAAACTCGCACCGTTGTGCCGCGCTGGCGCCAGGTCAGCCTGCAACCGACGCATCAACGGCAGCGCCAGGGCGCCGACCACCCGCGAGGCGAAGCTTTGCTTGAACAAGGCCTCGATGCGCTGGCCGATCATGGTCGCCAGGCCTTCGCTGGACTTGAGCAGGATATTGCCGACGAAGCCGTCGCACACCACCACATCGGCCTCGCCACGGTACAAGCCATCGCCTTCGATGAAGCCGATATAGTTGATGCCGCGCGCGCCCTGCAGCAGCGTGGCCGCCAGCTTGACCTGCTGGTTGCCCTTGATGTCTTCGGTACCGATGTTCAACAACGCCACACGAGGGCGCACGATGCCCAGGGTTTGCGCCGCGACCGAGCCCATCACCGCAAATTGCAGCAAATGTTCGGCACTGCAATCGACGTTGGCCCCCAGGTCGAGCAACTGACAAAACCCACGCTGGGTCGGAATCGCCGCCACCATTGCAGGCCGGTCGATACCCGGCAAGGTCTTGAGCACGTAGCGCGACAGCGCCATCAGCGCACCGGTATTGCCTGCGCTGACGCATGCCTGGACCCTGCCATCGCGCAGCAGCTCAAGGGCTACCCGCATCGAGGCGTCAGGCTTGCCGCGCAGGACCTGGGCCGGCTTTTCGTCCATGGTGATGATTTCGGACGCTGGGGCAATCGTCAGGCGCGCGCGGTCGACAGCCGATTGGCCGCTGAGCATTTCTTCCAGGAGGGAGGGTTGACCGACGAGGGTCAGGTGCAGCGAGGGCGTAGCATTCAGACAAGCAAGGCTGGCCTGAACAATGCTGCGGGGACCGAAGTCCCCGCCCATTGCGTCAATCGCGATGACTTGAGCGGACAAGTGATTACTCGTCGGCGCCCTTGTCGATCACTTTACGACCACGGTATACGCCTTCTGGCGATACGTGGTGACGCAGGTGAACTTCACCAGTGGTTTTTTCTACGGACAGGGTGCTAGCCTCGAGAGCGTCGTGCGAACGGCGCATGTCACGGGCAGAGCGGGATTTTTTGTTCTGCTGAACAGCCATAATTGATTAACTCCTAAACGTTTGGGTCACGCTTTAACTGCGCCAATACACTGAACGGGTTGGACCGCGTTACCTCGTCCTCGCTCGGTTCGGGCTCATCTGCTCCCGCCGGCTGCTGGCATTCTTCCGGATGATGAGCAGGCACAATGGGCAAGGCGAGCAGAAGCTCCTCCTCGATCAGTGACTGCAGATCCAATGGATCTTCGCCCAGTTCCAGCACGTCATAACCTTTCGGCAACGACTGGGTATTCGCACCCTCCTTCACCACGGCGTAACTGCATTCGCTGTGGATCGGCAGGGTGACCAGCTCAAGACAACGCTGGCAAACCATTTTGACTTCAGTGTCGATAAAGCTGTGGATTACCACAGATTTACGTTCATCTCGTTCAAAAACGAATTTGGCCTGGACCGTACCGACATCGTCGGAAAGCGGGTCGCAGAGTCTCTTCAAATCGGCCAGCAGCAGTTCACCTTGAAGGGTGGTGCCACGGTCAGCCAATTTGCGCGGGTCAACGTGAGGTGGAATCGGGTCATTCAACATAGGCGCAGCATTATAGGGATGCCCCCGGCCATGTCAAAGGAAATTCAGCCCTGTCCGTCACTTGCGCGCCTCGCTAGAATTCGCCCCTGCCTTTTGGAGCCGCCCATGCTGCCTTTATTACTTGCCTCAAGCTCGGTCTACCGCCGGGAATTGCTTGCCCGCCTGGGACTGCCGTTCGTCTGCTGCTCACCCGACATCGATGAAAGCCGTCGCCCCGGCGAGCCCGCCCTTGAACTGGTCAAGCGCCTGGCCCGGGAAAAAGCCCTGGCACTGGCCGACAGCCACCCGGCGCACCTGATCATCGGCTCAGACCAGGTCGCCGTGCTCGGCGAACGCATCCTGGGCAAGCCTCACACCTTCGAGAACGCTCGCGAGCAATTGTTGGCCGCCAGCGGCGCGAGGGTCACGTTCCTGACAGGCCTGGCGCTGCTCAACAGCCAGACCGGCCACTGCCAGGTCGATTGCGTTCCATTTACCGTGAACATGCGCGCACTGGACCCAGGGCGCGTCGAACGCTACTTGCGGGCCGAGCAACCCTATGACTGCGCGGGCAGCTTCAAGGCCGAAGGACTGGGCGTGAGCCTATTCCAGAGCACCGAAGGGCCAGACGCCACCAGCCTGGTTGGCCTGCCGTTGATTCGTCTTGTGGATATGTTGCTGGCCGAGGGTGTGCAGATCCCCTGAAGAAAGCCCGGCTGCAAACCTGTGTGGCGAGGGAGCTTGCTCCCGCTCGGTTGCGCAGCGACCGCAACAAACGGGGCTGCTGCGCAGCCCAGCGGGAGCAAGCTCCCTCGCCACAGGGATCGAGAACAGCACTGGCAATCAGCGCAACGCCGGGCCTTGGAACCCCATCCACATCGCCAAATGCTCGGCAATGCTAGCCCCCAGCTTTTTCGAGAAACGATCGAACGGCGACTCTTCGATGGTGAAGTCCACCAGGTCTTTCTGGCCGATCACATCCCGCGCCACCGAACTGGCACTGCCCAAGCCGTCGATCAGGCCCAGCGGCAACGCCTGCTCACCCGACCAGACCAGCCCGGAGAACAACTCCGGATGCTCCTTGTCCTTCAAGCGCTCGCCCCGACCCTTCTTGACGCTGGCAATGAATTGCTTGTGAGTGGTATCGAGCACGCCCTGCCAAAAAGCGGTTTCTTCAGGCTTTTGCGGCTGGAACGGATCAAGGAAGGATTTATGCTCGCCGGAGGTATACACGCGACGCTCCACCCCCAACTTATCCATGGTCCCGACAAAGCCATAGCCGGTCGCAGTCACACCAATGGAGCCCACCAGACTGGCCTTGTCGGCATAGATCTGGTCCGCCGCGCTGGCAATGTAATAAGCACCGGAGGCACCGAGATCGGAAATGACCGCATACACCTTGGTATCCGGGTGCAATGCGCGCAGCCGCACGATCTCGTCGTAAACGTACCCCGATTGCACCGGACTACCGCCTGGACTGTTGATACGCAGCACCACGCCCTTGACCTTCGGATCCTCGAAGGCGGCCCGCAGGCTACCGACGATGTTGTCGGCACTGGCAGGCTCTTTGTCGGCGATCATGCCCTCGATATTGATCAAGGCGGTGTACGCCGAGCCGGCGACAGCGCTTTTCTCCATGTTCATCAGCGGCGTGAACAGCGCCAGCGCACCAAAGAGATAAATAAAGGTCAGCAACTTGAAGAAAATACCCCAGCGGCGGGAGCGACGCTGTTCCTGCACGCTGGCGAGCAAGGTTTTCTCCAACAGCTTCCAGCTTTTGTCATCCCCGCTCTCGGCGCTCGCCTTGACAGGTGCTTTCCATTCATCGGTCATGCGTGAATCCCCAGCAAAACTTAAAGAGCCCGCTGGCTCAGCCAGGCGTGCAACTCAGGAAAATGATCAATGGCCAGTCGCGGCTCGAATGCCCGTAGCGCCTCGATCGTTTGAGCGCCGTAGCTGACCGCCACCGACCCCATGCCGGCGTTGCGCGCCATCTGCAGGTCGAATGACGAATCCCCCACCATCAGCGCCTGCTCCGGCCGCACGTCGCAGTGTGCCAGGATCTGCTCGAGCATCAACGGATGCGGCTTGCTGGCGGTTTCGTCCGCGGCACGGGTGATGTCGAAATAATCCTCCCAACCATGGGACTTGAGCACTCGATCCAGCCCGCGACGAGCCTTGCCGGTCGCGACAGCCAGGTGATAGCCCTCGGCCCGCAGAACCTCCAGCGTAGCCGCCACACCCTCGAACAACGGTGAAGGCTCGGCGTCCAGCGCGATGTAGTGATCGGCGTAATGCTGACGAAAAACCACCAGCTCATTGTCGTCGATTTCCGGGTACAGGCTGCGAATAGCTTCTGGCAATCCGAGACCAATGATGCCTTTTACCGCTAAGTCGTCGCACCGGGCATACGCCATGCGGTCCGAGGCGACATGCATCGCCTCCACGATCCGGCCAATGGAGTTGGCCAGAGTGCCATCCCAATCGAAGATCAACAGTTTGTAGTCAGGATGCACTCAACCGCTCCACGGTCTTGGCCCACATGTCGTCCACCGGGGCCTGCAATTTCAGCTCGCCACCATCGGGCAGCGGCACGGTCAGCATGTAAGCATGGAGAAACAGGCGCTTGCCGCCCAGATCGCGGATTTCCTTGGTGAAATCGTCATCGCCGTACTTGCTGTCGCCGGCAATGCAATGCCCGGCATGCAAGGTATGGACACGGATCTGGTGGGTGCGCCCGGTCACCGGTTTGGCTTCGACCAGGGTGGCGAAGTCATCGAAACGGCGCAGCACCTTGAATACCGTCAGCGCCTCCTTGCCCTCCTCATTGACTTCGACCATGCGCTCGCCGGAACGCAGGTTGCTCTTGAGCAACGGCGCACGGACTTGCTTGATGGAGGTTTCCCAGCGACCACGCACCAGCGCCATGTAGCGCTTGTCGACGCCGTCGCCGCGCAATTGCTCGTGCAGGTGGCGCAACATGCTGCGTTTCTTGGCGATCATCAGCAGGCCGGAGGTGTCGCGATCGAGGCGGTGGACCAGCTCCAACTCCTTGGCGTCCGGACGCAACTGACGAAAGGCTTCGATCACACCGAAATTCAGGCCGCTGCCGCCGTGAACCGCAATACCTGCAGGCTTGTTGATCACGATCAGGGCTTTGTCTTCATAGATAATCGAGGCTTCAAGGCGTTGCAGCAGCCCCTGGGCCAGGGGCACCGGCTCATCGCGCTCGGGCACGCGAACCGGCGGCACGCGCACGATGTCACCGGCCTGGAGCTTGTACTCGGGCTTGATCCGACCTTTGTTCACTCGCACTTCGCCTTTGCGCAAAATGCGGTAGATCAAGGTCTTGGGCACGCCTTTGAGCCGGGCCAGCAGGAAGTTATCGATTCGTTGGCCGGCATATTCCGGCGAGACCTCGAGCAGTTGAACGCCAGGGGTCGAAGGGGCAGTAGTTGTCATGGCGGCGATCATAACAATTTTTTATGGAATTGAAGCACTTAATCATTGCTGCTATAGTCGCGAACGCCGCCAAAAGTGGCTGGACAGTGGACCAGCGGTCAAAAACCGGCCCTGACCAACGCAATTCACGAGGACGAGAGGCCGTCCTACGGGGCTTTCGCTACGTAACGGTAGAGTTTTCAGGTGTAACGAGCGCAGGTGACATGAGGCCTGAAATACGCCGCAAAGCAGAGTTTTGACTCGCCTTGCGCGCCACATTCACGGCCAGTTCACAAAGTGCAGTCAGCTGCGGACGACCCCGAGCGAATGCTTCGGAAACAACGCCTAAATTAGCCATGATGCGTGACCTCCCCTTCCGGAGCTCACGGTAAATGCCAACCCGCTGCGGATTCTGCGCGCGGCAGCACCCGAATTATCAGGGATACGTGTAGGGTGGAGATGTACAACCGTCGGACTGTGTAGCACTAGGCTTATATTTAGACGCTTCATCTCGTCCACAGGCGCCGGTTGATTCCTCCTCCTGACTGAGTGCTTGAGTACCAGCAAGCAGGACGCGTCCGTCGCGACTTCGCCATCATTGGGTCGAACTCGCTGGACACTGGAGTGGCCTTGCCATCTCCAGGACGCACCTGACACCGACCGTGAGAAGTCGTGTGTGCCGAACGCCGTTTCCGGCAGCCCGGAAACCGACGGTACTACATGAAAAGAATGCTGATTAACGCAACTCAACCCGAAGAGTTGCGTGTTGCACTGGTAGACGGCCAGCGCCTCTACGACCTGGATATCGAATCCGGTGCACGCGAGCAGAAGAAGGCCAACATCTATAAAGGCCGGATTACTCGCATCGAACCAAGCCTTGAGGCTGCCTTTGTCGATTTCGGCTCCGAGCGCCACGGCTTCCTGCCCCTCAAAGAAATCTCCCGCGAATACTTCAAGAAGGCCCCTGAAGGCCGCGTCAACATCAAGGACGTCCTGAGCGAAGGCCAGGAAGTCATCGTCCAGGTCGAAAAAGAAGAACGTGGCAACAAGGGCGCTGCCCTGACCACCTTCATCAGCCTGGCCGGCCGTTACCTGGTCCTGATGCCGAACAACCCTCGCGCCGGCGGCATCTCCCGCCGTATCGAAGGCGAAGAGCGCAATGAACTGCGTGAAGCCCTGAACGGCCTGGTTGCCCCGGCTGACATGGGCCTGATCGTGCGCACTGCCGGCCTGGGCCGCAGCAGCGAAGAAATGCAGTGGGACCTCGACTACCTGCTGCAACTGTGGACCGCCATCAAAGAAGCCTCGCTGGATCGCTCCGCGCCGTTCCTGATCTACCAGGAAAGCAACGTGATCATCCGCGCCATCCGCGATTACCTGCGCCAGGACATCGGCGAAGTGCTGATCGACAGCGTCGAAGCCCAGGACGAAGCCCTGACCTTCATTCGCCAGGTGATGCCGCAGTACGCCAGCAAGATCAAGCTCTACGAAGACAGCGTTCCGCTGTTCAACCGTTTCCAGATCGAAAGCCAGATCGAGACCGCCTTCCAGCGCGTCGTCGAACTGCCGTCCGGCGGCTCCATCGTCATCGACCCGACCGAAGCCCTGGTGTCCATTGACATCAACTCGGCCCGCGCCACCAAAGGCAGCGACATCGAAGAGACCGCCCTGCAGACCAACCTTGAAGCGGCCGAGGAAATCGCCCGTCAGTTGCGCCTGCGCGACATCGGCGGCCTGATCGTCATCGACTTCATCGACATGACCCCGGCCAAGAACCAGCGCGCCGTGGAAGAAAAGGTCCGCGAATGCCTGGAAGCCGACCGCGCCCGCGTACAGGTCGGTCGCATCTCGCGCTTCGGCCTGCTGGAAATGTCCCGTCAGCGCCTGCGTCCGTCCCTGGGCGAAAGCAGCGGCATCGTTTGCCCGCGTTGCAACGGTACTGGCATCATCCGTGACGTCGAGTCGCTGTCCCTGGCGATCCTGCGCCTGATCGAAGAAGAAGCCCTGAAAGACCGCACCGCCGAAGTTCGCGCCCAGGTGCCGATCCCGGTGGCCGCGTTCCTGCTCAACGAAAAACGCAACTCGATCACCAAGATCGAACTGCGCACCCGTGCCCGCATCGTCATCCTGCCGAACGATCACCTCGAGACACCGCACTTCGAAGTGCAGCGCCTGCGCGATGACAGCCCGGAAGCCCACACCAACCAGTCCAGCTACGAAATCGCTGCTGCCGCTGCCGAAGTGGAAGAAGTCCAGCCGGCCGCCGCCACTCGCACCCTGGTTCGCCAGGAAGCCGCGGTCAAGACCGCTCCGGCCCGCGCCAACGCTCCGGTTCCGACCGAAGTGACCGCTCCGGTTGCCGCCCCGGCCGCCGCACCAGAGCCAAGCCTGTTCAAAGGCCTGGTGAAGTCGCTGGTCAGCCTGTTCGCCACCAAGGAAGAACCTGCTGCCCCGGCCGTTGTCGCCAAGCCTGCCACGACCGAGCGTCCTGCCCGCAACGAAGAACGCCGTAACGGTCGCCAACAGACCCGCAACCGCAACGGTCGTCGCGACGAAGAACGCAAACCTCGCGAAGAACGTGCACCGCGTGAAGAACGTGCGCCACGCGAGCCGCGTGAAGAGCGTCAGCCACGCGAAGCCCGTGAGGAAGCGCCAGCCGTAGCCCGCGAAGAGCGTGCACCGCGTCCACCGCGTGAAGAACGTCAGCCGCGCGCACCGCGTGAAGATCGCAAGCCACGTGGCGAGCGTGAAGAACGCGTTCGCGAACTGCGCGAGCCACTGGATGCAGCCCCGGCTGCTGCCGCCACCGCTGAAGAGCGTCCGGCCCGCCAGCCTCGTGAAGAACGCGCACCGCGTCCGCCACGTGAAGAGCGCCAGCCACGCGCCGAGCAAGCAGCCGCCGCTGCCAGCGAAGAAGAAGTGCTGAACACCGAAGAGCAGTTGCAGGAAGACGGCCAGGACACCGCCGAAGGCGATCGTCCACGCCGCCGCTCCCGTGGCCAGCGTCGTCGCAGCAACCGTCGTGAGCGTCAGCGCGACGCCAACGGCAACGTGATCGAAGGTTCGGAAGAGTCCGAGTCCACCGAGAACACTGAAGCGCCAAGCGCTGCCGATCTGGCCGCTGGCCTGGCCGTGACTGCGGCCGTTGCCAGCAGCGCAATCAGCGCCCCGGCCGAAGCCCAGGCTCACGAACAAGCCGAACGCGCGACCGCGGCGGTAGAAAGCGCGCCAGTTGCCGAGGCTCCGGTGGTCGAAGCTCCGGTGGTCGAAGCCACTACCCCAGTAGAAGTCACTGCTTCGCCAGAAGTGGAAGTCGCCCCGGCCCATGAAGCCCAGGTTGCTGAAACTGAAGTGGTCGCCGAGCCTGCACCGGTTGTCGAGCAGCCAGTGGTAGCCGCTGAGCCGGCCGTTGAAACACCGGCCGAGGAAAAGGCCCCGGAGCCTGCCCGCGAGGAGCAGACTGCATTCAACTGGACCGCCGAGCCAGCCGCACCGGCACCTGTTGTCGAGCCAGAACCGACACCAGAGCCCGTGAAAGCGGTCGAGCCAGAAGTGGTTGAATCTGCTCCAGTGGTCGAAGCACCCGTGGTTGCCGAAGCCCCTGCCCCAGTGGAAGTGCCTGCACCCGCCAGCGCCCTGACCGCGAACGGCCGTGCGCCGAACGATCCGCGCGAAGTGCGCCGTCGCAAGCGTGAAGCCGAGCGTCTGCAGAAGGAAGCCGAACAAGCTGCCGCTGCTGCCGCTCAAGCGCCTGCTGCCGAGCCAGCTCCAGCCGTGGAAGAAGTCGCCGAGGCCCCTGCCCCGGTCGCCGAAACCCCGGTTGAATCAGCTCCGACATTCGACGAACCTCAGCACAGCGCTGAAGAAGTCGTGCCGCGTCACACTGAAGCCCTGGAAAAAGAGCACGAGCCTAAACCTCACGCCTGATTCCACCGCCCAGTAAAAAGCCCCGCCTGGTGATGCCAGGCGGGGCTTTTTTATGCCTCCATACTTATCCACAGCAGGACTGGGACCAGACACAAGACTTATTCCCACTGAAGATCCACTGTGGGAGCGAGCTTGCTCGCGATGGCGCCGGGTCAGCTTGCATCAATGCTGAATGTCGGACCGCTTTCGCGAGCAAGCTTGCTCCCACAGGGTTCTGCGTCGCCTGTTATTTGAAGGCCAATGCCTCTGGCACATCGACATCCCACGTCACGCCAGGGTCATCCACCGGCACCTCGACCACTTGCGCCCCGGCAAACAATGCCTTGGCACCGCGATCTCCAGTCAGTGCCATCAGTCTTGGGCCAAACGCACGGTCGAATCCCACCGGATGCCCGTATTTGCCGGAGAGGACCGGCACACTGATGCCATCCTCGCGAATCCTCGCCGCCACCTGCTCGATAGTCGACGGCAAGATGAAAGGCATATCACCCAGTACCATCAACCAGCCAGCAAGGTCCGGGCAAGCCTGGACACCGGCCGCGATGCTATCCCCCAGGCCGGGGGAGTCCAGCGCCACGAAATCGCAGCCATAGGCTTGGGCCATGCGGATGGCTTGCGGACGATCCTGGCTCGTCACCAGGACGCGCTTTTGCAGGGAGGCAGGCAAGTTCGCCAGCACCTGCTCGATCACCGAACGGACGGCACCGTCCCGCCCGGTGCAATCGGCCAGCAACTTATCCTTGTCGGGGCCGGCCACCTGACGGAAACGACTGCCCGATCCGGCCGCGAGAATGATCACGCCTATCGACTCGCTCATACGCCCTCCTCCCCCGCGGCTTACAACGGCTTTTTCTGCCGCAGTTCAACGCCATTCTTGATGGCCACGATCTCGGCCAGCAACGACAAGGCGATTTCCGCCGGGGTGTGGCTGCCGATGTGCAGGCCGATGGGTCCATGCAAGCGTTCAATGGCCTGTGCTGACAAGCCTAGCTGAGCCAGATTATCCCGGCGCTTCTGGCTGTTGACTCGCGAGCCCAGGGCGCCGACATAAAAGGCCTTGGAGTCCAGGGCCGTGAGCAGCGCCATGTCATCCAGGCGTGGATCATGGGTCAGCGCCACAATGGCGGTGCGCTCGTCGGTCTGGATGCTCAACACGGCTTCGTCGGGCATCCCCGAGACGAAGCGGCCATGCTGCTCTTCCCAACCATAGACAAACTCCTTGCGCGGATCGCAAATCAGCACTTCGAAGTCCAGCAACCGGGCCATTTCCGCCACGTAGCGCGACAGTTGCCCGGCGCCGATCAGCAACAGCCGCCAACGTGGGCCGTATATGGCCCGCAGGACCTGTCCATCGAACACCAGGGCGTCGGTTTTGCTGGCCGGGGTCAGGACCACGTTGCCGCTGGCGACTGTCAGCTCACGGGCGACAATCTCATGGGCTTCGCAACGTTCCAGCAATTGCGCGACCCAGTGTGGATCGCCCACCCGCTCTTCGGTCAGGCGCAGGGTGCCGCCGCACGGCAGGCCGAAGCGCGCCGCTTCTTCGCGGGTGACGCCATAGGTGATCAGTTGCACCGGCGGGCCGTCCGCCGGAATCCGACCGTCGTGCAGCCGGGCGATCAGGTCATCCTCGACACAACCACCCGACACCGAACCAATCACCACGCCATCTTCGCGCAGGGCCAGCATCGCCCCCGGCGGCCTTGGCGCTGTGCCCCAGGTCTGGACCACAGTGAACAGCACCACCCGCTGCCCGGCGCGGCGCCACTCGAGCACGCTGCGCAGGACGTTCAGATCAACGCTGTCCATCAGGCCTTCGCCTGCTGCCAGCCTTGCAGCTGATAGCGCACAGGCAGGCTACGAATACGCTTGCCAGTGGCGGCGAAAATCGCGTTGCACAGCGCCGGCGCAATCGGTGGCACACCCGGCTCGCCGACACCGCCCAACGGCACCTCACCCGGCGGCGTGACCAAGTGCACGGCCACTTCCTTGGGCGCCAGGGACATGCGCGCCACCTCGTACATGTGGAAATTGTCCTGCTGCACCTTGCCGTCCTTGAAACTGATTTCCCCCACCATGGCATTGCCTAGCCCCATGACGCAGGCGCCCTCGAACTGGGAACGGATGCGCTCGGGGTTGATCTGCGGACCGCAATCCACGGCGATGTCCGCCTTGTGCACGATCACCGTGCCGTCGTCCTTGACCTCTACTTCGATCACCGCCGCCACGTAAGTGACGAAGCTGTAGTGCACGGCCAAGCCCAGGCCACGGCCCTTGGGCAGTTCCCGGCCCCAACCGGCGGCCTTGGCAGCGGTTTCCAGCACCGTGCGGATCCGCGCGGTATCAATCGGATAGCGCTCGGGGGATTCGCCATAGTTCCACTCTTCGCTCAAGCTACGCGGATCGATCTTACGGTCCGGCCCGAGCAATTTGACTTGGTACTTCAGCGGATCCTGGCCGGCCTTGTGGGCCAATTCGTCGATGAAACTCTGGATCGCGAAACCATGGGGGATGTTCGACACCGAGCGATACCAACCCACCCGGGCATGGGCCACCGCTTCGGGATTCTCCAGGCGCAGGTTCGGGATGGCATAAGCCATGTTGGTCACGCCCATGCCTATTTCGAACGGCGCCTCGTGGGTCATGCCCGGCGCAAACAGTGCGGTGATGCTCGGGGCCACGGTGCGGTGCAACCAGCCGGACGGCATACCGTCCTGGTTCAGGCCGGCCTTGAGGTATTCGGCCGATACCGTGTGGAAATACGAGTGATGGATGTCGTCTTCACGGGTCCATTGCACCCGTATTGCCTGGCCGGGAAATTCCTTGGCGAGCACAGCCGCTTCGACGACAAAGTCGGGTTTGGACTTGCGTCCGAAACCGCCGCCCAACAACGTGATGTTCACCGTGACCTTCTCGAAAGGAATGCCCAGGCGTTCAGCGACACGTTCACGGGTCACCTGCGGGGCCTGGCTCGGTGCCCAGGCCTCGCATTGGCCGTCCTTGAACCGGGCGACGGCAACCATCGGTTCCATCGGTGATTGGGACAGGTGCGGCAAGTAATACGATGCTTCCAACGTCGAATCAGCCTTGGCCAGTGCATCGTCGAGATCGCCGCTGCTGCGCACGACTTTTCCGGGCTTGAGGGCCGCCGCTTCCAGCTCCTTGCGATAGGCAATGGAGTCATAACCGGCATTCGGGCCGTCGTCCCATTGGATTTTCAACGCTTCGCGGCCCTTGATCGCCGCCCAGGTGTTCTTCGCCACCACCGCCACGCCGCCCAACGGCTGGAATTCCGAGGGCAGCGGGCGCCCTTCGATCTGCACCACCTTGACCACGCCCGGTACTTTCAGCGCGGCGCTGCTGTCCACGCTCTTGACCTTGCCACCATAGACCGGCGGACGCGCGATGACGGCATAGAGCATGCCGTCGAAATGCACATCGGCACCAAACACGGCACGACCGTTGACGATGTCTGCGCCATCGATGGCCCGGCTCGCCTCCTTGCCGATGTAGCGAAACTCCGATGGCTGCTTGAGGCGCAGGCTGCCACGGCTCGGCACCGCCAGGGCACTGGCGGCGGCGGCCAATTCGCCATAACCCAGTTCACGCCCCGAAGGCTGGTGCAGCACTTTGTGCAGTTGGGCATGGCATTCACCCACCGGCACCTTCCACTGCGCGGCGGCGGCCAGTTCCAACATGGTCCGGGCGGCAGCACCGCAACGGCGCATCGGCTCGTACCAATGACGCATGCTGCGTGAACCGTCGGTGTCCTGGTTGCCGAAGCGCGCCTCATCGGCCGGCGCCTGTTGCACCTTTACTCGCGCCCAGTCGGCCTCCAGCTCATCGGCCACGACCATGCTCAGGCTGGTACGCACACCCTGGCCCATCTCCGAACGGTTGCAGATCACGGTCACGCTGCCATCGGTGGCAATGCTGACGTACACCTTCGGGTCGTCGACCGCGCCATGGGGCATGCCCTCGGCACCGAATTTCTTTTCCTCGGCAAAGGCATCCGGCAGGCCCCACGTCGCCGCCAGCACCAGCACGCCGGTGGCGCTCGCACCCTTGAGGAAACCACGGCGACTGAGGTTGCTCAGCACGAAATCATCGGGCAAGCGGCTCATGCCTTGGCCTCCTTCAGGTGAGTGGAAGCCTGGCGGATCGCGGTCTTGATCCGGTTATACGTGCCGCAACGGCAGATGTTGCCGACCATGGCTTCTTCGATCTGCTCATCGCTCGGGTTGGGGTTGGTCTTGAGCAATGCGGTGGCGGACATGATCTGCCCGCCCTGGCAGTAACCGCACTGGGCCACTGCCGTGTCGAGCCAGGCCTTCTGGACGATTTGCCCGACCGGGTCGGCATGAAGACCGTCGATGGTGCTGATGTCCAGCCCTTTCACCGAGCCGATTGGCGTGATGCAACTGCGCGCCGGGGCGCCGTCGATATGGATGGTGCACGCACCGCACAAGCCCATGCCGCAGCCGAATTTGGTGCCGTTGTAACCGGCCACATCCCGGATAGCCCACAGCAGCGGCATGTCCTCGGTCACATCCAGTTGATGGTCTTTTCCATTGAGTTTCAGGGTAATCATGGGCACGCCCGCATAGTTATCGAGTTATGGGGTCGAGCAATCTGCCGCTGGGTTGACGGTTCGGTTGTCGCAGACTGACTCAGGCTGATCGGGCTCTCTTATGCATGCGCACGCAGGCGTCTGCACCGGGCCTTCAAGATGCCGATGGTGACATCGCTAGCGAGCTAAATTAACCCAGGATCAAGCAAAACGCCCTGCACAATCCTGCACAAATGATCGTGCGCAAGGTGTTCAGGGCGTTTTTCCAGGTGATCGGGCAAGCGCGGTTCAGTACCGATTGGGTTCCATTTCCAGCTCGACCTGGAAACGCTCGGCAATGTCTTTCTGGATGCGCAGGGCCAGGTCCAGAAGTTGCGGGCCCGTGGCGTTACCGTAGTTGACCAACACCAACGCCTGCAACTTATGCACCCCAGCATCACCTTCGCGAAAGCCCTTCCAGCCGGCCCGTTCGATCAACCAGCCGGCGGCGATTTTCATCTGCCCTTCAGACTGTGGATAAGCCACCAGGTCAGGGTATTGCAGTTTGAGGTGCGCCACGTGCGCAGCCGGCACCAGCGGGTTCTTGAAGAAGCTGCCGGCATTGCCCAGCACGGCCGGGTCCGGGAGTTTTTCGCTGCGGATGCTGCAAATGGCCCGGCTCACGTCGGAGGGTGTCGCCTGCTCGATGCCCTGCTCGGTCAATCGCTGGCGAACCGGACCGTACTCCAGATGCAAGTGTGCGGCGCGACTGAGGGCGAAGCGCACCCGCAGGATCAACCAGCGACCCGCTTGCTGTTTGAAGAGGCTGTCGCGATAAGCGAACCGACAGTCTTCAAGGCTGAAATCGCGCAGCTCGCCGGTCTGGCGATCCAGCGCGGTGAGGCCGGAGAAGACGTCCTTGATCTCCACACCGTAGGCGCCGATGTTTTGCATCGGTGCCGCGCCCACAGTACCGGGGATCAGACTGAGGTTCTCCAATCCGGACCAGCCCTGCGCCAACGTGTGCTGGACGAACGGGTGCCAGGGCTCCCCTGCTTCGGCTTCGACCACTACGCGTTCGCCGTCATCGCTGAGCAGGCGAATACCGTGGCTGGTCATGCGCAGCACCAGCGCGTCGATGTCGCCGGTCAGCAACAGGTTGCTGCCGCCCCCTATTACCAACAATGGCACGGCATGTTCGGCGGCATAAGCCAACGCCTCGCGAACATCACCATCGCTGTGGGCTTCGGCGAACAACCGGGCAGTGACGTCCACCCCGAAACTGTTGAAGGGCTTGAGGCTGACGCCCGCCCGAACCTGCAAGGTCATAACCGCCCCTTCAATTCGATCACCAGGCGATCGGTAGCGCGCTCGATCAGGTCCAGCACTTGTTCGAAGCCTTGTTCGCCGTCGTAGTACGGGTCCGGCACATCGTCGAGTTCAGCTTCGTAGCGCCGCAGGAACAGGTCCAGCTCGGCCTTGCCATTGGCAGGTTGCAAGGCCTTGAGGTGGCGCAGGTTGCTGCTGTCCATCGCCAGGATCAGGTCATAGCCGGCGAAATCAGCGCGGGTCACCTGTTGCGCACGCTGGGCCGACAAGTCGTAGCCACGCTTCAGGGCCGCCGCCTGGCTGCGCTTGTCCGGAGCCTTGCCGACGTGCCAGTCACCGGTGCCGGCGGAAGCGACTTCCACCTGCCCGGCCAACCCGGCCTCACGCAACTTGTGGCGCAGGATGCCTTCGGCGGTGGGCGAGCGGCAGATATTGCCGAGGCAGACAAACAGGACCCGCATCAAGCCTCCAGCAGGCGACGAACGCGCTCGAGGTCTTCGGCGGTGTCCACGCCGGTCGGCGGGGCGATCAGCGCATCGGCGACGTGGATCCGCACGCCGTGCCACAGGGCACGCAGCTGTTCCAGGGCTTCAGTGTTTTCCAGCCAGCACGGGCCCCAGGCGACGAAGTCCTGGAGGAAGCCGGCGCGGTAGGCATAGATGCCGATGTGGCGGCGGTATGGCACGCCTTCCGGCATCACGTCACGGCTTTGGGCAAATGCGTCCCGCGCCCAGGGCAACGTCGCGCGGCTGAAGGTCAACGCCAGGCCATTGAGGTCACTGACCACCTTGACCACGTTGGGATTGAACAAGGTCTGCACATCCTCGATCGGCTCGGCCAGGGTGGCCATGCGCGCCTCGGTGTGGGCCGCGAGGTTGGCGGCGACCTGATCGATAACGCTCGGCGGGATCAACGGCTCGTCGCCTTGCACATTGACCACGATAGCATCGGCGGCAAGACCGAGCTTCGCCGCGACCTCCGCCAGGCGGTCAGTGCCGGAATTATGGTCTTCACGCGTCAGGACGACTTCGGCGCCAAAGCCTTTGCAGGCCTCGACGATGCGCGCATCGTCAGTCGCCACCACCACACGCTGGGCGCTGCTTTTGCAGGCCTGCTCCCAGACATGCTGAATCATCGGCTTGCCGGCAATCGACAGCAACGGCTTGCCGGGCAGGCGCGTCGAAGCGAAACGCGACGGAATGACAACGGTAAAGGCTGCGGTCATTTATCCAGGCGCTCGTCGGTGGTCAGGGTGCGGGCTTCGCTTTCGAGCATCACCGGGATGCCATCGCGAATCGGGTAGGCCAGGCCGGCCCCCTTGCTGATCAGTTCGGTCTTGTCGGCGCTGAGCTTGAGCGGGCCTTTGCAGACCGGGCAAGCCAGAATATCGAGCAATTTGGTGTCCATGGAATTCCCCTGGATAAAAGGTTTTAAGGCAAAAGCCGATCCGGCAACAGGCGTATCAACTGCGTATCGAACCAGGCCGCGAAAGCCGGTGACGGCGCGGCGTCTACCGCCAGGTACCACCAGTCGGGTGCGGCGAAGGCACGGCATTTGACGGCGTCCTTTTCCGTCATGACCACCGGCAGCGATGGCTTGAAACTCAAGGCCTGGGCGCTGTATTCGGCGTGGTCGGCAAACCCATGCGGTATTGGCCGCCAGTGTAGCGTTTCGAGGGTCTTGAAGAAACGCTGGGGATTGCCGATGCCGGCCACGGCGTGCAGGGCCTGGCCGGGTGGGAAATGGTCGAGGGGGCGGCGTTCGCCACTGGCCAGGTTCACCAGTTCGGTGGGGCGCAATTGGAAGGCGAAGCCGTCTTCGCGGTCGGCACTGGCGCCGTTGTACAGCACGGCGTCGACCGATTGCAGGCGCTCGACCGGTTCGCGCAACGGCCCTGCCGGCAGGCAACGCCGGTTGCCCAAGCCGCGGGCGTTGTCTATCAACACCAGCTCGAGGTCCCGGGCCATCCGATAATGCTGCATGCCGTCGTCGGACAGGATCAGGTCTAGTGGTTCGGCCTCCAGCAGCGCCTGGATCGCGCGACTGCGATCAGGGTCGATCATCAACGGCACACCTGTGCGCTGGACGATCAACAGCGGCTCATCACCCGCGATGTCGGCGCCCTGCTCGGCCGCGACCCGCCACGGCAGCTGCGGCGGCTTGGCGCCGTAACCCCGGCTGACCACGCCGACCCGCAGGCCACTACGCTGGCAGTGCTGGATCAGCCACAGGATCAACGGTGTCTTGCCGGTGCCGCCGACCGTGATATTGCCCACCACCACCAACGGCACGGGGGGCTGGTAGATCTGGCCTTCGCCCGCCAGGAAACGCTCGCGCTTGCCCACCACCACCCGTCGGTACATCCACTCCAGCGGCCGTAGCAGGGCCAGGGCCGGATGACCTTCGTACCACGCGGCAAGCAATCGATCGGACATGGCCATCAGGGTGCCGGGGCCGCCTCGACCGTGGTCATGCGCAGATGGCTGAAACCGAGCTTGCCGGCCGCGTCCATGGCGGTGATCACCGATTGATGAGGGGTCTTGCCGTCGGCGCTGATGGACAGCGGCAGGTTGGTGTCGCCGCCGGATTCTTTCTGCAGGGCCTCGATCAGGCTCGCCAGGTCGCTCTTGGGCAGCAACTGGTTGTTCACCGAGAACGCCCCTTCGGCGCTGATGGTGACTTCCAGGTTCTTCAATTGCTGGTCTTCGGCCGGCGAGCCGCTGACGGCCTGTGGCAATTCAACCTTGAGCTGGGTTTCCCGGGTGAACGTGGTGGTCACGACGAAAAACAGCAGCAGGATGAACACCACGTCGATCAGCGATGCAAGGTTGATCTCGATGTTTTCCCGTGGCTTGCGGCGGAATTTCACTTCTTGCCCCCAGCCAGGTCCACGTCACGGTCACCTTGCACCACCTCGACCAGCTTGATCGCTTCCTGCTCCATACCGACCACCAACTCGTCGACACGGCGTTGCAGGAACCGATGGAAGAACACGGCCGGAATACCCACCATCAGGCCGGCGGCGGTGGTGATCAAAGCCTTGGAAATGCCCCCCGCCAGTACTGCGGCGTTAGCGGTCATGCCGGAGCCGGTAAACGCACTGAAGATGTCGATCATGCCCAGCACCGTACCCAGCAGGCCCAGCAGCGGGGACATGGCGGCGATGGTGCCCAGGGTATTGATATAGCGCTCCAGTTCGTGGATGACCCGGGCGGCAGCTTCCTCGATGCACTCCTTCATGATCTCGCGACCATGCTTGGAGTTCGCCAGGCCGGCGGCGAGGACTTCCCCCAAGGGGGAACTGGCCCGCAGCTCCTTGAGCTTGTCCTTGTTCAGTTGCTTGTCCTTGATCCAGACCCAGACCTGCCCGAGCAGATGCTCCGGGGTCACGCGGCTGGCCCGCAGGGTCCACAGGCGTTCGGCAACGATACCCAGTGCCACGATGGAACTCAGAATGATCGGCAACATCATCCAGCCGCCGGATTTGACCAATTCCCACACAGTGACTGCCCCCTCGAAAAAGTGCGCCACTTTATCACACCGACTCGCCTTGCAGACCCGCCCCACCGATAAGCGCATCAGCCGATTGCGCTGGATCAATATTGCCCCGGTGCCCCGACTGCTGGCGGATCACGCCAGTATCGGCGATGCCCGGCCTCGGTACGCGGCCGCTCGAAAGCGCCCAGTTGCAGACGAATGGCGCCCTGCTCGGCACTGTCGTATATCGTCAGGCCTGAGCGCCGATACCGGGCCATCACCTGGGGATGAGGGTGGCCGAACGCGTTGCCCTGCCCTCGGGAGATCAATACCGAATGCGGCTTGAGACGCGACAGCAACGCCATCGACGACGAACTGCGGCTACCGTGGTGCGGCGCGGCCAGCCACTGGATCGGCACCGCCAGGGCCTCGTCGAGCAAGGCGCGCTCGGCATGCGTGTCGATATCGCCGGTCAGCAGCAGGCGCTCACCACCGGCCTCCACCAGCAAGACGCAGGACTTCTGGTTGCTCTCGACAGCAGAGGCCCACCGCCACAGTTCGAACCCGACCCCGTCCCATTCCCAGCGCCTGCCACTGTCGCAAGGCCCGGCCAGCAGCTCGGCGGGGAGCGCGTCGGGATCGCCGCTGATCACCTCCAGCGTCGGCAGCCCCTTGCGCACGGCGCGGGCACCGCCAGCGTGATCGGCGTCGGCGTGGCTGAGCAACATCAGGTCCAAGCTGCGCACACCCAGTTTGCGCAAGGTCGGCAGTACGACCCGCTCGCCCGCGTCAGCCTCGCCAAAGCGCGGTCCGGCGTCGTAAAGCAGGGTGTGCCGCCGGGTCCGCACCAGCACCGCCAGCCCTTGGCCCACGTCCAGTTGCCAGATCTCGGCGTGCCCTTGCGGCAGGTGTTCTTGGGGTGGAAATACCATCAGCAACACCATCGGCCAGCCCAGTACACGTTGCGGCACACCTTTGGGCAACAGCAGCAAAAAAGCACCGAGGACGGCGATAGCCAAGGCCCAGGGCGGGACCGCAGCAGGGACCCAGGCCGGCATCCGTCCGGCAACCAGCGTCAGCCCCTTGAATAGCAGATCCAGCAGCCCGCCGGCGATCCACAGCAGGCCTTCGCCCATAAATGGCACCGGCAACAATGCAGTGCCAAGCAGCGCTGACGGCAATACCAACAGGCTGATCCAGGGCACCGCGAGCAAGTTCACCAACGGCCCGCTGAGGCTGACCGGCAAGCCCACGATCAACAACAGCGGACACAGGCCAAGCGCTACCAGCCACTGGGCACGGGTCCAGGTTTGCCACCAGCGCCAGGGCCCCAGGCGGGCGCCAAAGGTGAACATCAATATGGCCACGGCTGCAAACGACAACCAGAACCCTGGCCGCAAGCTGGCAAGCGGGTCGAACACCAGCACCCCGACGAAGGCCAGCAGCCATGCCCACCACGGATCTGGCTGCTTGAAACGCAAGCGCCACAGCAACACCAGGCCAATCATCGCGCAGGCCCGCCGCACCGGCACCTCGAAGCCGGCGAGCAAGCCGTAGCCCAGGGCGGCGCAAAAGGCCAGCGCACAGGCCCAAGGCAACCACGCCAGCCCCGCCGGCCACAGACCATAACGCGCCGCTCCGGCCACCAACAGGTACACCAGGCCGGCAAGCAGGCCGATGTGCTGCCCGGAGATCACCAGCAAGTGGACGGTGCCGGTGTCTTGCAGCACCTGCCAATCCTCGCGACTCAGCCCGCCGCCGTCGCCCAGGACCAAGGCCGCCAGCGCGCCAGAGCGGCCATGGGCGTCAACCTGTGCCAACGCCTGGCGCACCTCGTCACGCCAGGCACCCCGGACCGCGTGCAGGAGATGCCCGTCCTTGACGGTACCGGTCGCACCAACGCCGCGGCTCAACAACCAGGCGGCATAGTCGAAGCCGTGCGGGTTCAACAACCCGGCGGGCCGCTTGAGCTTCACTGCCAATCGCCATCGTTCGCCGCTGTTTACAGGCGGCCCCCCGAACCAGGCGAGGCGCATCGTTGTCGGTAATCGGGTACGACGTGAATGGGTATCGGTCAGTTCGAAGCGCACCACGCCTTCGCCCTGTTGCGGCAAGCCGACCACTCGTCCCTCGACCCAGCGGGTTTCGCCGTCGAGCGCGATCGGTAACCGATCGTCCAGCGCAAACTGCGCCGACAGGCAGGCCCAGGCCAGCCCGAACAGGAAAAAACCCAGAGGATAAGTTCGAAACGGCAACGCCATCAGCGCCAGCACCGGCATGGCTGCAATCAGCCATAACGGCGGCAATGCCGGCAAAAAAATCGGGGCCAACAACCCCAGTGCAAGCGCGACTAACCCTGTGCGCATAACCCGTCCTTGAGAGTGCCCTCTTCAGGCATAGACGGTCCACGGCACCGCTGGCGTTATCAATTGTCACAAAGTCTGAATCTGCCAGCCGTAGAATCCAGACATACTTGCGGCCTTACTGCGTTGAACCGACCGAGAAGCCTTATGCCCCGGCGCCTATTCAAACGTTACATGCCAGACCCAGAGAGCATTCGGGAACATAAGTCCTTACGTTTTCTCGGCACGCTGCTGCACGATCCCAACCTTTGGCACCTCAATCGGCACTCTGTCGCCCGGGCGATGGCTGTTGGCCTGTTTGCCGCGTTCTTGCCAATCCCGCTGCAGATGTTGCTGGCCGCCGCATTGGCCGTCACGGTGCGCGGCAATATGCCGATTGCGGTGAGCCTGGTGTGGCTGACCAATCCGATCACCATGCCGGCGGTGTTTTTCTGCACCTATCAGACCGGCGCCTGGCTGATGGATGTGCCCGCCCGGACGCTGCCCGAAGAGCTGACCTGGGAATGGATCAGTGGCCAGTTGTCCACCTTGTGGCAGCCGTTCCTGCTCGGCTCGGTGGTGACCGGCCTGGTACTCGGCGCCCTCGCCTACTTCGTCACCATGAGTTACTGGCGCTGGTGGGTGGCCCGACAGTGGCGGCGGCGCAAGAAAAGCCGGATGTGAGACGCAAAAAGGCCTCCCGGGAAGGGTCATGCTGTTCACTTAAGGCAATCGACAAACCCGTGGCGAGGGAGCTTGCTCCCGCTGGGCCGCGGAGCGGCCCCAAAACCTGCCAGATGTGGAGTATCAGACACACCGCACCCGCCGATTTACGACTGCTTCGCAGCCGAGCGGGAGCAAGCTCCCTCGCCACAGGTCCATCATTTTCTTGACTGAACCGCTTTGTCTGGGAATGGAGGCCTTTCTTAATGGTGTTTCGACTGACGCCATCGCGAGCAAGCTCGCTCCCACAAGGGTTTAGGTGCGCATCCCGCGGCCGCTGACCAGCAACCGCGCGCAACCGATGTAAAGCACCACGGTCGCCACCAGCATGAAGGTGATCGCGATGCTGATCTTGATGTCCGACACCCCGAGAATGCCATAGCGAAAGGCGTTGACCATGTGCAGCACCGGGTTGGCCAGGGACACGGTCTGCCAGAACGGCGGCAGCAGGGAGATCGAGTAGAACACCCCGCCTAGGTAAGTCAGCGGCGTGAGCACGAACGTCGGGATGATGGAGATGTCATCGAAGTTGCGCGCAAACACGGCATTGATGAACCCCAGCAGCGAAAAGATCGTGGCCGTGAGCACCACCACCAATACCGTCACGCCCAGGTGATGCACCTGCAAATCGGTAAAGAACAACGACAGCAGGGTCACGATCAGGCCCACCGCCAGGCCGCGCAGGACACCGCCCAAGGTGTAGCCGATGAGGATCGTATGGGGCGACACCGGCGAGACCATCAGTTCTTCGATCGAACGCTGGAACTTGCTGCCGAAGAAACTCGACACCACGTTGCCGTAGGAGTTGGTGATCACCGACATCATGATCAGCCCCGGCACGATGTAGTCCATGTACGTGAAGCCACCCATGTCGCCGATCTGCCGGCCGATCAGATTACCGAAGATGACGAAGTACAAGACCATGGTGATGGCCGGTGGCAGCAGCGTCTGCGGCCAGATCCGCATGAAACGCCGGACTTCACGGTAAACGATGGTATTGAGGGCGATGAGGTTGGGGCGCAGTTCGGAACTCATGCTCATACCGCCACCTTCGCCAGATTTTTCTCCACCAGGGACACGAACAACTCCTCGAGGCGATTGGTTTTATTGCGCAGGCTCTGCACTTCAATGTTCTGCAGGGCCAGTTGGGCGAACAGCCCGGTGATACCCACGGCCTTGTCTACCTGGACTTCCAGGGTGTGGCTGTCTACCAGGCGGGCCGGATAACCCATGAGCTGGGGCGCCGTCGCCAGGTCGTTTTTCAGGTCCAGCAGGAAGGTTTCCACATGCAGTTGGCTGAGCAACTGGCGCATGCTGGTGTTCTCGACGATGGTGCCGTGGTCGATGATGCCGATGTTGCGGCACAACTGCTCAGCCTCCTCCAGGTAATGGGTGGTGAGGATGATGGTGATGCCTTTCTGGTTCAGCTCGGTGAGGAAGGTCCACATCGAACGACGCAGTTCGATGTCCACGCCGGCAGTCGGTTCGTCGAGGATCAGCAGGCGCGGCTCATGCACCAGCGCGCGGGCAATCATCAGGCGACGCTTCATGCCGCCGGACAGTGAACGGGACGGCACGTCACGCTTGTCCCACAGGCCCAATTGGGTCAGGTACTGCTCGGCGCGCTCGTTGGCGATCTTCGGCGGAATGCCGTAGTAACCGGCTTGGGTCACGACGATGTCGAAGGTCTTTTCGAACTGGTTGAAGTTGAATTCCTGGGGCACCACGCCAATGCAGCGCTTGAGGGCTGCGGGCTCGCGATCCAGGTCATGACCGAACACGTTCACCGTGCCGCTGGTCTTGTTCACCAAGGTGGAAAGAATGCCGATGGTGGTGGATTTGCCGGCACCGTTCGGGCCGAGCAAGGCGAAAAAGTCACCTTCGGCGACATCCAGATCGATACCACTCAAGGCCTGGAAACCGTTGCCGTAGGTTTTGGTTAGCTGCCGGATGGACAGAGCGGAACTCATATCGGATTACGCACCAAGAAGGGAGGGAAGAAAAGACTAGATAAGGGCGGGCGGCGAGCAATGCAACCACGGCGCACGAAGGCAATGGTGCTTGGCGTCGCCGCACAAGTACAGTCAAGTGTGTCGATAGTAAGTATTAAGTCAACGCGGTCATGACAGCTTTGCGGTAGGCCGGACGCTGCTGCAATCGCGCGTACCAGGCCTGCACGGCAGGTAGCTCGGCGCGCTGGATGGGCATCTCGAACCAGGCATAAATGAAACTGCCCAGGGGAATGTCGCCCATGCCGATTTCATCACCCGACAGGTAGGGCTGCTCACTCAAGGTCTGCTCGACCATGGCCAGCAAGTCATCGCAGTCTTTGATCGCCGCGTTGATGGCTGCCCAGTCCTGTTGCTCGGCCGGGGTGCGCAAGACGCCCCAGAACACCGTGCGAAACGGTGCGGCAAAACTGGAGGTGGTCCAGTCCATCCATTTTTCAGCCTGGGCCCGTGCCTGTACGCTGGCGGGATACCAGGCCGAACCCGACGCATGGCGAGCAGCCAGGTAACGCACAATCGTGTTGGACTCCCAAAGCACGAAGCCGTCGTCCTCGATCATCGGCACCCGACCATTGGGGTTTTTCGCACGGTATTCGGGCGTATCCACCACACCGAATGCCCCGCCCGCATCAATGGCCTCGTAGGCCAGCCCCAACTCTTCTGCGCACCACAACGCCTTGCGCACATTCGATGAATTTTTCCGACCCCATATCTTCAGCATCACGGCGTCCCTCGATGGATAAATGCCGCAGCAGCATACGCCGGATCAGACACGACTCAAATCACCCTGCATGTCGCCGAGCAAGCGCGGCACCTGCGCGCCGAACAGGTGCGGGTAGCATTTCTCCAGGTGTTCGAAGAAGAACGCTTCGGGCACATCGGCGAACTGGCCGTGGTCGGTGATGTACTCCATCAGCTTTGCCCCTTGCCGATTGAACGGGTGGAACACGCTGTCGTGGCGACCGTCGAACTCCAGCGGGGCCACGTCGAACAACTCGCACAGCCCCTGGTTGAATGCCGGCGTGGCCTTGACCCAGCGGTCGTTCAGGTACAGCTCGGTATAACCGTGCATGGCGAACACGTCGCTCCTGAGCAATTCCAGCAAGCGCGGCGTAGACAGGTGATTGCGCACATCCGCCAGGCCGATGCGCGCCGGGATGCCGCAATGCCGGGCGCAACCGGCCAGCAAGGTGGCCTTGGGCACGCAATAGCTTTCGCCGGCAGCCAGCGCGTAACTGCCGCGCAGGGTCGCCGGGTCGCGGCTGAAGGTGTAGGGGTTGTAGCGCACCGCCTCGCGCACGGCGTAATACAGGCTGACCGCTTGGGCCAGCGGGTCGCGATCGACGCCGCGGTGGGTTTCGGTAAAGTCGATGACCGCGGGGTGATCGCGGTCGATGAAGGGGCCGGGGTTCAGGTATTGCTGCATATAAGGAAAGACCTCTCGGGAAACATCACCGCAGGTAATGCCGAACCAGATCCTTGTGGCGAGGGAGCTTGCTCCCGCTCGGTTGCGCAGCAACCGTAAAAGCTGGGGGCCGCTACGCAGCCCAGCGGGAGCAAGCTCCCTCGCCACAACAGTGGTGGGCGAACTGGCATCGGGAAACCACGAGTTTATCCACCGCCCCGGCCCAGGGATAACGGCATTCCGGCCAAACAATGGCGTTTTCTCACCTCGTTAACGAACGATTTCCCACGGCTGTTGCCAACCAGACTGGTGCAATGCACCCAGGGTTTCCCACGAAATCAATCACATCGCGCCGACTGCCGGTTTTGCAGATGCCGTCTAAGCTCTGAAAGTCGGTTTTGCCTTGGTTCACGGAGGATTACATATGCTGTTGTTGTGGATACTGGTCCTGGTCGTCGGGATCGCCTGGCTGGCGCATCGGCGCACCGACCCGCTGCCCGCGCTGGGTATCGTCGCGGTCTATCTGTTGGCCATGGGCATTTTCAGCCATGCGCCCGGCTGGCTGCTGCTGATCCTCTGGGTGGTACTCGCAGCCGTCGCGGCCCCGCTGCTGCTACCGGACCTGCGCCGTCGGTACTTCAGTGCGCCGATGTTCGACTGGTTCCAGAAAACCCTGCCGCCCATGTCCGAGACCGAGCGCGACGCCATCGACGCCGGCACGGTGTGGTGGGACGGCGAACTGTTCAGCGGCCGCCCGGACTGGGACTTGCTGCTGGCCTACCCCAAGGTGCAACTCACCGAGGAGGAGCAGGCGTTCCTCGACGGCCCTACCGAAGCCCTCTGCGCAATGGTCAGCGACTGGCAGATCGGCCAGGCCATGGACCTGCCGCCTGAAGCCTGGGCCCATATCAAGGAGCACGGGTTCTTCGCGTTGATCATTCCCAAGGAATACGGCGGCAAGGGGTTCTCCGCCTATGCCCACTCCCAGGTGGCAATGAAACTGGCCACGCGCAGCGGCGACCTGGCCTCCACCGTGATGGTCCCCAACTCCCTCGGCCCGGCGGAACTGCTCCTGCACTACGGCACTGATGAGCAACGCGACCATTACCTGCCGCGACTGGCCCGTGGCGACGACATTCCCTGCTTCGCCCTGACCGGGCCGCTGGCCGGCTCCGACGCCGGGGCGATGCCCGACACCGGCGTCATCTGCAAGGGTGAATGGGAAGGCCAGGAAACATTGGGCCTGCGCCTGAACTGGGAAAAGCGCTACATCACCCTCGGTCCGGTGGCCACCCTCCTGGGCCTGGCCTTCAAGGCGTATGACCCCGACCACCTGCTGGGTGACGAGGAAGACCTGGGCATCAGCCTCGCCTTGATTCCCACCGACACCCCTGGCGTGCATATCGGCCGCCGTCACCTGCCCCTTGGCGCCGCGTTCATGAACGGGCCGAACTGGGGCAAGGACGTGTTCATCCCGCTGGACTTCCTCATTGGCGGCCAGGACATGCTCGGCAAGGGATGGATGATGCTGATGAACTGCCTGTCGGTCGGACGCTCGATTTCCCTGCCGGCGGTGGGCACCGGTGCTGCAAAGTTCACCAGCCTGGTAACGGGCCAGTACGCCCAGGTGCGCGAGCAATTCAACGTACCGTTGTCGGCGTTCGAAGGTATCCAGGAAGCCATGGCGCGCATCGGTGGCAACGCCTGGATGATGGATGCCGCACGCATGCTGACCGCCAACGCCGTGGACCTGGGGGAAAAGCCTTCGGTGCTGTCGGCCATTCTCAAGTACCACCTGACCGAGCGCGGCCGCGAGTGCATCAGCCACGCCATGGACGTGCATGGCGGCAAGGGCATCATCATGGGCCCGAACAATTACCTGGGTCGCAGTTGGCAAGGTGCGCCGATCTTCATCACGGTCGAAGGCGCGAACATCCTGTCGCGCAACCTGATGATCTTTGGCCAGGGCGCCATTCGCTGCCATCCGTTCGTGCTCAAGGAAATGGCCCTGGCAACCCGTGAAGACAAGGACCAGGCGCTGGTCGAGTTCGATGCCTTGCTGCTCAAGCATATCGGTTTCGCCGTCAGCAACGCCGCCAGCACCCTGGTGCTCAACCTGGGCCTGGGGCATTTCGAGAGGGCCCCCGGCAATGCCTTGAGCCAGGGGTATTTCCGCGCCCTCAACCGGCAGGCCGCGGCATTCGCGCTGCTGGCGGACTTGAGCATGATGCTGCTGGGCGGAGAGCTCAAACGCCGCGAACGCTTGTCGGCCCGCCTGGGCGACGTCTTGAGCAACCTGTACCTGGCGTCCGCCGCGCTCAAGCGCTATCACGACCTGGATTCGCCGGACCACATGACGCCACTGTTCACCTGGGCCATGGAAGAAAGCCTGGGCCAGTCGGAACGTGCGCTGGATGAACTGCTGAGCAACTTCCCGAACCGGGTGCTGGGTTGCCTGTTGCGCCTGGTGGTGTTCCCCTTCGGTCGGCGTCACAAGGGCCCGAGCGACAGGCTCGACGCCGAGGTGGCGGCGGTCATCGGCCGGCCCAAAGGTGATCCGACCCTCGAAGAGTTGCTGCAGGGCTGCTATCGCCCGCAATCGATCGACGACCCGGTGGGTGCCCTGCAACACGCTGCCGACCTGCTGGCCGCCGCTCATCCGCTGCACAAGAAACTGCACATCGCGCTCAAGCAGGGTCAGCTCAACCCAGCGCCGGGCGAACCCCTCATCGACGCAGCCCTGGAAGCGGGTGTGCTGCAAGCCGGTGAAGCGCAGACCTTGCGCGCGGCCGAGGCGGCGCGGCGCAAGGTCATCGACGTGGATGATTTCGACAAGGAGCAATTGATACTCGCCGAAGCCAAAGTGCGCTGAGCGGACAGCGTTTCAACCCCAGTGCCAAGGGGTTGTACCTTCGTGGCGAGGGAGCTTGCTCCCGCTCGGTTGCGCAGCAACCGCAAAAGCCGGGAGCCGCTACGCAGCCCAGCGGGAGCAAGCTCCCTCGCCACGAAGGCTGACTCTCATCAGCCCGATCCGCTCAAGCGTATGAAACTGCGCGCAGGCCCTTTATACTCCTGCGCCCGTTTTGCTCTTGAGGACTTATCTCGTGTCCAATGTCGTTGCCGATCACCTTGTCTTGCTTGACCACTTGCGCAGCATCCTGGTCGCCGTGGGTGAGGCCGAACAGGTGCCCGAAGAAAGCCACGCCCTGTTTCTGGAGCGCTTCGACGAGTTGCGCTCGCAACTGCCCGTCGACCCGATCGAAAGCCAGTACCTGGGCCAGGACCTCCTGTGCCAAGTGATCGTCCGTTATCCACAAATCGCCCACCTGGTGCCTCGCGACCTGCTCTGGTACTTCGCCGGCGACTGCCTGCACTACATGCCCGACGAAGAAATCGCCCTGTACCAGGCCCTGGAGGAGCGTCGTTTCGAAGCCGAGCAAAACGACGAGCCTTTCGACTGGAACCAGGAAAAGCAATTGCTGGCGATGTCGGACCAGGACAGCAAGCACTGATTGCAATCCGTCATGAAAGGCCCGCACGGTTAACCCTGCGGGCCTTTTTTATAGTATCGACCAGGCGGTCGCCATCGCGAGCAGGCTCGCGATGGGGCCGGTCAAAACAACCCATCACTCTCAGGCAACTCATAACGTGTCGCGACCTTGCTGGAACCACTCCCGCCGCCCACCGTGCTCAAAGTCGGTTCCTTCTCCAGACACGCCACCAGATAATCAATGAACACCCGCAACTTGGGCGGCAGGTAGCGGGTCGGTGAATGCAGCAACCACAAGCCACCGTGGTAGGAAGCCAGGAACGTCCAGTCGGCCAATACCTGTACGATCAAGCCTTGCTCCAAGGCATGACGGGCGGTGAAGTACGGCAGGCTGCCAATGCCGATGTGCTGCAAGACGGCCCCCAACCGCACGCCCGTGTGATTGGCCGCGTAGCGTCCGCGCACGCTGACGGTAACGGACTTGCTGCCTTTCTTGAATTTCCAGCGCGCATCGTTCGGGGTTGCCCCCAGGTAAATGCAGCTGTGCTCCAACAGGTCATGAGGATGCTTGGGCATACCGTGTTCAGCCAGGTACTGCGGCGTGGCGCAGAGCAGGTGATCAATGGTCAGCAACTGACGCCCCACCAGCCCGACCGGAGGTTGATCGGTAATCCGGATGGCCAGGTCGACGTGATCGTCGATCAGGTCAACCTGCCGATCCTCCAGGAACAGCTCCACATCGACCTTCGGATAACGACGCAAGAATTCGGGCATGTGCGGATGAATCACGAAACGCCCCACCGCCTTGGGTACGCTGATGCGGATGCGACCTTCAGCCTCCTGAGTGAACTGCCCGCTGATTTCCATCACCGACCGAGCGGCGGCGACCATTTCCTGACAGCGCTTGAACACCTCTTCCCCACCATCGCTCAAACGCAACTTGCGGGTGGTGCGTTGCAACAAACGGGTCGCCAGGGCTTTCTCCAAGCGAGAAATACTGCGGCTGATGGCCGACGGTGATGAACCTGACTGGCGGGCCGCCTCGGAGAAACTGCCAGTCTCCACGACCTTGACGAAGATGGCCATTTCGGCCAGCAATGGCAACGGTAGATTTGTGCTCATGGCGCAACAGTCCTTTGAAATTTGAACGGATTATCACCCTTTTATGCCCTACCTATAATCCCGTCACAATTTCTGATGTGGATATGGCACATGACGCTTCGCCTCTTTTTCCATAGCGATGACCTCAAGGCCAACGTGGAAGTCCTGGATTGCAGCCCCCGGGAACATGAGTTTGCCGTGGTGCTGCACGCCACGCTGTTCCATCCCCAGGGTGGCGGTCAGCCCTGCGACAACGGATGGATCGGCGAAAGCCAGGTGCTACGCGTGGTCCAGGAAGGGCCACAGATCGTCCATTACGTCGACAGTCCGGTGACCTTGGGCACAGTTGCGATCCACGTGGATGCGCAACGTCGACAGTTGAATGCGCGCCTGCACTCGGCTGGGCATCTGATCGGCCATTTCGCCGAGACCCGCGGCTGGACGCCGATCAAGGCCCATCACTGGCCCGGTGAAAGCCGCGTACAGTTCCAGCCAAGGGAAAATCCTCAGGAACTGGACATCTCGATGATCCAGCAAGGCATCGACGAATGGATTGCCAACGACTTGCCGCGCCTGATCACGTTACGCGAAGGCCTGCGCGAAGTCGGTTTCGGTGAGCTGCCCGCCTACGGTTGCGGCGGCACTCACGTGCAGCACCTGCAGGAACTGGGAACAGTCACCATCGCCTCGCTTTCGCAAAAGAAAGGAATACTGTCAGTGCATTACCACGTGGCCTGATATCCGCCAGCCCCTGCGACCAGCAATGGCTCGCAGGTCTCGCCTCCCCCGTCAGACCTGGCTCCTGCAAATCCCCTTCACAACACAAAAAGACAGATTATTGACGCCCATTTGCGCGAATTCTTCCCTTCCGTCACTTTTTAGTCATTTTTTTATTTAAGGCGTGGCGCTTTGCCATGCTTGAACTACCGTCAAACAGAAGCGATGACAGGGTCGGCAAAACGCTCCCTGAAGCGAACTGATCGACACCGTCGTCGCCTTCGAAAATCCCGGAGCTCCCGGGTACCGAAAAGTCGTTTGCAAGCAGCCTGTCGTTCAGTCAGGCCGGTGAAATGCGCCCGTTTGTTGGTAAGCGACGAGGCCTGAAACCGGAATCAATGAACGGTCAGGTTAGATGGAAAGGGGTAGCCCGGGCCTCTTAAGTGATCCGAGGCAAATAGACAAGCCTAGGGATGGCCTCTTCATCGAGGATCACTTCATGACCCATCGTACTGCTCCCGTTCTAAAACATTTCCTTCATGGCCTGTTCTGGATGGGTCTTGGCTTGGATGCGGCCCAGGCCGCAGCGGCAAATTGTTCGCAACTGGACAATTTGCCGGCAACCTTCGAGGTCGGCCAAGGGCTCCAGAGCGAACTGCGCATTCTCGCCCCCGTGACGAAGTTGGCAGTCGGCGACCCGAAAATTGCCGATGTGCAGCCCAGTGGCAGCGATGCCTTTATTCTCACGGGCCTGGCACCCGGCGCCACCAGCCTGATGGTCTGGACCGACTGTTCGAAGATACCGCGCCAGAGCATGATCTTTGTCAAAGGCCGGGCCACCGAGGCGCTGACCGGCGCTGCGAGCATACCGTCCGAAGATCCGATGCTGCTCGCCCAGGTGCAGACCGACATTCGTTTCGTTGAAGTCAGCCGGACCAAACTCAAGGAAGCCTCGACGTCGATTTTTGGCAGTCGTGGCAACTTCCTGTTCGGCTCGCCGAGAACCTTGCCCACTGTCGGCGGTATTGTCCGGCCTTCATTGCCGGTCAATAACGACATGTTCAACCTGTCCTTTGCCACCGGTAAGACCCTGTTGATGATCAACGCACTGGAAGGCAGCGGTTTCGCCTATACCCTGGCGCGGCCGAGCCTGGTGGCCCTCAGCGGGCAGAGTGCGAGCTTCCTGGCCGGCGGCGAAGTGCCGATCCCGGTGCCCAGTGCCGGTAGCGACAACGTGTCCATCGAGTACAAGGAATTCGGCATTCGCCTGACCCTGACCCCCACCGTCATCGGCAAGAATCGCATCGCACTGAAGGTGGCTCCGGAAGTCAGTGAGCTGGACTTCACCAACGCGGTGAACATCGCCGGGACCCTGGTGCCAGCACTCACGGTACGTCGTACCGACACCAGCATCGCCTTGGCCGATGGCGAAAGCTTCGTCATCAGCGGCCTGATCAGCACCCGCAACAGCTCCCAGGTGAACAAGTTTCCAGGGCTGGGCGATGTGCCGATTCTCGGCGCGTTCTTTCGTGACAACGCCATCAACCGCGAAGAGCGCGAACTGCTGATGATCGTCACGCCGCACCTGGTCCAACCGTTGGCCGCCGACGCGCAACTGCCAACATTGCCGGGCGAACAACTGCGCAATTACGACCCGAATTTCTACCGTATGTACTTCCTCGAACATGGCGAGTTCGACAACCGCAGCGGGCTTTCCCAATGAGCCGGCGCCTGGTGTGCAACGCGTACGACGTCCAACGGTTCGCCAAGGGGTATTCCATGAAAACAGTGATCGCATTAGCGGCGTCCTTGATGCTTGCCGGTTGTGCCAGCAGCGGCGTGGTGGCTTCACGCACGACCGATTGCGCCAAGCCCGGAGCCGACCAGGAACTGGCCTTGAACATGGCCGAAGACATGGCCAACGAAGGTCGTTTGTACGCCAGCCTGGCGAACCTCGAACGCTTGCCCGAGGACTTGGTCCAGGTCCGCCTGCGCAAGGCTCGGGTGCTGCGCCTGATGGGCCGCAACGAGGCCGAACCGTTGTACAAAAGCCTGCTCGGGACATGCCTGGCCGCAGACGGTGAACATGGCCTTGGTCAATTGGCAGTCGCCAAAAATGACAATGCAGCCGCTACGCAATACCTCGAACGCGCAGCGAAAATGGCCCCGACCGAAGGCAAGATCCGCAACGACCTGGGTGTCGTCTACCTCAACCAACGACGCATTTCAGAAGCCCGCTTCGAGTTCATGACCGCCATGGAGCTCCAGCAGTCCGACACGCTGGCTGCGCTCAACATGGTGACCCTGCTGATCTACCAGGACAACTGGAAGCAGGCCGCCGAGCTCGCGAACATGGCCAAGCTGAGCCCCCAGCAAGTGGCAGATGCCCAAGCCCGTGCGGAAAAAATCAGGGGTTCGGCCACAAACACAATGACGTCACCCGCCAACCGCCCCACCGAGATCGTCGATGCCTCAACTGGCGCGGTCAAGTAGAGCGTTACGAGGAGTTCAAGAAATGATGACCAAACAATTGATGATCGTGTGCATGGTGAGCCTGTCCAGCAGCGCCTGGGCCATTGACCCAGGCCCCTCTTCGGCCGCACAGCAAGGCACCGAGAGCTGGATGCAACTGCAGATTCGCGGCGTGGTGGCCTCCACCAACCTGCAAACCGCCTCGGCCGCCGAGCGCGAGATGGCCATGCAGCGTTGGCTCAACAGCTTCAACTACCCGATCCCGGAATTCTTTGACCAGGACTCGGGAGGCGAGATCACCAGTAGCAAATGAAACACGCTGGACAAACGAAAAGATCGCAGCCTTTGGCGGTACCTGCCTCCGAATCAGGACGGGAACTGTCGAAGGCTGCGATCTTTTGATTTGAACGTATCAATTGTCGCTCGTGGCGAGGGAGAGATTGCCGCGTCTTCGACGCTGCGCTGTCGCGTAGGGAACTGGAGCCACGCCCACGAAATCGGGTCTTTGATCGTTCCCACGCTGCGTGGGAATACATCCCCTGACGCTCTGCGTCACCTTGCAGAAGCGGAACGCAGAGCGTCCCTGGCGGCATTCCCACGCGGGAGCGTGGGAACGATCGAATCCAGACAACCTGACACAACGAGGTGTTGATCGCTCCCACGCTCTGCGTGGGAATACATCCCCTGACGCTCTGCGTCACCTTGCAGAAGCGGAACGCAGAGCGTCCCTGGCGGCATTCCCACGCGGGAGCGTGGGAACGATCGAAACCTGTGGGAGCAAGCTTTGCTCCCACAGATCTGATGGGGTGTACGACCGGGAGAGCCAGGTCGGCTACTAGGCCGCCTCGGGGTGGACGTTGATCTCGGGCGCCCCGTTAACCACGATGGCCGAACGAAGGCATTGCGTAGTGGGCATCCCGGCATGGATGCCGGGATAGCCGCGCTGGGCCCAGAGTGTGTAAAAACGCAGACATCGTTTGGAGATCTGCGTTGCTACGTAAAATCTGCCAGCGCTTGGCTAGTCAGCCAGACCTAAAATTTGCGTAGGAACGCGATTTTCGTTCAGGTTCTGACCGTCATACCTGCTCTAAAACGTTTTTACACAGCCTGGGCCATGGATGGCCCTTCGCGGCGGGCCCACGGAGCAATGCCTTCGTTCGGGCATGCCGAGCCTAGGCGAGGCACCGAGTGGTGGGGCAAAAAGCGCTTTGCTTACTTTCGCGCTTTTCGAAAGTGAGTCGCCGTCGGGGCGAAACCCTAAGCAGCCGTTACCACAGCAATGGATATGTACTCAGTCAACAAGAGCAACTCCAGCCGTCAGGCCACTAACGCGAGCAAGCTCGCACAATAGGCCTGCGGTGAACACAAGACTCATGGACACCCACCGATCTACATATTCCCAAAGGCCCTGAACACACCGATCATGGCCGGACCAATGGCAACCAGGAAGAAGCTCGGCCACAGGCAGAAGATCAGCGGGAAGATCAGCTTGGTGCCAATCTTGGCCCCCATCTCTTCTGCGGCCTGGGTACGCCGGTCGCGAAACTCATCGGCGTAGATCCGCAGGGTATCGGCCACGCTGGTACCGAAACGAATGCTCTGCGCCAGCAGGCTGACCAAACCCTGGATATCCTCCAGGCCGGTGCGCACGGCCAGTTGCTTGAGCGCCTCGGTGCTGGTGATGCCCGCCCGGATCTGCGCATTGACCAGCGCCAGTTCCTCGGCCAGTTCGACCTGGCTGACTGACATCTCTTCGGCCACCCGCTCGATCGTCGTGGGCAGGGCCAGGCCCGACTCGACGCAAACCACCATCAAGTCCAAGGCATCCGGGAACGCGGCGCGCAGCCGGCCTTGCCGTGCCTGCTTGCGTTTACCGACGTAGATCGCCGGCAGCAACCAACCGATACCCGCGATGAGGGTGACCGCCAGCAGACCAATGGCCACTGAAACCTTGACCATCGGCAGCAGCAACAACGCAATGCCGACCAGCAACAACGGCAACATCAGGCGCACCGCCCAATACATCTGCACCGCCGAGGCAGAGCGGTAACCGGCATGGGTCAGCAAGGTCTGGGTGGCGGACGTGTGGGCCTGGTCGGTGGAAGCAAAGCGTTGGCCGATCCGTTCCAGCAAGAGTTGCAGGTTACCCGGCGCCTCCTGCCCCGTCGTGCTTCCAGCGTAACCGCGCTTGATCAACGCCAGGCGCCGCTGCACCGGATCCTGCAAGCCCAGCATCAATAGCAGGAGCGCGACGGCCGCCAGCACCGTGCTGAGGCCAATCGCGGCGATGAACAACAGGCGCGCCAGTTCTTCGTTACCGGTAAACCGACTCAACAATCCGAGCAAAAAGTCCATGACTGAAACCTCTTGGCGCAACAGCGCTTAAACCTGGATCCGGATGATCTTCTTTATCCAGAAAATCCCGATCAACATGGCGCAGAATGCGCCGATGATCAGCTTGTGCCCTATGGGGTCATTGATCAGCACCGGCATGTAGCTGGGGCTGGTGAGCACGATGGCGATCGCCAGCACGAACGGGATCGCCACCAGCACCCAGGCCGACATGCGCCCTTCCGCCGACAACGTCTTGATCTTGCGCTGGAACCGGAAACGCCCGCGAATCAGGCGGCTCAAGCGCTCCAGCACTTCGGTCAGGTTGCCGCCGGTCTCGCGGTGGATGAGGATCGAAGTCACCAGCATCATCACCGTCATGCTCGGCATCCGCTCCAGCAGGCCGAGCATGGCCCGGCGCACGTCGTTGCCATAGTTGATGTCGGAAAAGGTCATACCGAATTCCTGGGCGACCGGCCCTTTGTGCTCCTCGGCGACCAGACGCAGGGTTTCGTTGAACGGATGCCCGGCGCGCAAGGCCCGGCACATGGCGTCCAGCGCATCCGGCAAACCTTCCTCGAACGCGGCGAAACGCTTGTTGCGGTCACGCAGGATCTTCAACACCGGCACCCAGGTCAACGCAAATGCCGCCAGCAGCGCCAGCCACCAGACGGGCGAGACCATCAGTACCAAGGCACCGGCCGCCGCCCCCAGGACCAGCCCCAGCAGCATGACCCGATAGGCCCGGTATTCATGACCGGACTGCTCGATCAGTTGGGTCAGGTTGGCCATGAATGGCAGCTGTTCCAGGCGGGCTTCCAAGGGTGACAGGCGCGTCAGGTATTTCTGCCGCAACACGGTCTGCATGTTGGGCAAGTGGTTGGCCTTCTCCAGCACATGCAAGCGCCCGCGAATACGCTTGCGCATCTTGCCGGCTTCACCGAACACCGGCACCACCACGCCCTGGGACAGCAGGAATACGGCGATGAACACCATGCCGAGGAAAATCAGAATGAACTCACTGGGGATATTGCTCATGACGTCCGGCCCTCCATCCACTCAGGGCGAAACAGGGTCAGTGGCAGCTCGATGCCGCGCTTGGCCAGCACATCGCGGAATGCCGGGATCATGCCACTGGGCCGATACTCCCCAAGCACCTCGCCGTGCTCACCGATGCCCTGGCGCACGAAGGAGAAAATTTCGGTCATGGTGATGATCTCTCCTTCCATCCCATTGATCTCTTGCATGCTCACCACGCGTCGCTTGCCGTCTTCTTGACGCTCCAGTTGGATCACCACATCGATGGCCGAGGCAATTTGTTGACGCATGGCCTTGATCGGAAACGTCGCCCCGGTCATCGACACCATGTTCTCGATTCGACCTAATGCGTCCCGTGCGGTGTTGGCGTGAATGGTGGTCAGCGAACCGTCGTGGCCGGTGTTCATCGCCGTGAGCATGTCCATCGCCTCGGCGCCACGCACCTCGCCGATGACAATGCGGTCCGGACGCATCCGCAAGCTATTGCGCACCAATTCCCGCTGGCTCACCTCGCCACGTCCCTCGATGTTCGACGGCCGGGTTTCCAGGCGTACCACGTGAGGTTGCTGCAGTTGCAGCTCGGCCGAATCCTCGATGGTGACGATGCGTTCGTTGTGGGGGATGAAACTCGACAGCACGTTGAGCATGGTGGTCTTGCCGCTGCCGGTCCCGCCGGAGATCAGCACATTCAGGCGCCCGCGAACAATGGCCTTGAGCAGCAAGGCAATGGCCGGGGTCATGGTGCCGACCTGGATCAGGCTGTCGGTGTTGAGCAGGTCCACGGCGAAGCGCCGGATCGACATGCTTGGACCATCGATGGCCAGCGGTGGAATGATCGCGTTGACCCGCGAACCGTCCTTGAGCCGGGCGTCCACCAACGGCGAGGACTCGTCGATTCGCCGCCCCAGGCTGGAGACGATACGGTCGATGATGTTCAGCAGATGCTGGTCGTCGCGAAAACGCACGTCGGTGCGTTGCAGCTTGCCGAAGCGCTCGACGTAGACCGAGGCAAACCCATTGACCAGGATGTCGGACACGCTATGGTCGGCCAACAGCGGTTCCAGCGGCCCGAGGCCGAGCACTTCATCGGTGATCTGCTTGATGATCAGTTGCCGGCTGACGGTACTCACCGGCGCCGAATGTTCCTCGAGCAGACGCTGGCAAATTTCGCGTATCTGCCGCGCGGCCTCGGCTTGCTCAAGGGTATCGAGCAACGACAGGTCCATGACCTTGAGCAGTTGCTGGTAGATCTTTTCCCGCCATTCGGCCTCCACCGGGGTCACCTGGCTGCGGGTTTCATACAGCACGTCGGGGATGGCCTGTTCCCAGGCCATCAAGGCGTCCGTCGGGTCCGGCAAGCCGTCCTCGGGCTGGGTGCCCGCTGAGGCGCCGGATTTGGAAGGTTGTTTGCGCAAGCGGTTACGAAAGTCGCTGATCATGGGTCATCCCCCGAAAAAACGGTTGAAGGCACGTTTAAGCAGGCCCTTGTCTGTGGCCATCTGGTGACCGACCAGGTCTTCGGTCAAATCGCGCAGGGCGGCGGTGATGGCCGCCTTCGGCGCATGCAGCCCCAACGGCACGCCAGTGTTCTGACTCTGGCTGACCAGGTTGAAGTCATTGGGCAATTTCGACAGGTTCGTGCAACGCAGGGCCTCGCCGATGTCCTTGAGGCTGACGGCGGCGTTTTTGTCATAGCGATTGATCACGATCTGCAACTGATCCCCGCGCACGCCCAGGTCTTCACGCAGGATCCGCACCAGGGCGCTGGCATCGCGCAGGTGGCTGACGCTCTGTTGCACCACCACGTACACCCGGTCCACCTGCTCCAGCACCGAGCCGGTGAGGTGGTCGATCTGCCGCGGCAGGTCCACCACCACCCAGTCATAGCTGGTACGAGCCAGTTGCAACAGGGCATCGAGCTGTTCGGGTTGGGCGTCCTGGGGCAGGCACAACTCGCCGGCCCGGCCACCGAGCACATGCAGGGTCGGGCTGAAGTGGCTGCAAAAACCCCGCAGCGCGACGCTGTCCATGTCATCGATCTGCTGCAGCACTTCCAGATGGCTGTGGGACTGCGCTACGTCCAGGTAATGGGTCACGCTGCCAAATTGCAGGTCCATGTCCAGCAACAGCGTATTGCCGGCCCGGGCGCTGAGTTGTTGGGCCAGGTTGCACGCCACCAGGGTTCCGCCGGAACCACCCTTGGCGCTGATCACCGCGATCAGCTTCCCTTCATTGCCGTTGCCGAGGCGGACTTCCGTCACCAGGCGATTCAGGGCCGCCACCAACTCCGTATCGGCGATGGGTTCGGGCAGCACGTCCCGAGCGCCGGCCTGCATCGCCAGGCGCATGCCCTCCTGCTCACCCAAGGGACCACACACCAGCATCGGCGGACGTTCATGGGCCGGACGTTGCAGCAAGGCTGACAATTCTTCGCGCCACAGGTGGCTGACGCGTAGCAGCAACAGGTCGGGCATGCGGTCCAGGCCGTAGAGCGGGTCGACATGCCCGTTGCTGACCAGGCGCGTACTCACCTCAAGGCCAGGCATACGCTGGCAGACGCATTGCAGGTCACGCAGGGCCGTGGCATCGCGGCTGCTGATCAGTATCCGCAGCCCGGCTCTGCCAGTCGCGGTCGAAAGCGGAGTTTCCCTGGTATTCAGCATGGTGTGATCTCCCCGGAATCGGAATGACGCCCAAGGCTTTCGCGTGGCAAGGTTGCCCTGAACGCGGGCAAGGTAATGGGCACGCCTAAGCCGGGAATGAACAGGTTGAAAACGAAGTTCTCCACGCTCAAGCGAACGTAGCGAATGGCACGGAAACCGTTGGCGCCGGAGGTGTCGGCTGGGTTCGCCACGACGGCTCCGTTGACATCCAGGTAGGTCAGCGCCAGGTTCGTGGTCGCCAGGCTGGTGATCAGTTGACTGGTGCCGGCGTCCGTCGCGGCGTTGAAGATGGCCCGACGCAACACCACCGGGTCGCTGATATTGCACACCGCCGCCAGCCGGACTCCACGGCGCGCCGCTTCATCCAGCGCGTTGACCGTGAAGTACAACCGGCCCATTTCCACCACGCCGAACAGCAGGATGAACACCAGCAAGCCCACGAAGGAAAACTCCACGATGTAAGTGCCGCGCATGTGTTTGTGATTCATCACAGCGCCCTCATCACGGTGGTTGCGACCAACTGGATGCCCAAGGGAATGGCATTGCCGAAAAATCCTGGAATCGAACCTGTGCAGTTACCCGCACCAATCACCGGACAGAAGGGGTAGGTTATGGTGACGCGCACATGATCGATGCCCTCGGCGGCGACCTGAACGTGAGCCGTGGTCAACCCTGACACCACGGCGGTGCCGGTAGCACTGGGCACGCCATACACCGCGACGTTTTTTGTCTGGGTCAGCAACGTGTTGTTCAGCGTGATGCCGCCCAGGGTGGTATTCCACGCCTGGCTGGCGACGAAACGGTCGGCATCGCGACTGGCCTGCAATAGCACGTTGTATTGGTAGAGCATGCGGCCGAACTCGCCGAAGGCCAGCAGCAACAACAGCAGCAACGGCAGCACCAGGGTGAACTCCACCAGCGCTACGCCTTGCTGGGCTTGTGCGGGTTTGAAATGAGAAAGTCCCATGACGCCTCCTACGAGTCGGTGCTCGGCGTGCCGCTGCCGTTGAGATAGGTTTTGTAGAGCTGGATGATCTGCGGGCCGGAATCGGTGGAGGGCGTAGGACCGGGTACGTTGTCGCCTTCGCACTCCTGGACGAACTGGCCGAAGATAATGGACTCCGAACCACCGCCGTCCACCGGCTGCACGACGAAATAGCAGCCGAACCCCAAGACTGGAATCGACGTCGAGCCGCTCAGCTTCCCGGCGCAATCACCGATCACGATTTTCAACATCCGGCGCTCGAAAACCCCGTTGCTTTCACAACCGCTGCCGCCCCCCGCCACACAGGCGGCGACCTGGGCCCGCCAGTCGTTGTAGTCCTGTATCGCCTCGCCGCCCGCCGAAAGATCGCCGTTGCTCGAATTGATGGATTGGCCTTTGTATTGCGCCTGGGAGAGCGCATCGTTGTAGGTGATCGCCGGGGTGCCTGAGGACGTGACCAGGTCCGGCGGGTAGTCCGAAGAACTGACGGGGCCGTTGTAGATACCGAAGCGCGTATTCAAGCCTTGGGAAGTAGGACCGGCTTTATTACCTGGCGCAGTCTGGACGTTGTCGCCGACACTGCGGCAAACCGAGCCACCGCCGGCCAGATCCTCGCGGACTGCGCTGCCGCCTGAGCCGAAATCCAGCAATTGGAAGTTGCCCGGGCCGATGGGTGATGTGTTCCCCGCCGCCGTTTTCAAGACTTCCAGATCGCCAAACTGATACCCCCAGAAGTTGCCGGCGGCCGGGTCGTATTGAGTGGGATCGCCACAGACCATCAACGGCGCCAGATCACACGGAGAGGTGGGGCTGGGCCCCGCGGTGGCAATCGCCGCCACGCGCTTGTTGCCCAAGCCGGCGCTGCCCATCGTTTGCACGAAGCTCCAGAAAAAACCGTTCAATTGATAGCTGGCCACCGACACCCGTACGTATTTGGCATCGGTTGGCCCTGGATAGGAGAACGGGCCGTAGACGCTGCTGGACAGTTCCACCACGGCAAACGCCCCCGGGTTGCCAGCAACGGCGGTTGCCAGTTCGGTGTTGCCGGCGGCGTTGGCGTTTCTGTTGAGCGTGTCCAGGGCCGCCGCGCGAGTGGTGCTGGCCATGTTGATGCTGCCACTCACCTGGCTCAGGGTCTTGGCCCCGCCCAGGGCGGCGGCATCCACCGCATTTTGCAGACGCGTCTTGTTCAGCAGCATGTGCCCGCCATCCAGGGCCAACGCCGCCATCATGGAAATCGCTACCAACGCGATCACCATCAGTACACTCACCGCCCCTCCCTGGCGCCGGATATTGGCATTCATCATCGAGCCCTCATACAACGTTTGAGGATCGGCATCGCCACGGTCCACAAGGGCCTGGCATGGAGGGTGTTACTCAGCGGACATTGATCACACTGCTTTCAGTTCCGCGGATCAGCGTGATCGCCCCGCCTTGCGGCTTGGCACTGCGCTGTACCACAGGTTTTGGCAGTGGAGCGGCCATCGCCATGACTGGCGCCGGGGCTGGCGGTGCAACGGCCACGGCCTTTTTCTCCAGGTTCAACGGGTTGCGCAAGGCCAATTGCAACTTGCCCTCGGTCTGCGCAGTGACCAGCAATTCCGCTTCGGTGGCCGACATTTCCAACGTCACAGCACGCACCACTACGGGTTGGGTCTTGTCCGTGCCTGCGGTCTGGTCCACGGCCAGTACCCGCAGGTTTTCCAGGAGGGTCCGGGACGTCGCACTGTTGCTGCCGGCACTGGTGGTCTTGGTCGCCAAGACATCGACCCGGTTGCCCGGCAAGAGGAAGCCACCCACGCCGACCACATCATCCACCCTTACCGAAATGGCGCGTTTGTCCGGTGCGATCAGCGAAGCCAGGGTGCTGCCACCCAGGTGCTCACTCAACCGCGCGCCCCGCACGATGTCGCCACGCAGGATGTCGAAGGTGGCGATCTTGCCTACGGCCTGCTCGCTGGAATCGAAGGCGTCGTCCGGGATCGTGTCCATGGGCATGCGCACGGTGGTGACCTGCTGGGCCTCGACCATTTGCCCGAAGGGGATTTCCACCGTGGCGACCACCACGCTTCGCAAATGATCATCGGGAGACGCGTTGAGTCGCGCGCTCAGCCAGGCGTCAGCCATCCATGCGGCACCAAGGCCCATTACCAGGGAAACGCCTATCAGCGGAAGCGTACGAGAGCTCATGTCGGTATCTCCAGATCAAAGGAAGTCGAGCTGAACGAAGTAGTTGTGCCAGGCCCATTCCAGCTCTTGCGGCAACAGCGGGCCGGAACCGCCCAGGTAACGCTGGCGGTCGAGCGCCATGTTCAACAGGTCACGGGGATGACAAGGCACCAGCGGCATGCCTTCGCTTGCATACAACCGCTGCAGGACATAGCGCACCAACAGGGGGTCATACGGGATGCCCAGGCGTTCGCATTCCTGGCGCCAGATCTGTTCGTACTCCTCGGGCTTGAGGTAGCCGAACTGCACCTTGTAGCCAATGCGCCGCAGGAAGGCCTCGTCGGCCAATTCGAGGGGATTGAGGTTGGTGGAAAACACCAGCACCAGGTCGAATGGCAGCTCGCAATGCCGGCCGCCGCCCAGGTTGATGAAGTCGCGCTTCTCCTCCATGGGTACGATCCAGCGATTGAGCAACTCGGCTGGGGCCATGCGCTGGCGGCCCATGTCATCGATGATGAACAGGCCGTTGCTGGCCTTGAGCTGCAAAGCCGCCTGGTATTGCCGGGTGAACGGGTCGTAGCGCACGTCCAGCTGTTCCATGTTCAGCTCGCCGCCGGTAATGACGATCGGGCGTTTGCAGCACAGCAGCCGGCGGTCGATGCCTTCGTTGAGCATCAGGTTGTTCGATTGGCCGTGGTCATCCAGGCGCTGGTGCACCTGCGGGTCGTAGATCTCGATGACCGACTCGTTGATGACGATGGCATGGGGCACCCAGATCGCCTCGGCGAACAGCCGGATCAATCGGCTGCTGACATAGGTTTTGCCCGTGCCCGCCGGACCGTAGATCATGATCGCCCGCCCGGAATTCAGGGCGACGCCCAACTGGTCGAGCATGCCTTGGCTCAGCACCAGGCCGGCCAAGGCCTGGTGCATGTCCTTGGCGGTGATGCGGCCATGGTGAATGGTCTGGATCTTGATCAGCGAGCGATAGGTGCTCACCGGGAACGGGGCCGCGCCGATGTAGCCGCTACGGGCCAGGGCGTCACGCGCCGAACTGCGACCGCGTTCGGTCAGGCCATAGCGCAGCGTCTGTACACCCGTTTGCCCCAGCTGGCCCAGCACTTCGACACGACCGTCCTTGCGCAGGAACGCCAGGACCTCTTCCAGCACCGCGCCAGTCAGGGCCAGGCGCTCCACCAGCCGCGACATGTCCAGCACACCGGCGTCGTGCAGATGCTTGCACACCAGCTCACCCAGGAAACTGTCGCTCAGGCCGGTGTCGCGAATGGTGCAAGGTTGTGGCGCCAGGCGTTGGACCGCTTCCCGTTCGCTGGGGTAGGCATCGCTATCGTTGATGACGTGCATGACTAGACTCCCCAGCCGCCGGCAACCAGTTGCCAGTAAACGCTGTTCAAAGTACCGATCAGGATCGCAATCGAATAAGGAAAGGGTTTACCGGCCACTTCATCGGAAGTCGGCGCCAGATAGGCCTGGGCTCGCACCATCAACCAATAGCGCCCCAAGGTCTGGAGCAGTTGGCCACGGGCCAGGACGATCAGGAAACCGCACACACCGCCGGCGATCAGGCTGAACAGCGCCGCCCACAGTGCGTAATGAAAAGGCAGGAAGCTGCCGACCATGGTCATCAGCTTGACGTCACCGGCGGCCATGCCACCCACCGCGTACATAGGCAGGAACAACCCGAAACAGATCAGCATGCCCAATAGGATGTCGCCCAGGCCGCCGAGCCCACCGGTATAAACCTGGCCGGCCAACCCCAGGGCAAGGCCCAACAGGACCAGCGTGTTGGGGATGCGGTGGCGAAGCAGATCGCTCACCACCGCCACACCCAGCAGTCCCAGCAGCAGCACCGTCGACACCAGCAATTCCATGGACATGATGCGTCTCCCTAGTGTGATTATCGTTAGCAGGCGACGTTGCCATTGGCGGCTTGGCACAACGCACGGATCTTGGTGTCCACTGCGCCGCCCAGAAGGACGAATGCCGCTGCCACCAACACCGTGATCAAGCCACCCGCCACCGCGTATTCAACAATGGTCAGGCCGTCTTCATCTTTGGCGAACTTGCTGATCGAAGTTCTTATTGTCTGGAAAGTCATTTCATGAACCTCACGCGCGTTAAGAAGTTATGCTACGAACTTGGTTGGAGGGGACAGCGCGAAGTCCATTTGATTGATTCGTTGTACTCACTGCAAAAGAGTCGCAAGCGTTATTCCCTTGAAAGTAACCGTGCCCCCTTCACCGCAAGTTGCCGCTGTCAGCAAGCAACGTTGCCGTTGACCGCCTGGCACAGCGCACGGATCTTGGTATTCACGGCACCGCCCAGAAGCACAAACGCAGCGGCCACCAATACGGTGATCAACCCACCGGCCACGGCGTATTCCACAATGGTCAGGCCATCTTCATCTTTGGCGAACTTCAGTACCGAAGCCTTGATTGTTTGAAGAGTCATTTCGCACACCTCATCGGGGTTGTTTTTCAAGGGCAGTACATTGCGAACTGCCTGATGCAACCCTAGTCAGCAGGTGGTCATAGCCGTTAGGAGGATTTTGCACTTCGCTAGGATTTTTTTGCGGCGGGTGGGAAAGGGCCTGCTGGGTCGGAAAATCCATCCGTACCGCAGCGCAGACGGGCGCTCGCGAGCGTCTCGTGGCGGGACGGCGCTAAAAGATCGGTTTTTTATAAAAATTTATTCGGCGAAGTGATAGCACTGTGACAATACTGCTAGCTAAAGGGCAGGAAGAACCTCTGGGTAGTCGTCCTATGGCGCCAAGTCTGACTGAAAAACCAAAGCTGTTATGGTTCGATCTGACTCACGATCGGTCCACCAAGGAACTCGTCTCCCAATTCCAGGACACGTGCGACTGCACGCTGGCAAAAAACGCCATGCTGCCCAGTGCGGAACAGGTCGACATGATCTGCATCCATTTCGACCGCCCGGACACGCCGGGCCTGCGACGCCTGTTGGAGATCAAACGAACCGTACCTGGCACGCCCATCACCATGTTCACCGTGCAGCACTCCGAAGAGCTGGCGGTGTGGGCCATGCGCTCCAGCGTCTGGGAATACATGGTGCTGCCCTTGTCCGCCGCCGAGAAAAAGCGCTACCTCACGGCCGTGGTGCAACTGTGCGAGTTGCGTCGCAATACCAATGGCCGAGGAAAGACCTCGCAGATCGACCACTCCCCGACCCTGCCGGACAGCATTCGCCTGACCGCCGGGCACCAGAAGCACCAGGCCCTCAGCCACATCATGCTGTACATCGACCAGCATTTTCGCGAAAGCATCGATCAGCGCGACCTGGCCAAGCGCTGTGGCATGACGACGTTTCGTTTCAGCCGGGTGTTCAAGGAAGCCAATGGCCTCGGTTTCACTGACTACGTGCTGAACAAACGCATGAGCTTCGCCAAGGAACTGCTCGATAACAGCCAGATGCCCATCACCAGCATCGGCTACGAGGCCGGCTTCAAGGACCCGTCCTACTTCGCTCGCGCCTTCAAGCAATATGCCAGTTGCACGCCCAGTGAATACCGTCTTGCATACCAGATGCGCAACGCACATCCGACACCGGAGCCACCGGATGAGGCCGCCCTGGAAGCGATTGAAAACCTGGTGCACAGCCTTGAAGGGTAAAAGGTTTGTTACCGTTATTGATTAATTGCACATCGCAAGTTGTGTCCAAATAATAATATTCACCCCCCTGCCAACTTAGAAAAGACCATGCGTGGCCTGTCTTTACGGCGCCTGGCGGGCCAAGCTGAAACAACATGAATCATCGTGTCGTTATCGGTAATTCTTTTTCGACTGAAACCAACTCTGTCAGCCTTGCATAATGCCAGCCGTTTCCAAATGGATGAACCGTGCTGCACGTCCGTAGGCCGCTCCAGATACAGCAGAGCGGGTTCTCTAGTTGGCATGCTTCATCCAAAAAAATCGAATAGAGCGCTGATGGGTATATGAAAGCAATCAGTTTAGCGAGCACACGAACGTTGAGCTTGGTGAGTCACGAAGTGTCCGAAACGCTACCCGCCGATGGTATAGAAATAGACGTTGTACTCTCCGGCATTTGCGGAACAGACCTGGCGGTATTGTCCGGGCGTGAAGAGGGACAGGTGGGAATCGTCCGTGGTCACGAAGCGGTCGGCGTCGTTGTCAATGTAGGGGCAGGCGTCAAACGCACGCGTAAAGGGATGCGTGTGGTGATAGACCCCAACGAATACTGCGGTAACTGCGAACATTGCAACGCCGCTAGAACCCATCTATGCAATGGCGGTTCAAATGCGGGCCTGGACATCGCCGGCGTCAACAAGCACGGTACATTTGCGGAGCGATTCATAACACGCGAGCGCTTTGTACACTGCATCCCAGACGACATGAGTTGGGAAACAGCCGTCTTGGTTGAACCCGTAGCCTGTATTTTGAACAACATTGAACAAGCCTCCATCAAAGCGGGGGAACGTGTGCTGCTTCTAGGATCGGGCCCCATGAGCCTGGTCGCACAACTACTTTTGCGCGCGATGGGCGTCCATACATGTGCTACCGATTTGAATACCTTTCGAATCGAATTCGGACACTCCCTGGGTTTGAACATCGTGCGCCCTGAGGAACTTGAGTGCCTTGGGCAAAACCAGGAAAAATACGATGTTGTCATCGATACCGTGGGTAATCAGCTCGAGACAGCCGCCAGCCGGGTTGCCCGAGGTGGCAGGATTGTCCTGTTCGGATTCAACGGGAATTATGAATATTCACTCCCTGCAAAACACTTCTTGGTCAATGCCATCAGTATCATTGCCGCAGGCGAGTACAACCAGCACTTCCCCCGGGCGCTGCGCATTGCCCACAGGCTTCCTGAACTTGGAAAGCTAGTCACCCACCGTTATCCCCTTGAAGCTTATTCAACAGCATTTGACAGTTTGTTGAATGATCCTTGCGCACCCACGATAAAAAGCGTCTTCACCCCCAATCCCAAGCACTTGTCACGCTAAAGCTAACCAGCCCTTCAAGTAGACCCCTTATGAAAGTTACTGTATTCAGCCAGATTTCCATCGATGGCAAACTGACGCTCGGCAATGAAGCCTCCAGCAAACCGCTTTTTCAGCATTTCGACGATGAAGACATGCGCTTCATTCATAAATTCCGCGGTGAAGTCGATGCCATCATGGTCGGTCGCAATACGATTATCACCGACGATCCTCAATTGACCAATCGCTATGAGTCCGGTCGTAATCCTGTGCGTATCATTCCTACGACATCGCTCAACTTCCCAGCTTCTGCGAAAATTTTCAGTTCTCCCGAACACACTATCATCGCAACGACAGAAGAAGCACGTGACCACAAGATGGTCGAGCACATCCGCGCGCATGGTAAAGAGGTTCTTTTTGCAGGAACCGCACGAGTCGACTTCAAACAGCTCTTCCCGATGCTTGAAGCTCGCGGAATAAATCACATCATGGTTGAAGGGGGTGGCCACCTGAACTGGCAGGTATTCAATCTTGATCTAGTCGACGAAATCATGCTCATGCAATTGCCTATCATCATTGGCGGCTCAGACACTACCACGCTAATAGATGGCGAAGGATTCCAGGACATTGAAATGACCAAAGCCTTCAAGCTGCATGAGTTTGAAGCACGCTCACACTATAACTTCCTGCACTTCAAGCGTGACCCTCAACAGCGGCGTGCGCATTGATGCTGGCTTTCCAGGGGTTCATTTTCGATATGGACGGTGTGCTGGTGGACAGTGAGCCGGTCTATATGAAACAGGAAAGACATTCCTATGCACGCCATGGCGTGGTGCTTGATGAGGCAGAACTGTCTCGTTTTGTAGGCACCACGCAGCGTCATATGTGGAGCGCCATCAAAACCGAATACGGGCTTGCAGAAGATCTGGACTGCCTCATGGCGGAGCATCACCGGCAGTTGATGGAAGTATTGAGTTCCGCCCCCCTGCCTCCCATGCCAGGCGTGACAGAACTTCTCGGCGCATTACAGAGAGCGGGAATACCTTGTGCAGTCGCCTCTTCTTCACCGCGAGCACTCGTTGAGCTGATTTTACGTAACGCTGGGCTGCAGCTTTTTTTCAGTGAGATCGTGTGTGGCGATGACGTTACGCACAGCAAGCCAGATCCCGAGATCTTTCTCATGGCCACCCAACGCCTGGGTCTCCCACCGTCATCCTGTGTGGTGATTGAAGACTCCGCTCATGGTGTGGCGGCAGCAAAAGCCGCCAGCATGTTTTGCGCGGGTTTGCTCAACCCCAATTCAGGGCAGCAGGACCTGAGCGCGGCGGATTTACGTGTTCACCAGCACTGGGAAATAAACCACTGGTTTTTCGGGTAATAAAAGCATGAAAAAACTGAGTATTTCAGACTGGACCTGGATTAACGTCCCCGAGCGATCGTCCATCAACGATCAGGAAATCATTATCCACACCACACCCGACACCGATTTCTGGCGAGGCACCTATTACGGCCTGGAGTATGACAATGCACCGGCCATTGTGGTTGCCAGCGAGGAACAATACTGGACATTGAAGGCCAAGGTATCTTTTGCCTCAAGTACCTACTTTGACCAATGCGGCCTGTTTATCTACCAAGATAAAAACCACTGGATGAAAAGCGGCATCGAATACCAGAACAATGGTTTCCAGCAGCTGTTCTCTGTCGTGACCAACAATGGTTTTTCAGACTGGTCCATGGCTGATTTCGATCGCGTCACCCAGACCATGTATTACCGCCTGAGCCGAAGAGGCAGCGACTTCCTTCTGGAAAACTCGGTTGACGGGACACAGTTCTGCATGATGCGTATGTTCCACCTGCTCCATGCAGAAGAACTCGTCCGGTTCGGGTTCTTTGCCAGTAGCCCGGGCGATTCATCTTTCGCAGCTCATTTTTCAGAGATTGAATGGACTGAATGCTGTTGGAAAGCGCACGGCGCCCCACGTTTCTAATTTCAAGAGTTTTATACCTGATGCTGTCTGCGCCCAATCCCCATCGACACGCGCTTTACGCTTGTTATGCAGCCATGCTGTGCCTGGCCATGGCACTCAACTTCCTGCCGGTGTACCTGACGACGTTCAGTGATGCCTTTGGCCCCTCGTCAGGGCTGACCACGGAGCAACTGGGACGGATTCCGGCGGTCATGTTCCTCAGCTTTATAGTGGCCATTCTGATCACCGGGCCATTGGCAGACCGAGGGGACGCCAGGCGGATCATTCTCTTTGGGCTGATGACCACTTCAGCAGGTCTGGCCCTTGTGGCTTTTGCCCCTTCCTATACCTTCCTGCTCTTCGCGGTTGCCATCATGGGTTTCGGTGCGGGTGTGCTGGATATGATACTCAGCCCTATTGTCGCAGCCCTGCAACCCGAGCGCCGAAGCGCCGCCATGAACTGGCTGCATTCGTATTTCTGCATTGGCGCGGTAAGTGCCGTGCTGATCGCAAGCATCGCGCTGAGATGGGACATTTCCTGGCGCATGGTCGCCTTGGGCTTGATCATTGCCCCGCTTGCAACCTTTCTATTGTTCCTGCGATTGCCCCTGCCACCGCTGATACAGGAGCACGTGCAACGCGAATCCATGCCCGCGCTTATCAGACAACCCTATTTCATCGCCTGCATGATCGCCATCTTTCTAGGAGGAGCTACGGAAACGGGACTGTCTCAATGGCTGCCCGCCTTCGCTGAACAAGGATTGGGCTACTCGAAAGAAGTGGGGGGGTTTGCGCTCGCCGGTTTTTCAGTGGGCATGGCCCTCGGGCGCATGGCTGCCGCTCTGCTGCAAGAACGGATACCCGCCGTTTCACTGATGCTAGGCTGCTGCGCCGTGACCGTCGTCCTGTTTTTCGTGATCAGCTTCACCCCCAGCCCCGCATTGGCGTTAACCGCTGCCATCGCCGCAGGGTTCTCAGGCAGTTGCCTATGGCCCACGATGCTCGCCATTACCGCAGATGCCTACCCTCAAGGTGGAGCAACCATGTTCTCTGTACTGACAGCCTCGGGTAATGCCGGATGCAGTCTGATTCCATGGCTTGTGGGAATTATTTCAGCGCATTCGGATTTGCACATCGGTTTACTGGCGGTCACCCTCTGCCCCGCCGCCATGATGCTATTACTCGTGTGGATGTCTCGCTGGCCACAGAAGCATCCCCACCCGTGCCAGAGCTAGACCGGACGCCCATGGCCGGGGAGCGACCTCGTCGATCGAGCACTCCCCGCCCCTGCCTGACAGGCGCCCTGACTCACGGGGCGAGCTTTCTTCTCTCGATGGGAATGGACAGGACAATGCTGGTACGCGTCTCTCCGTATGCGTTGATTTTCGCAATGATGTCCTCGATTTCAGCCATGGATCTGGCGTAGATCCGGATCAGATAGGAATCGTTTCCCGTGATGTGCAGGCATTCAACGACTTCAGGTATGTCGGTGAGCGTTGCTATTAATTTGGATTTCGCCGGCTTGAGGGTGGTGATGCCGACGACAGCTGATATGCCGTACCCCAGTTTGGTTGGATCTAACTGAGCGTGATAGCCCTTGATGACCCCTGAGTCTTCAAGTTTGCGCAACCTGTCATTGGTGGCAGGAATAGAAAGACCTGCGTGCTTGGAAAGCTCTGTGATGGAAATGCGACCACAGTCCTGTACCTTACCCAGGATTTTGACGTCTATACGATCCATGTGCGTTTTCCCCGGTTAAAAGTATAAATTTTAATGAAAAGCCCGCGTTTTTCATTAAAAAAAGCATGCACCAAAATAAAGCAGAGCGCTAGTCTATTTCCAGCCTGAAAGCCTGAGGGCAATCAATAGCCCTGCTCTTTAGCGTGACGCACTCATAATAAAATATTCTCTCCAGGGATGGTGCTCGCATGGAAGATGAGAAGATAAAGTGTGGAAAAAAGTCATACTCATTCGCTCAGTACATTGGCACGCAAGTACTAAGTTTTCGCCACTTCAAGAAGGACCAGCTCCTGATGTACTTGACGGGTGTCGGTTTCTTTTCACTGGGCGCCAAGTGCTTCATCATCAGCCAACTGGGTACCGACCCATTAGACGTCTTGATCATTTCCATCGATAAAATACTTATGCTCGGCATGGGCATTTGTTCGGCTATCGTGTCGCTCTTCTTCCTGACATGGTGGATGCTCTGGAACAAAAAATACCCGCCGATAAGTCCCTTTATTACAACAACGCTGACCGGCCTGTTGATTGATCTCTGGTCAGGGTTGGGGCTCGGAGAGTATTTGATCGCGAGAATGAATGAGTACATGTTATTGGCGACGGGACTGGTGTTATGTGCCTACTCCTCCGCGCTGATCATCATGAGCGGTATTGGAATCAGAATCATGGACCTCGTGGTCCTGACCATGGTTTCCAAGTGGGGCTGGTCATTCACCAAAGCCAAAATGATCATTGAAATCGGCATCTTTTCGGGCGGATGGCTTTTAGGCGGCCCGTTCGGCGTGGGAACGATCGCATTCCTGCTGGTGATCGGCCCGCTTATTCAACCCTTCATGAACATGAATGCCAAGCGCTTTTCTCTCAAGAACTATGGATTGATTCGCGCTTCATCCGCCTACTAACACCCATAAAGATAGTTGCCATCCATGGCAGCGGGATTGTTTCGCCTCGATTTTTTTCAACCGATGATATTGATAACAACTTCCGTGATGAGGAGTGAGAAAGATGGACACTACAAAAAATAAAAACTGGACCTTGGAAAGCAGCCCGGCAAAACTGGAAGAAATACTCCCGGGGGGCGTCGTCAAGTGTCATCTTTCCCCGCGAAACTGTGTCATACAGGAGGGCAAGGTAGGTTTTTGCAAAGTGCGCGGGAACCGAGGCGGCAGACTCGTTACATTGAACTACGGCAAAGGTGTTCACAGCACGGAAGAAACGATTGAGACCGAAGCCGTTTTCCACTTTGCCCCTGGAGAGCGGATCCTGTCCCTGGGCAATATCGGTTGCATGCTCAACTGCGGTTATTGCCACAACTGGAAGACCTCGCAGGCCAAGTACGTCACCGACAAAGACGTTTACTACTACACCCCTGAACAAGTTGTGGAAACCGCACTCAAGCACGGAATACGCGTCATTTCCTGGACGTATAACGATCCCGTTGTCTGGCATGAGTTCATCCTCGACACGGCAAGGCTGGCCAAGGAAGCGGGCCTGATCAACCTATATAAATCGGCGTTCTTTATCAGTGAAGAAGCCATTGATGAATTACTGCCGGTCATCGATATTTTCTCGATTTCGCTGAAATCTATTTCCCCGGAATACTACCGCAAGGTCACCACCGGCTGGGTAGAGCCAGTCCTGGCGGGAATCAAGAAGGTCTACGACGCCGGCAAATATGTCGAGGTCAGCACCTTGATGGTGACCGACATCAGCGACGACGAGGAAACGGCCCGGAAAATCAGCCAGTGGGTATTGGATGAGCTGGGCCCGAATGTGCCGTTGCACTTCGTCAGGTTCCATCCCGATTACAAAATGAGCAACAGCATCCGTACCCCCGTGGACCGGTTGCTGAAGGCTCGGGACGTTGCTCGGAGCATGGGCGTAGAGCATGTCTATCTGGGCAACGTGAATGACGTTGAGGGCACCAACACCAGTTGCAACAACTGTAACGCCCTGCTCGTCACCCGCTATGGTTTGAACGCTGAAATCATCGGGCTGGACAGCAAGGGTTGCTGCTCTCAATGCGGGCACGATGCGCATTTCAAACTGCTGGGCGAACACCAGGCGAACGTTCCTGTCGAGCTGCGAGAGGAGGCGCTGAGCGCTTACGAGAAACGCAAGTTCGAGTGGCATGGGGATATCGTGTCGCTGCACGCTCAAGTGCTGAATACCGAAGACTTCGAACAGACCGTCTACCTGCGGCGCAACTATACGGACGGGCACAACAGCGATTGGAAATCACTGACGCTGCGACCCCATGAAAGCTATCGATTCATTATTGCCAAGGCACGCATCGACGAAACCGGTCCTGAGGTCTGGCTCCCCAACGGGGTGAACTCGAACCTTCATGAAGTATTCGACAGGGCTCACTTCCCCACGGAATCGATTGAAGAAATTGGTATTTCGCAAAACGACATTACCCCGACCATTGGTTACGAGGGCAAGCAAAACATGTATGAACAGGTCATCAAACTGGTCAGCCAAGCATGAAAGTGTCTACTGAAATACTTCATATCAAGGTCGATGACCGGGACGCCCGACCTTCGGTCACGCCTATTTATCAGTGCAGCGCCTTCAGCGCTGACTCGGCCTTCTTCTACTCAAGGAAGGCCAATCCCAACGTGAGTGAATTGGAACAGGTTGTCGCGTCCCTGGAGGGCAGCGAATATGCCCTGGCGTACAGCACCGGGATGAGCGCCATCTACATGGTGTTGGAACTGTTGAAGCCGGGTGCTTCTCTGGTCATCAACAAATACATTTATGGCTGCTCTTATAAATTGTTCCAGCGGTATGCAGCACGCATCGGCGCACACCTGACGATTCTGGATCTCACCACGCAAGACGGGTTGAATGCCTTGCCGGCGAACGTCGACATGGTCATTTTCGAAACACCGACCAACCCGTTCCTGAAAGACATTGATATTCATGCGGTCAGCCGGGCCGTCAAGCAAAACAACCCGCAAGCGCTGGTGGTGGTTGACAATACTTGGGCCACGCCGATATTTCAGAAGCCGTTGAACTTTGGCGCCGACATTTCACTGTACAGCGCCACCAAATACTTCTCCGGGCATAGCGATGTCATGGGCGGTCTGGTTCTGGTCAACAGTGAAATGATTTACAACCGCCTGCTCGAGGGTCGCTTTTATTCAGGCACGATATTAACGCCCAATAGCGCATGGTTGCTTCGCAGAAGCATGCAGACGTTCAACCTGCGCATGGAAAAGCACAGCCAGACGACAGCCAGCATGCTCAACTATCTGCGCGAGCTGCCTTTTATCGAGCATGTCTATTACCCACGCGTCGATGGCAAACAACTGACCGGTTACGGCGGCATCGTGTTTGTCGATATTCGACCCGACCTGGTTCCCTTCTACAAAACGTTCACCAGCACGCTCAAATGGTTTGGCACGGGCACGGGAATGGCCTGCGTGACGTCGATGGTTGCCCAGCCCTTCAGTGGCAGCCATGCCTCGATGACGGATCAGGAAAAAGCGGACATGGGCATCGAGAAAGGCCTGGTTCGATTGTGCTTTGGCCTGGAGGACCTGGATGACCTCAAGGAAGACCTGCTGCAGGCATTCGAAGCCATGGAGCGCATGGTCGATCAAGAAAGCTCACTCGATCCTGCGTAGCGGGTGTTGATCATGAGCAACGGGCCTTCAATGGCTCGTTGCTTTTTTATGGAGAAGCGAAAGTGTCCAGCGCATTCGAAAGCACGATATTCGACGCCCCCATCCTGAACGTCATTCACCTACTAAACTCGATTGCCCAAGAAAACCCGGAGGCCATTTCACTGGCCTCCGGTCGACCCGATGATGAGCAGTGCGACCCTTCGCTCATCGACAGGGGCCTGAGCCAATACAAAGATCACGTTGCCGGCACCGAGCAGTCACTTGCGACGCTGCTTTGCCAATATGGAAAAACCGCTGGAATCATCAATGAAATAATCGCCAGCCATCTGCAGGTGGATGAAGCGATCAACGTTGCCAACCCTGAAAGCATTGTGGTGTGCATGGGCTTTCAAGAAGCCTGCACCTTGACGCTCCTGTCCATTTTTGAAGGCGGCGGGGTTTTATTGGTACCTGATCCGGTGTTTTCCGGGATCACGGGTATCGCAAAACTGCTGGGTATAAAAATAGTCCCCGTCCCCATGGCTGCCTTTCTTGATCCGATTGCCCTGCGCAGGCTCATCGAAGCACTGGAATCCAGAGGTGAACGAATCAAGGCGCTTTATGCGATTCCGGACTTTAGCAATCCTACTGCCGACAGCCTTTCCCATGACGACAGGAGAGCCATGCTCTCTCTGGCCGATGAAAAGAACTTTTTCATCCTCGAAGACACTGCCTACCGTTACTTCAGGTACGAAGGCGATGCCATTGCGTCGATGAAGTCCATCGACAGTCGTCGGGTGTTCTTGCTGGGCTCCTTTGCCAAATCGATTTTCCCGGGCTTGCGCATGGGCTATGTGGTCGCCCCAGAGGGCACTGGGGTCATGTCCTTCAGCAGTCGATTGTGCAAAGCCAAAAGCCTGATCACGGTGAACACCCCCGCCCTGTGCCAAGCGGTTGTCGCAGGCTTGCTGATCGAGCACCACTACTCGCTGAGAGAGCTGAACCAACCCAGGGTGCTGTCTTATACAAATAAAAGGAATCACATGCTTGAATGCCTTGAGCGCGAATTTCCACTCAAAGCCGACGCTCAAAGAGCAGTCAGCTGGAATCATCCGACAGGCGGCTTCTTCATCAATGTGCAACTGCCTTTCGTCTTTGGATATTTTGAAATGCGCGAATGCGCCAGGCTGTTCAAGGTGATTGTATTTCCCACCACGTTGTTTTCACTGATGAATGAGGCCACCACCCAGGTCAGGCTGTCATTCAGCAATGCAACCACCTCGCAAATCACCCAGGCGATAGGCCGTTTCAGGGCGTACGTCGAGTTCAGGTTGGAATAAACGTCCTGCGTGCGTCGCAGGGAGACACCAAAGCTTATGCCCCGCTCAGCGAGGCATAAGCCTTGGGTCAGATTGCCGTGGCCAGCATGACGCCAGTGGCGACCTGATAGGCCCCCAGGAGGGCGATGGTTGCCCCTGAAAAGTAGTTGATCAGCCTTAGCTTCGATTCGGCAATCCGCGCCTTGAAAATGGAGGAGAAACCACTCAACCCCAACCACCAGACCGCCGAGCCCAGGAAGATACCGGTCACCATCGGCAACAAGGCGTGCTGGCCGCCTTGGTCACTGGCCATGCCATCACTCAACGCAGCAAATATCGCGATAAACGACAAGATGGTCATGGGGTTGGAAAGCGTCAGGAACAGCGTGGTCGAGTAGGCTTTGAACAGGTTGGCACGCTCCCCCGCCATGGCCGTCGCGCCACCCTTCGATCGTATTGTCTGATAGCCAATGTAGGCGAGGAACAATCCTCCAAAGATGCACAACCAGGGTTTGAAGCTGATGAGCGTCGCAATGACGGCGGTAACACCCAGGGCACCGATGAATCCATAGATCGAATCGGCTGTGGCCGCGCCCAATCCCGTCGCGAAACCGGCTCTCCACCCAAGCATCAGACTTCGCTGTATGCACAACAGCCCAATGGGTCCTACAGGGGCTGCAATGCACAGCCCAATGACCATCGATTTAACGAAAATCAGCATAAATGCATCTCCAGAATGGGTACTGGAAGGTTAGGAGAAGTGCATTTCTTTAGGAATGAACTATTAATCTTCCTAGGCGTTTTCCCTTGAATTTTGCAGGAAATATTCTCCACTCCCCTTCAATATTAAGGAAAAACGTCGTCAGCCCCCTCAGACAAGACGAATCGCTGGTCAAAGCCCCTTGAGCGCCGGAAACATAACCTTGGGCATTGAGATGGCCTTTTTTACGCGCAAAAAAAACGCCGCTCAAATGAGCGGCGTTTTTTTGAATTTGGAGCGGGAAACGAGACTCGAACTCGCGACCCCGACCTTGGCAAGGTCGTGCTCTACCAACTGAGCTATTCCCGCAAATGGCGTCCCCTAGGGGACTCGAACCCCTGTTACCGCCGTGAAAGGGCGGTGTCCTAGGCCACTAGACGAAGGGGACACACTAACTGAAACACATGGTGTGTATTTCAGTGCCCAAATCCGCATCCGAAGATGTCGGCTCTGGCTTCACTCAGCCCTGCTCGAAAGCAACACTGTTTAAAATTGGAGCGGGAAACGAGACTCGAACTCGCGACCCCGACCTTGGCAAGGTCGTGCTCTACCAACTGAGCTATTCCCGCATTGGCGTCCCCTAGGGGACTCGAACCCCTGTTACCGCCGTGAAAGGGCGGTGTCCTAGGCCACTAGACGAAGGGGACACACGTACAACATTCACTGCTTACAGCGTTTGGCTGAGTGCTTTACGCTGTAAGTGGCGCGCATTCTATGGATGGATTGAAGGGTCGTCAACCCCCAGATATAAATTTATTTAAATCAATGACTTCGCCCGGTTTGGGGGCGATCCGGACATTTTACCCGCCCGGTCTCTGGCGCCTATATTCTGTCACCCGCCGAGACGCTATAGTCGAGCCCGGCAAATGATGGCAATGTGCACCCATCCGGTTATGCTTCCTATAAACAGCACGACGCCCGTCTAATCGCGTCGCTCGGACCTATGCGCTTAAAAGCCAAGCCACTACACTCATGACATGCGTACCACAATAAAGAGGTCTTACCGGTGACACCACTCATGATCACCCTGCTCGTCGTAGCCGGGATCGCCCTGTTGATCGCCATTGGCTACATGAACCACGTGGTGGAAAACAACAAGCTGGAAAAGGCCCGCACCAAGGTAGAACTCAACGACCGTATGCGTCGCTGTGGGGAGCTCACCGAAACCTTCCCCGGGCAGTTGATGACCCCTGCCCTGAAGTTGTTGATGACTCGCCTTGAGATGAACGTCTGTCAGCGCCTGCTGAACCTGGAGAAAACCAATTCTGCGGTCAAGGCACGCCTGGACGAATTGAGCACACTGGCCGCCCAAGGTGAATCGATCCCGGTGAACAATCCACCGGCACCGATCCAGACCGAAGCCAAGGCCAAGGACGTACGTTTTCTGCTTGAGGCCTTGCACGGCCAGATCACCCGTGCCGCCCAGGACGGTTTCCTGCCGCCTAACGAAGCCAAGCGCTGGATTCGCGAAGTGCGACACATCCTGGTGCTGCTGCACATCGAGTTCTTCAACAACCTCGGCCAGCAAGCCCTGCAGCAAGAACAACCCGGGCAGGCCCGCCTGGCCTTCGAGCGTGGCGTGCAGTACCTGCGCAAGCAACAGGAACCCCAGGTCTACGCCGAACAACTGGCCTACCTGGAAAAACTCCTGGCCCGCGCCAATGCCCAGGTCCTGGCCAGCACCCAGCCGGTCGAAGGCGAAGTCAACCAGTTGACCGAAGGGCTGAAGGAAGCCGAAGTCAACGACGAGTGGAAGAAGAAGAAAGTCTACGACTGATACGGCTCCACCCTGTGCAGGTGGAGCTTTTGTGGCGAGGGAGCTTGCTCCCGCTGGAGTGCGCAGCACTCCCACGAATTTCGGGTCTGCTTCGCAGCCCAGCGGGAGCAAGCTCCCTCGCCACGGGGCTGTAAACTATGCCCGTACACCGCCAGGCAGGCAAAACTGTTGGAATGTTGGACCTGCTATCGCGGACTCACAACCTGAAATGCCCCACCATCCCCTTAAGCTCAACCCCCAACTGCGCCAGCTCGATGCTGGAAGCGGCATTGCCGCGCATCGCCAGAGAGGATTGATCGGCGCTGGCGCGAATGCTGGTGACACTGCGATTGATCTCCTCGGCCACCGAACTCTGCTGCTCGGCCGCCGCCGCGATCTGCTGGTTCATCTGTTGGATCAGCGATACCGCCGCCGCAATACTGCCCAAGGCGCTTTCGGTCTGTAGTGCATCGCTGACCGCCATCTTCACCAACTCGCCGCTGCTCTGGATCTGCTGCACGGAAGCCTGGGCCGCTGAACGCAGGGCACTCACCAGTCGCTCGATCTCCTCGGTGGACTGTTGCGTGCGCTTGGCCAACGCCCGCACCTCATCGGCCACGACCGCAAAGCCCCGGCCCTGCTCCCCGGCCCGGGCTGCCTCGATAGCGGCATTGAGCGCCAGCAGGTTGGTTTGCTCGGCCACGCTCTTGATCACACTCAGCACCGTACCGATGTTCTGGATCTCGGCACTGAGGCTTTCGATGCTGGAACTGGCCGACGTGGCCGAATCGGCCAGCTGTTCGATGCGCACCATACTCTGACGCACCACCTGCTGGCCGCTTTCGACCTTGTCGTCGGCAGTCTGGGCCGCTTGGGCCGCCTCTTCGGCATTGCGTGCCACGTCATGCACCGTGGCCGTCATCTGGTTCATCGCCGTGGCGACCTGCTCGGTTTCTTCTTTCTGGCTACTGACTTCCAGGTTGGTCTGCTCGGTCACGGCTGACAGCGATTGGGCCGAATTGGCCAATTGCTCGATACCGGCCTGCAGGCCGCTGACGATACTGCTCAGCCCCGCGCCCATCTGTTGCATCGCCTGCATCAACTGACCAATTTCGTCTCGGCGCGTCACCTCCACCGTGGCGCTCAAGTCACCCGACGCAATCTGCTGGGCCACACGAATGACACTGCGCAGCGGCGTCACGATCAGCCGGGTTATGACCCATGCCGCGATCAATCCCACCAGCAACGCCAAGGCCGACGAACCGATGATCAGCAGCGAATTTTTCTTCAGTTCGGTCTGCATGGCCTGGTCTTCGGCACCGAAGGCCTGGTCAACCCGCGCCACCACTTGATCGGCCCGCTCGTGCAGTTGCTGGTAGACGACTTTTTCCTTCGCCAGCAGGCCGGTGTATTCGGCCAATTGCTCATTGAACCCGGCGATATGCCCGGCCACTTCATTCAGCACGGTCTGGTAACCCGGGTCCTTGACCGTGGTCTTGAGCACTTCGGCCTGTTTCATCGCCTGCTCGGCCTGCTCGATGCTGCCTTCTCCGGCGCCCTCGACATTGCCTTTGCGGCTCTGGTCCAGGCGGACCCGCGCTTCGTTCATGGCCTGCAACATCAAGCGGGATACTTCGCTGACCTGGTTGGCCTGCTCGATGAACTCGGCCCCCTCCTTGCCCTCGGAATCTTTCAAGGTATAGGTGCCATCATCAGCCAGCCCGGCCTGCAACACATCCAGGTTATTGGCGACGCTGGACACCGACCAACTGGCCATTTCCAGCGCCAGGTCCTTGCTCTGGCTCAACCCGACAAATTCGTCGAACGCCTTGCGATACGCGCCCAGCGCCTGCTCCACGTCGTTCATCACCGGCACGTTGGCAGCCGACTGCACCTTGAGTTCGTTCGCCTGGGCCACCAGAGCGTCGACCCCCTGGCGCAACGCATCGGCGGTCTTGGGGTCGGAGCGCGAGGCGTATTCCTGCTCCAGCAGCCGGACCTTGAGCAACCCGCTGTTGAGGGACGACATCTGTTTCAGGCCATCGAAGCGATGGCTGATGGTCTGCAGGGACCAGACACCGATGGCCGCGACCACTGCGGTCAGCAACAGCACCAGGACAAATCCGATACCCAGTTTCTTTGCCATACCCAGGTTGGCAAAACGTCCTTGCACGGCGGAAATCATTGCGCTCAGTCCTCTGCCAGTGTGTGTTGATTGCAGATTCGCAACGAGACACCCTGCAACACAAGATGCTGGCGTCGGAATAATGGCAAAAAGCTACAGCTGCGTCGTTTTCAGGACACTAGAGGTCGATCCAGAGCCGCTGCCCGGAAGAACGCCAGCGCCCTGGGGTCACGGGCATACGCCACGTTGATCCGTAGCCAGTCACTGTCGGCACCCGAAGGGCTGAATGCGCTACGCGAAGACAGCAGCACGCCAAAACGCCTGGCCAGGCGCTGTACTCCAGCGTAGTCACACAATGGCGGTCTTGCCCAGATGAAAAGCCCCCCCGGCCGGCTTGCCAAAGACCTCCCAGTCGGCGTCTTCCAGTACCTGCAACAGCGCCGCCATATCGGCACCCAGACGCTGCCGCTGGCGCTGGACCAGCTTGCGATAGGCGCCATTGGCCAGGAGGCAGGCAAGGACCGACTCACAGAACCGCGATCCCCCCCATGCTGGTAATGCCCTTGACCTCGCTCAGGCGCGCGATGATGGAAGGCCCGGCCACCACGAAACCGACGCGCAACGAACTGCTCAGGGTTTTCGAGAAGCTGCCCACGTAGACCACCTCAGGATCCAATGCCGCTAGCCGGGTCCGCGCCGCGCTCTGGAAATCGCCATAGGCATCGTCTTCGATCACCAGTACGCCGTGCTCCTTCGTCAATTGCAGCAGCCGTTGAGCGACGGCCGGAGCCAGGCTGGTGCCGGTCGGGTTATGGCAGGCGCTGTTGACGAATAGCGCAGTGGGCCGGTGCATCGCCAGCAGGTCTTGCAGCGCATCGACGTCCGGGCCGCGCGGGGTCCTGGGCAGTTCGATCATGTCGATGTCGTGCAACCTGAGCAGGTCGAACAGGCTTGAATAGCCGGGGCTCTCCACGACCACGCAGGAACCCGGCGGCAACAATGTCCGTACGATCAGGTCCAGCCCGTGGGTCGCCCCGGTGGTGGTCAGGATCAGGTCTTTATCGACCTCGATATTGAATTGTTTCAAGCGCCTGGACAGTTGCTCACGCAGGGCAGGCAGCCCCAACGACGTACTGTAGTTGAACAATCCCGCCATGTCGGTGCGAGTGACCTGGCGGATCGCATAGCCCAGGTCATCGCTTTCACGCCAGCTCTCGGGTAGCCCGCCACACCCCAGCTTCAACTCCCATTGCGAGCTGTCGCCCCCGTCGGTGAACGTGGCTTGCTGTCGATTCTGATCAGTGGGCTCGGGCCCGGGCGACGGGGGTGGTGCGACAAAAAAGCTGGAACCATGGCGGGACGCCAACAGGCCTTGGGCGACCAGGCGTTCACAGGCTTCATTGACGCTGGACTGGCTGAGCAGGTTCTCCCGCGCCAGTTGGCGGACGGATGGCAGCCGAGTTCCCGGTTGTACCGCATCCTGTCGGATCCAGCCGGTCAGCGCGTCAACGATTTGCTGCACGACAGGCACCAGGGCCTGTCGGTCGATTCTCAACTCCATGAGTAACCAAGCTCCTAAGCATTTGTTTTATTTCCGGAAACAGTTAAGCACAGGCCGCAACGGGACGATGTACGACAACGTCGCCAAAACCGTCGATTCTCACCCTTTGAAACACATTGAAGGACCGTTCCGAGGTTTTTTCGAGCGCCCCACGAAAAAGCCCGCAACCAGTGCGGGCTTCGTCCTACAAGCCGAAGGGCAAGTCCTCAGAACGCCGTGACGCCGCCGTCCACCGCCAGGGAATGGCCCGTGGTGAAGGCCGCGCCGTCGCTGCACAAATACAGCACGGCGCTGGCGATTTCCTCGACTTTGCCGATACGCCCCACCGGGTGCATGGCATTGGCGAACTCGCCTTTTTTCGGGTCCGCCTCATAGGCACGACGGAACATGTCGGTGTCGATCACCGCCGGACAGACCGCATTCACGCGGATTTTTTTCTTGGCGTATTCGATGGCGGCCGATTTGGTCAGGCCGATCACGGCATGCTTGGACGCTGCATAGATGCTCATCTTCGGCGCCGCACCCAGGCCCGCCACCGAGGCCGTGTTGACGATCGCGCCGCCACCCTGGGCCAGCAGCAATGGCAACTGGTACTTCATGCACAGCCAGACGCCCTTCACATTGACCCCCATGATCGCGTCGAACTCATCGAGGGTACCGTCGGCCAGCTTGCCCTTCTCGATCTCGATCCCGGCGTTGTTGAAGGCGTAGTCAAGACGACCGTAGGTCTTGATCACTTCGTCCATCAGCTGCTGCACGTCGTTTTCCAGCGTCACGTTGCAGCGCACGAACACCGCTTCGCCGCCCGCATCACGAATCGACTGCACCGTCCCCTCGCCGCCCGCCACGTCGAGGTCGGCCACCACCACTTTCAGCCCCTCTGCCGCGAACGCCAGGGCAGTGGCCCGGCCGATGCCAGCGGCAGCGCCGGTAACCACGGCGACCTGTCCGGAAAACGTCATGCTCATTGTCTGTTCCTCGAAGAATGCGGGAGATGCCGCCAGTCTAGCCACAGGTCCCGAGGACACGGCAGCACTATCCAACTGCCGGTTGAGCACTCATGGGCACCAGTGATAAGGCCCCAGGCCGAACTATCACTGTGTTGGATCGAACTGCATTCGCTGTATCAGCAAACCTTGCGGCAAATGCTTCGAAGGTCTATCAACAAGGCTTCATTCATCTTGAGTGCCCGCCATGACTGCCCAGACCAATCGCCAGTTCCTGCTCGCCAAACGCCCGGTAGGCGCGGCGACCCGCGAGACTTTCACCTATCAGCAAGTACCGGTCGGCGAACCGGCAGCCGGCCAGATCCTGGTGAAAAACGAATACCTGTCCCTGGACCCAGCCATGCGCGGCTGGATGAACGAGGGCAAGTCCTATATCCCGCCGGTCGGCATCGGCGAGGTGATGCGGGCATTGGGTGTCGGCCAGGTAATTGCCTCGAACAACCCGGGGTTCGCGGTCGGGGACTACGTAAACGGTGCGTTGGGGGTGCAGGATTATTTCCTCGGCGAGCCAAGAGGTTTCTACAAGGTCGACCCGAAACTGGCACCGCTGCCACGTTATTTGTCCGCACTGGGCATGACGGGCATGACTGCCTATTTCGCCCTGCTGGACGTCGGCGCGCCCAAGGCGGGCGAGACCGTGGTGCTCTCAGGCGCCGCTGGTGCGGTGGGCAGCATCGCCGGGCAGATCGCCAAAATCAAAGGCTGTCGCGTGGTGGGCATCGCCGGCGGGGCCGATAAATGCAAGTTCCTCGTCGATGAACTGGGTTTCGACGGCGCCATCGACTACAAGAACGAAGACGTTCATGCCGGCCTCAAGCGCGAATGCCCCAAGGGCGTGGATGTGTATTTCGACAACGTCGGGGGCGACATCCTGGATGCCGTGCTCAGCCGCTTGAACCTCAAGGCCCGCGTGGTGATCTGCGGCGCCATCAGCCAGTACAACAACAAGGACGCGGTGAAGGGCCCAGCCAACTACCTGTCACTGCTGGTCAACCGGGCGCGCATGGAAGGTTTCGTGGTCATGGACTACGCCGCGCAGTTCGCCGCCGCTGGACAGGAAATGGCCGGCTGGATGGCCAAGGGACAGCTCAAGAGCAAGGAGGACATTGTCGAAGGTCTGGAGACATTCCCCGAGACACTGACCAAATTGTTCAGTGGGGAGAACTTCGGGAAGTTGGTATTGAAGGTCTGACACAAAACAACTGTGGGAGCGAGCTCGCTCCCACATTAGGGATCTTCGGTGTCAGGTCAGGCCAATTCGGCCACGACCGCCGCCAGCGCCTGAGCTGGGTCGGCGGCCTGGCTGATCGGACGGCCGATTACCAGGTAATCGGAACCGGCGTCCAGCGCCTGGCGCGGAGTCAGGATGCGACGCTGGTCGTCCTGGGCGCTGCCCGCCGGACGAATCCCCGGGGTCACCAATTGCAGCGACGGGTGAGCCGCTTTCAGGGCGCTGGCCTCCAGGGCCGAACAGACCAGACCGTCCAGGCCGGCCTTCTGCGCCAGCGCCGCCAACCGCAGCACCTGCTCCTGAGGCTCGACGTCCAGGCCGATCCCGGCCAGATCCTCGCGCTCCATGCTGGTCAGCACGGTCACGCCGATCAGCAACGGTTTCGGGCCGCTGCGCTGATCCAGCACTTCACGGCAGGCCGCCATCATGCGCAGGCCACCGGAGCAGTGCACGTTGACCATCCACACGCCCATCTCCGCAGCGGCCTTGACGGCCATGGCGGTGGTGTTGGGAATATCGTGGAACTTCAGGTCCAGGAACACTTCGAAACCCTTGTCGCGCAGGGTCCCGACAATTTCCGAAGCACAACTGGTGAACAGTTCCTTGCCGACTTTGACCCGGCATAGCTTGGGGTCCAACTGGTCGGCCAGCTTCAGGGCGGCGTCACGGGAGGGGAAATCCAGGGCGACGATAATGGGCGTCTGGCAGGCGGACATGAGCGGGCTCTCAGGCAAGTCGAAATCGGCGCGCATTGTAGCGGAACGAGCGCCCGTGCGGGACCCGATGATCGGTAAATATCATCGTCCCCCAGCAGCATGGACGATACCGGCCTTTGTGTCGAAGCCGATACATTCATGACATGCGTACAACACGTCGACACGCTACCGTCCGCCGCCGCACCCCGTCCTTTCAGCGCTTCACGCCTCGCGGCACGAAGCCTATGCTGAGGGCTCAACCTCGCCGCCTTCTTTGCGGTTGGCAGCCTACCTGGCAGATGATGCATCCATGCAGAACACCCCTGTTGCAAATTCTGACGATCAAAAAGTGTCCGACGACGACAAGCGCTGGAGTACCCGCGCGCTGATCGTCGACGACGACGTGCCGATCCGCGAGCTGCTGATCGATTACCTGGCCCGTTTCAGCATCCGGGCCAGCGGCGTGACCGATGGCGCGGCCATGCGCCAGGCAATGCAGGCCGAGCACTTCGACGTGATCGTGCTCGACCTGATGCTACCGGGTGAAGATGGCTTGCAGTTGTGCCGCTGGCTGCGCGCCGAATCGGACATCCCGATCCTGATGCTCACCGCCCGCTGCGAGCCCACCGACCGCATCATCGGCCTGGAGCTGGGCGCCGATGACTACATGGCCAAACCATTCGAACCCAGGGAGCTGGTGGCGCGTATCCAGACCATCCTGCGCCGGGTGCGCGACGACCGCAGCGAGCATCGGGCCAATATCCGTTTCGACAACTGGCGGCTCAACAGTGTGCTGCGCCAACTGATCTCCGCCAATGGGCTGGTGGTGCCCCTGTCCAATGCCGAGTTTCGCCTGTTGTGGGTCTTCATCGAACGACCGCGCCGGGTGCTCAGCCGCGAACAACTGCTGGACGCGGCTCGCGGGCGCTCCATCGAGGCCTTCGACCGCAGCATCGACCTGCTTGTATCACGCCTGCGCCAGAAGCTGGGCGACGACCCCAAGGCCCCGCAACTGATCAAGACCGTGCGTGGTGAAGGCTACTTGTTCGACGCGCGGGACATCGGTTGATGCAACTGCGCCTCGACTCTCTGTTCGGCCGCCTGTTTGGCGTGCTGTTGCTGGCGATTGTCCTGGCGCACCTGTTGGCGTTTGCCTGGTTTTCTCAATACGACAGGCCGCCTCCCGGGCCACCGCCGGAATTCTCCCGACAGGCCGAAAGCCCCCGCGCTTCGGCCCGCCCCCTAACCGCCCTGCGCGCCCCTGGTTCGGCGGCCCGCTGGTGCCGCTGACCTTTCAATTCGTGTGCCTGATCATCGCGGCCTGGTACGGCGCCAAGCTCCTGACCCGCCCCATCCAGCGCCTGAGCGATGCGGCCGAGCGCCTGAGCGAAAACCTCGACAGCCCGCCGCTGGATGAAAACGGCCCCCGTGAAGCGCGACAGGCAGCCCATACGTTCAACCTGATGCAGCAACGGATTCGCGAGCAGGTGCAGCAGCGTTCGCGCATGCTCGGCGCGGTGTCCCATGACCTGCGCACGCCGCTTTCGCGGCTCAAGCTGCGCCTGGAGCAGATCGATGACATCAAGCTGCAAGGCCAGATGCGCCAGGACCTGGACGACATGATCGGCATGCTCGATGCCACCCTCACCTACTTGCACGAACAGCGCACCAGTGAAGCGTTGCAATGGATGGACGTGCAGGCCTTGGTGGAATCGTTGAGCGAAAACGCCCAGGACCAGGGCGCCGATGTACAGGTCAGCGGTAGCTGTGCACCGCTGCAGGTGCAACCGATGGCGCTGCGTTCGTGCCTCAACAACCTCATCGACAATGCCCTGCGCTACGCCGGTCATGCCTTGATCAGCCTGGAAGACCAACATAAGCAGGTGCTGATTCGAGTCATCGACCATGGTCCCGGTATTGCGGCGGACAAACGCGAGGCGGTGTTCGAGCCGTTCTTTCGCCTGGAAGGCTCACGCAACCGCAACTCCGGCGGCGTCGGCCTGGGCATGACCATCGCCCGGGAAGCCACCGAACGCCTGGGCGGGCAATTGACCCTGGAAGAGACGCCAGGGGGTGGTTTGACAGCGGTGATCAGCCTGCCTCGTCTCTAAGCCCTCTTATCGCTCCTGTGGGAGCAAGCTCCCACAGGAGCGAACGCCGTGTATTTCTCTCGGTACAAACTCCACACACCCCAGACAACTCCCTCGCAGAGGCTGCATAAGCCGGTGCACCCACCGGCTATCCCAGCCCAAGGAGAGCGCCCATGATCGGTAGCGTCAGCAGTTACTCCACCTATACCAGCACCAGCAGTACCGCAACCAGCAGTGCCCGCAGCCAGCAGTTTCAAAAGGAACTGCTGAGCAAGCTCGACAGTGACGGCGACGGTTCGGTCAATCAGGAAGAGTTGAGCACCGCCCTGTCGCAAAAAAACGACGATGGCATCCTGGTCAGCCTGAGCGACAATTTCGGCGACCTGGACAGTGACGGTAGTGGTGACCTGAGCAGCGAGGAAATGGCCGCAATGGCGCCACCACCTCCGCCGCCACGGAGCCAGGCGCCGAATACCGAACTGGCCGATGCGCTGCTCAGCGTCCTGGACACCGACGGTGATGGCTCGGTCAGCAGCGATGAGTTGAGCAACGGCTTGGCCAGCACGGACAGCGATGCCGACAGCCAGCAAGTGTTCTCGGCGTTGGACAAGAATGAAGACGGCACTGTCAGCCTCGACGAACTCGCCGCCAGCCTTGCACCACCGCCACCACCGCAACAGGGCTCCGGTGAAGAGCTGTTCAGCCAGCTCGATGCCGATGGCGACGCCACCGCCAGCGAACTGAGCAGCGCCTTGCAGGCCGGTCGCCGCAGCGACAGTTCCACCGAACAGGCCAATGTCAGCGAAGCGTTGAACAGAATGATCGCCAACCTCAGCCGACAATACTCGCTGGATAACGTCGCCACTGTAGGGAAACACCTGAACGTGGCGACCTGATTCATCCGTACACACTTGGCCGTTCGGGAGCCAGGTTCGCGGTTGATTGATCGACGATAACCCTGTGGCGAGGGAGCTTGCTCCCGCTGGGCTGCGCAGCAGCCCTTAAAGCCAGACAACGCGGTGTGTCAGGTATATCGAAAAAATTGGTTTGGGGTCGCTGCGCAACCCAGCGGGAGCAAGCTCCCTCGCCACAGGGTCTTGGGCTTGCCGGGGTTACCGCGCCTGGCTTTTGCTCCAGTCCGTCAACAGGCTATACGCCACCGCCAGCAGGGTCGGGCCGATGAACAGGCCGATGAAACCGAAGGCAATCAACCCGCCGAACACCCCCAGCAGCACGATGACCAAGGGCAGGTTTCCGCCACGGCTGATCAGGTAAGGCTTGAGCACGTTGTCCACGCCACTGATGATGAACGTGCCCCAAATGCCCAGGAACACCGCCATCCCGTACTCACCCTTCCACGCCAGCCACGCCGTTGCGGGGATCCACACCAGCGGTGGCCCCATGGGGATCAGGCTCAACAGGAACGTGACGATACCCAGCACCAGCGCCCCCGGGACCCCGGCGATCAGGAAGCCGATCAGCGCCAGCACGGCCTGGGCCGCCGCGGTGCCAATCACGCCGTTGACCACCCGTTGCACCGTACCGGCCACCAGCTCGATGTAGTAACCGGCCCGGTCGCCGATCAGACGCTCCAGCAACCCGTGGACGAATACCGCCAGGCGCGGGCCGTCGCGATAGAAAAAGAACACGAACACGATACTCAGGGTCAGCTCGAGTATGCCACCACCAATCTGTGCACTGCGCGCCAGCAGCCAGTTGCCGACCTGCCCCAGGTAAGGCCTGGCGGACACCATCAGCGCGGCCCCCTGCTGGTCGATGCTGTTCCAGATGCCGACCAGCCGTTCGCCCACCAGCGGTACACCGGCCAACCAGGTCGGGGCTTCGGGCAGGCCGTCGACCTGTGCGTCCTTGATGAACGCGGTGGCATCGCGCACATGGTCGGCCAGGTTGAAACCCAGCCACACCAGCGGCACCGCCACCAACAACATCCAGCCTACTGTCAGCAGCGCCGCCGCCAGGGATTCGCGGCCATTGACCCAGCGGGTCAGCAGGCGCATCAGCGGCCAACTGGCGAACGCCAGCACCGCCCCCCAGAACAGCGCCGACCAGAACGGCGCCATGACCCAGAGGCTTGCGCCGAACAACACCAGGAGCAGGATCTGCACCAACAGCCGATCGTTATTGATCATGTAGGGTCTCGAAAAAATGAACAGGAGCGAGGCAACGGCGTGAAACCCGCGGCCCCGAGACAGCTTAGCGCAGCAACTCCAGGTGCAATCCCGCCGCCTCGCCGCTGGCGGCCTCCATGCGCGCCGCCCGAACGCCCTGGCCCGCCAGCGCCTCAATCCAATCCTCGGCCCGGGGACCGGCGATACTGACCCGCAAGCCCGTGTCCAGGTTCAGCGCCCGGGACAACAGGCGCAACCAGGTGTCGTCTGGCTCACCGGCAAGACGCGGCAAATCCAGGCCCCCAGTGTCCTTGAGCTGGCGCAGCAGCGTGGCGGACGTCGGCAGCAGGTCCCCCAGCGGTGCATTCGCCTCGAACTGCTCGACATGCAGGTAGGCCTTGCGATTGCCGCGGGTGATGGCATACAGCGCAATCAGCGTGTTGTCCGCGGGCGGCGCCAGGCGCAGCAGCAGGAAGGCCTGGCCGTTGTCGGCGCCATAGAGCTTGGCATTGCCGAAGACGTCGTTGGCCCACAGGCTGCTTTCGCCGCAATCGCGGGCCTGGCACCAGAACAACAGCTCGGCGTCCTGTTTCTGCAACGCTTCGCGCGCGGCAGTAAAGGCCTGGGTGGCGGAATGTTCCGGCGGCAGTTCGTAAGTAACAGACGTGGCGTTCCCCCGGGCATCGACCTGGCCGTCGAAGCGCAACTGGCCGCTGATCTTGCGGATCGAGCCCATGGGATAGATGCGTTCCAGGTCGCTGGTTTGCCGGTAATCGACAATCTGCGCGTCGGGCATGCGCGGCACACGCTCCAGGTCGCGACTGCCTGGCACATCGACGGCGAACGACGCCGGGCTGAAGCAGGCCAGCACCAGCAGGACGAGTGAGTGAACGGATGATTTCATCGGGTCGGCTTGGCCTGGGACGCTTGGACGCAACGGGCGTCGTCGATGCACCCCGAGGCTGATAAACAGAGGTCTGTCATGGTTGTCTCCCTTTCAACCCGCCCAGCCTCGACAGTTGCCCGCCGCAAGTCAAGGAACGGTGAAGAACCGATTGAAACAGTCTGCTACAAGCGTGGCACCGACCTCGTCGTTCAGGTGTAGATGATGGCCGCCGGGCAACTGCTCATGACTGAAGGGTAGACGCTCCAGCAACTCCGGGTGCTGGGCCAGCATGCCGTCGGCGGCCACCACCAGATGCGCCGGACAAGCGACCCGTGCAACGAACGCCATGGCCTGCTCCTCGGTCAGGCGCAGGGGCGATGGCAGGGTCAGGCGGTTGTCGGTGCGCCATGTATAGCCCCCGGGCACCGGCATCAGGCCGCGCTGGGCCAGTAACTCGGCGGCCTCGCGGCTGACCGCTACCAGCCCCTTCATACGCGCTTCGATGGCCCGGTCGAGGGTTTTGTAGACTGGCTTGCGTTTTTGCTGCAAATCCAACTGGGCTTGCAGGGCCATGCCCATGCGTTCGGCCGCATTATCGCCTTTGGCTGTCGGAGGAATGACCCCGTCGATCAACCCCAGGTGCGTCACCCGCTCCGGCAGGGAGCCGGCCAGCACCAGCGAGACAATGGCACCCATGGAGTGCCCCAACAGGGCGAAACGCTTCAAGCCCAGTTGCTCGGCGACTTGCAGCACATCGTGGGCGTAGTCCCACAGGGCATAACCGGCACCGAGTGGCCGATGCCCGGAGTGACCGTGGCCGGCCATGTCCAGGGCGATCACCCGCAGGCCCTCGAGCCTGGGCGCCAGGCGGGCGAAACTGTTGGCGTTGTCCAGCCAGCCATGCAGGGCAATTACCGGCAGTCCATCTTCCGGCCCGAACAGGTGGGCCGCCAGTTCGATGTGCGGCAAGCTCAGGCGGACTTCCTCGACCACACTCATGCGCTGCGCCCTTCCCAACGCTGGAACAGGTTCTTGAGCAGGTTGGCCGTGTCCTGCGGACGTTCGAGGGGGAACATATGGCCGCCGGGCATGCTCAAGGATTCGCCATGGAGCATACGTCCCACCGAACGGGTGTGATGACGCATCACCACGCGACTCTGCCGCCCGCGCACCACGGCCAGCGGCACCTTGAGCTTACGGGGCCGCCCGGGGCTGGTGTGCGGCACGCCGCGGTAAATGCTGATTTCGGTGGCCGGGTCGAAGCGCAGCCGCAACCGGTCGCCGACTTGTTGCAGACCGTGTTGCAGGTAGGCGTCGAAGCAATCCGGATCAAAGCTGCGGAACAGGGTCTTGCCGGCAAAATACTGCCGGGCCGACGCCAGGTCGGCGAACTCCTCACGCCGACCCAGGGTCCGGCCCGCTGGCGTCAGGCGGTCAATGAAGCCCAGGCGCTTGGCGGCCAGGATCACCCACTGGTCGGTACGGGTCAGCAGCGGCGAATCGAGCATGACCACGCCACGATACAGCTCGGGGCAGCGCAACGCCGCGTGCAGGTGCAGCACGCCGCCCAGGGAGTGACCGACGCCCCACACCGGCGCCGGTTGCTGCTCCAGGTGATGGATCAGTTCGTCCACCAGGTTGTGCCAATTATCGTCCACCGGAAAACGCGGGTCATGGCCGTGCAACTCCAGATGCGCGACCTGGTACTGCGGCGCCAGCGCGGCGAACAGCTTGCCGTAGGTGGCCGAGGGAAAACCGTTGGCGTGGGCGAAAAAAATCTGTTGCGACATGACAGCCGATCCATTGGGGAACTGGGGCAGATTGTCCGCAGAACCCGACGGCACGGCAATGACCGTAACTGACAGGAATGATGACAGTCGGGCTTGGGCTATGGGGCTGTATGAGCGATGAAACCCTGTGGCGAGGGAGCTTGCTCCCGCTGGCCTGCGAAGCAGGCCCAAAACCAGGCGACGCGGTGTGCCAGGCTAACCGCGTCGATGGATTTAGGGGGCCGCTTCGCAGCCCAGCGGGAGCAAGCTCCCTCGCCACAAGAGCGGTCCATCAGTCACAAACATGTATTCATGTTTCAACGCGCCGGCGGTTGCTCGCCCAGCGGCACCACGGCCATGGTCAGGCGCGACACGCAGTTGACTTTGCCCTCGTCATTGACCAGGCGGATGTCCCAGACCTGGGTAGTGCGGCCCAGGTGGACCATCCGGGCCGTGGCGGTCACCCGTCCGCTACGCACACCGCGCAGATGGTTGGCATTGATCTCCAGGCCCACGCAATAGAACTTGCTGGCATCGACACAGAGATAGGCCGCCATGGACCCGACCGTTTCGGCCAACACCACCGAAGCACCGCCATGCAGCAGGCCGAACGGCTGGTGGGTGCGATGATCGACCACCATGCTGGCGGTCAGGGATTCGTCGTCGAAAGACTCGAAACGAATGTCCAGCATTTCACTGATGGTATTTTTACCGGCGGCGTTCAGTTGCTCGATGTTGGGGGTGGTGCGCCACAGACTCATCGTTGCCCTTCCTGTGTGATTGGTGTCTTGCCCAGTCCTGCAAGCGACCGGTTCAGGGATGCCTGATCCCTTTGAGCTTCATCGCCCCGGCCAGCGGCAGGTCGCCTTCCAGCTCGGCCAGGCCGGCGGTTTGCACTTGCTCGGGGTGTTGCAGATGACCGTGCTGCAGAAAGCCCAGCAGGCTACCCACCAAAGGGTTATGGCTGACCAGCAGCACATTGTCCTGGTCCTCGAGGCGCTCCAGGACTTTTTGCGGCTGGGTGTCCGGCGTGAGCCAGTTCACCGTGATCAGCTCAGGCTGAAAACCCAGCGCCTCACGCACCAGTTGTGCGGTCTGCTGGGCGCGCAGATAGGGACTGGCATAAATGGCGGTCAGGGGCTGGCCGATCAATTGCGCGGCACTGCGCAACACCTCCTCGCGACCGTGAGCCGTCAGGGCCCGCTCCGGATCGGGACGGGCACCGTACGGCTCAGCCTCACCATGACGCAACACCCACAACCTCATAGCTTCGGCTCCTCGTCCCGGGCGGGATGCGGCGCCGGTGCCACGGTGTGAGGCGCTTCACCTTCAGGCGTGCGCGGGGTCGGCCAGTCCGCGAACGGCCAGGGTTTCTGATCGCTGTGAAAGGTGCCGAAACGACCTATCTGGGCCAGGAACTGGCTCAGGCTGTCGCCGAAATTCATCAGGCTGGCGCTGGGTGCGCCGTAGATCAGCCGATAGATCAATTGCACCAGCACCACGGCGCCGAGGATGAATTGCGCCACCTGCCAGACCAGCAGGTAAATCACCATCCACAGCACTCGCAGCAGGATGGATTCGTATTGGGGTTGCCCTTGCGGATCGTTCATGGCTCGCTCCTGCTTGCGGTCAATAAAGGTTCAGTTGAACCCGCTGGTGGAAATGAAATCGACGTCGGTCTTCGGTTCGCCACGCATCAACAGCTCGATCACCTGCTCAAGCGTGCGCCCTTCGAACAGAATCGCGTGCAGCCCGGCGACCAGCGGCATGTACACCCCCGCCTCCTGGGACTTGGCCTTGAGCACCTTGAGGGTATTGACCCCTTCGGCCACTTCACCCAGGCGCGACACGGCCTCGTCGAGGCTCAAGCCTTGGCCGAGGGCAAAACCGACCTGGTAGTTGCGACTCTTGGGCGATGAACAGGTGACGATCAGGTCGCCCACACCGGCCAATCCCAGGAAGGTCATAGGATTGGCGCCCTGGCTGACGGCAAAGCGGGTCATTTCCGCCAGCGCACGGGTGATCAGCATGCTCTTGGTGTTCTCGCCCATACCCAGCGCCACCGCCATGCCGGCGATGATGGCATAGACATTCTTCAACGCCCCGCCCAGCTCCACACCGAAACGGTCGGCACTGGCGTAGACCCGAAAGGTGCGGCCATGCAAGGCCGCCTGGACCCGTTGGCACAGTTCCTCATCCTCACTGGCGACCACCGTGGCGGTCAGCGCATGCTCGGCGATTTCCCGCGCCAGATTCGGCCCGGAGATCACACCGATCCGAGCCTTGGGCGCGATTTCTTCGAGAATCTCGCTCATCAGCTTGAAGGTCTTGGCTTCGATGCCCTTGGTCAGGCTCACCAACAGCTTGCCGCTCAAGCATTCTGCGTAGGGCGCCAGCACCGAACGCAAGGCGCTGGACGGCAAGGCGACGAAGAACAGGTCGCTGCCCTCCAGGGTTGCCTGCAAGTCAGTAACCGGTTCCACTTCCGGACGGATCTTGATGCCCTTGAGGTAACGCGGGTTCTCACGATTGATCCGGATGGCCTCGGCCTGTTCCGGGTCACGCATCCACTGGCGCACCGGGTGACCATTCTCGGCCAGCAGGTTAGCCACGGCGGTGCCGAAACTCCCGCCTCCCAGGACCGCAATCGGGCGCTGTTCAGTCATATGCAATCCGTTCATCCATACCAAGTGGCAATGCGGGGCATTATACGGAGCGGCCAGAGCGCGACCAGCCCCGGCAACAATTACCATCAGCTGTAGGAAGCTGACCATCAATTCCTAGGAAAATGCTGTCAACGCGAATGGAAAAGTCGTTCAGCTCGGTTAACATGCCCGCCATCCATCCCATCTCAAAGGCTGTGCCGTGTCCGTTGGCCCTTCCCGTCCTGGCTCGTCCCTGCTATTGGCACTGATCATCAGCCCGCCAGTGCTGGGCGACGACCTGTTCGTGGACAGCCAGCCCCTGCCCCAGGTGCTGACGGCCACTCGCCTGAAGCAATCACCAGCGGCTGTGCCAGGCAGCATGACCGTGCTCGACAGCGAGTTGATCAAGGCCAGCGGCGCCCGCGACATCAGCGAACTGCTGCGCCTGGTGCCGGGCATGATGGTCGGCAACATCAGCGGCAACCAGGCTGCCGTGAACTACCATGGCACCAACGCCAGCGAAGCCCGCCGCATGCAAGTACTGATCGACGGCCGCTCGGTGTACCGCGCCGGCCTGGCCACGGTGGACTGGAGCGATATTCCGGTGGCCATGGAAGACATCGAGCGGATCGAAGTCTTCCGCGGCCCCAACACCGTCAGCTACGGCGCCAATGCGCTGATGGCGGTGGTCAACATCATCACCCGCGCGCCGGCCGACAGCCACGGCACCCGGCTGAAAATCACCCGAGGCCAGCGCGGCATCAGCGATTGGTACGCCAGCCAGGGCAGCGGTTGGGACGGCGGCGACCTGCGGTTGTCGTTGTCCGGCCAGGAAGACGATGGCTTTGACAGCGACCGCAACGGCGCCGATTACCGCGACAGCCGCCGCCTGAACCGCTTCAACCTGTCCGTCAGCCAGACGTTGAACGAGCAGCAAAGTATCGACTGGCAATTGAACGCCAAGGACGGGACCAATCAGCGGCCCTACACCTACCACCCGGTGTTCGCCGGGATTACCGCCGCTGGGGATAACTCCGACGTGATCGCCAAGGACTACGCCGGCTCACTGCGCTGGAACCTGGACCTGGACGCCGACCACAGTCTTTATGTACAGGGCTCGATCCAGCATTGGGATCGCCAGCAGACCTGGCGCGCCTGCGACGCCGAGGTGTCCTTCAGCCCGCAATTGACCGACCTGTGGCAGCTCAATCCCTACTATGCCGAGAAGCTGGCGCGCAATATCCCCAGCTACATCAGCGGCGGCGCGCCAGCCGGCACACCACAGGAACAGGCGTTGGCCAATCAGGTGCTCGACCAGTGGCGCAACGGCGCCTCGCAAACCCTGTGCGGCGATATCGACCAGAGCACCCGGGAATCGCGCTACGACCTGGAGATCCAGGACACGCTGAGCCTGTCCGACAGCCTGCGGCTGGTCACCGGCGCCAACTATCGCTATGACCGGGCCGATTCGCAGACATACTTCAACGGCACCCTGGACGACACCACTTGGCGCCTGTTCGGCCAGCTCGAATGGCGGGCCACCGAGAATTGGTTGTTGCAAGGCGGCGCGATGTTCGAGGACACCCGCCTGACCGGCAGTTCGCTGACCCCACGGGTCGCGGTCAACTACCTGATCACCCCGCGCCACGGCCTGCGCGCGGTGTACTCCGAAGCCGTGCGCTCGCCGGACATGTTCGAGAACAACGTCAACTGGAGCTATCAGGTCACCAACCTGCAACCCGCCGCCTTCGGCCAGAACAGTGCCCGTTATTTCGTCCAGACCCGCGGCCCGGGTAACCTGGAACAGGAGCACATGCGCTCCCGGGAATTGGGCTACAACGGTTATTTCGTGGACCTGGCGCTGGCGGTGGACGTAAAACTGTTCCATGACGAAATCACCGGCATGATCAGCGAACCGTTGCGCAACAATCAGTACATCGCCAGCAACAGCAACGAATCGCAATTCTCCGGGGCCGAAACCCAGGTCGACTGGCGCGTGACCAGCGCCGACCGCCTGCGCCTGACCTATGCCTATGTCGACGCCCAGGCCAGCACCCTCCTCGACGAACAACTGACCGCCCGCAACAGCGGTTCGGCCGGCTGGCTACGGGATTGGGGACAAGGCTGGAACAGTGCGCTGTTCTATTACGCCGCCGACGCCCTCAATGGCTATCGCTACGAACGGGTAGACACCCGCCTCGCCCGGCGCATTTCCCTGGGCAAGGCCAGCCTGGAACTGGCGGGAGTCCTGCAACAGCGCCTGGACAACCAGCCCACCACGTTTACCGACAATCGCTACGACTCCCGCCATGTCGTGTACTTCAGCGCGGAGTTGTCTTTCTAGATGTCCCGACGCCCACCCCGCAAGACGCCATTTCATGGCCGCCTGACGCTAGCCCTATGCCTGGTGTTTGCCGGTTGGCTGGGGACCATCGAGGCCCGCGGCGCCGAAATCCTGCTGACCGGCGCCGAGGACAGCCCCGGCGTGCAATCTTTTACCCAGGCCCTGAAAACCCTGCGCCCTGAAGACAGCGTGCAGTTTACGCCGCTGGCCGACCTGCCAGCGCCAGACAAGCTGCCGGGCAATGTCCGCCTGATCCTGCTTGACCTGCCCAGCCTCGACTGGCGCCTGCAGGACGCCCGGGGCCCGGCCACCCTGGTGCTGCGCATCAGCCGCCAGCAAGCCCGCGATCGCCTGGGCGAAGCAACGCCCGCGCACCTGAGCCTGCTGTGGAGCGATCCACCGATGGCGCGGCAATTGCGGCTGATCCGCGCCATCCTGCCGCAGGTACGACGGGTCGGCGTGCTCTACGACACCCACAGCGAATTCCTGCTCAAGGACATTCAACAGGCCGCGGCACCGCTGGGCCTGACCATCGTCAGCGAACGCTGGGACAACACCAACGACAGCCGCCCCCTGCAAAACCTGCTGGGCCAGAGCGACGTGCTGCTGGGTCTCGATGACCCCGACTTGTACAACCCCAAGACCGTGAAGAACCTGTTGCTCAGCAGCTACGCCCGGCAACGCGCCCTGATCGGGCCCAGCGCCGCATTCGTCAAGGCCGGCAGCCTGGCCAGCACCTATAGCGACCAACAAGACTGGCTGGCGATTCTCGATGAGCTGCTCGACCGCCCCGCCACCACTTGGCCGCGCACCCTGTATCCAGACCGTTTCAAGGTCCTGGGCAACCGGCAGGTCTCCCGCTCGCTGGGGATCGAACCGATTGATGCCGAATCCGTCGCGGCAACGTTGGCCGAAGGAGAACACCGCCCATGACCTTGCGTCGCCGTTGGGACATCAACACCCGAACCCAGCTCATCGCCCTCGGCCCGGCGTTGCTGCTGACTGTGCTGCTGATCAGTTTCTTTACCTTCGTGCGGATCCAGGACTTGCGCCAGGAACTCAATCACACCGGGCAACTGATCGCCAACCAACTGGCCCCCGCCACGGAATACGGGGTGATTTCCGGCAACAAAGAAGTGTTGGAAAGCCTGCTCACCGCCACCCTGGCGACCCCACACGTGCGCTTCCTGGAGGTCCAGGACAGCACCGACAAGGTCCTGGTGTACGTCGAACAACCCGAGCAAACCCGCAGCCATGCCCAGCAGGTCGAAGTCTTCCAGGCCCCGGTGCGCTTGCAGCGCATCGCCCTGAACAATGATTTCCTGCAGGGCAACAGCCCATCCGTGGAGGCCTCCGGCGAAGATTACCTGGGCCGCGTGATCGTCGGCATGTCCAGTGACGCCTTCAGTCAGCGGCAACAGGAGATTCTGTTCAAGGCCGCGATCCTGGCGCTGTTCGCCCTGCTGTTCACCTTCCTGGTGGCGCGCCGGCTGGCGACTAACCTGTCCCGGCCGATCCGTGACATCGGCAACGCGGTCAAGGCCATCCAGCAAGGCGACTACAGCACCCCGCTCCCCATCGTCGATGACGCCGAACTGGGGGCCTTGTCGCGGCACATCAACAACCTGGCCGAGGGTTTGGGACAAGCCAGCCGCGAACAGCACCAGGCCATGGCGCAGTTGATCAAGACCCGCGAAGAAGCGGAAAAGGCCAACAGCGCCAAGTCCGAATTCCTGGCGATGATGAGCCATGAACTGCGCACGCCCATGAACGGCGTACTGGGCATGCTGCAGTTGTTGGAAACCACCCGCCTGACCGACGAGCAGCACGAGTACACGGCGCTGGCCTCGGAATCCACCGAACACCTGCTGAAGGTGATCAACGACATTCTCGATTTTTCGCGCATCGAACGCTCGGCCCTGGAGCTGGAGCACATCCCGTTCAACCTGGCAGAACTGGTGGGCAGTTGCGCGCAATCGTTCCAGCACAGCGCCGCGCAACGCAAGCTGGGCCTGGACCTGCTGGTCCCGGACGACATGCAGGCCTTGCAGGTCCAGGGCGATCCGACGCGGATACGGCAGATCCTGGTCAACCTGATCGGCAATGCACTGAAATTCACCGAGCAAGGCCGTGTCACCGTGCAATGCCAGTGGCAGGCCCTGGACCACGAACTGCTGTGGTTCACCTGCACGGTGCGCGACAGTGGCATCGGAATCCCGGCCGAGAGCCTGGAGCGCATGTTCGACGCCTTCCAGCAGGCCGACAATTCGATCTCCCGGCGCTACGGCGGTACCGGCCTGGGTCTGCCGATCGCCCGCACCCTGGCCGAGCGCATGGGCGGGACGCTGCGGGCCCAGAGCGAAGAAGGCCAGGGCTCGGTGTTCACCCTCGAAATCCCGTTGGCCCTGTCGCGCCAGACGCCACCGACCCTGGCGCCGCGCCTGCCCACCGGCAGCGGCGATGGTGAAGGCCGCAACGTATTGCTGGTGGAAGACAATCCGGTCAACCAGACAGTGGTCGAAGCCATGCTTCGCAGCCTGGGCTTCACCGTCAGCATCGCCACCGATGGCGCCCAGGCTGTACGCAGCGCCGAAAGCCTGATTTTCGAAGCGATCCTCATGGATTGCCGATTGCCCATCATCGATGGCTACGAAGCCACGCGGCAGATCCGTCAGTTGCCGGGCTGCGGCGAGGTGCCGATCATCGCCCTGACGGCCAACGCCTTGCAGGGTGACCGCGAAGCCTGCCTCGCGGCGGGCATGAACGATTACCTGGCCAAGCCGTTCAAAAGGAACGACCTGCAGCAGATTCTGCAGCGCTGGGTGAATTAGAACAGGTCACTGGACCATCTGTGACTGGCGTGAAAGGCGAAAGTGCGGCAGTCTTAGGCACCCGAACAAGCCTCGATTGGGGCTTGAATAAAAATTTCAGTGCACAGGTGTACATTCATTTCCCGTGTGCTGTGACTTTCACTACAACGCAATAGTCTATGAGTAGGCTGTCGATTCGAGGCATGAACGCTTCGGTCGGCCGGGAAGATTTGCCCCACCCTGCCGCATGGGACTATTGAGGAGCTCGCATGACCAAACAAAACGCCTTTACCCGGGAAGATCTGCTGCGCTGCAGTCGCGGTGAGCTGTTCGGCCCAGGTAACGCGCAACTGCCCGCCCCGAACATGCTGATGGTGGATCGCATCACCCATATCAGCGAAGAGGGTGGCAAGTACGGCAAAGGTGAATTGGTCGCCGAGCTGGATATCACTCCGGACCTGTGGTTCTTCGCCTGCCATTTCGAAGGTGATCCGGTCATGCCGGGCTGCCTGGGCCTGGACGCCATGTGGCAACTGGTCGGTTTCTTCCTCGGCTGGCAAGGCCTGCCGGGTCGCGGTCGTGCCCTGGGTTCGGGCGAAGTGAAGTTCTTTGGTCAGGTCCTGCCGACCGCCAAGAAAATCACCTATAACATTCATATCAAACGCGTCCTCAAGGGCAAGCTGAACATGGCCATTGCCGATGGTTCGGTTGCCGTGGATGGTCGCGAGATCTACACCGCCGAAGGCCTCCGGGTCGGCGTTTTCACCTCCACTGACAACTTCTAAGGGTTATCCGCATGCGCCGCGTCGTTATCACTGGTCTGGGCATCGTTTCGTGCCTGGGCAATGACAAAGAGACCGTCTCCGCTAACCTGCGTGCAAGTCGCCCTGGCATCCGGTTCAACCCGGAATATGCCGAAATGGGTCTGCGTAGCCAGGTTTCCGGCTCCATTGACCTTCCCCTCGAAGAGCTGATCGATCGCAAGATCTACCGTTTCGTCGGCCACGCGGCGGCTTACGCCTACCTGGCCATGAAGGACGCCATCGCTGACTCCGGCCTGACCGAAGAGCAAGTGTCCAACGTACGTACCGGCCTGATCGCCGGTTCCGGCGGCGCCTCGACCCTGAACCAGATGGAAGCGCTGGACATCCTGCGCGAAAAAGGCGTCAAGCGCGTTGGCCCGTACCGCGTCACGCGGACCATGGGCAGCACCGTTTCGGCCTGCCTGGCTACCCCCTTCAAGATCAAGGGCATCAACTACTCGATCTCCTCCGCCTGCGCCACCAGTGCCCACTGCATCGGGAACGCGGTCGAGCAGATCCAGTTGGGCAAGCAGGACATCGTGTTCGCCGGTGGCGGTGAAGAAGAACATTGGAGCCAATCCTTCCTGTTCGACGCCATGGGCGCGTTGTCCAGCAAGCGCAACGACACGCCGGAAAAAGCTTCCCGTGCCTACGACGCCGACCGTGACGGCTTCGTCATCGCCGGCGGTGGCGGCATGGTCGTGGTCGAGGAACTGGAACACGCCCTGGCCCGCGGTGCGAAAATCTACGCCGAAATCGTTGGCTACGGCGCCACATCCGACGGTTACGACATGGTCGCACCAAGCGGTGAAGGCGCTGTGCGTTGCATGCAGATGGCCATGGCTACTGTCGATGCCCCGATCGATTACCTGAACACCCACGGCACCTCGACCCCAGTGGGCGACGTGATGGAAATGAAGGGCGTACGGGAAGTGTTCGGCGACAAGGCGCCAGCCATCAGCTCCACCAAGAGCCTGTCGGGTCACTCCTTGGGCGCCGCCGGTGTTCACGAAGCGATCTATTGCATCCTGATGATGGAAGGCAACTTCATGGCCGGTTCCGCCAACATCGACGAGCTGGACCCAGAAGTGGCCGATCTGCCAATCCTGACCAAGACTCGCGAAAACGCCACCATCAATACCGTGATGAGCAACAGCTTCGGCTTCGGCGGCACCAACGCCACCCTGGTACTGAAGCGCTGGCAGGGCAAGTAAGCCCTGCCGTTACGCCGCAAAAAAAGCCCCGACTGGTTCGGGGCTTTTTTTGTCTGCCTTGTCCACTACAGGGTCCTGTGGGATGGAACTCAGCGCACCACAAACCGCTGCTGCGTCAGCAGCCGGTCGCCCTGGAACACCATGAACCGCCACTCTCCCGGCACCACTTCGTGGCTTTCGGTGAATTCGTAGGCCATGACATCCTGAGGCGCGCCGGGCACCAGTTTCTGGATGACCTCGAACTTGTCGTGGCGCACGCCATCGGGGGTGCGGATACCGGGCGTGAAGTACAACAGGGTCAACGGCTGGTCATCCGCGACCTTGCCGGCCAACTGGTAGCGCATGCCGAACTTGGTACCCAGCTTCGCCGGCACGCTCTCGGTCTGGCGGATCTGCTCATTGCTGCGACGCAGGACCCGCTCTCCCGATTGCAGTTCGGCTTGCGGCCCTTCGAAAACACCGTACTCCACCGGGCCTTCGACACGGACTTCGGCCTGTGCCAGGCCGCAGGTCAACCACAGCGCGACCAGTGCGCTTGAACGGGTGAGGTGCATAGTGCGCTCCTTGATTGAGATGAGCGCGAGGGTATGACGCGGGAGTGACAGGCTGATGACAAACCCTGCCCACCGATAATCCCGTGGCGAGGGAGCTTGCTCCCGCTCGACTGCGCAGCAGTCGCCAGATTTGGGGTTACTGCGTAGCCCAGCGGGAGCAAGCTCCCTCGCCACAAAAGCGGACTTAGCGGGCCACTGAGCGCGGCAATACCGCCAGAAAGTTATCCCGCGCCACCTTCCGCGCCACGTCTTCGGGCAAGGCATCGAGGAACGGATCGAAACCGCGCAACTCCTTACCAAGCTTGTTGAAACGTCCTACCACGTCCGACCCCACCATGAAACGCTCCGGAAAGCGCTCTACCAGGCGTACCCACTCCTGCCGAGGCTTACCCGCCTCGTCCAGCAAGTACGGCGTGAGCACGCTCCAGGACAGGTCTATGTACAGATTGGGATAGGCCTCGAGCATGCGGGTCAGGGTCGGCAACAGAAAATCCAAGCGGGTCTGGTGGCGATGGATTTCCATGCTGGTACCGGCGTGGGCCCAGATGAAGCGCGTGTGCGGATGATTGCGCAACGGCTCCTCGATTTCCGCCAGGTACAGCGGATTTTTCTCACGCTTGGAAGTGATGTTGGAATGCAGCATCACCGGCAGGTCGTTCTCGGCCGCCAAGTGATAGATCCGCGTCATGGCTTCGTTGTTGGCCCGCGGGGTGTCGCCCGAGGTCAGCGCAGTCAGGTCGTCATGGCGGGTAAACACCTCGCCGATGCCTTGCCACAAACCCGGGTAGAGATCGAGCATGCGCTGGATATGCGCGGCGGAGTTCTTGTCGTTGGGATTGAAGCCCGACAGGAATGGATGAAAGTGCCGGCGCTGCTCGTCGGTCAGCTTGCTCACCGCCGCGGCGACAATCACGTCGGTGGCGCTGTACCAATAGGCATCCGCATCGTCACCGGCGTAATAGCGAGGACGCTTGGGCTCGTCTTCATGCCATTTCTTGGCCACTGGCACACCGGAAATCATCACATGCTCGATGCGATTGTCCGCCATCGCCTGGAGCAACTTGGGCATGCCGGCGGTTTCCTGGAAGAAATCGACGTAATGCAGGTGCGCATCGCTGTAGGCATATTCGCGAGCCGCGGCACCGCTACTCGAAACAACCAGCAGCCAGGCAAAGATCAAACGGGTCAAAGGCACAGGCAGTCTCCAGAAGCCATGAGCAACATAGACCCCCGCCGTCCCGCTGGGGTTCAAGGCGTATCTGCCGCGCCTGCCGACGACGGGTTATGCTTCGTGCAACCGTTGTTCAACCTGGAAAACAACATGACCACTCCCCTGACCGTTCGCCCCCGCGCCGAAGATGTCGAAGGCCAGCCGATTCTTCGCCCGCTGCCGTCCGCCAAATGCCGCAGCGTCGGGCCTTTCGTGTTCTTCGATCACATGCTGCAAACCACCTACCCGGCGGGCAAAGGCATGAACATCCGCCAACATCCGCATATCGGCCTGTCCACCCTCACCTACCTGTTCGAAGGAAAACTCCAGCACAAGGACAGCCTGGGTTCCGACCAGGTGGTGGACGCCGGGGAGGTCAGTTGGATGACCGCAGGCAGCGCCATCGCCCATGTCGAGCGCACCCCCGAGTCATCGCTGGGCAGCGCGTTCGTCATGCATGGGTTGCAAGTCTGGCTGGCCTCGCCCAAGGCCCACGAACAAGGTCCCGGGCACTACAGCCATCACCCGGCACACAGCCTGCCCGTCAGCGAGAACCTGGGGGTCAGCATCCGGATGATCGCCGGGTCAGGCTTTTGCTTGGAATCGCCGGTGCCGGTGCTGTCGCCGACGCTTTACGCCGAACTGAACCTGCAGACCGCGACGACCCTGCTGATTCCCACCGAGCATGAAGAACGGGCGCTGTATGTCTTGAACGGCGAGGCGTCGCTGGACGGTGAGCCGGTGGAACCCCACTCGTTGGTGATACTGCCAAGCGGGGAAGAAATGACGCTGTTTGCAGAGAGCGACTGCCATGCCGTGCTGTTCGGCGGCGCGCCCCTGGACGGGCCGCGACGGATGAACTGGAATTTCGTCTCCAGCGACCCGTCACGGATCGACGATGCCCGTCGACGCTGGGCAGCCGGGGACTGGCCGACCGTGCCAGGGGAAAGTGAGCGGATCGAGTTGCCCTAGATTCACAACATCCCGTGGCGAGGGAGCTTGCTCCCGCTCGGTTGCGCAGCAACCGCAGAAAAAACGGGGCCGCTACGCAGCCCAGCGGGAGCAAGCTCCCTCGCCACGGGGTTTGCTTGAAGCACTCAGCCCTTGAACACTTCATCCAGCAAGTTATGCATCGACCGGAACGCCCGCCCGGCGACCTTGGCGTTGTACATCATCTTGCCCGGCACATTGGCCTGCGGGTCGGTGAACGAATGCACCGCACCGCCGTAGCTCAGCAATTGCCAATCCACCCCAGCGGCGTTCATTTCATCTTCGAAAGCCGGGAGCTGCTCTTTGGGCACCAGCGGGTCGGAGGCGCCATGCATCACCAACACCGCCCCCTGGATGTTCTGCGCATCCGCCGGATTGGGTGTATCCAGGGTGCCGTGGAAGGAAATCGCCGCCTTCAGCGGTGCGCCGCTGCGGGCCAGTTCCAGGGCGCAGCAGCCACCGAAGCAAAAGCCGAACGTGGCCAGCCTGGAAGTATCGACCTGCGCTTCGTCCTGGCTCTGCAGTTGCTCGAGCGCCGCCTGCATGCGCTTGCGCAACAACGCCCGGTCGTTCTTGAGGGGCATCATCGCCGCTCCCGCCTCATCGGCATTGCTCGGGCGGACCGTCTGCCCGTACAGGTCGGCGATCAACACGACATAACCGTTGGCCGCCACCGATCTGGCGATGTCCTCGGCCCCCGCCCCTACGCCCATCCAGTTCGGCGCCATCAGCAACCCCGGGCGCGAGCCCTGCTGGCTAATGTCGAAGGCCAGGCGGCCTTCATAGGTTTGACCTTCAATCTGATAGACCAGCGAACGAACCGTAACCTGACTCATGACGGACTCCTCTTCAATCGGAACACCAGAAATGAAAAAACCCGCCGAAGCGGGTTTTTCCTGCACTTGATTAAGCTGACAGTTCAACCAACAGCTTGTTCAGGCGACGCACATACGCCGCCGGGTCCTTCAGGCTGTCGCCAGCCGCCAGGGCCGCTTGGTCGAACAGGATGTGCGACAGATCGCCGAAACGCTCTTCGCTCTGCTCGTTGTCGAGTTTTTCCACCAGCGGGTGGGCCGGGTTGAATTCGAAGATCGGCTTGGAGTCCGGGACTTTCTGGCCGCTGGCTTCGAGGATCTGGCGCATTTGCAGGCCCAGGTCCTGCTCACCGATGGCCAGGATCGCCGGGGAATCGGTCAGGCGGTGCGAGACACGCACTTCGCTGACAGCATCGCCCAGGGCGGTCTTGATCCGCTCGACCAGACCTTCCTTGCTCTTGGCGACTTCTTCGGCGGCTTTCTTGTCTTCTTCCGAATCCAGGTTGCCGAGGTCCAGGTCACCACGGGCCACGTCGACAAAGCTCTTGCCGTCGAACTCGTTGAGGTAGCTCATCAGCCACTCGTCGATGCGGTCGGTCAGCAGCAGCACTTCGATGCCTTTCTTGCGGAAGACTTCCAGGTGCGGGCTGTTCTTGACCTGCGCATACGTTTCACCGGTCAGGTAGTAGATCTTGTCCTGGCCTTCCTTGGCGCGGGCCAGGTAATCGGCCAGGCCAACGATCTGCTCGCCATCGTCACCCTGGGTTGACGCAAAGCGTAGCAGGCCGGCGATCTTTTCTTTGTTGGCGAAGTCCTCGGCCGGGCCCTCTTTCATGACCTGGCCGAAGTTTTTCCAGAAACTCTTGTACTGCTCGGGCTCGTTCTTCGCCAGTTTTTCCAGCATGTCCAACACACGCTTGGTCAGCGCCGACTTCATGGAGTCGATGATCGGATCTTTCTGCAGGATTTCCCGCGACACGTTCAGCGACAGGTCGTTGGAATCCACCACACCCTTGATGAAACGCAGGTACAGCGGCAGGAACGACTCGGCCTGGTCCATCACGAACACACGCTGGACATACAGCTTCAGACCGCGTGGTGCTTCGCGCTGGTACAGGTCGAACGGCGCACGGGCCGGCACGTACAGCAGCGAGTTGTATTCCAGCTTGCCTTCGACCTTGTTGTGGCTCCAGCTCAGCGGGTTCTCGTAATCGTGAGCGATGTGCTTGTAGAACTCCTGGTATTCCTCGTCTTTCACTTCGGTGCGCGGACGGGTCCACAGGGCACTGGCGCGGTTGACGGTTTCCCATTCCACTTCAGGCTTTTCTTCGCCTTCGGCAGCGGTGACTTCCTTCGGCAGCTCAATCGGCAGCGCGATATGGTCGGAGTACTTCTTGATGATGTTGCGCAGGCGCCAGCCATCGGCGAACTCGTCTTCGCCGGACTTGAGGTGCAGCACAATGCGGGTGCCGCGATCGGCCTTGTCGACGGTGGCGACTTCAAACTCGCCCTCGCCCTTGGACGACCAGTGCACGCCTTCGCTCGCAGCGAGGCCGGCACGGCGGCTGAACACTTCGACCTGGTCGGCCACGATGAACGCGGAATAGAAACCGACGCCGAACTGACCGATCAAGTGGGAATCTTTCTTCTGGTCGCCGGACAGGTTCTTCATGAAGTCGGCGGTGCCGGACTTGGCGATGGTGCCCAGGTGCGTGATGACCTCTTCGCGGCTCATGCCGATGCCGTTGTCTTCGAGGGTGACGGTTTTTGCGTCCTTGTCGAAGCTCACACGGATTTTCAGCTCAGCGCCGCCTTCCAGCAATTCAGGCTTGGAAAGGGCTTCGAAACGTAATTTGTCGACAGCGTCAGAGGCGTTCGAAATCAACTCGCGAAGGAAAATTTCCTTATTGGAATACAGCGAGTGAATCATCAGGTGCAGCAGTTGCTTCACCTCGGTCTGGAAGCCCAGGGTTTCCTTTTGAGTTTCCACGCTCATGGTCATCAAACTCCAAGTGGATGGTGGTGTCCGCCTCGCTGAGATTGGCGGCGGGATGTCCTCAAGGTGGGGGCAACGCTGATGATTTCAAGGGCGATCCGGTTTTGACGGCTCCTGGATCTTGAAATGGGCCCGGGCAGTGGCGATGGGTTCGGCCTCGACGTCTTGCCAGGCGGTGATCGCGACGTTGGCGACCCGCCGGCCCTGGCGCCAGACCTGGCATTTGGCGTAGGTGTCGCGAAACTGTCCGGTGCGCAGGTAATCCAGGGAGAAATCGATGATTTTCGGTATGCCCGGCGTACCAGTGGCGATCAACAAATGCACGGCAGCGGCCAGTTCCATGAAACCGGCGATGACCCCACCGTGGATGGCCGGCAGTAAAGGGTTACCAATGTTGTCTTTGTTGGCCGGCAGGCGAAACAACAAGTCGTCGCCCTGGCGCGTGCATTCGACGCCGATGAGTTGGGCATAGGGAATCGAGGCGAGCAGCAGCGCGTAGTCGCCCTGCTCGCAGGCGCGGCGCAGTTGTTCCTGAAGGATATCGGTCATGGCTGGCCCACAGCGGTCATCGGACTACCCTTCCCCATTCCCCTGGCATGCTGGCCCAGGCGCATGAAGGTGCCCACCACATGGGCGATGGGTTGCTCGGGATCGTCCTGGTAGGCGAAACCCCGGGTGAAGATCACGTCTGGGGTCACCCGATAGCATTGCGCGAAGCCGTAGACATCCTTGTGGGGTTCGGCCGCGTGCATGTAGTCGATCCGCAGGTCGAGGGTGGGACAGACTTCGAATTGCGGCAGCACACACAAGGTCGACATACCACACGCGGTGTCCATCAATGAGGTCAACGCCCCGCCATGGATGATGCCCGTCAGGGGATTGCCGACGATTTTCGGGCTGAACGGCAGGATGACCGTCAGCCCGTCACGACTGGCACTGTGCAACTTCAAGCCCAGCACCTGGCAATGCCTGAGTGCGGATAAAAAACGTGTGGCACGCTCAAAAACGGGGTCTTCGGCCATTCGATCAACGCTCCAATGAGTGACGAGACCTGGCAACAGGCGCGATGCACAAAGTTCCATTGCAGTGCAAAGTTATATATCTGTTACGCAACAGGAACTTAATCCGAGGGGCGGCGTTCAAAAGGCCAGTAGTTATTTCCATAAGGAGAAACACCCCATGCGTAAGACTTTTGCTATTGCCTTGATGTTGGCCGCTTCCCTCGGCCTCGCTGCCTGCGATAAAAAATCCGAGGACAAAGCTCAAGATGCCAACCAACACTCCCAAGAAGCCCAGCAGAAAATGGGCGAAGCACAGGATAAAGTGAACGAAGCGGCGAAAGAAAACGCCGAAGCCGCCAAAGCTCAGTCTGAATCGAACAGTGCCGCCCAGCAGGAAGCACCTGCTACCGCGCCTAAAACCAACTGATACGGTTTTAGCAGTGAAGGAAAACCCGCCTGATGCGGGTTTTCTTTTGCCTGCGATTTGGCGGCACGCTTGTCAGGCCGCCTCCTTGCCCACCTCGGACACTGGCGCTTCGGTGGGGGTATAGACCATCACGTCCAGCACATCGGAGTGAAACTCGCGCTGATACAGCACGAACACCACACCGGCACTCATCAACATGAATAACCAGGGGCTGACGAACCACGCCAACATGGTCATGCCGAAATAATAGGAACGCAGGCCAAAGTTGAACTGGTTGGCGGCCATGGAAATGACCCGCGCAGCCCTTAGTGCAAAGGCCTTGCGCTCCTGCTCCGACACATGGCGCTCACCAATCATCGGTGCCGAGCCAATCAGGACTGCCGCGAAGTTGTACTGGCGCATGCACCAACTGAACGTGAAGAACGCATACACGAACACCAGTGCCAGGCACAGCAACTTGACCTCCGCCATGCCCTGGGACGCCTGCTGCACCAAGGGTATGTCCGCCAGCAACGACACCGCCCGATCGGACGCCCCGAGTACCGTCAGGATACCGGCCAGGATGATCAATGTGCTGGAGGCGAAGAAGGATGCGTTGCGCTCCAGGTTGCCGATCACGCTGGCATCGGCGATACGGTTCTCACGCAGCAGCATGCGGCGCATCCAGTCTTCGCGGTACAGGTGCATCACGCTGGCCAGGCACGCCGTGTCGCGCGCCTTCCAGGTGGCATAACGGGTGTAGCCCGCCCAGCAGATGATGAACCAGGCGGCGGCAAGCAGGTGGATCAGGTTGGCTTGGATGAATGACATTCGATTTCCTGTATGTCTAAAAACATGACGTCTAAAGCCAGACTTGCCTTGAAATGCCGACCTGTGGGAGCGAGCTCCCACAAGGTTTTGTGCAAGCCTTTCAAGACACTGCTTCGACGTTAGCCCACGGAAAAAGACACTGCACTCAAAAAAAATGCCCCGTATCGATTGATACGGGGCATTTCGGTTCTTGCCGATGAATCTGCCTGTAGCCGCTTAAGCCAACGCTTCGCTGCGCTTGCCCAGCAGGCGATCGCACACCACCGCGACCGCCAGGGTCATCACCGAAGGCACCAGCCAGGCCAGGCCCTGCTCGCTCAGCGGCAGGTGGGCCAGTTGCGTCGGCATCCAGTCTGCCAGGCCGGCGCCCTTGAGCGCGTCGATCAGGCCAAACAGGAACGACACCAGCATCACCGGGCCAACGATGCGCCCCTGCTCGTGCCAGAAGTCCTTGCAGAAGCTCAGGGCCACCAGGGCGATGCACGGTGGATAGATCGCGGTGAGGACCGGAATCGAGAACGCGATCAGCTTGGTCAGGCCCAGGTTGGACACCAGCAGCGAAAACGCCGCCAGGATCACCACCAGGGTCTTGTAGGACAGCGGCAGGACACGGCTGAAGTACTCGGCGCAGGCGCAGGTCAGGCCGACTGCGGTCACCAGGCACGCCAGGGAGATGAGTACGGCGAGGAAGCCACTGCCCAGGCTGCCGAAGGTGTGTTGCACGTAGGCATGCAGCACAGCGGCGCCGTTGGTCGCCCCTGCGGCCACCTCATGGCTGCCGGAACCGAGGCGGAACAGGCTGACGTAAACCAGCGCCAGGCCCACCCCGGCGATCAGCCCGGCGATGATCGCATAGCGGGTGATCAAGGCCGGCGACTCGACGCCCCGGGAACGGATCGCGTTGACGATGACGATGCCGAACACCAAGGCGCCCAGGGTATCCATGGTCAGGTAGCCGTTGATGAACCCTTGGGAGAACGGCGCCGCTATGTACTCGGGGGTCGCCACGCCGATATCACCCGCGGGCAAGGCAAACGCCGCGATGCCGAGCACGGCCAGGGCGATGATCTTCAGTGGCGCGAGAAAGCGCCCGACGGTGTCCAGCAGGCGGCCCGGGTAGAGCGAGATGAAAAACACCAGCAGGAAATACGCTGCGCTGTAGAGGAACAGGGCCAGCGGGCTTTCACCGGTCAACGGCGCCAAGCCGACTTCGAACGAAACGGTGGCGGTACGCGGCGTGGCGAACAACGGGCCGACGGCCAGGTAGCACACCGCCGCCAGCAACCCGCCGGCGACCTTGCCGATAGGGCTGCTCAAGGCGTCCATCGCACCGCCCACCTTGGCCAGTGCAACCACCGTGATGACTGGCAGACCAACCGCCGTGATCAAAAAGCCCAGCGCCGCCATCCAGACATGAGGCCCGGACTGCAAACCGACGATAGGCGGGAAGATGATGTTACCGGCCCCGACGAACAGGGCAAATGTCATGAAACCAAGCGCCAGGATGTCCTGGCCTTTCAACACTTTCATTAAGGAAACCACACTACTGAATCGGAATTTAGAGAGGGATTTCCCTTATGGGTGAGGGAAATGCTGCCGATCCGTATGGGACCGACCCGTTTAGCGCGGCGCTTCCTTGTGGGCAGCGGTCGCAAAAATGGCTGCTAGCCTAACGAATTTAGCGAAAAAACGCACTGTTAAGGGGCGAACTATCCGATACGCGACATTCCAGTGTCGCGTTTACGTATCTATTTTTCGGCTCGCGGCGGAATTTTCAGGAGCCAGCCCCCCGTGGCGAGGGAGCTTGCTCCCGCTGGGCTGCGAAGCAGCCCCCATACAGGCGACCGTATTCATTCAGACAAAATGCGTTGCCTGGTTTACGACTGCTTCGCAGCCGAGCGGGAGCAAGCTCCCTCGCCACAAGAGCCGCCGCCACAACACATGAATTTTCAAGGGCCAGAAACGACAAAGGCCACCCGAAGGTGGCCTTTGTTGCTGGAACAAAAAGTCAGCCGAAGCTTACTTCTTCATTTCCCAGCCAGTCAGCTCGGCCAGGGCCTTGCCGATGTCTGCCAGCGAACGCACGGTTTTCACGCCTGCGTCTTGCAATGCAGCGAATTTCTCGTCTGCAGTGCCTTTGCCGCCAGAGATGATTGCGCCAGCATGGCCCATGCGCTTGCCCGGAGGAGCAGTCACACCAGCGATGTAGGAAACAACCGGCTTGGTCACGTTGGCCTTGATGTAGGCAGCCGCTTCTTCTTCAGCCGAACCGCCGATCTCACCGATCATGACGATCGCTTCGGTCTTCGGGTCTTCCTGGAACAGCTTCAGGATGTCGATGAAGTTCGAGCCTGGGATCGGGTCACCGCCGATGCCGACGCAAGTCGACTGACCGAAACCGGCGTCAGTGGTCTGCTTCACAGCTTCGTAGGTCAGGGTGCCGGAACGGGAAACGATACCGACCTTGCCTGGCAAGTGAATGTGACCTGGCATGATGCCGATCTTGCATTCGCCTGGAGTGATCACGCCTGGGCAGTTAGGGCCGATCAGGGTGATACCCAGCTCGTCGCACTTGACCTTGGCTTCCAGCATGTCGATGGTCGGGATGCCTTCGGTGATGCAGACGATCAGCTTGATGCCGCCGAACGCTGCTTCAAGGATGGAGTCCTTGCAGAAAGGAGCTGGAACGTAGATCACGCTGGCGGTGGCGCCAGTGGCGGCTACAGCGTCTTTCACGGTGTTGAACACTGGCAGGCCCAGGTGCTCGGTGCCGCCCTTGCCCGGTGTTACGCCGCCAACCATCTTGGTGCCGTATTCGATGGCTTGCTGGGTGTGGAAACTACCTTGCGAACCGGTAATACCCTGGCAGATAACCTTGGTGTCTTTATTGATCAGGACGCTCATTATTTGCCCTCCGCAGCTTTAACGACTTGTTGAGCAGCGTCGGTCAGGCTGGTAGCAGCGATGATGTTCAAACCGCTTTCTGCCAGTACTTTAGCGCCCAGCTCAGCGTTGTTGCCTTCAAGGCGAACAACAACCGGGATTTTCACGCCAACTTCTTTCACGGCGCCGATGATGCCTTCGGCAATCATGTCGCAGCGAACGATGCCGCCGAAGATGTTGACCAGTACTGCAGCGACGTTAGTGTCGGACAGGATGATCTTGAACGCTTCGGTTACGCGTTCCTTGGTAGCACCACCGCCCACGTCGAGGAAGTTGGCTGGCTTGCCGCCATGCAGGTTGACGATGTCCATGGTACCCATGGCCAGGCCGGCACCGTTGACCATGCAGCCGATGTTACCTTCCAGGGCTACGTAGTTCAGTTCGAACTTGGCAGCGTGCGCTTCGCGCGGATCGTCTTGCGACGGATCGTGGAAAGTCTTCAGCTTAGGCTGACGGTACATGGCGTTGGCGTCGATGTTGATCTTGGCATCGAGGCAGTGCAGGTCGCCGTCGGCCTTGATCACCAGCGGGTTCACTTCCAGCAGTGCCAGGTCGTGGTCCTGGAACAGCTTGGCCAGACCTACGAAGATCTTGGCGAATTGAGTGACCTGCTTGCCTTCCAGGCCCAGCTGGAATGCCAGCTCGCGACCCTGGAATGGCTGTGCGCCAACCAGTGGATCGATGGTGGCCTTGAGGATTTTCTCAGGGGTGTCGTGAGCGATTTTCTCGATGTCCACGCCACCTTCGGTGGAAGCCATGAACACGATGCGGCGGCTCGAACGGTCAACGACAGCGCCCAGGTACAGCTCTTTAGCGATATCAGTGCACGATTCAACCAGGATCTTGGTGACTGGCTGACCGTTGGCGTCAGTCTGGTAAGTCACCAGACGCTTGCCCAGCCACTGCTGTGCGAAGGCTTTGGCGTCTTCTTTGCTGCGAACCAGCTTGACGCCGCCCGCTTTACCGCGACCACCGGCGTGAACCTGGGCTTTGACAACCCATTCGCTGCCGCCGATTTTGTCGCAAGCTTCTGCTGCCGCTTCCGGGGTGTCTACCGCGTAACCGGTGGATACTGGCAGGCCGTACTCAGCGAACAGCTGCTTACCCTGATACTCGTGAAGATTCATGCTTATTACCGTCTTCGTTAGGTACTGCGCATTCGGTGCTGCACCGTTCTGGTGCCGCACCACCTGTGACTGCTGCTTGCGTAGCGTTCCAGTTAACCGGTTCGGCTACGCAAGGCTGCGTCCAGCGGATATTCCGCGGTGAGTCTTGCTCGCAAGGCTCACGACGGGCCATACCGCCGTGGTTTCTTATTGTCTATTAACGCTTCTTGCGGTTGGCCACGTGGATGGCGCCGCCATTTACGGCCAGGGCCGCTTCGTGCAAGGCTTCGGACAGGGTCGGATGGGAGAAGACCATCATGCCCAGATCTTCAGCGCTGGTGCCGAATTCCATGCCGATCGCGCCTTGCTGTACCAGCTCGGCAGCGCTCGGGCCAATGACGTGAACGCCCAATACGCGATCCGTCTTGGCATCGGCGATGACTTTCACAAAACCACCGGTATCGTTGGCTGCCATGGCACGGCCACTGGCTGCAAACGGGAAGGTGCCGACGTTAACTTCAACGCCTTCGGCTTTCAAGGTCTGCTCGGTTTTACCGACCCATGCGATTTCCGGGTGGGTGTAGATAACCGATGGGATCAGGTCGTAGTTTATCTGGGCTTTGTGGCCCTTGATGCGCTCGACGACCATGATGCCTTCTTCGGAGGCCTTGTGTGCCAGCATCATGCCGCGAACCACGTCACCGATGGCGAAGACGCCCGGTACGGTGGTGGCGCAGAAATCATCAACCTTGATGAAACCGCGCTCGTCGAGTTCCACGCCGCTATCGGCAGCCAGCAGATCGGTGGTCACTGGACGACGGCCGACCGCGACGATCAGCTTGTCGAAAGTGATGGTCTGTTCGCCATTGGCGTCGGTGTAGTTGACCACGACTTCTTCGCCGTTGACCTTCGAACCGGTCACGCGAGCGCCCAGCTTGATGTCCAGGCCCTGTTTGGTCAGGGTTTTCAGCGCTTCCTTGGAGACCGCGGCATCGGCGGCCATCAGGAAGGTGTCGAGGGCTTCCAGTACGGTCACTTGCGCGCCCAGGCGCGACCATACCGAACCCAGCTCCAGGCCGATCACGCCGGCGCCGATCACGCCCAGGCGTTTTGGTACGCTCTGGAATTCCAGGGCACCGGTGGAATCGACGATCACGTTCTGGTCGACCGGAGCCGGTGGAATGTCGATCGGACGCGAGCCTGGCGCCAGGATGACGTTTTCGGCTTCGATCACTTCAACCGAGCCGTCTGGCTTGGTCACTTCGACTTTCTTGCCCATCAGCAGCTTGCCGTGGCCCTGGATCGAAGTCACGCCGTTGGCCTTGAACAGGGTGGCAACACCCGAGGTCAGGCCTTTGACGATGTTGGCTTTGCGGCCAACCATGGCAGGCACGTCAATGGTGACATTTTCGCGGTTGACACCGCCAATACCGTGAATGGCCAAGCCGTCTTGCGCTTCGTGGAACTTCCAGGAGCTGTCCAGCAGCGCCTTGGAAGGAATGCAACCGACGTTCAGGCAAGTACCGCCAAGGGCCAGCTTGCCCTCTTTGTCGGTGTATTTCTCGATGCAGGCAGTGGTGAGGCCCAGTTGCGCAGCCTTGATGGCCGCTACGTAGCCGCCAGGGCCCGCACCAATCACTACCACGTCGAATTTCTGAGTCATGAGTCATTCCTTTTCGAATCAAACCGAACGGTCACTTGTGGTGACCGTCGTGGGACGAAACCGGTTGTTTCAGCAAGAGGCCGGTCACAACAGACCGGCCCTCGCGGCGAAAATCAGATATCCAGCAGCAGACGAGCCGGATCTTCAAGCAGGTTCTTGATGGTTACCAGGAACGTCACGGCTTCTTTACCGTCGATCAGGCGGTGATCGTAGGACAGCGCCAGGTACATCATCGGACGAATCACGACCTGACCATTGATCGCCATAGGACGCTGCAGAATGTTGTGCATGCCCAGGATAGCCGCTTGCGGCGGGTTGACGATCGGGGTCGACATCATCGAACCGAATGTACCACCGTTGGTGATGGTGAACGTACCGCCGGTCATCTCTTCGATGGACAGCTTGCCGTCACGGGCCTTCTTGCCGAAGGTGGCGATGCCGCCTTCGATTTCGGCCAGGCTCATCAGTTCGGCGTTACGCAGTACTGGAACCACCAGGCCACGGTCGCTGGAAACAGCAACACCGATATCGGCGTAGCCGTGGTAGACGATGTCCGAACCGTCGATCGACGCATTGACCGCCGGGAAGCGTTTCAGCGCTTCGGTGGCAGCCTTGACGAAGAACGACATGAAGCCCAGGCGTACGCCGTTGTGGGACTTCTCGAACAGATCCTTGTACTTCGAACGCAGGGCCATGACTTCTGTCATGTCGACTTCGTTGAAGGTGGTCAGCATCGCCATGTTCGACTGGGCTTCGACCAGACGCTTGGCCACGGTAGCGCGAACGCGGGTCATCGGAACGCGTTTTTCAACACGGTCACCGGCAGCGAACACCGGCGCGGCAGCGGCAGGCGCAGCAGCCTTGGCCGGAGCAGCGGCTGGAGCGGCTTTCTTGGCGGCAACGGCGGCAACCACGTCTTCCTTGGTCACACGACCACCCTTGCCAGTGCCGGCAACGGAAGCGATGTTGATGCCGTTCTCTTCGGCGATCTTGCGCGCGGCCGGGGCAGCGACTGGATCGTCTTCACCGTCGGCAGCTGGAGCAGCGGCCTGGGCAGCGGCAGGCGCAGCGGCGGCGGCCGGAGCAGCGGCAGCAGCGCCGCCCTCTTGGATCGAGCCCAGTACCTGGTTCGACAGGACGGTAGCGCCCTCTTCGGCAATGATTTCGCCGAGCACGCCGTCAGCTTCGGCCAACACTTCCAGAACGACTTTGTCGGTTTCGATGTCGACGATCAGTTCGTCGCGCTTGACCGCGTCGCCCGGTTTTTTGTGCCAGGTGGCAATGGTGCCATCGGCAACCGATTCCGGGAAAGTGGGGGCTTTGATCTCGATAGCCATTATCTGTGGTTCCTTAAATTCGGTTTCAGGTGCGCGAAGGCGTTAAACGGTAAAGGCATCTTGCAGCAGTTTTTCCTGCTGCTCGGCGTGCATCGACGCATAACCACACGCAGGTGCAGCGGACGCATCACGGCCGGCATATTCAAGACCCAGGGCCTTGTTATGGTTGCCAATGCTGCGACGCAGGTGATGCTGGCTGCTGTACCACGCGCCTTGGTTCATCGGTTCTTCCTGACACCACACCACATGGGTGAGGTTGGTATAAGGCGCGATGGCCTCCATCAGGTCTTCTTCCGGGAACGGGTAAAGCTGCTCGATACGCACGATGGCGATGTCTTCGCGGCCTTCGGCACGACGTTTTTCCAGCAGGTCGTAGTAGACCTTGCCGCTGCACAGGACCAGGCGAGTGACCTTCGCCGCGTCCAGGGTGTCGATTTCCGAAATAACGGTCTGGAACGAGCCTTCGGCCAGGTCTTCGAGCGTGGAGATCGCCAGCTTGTGACGCAGCAGCGACTTCGGTGTCAGCACGATCAGCGGCTTGCGCAGCGGACGGATGACCTGACGACGCAGCAGGTGGTAGATCTGTGCCGGCGTGGTCGGTACGCAGACCTGGACGTTGTGCTCGGCACACAGTTGCAGGTAACGCTCCAGACGTGCCGACGAGTGCTCCGGCCCCTGCCCTTCATAACCGTGTGGCAACAGCATGGTCAGACCGCAGAGACGGCCCCACTTGTGCTCACCACTGGTGATGAACTGGTCGACCACCACCTGGGCACCGTTGGCGAAGTCGCCGAACTGGGCTTCCCAGATCACCAGCGCATTCGGCTCGGTGGTGGAGTAGCCATATTCGAACGCCAGGACGGCTTCCTCGGACAGCAGCGAATCGTACAGGTCGAAACGTGGCTGGCCCTTGTACAGGTGTTGCAGCGGGATGTAGGTGCTGGCGTCTTTCTGGTTGTGCAGCGCCGCGTGGCGGTGCGAGAAAGTGCCGCGGCCTACGTCCTGGCCGGTGATGCGCACAGGGTGACCTTCGAACGCCAGGGTCGCGTACGCCATGGTTTCGGCATAACCCCAGTTGATCGGCAGGCCGCCGGCTTGCATCTTCTGCCGGTCTTCGTAGATTTTCGCGACCTGGCGCTGAACCACGAAGCCGTCCGGGATTTCTAGCAGCTTGGCGGACAGTTCCTGCAGGGTCTTGAGGTCGAAACGGGTGTCGTGACGCGCGGTCCAGGCGTGGCCCAGGTATGGACGCCAGTCCACGAACAGCTCTTTGTTCGGCTCTTTGACCAGGCTTTTTACAACGTGCAGGCCATTGTCCAGGGCATTGCGATATTCATCGACTTTTTCCTGGACGCGCGCAGCATCCAGCACACCGCTCTGGGTCAGGCGCTCGGCATACAGCTCACGGGTGGTGCGCTGCTTGGCGATCTGCTGGTACATCAGAGGCTGGGTGCCGCTTGGCTCGTCGGCCTCGTTGTGGCCGCGACGACGGTAGCAGACCAGGTCGATCACCACGTCGCGCTTGTACTGCATGCGGTAGTCGATGGCCAACTGGGTCACGAACAGTACGGCTTCCGGGTCATCGCCATTCACATGGAGAATCGGCGCCTGGATCATCTTCGCAACGTCGGTGCAGTACTCGGTGGAACGCGAGTCTTCAGGGTTGCTGATGGTGAAGCCGACCTGGTTGTTGATCACCAGGTGGATGGTACCGCCCGTCTTGAAGCCGCGGGTCTGCGACATCTGGAAGGTTTCCATGACCACGCCCTGACCTGCGAACGCAGCGTCACCGTGGATGGAAATCGGCAGGACCTTTTCACCGGTCGGATCGTTGCGACGGTCCTGGCGAGCACGGACCGAACCCTCGACCACCGGGGAAACGATTTCCAGGTGGGATGGGTTGAAGGCCATGGCCAGGTGCACTTCGCCGCCTGTGGTCATCACGTTGGACGAGAAGCCCTGGTGGTATTTCACGTCACCGGAACCCAGCTCGACCTTCTTCTTGCCTTCGAACTCGTCGAACAGCTCGCGCGGGTTCTTGCCGAAGGTATTGACCAGCACGTTCAGGCGACCACGGTGGGCCATGCCAATGACAACTTCCTTGGTGCCGTAGGAACCCGAACGCTGGATCAGCTCGTCCAGCAGCGGGATCAGGCTTTCGCCACCTTCCAGGCCGAAACGCTTGGTGCCCGGGTATTTGGTGCCCAGGTACTTTTCCAGGCCTTCGGCGGCGGTGACGCGCTCGAGCAAGTGGCTCTTGATATCAGCGGAGTACGTCGGACGACCACGAACGCTTTCCAGACGCTGCTGGAACCACTGGCGCTGCTCGGAATCGACGATGTGCGTAAATTCAGCGCCGATGGTGCGGCAATATGTCTGCTGCAACGCTTCGTGAATTTCGCGTAGGCTCGCTTCCTCTTTGCCGATGAACAGGTCGCCGGCACGGAAGGTCGTATCAAGGTCGGCATTGGTCAAGCCGTAATGAGTGATCGACAGGTCTGCAGGTGCAGGACGCTGCCACAGCCCCAGCGGGTCAAGCTGGGCTGCCTGGTGGCCACGCATCCGGTAGGCCTGGATCAGTCGCAATACTTCAACTTGCTTCTTCTCGTGTTCGGAGCTCACGCTGCCGGCAGATACCGGTTGAGCGCGGCGCTGGTTCTTTGCCAGCAACACGAAATGATCGCGAATCGTCGAGTGCGAAACATCAGTGGCAGAATTACCGTCGGCCGGTAGCTTCTGAAAGTAGGTGCGCCATTCTTCTGGCACAGCGTTAGGGTCGTGCAGGTAGAGCTCGTAAAGCTCTTCCACATAGGCAGCGTTACCACCGGAAAGGTGGGCACTGTTCCACATGCGCTGCATCACGCTTTCTTGCATGCTTGGTCACCCTCGATTAGGGGAACACCACCGGCGAAAACACCGAGCAAACTTGCAGAAGTCCGAGTGCAGCGACTAAAACAAGCCACTTAGGATCACGCTGATAGTCCGGGTACCAGCCCGGATGCCCCTGCTTGTCTCATTTCTTCAAAATAAGAACCGCCGCTTTGTGAGCGGCTGTTCTGGTTATAGCCAAGACGCGGGTTGAAGCCCGCGCCCTGGCCTTTACGGGTACAACGGTCCTACGGGTACAGCAGCTGAATCAAACGCCGCTTTGCAGCAGCATGTTACGAATGTGACCGATGGCCTTAGTCGGGTTCAGGCCTTTCGGGCAGACGTTGACGCAGTTCATGATCCCGCGGCAGCGGAATACGCTGAACGGGTCATCCAGCGAAGCCAGACGCTCGGACGTCTTGGTGTCACGGCTGTCTGCCAGGAAGCGGTACGCTTGCAGCAGGGCGGCCGGGCCCAGGAACTTGTCCGGGTTCCACCAGAAGGATGGGCACGAGGTCGAGCAGCAAGCGCACAGGATGCACTCGTACAGACCGTCGAGCTTCTCACGCTCTTCAGGAGTCTGCAGACGCTCGATGGCCGGAGCCGGCGTGTCGTTCTGCAGGAATGGCTTCACCTTCTCGTATTGCTTGTAGAAGATGCTCATATCGACGACCAGGTCACGGATAACCGGCAAACCTGGCAGCGGACGAACGATCAGCTTGTTGCCCTTGACCACGGCCGACAGCGGCGTGATGCAGGCCAGGCCGTTCTTGCCGTTGATGTTCATGCCGTCGGAGCCGCAAACGCCCTCACGGCAGGAGCGACGGTAGGAGAAACCTTCGTCCTGTTCTTTGATCAGGGCCAGCACGTCCAGCACCATCAGGTCTTTACCACCGGTATCGACCTGGAAGTCCTGCATGAACGGCGCAGCGTCCTGATCAGGGTTGTAGCGATAAACACTGACTTGCAACATAGCGGTCACCCTTAATAAGTCCGGACTTTTGGTTCGAAAGTCGGAACAGTCTTCGGCGAGAAGTTCACGGCACGCTTGGCGACGCGTTTTTCACCCGGGAAGTACAAGGTGTGGCACAGCCAGTTTTCGTCGTCACGGTCTTCGAAGTCTTCGCGGGCGTGGGCGCCACGGGACTCTTTACGCACTTCTGCGGCGATGGCGGTGGCTTCGGCCACTTCCAGCAGGTTCTGCAACTCCAGCGCTTCGATACGGGCAGTGTTGAACGCCTGCGACTTATCGTTGATCTTCACGTTGGCGATTCGTTCACGCAATTGCGCCAGCTGGGCAATACCCTTCTGCATGTATTCGCCGGTACGGAATACACCGAAGTAGTTCTGCATGCAGTTTTGCAACTCGCGACGCAGGGTCGCCACGTCTTCGCCTTCGGTACGCTCGTTCAGGGCGGACAGACGCGCCAAGGCGGCTTCGATGTTGGCGTCGGTGGCATCGTCATATTCGATACCGTCGGACAGGGCTTTTTCCAGGTGCAGGCCGGCAGCGCGACCGAAGACCACCAGGTCGAGCAACGAGTTGCCGCCCAAGCGGTTGGCACCGTGGACCGATACGCAAGCCACTTCACCCACTGCGAACAGGCCAGGGATGATTTCGTCCACGCCTTCGGCGTTCTGGGTGATTGCCTGGCCGTGAATGTTGGTGGCAACGCCGCCCATCATATAGTGGCAGGTTGGAACCACTGGAACCGGCGCAACGACTGGATCGACGTGAGCGAAGGTCTTGGACAGTTCGCAGATGCCTGGCAGGCGGCTGTGCAGCACTTCCTCGCCCAGGTGGTCGAGCTTGAGCATCACGTGGTCGCCATTCGGACCGCAACCGTTGCCAGCGATGATTTCTTTAACCATCGAACGGGCAACCACGTCACGACCGGCAAGGTCCTTGGCGTTCGGAGCATAACGCTCCATGAAACGCTCGCCGTGCTTGTTGATCAGGTAACCACCTTCGCCACGGCAACCTTCGGTCACCAGTACACCGGCGCCGGCGATGCCGGTTGGGTGGAACTGCCACATTTCGATGTCTTGCACCGGCACGCCAGCACGCAGGGCCATGCCGACGCCGTCACCGGTGTTGATCAGGGCATTGGTGGTGGATGCGTAGATACGGCCTGCACCGCCGGTCGCCAGTACGGTGGCCTTGGCGCGGATGTAGGTGGTTTCGCCGGTTTCGATGCAGATCGCGATCACACCGACGAAGGCGCCGTCCTGGTTCTTCACCAGGTCAACAGCGTAGTACTCGTTCAGGAACGTGGTACCGGCTTTCAGGTTGCCCTGGTACAGGGTGTGCAGCAGCGCGTGACCGGTACGGTCGGACGCCGCGCAAGTACGCGCAGCCTGGCCGCCCTTGCCGTAGTCCTTGGACTGGCCACCGAACGGACGCTGATAGATACGACCTTGCTCGGTACGCGAGAATGGCATACCCATGTGGTCCAGCTCGAACACCGCGGCCGGGCCTTCCTGACACATGTATTCGATAGCGTCCTGGTCACCGATGTAGTCGGAACCCTTGACGGTATCGTACATGTGCCAGCGCCAGTCATCGTTCGGGTCGGCCGAGGCGATGGCGCAGGTGATGCCGCCCTGGGCGGAAACAGTGTGCGAACGGGTCGGGAAAACCTTGGTGATCACGGCAGTCTTGTGACCGCCCTGTGCCAGCTGCAGCGCTGCGCGCATGCCGGCACCGCCGCCACCAATGATGATAGCGTCGAAAGAAATCGTTGGAATGTTAGCCATGGATCAGATACCCCAGAGAATCTGCACACCCCAGACGAAGTAAGCGAACATCGCAACGCCGCATACTGCCTGGAAGAGGAAACGTACGGCAGTCGCCGACTTACCGAACGCCATTGGCGTCAGGTAGTCGGTCGCGATGGTCCACATGCCGACCCAGGCGTGAGCGCCTAGTGCGACAAGTGCCAGCAGACTGAAGATACGCATCCAGTTGTTTGCGAACAGTTCATGCCATTGGGCGTAGCCCAGGCCTGGGTTTGCTACGACATATCCGATCAGGAAGATGAAGTAAGCCGCGAGAACGACCGCAGACACACGCTGGGCCATCCAGTCATAGAGGCCCGAACGCGAAAGGTTCGTGACGTTGGTTACCATATCCAAACTCCTGCCAGAACGATTACCACCACGGAAACGGCGATAACGATTTTCGAGCCCAGCTTGCCGCCTTCCAGCGTCTCACCGATGCCCATGTCCATGATCAAGTGGCGCACACCGGCAACCAAGTGATACAGCAAGGCGGACAGGATGCCCCAAATCACTAGCTTGGCTAGCGGACTGGTCAGACACGCTTTCACCTGACCGAAGCCTTCTTCCGAATCGAGCGACTTGTCCAATGCATAAAGCATGATGGCCAGGCTGACGAAGAGGATGACACCGGAAATACGGTGAAGAATGGACGTGTAAGCAGTGACTGGGAGTTTGATGGTCCTTAGGTCTAGGTTTACAGGTCGTTGGCTTTTCACGGCTTTTTTTTCACACTGAAGAGCCCCTAACAATCAGGGCAAAGTTGTTGGGGCGCGCACTGGTCAGGTACTCACCACCCAGGGAGTGACGACCCCCAAGAAAGCAGGCCCAAAAGCCCCTGGCGGTCGGTGGCCGAGTATAGACAGTTAGGCTACTAATGACAACGCGTTCACCTTCCCCTAATAGCGCATTGCACATACGGCGCAAAAGGCGTAAACGGCAGGTAATTTCGCGGAAAAAGTCCGGTTAAAGCCTTCTGGAGCAAGACTTTAGGCAAATTGACATTCGGATTTATCTCACTATAGTGGTGCGGGCCCTGCGTGGGGGGTCTGTCTGATGATTCCAAGCATTAATAGGAGGCCACATGGCTGACAAAAAAGCGCAGTTGATCATCGAGGGCGCAGCCCCCGTCGAGCTGCCCATTTTAACCGGCACCGTTGGTCCCGATGTAATCGACGTACGGGGCCTGACGGCCACGGGCCGTTTCACCTTTGACCCAGGTTTCATGTCGACCGCCTCGTGCGAGTCGAAAATCACCTATATCGACGGCGACAACGGCATCCTGCTGCACCGCGGCTACCCGATCGAGCAACTGGCTGAAAAATCGGACTACCTGGAAACCTGCTACCTGCTGCTCAACGGCGAGCTGCCAACCGCAGAGCAAAAGGCCCAGTTCGTCAGCACCGTGAAGAACCACACCATGGTTCACGAACAGTTGAAGACCTTCTTCAACGGTTTCCGTCGCGACGCCCACCCGATGGCCGTCATGTGCGGCGTTGTCGGCGCCCTCTCGGCTTTCTACCACGACTCCCTGGACATCAATAACCCCCAGCATCGCGAAATCTCCGCGATCCGCCTGGTGGCGAAGATGCCGACCCTGGCAGCCATGGTCTACAAGTACTCCATGGGCCAGCCCATGATGTACCCGCGCAACGACCTGACCTATGCAGAGAACTTCCTGCATATGATGTTCAACACCCCGTGCGAGATCAAACCGATCAGCCCGGTGCTCGCCAAGGCCATGGACCGGATCTTCATCCTCCATGCCGACCACGAGCAGAACGCCTCCACGTCTACCGTGCGCCTGGCCGGTTCCTCGGGTGCCAACCCGTTCGCCTGTATCGCCGCTGGTATCGCCGCACTCTGGGGCCCAGCCCACGGCGGTGCCAACGAAGCGGTACTGACCATGCTCGATGAAATCGGCGATGTCTCGAACATCGACAAGTTCATCGCCAAGGCCAAGGACAAGAACGATCCGTTCAAGCTGATGGGCTTCGGTCACCGGGTCTACAAGAACCGCGACCCGCGCGCCACCGTCATGAAGCAGACCTGCGACGAAGTGCTCAAGGAACTGGGGATCACGAACGATCCGCAACTCGAGCTGGCCATGCGCCTGGAAGAGATCGCCCTGACCGACCCATACTTCATCGAACGCTCGCTGTACCCGAACGTCGACTTCTACTCGGGGATCATCCTCAAGGCGATCGGCATTCCAACCAGCATGTTCACCGTGATCTTCGCCCTGGCGCGGACCGTCGGCTGGATCTCCCACTGGAAGGAAATGCTCTCCAGCCCGTACAAGATCGGCCGTCCACGCCAGCTGTACACTGGCTACGAGTCGCGTGACATTACCCAGCTGGAAGACCGCAAGTAAGGCCTGCCTTGCGATAGGTTCAAAGCTGTACTGAAACAGCCCCTGCTTCTTATATAAGAGCAGGGGCTGTTTTGTTTGTGCCTCTTTTTATCTGGTCCAGAACCGCATTGACAGACCCGACGTCATCGCGAGCAAGCTCGCTCCCACAGGATGAACGCGCTCCAATGTGGGAGCGAGCTTGCTCGCGATGGCGGCAAACCTGGCACTCCTCATAAACCCGGCACAAAAAAATACCCCAGCCTCTCGACCGGGGTATTTCTTCAATCACGACGCTTACCGCTTACCGCATCAGTGGTTAACCGCCCCACTCGCCCCCAGGCCAGTCTGCGAACGCACGAACTGCGGGAAGAACAGCGCCCGCTCGTTTGCACCTTCAGCCGACTTGTCGGTAATGGAGAAGAACCAGATGCCGACGAAGGCGATGGCCATCGAGAACAGCGCAGGGTATTCATACGGGAAGATCGCCTTCTCGTGACCCATGATCTGCACCCAGATGGTCGGGCCGAGGATCATCAGGCCCACGGCACTGACCAGGCCCAGCCAGCCGCCGATCATGGCGCCACGGGTGGTCAGCTTCTTCCAGTACATCGAAAGCAGCAATACCGGGAAGTTGCAGCTCGCCGCGATGGAGAACGCCAGGCCGACCATGAACGCGATGTTCTGCTTCTCGAACAGGATACCCAGGGTGATCGCCAGCACCGCCAGGGCGATGGTGGTGATTTTCGAGACGCGGATCTCATCCTTCTCGTTGACCCTGCCTTTCCTGATCACGCTGGCATACAGGTCATGGGACACCGCCGAGGCACCGGCCAAGGTCAGACCCGCGACTACCGCCAGGATGGTGGCAAAGGCTACCGCCGAGATGAAGCCGAGGAAGATGCTGCCGCCCACGGCATTGGCCAGGTGCACCGCCGCCATGTTGTTACCGCCGAGCAAGGCACCTGCCGCGTCCTTGAAGGCCGGGTTGGTGCTGACCAGCAGGATCGCGCCGAAGCCGATGATGAAGGTCAGGATGTAGAAGTAACCGATGAAGCCGGTGGCATACAGCACGCTCTTGCGCGCTTCCTTGGCGTCGCTCACGGTGAAGAAGCGCATCAGGATGTGTGGCAGGCCAGCGGTACCGAACATCAGCGCCAGACCGAGGGAGAAGGCCGAGATCGGATCCTTCACCAGGCCGCCAGGGCTCATGATCGCCTCACCCTTAGGGTGAACCTTGACCGCTTCGGCAAACAGCATGTTGAAGTCAAAGTTGACGTGCTTCATCACCATCAGAGCCATGAACGAAGCACCCGACAGCAACAGCACCGCCTTGATGATCTGTACCCAGGTGGTGGCCAGCATGCCGCCGAACAACACATAGAGGCACATCAGGATGCCCACCAGGATCACCGCAACGTGGTAGTCCAGGCCGAACAGCAGCTGGATCAGCTTGCCGGCACCGACCATTTGCGCGATCAGGTAGAACGCCACCACCACCAGCGAGCCGCTGGCGGACAGACTGCGGATCTGGGTTTGCCCGAGGCGATAGGACGCCACGTCGGCAAAGGTGTATTTACCCAGGTTACGCAGGCGCTCAGCGATCAGGAACAGAATGATCGGCCAGCCCACCAGGAACCCGATGGAGTAGATCAGACCGTCATAACCGGAGGTGAACACCAGCGCGGAAATGCCCAGGAAAGACGCCGCCGACATGTAGTCGCCAGCAATTGCCAGGCCGTTCTGGAAGCCGGTGATCTTGCCGCCGGCCGCATAGTAGTCGGCCGCCGAGTTGTTTTTCTTGGACGCCCAGTAGGTGATGTATAAAGTCGCGCCGACGAAGGCAACGAACATCAGGATCGCCGCGACGTTAAGGGGTTGCTTCTGCACGGCACCGGTCAGGGCTTCAGCCGCCCAGGCGCCCGGGGCGAACGCTGCGATGCTCAATAGGGCCAATAGACGCCGGATCATTGCTGAGCCTCCTTGAGAATCGCATTGTTCAGGTCGTCGAACTCGCCGTTGGCGCGCCGTACGTAGATTGCAGTCAGAACGAAAGCCGAGAGAATCAGGCCGACACCGATGGGAATACCCCAGGTCATGGTGGACTCAGGCGTGATCTTGGCCCCGAGAATGTGTGGCCCGTAGGCGATCAGAAGAATGAAGCCGGAATACAACCCAAGCATGATCGCCGAGAGAATCCAGGCGAACTTTTCTCTTTTTCGAACCAGCTCCTTGAAGCGCGGGCTGTTTTGAATCGAGAGGTAAATGCTGTCGTTCATTGTTTTTATCCTCGCAGCACAGATTTAATTGGAACAGCCCTACTCTATGCGGCTCAAGGCCAGGTTCCAGACGACCTTAGTATTAGAACGATATGACGGCTTTACCAGTTTCCCGCACATTATTGGTATTCCCCCTGTGGGAGCGGTGCCAATCGAAGAATTGCAGGCACAAAAAAACCGCATGACACAACGCCATACGGTTTTCGAGCCAGCTAAACCCGGTGAGTTACTTGCCGGTCCACTCTTTTACACGGTCCGGGTGCTTGGCGACCCAGTCCTTGGCCGCTGCGTCCGGCTTAGCCCCTTCCTGGATCGCCAGCATGACTTCGCCGATCTCGTCTTTCGAAGCCCACTGGAACTTCTTCAGGAACTCGGCCACTTCCGGCGCCTTAGCGCCCAGTTCCTTGCTGCCGATGCTGTTTACAGTCTCAGCCGCGCCGTAGACGCCTTTCGGGTCTTCCAGGAAGCGCAGTTTCCACTTGGCGAACATCCAGTGCGGCACCCAACCGGTGACCGCGATGGATTCGTTTTTCTTCTCGGCGCGGGTCAGCTCGGCAATCATGCCGGCACCGGAACTGGCCTTGAGTTGATAACCGGTCAGGTCGTAGTCCTTGATTGCCTGTTCGGTCTTGAGCATCACGCCTGAACCGGCATCGATGCCGACGATGCGCTTCTTGAAGGAGTCGTCGGTCTTGAGATCTTCGAGCGACTTGGCCTTGACGTACTCCGGCACGATCAGGCCGATTTTGGCGTCCTTGAAGTTCGGGCCATAATCGACCACTTGATCCTTGTTCTTGGTCCAATAATCGCCGTGAGTCACCGGCAGCCAAGCCGAAAGCATCGCGTCGAGTTTGCCGGTGGCCACACCCTGCCACATGATCCCGGTCGCGACCGCTTGCAGCTTCACGTCATAACCGAGTTTCTGCTTGATCACTTCGGCGGCCACGTGAGTGGTCGCGACGCTGTCGGACCAGCCGTCAACGTAACCGATGCTCAGGGTTTTGGTTTCGGCGCTAGCCAGTGTGGAGCTGATCGCCAGTACCAGTGCGGCACCTGCGCCCAAGAGTCGTCGCATCTTCATCGTTACTTCCCCGAAAGTGCTGCGCCCGGCGGATGCCGAGCGGCGTCAACGTATAGTTATGGTGGCAGCGCCCCCATCACGCCCGCTTAGAAACCGGCTCGAACGTCAGTGGAGTACTGACCTGTCGATCATCAACCCGCGCCGATCTGGAACCTGCTCTGCCTGCGACGTCGAGGCAACGAGAAACGACATCAGAACGCCAGCTCTCAGTTCCGGGCATTTGTAGCTCCATCACACATGAGATTTAGCAGTCAAATCCGGCAAACGCCAGATAACTAGCCGCCAGCACGCACGACCGTGTATCGTCCCGCTACTATCGCACCCCGTCCGTGCCTGTTTTGTGCCCGTCATGGCACTTGGCTCTGCTTCGGTGGTCATAGCCTGCGAACCTCATTCGGCACCTTCCTCTAAGGGATCCAGTCATGCTCCGTTCCTTGCGCTTCGCTGCCCTTCTCGGCGGCCTTATCCTGAGTGCGTCCGCGCTGGCGGCAGACATTGACGCCGCCAGCTATGGCTACCCCTTGACCAACCCGTTCGAAGCGACCATCGCCACCACTCCGCCGGACCTGCGCCCGGAGCTGCCGCTGATCGAAGACATCAATCAGGCGGACCACAGCCTGACCCTGCGCCCGGAACGCGAGTTCATCCTGCCGGACAACTTCTGGCCGGTGAAAAGCCTCACTTACCGCATGGCCACCCAGGACAAACCCGCGCCGCTGATCTTCCTCATCGCCGGCACCGGTGCGCGCTTTGACAGTAGCATTAATGAATACCTCAAGCGCCTCTACTACAAGGCCGGCTACCACGTGGTGCAGTTGTCCTCGCCCACCAGCTTCGACTTCATGAGCGCCGCCTCACGCTTTGCCACCCCGGGCATCAGCAAGGAAGACGCCGAAGACATGTACCGGGTGATGCAAGCCGTGCGCGCGCAGAACCCCAAGCTGCCAGTGACCGAGTATTACCTGACCGGCTACAGCCTCGGCGCCCTGGACGCGGCCTTCGTCGCACACCTGGACGAAACCCGGCGCAGCTTCAATTTCAAGAAAGTGCTGTTGCTCAACCCACCGGTGAACCTCTACACCTCGATCACCAACCTGGACAAACTGGTCCAGACCGAGGTCAAGGGCATCAACAGCACCACCACGTTCTACGAACTGGTACTGAACAAGCTGACGCGCTACTTCCAGCAAAAAGGCTACATCGACCTCAACGATGCGCTGCTCTATGACTTCCAGCAGTCCAAGCAACACTTGAGCAACGAGCAGATGGCCATGCTGATCGGCACCTCGTTCCGTTTCTCGGCGGCCGACATCGCGTTCACTTCGGACCTGATCAATCGGCGCGGGCTGATCATCCCGCCCAAGTTCCCGATTACCGAAAGCACCAGCCTGACGCCGTTCCTCAAGCGTGCACTGCAATGCGATTTCGACTGTTACCTCACCGAGCAGGTGATTCCGATGTGGCGCGCGCGCACTGACGGCGGCAGCCTGTTGCAACTGGTCGACCAGGTCAGCCTGTACGCGCTGAAGGATTACCTGCACGACAGCCCGAAGATTGCCGTCATGCACAACGCTGACGACGTGATCCTCGGCCCGGGTGACCTGGGCTTCCTGCGCAAGACCTTTGGCGACCGCTTGACGGTTTATCCACTGGGCGGCCATTGCGGCAACATTAATTACCGCGTCAACAGCGACGCGATGCTGGAGTTCTTCCGTGGCTAAATATCTCCTGCTTATCGCTGCGTTAATGAGTGCTGGCCTGGCCCAGGCCGATAACAGCAAGGCCAATGCGCCTGTGGTGGTGGACTCCGACGGTTTCAAGGAGCCGTTGAGCAAGCTCAAGTTCAACCCGGGGCTGGACCAGCGTGAGTTCGAGCGCTCGACGCTCAATGCCTTGAACGTCTATGACCCGCTGGAATCCTGGAACCGCCGCGTCTACCACTTCAACTACCGCTTCGACCAATGGGTCTTCCTGCCGGTGGTCGATGGCTACCGCTACGTCACGCCCAGCTTCGTGCGCACCGGCGTCAGCAACTTCTTCAACAACCTGGGGGATGTGCCGAACCTGATGAACAGCCTGCTGCAATTCAAGGGCAAGCGTTCGATGGAAACCACAGCGCGCCTGCTGCTCAACACCACCGTCGGCATCGCCGGCCTGTGGGACCCGGCCACCGCCATGGGCCTGCCGCGCCAGAGCGAAGACTTCGGCCAGACCCTGGGCTTCTACGGCGTCCCTGGCGGCGCGTACTTCGTATTGCCGATCTTCGGCCCTTCGAACCTGCGCGACACCTCAGGCTTGTTGGTGGACTACACGGCCGAATCAGCGATCAACTACCTCAATGTCGCCGAAGTCAGCGCCAACCACCCGGAATTGCTGCTTCTGCGCGGCGTCGACAAACGCTACCAGACCAGCTTCCGCTACGGGCAACTGAACTCGCCGTTCGAATATGAGAAGGTGCGCTACGTGTACACCGAGTCGCGCAAGTTGCAGATTGCCGAGTAACGTTCGGCCACCCCAAAACCCGCTGTGGGAGCGAGCTTGCTGGCGATGAAGGCCTGTCATTCAACCTTTATGTTGTCTGACAGACCGCTATCGCGAGCAAGCTCGCTCCCACAGTTGTCATGGGTTGCCAGGTCTTAGCCTTTCAGCGCTTTCCAGACCTTGCCGACCACCATCACCCCCGCCAACACCGCCGCCCCAGCGACGATCCCCGCCACCGCATTGAGCAACATCGGCACGATAAACCCGGCACCACCGGCGCTGGCCGTCACGCCTTCGATCCAGTGATGCACCACCGGCACGCCATGGGTCAGGATGCCACCGCCCACCAGGAACATCGCCGCCGTGCCGATCACCGACAGACTTTTCATCATGTAGGGCGCTGCACTCAGGATGGCGCCTCCGATGCTTTTGGCGGCCTGCCCTGGTTTCTGGGTCAACCAAAGCCCCAGGTCATCGAGCTTGACGATGCCGGCCACCAGGCCATAGACGCCAATGGTCATGACGATGGCGATGCCCGACAGGACGATCACCTGCTGGGTCAGTGCGGCGTCGGCAACGGTGCCGAGGGTGATGGCGATGATTTCCGCCGACAGGATGAAGTCGGTGCGTACCGCACCCTTGATCTTGTCCTTTTCAAAGGCCACCAGATCGACCGCCGGATCCGCCACGGCCTCGACCAGTTGCGCATGTTCTGCCTGCTCTTCGGCCGGGCTGTGGAGGAACTTGTGGGCCAGCTTTTCGAACCCTTCGAAACACAGGTAGGCGCCGCCCACCATCAACAACGGCGTCACCAACCAGGGCACGAAGGCGCTGATCGCCAGCGCCGACGGCACCAGGATCAACTTGTTGATAAACGAACCCTTGGCCACTGCCCAGACTACCGGCAGCTCCCGCTCGGCACGCACACCCGAGACTTGCTGGGCATTGAGCGCCAGGTCATCGCCGAGCACGCCGGCGGTTTTCTTGGCGGCCATCTTGGTCATCAGCGCGACATCGTCGAGCACGGTGGCGATATCGTCGATCAGTACCAGCAAACTGCTTCCAGCCATGGAGTGGGCTCCTTGAATAATAATGCCGCGCAGCATACCGCGAGCCGCGGCGCCTTGGGCATTCTTGAGCGCCGCGCGAGGCCGGTGCTACCATGCGCCACCGCCAGAACAGGCAAGGAACCCCTGGGTTTATGAGCACTATCCGCGAGCGCAACAAAGAATTGATCCTGCGTGCCGCCAGCGAAGAGTTTGCCGACAAGGGCTTCGCCGCGACCAAGACCAGCGACATCGCGGCCAAGGCGGGCCTGCCCAAACCCAACGTCTACTACTACTTCAAATCCAAGGAAAACCTCTACCGCGAGGTACTGGAAAGCATCATCGAGCCGATTCTCCAGGCTTCGACACCGTTCAATGCCGACGGTGTGCCCGGCGAGGTACTGAGTCATTACATCCGCTCCAAGATCCGCATTTCCCGCGACCTGCCCTTCGCCTCGAAAGTCTTCGCCAGCGAAATCATGCACGGCGCCCCCCCACCTGAGCCCCGACCTGGTGGAACAACTCAACGCCCAGGCCCGGCACAACATCGACTGCATCCAGACCTGGATCGACCGTGGCCAGATCGCCCCCATCGACCCCAACCACCTGATGTTCAGCATCTGGGCCGCCACCCAGACCTATGCCGATTTCGACTGGCAGATCAGCGCCGTGACCGGCAAGGCCAAGCTGGATGAAGCGGATTACGAAGCGGCGGCGCAGACGATTATTCGGTTGGTGTTGAAGGGGTGTGAGCCAGACTGAAGACCGAGTCGCCTTCAATCGCGAGCAAGCCCGCTCCCACACTGGGTTTGCGGTATTTAGACATTATGTGTCCAGCATCAAATCTGAGCCTGCTCGCGAAGACGCCAGTCAAATCAGCATAAAAATCAAGCAACCACCCCCACATCCGCCCTCAACTGCAGCGCCTCCACCGCCCTGACCGCCACCTGCTCATCCACATCCGAAACATCACCACTGACCCCCATCGCCCCCCAGCACCTTCCCATCCTGATCCCTGATCAATACCCCACCCGGGGCCGGTACGACGTTGCCCTGTCCCAACCCATTCAAAGCGGCAAAGAACGCCGGGCGTTGCTGGGCGTCCTGGGCGAGCAGACGCGAGCCTTTACCCAGGGCGATGGCGCCCCAGGCCTTGCCGATGGCGATCTGCGGGCGAAGCAGGCTGGCGCCGTCTTCGCGCTGCAAGGCAATCAGGTGTCCGCCACTGTCCAGGACCGCGACGGTCAAAGGCGCAGCGCTGATTTCACGACCGACGGCAAGGGCTTGCCCGGCCAGGTTGACGGCGATTTTCAAGGTTAGAACGCTCATGGGTGCTGTCCTTCTTTTGTTATGGGAGAACCTTGCGGGCTTCACTTTCAGCAAAACCGAACACAACAAATAGAACACAGTAATTCATAATTTTGTATACAATAATTCCTCGCAGGCCACTTTAATCGATGAAGACCACAGCAAAACCTGACCTTCCGACGAATGAAACAGGTGCTTGAGGAAATGGATTGACCTGCGCCATTTACCGTGAATACACTCATCACACAGCCACTTGTATACAATTACAAAACGTAAGAGGCACAAACAATGAGCAAAATGAGAGCAATCGAAGCCGCCGTTCTGGTAATGCGCCGTGAAGGCGTGGACACCGCCTTCGGTATCCCGGGTGCCGCGATCAACCCGCTGTACTCCGCCCTGCAGAAAGTGGGTGGCATCGATCACGTCCTTGCTCGCCACGTTGAAGGCGCCTCCCACATGGCCGAGGGCTACACCCGCACCAAGGCCGGCAATATCGGTGTGTGCATCGGCACCTCGGGCCCGGCCGGCACCGACATGGTGACAGGGCTCTACAGCGCCTCGGCCGACTCGATCCCGATCCTGTGCATCACCGGGCAAGCCCCTCGCGCCCGTCTGCACAAGGAAGACTTCCAGGCTGTGGATATCACCAGCATCGTCAAACCCGTGACCAAATGGGCAACCACCGTGCTCGAGCCGGGCCAGGTGCCGTATGCCTTCCAGAAGGCGTTCTTCGAGATGCGCTCCGGCCGTCCGGGCCCGGTGCTGATCGACCTGCCGTTCGACGTGCAGATGGCCGAGATCGAATTCGACATCGACGCCTACCAGCCACTGCCCCTGGCCAAACCCGCGGCCAACCGCGTGCAGATCGAGAAAGCCCTGGCGATGCTCAATCAGGCTGAGCGTCCATTGCTGGTGGCTGGCGGCGGCATCATCAACGCCGATGCCAGCGAACTGCTGGTGGCGTTCGCCGAACTGACTGGCATCCCCGTCATCCCAACCTTGATGGGCTGGGGCACCATCCCCGACGATCACCCGCTGATGGTCGGCATGGTCGGCCTGCAAACCTCCCATCGCTATGGCAACGCAACCTTGCTCAAGTCGGACGTGGTGCTGGGCATCGGCAACCGCTGGGCCAACCGTCACACCGGTTCGGTGGATGTCTATACCGAAGGCCGCACGTTCATTCACGTGGACATCGAGCCGACCCAGATCGGCCGCGTGTTCACTCCCGACCTGGGCATCGTTTCCGATGCCGCCTCGGCCCTGACGGTGTTCATCGAAGTGGCCCGTGAATGGCAAGCCGCCGGTAAGCTGAAAAACCGCGACGCCTGGTTGCAAGACTGCCAGCAACGCAAGGCCAGCCTGCAACGCAAGACGCACTTCGACAACGTGCCGGTCAAGCCACAGCGTGTGTACGAAGAAATGAACCAGGTATTCGGCAAGGACACCTGCTACGTCAGCACCATTGGCTTGTCACAGATCGCCGGGGCGCAGTTCCTCCACGTCTACAAGCCACGCCATTGGATCAACTGTGGCCAGGCAGGTCCTTTGGGCTGGACCATTCCGGCCGCGCTGGGGGTGGTCAAGGCCGATCCGAGCCGCAAGGTCGTCGCGCTGTCGGGCGACTATGACTTCCAGTTCATGATCGAAGAGCTGGCGGTGGGTGCGCAGTTCAAGCTGCCGTACATCCATGTGGTGGTGAACAACTCTTATCTGGGGCTGATCCGCCAGGCCCAACGCGGGTTCGACATGGATTACTGCGTGCAGCTGTCCTTCGACAACCTCAACGCACCGGAGCTCAACGGCTATGGCGTGGACCACATTGCCGTGGCCGAAGGCCTGGGGTGCAAGGCGCTACGGGTGTTCGAACCGAGTCAGATCGCACCGGCCCTGCGCCAGGCCGAGAAAATGATCGAGGAGTTCAAGGTGCCGGTGATCGTCGAGATTATCCTGGAACGGGTGACTAACATTTCCATGGGCACCGAGATCAACGCCGTCAATGAGTTTGAAGATCTGGCGCTGGTGGGCAACGATGCACCGACTGCCATTTCATTGCTCGACTAGTACTGAGGCCTTCACAGGCAATACTGTTCATCAAGGAAATCACCGGACCTGTGGCGAGGGAGCTTGCTCCCGCTGGCTGCGCAGCAGCCCCTTTTTTGAGGGCTTCGCACTCGAGCGGGAGCAAGCTCCCTCGCCACAAGGGGCCTCTACTCGTCCATAGGAGACTGTCATGCCGCGTTTCGCCGCCAACCTGTCCATGCTGTTCACCGAGCAGGATTTCCTCGCCCGTTTCGAAGCCGCCGCCAAGGCCGGGTTCAGTGGCGTCGAATACCTGTTCCCCTATGACTACAGCTCCGCCGAACTCAAGGCCTTGCTCGACGCCCACGGCCTGACCCAAGTGCTGTTCAACCTGCCGGCCGGTGACTGGGCCAAGGGCGAGCGCGGCATTGCCTGCCTGCCGGACAGGGTCGAGGAATTCCGCGCCGGTGTCGACCTGGCCATCGCCTATGCCCAGGTGCTGGGCAACACCCAGGTCAACTGCCTGTCGGGGATTCGTCCGCAGAACTGCAGTGAAACCCTGGTGGAGAAAACCTTCGTCGCCAACCTGAAATACGCCGCCGAAAAGTTGCAGGCCAAAGGCATCAAGCTGGTGATGGAAGCCATCAACACCCGTGACATTCCTGGCTTCTACCTGAACAACACCGCCCAGGCCCTGTCGATTCGCGAGCAGGTAGGCAGCGCGAACCTGTTCCTGCAATACGACATCTACCACATGCAGATCATGGAAGGTGACCTGGCCCGAACCCTGTCGGCGCACCTGGGCGAGATCAACCATGTGCAGCTGGCGGACAACCCGGGGCGCAACGAGCCGGGTACAGGCGAGATCAACTACCGCTTCCTGTTCGAACACCTGGACCGCATCGGCTACCAGGGTTGGGTCGGCTGTGAATACAAGCCGCTGACCACCACCGAAGCCGGCCTGGGCTGGCTGAAAACCCATAACGCGATCTGATCCCGCGCGAGCTTTTGTGGCGAGGGAGCTTGCTCCCGCTCGGCTGCGAAGCAGACGCATGATTTCACCCGGCACGATTTCTGGGGCCGCTTCGCGACCCAGCGGGAGCAAGCTCCCTCGCCACAGGGACACCGAACCCAGAGACACCGGGACATCTAACAACAAGAGGATTTTTCCATGGCTAAAATCGGATTCATCGGCACCGGCATCATGGGCCACCCCATGGCCCTGAACCTGCAAAAGGCCGGGCACAACCTGTTCCTGTCCCAGCACCACGACGCGGCCCCGGCCGACCTGCTGGCCGGTGGCGCGGTGGCTTTGGCCAACCCGAAGGAAGTGGCCCAGGAAGCCGAGTTCATCATCGTCATGGTCCCGGACACCCCGCAGGTCGACGACGTGCTGTTCCGCACCGACGGCGTGGCGGCGGGCGTGGGCGCGGGCAAGGTGGTGATCGACATGAGTTCGATCTCCCCCACCGCCACCAAGGCGTTCGCGGCGAAGATCAATGAAAAAGGCGCGCAGTACCTCGATGCCCCGGTCTCCGGTGGTGAAGTCGGTGCCAAGGCTGCGACCCTGAGCATCATGGTCGGTGGCGACAGCGCCGCCTTCGAGCGCGCCCTGCCACTCTTCCAGGCCATGGGCAAGAACATCACTCTGGTGGGCGGCAACGGCGATGGCCAGACCGCCAAAGTGGCGAACCAGATCATCGTCGCCCTGAACATCCAGGCGGTGGCCGAAGCGTTGCTGTTCGCCGCAAAAAACGGTGCCGACCCGGCCAAGGTCCGTGAAGCGCTGATGGGCGGTTTCGCGTCATCGAAGATCCTCGAAGTGCACGGCGAACGCATGATCAAGGGCACCTTCGACCCGGGCTTCCGCATCAGCCTGCACCAGAAGGACCTGAACCTGGCCCTGCAAGGCGCCAAGGAACTGAACATCAACCTGCCCAATACCGCCAACGCCCAACAAGTGTTCAGCACCTGCGCGGCCATTGGCGGCAGCAACTGGGATCACTCGGCGCTGATCAAGGGGTTGGAGCATATGGCCAATTTCTCCATTCGCGACAAATAAGCCCTGCATTCCCCTTGTGGGAGCGAGCTTGCTCGCTCCCACAGATAACCGAGTCGCTTCAGCCAATAATAAAAACCGGGAGCCCGCCATGTCGGTCGATCCGCAACAACTGCTGCGCGAGCTGTTTGCCACAGCCATCGATGCGGCCCATCCGCACCACGTCCTTGAGCACTACCTGCCCGGCGATCGCAGCGGCCGGGTGATCGTCATCGGTGCCGGCAAGGCCGCGGCGGCCATGGCGCAAGTGGTCGAGCGCTGCTGGCAGGGTGACGTGTCCGGCCTGGTGGTGACCCGCTACGGCCATGGCGCGCCCTGCCAGAAAATCGAAGTAGTGGAAGCCGCCCACCCGGTGCCTGACGCCGCCGGCTTGGCCGTGGCCCAGCGAGTCCTGGGGCTGGTGAGCAATCTCAGCGAAGACGACCGGGTGATCTTCCTCTTGTCCGGCGGCGGTTCTGCCCTGCTGGCCCTGCCCGCCGAAGGCATCACCCTGGCCGACAAGCAATCGATCAACAAAGCACTGCTCAAATCCGGGGCGACCATCGGCGAGATGAATTGCGTGCGCAAGCACCTCTCGGCGATCAAGGGCGGGCGCCTGGGCAAGGCCTGCTGGCCGGCGACGGTATACACCTACGCGATTTCCGATGTGCCGGGTGACCTGGCCACGGTCATCGCCTCCGGCCCCACCGTGGCCGACCCCAGCACCTCGGCCGAAGCCCTGGCGATTCTCCAGCGCTACCACATCGATGTGCCGGCGTCGGTACGCGACTGGCTGCACAATCCAGCGTCGGAAACCGTCAAGCCCGGCGACCCGAGCCTGGCCCGCAACCACTTCCAATTGATCGCCCGTCCCCAGCAATCCCTGGAAGCCGCCGCGGTAAAGGCGCGCCAGGCCGGTTTCAGCCCGTTGATCCTCGGCGACCTGGAAGGCGAATCCCGGGAGGTGGCGAAAGTCCACGCCGGCATTGCCCGGCAAATCGCCCTGCACGGCCAGCCGCTGGCAGCACCGTGCGTGATCCTCTCCGGTGGCGAAACCACCGTCACCGTGCGCGGCGACGGTCGTGGCGGACGCAATGCAGAATTCCTGCTGAGCCTGACCGACAGCCTCAAGGGGCATCCGGGCATCTATGCGCTGGCCGGCGACACCGACGGCATCGACGGTTCCGAAGACAACGCCGGCGCCCTCATGACCCCGGACAGTTATCGCCGCGCTGCCGAACTGGGCCTGTGCGCCAGCGACGAGTTGGACAACAACAATGGCTACGGTTACTTCGCCGCCCTGGATGCGCTGATCGTCACCGAACCAACCCGCACCAACGTCAACGACTTTCGCGCCATCCTGATCCTCGAGAACCCCAAACATGACGCCTGATAAAAAGGTCAAGATCCTCGCGACCCTCGGCCCCGCCACCCGCGGCATCGATGACATCCGCGCCCTGGTACAGGCCGGCGTGAACATCTTCCGCCTGAACTTCAGCCACGGCGAGCATGCCGACCACGTCCAGCGCTACCAGTGGATTCGCGAGGTCGAGCGGCAGCTCAATTACCCGCTGGGTATCCTGATGGACCTGCAAGGCCCGAAGCTGCGGGTCGGCCGATTCGCCGACGGCAAGGTCCTGTTGCAACGCGGCCGGGCCCTGCGTCTGGACCTGGACCCGACGCCCGGCGATCAACGCCGGGTCAACCTGCCCCATCCGGAGATCATCGCAGCCCTGGAGCCGGGCATGGACCTGCTGCTGGACGACGGCAAGTTGCGCCTGCGCGTGACCGCCAGGCACAGCGATGCCATCGACACCGAGGTGCTCAACGGCGGCGAGCTGTCGGACCGCAAAGGCGTGAACGTGCCCCAGGCCGTGCTCGACCTGAGCCCATTGACCGCCAAGGACCGGCGCGACTTGAGTTTCGGCCTGGAGCTGGGCGTGGACTGGGTGGCATTGTCGTTCGTCCAACGCCCCGAGGACATCCGCGAGGCCCGGGCGCTGATCGGCGACAAGGCGTTCCTGATGGCGAAGATCGAGAAACCGTCGGCGGTGACCCAACTGCGGGAAATCGCCGAATTGAGTGACGCGATCATGGTTGCTCGTGGTGACCTGGGTGTCGAAGTCCCGGCCGAGAGCGTGCCGCAGATCCAGAAAAACATCATCGGCACCTGTCGCGCCCTCGGCAAACCGGTAGTGGTGGCGACCCAGATGCTCGAGTCGATGCGTTTCTCCCCGGCGCCCACCCGCGCCGAAGTCACCGACGTGGCCAACGCCGTGGCCGAGGGGGCCGACGCCGTGATGCTGTCGGCGGAAACCGCTTCAGGGGATTACCCCCTCGAAGCCGTGCAGATGATGAGCAAGATCATCCGCCAAGTGGAAAACGGCCCCGACTATCAGGCGCAATTGGACGTCAGCCGGCCGAAAGCCGAAGCCACGGTGTCGGACGCGATCAGTTGCGCGATCCGCCGTATCAGTAACGTGCTGCCGGTGGCGGTGCTGGTGAACTACAGCGAATCGGGCAGTTCCAGTCTACGGGCGGCGCGGGAACGGCCGACGGTGCCGATCCTCAACCTCACGCCAAACCTGCAGGCCACCCGCCGTCTGACGGTGGCCTGGGGCGTGCATTCGGTGGTCAACGATCGATTGAAGCAAGTGGATGAAGTCTGTTCCACCGCCCTGGAAATCGCCCAGGCCCAAGGTATGGCCCAGCGCGGCGATACCCTGCTGATCACGGCGGGCGTGCCGTTCGGGCAGCCAGGGTCGACCAATTCACTGCGCATCGAGACGTTGATCTAATTTTCTGTGGCGAGGGAGCTTGCTCCCGCTGGGCTGCGCAGCGGCCCCTCTTTTTGACGGTTGCGACGCAATCGAGCGGGAGCAAGCTCCCTCGCCACAGTGCTCTCTTATCTGCGATCCATCATGCCCAACCATTTCTCCAACACCCACTGCCCCGACTGGGCCACCGCCCTGCTCAACGGCTTCAGCCAAGTCTTCCTCCAACGCCATCCGTTGTGCGGCCTGCTGTGCCTGCTGGCGATCCTGCTCACTGCGCCGGCCCTGTTCGGCGGCGCGTTACTGGGCGGGGTCGCCGGGTTGCTCACGGCCCAGCGACGCGGTTACGCCAAGGTCGACCGGCAAGCCGGGCTGTTCAGTTACAACGGCATCCTGCTGGGCTTGCTGCTGAGCCTCGCGTTGCCCTGGTCCGTCCTGTTGCCGCCGTTGATCATCGCCGCAGGCGGTCTCAGCGCAATGTTGACCCAGCAGTGGCTCAAGCGCAGCCGAGGCCCTCGATGCCTGCCCGCCTACACTGCGCCTTTTGTAGGGTTGGCTTGGCTGCTGATGAGTTTCACCCTGCCGCCGCCCTCAACCACCTCGATTGAAATGACAGTACCCAACCTGCTTGCCGCGCATTTGAGCGGACTGGGCCAGGTCATGTTTCTCGGTCATCCAGCGGCCGGGGCGCTGATCGCCGCCGGTCTGCTGCTGGCCAACCGGTGCGCAGGCGCTTGGGCATTGTTCGGTTCCGCCGCCGGCCTGGCCTTTACCTTGTCGCAACATGAAAACGCAACCGCTCTTTGCGGGCTGGGTGGCTACAACCCGGTGTTGGTGGCGCTGGCCCTCAGCCAACAGCGCCGCCAAACCTGGCTGCCACTGGCGGGCATTCTCCTGGCGGTCATGCTTACCCCTGGTTTTATCGCCCTCGGCCTGCCTCCCCTGACGGCACCGTTCATCCTCGCGTGCTGGTTGATCCAGGCCACCGGCCGGGCGTGGCGCCAGGCCAGCCTCGACAGCACGCCTTGCGCTCTGCAGGGCAATCGCCCTAGGCTTCGCTGATTCCGGTTCAGGCGACGATTATGCAAAGCAGCAACAACTGGCGCGAACGCCTCTACGTGATCATTTTCCAGTCCGACACCGTCGCCGGTCGGCGCTTCGATAGCACCCTGCTGTTGATCATCCTCGCCAGCCTGGTGATCGTGATGCTCGACAGCATCGACAGCGTGCATAAAAACTACGCGGCCCTGCTGGCCGGTATCGAGTGGGGCTTCACCTTCGTCTTCATCGTCGAGTACGGCCTGCGCCTGTACTGCTCGCCCAAGCCGCTACGCTATGCCTTCAGTTTCTACGGGCTGGTGGACCTGCTGGCGATCGTGCCGGGGATCCTGGCGCTGTACTACAGCGATGCCCAATACCTGCTGATCATTCGGATCATCCGCATGCTACGGATTTTCCGCGTGCTCAAGCTCAGTCCTTACCTCAAGCAAGCCAACTACCTGATGGCGGCGCTGCGGGGGAGCAAGCAGAAAATCATCGTGTTCCTGGTCAGCGTCTCAACCCTGGTGACCGTCTTCGGCACGCTGATGTACGTCATCGAAGGCCCCGAGCATGGCTTTACCAGCATTCCCAAGGGCATCTATTGGGCTATCGTGACACTCACCACTGTGGGCTTCGGCGACATCGTGCCCAAGACGCCGCTGGGCCAGGTGGTGTCATCCCTGGTAATGATTACCGGCTATTCGATCATCGCTGTGCCGACGGGTATTTTCACGGCTGAACTGGCCACCGCCATGCGCGGGGACCAGCTCAAGCACGATTGCCCGGTGTGCAGCAAAAACAACCACGAACACGGTGCCGCTTTCTGCTCCCGTTGTGGCAATGCGCTGTTTAAGAAATTGGAATAAGCAAAGCACTTTTTGATGCTTGAAGGTCTATAGGCTTGCAGCTAGTGTGCTGGCTAATTGCCCGGAACCCCCGTTGATAAAAAGGAATTCGCAGTGAAGAACTTCTTTGGCGCCTCCCTTCTCGCCGCCGGCCTGACTTTTGGCAGCCTGGCCCACGCCGCCCCGACCCTGCTCAACGTTTCCTACGACGTGATGCGCGATTTCTACAAGGACTACAACACCGCTTTCCAGAAGCACTGGCAGGCCGAGCACAACGAAAACATCACCGTGCAGATGTCGTTCGGCGGCTCCAGCAAGCAGGCGCGCTCGGTGATCGACGGGCTGCCAGCGGATGTCATCACCATGAACATGGCCACAGACATCAATGCGCTGGCGGACAACGGCAAACTGGTGCCCGAGAACTGGGCCACCCGCCTGCCGAACAACAGCGCGCCGTTCACCTCGGCCACGGTGTTCATCGTGCGCAAAGGCAACCCGAAAGCCTTGAAAGACTGGCCCGACCTGCTCAAGGACGGTGTGCAGGTGATCGTGCCCAACCCGAAAACCTCCGGCAACGGTCGCTACACCTACCTGTCGGCCTGGGGGTACGTGCTGAAAAATGGCGGTGACGAGAACAAGGCCAAGGCCTTCGTCGGCAAACTGTTCAAGCAGGCGCCGGTACTGGACACCGGCGGCCGCGCCGCGACGACCACTTTCATGACCAACCAGATCGGCGACGTGCTGGTGACCTTTGAAAACGAAGCGGAAATGATTGCCCGCGAATTCGGCCGCGACCAGTTCGAAGTGATCTACCCGAGCGTTTCCGCCGAGGCCGAGCCACCGGTCAGCGTGGTCGACAAGGTTGTCGAGAAAAAAGGCTCCCGCGAAGCCGCCGAAGCCTACCTCAAGTACCTGTGGTCGCCCGAAGGCCAGGAAATCGCTGCCGCCAACTATCTGCGCCCACGGGACGCGGCGGTACTGGCCAAATACACCGACCGCTTCCCGAAAGTGGACTTCCTGTCGGTGGAAAAAACCTTCGGCGACTGGCGCACGGTGCAGAAGACTCACTTCAATGACGGTGGGATTTTCGACCAGGTCTACAGCGGGCAATAAAACGCTGCAGATCCCCTGTGGCGAGGGAGCTTGCTCCCGCTGGGCTGCGAAGCAGACCCAATAAAGCAGAATGCGGTCGGCCTGAAACACCTCGATGGCCGGCCCAAGGGGCTGCTACGCAGCCCAGCGGGAGCAAGCTCCCTCGCCACAAAGGCCACCCTGCCTCCGCTCCAAACAAGGCGCTCGCTGCAACCATTAACGGCAAGCATGACCGCTATCAACCACAAAGCCTGTCGCAACATCCGGGAACACTTTAGCCTCACGCCATCCTTTCAATTGATCGATGAGATTGCCATGAGTGCTCATTCACCTACCTCGCCCGGCAGCCCCCTGACCCGCGGCATGGTCCTGCTCTTCGCCTTCTGCTGCGGCGCCATCGTCGCCAACATCTACTACGCCCAACCCATCATCGAACTGATCGCACCCGACGTCGGCTTGAGCAGCACCATGGCCAGCCTGATCGTCTCGCTGACCCAGATCGGTTATGCCTTGGGCCTGTTTTTCCTGGTGCCACTGGGGGACTTGCTGGAAAACCGTCGGCTGATGATCATCACTACCGTGGTGGCGATCGCCAGTTTGTTAGGGGCAGCGTTCACCGATCAACCGAACGTATTCCTGCTGGTTTCGCTGTTGGTAGGGTTCAGCTCGGTGTCGGTGCAAGTCCTGATTCCGCTGGCCGCACACCTGGCGCCGGAGCAGACCCGGGGTCGGGTCGTGGGTGGGATCATGGGTGGCCTGCTGCTGGGAATCCTGCTGGCGCGGCCGGTCTCCAGCATCGTGGCCGATCACTTCGGCTGGCGGGCCATGTTCATCATCGCCGCCGCGTTGATGGCCGCCATCAGCATCGTCCTGGCACTGACCGTGCCCAAGCGCCAGCCCGACCACAGCGCCTCTTATGGCCAACTGCTGGGTTCGCTCGGCACCCTGCTGCGCCAACAACCGCTGTTGCGGCAACGGGCGTTCTACCAGGCCTGCATGTTTGCCACGTTCAGTCTGTTCTGGACCGCCGTGCCGCTGGAACTGTCACGCAACCATGGCCTGTCCCAGACTGAAATCGCCTTGTTCGCCCTGGTCGGTGCCATTGGCGCCATTGCCGCGCCCATCGCCGGTCGCCTGGCGGATGCCGGCCATACCCGCATCGCCTCGCTGCTGGCGATGCTGTTCGCCAGCCTGAGTTTCCTGCCGACATTCATCCATCCGTTCTACAGCGTGATCGGCCTGGCGGTGACCGGCGTGGTCCTGGATTTCTGTGTGCAGATGAACCTGGTCCTGGGCCAGCGCACCATCTATGCCCTCGATGCCAAGAGTCGCAGCCGGCTGAATGCGCTGTACATGACCAGCATCTTCGTCGGTGGCGCCTTCGGCTCATCGATTGCCAGTGCGGTGTACGAACACGGCGGCTGGTTGTGGGTGGTGATCGTCGGCAGTGCCTTCCCGCTGTTGGCCTTGCTGCGCTTCTTGAGCACCTCGCGCAAGCGGTCCCTGGCTACGGCCTGAATACCCCACGCATAAAAAAGCCCGGTCGCCGTCAGCGCCCGGGCTTTTTGGTGGAGCGTGTCAAATCCGCACGTTGCCACGCGGCCCGGCAATCGCCCAGATGATCAGGCCCAGTACCGGCAACAGCAGGATCAGCAACACCCAGAGGATTTTCATCCCGGTTTCCGCGCCACTCTTGAGTACGTTGATAATCGCCCAGATATCGAGCGCCAGGATGATCAGGCCGACCAGGCCGTTGAAAGTGGAACCCATGGTGTCGCTCCCAAATGGTGATGTGCACACTTAGGATAGCGGGCCCCTGGCAAGGGTTCCGTTTTATTGCTTCAGACGTGGACCGCGACCTTGAGGGCTTCCAGGGAGGGCGCCGCGGCGATGCCGACTTCAGCACACAGTTCCAGCACACGCGGTACATCGTTGCCGTACACCAACACCATTTGCAATTCATCGTCGAGCAATTGGCTGAAGTTCATCAGCACGTAGCCGCCGTTTTCCTTGTTCAGGCTGCTCATCTGGATCTGGATGCGGTTGAGCGCCGTCAGGGCTTCGGTTTTCGCCAGCTGCTTGGGCTTGAGGTTGAACGCCACGCCGGGGCCGAACGAGGCGACGATCTGTTCGAACAGGTCCACGTAGGTGTCGGCCTGGAACAGCACGGTGTCCGGCAGGCTGCCCACCACTACCCACTCACCCAACGGGATCGGGAACGTGTCGTCGTAGTTGATATCGGGGTTGGCCCCCAGGAAAGCCGTCGGATCGGCGTAGGCCTGGGCCGCTTCGTCAGCGATTTTCGCAATGTCCGCCTCGCCGAGGCAGCCGGAGCTGATTTTGCTGATGAGTTCGACGAGTGCGGCTTTCATGGGGTGGATCCTGTGGCGAAGGGTGTCTTGAGGGCGGGCAGGATAGCGCATCACATCGGTCGAGTCAGGCGTGGCGAGGGAGCTTGCTCCCGCTCGGCTGCGAAGCAGTCGTAAACCCGCCAAACAGCGGTAAACCTGACAGGTTGCGGTGGCTGGATTTTGGGCTGCTGCGCAGCCCAGCGGGAGCAAGCTCCCTCGCCACAAAAGCCGTCGGGATCTGCTCGGACCTTTCAGCCCAACATCTTTTCCAACTGCGCCGTGGTGTCCACCGCGCCCATGGTCCTGGCGGCATCCAGAGCCGAGACGCCGTTGGCATCCTTGGCTTTCGGGTCGGCGCCTTTGCCGATCAGGTAGTCGACGATTTCCACGCGGTTGAACATCGCCGCCATCATCAGCGCAGTACGACCATCGAAGGAGGCACCTTCCACTTGCGCGCCGCCATCCACCAACGCCGAAACCACGGCCAGGTCGCCCTTGAACGCCGCACCGGCAATCGGGCTCTGGCCGTTGTCGTTGCGGATTTCCGGATCGGCCTTGTGCTCCAGCAACACTTTCACCGTTTCCACATGCCCATGGTAAGCGGCCAGCATCAACAAGGTGTCGCCCTTGTGGTTACGCAGATTGGGCGGCAGGCCCTTGCTCAGCAACGCAGCCATCATGGCCGCATCGCCCTGGCGTGCGACGTTGAACACTTGCTCGGCAAACTCCGCAGCCTCTTCCGGGGTCATCTGGCGGCTTGTATCGGACATGGGAAACTCCACTCGGCTCTTCGCAAAGCGGCTAGTTTCCCGAGGGACCCGGGCGCTGTCATCCCTTTTTTCACTGTGCCTGTCATAGCCAGAATCAATAACGCAATTGTCCGCCCTGAATCCGAACTGCCAGTTGCCGATCCACCCGCACGTAAGTATCGGTGCCCGGCAGCCAGGCGTAGACCGGCTCATCCCCGGTAACGCATGGATCGAATGCTTCGGCCTTGAGTCGAGTCTTCTGGTACTTGAAGGTGCCGGTGGTGTCCATTTTCACCTTGATGCGCAGGAACAGCGGCACGGCATAGGCAGGCAGCTTGCCTTGCAAAAACTGCAACAACTCGCTGAAGTCCAGGGTCGCCAGGGATTCGGACGGGGTGATTGCCGCCATGCCGGCACGGCCATTGGTGCCGTTGATCTCCACGCCATAAGCCACCGCCTCGGCCACCTGCGGATGCTGCAGCAGCACATTTTCGACTTCCGTGGTGGAGACGTTTTCGCCTTTCCAGCGATAGGTGTCGCCGAGGCGATCAACGAACTGCCCATGCCCGAAACCAATGTTGCGCAACAGGTCTCCGGTATTGAAGTAACGGTCGCCCGGGACAAAGACATCCCGGCAGATGGTTTTTTCGGTCAAGGCCTGATCGGTGTAGCCATCCAGCGGCGCCTTCTCGTCGATGCGCGCCAACAACAGGCCCGGTTGGCCCCTGGGCACTTTTTGCATGCGACCTTGCAGGTTGCGCAACGGCAGGCCGCTGGCATGGTCGTACTGCACCAGCTCCCAGCCCATCAGGGAAAACCCGATGGTGTTGTCGAAATTCAGGATGTTGGTGAAACCGATATTGCCGTCGCTGGCGGCATACAGCTCACAGATATGGTCGATGCCAAACCGGGTCTTGAAGGTCGACCAGGCCCCGGGCCGCAGACCGTTGCCGATCATTTTCTTCACGCCGTGGTGACGGTCATCGGCAGCGGCAGGCTGGTCGATCAGGTAGCGGCACAACTCACCGACATACCCCAGCGTGGTCGCCCGGTAGCGGCGCACGTCGCTCCAGAACTGACTGGCGCTGAACTTGCGCCGAATCGCGAACCCCGATGCCCCACAGATCGCCGCGCCCCAGCACACGCACAGGCCGGTGGCGTGGTACAGCGGCAACGTGCAATACACGACGTCGTCGGGCTGCATGTCCAAGGCGATCAGGCCGAAGCTGGTGGACGTGCGCATCCAGCGACCATGGCGAAACACCCCAGCCTTGGGCAGGCCGGTGGTACCCGAGGTGTAGAGATAAAAACACGGGTCGTTGCAGAAAACCTGTTGGCTGCATGCCGGGTTATCGCTTGGGTAATCCTCGCTGCCCGCCATCAGGTCGATGAAACCGGACGGTGCATGGGACGGGGTATCGGCGCAGTCCTGATCCGCCAGCCACCAGGTCCTGCTGCTCGACAGAGTGGTTCGCGTTCGTATGTCGTTGAAGGCCGCGCCCCGTTCATCCCCGACCACCACCGCGACCGGGTTGACCAAGGCCAGGCTGTGCACCAGCGCATCGCCGGTTTGCGAGGTGTTGAGCATGGCACTGACCGCGCCAACCTTGGCCATCGCCAGCACGCTGATCAGCAGCTGCGGCCGGTTCTCGATGAATATCGCCACGCAATCGCCCTTGCCGATGCCTTGGGCCAGCAGGTAATGGGCGATGCGATTGGCCTGCGCGTTGACCTGTGCATAACTCAACACCGTCTCGCCATACAGCAGTGCCGGGCCCTGGGGATTGCGTTGCGTGGCCTGTTCGAAGCACCAGCCCAGGCCGCAAGGCTGGGTCGGGTCCTGGACGTTGGCCTGCTTCATGCCTTTGACGATCCGGGGGACGGCTTTGGCAATGGCAGGCAGCTTACGCAGCATCATGCCCCAGGTAATCGCGTCGCTGGGTGTACGACTCATGGTGATCTTCCCCGTTCGACCTCGTGGTCTCGGTTCTTGTTATGGGCAGCAGATGATTTGGCTCGAAAGTACGCCGGCGATTGCGGCGCTGTACATGCGGTTTTTGCAATGTTTTGTATCCGCTGCCCGAGACAGGCGAAGCGTGAGCGCCGCAAAACGATTTGGTTCCAAAAATCATTGCCCGACCACGCAAAATGCAGGATGCACGATGGCTATTCATGCAAGATGCACGAAATCAAAAACACAGTAAAAACATAACTACTTGTTTTTAAAGAACTTTATATAAAGCCAAATGCTGGCACAGACAGTGCAACTTCCCCTCCACGGTTTGCCATACCATGGAGCAGTCAACTATGAACATGATTCAAGAAAAGTTTGCGTCCCTGTTTTCCAACTACGAAGTGACCACCCAGCCCCGCCCCGATGGCGGCATTCTGCTGACCTTGCGTAATAGCGACGGCAAGCTGTTCAAACGCACGATTTCCTATGCTCAACTGCACGCTGGGGATCAGTTGTCTTGGGCGATCAGCGCGATTCGTCGTGACCTGGCCGAACAGGCTAGCGAGTTGCCACAGATCACCTTGTTGCAGAGCCAGCATCGGTTTGCTTTGCCGACTTACCATAGCGCTTGAGCCTGCTGGCAAAACGCGATGCTGCTTGCTTGAAAAAACGGCGCTTCTTTCAGAAATGGGAAGCGCCGTTTTTTTTGGGGCTTCTTTTGGGCGAGTCCGCTTTTGGTTCTGGTCTGTATATCCGTTTCTTCGGTAATGGCTGCTGACGGTTGCGCAGCAACGGATATACACACCCAACAAACCTCACGGCACCACCAACGCAGGTCAGTCTTCCAGGCGAGGAAACCGGCGAGCAATATCATCCCCCGTAACCTCAGCAACCAACCCCTGCAAATCACCAGACAAACGAATCGTAACGAAATGCGGCCGCTCCCCCATGTCAAACCAATGCGGCATACCAGCCGGCACCGTTATCAAGTCGCTCCTTTCACACAGCACCGCATAGACATAATCCCCAACGTGCAGGTTAAACAAGCCACGACCAGCAACGAAAAATCGCACTTCATCCTGGCTATGGCGATACTCATCGAGCTCCCCAGCCTGTTCCGGCTGATCACTGCTGACACTGACAACATCGACCTCAACATAACCCCGCTCAGTCATCAACCCATCGATCTGAGCCTGGTAAGCCGCAATGATGTCCTCCTCACTGGCACCCGGCTGGATTTTCACCGCCGCTTCCCAACGGGCGAAGTGAATACCTTGTTCAGCCAGGGTCGCGGCAATGTCCTCGACGTGGGTCAACACTTTGTTCGGGATGTCAGGGCTCGAAACGTGATAGACGGACAGGCTGCTCATGACAAAGGCTCCAGCAAATTAACGGTTCGAAGGCTCATGGCCGGTCCTCTTGCATACGTGTGGCAATGATAACGGCTGCCGCGAAAGCCGCGAGGCTGGCGAGACTGAACGTCCAACTGGCACCCAAGGCGTTCCAGCTATAGCCGGAATACAATGCGCCCAGGGCCCCGCCCGTACCGGCCAACGCCGCATACAGCGCCTGCCCCTGGCCTTGCTGGCGAGGCCCGAAACTGCGTTGCACGAAATGGATGGCAGCGGCGTGAAAGCTGCCGAAGGTCGCCGCGTGCAGCACCTGGGCGAACAACAATACCCAGAGAAACTCGGCCAGCGAGCCCAGCAACAACCAGCGCAACGCCGCCAGCAGGAAGCTCGCCAGCAGCACCCGGCGCACGGAAAACCGCGTCAGGATCCGGCTCATCAGCAGGAAGACCAGAACTTCCGCCACCACGCCGAGGGCCCAGAGCAGGCCGATCAACCCGCGACTGTAGCCCAGGTGTTCGAGGTGCAAGGTCAGGAAGGTGTAATACGGCCCGTGACTCACCTGCATCAGGCCCACACAGGTATAGAACGCCAGCACGCCAGGGTTGCGCAGTTGCCGTAGGAACCCCTCCCCCGCGATGCGCGGCCCCTGCAATGGCTGGGCATTGGGCACCCAGAAGCTGGCGAGCACGATGCCGGCCATGATCAGTACCAGCGCCACCGGATAGATGTCCAGGCTCAGCCATTCGAACAAGCGGCCGAGCACCACCACGGTGATGATGAAACCGATGGAACCCCACAGGCGGATCTGGCTGTAGCGCGAGGCCTGCCCGCCCAGATGGGCCAGGGTAATGACTTCGAACTGCGGCAACACCGCGTGCCAGAAGAACGCATGCAGCGCCATGACCATCGCCAGCCAGGCGTAGCTTTTATCGATGAAGATCAGCGAGAAAGCCAGCAGCGTGCAGATCGCGCCAAAACGCACAATCGCCAGGCGCCGGCCGGTGTAATCCCCCAGCCAGCCCCAGATATTCGGCGCCACACAGCGCATCAGCATGGGAATCGCCACCAGCTCGCCGATGCGCGCCGCATTGAACCCCAGGTGATCGAAATACAGCGCCAGGAACGGCGCCGTCGAACCGAGCAGCGCGAAATAGAACAGATAGAAACTGGAGAGCCGCCAGTACGGCAGTGCCGCCATGGTCGTCAGGCCACGGCGGCTGGCAGGCCGGCCATCAAAGTTGCCCTAGCACCGGGGTGCTGACGCGGACGTCGGCGTTCTGGCCGCGATGACGCAGCAGGTGATCCATCAGCACGATCGCCATCATCGCCTCGGCGATGGGCGTGGCACGGATGCCGACGCACGGGTCATGACGGCCCTTGGTGATGACGTCCACCGGGTTGCCATGAATGTCGATGGAGCGGCCCGGCGTGGTGATGCTGGACGTCGGTTTCAAGGCCAGGTGCGCCACGATTGGCTGGCCCGAGGAAATGCCGCCGAGGATACCGCCGGCATTGTTGCTCAGGAAACCATCCGGAGTCAGTTCGTCACGGTGCTCGGTGCCGCGCTGGGCGACACAGGCGAAACCGGCGCCGATCTCCACGCCCTTCACCGCGTTGATGCTCATCAGCGCGTGGGCCAGCTCGGCGTCGAGGCGGTCGAAGATCGGCTCGCCCAGGCCCGGCATCACCCCTTCGGCGACCACGGTGATCTTCGCGCCGACCGAATCCTGGTCCCGGCGCAGTTGGTCCATGTAGGCCTCGAGTTCCGGCACCTTGTCCGGGTCGGGGCAGAAGAAGGCGTTCTGCTCCACCGAATCCCAGGTCTTGAACGGGATTTCGATGGGGCCCAACTGGCTCATGTAGCCACGAATCACGATGCCCTGGCTGGCCAGGTACTTCTTGGCAATCGCCCCAGCCGCCACGCGCATGGCGGTTTCCCGCGCCGAGCTGCGACCGCCGCCACGGTAGTCGCGCTCGCCGTATTTGTGATGGTAGGTGTAGTCGGCGTGGGCCGGGCGGAACAGATCCTTGATCGCCGAGTAGTCCTTGGACTTCTGGTCGGTGTTGCGGATCAACAGGCCGATGGCGCAGCCGGTGGTGCGCCCTTCGAACACGCCGGAAAGGATTTCGACTTCATCGGCTTCCTGGCGCTGGGTGGTGTGGCGGCTGGTGCCGGGCTTGCGGCGGTCCAGGTCACGCTGCAGGTCATCCAGGGAAATCTCCAGGCCCGGCGGGCAGCCGTCGACAATGGCGACCAACGCCGGGCCATGGCTTTCGCCCGCGGTGGTGACAGTGAACAGCTTGCCGTAGGTATTGCCGGACATGCAGGGTGCTCCGTGAAATCGCTGAGAGACTCAACCTTGGATTCGTAATGGGCGCCAGTATACGCAGGCTCCCCGCGTAGTTCATCCTCGAACCTTATCGGCGGCCACCAGTCCAACCGGCACCTTCGCAACTAATGGCGTGATGATGTTAAAGCTGCTTGCTCTAAGCCTTACCTTGTTCACCGGCCTGCTTTCCGGCGTGGCCCAGGCCACGGTGCTGCAACGCCCCATCAGCCTCGATACAGGCAATGGTGAGCTTTTCGGCTCGTTGTTGCTGCCCAAGTCCGACACGCCGGTGCCGGTTGTCCTGATCATTTCCGGTTCGGGTCCTACGGATCGCGACGGCAACAACCCCGACGGTGGACGCAACGACAGCCTCAAGCGCCTGGCCTGGGTCCTGGCCAGGCACAACATTGCCAGCGTGCGCTATGACAAACGCGGCGTAGCGGCCAGCCTCGCGGCGACCCCGGACGAGCGCAACCTGAGCGTCGAGGCCTATGTGGCCGATGCCGTGGCCTGGAGCCACAAGCTCGCCGCCGATCCGCGCCTGGGCCCATTGATCCTGCTGGGCCACAGCGAAGGCGCGTTGATCGCCAGCCTCGCCGCGCCCCAGACCAACGCGGCGGCGGTGATTTCACTGTCTGGCAGCGCCAGGCCGATCGACCAGGTGCTGCGTCAACAATTGAGCAACCGCTTGCCACCGCCGCTGATGTTGCGCAGCAACGAGCTGCTCGACAGCCTCAAGGCCGGTCGGCCCGACGATAACGTGCCGGCACAACTGCTGGTCATTTTCCGCCCCAGCGTACAGCCCTATCTGATCTCGTTGTTCCGCCAGGACCCGGCCCGGGCCTTTGCGACATTGAAGATGCCTGCCTTGATCATCCAGGGCAGCAACGATATCCAGGTCAGCGTCGATGACGCCAGGCAGTTGAAAGCCGCCAAGCCCGACGCTGAATTGGCGCTGATCGAGGGTATGAACCACGTGATGCGCATCGTGCCCAACGACGTGAAACGGCAACTGGCCTCCTACAAGGATCCCAACCTGCCCCTGGCGGCCGAGCTGGGTACGCGGCTTTTGCGTTTTATTGACTCGTTAGCCGCCCGTTAGGCGGTTTTAGTCGATTTAGCTTCAGTACTGGCAAAAACAGCCGATAACCCGGTGTCGGATAGCGCAATGGCTACCGACCCGCCGGCCTGGACAGGATTTTTGCCGTTATGACTGAAACTCAAGCTTCCCCCGACACCGCTGCCGAAGCCCCCGCCTCGTCTGCGGTGGAACTGCCGTGGGCCGACGTGCATACCGAGCATCACAAAATGCTCCGCCTGGCGCCGCTCAAGACCGACCGCGCCACCGGTGCGCGGCCATTGCGGTTTGTCGAGTTCAGCTATGCCGAGCGCCACAGCAAGGAACGCAGCCTGCTGCGCATGAGCATCCAATTGCCGAACCAGCGTGTGCGCAAGGAACAGAATCACTTGGACGTCTGGGCGGACCACGTCGAGAAACGCCTGTTTTTTTCCCCGGACAACCTGCAAGTCGAGCCGTCCAACCGTGGCATTGGCCGTTTCCTGGCGGCCCAGGGCATTACCTGGGCCAAGAAACGCTGGTCGGCCTACCAGGTGCACGGCACCGACCTGGATAACAAGGACGCCCTGAACGAAGACACTCGCCTGCGCCGCGACCGCTTTCTCAAAGCCCAGGGTTTCGAGGTGGTCTACGCCGACGCCCAGCACCTCAAGGGCAGCGTCAAGCCAACCCACGTTGGTGATCTGCTCGGGGATTGGAACACCGAGAAGCTGCAGTTCGTGGAAATCCTCGAAGCGGCGCAGATGCTGCAACAGGCCGAGCAGAACCTGGCGGAACAGGAAGTCAAACTCAAGCAGCAGGAAGAAAAGGTCACCAAGTTCAAGCGCGAAGACGCCGGCCTGCGCTTCACCATCACCTGCCTGGTGGCCTTCGCCATGTTCCAGGCGGGGTTGCTGATCTGGATTGCGACGCGGCACTGATTGCCAGCGGCCTGCCCACACACTCCTGTGGCGAGGGAGCTTGCTCCCGCTCGGCTGCACAGCAGCCGTAAATCCACCGGATGCGACTGGCCTGAAAAATCACAATGCATGGGTTTCGGGGCTGCTGCGCAGCCCAGCGGGAGCAAGCTCCCTCGCCACAAAAGCCGCTCACCATCGATCGGGTCAAACCCGCGAAGCAAACAACCCCTGGTGCTGGCGGCACTGCTCGGCGCTGAGCATGAACACGCCATGACCACCGCGTTCGAAGTCGAGCCAGGCGAAATCGACTTCCGGGTACAACGCCTCGACGTGCACCTGGCTGTTGCCCACCTCGACAATCAATAATCCCTTCTCGGTCAGATGATCGGCCGCCTCGGCCAGCATCCGGCGAACCAGGTTCAAGCCATCATCGCCACAGGCCAGGCCCAGCTCCGGTTCGTGCTGGTACTCCTGCGGCATGTCGGCGAAATCTTCCGCATCGACGTAAGGCGGGTTCGACACGATCAAGTCGAAACGTTGCCCCGGCAGACCGTCGAAGCCATCGCCCTGGACCGTGAACACGCGCTCGTCGACGCCATGGCGCTCGATATTCTGGTTGGCCACTTCCAGCGCTTCGAACGATAGGTCGGCCAGCACCACCTCGGCCTCCGGGAACTCATAGGCACAGGCAATGCCGATGCAGCCGGAACCGGTGCACAGATCAAGAATTCGTGCCGGTTCCTGGCCCAGCCACGGCTCGAAATGCTTTTCGATCAGTTCGCCGATGGGCGAGCGCGGAATGAGCACGCGCTCGTCGACGATGAACGACATCCCGCAGAACCAGGCCTCACCCAACAAATAGGCGGTTGGCACACGCTCTGTGATACGCCGGCGCAGCAGGCGCTGCACATGAACCAATTCTTCGTCTTCAAGACGGCAGTCCAGGTAGCTGTCGGCAATTTCCCATGGCAGGTGCAATGCGCCCAACACCAGTTGCCGGGCTTCATCCCACGCATTGTCGGTGCCATGGCCGAAAAACAGATCCTCCCCATGGAAACGGCTGACGGCCCAACGGATATGGTCGCGCAGGGTACGGAGACGAGAAGTGATCACGGCGGCAAACTCCAGAAAAATCGACGGGCGAGTCTACCAGTCAAACGCGACCCCACCCAAACACGCCCCGATGACGAACGAAAAACCCCGGATCAATCGTAGGAATTATCCGTTTTTTGATCAGCCTATTGAACAAGATGAGCATCTTGACAAGGCTGTAGGCCAGCAACGGCGGCCCTTGCGATGGAAGCGATTCACAGAACCGCTCAGCCAGAGGACAATGTCGCAAAAGCCCCACTCGAAGGAGCCCCAGAATGTCCGTTCCAAAAACGATGTTTCAACTCAGCGGCCGTGGTTATGCAGCGGCCAATCTGAGTCAAGCGACCCTGATCATCATCGATGCCCAGAAAGAATACCTCGCCGGCCCCCTGGCCCTGAGCGGCATGGATGCAGCCGTCGCGAACATCAAGCAATTGCTCGGCGCGGCCCGTGCAGCCGGTCGGCCAATCGTGCATGTGCGCCACCTGGGCACCCATGGCGGGCTGTTCGATCCACAAGGCGAGCGCGGGGAGTTCATTCCCGGCCTCGAACCCCAGGCCGACGAAACCGTGATCGAAAAGCTGCTGCCCAGCGCCTTCCACGGCACCGAGTTGAAAAAGCGCCTGGAAGACTTCGGCCCCCTGGACCTGATCGTGTGCGGGTTCATGAGCCACTCCAGCGTCAGCACCACCGTGCGCGCCGCCAAGAACCTGGGCTTTCGCTGTACCCTGGTGGAAGACGCCTGCGCCACTCGCGACCTGCCGTACAAGGGCGGCGTCCTCAGCGCCGAACACGTTCAGCAGACCGAAATGGCGATCATGGCGGACAACTTCGCCACCCTGGCGTTGACCCGTGACTTCATCTGATTCGCCTTGATGAGCGGCCACTTTCGCCGCTCATCCACAAAAGCCTCGCATTTGCCGCAATTGCCCTACCTTCAGGAACAACCCGAACATCTTCCGGTCGAAGGGCCGATACCCATTGAGGAAGGTCGGAATGAAGTTATCCGATGGTTTTGACGCACGTCGCTTGCGGCCCAAGGGCCCGAGCAACTGGCGGTTTCGTTTCGGCGCGGCGATCGCCGCGCTACTGGCAACACTCGGTGTGTTGCTGGCCATGGCCGGTGCGGCCAGCCTGCTGGGCCGCCCGCCCGCTCTGGGCGAATTGAATGCCACCCCACTGGGTTCGGCGATCATCCTGGCAATCGGTCTTTTCGTGTTGTTGCTGGGCGTCTGGCTCTGGCGCCGCTGCCGCCGTCGCGCCCGCCAATCCCTGGAGCTGGCCATGGCTCCGCACCTGATGAAAAAGCACGACTGACCCGCCATCCGACGTTTTGTCGCGCCTGATCCCGCCAGAGTTGGGTAAACTGGTCGGCTTCGCGGAGGCTGACATGCAAGACGACGACTTTTCCCTGTTCAAAAGTGCGATCCAGGGCGTAAAACCGATCAAGCACGACCGCGCCGAGACCGGCAAGCCCAAGGCCGATCGCGCACAAATCGCCAAGCTGCGCCAGGCCGCTACCGTGCGCAACGACGCCACGACCGTGGATGGCTTGTCCGATCAGTTCGTGATCGACGTCGGGCCGGAAGACGAGTTGATGTGGGCACGCGACGGTGTCCAGGAAAGCCAGATGCGCAAGCTGAAGGTCGGCCAGATCCCCTTCGAGGGCAGCCTCGACCTGCACGGCATGACCGTGGAAAAGGCCCGGGAAACTCTTTGGGCGTTCCTGGCCGAAGCCACGAAATTCGAAATCCGCTGCGTGCGCGTCACCCATGGCAAAGCCGTGCGCCTGGACGGTAAGCGGCCGATGATCAAGAGCCACGTCAACACCTGGCTGCGCCAGCACCCGCAAGTGCTGGGCTTCACCTCCTGCCAGGCGAAACACGGCGGCGCCGGGGCGGTCTACGTGATGCTCAAGCGCACCATGATGGAAGGTCGCGACGAATAGCCCTCGATTGCCGAGCTTGCAGCGCCGTGTCCGCCACCGTACCCTTGCCCTTTGCGTAAAATCCCACAGGTAGTTTCATGTCTCTGGAACAGAATTACACCGCGATTCTCGGCCAATTGGGCGAGGACGTTTCCCGCGAGGGCCTGCTCGACACGCCCAAGCGTGCTGCCAAGGCCATGCAGTACCTCTGCCGCGGTTATGAACAGACCCTTGAAGAAGTCACCAACGGTGCCTTGTTCAGCTCCGACAACAGCGAGATGGTGCTGGTCAAGGACATCGAGTTGTACTCGTTGTGCGAACATCACCTGCTGCCTTTCATCGGCAAGGCTCACGTGGCCTACATCCCGAGCGGCAAGGTGCTGGGGCTGTCGAAAGTCGCGCGCATCGTCGACATGTATGCCCGTCGCCTGCAGATCCAGGAAAACCTCAGCCGCCAGATCGCCGACGCGATCCAGCAAGTGACCGGTGCCTTGGGCGTGGCGGTGGTGATCGAGGCCAAGCACATGTGCATGATGATGCGCGGCGTGGAAAAGCAGAACTCCTCGATGATCACCTCGGTGATGCTCGGTGAGTTCCGGGAAAACGCCGCCACTCGCAGCGAATTCCTCAGCCTCATCAAGTAATCCGCCGCATGAAGAAAACCGGCATTGATCGCCGGTTTTTTTTCGCCTGTGAAAAATCAGGTAAGCTGCGCGCCCTCTTCTTCCCTGCCGCGAGGCTTAATACCGTGATCGTCAAAGCGCTTCGGGTTGGCTTGGGCCAGCTCATCATCTTCATCGACTTCATCACCCGCCCGGGCAAGAAAAAGCGCCCGGCCGAGGCCCAGGCGCAGGTCGAGCAGGCCGCTCGCAGCCTGACGCTGTATCAGTTCCACGCCTGCCCGTTCTGCGTGAAAACCCGCCGCACCCTGCGCCGCCTCAACGTACCGGTGGCCCTGCGCGATGCGAAAAACAACGCGCAAGATCGCCAGACGCTGCTGGAGCAAGGCGGGAAGATCAAAGTGCCGTGCCTGCGTATCGAAGAAAACGGTGAGACCACTTGGATGTATGAGTCCAAGGTGATCATTGATTATCTGGATAACCGGTTCTCTGCAGCCTGACAATTTTCTACTGTGGCTACTGGCCTCATCGCGAGCGAGCTTGCTCGCGATAGGGCCAGCAAGACCACCGCGAAACCTCCTGACATCAAGCCGCTTTTGCCGCCAACGCCTCCCGCACCACCCCCGCCAACCGCTTGAGCCCTTCATCCAGCCGCGCCGGGTCGATGTGGCTGAAATTCAAACGCAAGTGCCCCGGGTGCTGGTCCGGCTCGGGGAAAAAGGGCTCCCCCGGCATGAACGCCACGTCGGCAGCCAGTGCGGCGGCGAGCAAGGTTCGGGTGTCCAGCGGTTGCTTGAGGGTCAGCCAGAAGAACAGCCCGCCCTGAGGTATGTTCCAGTCCGCGAGATCGGTGAAATGCTTCTCCAGCGCGGCCTGGAAGCGATCACGGCGGTCTCGGTAAAAATCCCTCAGCTCACTCAGATGGCGACGGTACTGCTCGGTGCCGATCCATTGCAGCGCTTGCCATTGGCCGATGCGATTGGTGTGCAGGTCCGCTGACTGCTTGAGTCGCAGCAGATGCGGGAACAGATCCGGACTGGCAATCAAATAGCCCACCCGCAGCCCTGGCAACAGGGTTTTCGACACCGTGCCGGTGTAGATCCAACTGGCCTTGCGCAAGCGACTGACAATCGGCGTGGCGCTGCCACCGTCGAAAGTCAGCTCACGATAAGGTTCGTCTTCGATCAGGGTCACACCAAACTCGTCCAACAGTGCTGCTACCGCATCGCGCTTGGCCTCGCTGTAGCGCACCGCCGAGGGGTTCTGGAAGGTCGGAATCAGGTAGATGAACGCCGGCCGATGCCGCTCCAGCCGAGCCCGTAACGCTTTCAGGTCCGGACCGTCGGCTTCCAGGGGCACCGTGATGCAATCGGCGCCAAACAGCTGGAAAATCTGCAACGCCGCCAGGTAAGTGGGCGCTTCCAACATCACTTCAGTCCCGACGTCGATGTGCAGCTTGGCCGCCAGGTCAAGGGTTTGCTGGGAGCCGCTGACCACCAGCACCTGACTCGCCTCACAGGCCACACCCAGCGCCCGCGCCTGGGCCGCCAGGGCTTCGCGCAGGGCGGGTTCGCCTTCGCTCATGCCGTACTGGCCCATGGACAAGGGCATGGCCGCCCATTCCACTTTCGGCAGCATGGCTTCGGCCGGCAGGCCGCCGGCGAACGACATCACTTCAGGGCGCTGCGCCGCCGCGAGGATTTCTCGAATCAAAGAACTTTTGAGGCGCGAGACACGTTCGGAAAAAGCCATGGAGTCACCTGTAGCGAGGCACGGGAGGAATGAGTCAAACTGGTTGACCGAAATTACGCCAGCTCATGTGGATACGTCAACATGCTTGACCTTAAAAACCCAACTTCCCAACAAATGGCCATGGAAGCGTTCTTCTTCGGTTACCAGGCATTCACCGCCAAGGCCGATGAAATGCTCGAGCGCCGTGGGTTGAGCCGGGTGCACCAGCGCATCGTTTTTTTCATCGCCCGCTACCCGTCCCTGAGCGTGAAGGAGTTGCTGGCGGTTCTTGGCGTGAGCAAGCAAGCGCTGAACATGCCGTTGCGGCAACTGATGGAAATGCACCTGGTGAACAGCGTCGCGTCCGAGACCGACAAGCGTAAACGGCTGCTGGAACTGACGGCCGAGGGCGAGCGGTTCGAACAGGCGTTGCGGCGTGAGCAGGTGAAATTGCTGGAGCGGGTGTTTGCCGAGGCTGGGGAGGCGGCGGTGAATGGCTGGTTGGCCGTAAACCTGGCACTGGGAAAGGGACAGGTGGCTGTCGACTGAGTTTCCTCCGCAAGCTGTGTATTGCCCGGTCTATCGCCATCGCGGGCAAGCCTTGCTCCCACGGAGGGTCTCAGCGGACGCTCGCTGTGGGAGCAAAGCGTGCTCGTGATAGCGCCCTCAAGATCGATATATCCCTATCGCCCATCATTTCGTCGACAACACAGAAAACATTATTTGCATTATTTGTATACAAAAGCATAATTCGCTTCGTGCGAGTTCCTGACCAACAGGTCAACATACTTCGCCAGCCTTACCTGCCTCAGCGCATCGCAACCACCCCCAGGGCGTATGCGGTGCAGGAAATAACAATAAGACTCTTGAGGAGTACTCGCTGTGGAAAGCCGCAAACCCGAAGCCCGAACGCTGGACCTCTCGCCGCCACTACGCAGTGGCTGGCTGGAGCGCATCTTCAAACTCAGCTTGCATGGCACCACGGTGAAGACCGAGCTGATTGCCGGCCTGACGACCTTCATCACCATGGCCTACATCATCTTCGTCAACCCCAACATCATGGCCGACGCCGGCATCGATCACGGCGCCGCCTTCGTCGCCACCTGCATCGCCGCGGCCCTGGGTTGCCTGCTGATGGGACTGTACGCCAACTGGCCGGTGGGCCTGGCGCCAGGCATGGGCCTGAACGCGTTCTTCACCTACACAGTGGTCGGGACCATGGGCTACAACTGGGAAACCGCGTTGGGCGCGGTGTTCATTTCCGGTGTGCTGTTCATGATCCTGACCCTGTCACGGGTGCGCGAGTGGCTGCTCAACAGCATTCCAGTGAGCCTGCGGTTCGCCATGGGCGCGGGGGTCGGCTTGTTCCTCGGGCTGATCGGCCTGAAAACCGCCGGGATCATCGTCGACAGCCCCGCGACCCTGATCAAGCTCGGCTCGTTGCGTGAGCCCGGTCCGTTGTTGGCCGCGGTGTGTTTCCTGATGATCGCCGTGCTCAGTTATCACCGCGTATTCGGCGCGATCCTGATCAGCATCATCGCCGTGACCCTGGCCGGTTGGGGCCTGGGGTTGGTGCAGTACAACGGTGTCATGTCGACACCACCGAGCCTGGCCCCCACCTGGATGGCGATGGACGTGGCCGGGGTGTTCAACGTCAGCATGATCAGCGTGGTGTTGGCCTTCCTGTTCGTGCACATGTTCGACACCGCCGGCACCCTGATGGGTGTTGCCCAGCGCGCCGGCCTGGTGAAAGCCGACGGCAAGATCGAGAACCTGTCCCGCGCCTTGAAAGCCGACAGCGCCTCCAGTGTGTTCGGCGCCATGGTTGGCGTGCCGCCGGTGACCAGCTACGTGGAAAGCGCCGCCGGTGTGGCGGCGGGTGGCCGGACGGGGCTTACCGCCGTGACCGTCGGTGTGCTATTTATTGCCGCCATGTTCTTCGCACCGCTGGCCGGGATGATCCCGGCCTACGCCACGGCCGGCGCGTTGATCTACGTCGCCATGCTGATGATGGGCGGCATGGCCCATATCGAATGGGACGAGGCGACCGACAGTATCCCGGCCATCGTCACGGCCATCATGATGCCCCTGACGTTCTCGGTCGCCGACGGTATCGCCCTGGGTTTCATCACCTATGTGGTGCTCAAGGCCGGCACCGGTAAACACAAGGAAATCTCCGTCAGCCTGTGGGTGCTCTGCGCGATCTTCATCGCCAAGTTCATCTTCTTGTAAGCGATACACCTAGCCACCCGCCTCATCCCTTGGATGAGGCTTTTGCACCTAAGGACCCACGCAATGAATCTGGAAACCTGGCTGTTGTTCAGCGGCGCCGCCTTGGTGGTGATCCTCATCCCCGGCCCTCTGTCGCTGTTGATGATCGGCAATAGCCTGAACTACGGCCTGCGCCGCTCGTACCCGGCGTTCCTCGGCGGCGTGATCGCCTCGATCTGCCTGTTGAGCGCTTCGGCGCTGGGGCTCGGTGCGTTGTTGATGGCCTCGGAGCAACTGTTCAGTGCCCTGAAGATTGTCGGTGCCCTGTACCTTTTTTATCTGGCCTGGCAGAGCTGGCAGCAATCACGCCAACCGTCCCAAGGCGCCGAAGTGCCCCAGGCCGCTGCCGTCCCACGCTTTGGTGCCCTCTTCGGCCGGGCGTTCGTGCTGGGCGCCAGCAACCCTAAGGACATCCTGTTCTTCGCCGCGTTCCTGCCGCAATTCTTGAGCGCCGAGCAAGCGTTCCTGCCGCAACTGTTGATCATGATCGCCACCTGGACCGTGCTCGACCTGCTGTGCAAGCTGGCCTACGGTCTCGGCGCCCACGGCGCGGCGCGGTATTTGCGTACGGGGAAAGGCCAGAGCTGGTTCAACCGCATCAGCGCAGGATTATTTGGCGGCGCGGGTGCAGCCTCTTTACTGTCCAGTCACTGAACCCGTCGTTTTTCATGTCGGGCTTTCGCAAAACACCGCAACAACCAATCGATGTACACCCTTCAGGAAAACACCTTAGATAGAGGGCCATTCACATCATCGTTGAACAAGGACGTTCACAATGACCAAGGTTTTCTATCCCTCCCCTGTTTCTGACGAGCACGCCGTAGTCATTACGGACCTGGGCTTTCATGCCAATGAGCACACCGTCGAAACACTCGATTTCAGGGTGGCCGATGAGACGCCGCTCAGCGCCGAACACAAGCATCGGCAGGCCCAACTCGACGTCGTGGATAAACTTTATGGCCCGCTCTCTATCGGCACCGTGAAGGTGACCCGTTCAGCCCTGGATGCGTTGGGCGCCACGACCGATGGACAACCGCTGACAGGGGACAATACTTTTTTCCGCACCCCCAATCGCTTTTTCTTGAACTCGCTGCAGTTCTGCGCCGTTGACATCGAAACGCGTATGACGCTCACCAGCGATGTGGACGACTATCGGTTACCCACTTTGCTTTTCGAAATGGCGAGTCAACGTTCGCCCACGGCGCGCCCCTTGTTGAAAGAAAGTCCTGATACACAGGCTGAACCAACCGGGTATCGAAGCACGCTTGAAAAGCTTTTGAACGCCGCCCAGAGACTCAACCTCCATGCGCTCTCGCAAACCATGAGCTGGGTGAGCCAAGCGAAGAGCAACCTCCTCATCCCAACGGGTCTTGGCCTCCAGGCCTTCGGCATCTATAGCGGTCTGCGAGGCCTGCAGGACGCCATCCAGAACAAGGACGCTTACCAGACGGTCTTCAACGGGGCCGGCGTGGCGGCCGAGATGGCCTCGATCGGTGTCGAGGCAGCGGTGACCCGACAAGCCACTCAGATGATCAAGGCCGGCCAGAGCGCCCTCAGGGATTTCGCCAAAACAGGCTTCGCCATAAGGCTCGCCCGTGGAAGCAGCCTGATCGCCAGCGTACTGACACTGCCTTTCGATATCATCGCCGCTGTCGACGCTTTCAAGGCCGCCGCCCGCGCCACCGGCAAGGAAGCCACCGACCACTACGTCAGCGCCGCCCTGAGCGTCACCAGTGCGGCCATGAGCTTGACCCTCGGCATCGCGGCACTGGCAGGTTTCAGTTCAGCCGGTCCTGTGGGCCTTGCCGCGGGGCTTATCCTGGTGGTGGGATCACAAATCTGGGGCGCGATTCGTCAAGTCGATGAAATCGACGACTATATCGAACTCACCGCGCACGAGCGCCTGCGCACCGGTTGGCTCGCTTTCTGGGCAATCAGCCCTGATAAAGACATCCAGGATCGCTACACCCTCGCCAAGGCGACCGCCGAACATACCAAGCGGCTGCGGGCCAATGCCTTGTACTTGCTCAAGGGCCCGTTGAAAGACAGCACTGAGGCGATCGTAAACGGAGCATTCACCGTAGAACTCGAACCGGTCACCTACACCACTTGGAATTGGTGGACGGGAGAACAATACCAGGCGACCACAGTACGTCCCAGGATCAAGGACAGCGACGACTGGATCGATGCGCGAAGTGGCGTTACTGCTCAGACGCCCGGCGCAGTCATTGAAACGTCGGCGGAAGATAAAGGCATCCATTGGTATATCGGCGGTGGCGACGACACGGTTCTAGGCGTTGAAAACCAGCCAAATGTCTTCCATTACGGGGCGGGCGTTAAAAAACTGACCGGCGGCGTGAAAGATGACGTTTTCATCTTCGAGGGCTCGGCAGAGCCTCTCAGTGGAGGACAAACAACGAATACCCTGGTGGGAGGCCTGGGCAACGACACGCTCATCTTATCGGGTCGCACCCGCAATAGTCAGGAGCCGCGCCTGGGCTATCAGGTCGACCTGGAGGCCGGGCACGTATCCGTCATCACTCAAGCCAGTCATCAAACAGAGAGCGAACACACTCCCCATGCGCGCCTTGAAGGCATTGAAAATGTCGAAATCCCCGAGGGCGGTGCCAACGTCATCAAGGGCAGCGCCGGCCCGAACATCATTAAATCCCGCGGCAATGACTCAATCGAGGCCGGTGCGGGAAATGACCGGATTTTTCTCCTGAATGGAAACAACCGTAACGCAGACGGTGGACCTGGCGATGACGTCTATGCCATCGCGCATAAACCCGGTTGTGTCTCCATCAGCGAAGATGGCGTAGGCAACAGCGTCATCGCTCTGGACTGGAGAGCGGACCTGATTGAAAGCTGGCGAATAGAAGAAGGTCACTTGGTTATGACGTCCTGCTTCGATGCCAACGACTGGGCGCTTCGAAAAGTCATCATCAGGAACGTCTATGAAGACACCGATTATCCAAGCCCCCTACAAAACAATAAGCTGACGTTCATCACCCAGGATGGCTACCATTTGGTACCCGACCTGCCTGACACGATCGAGCACCGCGGTCCGCTGGACATTGAAGCCATCGTGGTGCAGGCAGGAACACCACGAAACCCGGCCATCCTCAATGGACGAAGCGAGCAGCAGATCGCCCATGACAAAGACACGAGTTTTTACGTTTCACGCATCAATGAACTCACCACGCTCAAGGTCAAGCAAAAAAGCAAATTCTCCACCACCCTCCATCTGGACTATAGCGACGCTGAACTGACCCGTATCGAAGCCCATTACAGCGCCCACGCCACTCAGGACGCCGAAGGGGATACCGTGAAATACGGCGAATGTGGCCTGACATTACACTTTGGCGTTCGCCGAGTCGTCTTGAAGAACCTGGCAAGTTCCGATGAACGTTATAGCGCGCAAAACCCGCAGACAGGGCGGCGTGCATTTTCCGCCTTGGGTTCGCATCACACGTTTATTCTGGTCATGAACGACGGCTCATCCTACCGCCTGGTCCAACCCTCGCCTGACTATGATCTGTTGCTGGACAAAACATTCATCGGTAAAGACCCGGTCGAGTGGAAAACAGAAGCGTCACGGGCACTCACACCGACGAGAAAGCACTACGCCTACCTACAGCCCTTGGACAAGCATCCCCACTACATGCGCAGCTGGGCAACCTGCGCCCTGCTCACATCCCCTACCGAACAGACGGGTATCGAAGTCCTGATTGGCGAAGGCGCCACCTACCTTGTTCACTTGAGCCCGGACATGACGCTACGCCTGTCCACGCCGGGCGCGCTGGCCGGCGCCAATCCTCGACTCCCCCGGGCCTCGCTATGGGAACTCGACGCCCGGCACCTCGGTCCAGTTGAGATCACACTTTCCTCCAACCTGCTGCGGATCGGCACAGCAATCATTCATCTTCCAGTCCATGAAGCTGGAGACCTTGTCGACCAGATACGCGTCATCACCACACGAGGCGTTGTCCATGCTGTCGACAGTCTGTTCGAGCGAGTTTATGTAGAAGCGCTCGATGGCCGGTACTTTGTCCCACTCGCCGATTCCAGCGCAGTATTGCCCAGCGAACTGTCCAGCCTGGCATCCGAAGAACTGAAGGTTCTTCACATTGCCGTCAAGGATGGGTCTCCTGGCACCTTGAGCTATCACCTCAAGACCCGCCAATGGATCCTCGACACCGATAAGTCCCGAGTCATCGAGACGGCGGACCTGAGAAAAACAGACCTGTGTGAACACGCCCTCCAGATCTATCAGGACCTGGCCCGCGATGGCCTCAGCCAGACCCCACCCATGGGGGATGAAGCCCTGCGTTCGTTGCGTGGCAAGTGCGTGGAATTGATGGAGAGCGTCACATTGGCACACTCGGTGATGTTTGCCCGGGCGCTAGCCCTGAGCGCGGTCTTCGGCATCAGGCTTTCGCAAATGGGCTGGCTCCTCTCATTGGCTGAGCCCTCTCCCGAACAGATATAGGCTTCAGGCATCTTTTCGAAGTTCCAGACGCCATACATATGTACCGCAGCTGCCTGTTGGTTTTCCACGAACATTCTCAAGCCCTGGGCCTGCCCGCTATGCGACAGGCCGCTCGCTTCATGGCCGCATGAATCAACACTATTTTTCAAACTCAAGAACAGGCATTTTCAATGAGTCCAAGACAAAACACCCGGCCCAAGCCGCCAAAGTCGCTCCCCGATACGCCTCACTCCAGCCGCGATACGACAGCGGAAACAACGCTCGCAACCCCCGTGAGGGGAGAGGGAATCGATCCAGCATCCGTCTCGCCAACCGAGCACGCGATTGAAACGCCTGAATCTTTGCTCTCGACCATTCAGATATCCGAAATGGCATCACCGGCCACCATCCGTGAAGCCCCTCCCTCGGTATCGCTGGACGATTACTACCTTTCACCCGAGCTGGTGCCCATGTTATCGGAGCCGGACGCAACGTCTGGGATCCGGACGTTCAGGACACGCACTTACGTCGAGCTTTCAGAGGGTGGAACGGTGCTGCTTGGACGCGATTCCGAACAGAACTACAGGGCCCGATCAGGCATCGAACTCGTCGCCTCCGGACCACGCCTGGAGCAAGTGGAAGGCAGCCACCTATGGCGTCGGATTGCGCCCCCAGAAGTGACGCACGGCGGTGATTCCGATCTTGTTCCTGTGCCCCTCGGGCTATCGGATGATGAGGTGTCATCAGTGACTGCGCCCAAGCGTCAGCGCGCGACGACCTCACAAAACGAAGCACCTGCACAAAACGCCCCGGTATTCAGTAAGAATTGGGGGATCGACCCAAGATTCATGGTGTCCGAGTTCATCACCCTGGACAATGTCCACTACAAGGTGGTGACACGCAGCGACGCGCGAGAACACCCAATCGTCTACGTTCAGCCGCCCACTCATCCCACCTATGATTTTGACCTGCTGGAAGCCACCCTCCGGCATACGCCTGACGAGCAGCCCCGAGGCGCAATGCAAATTCCACCGGATAACCACTGGGAAATTGACGCCCGGCTTCCCTTTGAAAAACCACTGACGGCTTACGTCAGGGATTGTTTTCCAGAAGTCACGACAGTCACCTTGGAAAACATCGCAAGAAAGCAATTCGAACTCGCCAATAACGGACCGTTCGCCGATGCCGCGGGCTTGACCGCCCTGCGCCAGATTTTCAACGGCTGGAAAAACGCCGGCCTCGCGCCGCATCCGCAATGGTCCGATCCGCTCTTGATGCTGCCAACGCTTGCGACCACGGCCTCCTCCAGAGGGGCTGCCCGCTCGATAACCCTGCCCGCCCCATTTTCGACGGGGACGCTGGAGCGGCTGGATTTTGATCCCATGCGGTTCCAGCGACAGTGGCTTTCTTTCCAGTCGACGTACACACCCGTGGAGTTCAAACGCTTTATGGCCGCCCTTCTGACCCGCAACGGCTACACGGTCATGGAGCCAAGCTCCTACAATAGTTTCCCGGCATTGGTATTCCAACGCGCCGAGCATGACCATGTATTTTTCATGAGCCTGCATCGCACCAGGATCCCAAAGATTTCCCTGCCAACGTACCTGGACCCCAATACAGCCGGCGTCCTCCTGGAAAACCAGCTCGGCGAAGCCGCGGCGAAAGTCGTCAGGGACGCCCACGCGGCCAACAAAATCATCTGGCTCAAAGGCGGTACTGAAATCCGTCCAGGCATTGCCGACACGGTCTTCATCATCCGGGATGACAATTCCAGGCTGTAAATACGCCGCGCAAAAAAAGCCCGCAGTGTGAGCGGGCGAAAAACCAAAGAAGCTTTATGCGCAGTGGCTTCCAGGACCAGGCAGTTGCTTGGGGGCTCAACTGCCTCGATAGGTTGAATAGGCGTAAGGCGAAATCAGCAGGGGCACGTGGTAATGCTCCTGCTCGGCCGAAATGCCGAAGCGCAGCACCACCACATCCAGGAACGCCGGCTCGGACAACTGGACACCACGGGCGCGGTAGTAATCGCCGGCATGGAATTGAATCTGATAGACGCCCGAACGGTAGTTATCCCCTTGCAGCAGCGGCGCGTCGCAGCGACCGTCGCTGTTAGTCAGCGCGCTGGCGACCAGCTGCAGTTGCGAACCTTCCACGCGGTACAACTCGACCTTGATCGAGCTGCCCGGGCAGCCGTGTGCAGCATCCAAAACGTGAGTAGTCAAACGTCCCATTGATTGTGCGTGCCTCGCTGCTGGGCAGTCCGGCGCGACGCCTCCTGAATCAGTTGAAAGACAAACCGCACCGTTTCGGAGCACGAAACACTACGGCGATGAGCGAATTAAGACACTTTAAAAGAAAATTGTACACAATAAAAAACAGATATTCAGTCAGCACTCGTCCCGACAAAGGTTCCCGCCCAATCTTAAGCCAAACCAACGGATACGCCATTCTTCCAGCCATTAATTGACCAGATGGGCAGGTTTCTTGCAGTGTAGACAAACCTGGGACAGCGATGAAAAATGCAAAAAATCGGGCTTACAAATCGCACATAAAGTTGTATACAATCACCCCATCGTCGTGACGCCAGCCTATGATCCATCGCCAGGGCGCCACCCACATGGTTCGAACAAGAAGGAAAACTGCAGTGAGCGCTGACTACCCACGCGACCTGATCGGTTACGGCAATAACCCTCCCCATCCGCAGTGGCCGGGCAATGCCCGTATCGCCCTGTCCTTCGTGCTCAATTACGAAGAAGGCGGCGAGCGCAACATCCTGCATGGCGACAAGGAATCCGAGGCGTTCCTCTCGGAGATGGTCGCGGCACAACCGCTGCAGGGCGAACGCAACATGAGCATGGAATCGCTGTACGAGTATGGCAGCCGTGCCGGGGTCTGGCGGGTCCTCAAGCTGTTCAAGGCATTCGATATCCCGCTGACCATTTTCGCCGTGGCCATGGCCGCCCAGCGCCATCCGGAGGTGATCCGCGCCATGGTCGCCGCCGGTCACGAAATCTGCAGCCACGGCTATCGCTGGATCGACTACCAATACATGGATGAGGCCCAGGAGCGCGAGCACATGCTCGAAGCGATCCGTATCCTCACCGAAATCACCGGCGAGCGCCCGCTGGGTTGGTACACCGGTCGCACCGGCCCCAATACCCGCCGGCTGGTCATGGAGGAAGGCGGTTTTCTCTATGACAGCGACACCTACGACGACGACCTGCCCTACTGGGAACCGAACACGCCCAACGGCAAGCCGCACCTGGTGATCCCCTACACCCTCGATACCAACGACATGCGCTTCACCCAGGTACAGGGTTTCAACAAGGGCGATGATTTCTTCCAATACCTCAAGGACGCCTTCGACGTGCTGTATGCCGAAGGCGCCGAAGCCCCCAAGATGCTCTCCATCGGCTTGCACTGCCGCCTGATCGGCCGCCCTGCCCGCTTGGCATCCCTCAAGCGCTTCCTCGAATACGTCAAAGGCCATGAACACGTCTGGTTCAGTCGTCGTGTCGATATTGCGCGTCACTGGCAGCAGACCCATCCGTATCAAGGGGCTTCGAAACCAGGAGCGTCGAAATGACCGCCTTCCAGACCCTCAAGCCCTCGACCTTGAGCCGTGAAGCCTTCATCCGGGCTTTTGCCGACATCTACGAACATTCGCCATGGGTTGCCGAAAAGGCTTTCGACCTGGGCCAGGACCCGTCGATCGACCAGATCGAAACCCTGCACCAGCGCATGAGCGACATCCTGTTGAGTGCCGATCACGACAGCCAGCTGGCACTGATCAACGCTCACCCGGACCTGGCAGGCTTTGCTGCCGTCCAGGGCCAACTGACCGAAGCCAGCACGAACGAACAGGCCGGCGCCGGTATTCACCAATGCACGGCCGAAGAGTTTCAGCGCTTCACCGAGCTGAACGACGCCTACAAGGCCAAGTTCAAGTTTCCCTTCATCATGGCGGTAAAAGGCAGCAACCGGCACCAGATCCTCGCGGCGTTCGAAACGCGCATCCATCACTCGGTAGACACCGAATTCAAATGCGCGCTGGCAGAGATCAACAAGATCGCGTTGTTCCGACTACTGACCCTTTAGCGAGCAGCCTCCTGCAAGCATCCCCAGCCAACTTATTAAAGGCAGACAAGAAGAATGAAAGCTTACGCCGTACCTTTCGAGAAGTTCGTCAACCTGGCCGACGCCCGCCTCGGCACCAAGATCATCTCAGTCACCGATGACTGGTTCGCCGACGCCAACCGTCTGTTCCAGCCGACCCCGGCCGTGTGGAAGGAGGGCGTGTTCGACGACAACGGCAAGTGGATGGACGGCTGGGAATCGCGGCGCAAGCGCTTCGAAGGCTACGACAGCGCAGTGATCCGCCTGGGCGTGGCGGGTTCGATCAAAGGCGTGGACATCGACACCTCATTCTTCACCGGTAACTATCCCCCGTCGGCCTCCCTCGAAGCCTGCTTCCTGACTGAAGGCGAGCCAGACGAAAACACCCAATGGACTGAAGTGCTGTCGGCCGTCGAGTTGCAAGGCAACAGCCACCACTATCACGAAATCAACAACGACCAGGCCTTCAGCCATCTGCGTTTCAATATCTACCCCGATGGCGGCGTGGCCCGGTTGCGGGTCTACGGCATTCCGTACCGCGACTGGTCGGCCGTGGGCGACAACGAACAGATCGACCTGGCCGCAGCCCTCAACGGAGGCCGTGCCCTGGCCTGCTCCGATGAACACTTCGGCCGCATGAGCAACATCCTCAACCCGGGTCGTGGCGTCAACATGGGTGATGGCTGGGAAACCGCCCGTCGTCGCACCCCGGGCAATGACTGGGTCATCGTCGCCCTGGGCCATGCCGGCATCGTTGAGCAAGTCATCGTCGACACCCTGCACTTCAAGGGCAACTACCCCGACAGTTGCTCGATCCAGGGCGCGTTCGTCAAGGGCGGCACCGACAGCCAGATCGAAACCCAATCGCTGTTCTGGCGTGAGCTGTTGCCCAGCCAGAAACTGGAAATGCACGCCGAACACACCTTCGCCGAGCAGATCAAGGCCCTGGGACCGATCACCCACATTCGCCTGAACGTGTTCCCGGATGGTGGCGTGAGTCGTCTGCGGGTGCTGGGCAAGATAGCGAAGTAAACACCGCACCTGTGGCGAGGGAGCTTGCTCCCGCTGGACTGCGCAGCAGTCCCATTTCGAGGGCCGCTTCGCGACCCAGCGGGAGCAAGCTCCCTCGCCACAAAAGCTGAACAAACGACACAGAATTTTTTGGATAAGAAGACCAGCATGCGCACACTCAAGATCGAACCGTTGACCAAAGAAGCCTTCGCCCCGTTCGGTGACGTGATCGAAACCGATGGCAGCGATCACTTCATGATCAACAACGGCTCGACCATGCGCTTCCATCGCCTGGCAACGGTGCAAACCGCCACGCCGGACGACCAGGCGATCATCAGCATCTTCCGCGCCGACGCGTTGGAGATGCCGTTGACCGTGCGCATGCTGGAGCGCCATCCGCTGGGCAGCCAGGCGTTCATTCCGCTGCTCGGCAACCCCTTTCTGATCGTGGTCGCGCCACTTGGCGATGCACCTGTATCAGGCTTGGTCCGCGCCTTCGTCACCAACGGCAGGCAGGGCATTAATTACCATCGCGGCGTCTGGCACCACCCGGTGCTGACGATCGAAAAGCGGGATGACTTCCTGGTGGTTGATCGCAGTGGCACAGGCAATAACTGCGATGAGCATTTTTTCCAAGAGGATGAGTTACTGATCCTCGCCCCCCACCAATAAGAGAAGCGTCCGATCACGCGCAGACAAGCGTGACGGGCGAGAGGTAAAGACTGTGGAAGCACATATGCTGGAATGGCTGAACCTGAGCGTACGCTGGGTTCATATGATCACTGGCGTGGCCTGGATCGGCGCGTCGTTCTACTTCGTCTGGCTGGAAAACAACCTCAATCGCGTCAATCCAAAAAGTGGTCTGGCTGGTGACTTGTGGGCGATCCACGGTGGTGGCATCTACCACCTGGAAAAATACAAACTCGCGCCACCGTCCATGCCGGAAAACCTGCACTGGTTCAAGTGGGAAGCGTATTTCACCTGGATGTCGGGTGTCGCGCTGCTGTGCGTGGTGTTCTATTGGAACCCGACCCTATACCTGCTGGCCCCCGGCAGCAGCCTCAGCGGCCCCGAAGGCGTGGCGCTGGGTATCGGCTCGTTGTTCGTTGGCTGGTTCGTCTATTCCTTTCTCTGCGACTCGGCCCTGGGCAAGCGCCCCGCCCTGCTCGGTTTGATCCTGTTTGTGCTGTTGATCGCCGCCGCCTACGGGTTCAGCAAGGTGTTCAGCGGTCGCGGTGCCTACCTGCACGTCGGGGCGGTCATCGGCACGATCATGGTCGGCAACGTGTTCCGCATCATCATGCCAGCCCAACGTGCGCTGGTGGCGGCCATCGCCGAGAACCGCACGCCCGATCCGGCGCTGCCGGCCAAGGGTTTACTGCGTTCGCGCCACAACAACTACTTCACCCTGCCGGTGCTGTTCATCATGATCAGCAACCATTTCCCGAGCACCTATGGCAGCCAGTACAACTGGCTGATCCTGGCCGGGATCGCCGTGGCGGCGGTGTTGGTGCGGCATTACTTCAACACACGCCATGACAGCAACCGGTTTGCCTGGACGCTGCCAGTCGGCGCCCTGGCGATGATCTGCCTGGCGTATGTCACCGGCCCTAAACCCATGCCCAGCGCACCGGACGTGGCCAAGACGCCAGCCGCCATCGAATACCAGCCGTTGCCGGAAACGGCAGTGGGTGGCGGCGCGAAACCGGCAACCGCCCCGGCCGCACCGGCATCGGCATCGGCACCCACTCAGGCCGCCAAAGCTCAGGGCCCATCGTTCGAGAAGGTCCACAGCGTGATCCAGGAGCGCTGTTCGGTCTGCCATTCAGCCAAGCCCACCAGCCCGTTGTTCAGCGCCGCGCCAGGTGGGGTGATGTTCGATACGCCAGAGCAGATCCAGCAACAGGCTGCGCGTATCCAGGCCCAGGCCGTGGCCACCCAGATCATGCCCTTGGGCAACATCACCCAGATGACCCAACAGGAACGCGACCTGATCGGCGCGTGGATCAACCAGGGCGCGCGGACCAACTGAGCCGCGCCCCAAATTCGCCGCGAATGCGCCGTTGCAGGGCACTTGATCCCACCAGGACAAGCCCGTACCCTGCGCGGCCGTTCACACCCGGGCAGCGTAAAAAAATCATCGAATCCTGACCGAAACGCCAGCTTATCCCGGCATCACGGGGGATATCGGACGGCCCTGGAAAACATCTTTTTCGACTGTTCCAAATAGCTGGGACGAGCTTTTTTCGGGTTTGGCTCAGCTCTTGCTATCAGCATCTGCCACGAGCAAAAAGCTGACCGAACGGATGTTTTTATCCGTAGAAAAAAGCGCCACATCAAGAGCGCTGATCTGAAAAAAAATGGCGGTACCACTTACCTTTGGGAGCAAACTGAATGAAACGTACATGCACCAGCCTGATACTCGCAGGCGCCTTGTTGGTCGCAGGCCAAGCGATGGCCGATGACCTGTTCCAATGGCAGAACAATAGTCTGACCTACCTGTACGGCAAGGATTTCCAGGTCAACCCGCGCATCCAGCAGACCGTGACCTTCGAACACGCCGACGCCTGGAAATACGGCGACAACTTCTTCTTCCTCGACCGGATCTTCTACAACGGCCAGGACGACAGCCAGTCCGGCCCGAACACCTACTACGGTGAGTTCAGCCCACGCCTGTCGTTTGGCAAGATCTTCGACCAGAAGCTGGAACTGGGTCCGATCAAGGACGTGCTGCTGGCCATGACGTATGAATTCGGCGAAGGCGACAACGAGTCCTACCTGATCGGCCCGGGTTTCGACCTGGCGATTCCCGGCTTCGACTACTTCCAGCTGAACTTCTACAACCGCCAGACCGAAGGTCCACGCGCCGGCGACAACGTCTGGCAGATCACCCCGACCTGGGCCTACACCATCCCCATGGGCTCATCCGACCTCCTGATCGACGGTTTCATCGACTGGGTGGTGGACAATGACACCAACTCCAAGGGCACCTACCACGCCAACCTGCACATCAACCCGCAGATCAAATATGACCTGGGCAAGGCGTTGAAGCTCGGTGCCAAGCAGTTGTATGTGGGCGTGGAGTACGACTACTGGAAGAACAAGTACGGGATCGAAGACAGCGACGGGTTCAAGACCAACCAGAGCAATACCAGCTTCTTGCTCAAGTACCATTTCTAATCGCACCACCCAGGTGAGAGCGAGCAAGCTCGCTCCCACATTGGTTTCGTGAAAGCCAGGATTTAGCGCCCACCGCAAATCCCTTGTGGGAGCGAGCTTGCTCGCGATAGCGGGGGACCTGCTTGCATCCGTCAGGACAACCCCAAAAACCGACTCAACGCCTCACGCTGTGCCAGTGCATCCTGGCGTCCCAGCTCGATCAGTTCGCTGCAATAGCCCGACTCGAACAACAGATAACTCAGCACCCCCGCGCCGCTGGTCTTGGTCGCGCCCGGCCCTCGCAAGAATAACCGCAGCGCACGGGGCAGTTCCTGCCGATGGCGGGCGGCGATTTCATCAATGGGCTGGCTGGGCGAAATTACCAGCACGTCCACCGGCGCCGCGCCGAGGGCGTGGGCCGGCACGTCGGCGGGCAGCAGGTGACTGAACCCGTTCAGGCGCTCAAGCAACTCGATGTCGCTTTCCAGGCTGTCAATGAACGTGCTGTTGAGCATATGGCCGCCGATCTGCGCCAGGGTCGGTTGCAGGCCGGTGTAGCTGCGCTCGGCGGGATCCTGACCACCCGCGCCACGGGGATTGCCGCTGACGCCGATCACCAGCACCCGATTGGCCCCCAGGTGCAAGGCCGGGCTGATGGGCGCCGATTGCCGTACCGCGCCGTCACCGAAGTATTGCGGGCCGATCCTGACCGGCGCGAACAACAAGGGAATCGCCGAGCTGGCCAGCAGGTGCTCCACCGATAACTGCGTCGGCACCCCAATACGTCGATGTCGCAGCCAGGCATCGATGGTCCCGCGCCCTTGGTAGAAGGTGACGGCCTGGCCGGATTCATAACCGAACGCCGTCACTGCCACGGCGCGCAGTTGCTGCTCGACGATGGCCTGCTCGATACCCGAGGCGTGGAATTGGGCCTGGAGCAGTTCGCGCAACGGCGAACTGTCGATCAGCGCCACGGGCAACTTGGCCCCCAGGCCCAACAGGCTGTGGGTAATGAAACGCGTCGCCTGGGCGATCACGCCTCGCCAGTCGCTGCGCATGACCTGATGGCTGCGCACCGCTTGCCAGAACGCCGTCAGCCGCTCGATGGCGGTCTTGAAGTCCATCGCCCCGCTCGCCAGACTGACGGCGTTGATTGCCCCGGCCGACGTACCGACGATCACCGGGAACGGGTTGTCCGCACCGTCTGGCAACAATTCGGCGATGGCCGCCAGCACGCCTACCTGATACGCCGCTCGAGCCCCACCGCCGGAAAGAATCAAACCTGTAACCGGTTCAGCTGGGGTCATCGCAATGCTCCGTGCTCAAGGTGCTGAAATGGCGGATATTGGCTCAACCGCGTTTGTCGTACAGCTTCGGCTCGCCCGGTGGACGGCTTTTGAAGCGCCGGTGGGCCCAGAGGTATTGCTCAGGACAATCACTCACCGACTGCTCGACCCACTGGTTGATGCGGATGCAATCGGCTTCCTCGGTCTCGCCCGGAAAATCCGTCAGCGGGGCCTGGATCACCAGGCGATAACCGCTGCCGTCGGCCAGGCGTTCCTGGATGAAGGGCACCACCAGCGCCTTGCCCAAGCGGGCGAACTTGCTGGTGGCGGTGACCGTCGCGGCCTGGATGCCGAAAAGCGGCACGAACACGCTCTGCTTGGCGCCGTAATCCTGGTCCGGCGCATACCAGATCGCCCGCCCGGCCCGCAGCAGCTTGAGCATGCCGCGCACGTCGTCACGCTCCACGGCCAGGGAGTCGAGGTTGTGCCGCTCGCGGCCGCGGCGCTGGATGAAGTCGAACAGCGGGTTCTTGTGCTCGCGGTACATGCCATCGATGGTGTGCTGCTGGCCGAGCAACGCCGCGCCGATTTCCAGGGTGGTGAAATGCAGCGCCATCAGGATCACGCCCTTGCCCTCGCGCTGGGCCTGCTTGAGATGCTCCAGCCCTTCGACATGGGCCAGTTTCGCCAAACGCGAACGCGACCACCACCAGCTCATGGCCATTTCGAAAAAAGCGATGCCGGTGGAGGCAAAGTTTTCCTTGAGCAGACGCTTGCGCTCGACGGCGGACTTTTGCGGGAAACACAGTTCCAGATTGCGCCGGGCGATGCGCCGTCGGTCGCCGGCTACTCGATACATCAGCGCACCGAGTGCGCGACCGACCCGCAGCAACAACGGATAAGGCAATTGAACGATCAGCCACAGCAGGCCCAGGCCGCACCACAGCAGCCAGAAACGCGGATGAAAAAATGCAGCTCGAAAACGCGGGCGATCCATTACAGCTTCCATTAAGACATGGGCCGCGCATTCTACATTGTTCGACCCGGGTTGCGGCTGGCGGACGATCTCGTTATAAGTCTCGGCACTTTTAGTGACAAGCCGTTGTACGCCGACCATGAGCCAAACCGAACCGCTAGACCAAGATCCCGTGTTCCAGTTGAAGGGCAGCATGCTCGCCATTACGGTGCTGGAGCTGGCCCGCAACGACCTGGAAGGCCTTGACCGGCAGTTGGCGGCCAAAGTCGCCCAGGCGCCGAACTTCTTCAGCAATGCACCGCTGGTGCTGGCCCTGGACAAGCTGCCGGCCGGCGAAGGCGCGGTGGACCTGCCAGGCCTGATGCGCGTTTGCCGCCAGCACGGCCTGCGCACCCTGGCGATCCGCGCCAGCCGTATCGAAGACATCGCCGCGGCCATTGCCGTGGACATTCCGGTGCTGCCGCCGTCCGGCGCCCGGGAGCGCGTGCTGGAACTGAGCCCGGTCGAAGCCAGGAAAGTCCCGGAAAAACCACCAGAGCCCACCATCAAGCCGACGCGCGTCATCACCTCGCCAGTACGCGGCGGGCAGCAGATCTATGCCCAGGGTGGCGATTTGGTCGTGGTGTCCTCGGTCAGCCCGGGCGCGGAACTTCTGGCCGATGGCAACATCCATGTATACGGCCCGATGCGCGGCCGCGCGCTGGCCGGCGTCAAGGGGGATACGAAAGCCAGGATCTTCTGTCAGCAATTGAGCGCTGAACTGGTCTCCATCGCCGGGCAGTACAAGGTCTCCGAGGATTTGCGCCGCGATCCGTTGTGGGGGGCGGGCGTTCAGATCAGCCTGTCGGGCGACGTGTTGAACATCATTCGGCTTTAACGGATACTGCCGCATTTTCCAAGCATCTCTAAAACGAGCGAAAACGGCTTAAACGACGTAGGAAAAAGGATCAGGCAGTGTTTACCGGAGGTAGACCCCGTCCGACATCCGATTCCAGCCAAGCCTGTCCAATTGCAGCCGTTTTCCAGAGATGTTTTTCAGGGGCTGAAAAAGTCCTTTTTCCTTAGGGGTGAAACACCTTGGCCAAGATTCTCGTGGTTACATCCGGCAAGGGTGGTGTGGGTAAGACCACCACCAGCGCCGCTATCGGTACCGGTCTCGCTCTGCGCGGCCACAAGACAGTCATCGTCGACTTCGACGTCGGCCTGCGTAACCTGGACCTGATCATGGGTTGCGAGCGTCGCGTGGTCTATGACTTCGTCAACGTCGTCAACGGTGAAGCGAACCTGCAACAAGCCCTGATCAAGGACAAGCGCCTTGAGAACCTCTACGTGCTGGCCGCCAGCCAGACCCGCGACAAAGACGCGCTGACCCAGGAAGGCGTGGAAAAAGTCCTGATGCAACTCAAGGAAGACTTCGAGTTCGTGGTCTGCGACTCCCCGGCCGGTATCGAGAAAGGTGCCCACCTGGCCATGTACTTCGCCGATGAGGCGATTGTCGTGACCAACCCGGAAGTGTCGTCGGTCCGTGACTCCGACCGCATGCTGGGCCTGCTGGCAAGCAAATCCCGCCGCGCCGAAAAGGGCGAAGAGCCGATCAAGGAACACCTGCTGCTGACTCGCTATAACCCACAACGGGTCAGCGACGGCGAAATGCTCGGCGTCGAAGACGTCAAGGAAATCCTCGCGGTCACCCTGCTGGGCGTCATTCCCGAATCCCAAGCGGTACTCAAGGCCTCCAACTCCGGCGTGCCGGTGATTCTCGACGACCAGAGCGACGCCGGCCAGGCGTACAGCGATGCCGTCGATCGCCTGCTGGGCAAAACCGTAGCGCATCGTTTCCTCGATGTAACGAAGAAAGGTTTCTTCGAGCGCCTGTTTGGAGGTAGGTAATGAACCTTTTTGACTTCTTTCGTGCCAACAAAAAGCCCAGTACCGCCTCGGTCGCGAAAGAGCGTCTACAGATCATCGTGGCGCACGAACGCGGCCAACGCAGCACCCCTGACTACCTGCCGGCCTTGCAGAAGGAGCTGGTGGAAGTGATCCGCAAATACGTCAACATCGGTAGCGATGACGTGCACGTGGCACTGGAAAGCCAGGGCAGTTGCTCGATCCTGGAACTCAACATCACCCTGCCGGATCGCTGATCGCGCCGGCGGAAGCCACGGCGGCTCGGGTCCTTCTCCTCCCATTCGTGGGCTGAGAAGGGCCCGCGCCGCCGTTGGCGTTTGTAACGAGACTGTTTTCAATGCCCCTGTCCAACATCCGCATCATTCATCAGGACGCCGCTGTCCTGGTGGTCGACAAGCCGACCCTGTTGCTCTCCGTGCCCGGCCGGGCCGACGACAACAAGGACTGCCTGATCACCCGCCTGCAGGAAAACGGTTATCCGGAAGCCCGAATCGTGCACCGACTGGACTGGGAAACCTCCGGCATCATCCTGCTGGCCCGCGACCCGGACACCCATCGCGAACTGTCCCGGCAATTTCATGATCGCGAAACCGAAAAAGCCTACACGGCGTTGTGCTGGGGCCAACCGGAGCTGGACAGTGGCAGCATCGACCTGCCCTTGCGCTACGACCCGCCGACCAAACCTCGGCATGTGGTGGACCATGAGCACGGCAAACACGCCCTGACCTTCTGGCGCGTACTGGAACGTTGCGGCGATTGGTGCCGGGTCGAGCTGACGCCGATCACCGGGCGCTCGCACCAATTGCGCGTGCACATGCTGTCCATCGGTCATCCGCTGCTGGGCGACGGACTCTACGCCCACCCGCAGGCCCTCGCTGCCTGGCCACGCCTGTGCCTGCACGCCAGCATGCTGAGCTTCACCCATCCGCAAAGCGGCGAGCGCCTGCGCTTCGAGTGCCCGGCACCGTTCTAAGAGACACCACCGAGCCCTGTGGTGAGGGGATTTATCCCCGCTGGGCCGCGAAGCGGCCCTAAAGACTGACACCTCGGAAAGTCTGCTTGGGTTGCTGCTGTTGGGGCTGCTGCGCAGCCCAGCGGGAGCAAGCTCCGTCGCCACAGCCCCCCCCCTAGTCACTCACATATCCACGCCGCACCCTCCCCAGCGACCACCAATACGGTAAACTGCCGCCCATTGCTGTCTGGAGTTTCTTATGCGCGCAGAGTTGAACCAGGGCCTGATCGACTTTCTCAAGGCCTCCCCTACCCCGTTCCATGCCACCGCCAGTCTTGCCAAGCGCCTGGAAGCGGCTGGCTATCAGCGTCTTGACGAACGCGAGACCTGGGCCACCGAGGCCAACGGTCGCTATTACGTCACGCGCAACGACTCCTCGATCATCGCCTTCAAGCTCGGCCGCAACTCACCGTTGCACGATGGCATCCGCCTGGTCGGTGCCCACACCGACAGCCCCTGCCTGCGGGTCAAACCGCAGCCGGAACTGCAACGCCACGGGTTCTGGCAACTGGGCGTGGAAGTCTACGGCGGCGCGTTGCTGGCGCCGTGGTTCGACCGCGACCTGTCACTGGCCGGGCGCGTGACTTTCCGCCGTGATGGCAAGGTCGAAAGCCAGTTGATCGACTTCAAGGCGCCGATCGCTACGATTCCGAACCTGGCCATCCACCTCAATCGCGAAGCCAACCAGGGTTGGGCCATCAACCCGCAGAATGAACTGCCGCCGATCCTTGCCCAGTTCGCCGGGGACGAGCGCGTCGATTTCCGTGCCGTGCTCACCGATCAACTGGCCCGCGAACATGGCCTGAACGCCGACGTGGTACTCGACTACGAGTTGAGTTTCTACGACACACAAAGCGCTGCGGTCATTGGCCTGCACGGCGATTTCATCGCCGGTGCGCGCCTGGACAACCTGCTGTCGTGCTACGCCGGCCTGCAAGCGTTGCTGAACGCCGATACCGAAGAAACCTGCGTGCTGGTATGCAACGATCACGAGGAGGTCGGTTCGTGCTCGGCCTGTGGTGCCGACGGCCCGATGCTGGAGCAAACCCTGCGTCGCCTGCTGCCTGAAGGTGAAGAGTTCGTCCGCACCATTCAGAAATCCTTGCTGGTGTCGGCGGACAACGCCCACGGCGTGCATCCCAACTATGCCGACAAGCACGACGCCAACCACGGCCCCAAGCTCAACGCCGGCCCGGTGATCAAGGTCAACAGCAACCAGCGCTACGCCACCAACAGCGAAACCGCCGGGTTCTTCCGCCACCTGTGCATGGCTGAAGAAGTGCCGGTGCAGAGCTTCGTAGTGCGCAGCGACATGGGCTGCGGTTCGACCATCGGCCCGATCACCGCCAGCCAGCTGGGCGTGCGCACCGTGGACATCGGCCTACCGACCTTCGCCATGCATTCGATCCGCGAACTGTGCGGCAGCCATGACCTGGCGCATCTGGTGAAGGTGTTGAGCGCGTTTTATGCGTCGCGCGAGTTGCCATAACCGCCGCGCTCCCTCTGTGTGAATGGCCCCATGTGGCGAGGGAGCTTGCTCCCGCTGGGCTGCGCAGCAGCCCCAAAACTGCGGTTGAATGCAGATTTGCCAGTGCTGCGCACTGGAGCGGGAGCAAGCTCCCTCGCCACAAGAGGGTTCACCTCGGGATCGCGGGGGATGTGACTTACATCATCACATCCTGGGAAAACCCCAACTAGACTGACCTTATCCCCCCCGACAAGGCTGTCTCCATGGTTTCCATATCTTCGTTCAACGCCATGCTGGTGCCCATCATTGCCGGCATGATCCTGCTGGCCATCGGCTTCAACTTCCGTGACAAGAGCGTCGGGGTCTTTGCCATGTGGATCGGCATGTTGCTGATCCTCGCCACGGTGGTGATCAAGATCCTGAGCAAGCTCAACGAGTCGCTCTGAGCCTGCCTCAGGCTGCGGGCGATTGTTCCGGTACAGGTTGCTCCGGCACATCCACGCCGACATGGATCGCATCGTGTCGCCAGAATTCCAGGTCGCAATCGATCAGCCGCTGGTGCTGGTCATAGTTGACCCGTGCGATGCGAAGCCCGGGGCTGCCCACCGAAACCTTCAACGCCGCTGCCGCTTCCGGCTGTAACGAGGTGGGCACGATTTCAAACTTCACCCGGCCGTAGTGCAGGTCGTAATGGCGTGCGTACAGTTCGGTGATGGATTGGTTGAGGTCGAACCCCAGGATGTCCGGAAAATACTGCGGGTTCAGGTAGTGCTCGACGTACAGCACCAGCCGCTCGTCGATACGCCGCACGCGGCAGATCTGGATCACGCTGGACAACGCCGGCAGTTGCAACCAGGCACATACCGCCGCCGAGGCCGGTTGCAGGCGCGCCGAGATCACTTGGGTAGAAGGCACACGCCCTTGGGCTGCGACCATGGCGTGGAAATGGCTGCGTTGCATCAGGTTGTAGGCCAGGCGCGGCGGCGAAACGAACCAGCCCCGGCGCTCCTCCCGATAAATCTGCCCCTGGGCTTCGAGCTGCAACAACGCCTCACGCACGGTAATCCGCGTGGTCCCGAACAACTCACTGAGCTTGCGCTCGGCCGGCAATTTGCTGCCGGGCGCCAGCAACCCGTGGTCGAGCTGCTCTTGCAGGACCTGTCCGATGGCTGTCACCGCTTTGGTTGCATCGATGCGCATCAACGTTACCTATCTGGACTAGACCAGCACTGTTTCGGGGCAAGATCGACTGTCCATCGATCCGCTTCTTGGTCCAGCAAGCCTAGGCACTGCACATGACTGGCAGATGACAGAGCCGCCGAACGGTCGTTTTGCAAGCGTGCAAATTAACGGCCAAGTCCTTTCAGATCAGCTGTTTAACCATGGTCTACGCTTAATTCGCAGCCAACCTCCACGAGCCGGGCATTTCCTGAAGCCTGCACCACCGACATCAAAATGTCACAGGGCTGGCCTACATTGGCTCAGGTATTGCTGACCTAGACCAACACAACCGCAATCGCAGCGTTGAAAACGCCCATAGGAGCTTCGGATGAAACAGCTTTTCCTGGCATCACTGTTAGGCTCGACCATTGCCATGTGCACCGCCGCCATGGCCGCTGACACCGATCTGAAAACATTGGAAGCCGCTGCGAAAGCGGAAGGCGCCGTGAACAGCGTCGGCATGCCCGATGACTGGGCAAACTGGAAAGGCACCTGGGACGACCTGGCCAAGGTCTACGGCCTGAAACACATCGACACCGACATGAGCTCGGCCCAGGAGATCGCCAAGTTCGCCGCCGAGAAAGACAACGCCAGCGCCGACATCGGCGACGTCGGTGCAGCTTTCGGCCCGATCGCGGTCAAGCAGGGCGTGGTGCAACCCTACAAGCCAAGCACCTGGGAACAAGTACCTGCCTGGGCCAAGGACAAGGACGGCAACTGGGCATTGGCCTACACCGGTACCATCGCCTTCATCGTCAACAAGAAGCTGCTGCACGGTTCCGAAGTGCCGACCAAGTGGGCGGACCTGAAAACCGGTAAGTACAAAGTCTCCATTGGTGACGTGAGCACCGCGGCCCAGGCGGCCAACGGCGTGCTGGCTGCCGCCCTGGCCAACGGCGGCGACGAGAAAAACCTGCAACCGGCGCTGTTGATGTTCGCCGAGATCGCCAAGCAAGGGCGCCTGTCCATGGCCAACCCGACCATCGCCACGATGGAGAAAGGTGAAGTCGAAGTCGGCGTGGTCTGGGATTTCAACGGCCTGAGCTACAAGGCCAAGATGGCCAACCCGGATGACTACGTCGTGCTGATTCCGTCCGACGGCTCGGTCATCTCCGGCTACACCACCATCATCAACAAATACGCCAAGCACCCGAACGCCGCCAAGCTGGCTCGCGAGTACATCTTCAGCGACGCCGGCCAGATCAACCTGGCCAAGGGCAACGCCCGGCCCATCCGCGCCGAGCACCTGACACTGCCGGAAGAGGTCAAGGCCAAGCTGCTGCCGAATGAGCAGTACAAAGGCGTGACGCCGATCAAGGATGCCGATGCGTGGGAAAAAACCTCCAAGGCTCTGCCGCAGAAATGGCAGGAAGAAGTGATCATCAATATGCAGTGAGGCGCTAGCTCTCGCTCGGATATCCAATGGAAATCCAATTGTGGGAGTGAGCAATCTCGCTCCCACATTGGACCTGCGGTGAATCCGAGTTTTCTGGTTCCCATCCGGAGTCCTGGTATCCATGAAGCACAACGTCATCCTGGTGGTGCTCGACGGCCTCAACCATGAAGTCGCCCGGCATGCCATGGGGCATTTGCAGGCTTACGTCGGCGCAGGACGCGCGGCCCTCTACAAACTGGAATGTGAACTGCCGGCCCTGTCCCGTCCGCTCTATGAATGCATCCTCACCGGCGTCGTGCCCATCGACAGCGGGATCGTGCACAACAACGTCTCGCGCCTGTCGAATCAGCGCAGCATTTTCCACTACGCCACCCAGGCCGGCTTGAGTACGGCGGCCGCGGCGTATCACTGGGTCAGCGAGCTCTACAACGTCTCACCCTTCGTGGCCGGTCGAGATCGTCACACCGACAACCCCGATTTGCCGATCCAGTACGGGCATTTCTATTGGAATGACCACTACCCCGATTCCCATCTGTTCGCCGACGCCGAACACCTGCGCCAGCGCTACTTGCCGAACTTCCTGCTGGTGCACCCGATGAACATCGACGACGCCGGCCACAAGCACGGCCTCGACACCCCGCAATACCGCAACAGCGCCCGCTCGGCCGACATCAACCTGGCGGTCTACCTGCAAGGCTGGCTCGACGCCGGTTACCAGGTGCTGGTGACGTCCGACCACGGCATGAACAACGATCGCTCCCATAACGGTCTGTTGGCCGAAGAACGGGAAGTGCCGCTGTTTGTCCTGGGTGACGGCTTCAGTCTCGATCCCGCGGCCGCGCCCCGGCAGACCGAACTGTGCGGCACCATTTGCCAATTGCTCGGCGTCGACCACGACAAACCCTATTGCCAGGAGTTACTCAAGTGAACGCCATGACGCGCGGCAAATGGCTGGCAGCGTTGTGCCTGGTGCCCTTCGCGATTTTCTTCATCGTGTTCCAGATCGCCCCCCTGCTTTGGGTGCTGGTCAACAGCCTGGAATCGGAAGAGTTCGGCTGGGGCCTGGCCAACTTCAGCAAGATCTTCAGTTCCAAGTTCTACCTGCAAGCGATCCAGCACAGCCTGGAGATCAGCTTCTGGTCCAGTGTGTTCGGCATCGTCATCGCCGTACTCGGCAGCTACTCCCTGCGCCGGGTGGATTCGCGGTTGCGCAACTTCGTCAACGCGTTCGCCAACATGACCAGCAACTTCGCTGGCGTGCCCCTGGCCTTCGCCTTCATCATTTTGCTCGGGTTCAACGGCAGCATCACGATCATGCTCAAACAGGCGGGGATCATCGAGGATTTCAACCTGTACTCGAAAACCGGACTGATCATCCTCTACACCTACTTCCAGATCCCCCTGGGTGTGCTGCTGCTCTATCCGGCCTTCGACGCCCTGCGCGAAGACTGGCGCGAATCCGCCGAACTGCTGGGGGCCAGCGGTTGGCAGTTCTGGCGGCACATCGGCTTGCCGGTGCTGACCCCGGCGCTGCTGGGCACCTTCGTGATCCTGCTGGCCAACGCCCTCGGCGCCTACGCCACGGTCTATGCACTGACCACCGGCAACTTCAACGTGCTGCCGATTCGCATCGCCGCCATGGTTTCCGGCGATATTTCCCTCGACCCGAACCTGGCCAGCGCCCTGGCCGTGGTGTTGGTGGCGTTGATGACCGTCGTGACCATCGTCCACCAGTTGCTGCTCAAGAGGAGCTACCATGTCTCGCGCTGAACCGGGCTCCGCCGGGCTCTATCATCGGGCGGTGGTGTACCTGCTGTTCGCCATCCTGCTGCTGCCCCTGGCCGGCACGCTGATCTACTCCATCGCCAGCAGCTGGTCGGCCACCGTGCTGCCCAGCGGCTTCACGTTCAAATGGTATGTGCAGTTGTGGAGCGATCCGCGTTTTCTCCATGCCTTCGGCCAATCGCTGCTGGTCTGCGTTGGTGCGCTGGTGCTCTCGGTGGTGTTGATCCTGCCACTGCTGTTCGTGGTGCATTACCACTTTCCGAAACTCGACGCGCTGATGAACATCCTCATCCTGCTGCCCTTCGCGGTGCCGCCGGTGGTGTCATCGGTGGGGCTGTTGCAACTCTATGGCTCCGGACCGCTGGCGATGGTCGGCACGCCATGGATCCTGATCGGCTGCTACTTCACCGTCGCCCTGCCGTTCATGTACCGGGCGATCACCAACAACCTGCAAGCCATCAACCTGCGCGACTTGATGGACGCCGCCCAACTGCTCGGCGCCAGCACCTTTCAGGCCGCGTTCCTGGTCGTACTGCCGAACCTGCGCAAGGGCTTGATGGTGGCGTTGCTGCTGTCCTTCTCGTTCCTGTTCGGCGAATTCGTGTTTGCCAACATCCTCGTCGGCACGCGCTATGAAACCCTGCAGGTCTACCTGAACAACATGCGCAACAGCAGCGGCCACTTCACCAGTGCCCTGGTGATTTCCTACTTCTTCTTCGTACTGGTCCTGACCTGGGCGGCCAACATCTTGAACAAGGACAAAAGCCAATGAGCTACGTCAGCGTCCAACACCTGCAAAAAAGCTACGCCGGCACGCCGGTGTTCAGCGACATCAATTGCGAGATCCACAAGGGCGAGTTCGTCACCCTCCTCGGCCCTTCCGGTTGCGGCAAGTCCACACTGCTGCGCTGCATTGCCGGCCTGACCGCAGTGGATGCTGGCCAGATCATCCTGGACGGGCAAGACATCGTCCCGTTGAGCCCGCAGAAACGCGGCATCGGCATGGTCTTCCAGAGCTACGCCTTGTTCCCCAACATGACCGTGGAACAGAACGTCGCCTTCGGCCTGCGCATGCAAAAAGTCGACGCCTCGGACAGCCACAAGCGTGTGCTGGAAATCCTGCGCCTGGTGGAGCTGCATGATTTTGCCGGTCGCTATCCCCATCAACTCTCCGGCGGCCAATGCCAGCGCGTCGCCCTCGCCCGCTCCCTGGTGACCCGGCCGCGCCTGTTGCTGCTGGACGAGCCGCTGTCGGCCCTGGATGCGCGGATTCGCAAACACCTGCGCGAACAGATCCGTCAGATCCAGCGCGAACTGGGCCTGACCACGATCTTCGTCACACACGACCAGGAAGAAGCCCTGACGATGTCTGATCGGATTTTCCTGATGAACCAGGGAAAGATCGTACAAAGCGGCGATGCCGAAACCCTTTACACTGCGCCGGTCGATGTCTTTGCCGCCGGGTTCATCGGCAACTACAACCTGCTGGACGCCGACAGTGCCAGCCGGCTGCTGCAACGCCCGGTGAACGGCCGCATCGCCATTCGCCCGGAAGCCATCGAACTGAGTCGCGGTGGCGAAGCCGATGCGCTGATTCGCAGCCACAGCCTGTTGGGCAACGTGATTCGCTACCGGGTCGAGGCCCGTGGCGTGGAACTGGTGGTGGATGTACTCAATCGCTCGGCCGCCGACCTGCACCCCGATGGCGCACGGTTGTCACTTTCCATCGATCCGTCGGCGCTGTGTGAGGTAGCCTGATGGCTTTATCGATTTTGAAGTTGATCTTGAAGAGGAAAACGCGCTGATGGCCCTGGCAATTTTTGATCTGGACGAAACCCTGATCCACGGCGACTGCGCCACCCTCTGGAGCGAACAGATGGGACGCCTGGGCTGGGTCGATCCCGAGTCGTTCATGCAGCGCAACAACGCGCTGATGGACGCCTACAGCCACGGCAAACTGAGCATGGAAGAGTACATGGACTTCAGCCTGGAACCGATGATCGGCCGCACACCGGAGGAAATCGAACACTTGGTAGGGCCTTGGGTGGAAGACTTCATCGAACCGATCATCTTCAGCGACGCCACCAAGACCATCGCCGAACACCGCAAGGCCGGCGACCGGATCCTGGTGATCTCGGCCTCGGGCACGCACCTGGTCAAGCCGATTGCCGAACGCCTGGGCATCGACGAGATCCTGGCGATCAACCTTGAAGTGGCCCATGGCGTCTACAGCGGCAAGACCGTAGGCACCCTGACCTACCGCGAAGGCAAGATCGCGCGGTTGCTGGACTGGCTGGATGCCGAGGAAGAGAACCTGGAGGGCGCCAGTTTCTATTCCGACTCGCGCAATGATTTGCCGCTGTTGCTGCGGGTGGATTTCCCCCACGTGGTCAACCCGGATCCCGTGCTGAAGGCCCATGCCGAATCGGCCGGGTGGCCAATCCATACCTGGAAATGAACACTGAACAGCCCCAGGAAGAACACCCAGGCTTGTGTGGCGAGGGAGCTTGCTCCCGCTCGGCTGCGAAGCAGTCGTAAAAACGGTTGACGCGATCTGCCTGGGCAATTGCGTCGTCTCGATTGGGGCGGCTACGCCACCCAGCGGGAGCAAGCTCCCTCGCCACGGGGCACGAGTGCGTCGGTAAGTTCCTGGCAATAAGGCACACTCGCTCCCACAGGTTCAGCCAAGCAGCAGCCACAGGCTCCAGCCGAGCAACAACACACCGCAGACACGGCTGAACCAGAGTCCCTGCGGCAGGTTTTTCTCCAGCAAAATGAAGGCACCGATCACTGCCACCCAGAGCAGGTTCATCACGCCGACCACGAACAGCAGGCCCATCAGGGCCCAGCAGCAGCCCAGGCAGTAAGCGCCATGGGCCAGCCCCATGCGCCAGCCCCCGAGCACGTCGGGGCGCCAGTAGCTGAGCAGAAAATGCAGCGGCCCGCGACAATGCTCAAGGCAGACCGCCTTGCTTGGCAGCCACTGATAGACGCCTGCGACCAACAGCAGGCCGGCGCCCAGCGCGGTACTGGTGCTACGCATCCCCGGACTGAGCAGGGCGAGCTGCTCGAGCGCCCATTGCAGCGCCGTGGCGCCCAGGGCAAAACCGGCCCAGACCAGGAAATAGGCGCTGCCGAACAGCAGCAGGGCCAGGTGTCGCCGCGGTGCCGGCATGCGCTTGCGCAGCATCTGCTGGTAGATCAACAGCATGGGCAAGGTGCTGGGCAGCATCATGCCGACCATCATCACCACCCACATGGCGAACATCAGCAGCGCATCGGCCAGGCTCCAAGGCATGACCATGCCACCCATCGCCGCATCAGCCATGCCGCCCGGCGCACTCATGTCGCGAGCCATCTCCAGCAACATCAGCCAGGCCAGGGCAGTCAGCGCGAGCAGGCAGAGCAGGAGCAGTAACTGCTCGCCTGTCAGTCGCTTGCTCGGCGTCGCCGCCTGAGGTTCTGCCATTACGGCTCTATGCCATGGCCGGTGAAGTGCACGTGGGCGAGGTGGCTATGACTGCCCTGGGATTGTAGTTTGAGGGCTGAATGCGTCTGGTAGCTGCCGCTCGCCACTTCGGCCTCACGGAACTCGAAGCCGTTGGGCAGGGACAGGCGGGCTCGATGAGGTGAGCCGTCGATCGGACTGCGGATCGGTTCGCCGCTGGCCTGCAGCACGCCAGGAATGTCCAGGTGCGCCAAGCGCTGATCGACATCGATGGAGAGCGTGATGGGCACGAACAGCGGTTCGAACGCTTCACTCATGGTGCTGCTGAACACCTGAAACACGTTGGCCCCAGGGTCGCTCTCCAAGCCAGAAAGAATGGTCAACAGGGCCTGGCGTTGCGCCTCATCGGCGCGTTCATCGATGAACACCTGGCAACTGCCGTTGCCCTCATGGATGGCACCCGGCCAAGCGAAGGTGGCGGCCCAGCACAAACCGTCCAGCGCGACCTGATTGAAATATCCGTGTTCCACTCGCATCGACGCCACCGCCTGGCAGTGACCATGGGTCGGTGGTGCATTGAATTGACAGGGGCAGCCCCAATTGCAGTTGCAGGCAATGAATTCGACGCCCTGCATGCGCCATTCGGCGATGGCCATGATCAACCTCTTCACCTGGCAGGTGAAATGAAAGCTGCGGTTACCCCATCCCCCATTAGTTAACGCTAGCAGGGCGCGCGCATCGGATACGGGCTGCCGACCGAAGGTCGGCTTGCCCGTGGTCGCCGGTCAAAGGTGAAAGCCACCGTCGATATCACCTTGTCGCTGCCACGGGCCGCACCTGCACTGTGCTGGTGAGTCTGCGAAACGGCAACAGGCACTAGAGCTAGAGCCCGCAATACACCTGCATCGCATTCAGGGCCGTATCATCCCCATTGCCCTGATCGGGTTCACTTTTGAGTCGGAATCCCCAGACATATTGTCCCTGAGGGCAGTATGCAGCCGCGCCCCAATCTCCCCATGGCCCTTGTTCTGACGTGTCTGAAGGGACTTGTGCTTGGGCAGCTTCAACGAGTACCCATGAAAGTGCACAAACCAGCGCGTGTAGAACGACATGATCAGACATGCCAGTGCCCTACTTGAACTTGGAAAAGGCTTTTGCCAGATCCAGAATTGCTTTTTCGTCTTGCCTGTCCATGTCGCCGTCGCCATCAGCGTCGGTTTTGACATTGACGGTATCGTAGGGGCCGTTCTTTTTCGACGCAGAGACAAAAGTCGCGAACTGCAACTTCTTGCCCTTATAGATCTCCAGGACAACGTCGGGCGATCTGTTGTCGTCAACATATTCCTGGGTCATGCGGAGCTCTTTCGTAGCCATCACAGCACCTCTTCTGTCAGTGGACACTAAACAGAGAGACATCTATTACTCTCGAACCCACTCTAGAGTGACTTTCTTCGTGGTGTCTACTGTCAGACTTGACAGGGTGTATCCCTATCTAGCCCTTTGCAAATTCCAGCGAGCGCGGGAGCGAGCACTTACTACAGGACACTCAAATTCCTGTGTCGAGCAAGCTTGCTCGACACAGGAACCGCAGCTGTACTGCTTGCGCGACTAGCTCAGACTCTCGTCGATCACCAACACCAGCTTCCCTGACACCTGGTTGGTCGCCAACTCCGCAAACGCCGCTTCGGCATCCTTGATCGCGAAGGTCTTGGCCAGTTGCGGGCTCAGGCGCTTGTCGGCAAACAGCGGCCACACCTGTTGGCCCAGCTCGCTGATCAGGTCAGCCTTGAACTGCTCGTCACGGCTGCGCAAGGTCGAACCGAGCAATTGGATACGCTTGCCCAGCACCTGTGCCAGATCCAGTTCGGTCGAGCGCCCCCCCATCAGGCCGATCAACACCCAGCGGCCGTCAACTGACAAAAGTTTCACGTTGAGTTTGGCGTAGCTGCCGCCCACCGGATCGAGGATCACGTCGAACGGACCGAGATCGTTCAAACTCTCCAGGCCATCGGTGCGTACCACGCCGCCCTGGGCGCCCAGGGCCTCGCAATAGGCCAGCCGCTCGGTCGAACCGACACTGACCCAGCATGGGTTGCCGAACGCCTTGCACAGCTGGATCGCGGCCGAGCCGACGCCGCTGGCCCCAGCGTGCAACAGTACTTTTTCACCCGGCTTGAGCGCCGCCAGCTGGAACAGGTTCAGCCACGCAGTGCCGTAGACCTCCGGCAGCGCGGCCGCCTCAGTCAATGACAGGCCCTCCGGCACCGGCAATACATGCCGGCCATCGACCACCACCTCCTCGGCCATCCCACCGCCGGCCAGCAACGCGCAAACGCGGTCGCCCACCTGCCAGGACGAGCCCGGCCCGACCTCGCTGATCACCCCGGCGCACTCCAGCCCCAACACCTGGCTGGCGCCGGGCGGCGGCGGGTAAAGTCCGGCTTTTTGCAGCAAATCGGCCCGATTCAGGCCGGCGGCTGCCACACGAATACGAACTTGCCCGACATCACACGCCGGGCTCGGCTCATCTGCCCATACCACTTGGCCTTCAACGCCTTGCAATGCTTTCACGGTGCCTCCATAGTGAGTCTCGACTGGGCCCGCTGCTTCAACGCCGGGCTTTCTTGCATTATGCGCCCGGGCCACATGGAACCGGCGACTTCAAAGACGGCCTAATATGCGTTATCAATTGTCCCTGCGTCGAATCAGCATGAAGCATCTGTTCCCCAGTACCGCCCTCGCGCTAGTCATTGGCCTCGGCCTGTTACCGCTGTCGAACGATACGTTCGCAGCCAACAGCTGGGACAAGCTTCAGCCCGATCGTGACGAGGTGATTGCCAGCCTTAACGTGGTCGAGTTGCTCAAGCGCCATCACTACAGCAAGCCGCCGCTCGATGACGCGCGTTCGGTCATCATCTACGACAGCTACCTGAAGCTGCTCGATCCGTCGCGCAGTTATTTCCTGGCCAGCGACATCGCTGAATTCGACAAGTGGAAAACCCAGTTCGACGACTTCCTCAAGAGCGGCGACCTGAACGCCGGGTTCACCATCTACAAGCGCTACCTGGACCGCGTGAAGGCGCGTCTGGACTACGCCCTGGCCGAGCTGAACAAAGGCGTCGACAAAATCGATTTCAATACCAAGGAAACCTTGCTGGTCGACCGCAAGGACGCCCCCTGGCTCAAAAGCACAGCCGAACTCGATGACCTGTGGCGCAAGCGCGTCAAGGACGAAGTGCTGCGCATGAAAATCGCCGGCAAGGATTCCAAGCAGATCCAGGAAACCCTGGCCAAGCGCTACAAGAACCAATTGGCTCGCCTGGACCAGACTCGCGCCGAAGACGTTTTCCAGGCGTACATCAACACCTTTGCCATGTCCTACGACCCGCACACCAATTATCTGTCGCCGGATAACGCGGAAAACTTCGACATCAACATGAGTCTGTCCCTGGAAGGCATCGGTGCGGTGCTGCAGAGCGACAACGACCAGGTGAAAATCGTGCGTCTGGTCCCGGCCGGCCCGGCGGACAAGACCAAACAGGTCAGCCCGGCGGACAAGATCATCGGCGTCGCCCAAGGCAACAAGGAAATGGTCGACGTGGTCGGCTGGCGCCTGGACGAAGTGGTCAAGCTGATCCGTGGTCCGAAAGGCTCGGTGGTGCGCCTGGAAGTCATCCCGGCCAGCAATGCGCCGAACGACCAGACCAGCAAGATCGTGCCCATCACCCGTGAAGCGGTGAAGCTGGAAGAACAGGCAGCGAAGAAATCGGTCCTCAACCTCAAGCAGGACGGCAAGGACTACAAGCTCGGCATCATCGAGATCCCGGCCTTCTATCTGGACTTCAAGGCCTTCCGCGCCGGGGATCCGGACTACAAGAGCACCACGCGCGACGTCAAGAAGCTGCTGACCGAGCTGCAGAAGGAAAAAGTCGACGGCGTGGTCATCGACTTGCGCAACAACGGCGGCGGCTCCCTGCAGGAAGCCACCGAGCTGACCAGCCTGTTCATCGACAAGGGCCCGACCGTGCTCGTGCGTAACGCCGATGGTCGAGTGGACGTGCTGGAAGACGAAAACCCCGGTGCGTTCTACAAGGGGCCAATGGCCTTGCTGGTCAACCGCCTGTCCGCTTCTGCCTCGGAGATTTTCGCCGGCGCCATGCAGGACTATCACCGTGCGCTGATCATCGGCGGCCAGACCTTCGGCAAAGGCACCGTGCAGACCATCCAGCCGCTCAACCATGGCGAACTGAAGCTGACCCTGGCGAAGTTCTACCGGGTTTCCGGCCAGAGCACCCAGCATCAGGGCGTACTGCCTGACATCGACTACCCGTCGATCATCGACACCAAGGAAATCGGCGAAAGCGCCCTGCCCGAAGCGATGCCGTGGGACACCATCCGCCCGGCGATCAAACCGGCGGTGGATCCGTTCAAACCGTTCCTGGCCCAGCTCAAGTCCGAGCACGACACCCGCACGGCCCAGGATGCAGAGTTTGTCTTCATCCGCGACAAGCTGGCCCTGGCGCAGAAGTTGATGATGGAGAAAACCGTCACCCTCAACGAAGCCGACCGTCGCGCGCAGCATGCCGACATCGAGGCCAAGCAACTGACCATGGAAAACCTGCGTCGCAAGGCCAAGGGCGAAGAACCGCTCAAAGAACTGAAGAAAGAGGACGAAGACCTGATCACCGAGCCGGAGAAAACCAAGCCGGAAGACGATGCCTACCTGAGCGAGACCGGGCGGATCCTGCTGGATTACCTGAAACTCAACACAGCGATCGCCAAGCACTAGGATGATGGCCATTTAATGGCGATGCTCGTCGGAGTGTCATCAAACTGACATCAGTCTGTCGTGAAATACAGGACTGGGTGCCACGCACCCGGTCCTTTTTTTATCGCCAGAGATTGCCATGACCACGACAGAACAGCTGAGTGCCTTGAGTTCGATCCTGGCTCAAAGCGGTTTGCACAGCCTGTTCCAACCGATCATCTGCCTTTCCGAACGGCGCATCGTGGGTTATGAAGCCTTGACCCGCGGCCCCTCCAACAGCCCGTTGCACTCCCCCATCGCGCTACTCTCCGTGGCGCGCCAGGCCGGCCGCCTCAGCGAACTAGAGTTGGCCTGCCGCCGCAGCGCCTGCCAGCGCTTCAATGAGCAAAAGCTCCCGGGCAAGCTGTTTCTCAACGTCTCGCCCGAGTCGCTGCTGGAATCCGCGCACCAGACCGGGCGCACCCTGCAACTGCTGCAGGACCTCGGCATTGCCCCCAGCCAAGTCGTGATCGAACTGACTGAACAAACCCCTATCGATGACTTCCAGCTCCTGCAAACCGCGCTGCATCATTATCGTGCGATGGGTTTCTCGATTGCCCTGGACGACCTGGGCGCCGGCTATTCGAGCCTGCGGCTGTGGTCTGAATTGCGGCCCGATTATGTGAAGATCGACCGGCATTTCATCGACGGCATCCACCAGGACGCCCTCAAGCGCGAGTTCGTGGGCTCGATCCTGAAAATCGCCCGGGCCTCCCGCGCCCAGGTGATTGCCGAGGGAATCGAACTGCCGGAAGAATTGGCGGTGCTGATCGAAATGGGCGTCGACCTGGTCCAGGGCTATCTGCTGGCCCGGCCTCAGGAACAACCGTCACGCGATGCCAGGGCGCTGATGCCCAAGCAGGACAGCGGCGTGGCGGCGTTGAGCGATGAGGTCAACGACCTCGGTGCGCTGCTCAACGAACAACCGGCAGTGGCCCACAACACGCCGACAGCCACCGTGCTGGAAGCCTTTCGTCGCCAGGCCAACCTCAACTCCCTGGCGGTGCTGGATGATCAAGGGCAGCCCTGCGGCATCGTTCATCGCCATTCGCTCTCGGATGCCTTGCTCAAACCCTTCGCCACCGACCTGTTCGCCCGCAAACCCATCAGCCGCTTGATGAGCGACGACTTTCTCGCAGTGGAGTTGAACCAGTCGTTGCAACAAGTCAGTCGCCTGATCACCAGCCGCGCCCGACAACGCATCGAAGAGGACTTCATCATCACCCTCAACGGCAGCTACATGGGCCTGGGCCGGGTGATCGATGTGCTCAAGCTCATCACTGAACTGAAAATCCAACAGGCCCGCTACGCTAACCCACTGACGCTGCTACCGGGCAACGTACCGATCCAGCAATGCCTCACGCGCCTGCTGCAGCAGCGGCAGGAGTCGGTGATCTGCTACGTGGACATCGACAGTTTCAAACCCTTCAACGACATCTACGGCTACGGTCGCGGTGACGAAGTCCTGCTGTGCCTGGCCCAATGCCTGAACGAACGCATCGACCCCAGCCGCGACTTCGTCGGTCATATCGGCGGCGACGACTTCCTGCTGGTCCTCGGCCCGGAAGACTGGCGCAGACGCCTGGACCAGCTCCTCAGCGACTTCCAGACCCACTGCCGTCGCTTCTACCGCCCCGAACACCTAGAGGCGGGATGCTTTACGGCGTTGAATCGGCAGGGTATTCGACAGGAGTTCGCGTTGTTGTCGCTGTCGATTGGCGTGGTGCACCTGCGCGCCGAGGCCTGTGAGGAATTGGACGCCAGTCAGTTGGCTGAGCTGGCTTCCCAGGCCAAGCATCATGCCAAGGAAATTTTGGGAGGAAGTGTGTATTTGGTGGAGGGTTTGGCGGAGCGGGAGGCTGGGGTGGCGTTGGGTTTGTCGGTGTAAGCGGATTCCCCACTCACCACAGCCCAAACGCCTGGCGCTGACCCTGTGGCGAGGGAGCTTGCTCCCGCTGGGCTGCGTAGCAGCCCCCCTCTTCTGACCAACGCCACGGTGTATCTGGCTGACCGAGTTAGTTGTTTTTAGGGCTGCTGCGCAGCCCAGCGGGAGCAAGCTCCCTCGCCACAAAAGCGGTTCGAAAAATCAGAGCGAATAACAACCAACGCCTATGTTGCAGGGTTGCCCTGCAGCATAGAATCTCCCACATTGGGGCTTCAATTTTCATGAACAAGAGATCGAAGGCCTCAGTTTCAGCGATCAACTCTAGAACTCAGCCTACGGGCAATATGACGTAACCATGCCTCGCCCGTGCCCCATGCTATCCAGTAACTGTAATAACAACTCAGCTCCCTCAATAAATAAGCCCTCAATTCCGACTCATCTTTCCTCCGTTCAATTAGGTCGTTGAGTTCTTGTTGAATAGCCCTCAAATCATCAACATCAGACTCTGCCAGGAAGGCGTCGAGGACTTCCTCAGCCGTTCCATGTTCATCAGGCCAATCCTGGTGAAAATAAGCCCCAAAAAAATCATGTAATTCAGGAAATTCTGTACTCATACTTCCGGGAATCCTGTTAGCACAAAGTACCCCAAGGGTCTTCGTTCGTCTTTTTTCAAGACCAATAAAATTTTTGATGCCGGCAGATAGTCGGTACGGCCATTTAGCAAGCTGATGCCCACGGGATGGGTAAAAGTATGATTAATAGTCGTCTTATCTTTCTTACTAGCTAAGAATTTTTCAATTTTCTTTTCATTCGCCGCCAATGCCCTTGCTGCCGTCAACTCAGCAGTAGGCCGGTCAGGGAACGTGGAGGCCGCTGGGATATGTGGCTCCGCCTCTAACCTTTGGGCTAACTGTGCATCTGTTCTACCAATATGTTTTTCAATCAAATGTCCTCCTTGAGCCTCATGCGTAGCCAACCCTCCCCCCGGCACAATCTCGCTGAACGGCCCATCAGCCTCAATGTCGCCAGGACACTGACACGCCAACCCCAACGGATCCACCCACCCCGTCGGGTTCACCGTGTAGCGATACCCATTGAGCCCACCCGCCAATTTGCTCGGGTCAGGCGTCAGATAGCGGCCGGTTCCGGGATTGTAGTAGCGGTGGCGGTTGTAGTGCAGGCCGCTTTCCGGGTCGAAGTATTGGCCCTGGAAGCGCAGCGGTTGTTCCAGTTGTTCGCCGCCGCCGTGCTGGAGTTCGGTGAGTTGGCCGTAGCCGTTGTAGCGCGCCGACCAGACGATCTGGCCGGCGGGGTTGGTCAGTTCCTGGGGGGTGCCCAGGTGGTCGAGGTGGTAGTAGAACGGGCGGGCGTCGGGGCCTTCGCCGTCGAGCATCGCCAGTGGGCGGAAGGTGCCGGGTTCGTAGACGTAGCTGCGGTGGTGGCGCGGGCTGTTTTCGGCGACGACCTGGTCGCCCTGCCAGAAAAATTCCGTGGTCAGGCCGTCCACGGTCTTGCTGATGCGTCGGCCAAAGGCGTCGTAGCGGTAGGAGGTTTCACGCCCATCGGCCGTGGTGACGCCGATCAGGCGGTGCTGGCTGTCGTAGCGGTAGGCGCTGACCAGAGCCTGGCCGCGGCGTTCGCGGATCAGGTTGCCGAAGGCGTCGTAGTCGTAGTGGCGGTCGCCCTCTTTCAGCAGGCGGTTGCCCTTGAGGGTGGTCGGGCCGGGGCGGTCCTGCATCATCAGGTTGCCGGCCGGATCGTGGCAGAAGTGTTCCGGCGGTTCGCTGTGGGAAAAGTCGATGCGGGTCAGGCGATCCAGCGGGTCGTACTGGTAGCTGCGGCGGTTTCGGTTGTCGGAAAGGGTTTGCAGGTTGCCCTTGGCGCTGTAGGCATAATCGCGCCAGAACAGTTGCTGCTGTTGGCTCTGCCACACGGTCTGGGCCTTGAGGCGGCCCTGTTCGTCGTAGTCGTAGTCACTGAGCAGCCGGCCTTGCTGGCGTTGCCGTTCGCGACCGCCGACGAAGCGGTGTTCGGTCAGGCGCGAGCCGTTGAGGTCGATGGAGGTCAGTGCGCCACCTGGGGCATGGTGGTAGTCGAGCTGGCTGTCGTCCGGCAGGCGCAGGTGGTTGAGGCGTCCGCAAGCGTCGTAGCGATAACGCAGGGTGCCCCAGCCCTGGTGTTCGCAAACCAGCCGGTCCTGGGCGTCGTACTCAAAGGCCAGGGGATGATCGCTGCCGTCGTTGACGTGGACCAATCGGCCCAGCTCGTCGTAGCGGTATTCGATGGCCTGGCCGTCGGGCAAGGTCTTGACTCGCAGCCGCCCAGCCGCGTCACGCTGGTACTGGGTGAGCCGTTGCGAACCGTCCTCGCCGTGCTCGGTTTTCGCCAGCAGGTGGCCATTGAGGTCGTAGGCGTAGACGGTGCGTTGGCCGTCGAAGCCGACTTGCTGTCGGATCAAGCCGTTGGGCGTGTAGTCCAGCTGATATTTTTCGCCGGATTCGTTTTCGATTTCGGTCAGCAGCAACCGCGCCGAGTCGTAGCGGTATTTCAGCTCGCTACCGTCGGGATTCAGGCGACGGCTGACCAGGTGCAGGTCGTCGGCGTATTCGTAGCGGGTCAGACGGCCCTGTTCATCGCGCTCGGCGGTGATCTTGCCGTAGGCGTTGTAGCGCCAGGTCCGCGTGGTTCCGTTGGGCAAGGTCACCTGCAGCAGGCGGCCGACGGCGTCCCATTGGTAGTGCGTGAGCGCGCCATGTTCGTCCTGGCGGCTGAGCAAACGCCCCAGGGCGTCGTAGGAAAAACACCGGCGACTGCCGTCGGGCAGGATCTCTTCGGTCAGTTGGCCCAGGCGACTCCAGGTGAACCGATGTTCGCCGCCGTCCGGGTCATACGTCGCCAGCAGTTGCCCATGGGCGTCGTAGGCATATTCCGTGCGCCGGCCGTCCGGGTCGATAAGGACGATCACGTCCCCCCGGGCATTGCGCCGGTAGCGCCACACCGCCTGGCCGCGCGCACGGGTGTGCAGGAAACCGTTGCGGTATTCGTAGGACGTCGGCTCATCAACGGGTGGAATCAGCGCCAGCAGCCGACCGGCTTCGTCGTAGCGGTATTCGGTCACGGCGCCCAGCGGGTCCTGCTCGGCGATCAAGCGGCCTTGTTCGTCGTAGGCCTTGAGGTGCTCACCGCCGTCGGGCTCGACCTTGCGCACCAGCCGCGCCCGGTCATCGTGGACATACACCTCCTGGCTGCCGTCCAGGTGCTGGACCGTGACGCTGCCGTCCTCGCCCCAGGTGTAGCGGCTGTCCATTTGCGCAAACGAAGCCCAATGCCGTACGCAGCGCGCCGCCCGCCCGGCCCCTTGCCACTCCCAGTAGAAACTCGCCCCGCCGGCCAGTTGCCGTTGGAGGATGACGTGCTGGTCGTCGTAGTCGTAGCGTTCGCTTTCACCGGCGGCATTGGTCGCTTCGATCAGTCGGAAACGTCCGTCGTAGCGGTAGGACATCAGCGTCTGTTCGGTCCGCCAGGCTTCGTCGAGGGTGATGGCGGGATGGAAGCTCTGGTAGTCGACGGCGATCAGGTGGCGCTGCTCGTAACGCAGGCGCAGGGCGCGCCCGGCGCCGTTGTCCAGGCGGCTGATGTCGCCATGGATGTTGCGCTGTAGCGTCAGGCGGTTGTCGTAGCGGTCGCTGAGGGCGGTCAGGTGGCCGTCGCGAAAGTGCAGGAACGGGGCGTTTTCCCCGGGCTGGGCGACGATCAGTTCGTCCGGCTCGGCCCCCAGGTAGATGGCCGCGCGGGCCAGGCTGTTGTGAATGGCCGGACGCTGGGCGTTGGGCAGGGGAAACGTCGTGCGGCGGTTTTCCTGGTCGACCCAGGTGACCTGCTCGCCCTCAAGCTCCAAGCGATGGGCCAGGGCATGGCTCCAGCCGCGCCCGAGGCCGACATCCAGGTCAGCGGCGCTGGTGCGGTACAAACGGGTGAAAACAAACGGCAAGCGGCCATCGAGGGTGCCATCGTCGAGGGTCAGCAGTTCTTCGCCGGTGACCATCGACACCGGGCAGCCGCTGGTCTGGGTCTGGGCCGCGGTGTCGGCGCTGTCGCCGTTGGGGTTTTTCGACTGGGCGGGGGCGTCGTCGTGATGTTCGTGTTTTTTCAGCGTGGTGTTGCGCTGTGCATCCCAGCGCAGTTGCATCCTGCCCTTTTTCACGCCGGCCGCGATACCGCGTGCCGCCACGGTTTTGTAGCGGTCCACGTAGGTCATGAAGCCGTTGACCACCGCAAAGATCGCACCGATGAAACGCTGCAAGACGCCCAGCAGGCGCGCGCCCACATTCCCCAGGCGCATCGACAGATAAGCGATACCGGCACCCGCCCCGGTGAAGGTCAGGACGACACCAATCAACAGGTCGATCAACAACTGGACCGTCGCCCTCGACAAGGCTTCGGCCGTTTCGCCGGCAAGCTCACTGGGCGGCAACATATCCAACCAGAGGCTGGCGGTGCGCACCAACAGGCACAGTGCCGCTTCGTCGCTGGCCAACAGCTGCAGCTTGGCCATCACCCGCGGTGTTTTTTTCGCCAGGTCCTCCAACTGCCTGGCGCTTTCGCCCAACCGCTCAACAAACTGACCGGGATCCTTGAGGATGTCCGAGAGCAAGCTGATGCTGTCCCACGCACTTTCAATCGCCGCCCAACTGCCGGCGAGCAACCCGTTGCCCACCGACGCCGCCGAAGTCGACAACGATTGTTGAGCCCATCGCGGCTTGAAGCCCTGCCACTCACCGCGCAACCATTCCGTCAGATTGGTGGTCAAGCCATCGTAGGAAGAAAACAGATTCGCGATTTGCTTGGCGGACACCTCGCCCTGAACGTGAACACGATAGGATTTGCCCGCCTCCCCCATGAAGGTTCCCAGGCCGTGGGCATCCAGGGTGACCGGCGTGACCTCGCCGCTGACCACATCCACCACGTCCACCACAATGTCGCCCAGTGGGATGTCGTATACCGATTCGAACTTGCTTTCGATCGTCATCGGCCCGCCCTTAGGACACTGGACGACCGTGGAGAGGAAGTCATCGTCGCCGGTGCTGACAGCGGTGGTGCTGTCGCCAAAGCGGATCAACCGCTCCATGCCCATAAGCGAGGGCAAGTCGGCCATGTGGCTGGCTCGATCCGCCGCTCGGCTGTACCAGCGCTCGAGCTGCTCGCGATAGACCGAAAGGGTGTCTTTGAAGCTGTCGAGTTCCTGCTCGATTCGGCTCACCTGATCCATCAGGACAGGGCTCGCTCAAGGGCTGGCAGGAAAAAACGGTCGAACATGGGCAGACGTCTCGCAGCACTCAGGGAGCGCGAGACTTTGCCGGGGATGACAGGGGAATTAAGTCAGGGGGAGGAGACAGAGCCCGTAGGGCGATTCGCTAAATTCGTCTGACCTGCACAACGAATCGCCAGTGGATAACCCTAGAGATAGCGAGCTTCAAGTGATTTGAGCTTGATTTCGGCCAGCGGATGCCCGGCTTTCGCCGCCAAGGTCCACCAACGCGCCGCTTCAGCCGGGTCCGGCGCCTTGCTGGCTGTGCCGGCCAGGCTGATCACGCCAACCTGGTAGGCGGCCTTGCCATCACCGGCCAATGCCGCCAGCCGCAACAGGCGAATCCCTTCTTCCCGGGCGCCCAGCCCTTGGCCGCGAAACGTGAGGATATGCCCATAGAAGCTTTGCGCACCGACGTCGCCCAAGTTCGCCATGCGAGAGAACTGCCCCTCGAGCCAGGCCCAGCCACGCGGCTGACGGACGAACCAGGACCAGTGAAACAGCCGACGCGCCAACCAGTAACCGGCCCGCGCCTTGAGTCGCCAGAGCACTCAGGCCTCCGCCGACTCGGGGTACTCGTATTCAAATACCCGGACCACTTCCGAAGCGTGCCAGGAAGCAGCGGCGACGCCATCGGAAGGCCCGGAAAAGCGCCCCAGGCGTTCTACACACTCGAAGAACCCCGTGCGCGGCAACCGACTGGCGCCCTGGCTGATCACCAATGAACTGCGCAGCGGCTGTTCCGCCCGGGCGTCCAGCGCAGCCAGGTGTTCAAGGGCCGCAGTCAAGGTCTGCATGGCCGGACTGGGCAACTGCAGACGCTCCAGCAACGCGCGGTAGGTCAATAAATGCCGCTGGCGGCGCGCCTGGTCCAACTCACCCAACAACCCATCCCAATGCTGCCGACTGATGCGTACGCTCACGACTCTTCCCTCCAACCCGGCACCGTCAACTCCCAGGCCAGACTGCGCCGAATCGCGGCATCGGGCTGACGCTCGCCGCTCTCGATCAAGGCCAGATAAGACGGGCTGATACCTACCGTGCGGGCCAGCGCCTCGATGGCGATGCCCTTCCCTTCGCGTAAACTGCGTAATTGATCCAGGCCAGGGAGAACCTGGCCCGGTGCCGCCGCGTGACGGACTGTCGCTTCGCGCGGCGGAGCTTGATCGATGCCTGCTGCCTTCAACAACGACTGGTACTGATCCCACGGCAAAACCGCGTATTCGGGCTCTCCGTCACGTGTGATTATTTGAATATCCATGTCTACCCCGTAGGACAACAACACTTAGCGAGACAGCCTTTTTTCTTAGAAGTGTAATCCTAATACCGGCTAAGGTCGCGGGGCGATGAATTCTCTGGGGCAAGTGCTAGCGAATCAGGTTTTTTTCTGACCTTGGAGTTGAAGTTGTTCCGGGGTATCGGGAAGCCTTTCGACCTGGGCAAGCTTTTCGGGCGACTGCCGATAACGCCAGGCGCGGAAAGCCTCGAGTTCAACGTCGAGGGTTTTCATGACCCAGGCCAGCACGGCGATATCGTCGAACATGCCAAACATCGGCAAGATATCTGGAATCGCATCCAAGGGGCTGAGGAAATACATGAGCCCTGCCACCACCGACAGCATCGACTTGGCGCTGACAGCGCGGTATTCGCCCCGCCAGTAGGCCAGGCACAAGGCCTGCAACAGATGCAGGTCCTCCTTGAGTTTGCCCAGTCGTCCGCCCTCCCGGGCACCCTTGCTGGCGACGGCGAACAGCAACGTCGGCAATCGACCGCGGGCCAGCAGGCGGCCTGCCAAGGGCAGAAATCGCGCAAAATTCCACGGAGCCTTCATTTTTTCTCCGACTGAAATGTTATCCACACAAATTGTGGATAACCTTGTGAACAGAGCTGCATTTCACCGCTGAAGCCCCTGTTTCATAAGGGCCCGGCTTAGATCGGGCGTTTTTTACTCACATAAAAAAACCCAATATTTCATTGACTTGACCGGCGGACTGCGTCTACCACAGCGCCTGTATTGCCTATGACTATACCCTGCATCGTGCGTTCGGTTTTTTTGCCATTTTGCCGCAGCCCAGATGCGACAACGCCCCGCATGAGCGAGGCGTTGTCGTTATAGCAGACGCGATTACTTGGCTGCGTCTTCTTTTGCCGGATCCTTGATCGCCAGCAGTTCCAGGTCGAACACCAGGACCGAGTTGGCCGGAATTGCCGGGCTCGGGCTCTGGGCGCCATAGGCCAGGTCGCTCGGGATGTACAGCTTGTACTTCTCGCCGACGTGCATCAGTTGCAGGCCTTCGACCCAACCCGGGATCACGCCGCTGACCGGCAGGTCGATCGGGCTGCCACGTTCAACGGAGCTGTCGAACACAGTGCCGTTGGTCAGCTTGCCGGTGTAGTGAACAGTCACTACGTCGGTCGGCTTGGGCTGTGGACCGTCGGCTTTCTTGACCACTTCGTACTGCAGGCCGGAAGCGGTGGTGGTAACACCGGCTTTCTTGCCGTTTTCTTCGAGGAATTTCTTGCCGGCGGCTGCCGACTCTTCGCTCATCTTGGCCATGCGCTCTTCGGCACGCTTTTGCAGCGCGGCAAAGGCTTCGACCAGTTCTTCGTCTTTCAGCTTCTGTTCTTTCTTGCCGACGGCATCTTCGATGCCCTGGGCGACCGCTTTGGAGTCCAGGTCATCCATGCCTTCCTGAGCCAGGCTCTTGCCCATGTTCAGGCCAATACCGTAGGAAGCTTTCTGCGCCGGGGTCTTCAGCTCTACGCTGGTCTGCGAGTCGCAACCCGCGAGTACCAGGCCAACCAGGGCCACCGCCGCCGCCAACCGATGCTGTTTCATGCTATTTCCTTGTTCATGCGCCTAAAGGGCAATCGAATAAAGCCGCGAGCTTATCAGGCGGCCACGACCAATGGCTACCGGCATGTGAGCCACAAAGTCATGATAAGTTCAGGTCCGCAAACGCTTTTTAAGCCTGGACGAATGAAGCATCTGTCATCTGTTACGTACAGGGACAAATTGCCGCTCCCCTACAGGCCAGAGGTAATGGCCACTTGCCCGCCGCGCAGCACTGAGGCATAAGGGCTTATCAAAAAAACAAGGACGTTACCGTGCGCCTTCTCTCTCGCATCCTCTTGCTGCTCCTCGCGCTGCTGATCATTGTCGTGGCCGTGGTGCTTTATTACGTCGCCAATCCTCGCTTGCCGTTCTACACGCCCGTCGAACAGGTGAATTACCTGGACCAATGGAGTGCCGCCGAGCGCCAGACGTATTACTTCACACCCCAGGGCACCCAGGTCAAAGGCCTGCGCTACGACTGGTTCACCGCCCTCGAATTACCGTTTTCACAACAACGCTTCGCATCGCCCGAGTACCTGGCGCGCTTTGGGTTCCTGGTCGATCCGGCGCAGAAAGCCTCGTCGGCCAATCCCGGCAACTTGCCGGTAGGGTTTGCGCGGCACCAGAACCCGGGCAGCACCGAGCAGTTCCTGGATATCACTTGCGCGGCGTGCCATACCGGCGAATTGCGCTTCAAGGGCCAGGCAATACGGATCGACGGCGGCACGGCTCAGCACGTGCTGCCCTCCAGTGTTCCTACATTACGCGGTGGCAGTTTCGGACAAGCATTGGTCGCCAGTCTGGCGTCTACCTACTACAACCCTTGGAAATTCGAGCGCTTCGCCCGCAAAGTGCTGGGCAAGGACTACGAAGCCCGCCACGAGGAATTGCGCAAGGCCTTCAAGGCCTCCCTGGACACGTTCCTGCGGGTGGCCTGGAACGACACCCATCGTGGCCTCTACCCCACCGAAGAAGGGCCTGGCCGTACCGACGCCTTCGGTCGTATCGCCAATGCCAGCTTCGGCGACGCCATTTCGCCGCAAAACTACCGGGTGGCCAACGCCCCCGTGGATTACCCGCAGTTGTGGGACATATGGACATTCGACTGGGTGCAGTGGAACGGATCGGCCCAGCAACCGATGGCCCGCAACGTCGGTGAGGCGTTGGGGGTCGGCGCCACGCTGAATTTCTTCGACGCCCAAGGCAAACCGCTGCAGGGCGATGCGCGATACCCCTCCAGCGTGCGTGTGCGCGACTTGAACAAGATCGAAGAGACCCTGCAACTGCTCAAACCGCCTGTATGGCCGCAAGCGCTACTGGGCCCAATCGACAAACCGCTGGCCGCCAAGGGCCGGGCACTGTTTACCGAAAACTGCGTCGGCTGCCATGTACCCAAGGTGGTCCAAGGGCCCGACAGGCCGGTCCAGCAATTGCACATGCTGCCCGTGCAGGTGATCGGCACCGACCCGGGCACTGCCAATAACATCGCCGATCACCGCTTCGACCTGACCAGCCTGCAGTGGGATCCGGCCGAGCTGGCGAAGCTGGAAGTGCAACTGCACCCGACCCCAACAGAACCGCTGGACCTGAGTCAACTCTCGGTCGCCAAAGGCCTGGCCTACGTGACGGCATTCGTCGAAAACCGCGCTTACCGCGACGCCGGCGTCACCCCCGCCGAGCGCCCGGCGCTGGACGGTTTCGGCTTGCCCATCGGCGTACGTGAATTGCGCGCCTACAAAGCCCGGCCACTGGCGGGTGTCTGGGCCACGCCACCGTTCCTGCACAACGGCTCGGTGCCGACGATCTATCAACTGCTGTCCCCCCAGGATGAGCGCGCGACCACGTTCTATAAAGGCAACTTCGAATACGACCCGCGCCACCTGGGCTATCGCACCGAAGCCTTTACCAACGGTTTTCTCTTCGATACCCGCATTACCGGCAACCACAACAGCGGCCATGAATTCCGCGCGGGCGAGCGAGGCAATGGCGTCATTGGCCGCTTGCTGCAACCACAGGAACGCTGGGCCTTGCTGGAGTATTTAAAGGTGCTGGGCGGGCCATTGGAGTCGCAACTGTAATGATGAACCCCACAGGTAAAAGGAAGTTTCAATGTTGATCACGCTCTGGCTGCGCCTCGGTGCCTTTTTGGGCAAGACGCTCCTGTGGCTGCTGGGCATCGGGCTGCTCGGCTGGGCACTGTCCACGGCCTGGTTTGCCTGGCAACACAAGGGACCGGTCCCGGACAAGGAACAGGTGGCGCCCGGCGAAGCGGCCATGACCCAGGACATCATCCAGACCGCTATTCGCATCGTCGATCAGCACCGCGAAAGCACGCGTTATCTGCGCGATGCCCACGCCAAGGCCCACGGCTGTGTCATGGCCGAAGTCCAGGTACCGAGCGACCTGCCGGCACCATTGCGCCAAGGGGTATTCGCCGAGCCGGGGAAGGTCTGGCAGGCGACGATTCGCCTGTCCAACGGCAACGCCTATCCGCAGTTCGACAGCCTGCGCGATGCACGGGGGATGGCGATCAAGCTGACGAACGTACCGGGCAAGCAACTGCTCGCTGATCGGCAATCACAAGGTGAGCAGGATTTCGTGATGTTCAACCATCCGAACTTCTTTGTCAGTGATGTCGCCGAATATCGTCAGAATGTGGCGGCTCAGGCTGACGGGAAAAAGGCGATGGCCTTTTTTCCGAGCCTCGACCCGCGCAGTTGGCAGATTCGGCATTTATTCATCGCCCTGGCGACCCTCTCACCGCCACCGGCCAGTCCGACCCAGACCACTTACTTCTCGGTATCGCCCTATAAGTTCGGTGAGGCCAACGCCAAGTTTCGCGTCGCACCGGATCCGGACAGTTGCCCAAGCTACACCTTGCCGGCCCAGAACCAGGACCTGCCGAACTTCTTGCGTAGCGCATTGAACCAGCAGTTATCCACAGATCGGGTGCCGGCGTGTTTTGTCTTGCAGATCCAGCGCCAGGATCCGAGCAAGTACATGCCGATCGAAGACACCAGTATTGAATGGCAGGAAAGTGATGCGCCGTTCGAGACCGTGGCACGGATCAAGGTTCCGGCTCAGGATTTTGATACGCCCAAGCTGAACCTGGCTTGTGATAATCAGTCGTTCAATCCTTGGTTCGGCATTGAGGCGCATCGGCCTATTGGTGGGATCAATCGCTTGCGTAAAGCGGTGTATGAGGCGGTCAGCGACTACCGTCACAGCCGTAACGCCGAGCAATAGAGGCAGGCAAATGCCAGACAGCAAAAAGCCCGCTCAATGAGCGGGCTTTTTGTTGGTACCTGGCGTTCAGCATTCCAGATAACCGAATATGGCGCAGCGGACGGGACTCGAACCCGCGACCCCCGGCGTGACAGGCCGGTATTCTAACCGACTGAACTACCGCTGCGCGTAACACTGAAAGTTTGGTGGGTGATGACGGGATCGAACCGCCGACATTCTGCTTGTAAGGCAGACGCTCTCCCAGCTGAGCTAATCACCCTTCACTTTCGATGCGGGGCGCATTCTCTCACAGTTTTTCTTAACGTGCTGATTTAATTAGCAAATTCAGCAAAAAAACATGAGCAACGCACACCACAGGAACTGCAAACAGCAAAAAGCCCGCGTGAGCGGGCTTTCCGTGGTGACCTGGCGTTCAGTGTTCCAGGTAACCGAATATGGCGCAGCGGACGGGACTCGAACCCGCGACCCCCGGCGTGACAGGCCGGTATTCTAACCGACTGAACTACCGCTGCGCGTAACACGTTGAACGAATGGTGGGTGATGACGGGATCGAACCGCCGACATTCTGCTTGTAAGGCAGACGCTCTCCCAGCTGAGCTAATCACCCTTCGCTTTCGGTGTGGCGCGCATTCTACGGAGCACTCTTTAAGCTGGCAAGCACTTTTTAAATTAATTTTTTCAGGCCTTCCAAAGGCTTAGCGAAGGGTTGGCCTATGGCGCCGCGAAGAGAATAATGCCCCCCTTTGTATAAAGGAGAGACTCACCCCATGTGGTTCAAAAACCTGCTTATCTATCGCCTGACCCAAGATCTGCCTTTTGATGCCGAGGCGTTGGAAACTGCACTGGCCACCAAACTGGCGCGTCCATGTGCAAGCCAGGAGTTGACCACTTACGGTTTCGTCGCGCCGTTTGGCAAAGGCGAAGACGCGCCATTGGTGCATGTCAGCCAGGATTTCCTGCTGATCGCCGCGCGCAAGGAAGAACGCATCCTGCCTGGCAGCGTCGTGCGTGATGCCTTGAAGGAAAAGGTCGAAGAGATCGAAGCCGAGCAAATGCGCAAGGTCTATAAAAAGGAACGGGACCAGCTCAAGGATGAAATCATCCAGGCGTTCCTGCCGCGCGCGTTCATCCGTCGCTCGTCCACCTTCGCCGCCATCGCGCCGAAACAGGGCCTGATCCTGGTGAACTCCGCCAGCCCGAAACGCGCCGAAGACCTGCTGTCTACCCTGCGCGAAGTGATCGGCTCGCTGCCGGTACGTCCACTGACGGTAAAAATGGCCCCGACTGCCACCATGACCGACTGGGTCAAGACCCAGAAAGCCGCGGACGATTTCTTCGTGCTCGATGAATGCGAACTGCGCGACACCCACGAAGACGGCGGCATCGTGCGCTGCAAGCGCCAGGACCTGACCAGCGACGAAATCCAGCTGCACTTGAACACCGGCAAGGTCGTCACGCAACTGTCCCTGGCGTGGCAGGACAAGCTGTCCTTCGTGCTCGACGACAAGATGGTGGTCAAGCGCCTGAAATTCGAAGACCTGCTGCAGGACCAGGCGGAACAGGACGGAGGCGACGAAGCCCTTGGCCAACTGGACGCCAGTTTCACGCTGATGATGTTGACGTTCGGCGAGTTCCTGCCGGCGCTGGTTGAAGCCTTGGGTGGGGAAGAGATTCCGCAAGGTATCTAAAACCCGCCCCCTGTGGGAGCGAGCTTGCTCGCTCCCACATTAGTATTCGGTGTTCTTAATAATAAGGATCAGGTCATGCGCGCATTGGCTGCATTGAGTCGCTTTGTCGGCAATACCTTCGCTTACTGGGTACTGTTTTTCGCAGTGGTGGCGTTTCTGCAGCCGGTCTGGTTCATCGGTCTAAAAAGCGCCATCGTGCCGCTGCTGGGCCTGGTGATGTTCGGCATGGGCCTGACCCTCAAGCTCGAAGACTTCGCCGAAGTCGCACGCCATCCCTGGCGCGTGGCCCTCGGCGTGGTCGCGCATTTCGTGATCATGCCCGGTGTGGCCTGGTTGCTCTGCCAGGTGTTCCACCTGCCACCGGAAATCGCCGTCGGCGTGATTCTGGTGGGCTGCTGCCCAAGCGGCACCTCGTCGAATGTCATGACCTGGCTGGCCCGTGGCGACCTGGCCCTGTCGGTGGCCATCGCCGCCGTCACCACCCTGCTCGCGCCGCTGCTGACCCCGGCGCTGATCTGGCTGCTGGCCTCGGCCTGGCTGCCGGTATCGTTCATGGAGCTGTTCTGGTCGATCCTGCAAGTGGTGCTGCTGCCTATCGTGTTGGGCGTGGTGGCGCAACGGCTGCTGGGGGACAAGGTCCGTCATGCCGTGGAAGTATTGCCATTGGTGTCGGTGGTGAGCATCGTCATCATCGTCACTGCGGTGGTGGCCGCCAGCCAGGCAAAAATTGCCGAGTCGGGCCTGTTGATCATGGCCGTGGTGATGCTGCACAACAGCTTCGGCTTTTTGCTGGGTTACTTCACCGGGCATCTGTTCAAGCTGCCGCTGGCCCAGCGTAAATCCCTGGCGCTGGAAGTCGGCATGCAGAACTCCGGCCTGGGCGCGGCGTTGGCCAGCGCGCACTTTTCGCCACTGGCGGCGGTACCCAGCGCGCTGTTCAGCGTCTGGCACAACATTTCCGGGGCTCTGCTCTCGACGTACTTCCGGCGCATGAGCGAAAAACAGGACCGTGAACTACAGGCCCGTCCAGCGGCGGACTGAAGGAGAATCTTGACCGACTCGTCAGCATTGGGCACTCTTGCGCCCAATGCGGGGACGACCCCGCAACGCTAGAGCGTTCGTTATCCGGGGACGACCCCATCCATCGATGAGGTGTGTGATGTCCTGGATCATTCTGTTTTTTGCCGGCCTGTTCGAAGTCGGCTGGGCTGTCGGCCTGAAATACACCGACGGTTTCAGCCGCCCTCTCCCCACTGCACTGACAATCGCCGCCATGGCGATCAGCCTCGGCCTGCTCGGCCTTGCAATGAAGGAACTGCCGCTGGGCACGGCCTATGCGATCTGGACCGGGGTCGGTGCCGTGGGCACGGTGATCGCCGGGATCATTCTGTTCGGTGAGTCGATGGCGCTGGTTCGGTTGGCCAGTGTGGCGTTGATCGTTGCGGGGTTGATCGGGCTCAAGGTCAGCGCTTGAATTAATTGTGGGAGCACGCTCGCTCCCACAGTTTTTTCGCCCTAGCGGACGGTGCCGCGCAAGTCTCCCACCAACGCCTGTAAACTCGAAGGCGTTGCCGCCTCTACCGCGACCGCCGAACCCGCCACCAACGTCACCCGCGACCAGAACCGGCGGAACATGCCCTTGCTCGGATCGCGACTGAAAAAACTGCCCCACAAGCCCTGCAGCGCCAGGGGAATCACCGGCACCGGAGTTTCCTGGAGGATGCGCGTCAGCCCGCTCTTGAACTCATTGATCTCACCGTCAGCCGTCAGTTTTCCTTCCGGGAAGATGCACACCAGCTCACCGTCCTTCAGGTATTGCGCGATTCGGCTGAAGGCCTTTTCGTAGATATGGATGTCTTCCTGACGCCCGGCAATCGGAATCGTCCCAGCGGTACGGAAGATGAAATTCAGCACTGGCAAGTTGTAGATCTTGTAGTACATCACGAAGCGAATCGGCCGACGTACCGCGCCGCCAATCAGCAAGGCATCGACGAAGGAGACGTGGTTGCACACCAACAGCGCAGCCCCTTCATCCGGTATCGCCTCCAGGTTGCGGTGCTCCACGCGGTACATGGAATGGCTCAGCAGCCAGATCATGAAACGCATGCTGAACTCGGGGACGATCTTGAAGATGTAGGCGTTGACGCCGATGTTCAGCAACGACACCACCAGGAACAACTGCGGGATCGACAACTTGGCCAGGCTCAGCAAGACGATGGAGACAATCGCCGAAACCACCATGAACAAGGCGTTGAGAATGTTGTTGGCAGCGATCACTCGCGCCCGTTCGTTTTCGACGGTGCGCGACTGGATCAAGGCGTACAGCGGCACGATGTAGAAACCACCGAAGACACCCAGGCCAAGGATGTCGATCAATACCAGCCAGGCGTGACCGAAACCGAGTACTTCAAGCCAACCATGGCCATCGACGCTGTCGGGGATTCCACCGGAATGCCACCACAACAGCAGGCCGAACACCGTCAGCCCGAACGAGCCGAACGGCACCAGGCCGATCTCGACTTTGCGCCCGGAAAGCTTTTCGCAGAGCATCGAACCCAAGGCGATCCCTACCGAGAACACCGTCAGGATCAAGGTCACCACGGTTTCGTCACCGTGCATCCACTCCTTGGCATAGGCGGGGATCTGCGTCAGGTAGATCGCACCGACGAACCAGAACCAGGAGTTGCCGACAATCGAACGGGACACTGCCGGGGTTTGCCCCAACCCCAGTTTCAGGGTGGCCCAGGATTGGCTGAAGATGTTCCAGTTCAGGCGCATCTGTGGCGAGGCCGCGGCCGCGCGCGGAATGCCGCGGCTGGCCAGGTAACCGAGCACGGCAACGCCGATGATCGCGGTGGACACTACGGGTGCGTAATGCGCCGAGGACATCATGATCCCGGCGCCTATGGTGCCGGCCAGGATCGCCAGGAAGGTGCCCATTTCCACCAGGCCATTGCCGCCGACCAACTCTTCCTCACGCAAGGCCTGGGGCAGGATCGAGTACTTCACCGGGCCGAACAACGCCGAATGCGTGCCCATGGCGAATAACGCCACCAGCATCAGCGATAAGTGATCGAACAGAAACCCTACTGCACCCACCGCCATGATGACGATTTCGCCGAGCTTGATCAGGCGAATCAACGCGTCCTTGGCGAATTTTTCCCCGAACTGCCCCGCCAGCGCCGAGAACAGAAAGAACGGCAGGATAAACAGCAGCGCGCAGAGGTTGACCCAAATCGAGCGGTCCCCCTCGATGGTCAATTTGTAGAGGATGGCGAGGATCAGCGACTGCTTGAAAATGTTGTCGTTGAACGCGCCCAAGGACTGCGTGATGAAGAACGGCAGGAAACGCCGCGTGCGAAGCAAGGTGAACTGCGAAGGGTGACTCATCTTCCATGTTCCTACAGTGGCGTGGACGCTTATTGGAATGAACGCTTTTCGATCCAGGCCACACATTACCTGTCTTTAGCGATTATTTCGCCAGCCCTGCAATGCAGGGCGACACAAACAACTCACCGTGCCAGGCGCCCTGCACCGTACGCCGTCCGACGATCAGCCACATCACCACCAGCATCACCACCAGCACAGCCCCGAACACGCTGAAAAAACCCAGGCTCAGCAGCTCCGAAAGCTTCAACGTGGTCAACGCGTACACGCCCAGGGGAAAGGTAAAGCCCCACCAGCCGAGGTTGAAGGGAATGCCTGCGCGCAAGTAGCGCACGGTGATCAGCAGCGCCATCAACATCCACCACAACCCCAGCCCCCACAGCGTGATACCAGCTATCAGGCCCAACCCGGCGGCGATTTCGCCCACGCCGGACAGGCCATTGGCGGCAAAAATCAGTGGGGCATCGTTGCCCAGCAGCAACATGCCCAGGGCGCCAGTGCCGATCGGGCCGAGGGCCAGCCAGCTCGAGGCGGCCATGTTTTCGTGAGGCAGTTTGTGCAGCGCCATGCGCAACAGCAAAATCGTCAGGATGCTGAACGCCACCGGCAGGGAAAAGGCCCAGAGCACGTAGCTGGTCACCAGCATGACCAGTTGCCCATGAGCGTCGGCCAGATGCGGTGCCATCAGCCCGCCACTGGCCGCCGCGACTTCGGCGGCCACCACCGGCAAGAGCCACACGGCGGTCATCTGGTCGATGCGGTGTTCCTGGCGGGTGAACATCAAGAATGGGATCAGCACACCACAGGCCAGCGACATGGCCACGTCGATCCACCATAACGCTTCGGCCAACGGCACCACACCGTTGCCCCAGCGCGGCAGCCCGAATACCAAAAAGCCGTTGATGATGGTCGCCAGCCCCATGGGAATGGTGCCGAAGAACATCGAAACCGTGGAGTGGCCGAAGATCCGCCGCGCCTCGTCGAAGAACAACAGCCAACGAGCCGTGTACAAGCCGGCGAACACCACGAACAACAGGATGTTGAACAACCACAACCCTTCACCGAGTAAGCGCAGGCCCGGTACGTTTCCGGGCCATTGCGCCAAAGCCAACGCCAGCACACCGGTGCCCATCACCACGGCAAACCAGTTAGGCGTGAATTGGCGAACAGCCTCCAGCGGCCCGGGCAAATGGCTCAATGGACGCAAGCGGTTTTTTGCAGCGCAGCATGTCATGGCGAACTCCTGTCCTCGGATGAGGGTGGAGCCATGCTAGAGCCGGATCAAATATCTATATAACGGGTAATTTCTCTATCTGTTATCGGTTTCACAGATAACTATCAGACACTGCCCTCGGTCTCGATCACCAGGATTCTCGCTTCGCCCAACGGTTTGGCCACATGCTCGGTGCCCACCGATGCGTAGAAAATGTCCCCTATAGCCAGCAGGACCTCTTTTTCGACGCCGTCTTCCCGATAGCACATCCGCACTTGCCCATCGAGCACCACAAAGACTTCCTCGCCGTCATTGACGTGCCATTTATACGGTTGATCGGTCCAGTGCAGGCGCGTGGTGATGCCATTCATGTTGGCGATATCCAGCGCCGCCCAGGCGCGGTCCCCGGTGAAGGATTTGCTGCGGATAATTTTCAAAGCGATCGACCGAAAGAAATGCAGAGGCGTCCAGGCTAGCGCAAAACCGCCAAGGCGGCGCCTGCATTCAACACTTTCAAGGTCGAACCCCGTCTCCCAGTGGTTTTACAGATTGACGCAACAGCCCTAGCAAGGCGCCTGTCGACAACACGATCAGCACCGCGCCATAGCCATCGGTGGTCGGAATCAACCCGAATACCCGGGTCAGGTTCCCGGCCAACAGCGATGGAAGACTGAAGGCCAGGTAACTGAGGACATAGAACGCCGACATCAAGCCGGCCCGCTCGTGGGGCAAGGCCAGCGGCATGATGCTGCGCAGTGCCCCCAGGAACCCGGCGCCGAAACCACTGCCAGTGACCAATGTGCCGACAAAGAACAACGGCAAGCTGGCGCCGTGCACCGCGAGCAACACCAGCGCCAGGCCAATCACCAACAGGCTGGCGGCCAGACGCAGCATCTTGTCTGCCCCCTGGTTGCGCAGCGTATAAATGGACAGCGCGCCGGTAAGCGTCAACACCGCCACCAGCGCGCCGCCAATCAGGTTGGACGTCGATCCCGTCGCGGCCCGCACCAGCGAAGGTGCCAGGGACAGATAAAAGCCGCCCACCGCCCAGGCCGCCAGGTTCAGCGACAGGATCAACCACAAGGCGCGCCGCGCCTGGATTGGCACATGCAAGGTCGGACGCAGTGACTGCCAGGCGCCAGGCTGCGGACTGACGCTCTCCGCCAGGCGCCAGATATAAACAGCCTGGAGCAGGAACAACCCGAGCAGGATCCAGTACGTCAGTTGCAAAGGCCGCGGCGCGAATTCCGCCAGCAGGCCGCAACCGAGCGCCCCGCACGCCATGCCCAACAGCGGTGCGACACTGGTGATCAATGGGCCTTGGCGACGGTCGAAATCCAGCAAGGCAGCCCCCAGCACGCTGGTGGCCATGCCGGTGGCAAATCCCTGGATCAATCGGGCACTGATCAACCAGGCAACGTTGTCGGCGCTGATGAACAGCAGCATCGCCAGCATATTGAGCAACAGCGCCACGAAAATCACCGGTTTGCGGCCCAAGTAATCCGACAACGAACCCACCGTCAGCAAAGCCGCCAGCAGACTGAAGGCGTACACACCGAAAATCAGCGTCAGGACGGCCGGGGAAAATTGCAATTGTTCCTGGTAGAGGTGGTACAACGGCGTCGGCGCACTGGACGCGGCGAGAAAACCGAGCAAGGTGAGCGCCAGGAATATCAGGCTGGCGCGGGTCGAAGCTGGACGGGACATGGGCACGCTCCACAGGAATACTCGCAAAAGCTAATTTTTTGCTTTTGCGGAGTGTGCTACCCGCATGCGCTTAAAGCAAATTCTTTGTGTTAAGGTCTGACGCATGGCGATTAAAGAAGGTTTACGCCCAGGCGGTAGAAGCGCCCGGGTCCAAGAGTCGATTCATTCGGCGGTCCGCGACCTGCTGCAAGAGCAGGACCGCGCGACCCTGACCGTGCCGCAAATCGCTGCGCGCGCTGGCGTGACGCCGTCCACCATCTACCGGCGCTGGGGTGATCTGCCGGCGCTGCTGGCCGACGTCGCCATCGCTCGTTTGCGCCCCGACAGCGACCCCGCCAACACCGGCAGCCTGCGCGGCGACCTGCTCGCCTGGGCCGAACAGTACCTGGACGAAATGAGTTCCGAGCCCGGTCGCAACATGATGCGCGACATCCAGGCCTGCGCCACTGCGGGGTATTGCGTGGGGATCATCAGCCGTCAGTTGCAGATCATTCTGGATCGCTATCCCGATGAGCCCAATCCAGGCGTCGAACGGCTGATCAATGTGATCGTGGCGCCGACGGTGTTTCGCATCCTCTTTGCTAGCGCGCCGCTGGGGGTCGAGGAGTTGCATCGGTTGGTGGATATTGCGTTGAGTCAGTAAGACCGCATTCGCGAGCAAGCCCGCTCCCACATCGGGCCCTGGGCGAACATAGATTTTGCGTTGGCAGCAGATCAAATGTGGGAGCGTGCTTGCTCGCGATGAGGCCGGCAACCGCCCTGCATAACCCAAGAATCCCTCCACCTGCGACACCCCACCACGCCTCGACCTTGGTCGACACTGACGAACCCGAGCGGGCATGCGAGACTGTCCTGCCGGGCTCAAGTCCCGGTGTCTTCGTTGGGGAGTTTCCATGTCGTTGTCCAGCGGGCTGATCGCCGTTGTCGCCCTGGCCTATATGGCCATCATGTTCGCCATCGCCTTCTACGGCGACCGGCGCAGCACGCCGCTGCCGCCACGGGTGCGCGCCTGGGTCTACAGCCTGTCGCTGGCGGTGTACTGCACCAGTTGGACGTTCTTCGGTGCCGTGGGCCAGGCTGCCGAGCAGCTTTGGTCGTTCCTGCCGATCTACCTCGGGCCGATCCTGCTGCTGGTACTGGCGCCGTGGGTTCTGCAGAAAATGGTGATGATCAGCAAACAGGAGAACATCACCTCCATCGCCGACTTCATCGCCGCTCGCTACGGCAAGTCCCAATCCCTGGCAGTGGTGGTCGCACTGATCTGCCTGGTGGGCGTGTTGCCGTACATCGCCTTGCAGCTCAAGGGCATCGTGCTCGGGGTGAACCTGTTGATCGGTGCCGGCGCCGATGCCATGGGCACCCGCGCCCAGGACACCGCGCTGATCGTCTCGCTGATCCTGGCGCTGTTTACCATCGTATTCGGTACGCGCAACCTGGACGCGACCGAACACCACCGTGGCATGGTGCTGGCGATTGCCTTCGAATCCCTGGTCAAGCTGTTCGCCTTCCTGGCGGTAGGTGCATTCGTGACGTACGGCCTGTACGACGGCTTCGACGACCTGTTCAACCAGGCCATGCTCGCCCCACGGCTGGAGCAATACTGGAAAGAAACCATCAACTGGCCGTCCATGGTGGTGCAGACCGGGGTGGCGATGATGGCGATCATCTGTTTGCCGCGGCAGTTTCACGTGACCGTGGTGGAGAACATCGAGCCCCAGGATTTGCGCCTGGCCAAGTGGGTATTCCCCGCCTACCTGGCCCTGGCCGCGCTGTTCGTGGTGCCCATCGCCCTCGCCGGGCAAATGATGCTGCCCAGTTCGGTACTGCCGGATTCGTTCGTCATCAGCCTGCCACTGGCCCAGGCCCACCCGGCCCTGGCGGTGCTGGCCTTCATTGGCGGTGCCTCGGCGGCTACCGGCATGGTGATCGTGGCCAGCGTGGCGTTGTCCACCATGGTTTCCAACGACATGTTGTTACCGTGGCTGCTGCGCCGCAACAACGCCGAGCGGCCCTTCGAAGTGTTCCGCCAGTGGATGCTCTCGGTGCGGCGGGTGAGCATCGTCGTGATCCTGCTGCTGGCCTACGTCAGCTACCGGCTGCTGGGTTCGACGGCGAGCCTGGCGACTATCGGCCAGATCGCCTTCGCCGCCGTGACCCAACTGGCCCCGGCCATGCTCGGCGCGCTGTACTGGAAACAGGCGAACCGCCGCGGTGTGTTCGCCGGCCTCGCCATGGGGATTTTCCTGTGGTTCTACACCCTGGTGTTGCCGATCGCCGCTCACAGCCTTGGTTGGTCGCTCACTAGCTTCCCCGGCCTGGCCTGGTTGCACGGCAATCCCTTGAACCTGCCGATTACCCCTCTGACTCAAGGGGTGGTCCTGTCCCTGGCCGGTAACTTCACGCTGTTTGCCTGGGTGTCCGTGCTGTCGCGCACACGCGTGTCGGAACACTGGCAGGCCGGACGTTTCATCGGCCAGGAAATCAGCGCCCGCCCCAACCCCCGCTCAATGCTGGCGGTGCACATCGAAGACCTGTTGCAGCTGGCCGCGCGCTTCGTCGGCGAGGAACGGGCGCGGCAGAGTTTCATTCGCTTTGCCTACCGCCAGGGCAAAGGCTTCAACCCGACCCAGAATGCCGACAGCGAATGGATCGCCCACACCGAACGCCTGCTGGCCGGTGTACTCGGGGCCTCTTCGACAAGGGCTGTGGTAAAGGCCGCCATTGAAGGTCGGGAGATGCAGCTCGAAGACGTCGTCCGGATCGCGGACGAAGCCTCGGAAGTGCTGCAGTTCAACCGCGCGCTGTTGCAAGGCGCCATCGAGAACATCAGCCAGGGCATCAGCGTGGTCGACCAGTCCCTCAGGCTGGTAGCCTGGAATCGTCGCTACCTGGAACTGTTCAAGTATCCGGACGGCTTGATCAGTGTTGGCCGGCCCATTGCCGATATCATCCGCTACAACGCCGAACGTGGCCTCTGTGGCCCAGGCGAAGCCGAAGTACACGTTGCCCGACGCCTGCACTGGATGCGCCAGGGCCGCGCCCATACCTCTGAACGACTGTTTCCCAACGGTCGGGTAATCGAGCTGATCGGCAACCCGATGCCCGGTGGCGGTTTCGTCATGAGTTTCACCGACATCACCGCCTTCCGTGAGGCCGCACAAGCGCTGACCGAAGCCAACGAGGGGTTGGAGCAACGGGTGGCCGAACGCACCCGAGAATTGTCACAGCTGAACCTGGCCCTGACCGAAGCCAAGAGCACCGCCGAAGCGGCCTATCAATCCAAGACCCGGTTCCTGGCGGCGGTCAGCCACGACCTGATGCAACCGCTCAACGCCGCGCGACTGTTCTCTGCCGCGCTGTCGCACCAGCACGAAGGCTTGCCGGAGGAAGCCCGACAACTGGTGCATCACCTGGACAGCTCACTGCGTTCGGCCGAAGACCTGATCACCGACCTGCTGGACATCTCCCGCCTGGAAAACGGCAAGATCAACCCCGAGCGCAAGCCATTCGTCCTCAACGAACTGTTCGATACCCTTGGCGCCGAGTTCACCGCGCTGGCCCAGGAACAAGGCCTGAAATTCAGGGTGCGCGGTTCGCGGTTACGGGTCGACAGTGACATCAAGTTGCTGCGCCGGGTTTTGCAGAACTTCCTGACCAATGCCTTCCGCTACGCCAAGGGGCCGGTGCTGCTGGGCGTGCGACGGCGCAATGGGGAGTTGTGCCTGGAAGTCTGGGACCGTGGACCAGGCATCGCCGAAGACAAACAGCAGGTCATCTTCGAGGAATTCAAACGCCTGGACAGCCACCAGACCCGCGCCGAAAAAGGCCTCGGCCTGGGCCTGGCGATCGCCGACGGGTTGTGCCGCGTGCTCGGCCATACCTTGCGCGTGCGTTCCTGGCCGGGGCGCGGCAGTGTGTTCAGCGTCAGCGTACCGCTGGCCAGCACCCAGGCCGTCGCCCCCAACCCGGTGGCCGAACTCAACGGTCACTTACCCAGCGGCGCGCAGGTGCTGTGTGTCGATAACGAAGACAGCATCCTGATCGGCATGGACAGCCTGCTGACCCGTTGGGGTTGCCAGGTCTGGACCGCGCGCAACCGGGAAGAGTGCGAGCGCTGGCTTGCCCAGGGCGGACGACCGCAACTGGCCTTGGTGGACTTTCACCTGGACGACGGCGAGACCGGCACCGAGCTGATGGCCTGGCTGCGCACACGCATGGGCGAACCGATCCCGGGCGTGGTGATCAGCGCCGACGGCCGGCCCGAAATGATTGCCCAGGTGCATGCGGCGGGCCTGGATTACCTGGCCAAACCGGTGAAGCCGGCGGCACTGCGGGCGTTGTTGAGTCGGCATTTGCCGTTGTAGGCACTGGAACTCCCCAACTGGGCACGGAACCTGTGGCGAGGGGATTCATCCCCGCTGGGTTGCGCAGCAACCCCTTTTTGTGAGTGCTGCGCACTCAAGCGGGAGCAAGCTCCCTCGCCACAGGGGTTTGCATCAAGCTTATGGGTTTCATTAATCCTGGGTTTTTACCGTTTCTTCAGGCAACTCAGGCAGCCCATCCGCATCGGTCATCGCCCGTTCGAGCAAATCGGCGGGCAAACTCTTGCTCGCCCGGGCACCGAGGAGCTTGAGCTGTTCACTGCGACTGATCAGGTTGCCGCGTCCTTCGGTCAGCTTGTTGCGCGCTGCGCTGTAGGCCTTGTCCAGTTGCTGCAGGCGACTGCCGATCTCGTCCAGGTCCTGGATGAACAGCACGAATTTGTCATACAGCCACCCCGCTCGCTCGGCGATTTCCCGAGCGTTCTGGCTCTGGCGTTCCTGCTTCCACAAGCTGTCGATCACCCGCAATGTCGCCAGCAGCGTGGTCGGGCTGACAATCACGATATTGCGATCGAAGGCTTCCTGGAACAGGTTCGGCTCGGCTTGCAGGGCGGCGGAAAACGCCGCTTCGATCGGCACGAACAGCAACACGAAATCCAGGCTGTGCAGACCGTCCAGGCGTTTGTAGTCCTTGCCGGCCAAGCCTTTGACGTGGGCGCGCAACGACGCCACATGTTGCTTGAGGGCATGTTGGCCAATGGCGTCGTCCTCGGCGGCCACGTACTGCTGATAGGCCGTGAGGCTGACCTTGGAATCGACCACCACTTGCTTGTCGCCGGGCAGGTAAATCAACACGTCTGGTTGGAAACGCTCGCCGTCCGGGCCCTTGAGGCTGACTTGGGTCTGATATTCACGGCCCTTCTCCAGGCCGGCATGTTCGAGTACCCGCTCCAGGATCAACTCGCCCCAGTTACCCTGGGTTTTCTGGCCTTTGAGGGCACGGGTGAGGTTGGTGGCTTCATCGCTCAGGCGCAGGTTCAACTGCTGCAGCCGCTCCAGCTCCTTGCCCAGGGAGAAACGTTCCCGGGCCTCGGCCTGATAACTTTCTTCGACACGTTTTTCGAAGGACTGGATGCGCTCCTTCAGCGGATCGAGCAACTGGCCCAGGCGCTGTTGGCTGGTTTCGGCGAAACGCTGCTCACGCTCATCGAAGATTTTTCCGGCGAGCTCGGCGAACTGTGCCCGCAACTCGTCGCGCGAACCTTGCAGATCATCCAGACGTTGCTGATGGCTTTCCTGCTGCTCGCGCAGTTCGGCATGCAACGACGCCGCCTGGGCATCGAGCCGCCGCAGTTCCGCTTCCTTGTTGGCGCGCTCAAGGTTCCAGGCGTGGGCCGCATCCCGGGCGTTGTCGCGCTCGATCTGCAACAACTCCACTTCACGACAGGCTGCGGCAAGCTCGGCTTGCTTGGCGGCGTTCGCCTGGCTCAGGTCGCTGATCTCATCGCGGCAGGCATCAAGCTGGGCATTGAGGCCGTCGTGGGCCATGTGTGCGGTGGCCAGGCGCTCTTCCAGCAGGGCCTGTTCGGTCTGCGCGGCGGCGGCCTGGCGTTGCAGGTGCCAGGCCAGTGCCAGCAACGGCACCGCAGCGCCCGCCAGGCCAAACAACAGGCTGGTCAAATCCATAGCCATGACAATTCCTGCCGATCAAATAAAGCCCGAAGGTTAACCAAGCGGCCCGGGGTTGCCCAGCTCGGTCTTCGTTTTCAGCCTTCGATTTCACCGAGGGCTCGGCGGGCTCGATCATCGCCGGCACGCGCAGCCTGGCGCAGCAGGTCCTGGCCGATGCGGCGATCCCGGGCGTTGCCGCATTCACGGCACATCAATTGTCCGAGGCGACTTTGCGCGGCCACCACGCCTTCACGGGCCGGTTGCTTGAGTAACCGGCCGGCCAAGTGCTTGACGCTGGGGCTATCTCCCAGTCGCGGGCTGTCGAGCAGCCACTCAGCCACCCGCATCGAAATACGCTTGGGTGGGGTAACACCCGGGGGTGTGGAGGTAACAGGATTTGATACGGAGCGAAACTTCATAAAACACTGTGGGATAGATCGGAAGGCGCGCCACTCTACTCCTTTTTTCGTACGGGTAAAGCCGAAAAAAACCGGCACGCCCGTGCTAGAGCAAGCGCTTGGGACAATCCACAGAAGCTGTGGATAACTCAGTGGACAACCCCCCCTGAACTCGCGCAAAGCCCTATGGAACGGGGCCTGCGCTCAAACTGACGATTTTTTCACCAGTAAAAAAAAGCGATGTTTTTCATTGACTTAAATTTTGGATGCAGGCACCCACCCCGAATTGTTCGCACATGACAGTTCGGTGACAAGCCGCATCACAAGTGTGCACAAATACCATCCGAACGGGTTATAAGGCTGCGATTTTTTGGTACGTTTGGCAGCAGAACCTGGGGATAACCTTGATGCCCTGCCCAGCGCAACAGTGGCTTGGATGCACCGCAGTCCTCGGGATCCTGTGCTATGTCGGTGGCGAGGGAGCTTGCTCCCGCTGGGGCGCGAAGCGGCCCTGCTTTTGGGGCTGCTGCGCAACCCAGCGGGAGCAAGCTCCCTCGCCACGGGGTCCGTGTCCATCCTGTCCGCGGTACAGACAGTCATGGTTTGGCCTTTCTCTTATGGCCCATTTGAATATTTTTTAGCCAACGCCCTTCCCTTCACGAGTTCGATCCGTTAGTATCCGCGGCGTTAGTACCAAGCTGAAAGTCAATTCCGGGTCGAACACATCTCCACGGTCAGCCATCCTTCAAAGGACGCCTCACCGAAAAAAGGAGACCGGCCCCCTCGATGGTTTCCAGGTAAACCTTGCGTCAACACAGCCTTTGATCGAATGCAAAGGGTGTTGCCAGGCTCCTTACTCTGACCGAACCAACCTGCAAAATTGATCAGGATCTTCACCCCGGGCCCAGAACCTTTGCCCTCGATGTGTTGCCTGCCCTCCTAAGTACCTACCTGCCAGCCCAAGCGCGCACTTCATATAGCGCTCAAACTGGCTGCTTTGTTCCAGTCGGGTTCTTCGTTCGACCAATGGTGGTCGACGTTACTGGAACGTTTTAACGTTGCACGGTTCTTAACCGTGTCATTTGCAGGAACACCCATAACATGTCCACTCAAATCCACGCACAGGATGCTATCCGCACCCTAACCAACGCTTTTGCCCCGATGAACTGCCTGATCATGGCCGCTCGCAAAGGCTGCTTCAGCTTCACCCTGGTCAACGAACACGGCATCGCCCGTCACAGCGAACGCCTGTACCCCGATCAGTACTCCAGCGCCGAGCCGCTGCAGGCCGTGATCGAGCGTACTCGTCAGGCACTGGTTGCCTGAGACGCCAGAAAGGCTGAAACCCCAAAGGCCCCGCCCAAAAAGCGGGGTTTTTTATTGCCTGGAATTCCTCGATTAAGCGAAACGGCGTAAGTACCAAGGGATATAACAGTTATAACCGTTCGTTGAAGATGTTTTAAAAACAGTCCTTTACAACGCAAATATGACACTAAACTTCAAGTCAAGCGGCATGATCCGCTTCCGGCGGGGCCTGGACCGATCCACCGCTGCCAAGCCCACACTCTTCAGGCTCCGCCCATTTCACACTTCGAGGGTTTTATGGGTATCGCTGCCAGCGAACTGTGTCGATATGTGATCCGCCCGACGCTCCTCTACCTTGAGCGTCACAGTGCAACTGCGGAATCCTTGTTGCTGGGTATTGCCGCCAGCCAGTCCGCCCTGGGTTCAGCCCTGCATGATCGCCGCGGGCATGGCCTGTATCGCATTACCGAGCCCCGACACCAGGCACTCTGGGACCATTACCTGGCGCTGGACCCAGAACGTGCCAGCCTGGTACGCGGCCTGGCCAGCCAGCACGCCTTTCTCAGCGGTCCGCACCTGGAATTGACCGTCAACCTGCGCTATGCCACTGCCATTGCCTGGCTGCTGGTGGAGGAACAGAACACTCCGCTTCCCGAAGCCGATGACCTGCTTGGCATGGCCCGCATCTGGCGACAAACCTTCCACCCCCAAGGGCGCCTGCGAGATTTCACCTGCGCCTGGCGAAGCTGTGTTTCATCACTGAATCAGGTCGCTTGCTGATGGGGAATTTGGAAACTTCCTGCAACGGTCGCGAATCTGGTCGGATTGTCCTACAAAACCCCTCTAAATCAAGCGATACGGGCTATAGCGCTTGCACGAAAATGTTGGTAATTTTCGCCCCGGTGATCATCAGGAGTTCTAACAATGAAAAAAATCATGCTCAAAACCACCCTCGGCCTTGCCGTCACCTTGGCATCCACCCAACTTTTCGCCAGTGGCTTTGCCTTGAACGAACAAAGCATCAGTGGCATGGGCACTGGTTTCGCAGGTCGTTCTTCCATTGCCGATGACGCCAGCACCGTTTTTGGCAACCCTGCCGGCATGTCGCGCCTCAAGCGCCAGCAAGTCACTGGTGGCTTCGCCGCCATTGATGCCTCCACCGATATCAACGATGCCAGCGGCACCCAGTCCGGCACCAACAAGGGTGACATGGTCCCGCTGACCGGCGTTCCGATGGGCTATTACGTCAAGCCTATCGATGATCAGTGGGCTTTCGGCCTGGGTGTCTACGCACCGTTTGGCTTGATCACCGATTATGAAAACGGCTTCCAGGGTCGGAGTTTCGGCAGCAAGAGCGAAGTGAAAGTCGTCACTTTCCAGCCAACCGTCAGCTATGCCTTCAACGACAAGGTATCGATCGGTTTCGGCCCGACCATCAACCGTATTTCCGGCTCCCTGGAATCGCAGTTGGGCGTACCGGGTCTGCCCGAGGCCGGCGTAGAGATCAAGGGTGACGACATTGGCTACGGCTATAACGTCGGCGTGCTGGTCCAGGCAACCGACACCACTCGTGTCGGCTTGACCTACCATTCCAAGGTCAAGTACAAGCTTGAAGGCCACACTGAAGTGAACCCGGGCGCCGGGATGCCTGCCTTCCTGCTTACCGACGGTCGCTACGACGCTTCGCTGGACATCACCACGCCTGAGTCGGTGGACTTTTCGGTCACTCAACAAATCAATGATGCCTGGACCGTCTATGCCGGTAGCACCTGGACTCGTTGGAGCCGCCTGAAAGAAATCACGGTGGAAAACGAAGGCACCAGCAGCGGCGGTGGTTTACTGAACCCGTCTCTCGGCACCATCACCGAAGAACAAAACTGGCACGACACCTGGGCCTACGCCATCGGGACTTCCTACCAGTTGAACAAACAGTGGGTACTGCGTACCGGCCTGTCTTTCGACCAGGCGCCCACCAACAACGCCGATCGCTCGCCACGCATTCCTACTGGCGACCGGACCATCTTCAGCCTCGGTGCCGGCTGGAGCCCAACCGACGACCTGACCATTGACGTGGCGTATTCCTACCTCAAGGAAGAAAAAGTCAAAGTCAGTGGCAGCAACGCTCTCAACCAATCCTACAACGCTGAATACGAAAACAGCGCCAACGGTTTTGGTGTCGGTGCAACCTACCGCTTCTGATGATGCACGGCGAAGCTGAACGCCTCGCCGCAAAAACGAAAAAAGCCCCGCACTCTGCAAAGAGCCGGGGCTTTTTCGTGGCTGGCGGTCAGGGTTTCGAAGCGATGGCAGCTTCTACAGCCTTGATCAACTCAGGATCATCGGGCTTGGTCCGGCTGGAAAAACTGGCGATGACCTTGCCCTGTCGGTCCACGACGTATTTGTAGAAATTCCACTTCGGCGCACCAGACTGTTCAGCCAAATGCTTGAACAACGGTATTGCGTCAGCGCCGCGCACCGGTTGTGGTTCGGTCATGGTGAAGGTCACGCCGTAATTGACGTAGCAGACCTTGGCGGTTTCAGCGCCGTCCTTGGACTCCTGCTTGAAGTCATTGGACGGCACACCCAGCACTTGCAGCCCTTGGTCCTTGTAGCGCTGGTTGAGCGCCTCAAGACCTTTGAATTGCGGGGCGAACCCACAGAAGCTGGCAGTGTTGACCACCACCAGCGGCTTGCCGGCGAAGCGCTGGCACAGATCGATGGTTTCCTTGGCCCGTAGCTTGGGCAACGAACCCTCCAGCAACGGTGGGCAACCAGCGGCCCAGACTTGCCCGGTCACAGCCAGCAACAGGGCGGGAACAGCAAACCAGCGCATCAACATGTCGATTTTCCTTAAAAGCACGTCAGACCAAGACGTTACTCGCAGCGTCCGACGCCGTCCATTGTCAGCAGTTGCCCATGCCCAACTGCATCAAGGCCAATCCGCCCTGATGCCAGCCCCACCAGGCGAACGCCAGCAGCAGGCCGGCACCGGCAGCGATCAACCACGGACCGATGCGATTCATGCTGCGCCGGCCTGGACTTGCAGGCGCGCCACCGGACGTTCACGTACTGGCCAGTTCAAGGCCGCCGCCAACAGGCTGAGCAGGATCGACACCTGCCAGATCAAGTCGTAGCTGCCGGTGCGGTCGTACACCACCCCGCCCAACCAACCACCGAGGAACGAACCCAACTGGTGGAACAGGAACACGATCCCACCCAACATCGAGAGATTTCGTACACCAAACAAGGTCGCTACCGTGCCGTTGGTCAACGGTACCGTCGACAGCCACAGCAAGCCCATCGCCATGCCGAACAGGTACGCCGTAGTGGTGGTCACCGGCAGCCACAGGAACAAGCCGATCACCACCGCTCGCACCAGGTACAACCCCGTCAGCAACCGGGGCTTGGACATGCGTCCGCCCAGCCAGCCGGCGGTGTAGGTACCGAAGATATTGAAAAGCCCGACCAGGGCCAACACGGTGGTCCCGACGCTGGCCGGCAGATGTTGGTCCACCAGATAGGCCGGCAAATGCACGCCGATGAACACCACCTGGAAACCGCAGACAAAAAAACCAACCGCCAGCAGCCAGAACCCGGAATGACTGCACGCCTCACGCAAGGCTTCGCCCAGGGTTTGCTCATGGCCGGCGACCGGCAACGGCGCGTCCTTGAGCATGCTCACCAGCGGCACGATCAACGCCACCAGCAGCCCCAGCGCCAACAACGCCGCCGACCAACCGAGCCAGCCGATCAGCCCCAGCGTACCGGGCAGCATGGCGAACTGGCCGAAGGAACCGGCGGCACTGGCGATACCCATGCCCATGCTGCGTTTTTCCGGCGGCACGGCCCGCCCGACCACACCCAGAATCACCGAGAACGACGTGCCTGAGAGGCCGATGCCAATCAGCAGACCCGCACTCAACGACAAGGACCATGGCGAATCGGCCATGCCCATGAACACCAGGCCCAATGCGTACAGCACACCGCCGATCAGCACCACTTTCGCCGCACCGAAGCGGTCGGCCAGCGCGCCGGTGAACGGCTGCGCCAAGCCCCAGATCAGGTTCTGCAAGGCAATGGCGAAGGCGAACACCTCACGGCCCCAGCCGAACTCGGCACTCATGGGCGCCAGGAACAGGCCGAAGCCATGCCGTACGCCCAGGGACAACGCCAGGATCAGCGCGCTGCCCACCAGGACCCAACCACAGGTACGCCACATCGATGTCATTCTTGCTCTCCGGTCGCGGGTATATACCCACTTATCATCGAACGAACCGGCTTCACGCCAGTTCATCCAGCAAGGCCAGCAAGGTCGCACGCTTTTCGGCGCCCAGCTTATCAATCAGTTTCTGCTGCGCCGCTTCCCAGGCCGGCAACGCCGCCGCCAACCGGGCCTGCCCCGTCTCAGTGAGCACGACGATGCGGTTACGCAGGTCTTCCCCCTCGGCCAGCGCCACCAGCCCTTCGCCTTCCAGCACACGCAGATTACGACCCAGAGTGCTGCGGTCCAGGCCCATGGCTTCGGCCAGGGAAGAAATACTCGGCTGGTCCAAGCGCGCCAGGTTGCTCAGCAAAGAATACTGGGCAACGTTGATCCCGAAGCCGTCGAGGGCGCCGTCGTAATACCTGCTGACGCCACGCGCGGCGCGACGCAGGTTGATGCACAAGCATTGGGAAGGAAGCATGGTGCGTGTATATACCCGGGGTTGATTGAATGCAAATTTAAATGGCGATTTTCACTTATGTCATGTTCCCTAGCCTCGCTTTCTCCTGGTTTTTGCTTGGTCAGGACAAACGGAATCGTCAACCAGACGGAAATAAATCCCACAAAATCAGGCGCTTTGGCTGACAGCCTTTTCAACCATTACTCATTAGAGTCCCCCACCTGTAATGTCTGACAGGTTTCAGGTGCTTTGAATCAAGCTATAAACGAAACCGTGCTTTCAGCCCTGCCTGCAGGCTTGAAGACGGGTTGTGCGAACCATGCCATCAAGAAGTGGGAAGATTCCGCCACCCCCACGCCATCAAATAATGATGATGAATGGGAGTTTCAGTCATGTACCACAGCACCGCGATTTCTGGACGTTCGGCGCCATACCAAGACCATTACCACTCCACGGAAAAAAAACCTGCTCAAGCGATCCGACTCACCAATCGGGAGAAGGAATTCCTGCAGTGGAGCGAGGCTGGCAAATCTTCTTGGGAGATTGCCGTCATCGTTGATTGCAGCGAGGCCAACGTCAATTATCACTTCAACAACATTCGCCGAAAATTCGGCGTCAGTTCGCGTCATCTCGCGGGAAAAATCGCGCGCGAACGAGGCTTGATCTGAGCGCTCCGACGGCTTGTCAGCAGCGGTCGGGATGTACTTGACCCCTGTAGAGGCAGCAATGAATCTGAACCACACGCCCGAATGCCGCGACATTTTCGGCCTCAGCACCTGTGACGATACGCGAGTGTCGCACAGGCCTTCTTCGGACAACCCTATACGCATCATCCTTGCCGATGATCACCCCGTCGTGCTGACGGGTATCGAAATGGTCCTGGCGGGGGCTGGGTTTTCAGTGGTTGCCAAGGCTCGCAACGCCGATGAACTGCTCCAGCACTTGGAGCGCACCCCCTGCGACCTGGTCATCTGCGACTATTCGATGCCCGATGGGCAGTTTCCGGACGGCCTGGCCCTGATGGGCTATTTGAAACGCCACTACCGCGCCTGCCCCCTGATCGTGATCACCATGCTACGCAATCCGTCCGTGTTGCAGGCCTTGCTCAATACCGGCGTGAACGGCTTGTTCGATAAACGCAGTCCTTTGATGGAACTGAAACAGGCCATCCTCGGTGTCACCCAGGGGCGGCAGTATGCATGCCCGGCTTTTCTTGAGCTTCTGCGAGGGCAAACCTTGGCCGCCACGCGCTCGGACGCCAACCGGGTGAGCCTTTCCGAACGGGAGCTGGAGGTGGTGAGGCTGTTCGTGCACGGGATGTCGGGCAGACAGATTGCAGCCCAGCTCAATCGCAGTGAAAAAACTATCAGCCGACAAAAACGCACCGCCATGGACAAGTTGGGGCTTGGGCATGACGGTGGATTGATGGAGTTTGCTCGGGTGAGTGGGTTAAAGGGTTGACCCCTCAAATCCCGAAACGGCCCACCATCGCGTTCCCGTCAACTCAGACCCACCCCACCAGCACCGCTATTTCAAGCAACTCCAGCAACGCCCCGGCTGTATCCCCGGTGCAGCCCCCGAGCCTGCGCAGCATCATCCGCCGCAAGCCAACGAACACCGCGAAAGCAACGGCCAATGCCCAAACGCCGGGCCACCCCGCCACCAGCACACAGCCCAACGCACACACCAACAACACCCATCCACCCGCGCGCCGGGGCAGATGATCGGCAAGCGCTTGGCCCAACCCGCCGGCGCGCACGTAAGGTGTGCTGAGAAACAGGCCAAGCAACGCCGCACGCCCCAGCACCGGCACGATGATCAAGGCCAACGCTTGCCCCTGCTCGATCAACGCCAGCAGCGCGGCGAACTTGAGCAGCAGCACCAACACCAAGGTGATCACCGCAATGGGTCCGCTGCGCGGATCCTTCATGATCAGCAGCGTGCGTTCGCGGTCACCAAAACCGCCCAGCCAGGCGTCGGCGCTGTCGGCCAGGCCGTCGAGGTGCAGGCCTGCGCTGAGCAACACCCAGGCCGTCAGCAACAGCGCGGCGTGGAGTAGCGACGGTGCACCCAGCAGCAGTGCATTGAGCAGCCACAGCAGACCGCCGAACAACAGGCCCACCAGCGGGTAGAACAACAGCGAACGGCCCAGTTGCTCAGGCTCGGGCATGCCCGGCAGGCGAACCGGCAGGCTGCTGAGAAATTGCAAGGCGATCCAGAATGGCAACATGGTCAAACCGCCTCTTCCAGCCGCGCACCGGACGACACGTGCAGGGTAAACAACGCGCCGTGGCCGACTTCGACATTGAGCAGTTGCTCCCGAGGCAGACCCCGGGCCTGTGCCAGCAGCAAGCGCATCACGCCGCCATGGCTGACCAGCAAAATCCGCTGGCCGACATAAGCGCTATGCAGGCGTTCCACCGCCGCCAAAACGCGCCCGGAAAACGCCAGCACCGGCTCGCCATCGGGTGGCGTGAAGCTGTAGGGATCGGCCCAGAATCGGCCTAAGGCTTCGGCATCGGTGTCCATCAACGCCGCCGCGCTGCGGCCTTCCCAGGCGCCGAAATGTAGCTCTTGCAGGTCCTTGTCCAAGTGCACTGGCACGCCCAGCCGGGCGCCGAGTTGTTCGGCGAAACGGGCGCAACGCTGCAACGGCGAACTAACCAACCGATCCCAGGGCCCGCCTTCTATGACTGCCGCGTGCATTTGCTCCCAGCCCTTGGCGGTCAAGGCGTCGTCGAGGCTGCCGCGCAGTCCGCCGCCCAGTTCGGTTTCGCCGTGACGCAACAGGTCCAGGCGCAAGGTCATGCCGGGCGATCCGCCACGGCCGCTTCGGCAAACGTCGCCATCTGCCCGTGCAAGCCACAGGCCAGGCGCAACAGTGGCACCGCCAACGCCGCGCCACTGCCCTCGCCCAGGCGCAGGCCAAGGTCCAGCAGCGGTTCGGCGCCGAGGGTTTCCAGCACGTGGCGATGGCCCGGCTCGGCGCCGCGATGGCCGAACAGCAACCATGGCCGGCATCCGGGATTGACGCGTACCGCCACCAGAGCCGCGACACTGCAGATGAACCCGTCCACCAGCACGGCGACGCCTTGCTGGGCACAGGCCAGGTACGCGCCGGCCAACGCGGCGATTTCAAAACCGCCGAGGTTGAACAGGGTCTGCAACGGGTCGTCGCGTTGGGCTGCGTGCAGCGCCAGGGCCCGTTCGATCACCTGGGCCTTGTGGCTGACACCCGCCGCGTCCAGCCCGGTGCCCGGACCAACCAGATGCGCCACCGGGCAATCAAGCAAGGCACAGGCCAGGGCGCTGGCCGCCGTGGTGTTGCCGATGCCCATCTCGCCACCAATGAACAAGTGCGTCCCGGCTGCAACGGCACGCTGCACACTGTCGCGGCCGGCTTGCAGGGCTTGCTCGCCTTGGGCCACGGTCATCGCCGGGCCATGGACGAAATTCGCCGTGCCGGGGCCGACGCGCAGATGCCGCACGCCGGGCAGGTCCAGCGCAGGCGTTACGGTGCCCAGGTCCACCACTTCCAGCGAAGCGCCCAGTTGCCGCGCCAGGACGCTGATGGCCGCGCCGCCGCTGACGAAGTTGAGCAGCATCTGCCCGGTCACTTCCTGGGGAAAGGCTGAGACGCCCTCCGCCACCACGCCATGGTCACCGGCAAAAATCGCGATCCAGACGTGATCCAGACTCGGCTTGACCTGCCCTTGCAGCCCCGCCAGTTGCACCGCCACCGACTCCAGCCGCCCGAGGGAGCCGGCCGGTTTGGTCAGTTGTTGCTGACGGGCCGTGGCCTGTTCCAGGGCCTGGGTATCGAGGGGCTTGCACGGGTCCAGCCACCAGCGGTGATTCATAACGCAGTACCTTTGAGAGTCAGGGGCAGGCCGGCGACGGTCAGCACGACGCGCTGACACCGTTCGGCCAAGGCTTGATGCAGCCAACCGGCTTCATCGACATAACGGCGAGTCAACTCGCCCAGGGGCACGACACCCATGCCAGTCTCGTTGCTGACAAAAATGATCTCCCCGGGCAGCGCGGCGAGGCAGTCCAGCAGTGCTTCGCGTTCTGCGTTCAGCCGCTCGGGGTCGTCGAGCATCAGCAGGTTGGTCAGCCACAGGGTCAGGCAATCCACCAGCAGACATTGTCCGGGGGCGGCGTTTTCTTGCAGCACCCGGGCCAGGGCCAAGGGTTCTTCCACCAGCGCCCATTCGGCCGGGCGACGGGCTCGGTGTTGGGCGACCCGTGCGTTCATCTCGCCGTCCAGGGGCTGGCTGGTGGCGATGTAGGTCACTGGCAAGCCTGTTTCGACCGCGAGTTTTTCCGCCAGGCGGCTTTTGCCGGAGCGGGCGCCGCCGAGGATCAGTTGGAGCATGTGTTTTACCTTTCAATGGCGGTGTTGCTGCCGGCCTAAATCCCACAGAGTTCACGCAACAAACCAGTGTCCAGATGCCGCGCCACCAGATCCGCCAACCGCTCGATGTCCCGCTCGCGCAAGCCGTGGTAATCCACCGTTTGCACATCCGGCAACCCAGCCCAGCGCAACAACGCGCTGCTGGCCTGGGGAGACTCGAACAGCCCATGCAGGTAGGTGCCGAAAATCTGCCCATCGAGACTTTGCGCGCCGTCGCAACGGCCGTCTTCCAGGTACACCGCTGCGTGTTCCAGTGCCGGGCCGGTGGTCACGCCGGCGTGAATCTCATAGCCGCTGACTTCAGCCTCTTCCAAGGCCAATCGCCCGCGGACATTGCGCAGTTGTTTCTCGTGTTCCAGCGTCGTTTCAAAGGCCAGCAGGCCCAGGCCGGCACTGGAGCCCGCCGCGCCTTCCAGCCCCAGCGGGTCGTGGACCTGCTGGCCGAGCATCTGCAAGCCGCCGCAAATGCCCAGCAGCTTGCCGCCGTAGCGCAGGTGCCGTTGGAGCGCGCTTTCCCAGCCGTTGGCGCGCAGGTAGGCCAGGTCGCTGCGCACGCTTTTCGAACCGGGCAGGATGATCAGGTCGGCCGGCGGGATGGGCTGGCCGGGGCCGATGAATTGCAGGTCGACCTGCGGATGCAGGCGCAACGGATCGAAATCGGTGTGGTTGCTGATGCGCGGCAAAACCGGCACCACCACCTTGAGCAGCTGTTCGACCTTGTCGGCCTGGCGCTGGTCGAGGCCGTCCTCGGCTTCCAGGTGCAGGTCCATCACGTAGGGCAACACGCCCACCACCGGTTTGCCGGTGCGCGCCTCCAGCCAATCGAGGCCCGGTTGCAACAAGGCGATGTCGCCGCGAAAACGGTTGATGACGAAACCCTTGACCCGCGCCTGCTCGCTGGGTGAAAGCAACTCCAGCGTACCGACCAGATGGGCGAATACTCCACCGCGATTGATGTCGGCGATCAGCAGCACCGGGCAGTCCACCGCCTCGGCAAAGCCCATGTTGGCAATGTCGCCAGCACGCAGGTTGATCTCCGCTGGCGAGCCGGCGCCCTCCACCATCACTACCGGATAGGCCGCGCTCAAGCGCGTGTGGGAGGCCAGCACCGCTTGCATCGCGATGGCTTTGTAATCGTGATAGGCCACGGCATTCATGGTGGTCACGGCGCGACCGTGGATGATCACCTGGGCGCCCGTGTCGCTGTTGGGCTTGAGCAGCACCGGGTTCATGTCGGTGTGCGGTTCGAGGCCGGCGGCCTGGGCCTGCACCGCCTGAGCGCGGCCGATTTCGCCGCCGTCAGCGGTCACGGCGCTGTTGAGCGCCATGTTCTGCGGCTTGAACGGCACCACGCTGACACCCTGGCGGCGGACCCAGCGGCATAAAGCCGTGACCAAGGTACTTTTGCCGGCATCGGACGTGGTGCCTTGCACCATCACAGTGGTCATCGAATGTCCTTGGTGTAGGCCTCTAAGGCCTGTTCGAGGCGCAGGAATTCGCTGTCGTCGGCTGGCAGTCCGAAGCGCAGGCTGCTGGTGTTGGTAAACAAGCGCAGGAGAATGCCGCGATGGGCCATGAAATCATGAAGCCCCAGGGCGTGTTCGGTGACCAGCCATTGGAACAACCCGCAGCCGCCCTGTGGCTTGAAGCCGTGGCGTTCGAGCATCAGCGCCAGGCGTTGGCTGTTGGCTTCGCAGCGTTGGCGCTGGTAGGCGTGGGCATCAGTGTCCAGCAAGCACGCCTGCCCCAGCACCCGGGTCGGCCCGCTGACCACCCACGGCCCGACCTGTTCGGCGAGCAACTTGAGCAAGCGGCGCTCGGCCAGTACAAACCCCAGGCGAACCCCGGCCAGGCCAAAGAACTTGCCAAACGAGCGCAGCACGATCAACCCGACCAGATGGGTGTGCGCCGCCAGACTCAGCGCCGGCGTGACGTCCATGAAGGCTTCATCCACCACCAGCCAGCCACCGCGCTGAGCCAGGCGCCCATGCCAGTCCAGCAAGCGCTCGGGTGCAAGGCTCAGGCCCGTGGGATTGTTCGGATTGACCACCACCAGCACGTCGAGGCTGTCGAGAAAGAAATCCACCTCCGACTCCAGCACTTCGCGCACGATGTAGCCGCTGCGGCGCCAGGCTTCGGCGTGCTCGGCGTAACACGGCGACAAGACGCCGACCTTGCCAGCCCGGCGCAGGCGCGGCAACAGCTGGATGGCCATTTGCGAACCGGCCACCGGCAATACATCCAACGCACCGTAGTAGTCGCAGGCGGCCTGTTCCAGGCCGTCATCGGTTTCCGGCAGGCGCGCCCAGGCCCGCAGGGGAATCGCCGGAACCTCGAACGGCCAAGGCGCCAGGCCGCTGGACAAATCCAGCCAGTCAGCCTCGGCGATGCCGTATTGCCGGGCCGCGTTACGCAAGCGCCCACCGTGCTCAAGCATAAAACTCAGCTCCCAGGCAGAGAATCAGCAGCCATAACCATACGCCGCGCTGGACCAATTGCCAGCCGCGATCAATGGAGTCTGCGCTCGCCGGCACGCCTTCGCCCAGCGGCGGACGTTGGTGCAGTTCACCGTGATAAACCGCCGCCCCGCCCAACTCCACACCCAGCGCACCGGCACCGGCAGCCATGACCGGCCCGGCATTGGGGCTGTCCCAGGTCGGGCCCTGGCTGCGCCAGCACTTGAGTGCCAGGCGGGTCTTGCCGAGCAGCGCGTAGGTCAACGCCACCAGACGCGCCGGAATGTAGTTGAGCACATCGTCGATCTTTGCCGCCGCCCAGCCGAAGCGCTCGAAACGCTCGTTGCGATAGCCCCACATGGCATCGAGGGTATTGCTCAAGCGGTACAACACCACACCGGGCGCGCCGGCCACGGCGAACCAGAACAGCGCGGCGAACACCGCGTCGCTGCCGTTCTCCAGCACCGACTCGGTGGCGGCACGGGCCACGGCGGTTTCGTCCAGCTCGCGGGTTTCGCGGCTGACCAGGTAGCCGACACGCAGGCGCGCTTCATCCAGATCGCCACTGCGCAGCGCCTGGGCCACCGGCTCGACATGTTCGCCGAGGCTGCGCAGGCCGAGGGCGCAGTACAGCGCGAGGATGTCCACCAGCCAGCCCACCATGGGCGCCCAAGACAGGGCCGTGGCGAGCAAGGTCAAGGGCACCACGGCGATGATCCACGCCGTCACCCCATGGCTGCGCCAGCCGCGCCCACCGGAGTTGAAACGTTGTTCGATCCGCGAGGCAAAACCGCCGAACGCCACCAGCGGATGCCAACGCCGGGGCTCACCCAGCAACGCATCCAGCGCCACCGCGGCGACCGTGAGCAAGGCCACGCTCATGGGCGCACGCCCCACTGGTTTTCATAGAGCAGTTCATTCAGCGAACGCGGTTGCGCCCAGCCTTCCAGGGCGAGCATCGGCGCCGGGTAAAAAGCCTCGACCGGACCCAGGCAGAGTATCGCCAACGGCTTGGCGCCCGCTGGCAGGCCCAGCAGATCGGCCAGGGCCTGGGGATCGAACAACGACACCCAGCCCATCCCCAGGCCTTCGGCGCGGGCCGCCAGCCACAAGTTCTGGATCGCGCAGGACAGCGAGGCCAGGTCCATTTCCGGCAAGGTCCGGCGACCGAAGATGTGCCGCTCGCGATCCTCCATCAACGCCGCCACCAGCACCTCGGCGCAGTCGTTGATGCCTTCGACCTTGAGCTTCATGAATTCATCGCTGCGCTCGCCGAGGGCCTCGGCGGTGCGGATGCGTTCTTCTTCCACCAACTGCTGGATGTTCCCGCGCAAGGCGCGGTCACTGATGCGGATAAACCGCCACGGTTGCATCAGGCCCACGCTGGGCGCCTGGTGCGCGGCTTCCAGCAGCCGGCGCAGCAAGGCCGGTTCGACCGTGCCGCCGCTGAAGTGGCGCATGTCACGGCGCTCGGCGATGGCGCGGTAGATTGCGTCGCGTTCGACCTGGGAGAAAGCGTTGTCGGTCATGGCCTTTTCGCGGCCTCAAGGTCAGGCGCAAACAGCGCGGCAATCGCCCTCGGATTCGACGGAAAATAAAAATGCACATAGGAAGCCGTCATCCGCCCCTGCCGGAACACCGCTTCTGCCCCACGCCCCCCGTTGGGGCTATGGCCACGGGCAATCGGTTCAAGTTCGGTGCTGGTCAGCGAATGATGATAGGTATGCCCACGCAAGATGCCTTCCGGCAAGTCCACCGATTGCAGCGCCAGGGCCGCCAGACGCTTTTGCATCTGCGCCTCACCCGCGAGCAAGCCCAGCAGCTCGGCACGCACGCCTTCGACATCGGTCAATGAATCAAGCAGATACAACATACCGCCACATTCGGCGAGCAACGGTTTACCGGCTGCATGGTGGGCACGGATCGCCGCCAACATCGGCGTGTTCCGGGCCAACGCAACGTGGTGCAGCTCTGGATAACCGCCGGGCAGATACAGGCTGTCCGCCTCGGGCAATTCGCTGTCATGAATCGGCGAAAAAAAGCTCAACTGCGCGCCCATGGCCCGCAACAGATCCAGGCTCGCGCCATAGGTGAAGGCAAACGCTTCGTCCCGGGCCACGGCGATGCGCACGCCGTCGAGCCATGGTTGCGGGTCGATCACCTCGGGCGCGGCGAATTCGACCGCTGGCGGCAGCGCCACTTCGCAACTGCCGGCCAGGGCCTCGGCTGCCGCGTCGAGGCGCAGGTCGAGGTCATTCAACTCGCTGGCCTGGACCAGCCCGAGATGACGGCTGGGCAACTCGATGCCGGTTTCCCGGGACAGCGCGCCGTACCAGCGCAGGCCTTCGGTCAGGCTGCCTTCGAGCAACTGCGCGTGGCGCAAGGTGCCAACGCGGTTGGCCAAGACCCCGGCGAACGGCAAGTCCGCTTGATAACGCGCCAGGCCCAAGGCCAGGGCGCCGAAGGTCTGGGCCATGGCCGTGCCATCGATCACCGCCAGCACCGGTACACCAAAATGTCGCGCCAGGTCGGCGCTGGACGGGGTGCCGTCGAACAACCCCATCACCCCTTCGATCAGGATCAGGTCTGCTTCGGCGGCGGCTTCCCACAACAACCGACGACTTTCCTGCTCGCCGACCATCCACATGTCCAACTGATAGACCGGCGCGCCGCTGGCCCGCTCGAGAATCATCGGATCGAGAAAGTCCGGGCCACACTTGAAGACGCGTACCTTGCGCCCCTGGTTGCGATGCAAACGGGCCAGGGCGGCGGTGACGGTGGTCTTGCCTTGCCCCGAAGCCGGAGCGGCGATCAGCACCGCCGGGCAATGGCGACTCGTCATGGACGTGTCACTCACAGCTCGACGCCTTTCTGCGCCTTGATGCCGGCCTGGAACGCGTGCTTGACCATGCCCATCTCGGTGACGGTGTCGGCCAGTTCGATCATTTCCGGCTTGGCGCCACGACCGGTCACCACCACGTGTTGCATCGGCGGGCGGGCCTGGAGATCGCTGAGGACCTGATCGAGGTCGAGGTAACCGTGCTTGAGGGCGATATTGAGTTCATCGAGCACCACCAGGCCCACGGAAGGATCGCTGAGCAACTGGCGCGATACCGTCCAGGCCGCTTCGGCGGCGGCAATATCGCGCTGGCGATCCTGGGTTTCCCAAGTGAAGCCTTCGCCCATGACATGAAAGCGCACCTGCTCCGGGAAGCGGCGGAAAAACAATTCTTCGCCCGTGCTGTTGCGCCCCTTGATGAACTGCACCACACCACACTGCATGCCGTGGCCCATGGCCCGGGCGAGCATGCCGAACGCCGAACTGCTCTTGCCCTTGCCGTTGCCGGTCAGCACCAGCAGCAGGCCACACTCGTTCGGCGAATTGGCGATGCGCTCGTCGATCACGGCTTTCTTGCGCAGCATGCGCGCCAGGTGGCGTTCGTCGCGATCCGGGGTGTCGGTCATGGGGGAGCTCTCCGTTGGGCTTGGATAACGGCGGGCGGGCACAAAAAAAGACGGCAACAAGCCTGGCATCGCCCACCGTGATGCCGTTGGATGAATCAGGCCGGTCTCCGGGCTCATGAGCGGCGTGATGCCGGGCTGCGCGCCTTCCCATGTCCATGGACACAGTGGCCTGTAGGCAACCTTGACTCATTTACCGTTGCGGGGGCAGCGCCGGGTTCGTGTGCACTCACCGGCTTCCCTGTTTCACTCTGTCGGCCACGGCCACAGAGCACCTGAAACAAGCGGCGAAGGTTAGAGGGTTGGGGGTGGAGCGTCAATTAAAGCCGCCACGGGTCCAGCGCTGTTTATTGGCCGGGATCAATGGAATGACGTCAATCTTGTGTCACGCTGAGGGAAGTGATATCAAAGCGGCATCACGACCCGATATCACAAGAACAAGAGGGCAATGTATGCAAGGCATGATCATCAGCAATCCAAAACTGGAATTCCTGCGTCCGGTGCTGGAACGTTGGTTTGACTGTATCGACCGCTACAACGCCGTGCGCGGCGATAACGACACGCCTTACTGGTTCGATGAACGAGCCAACCTGGGCTTGCTCTCGGCCGCCGCTTGGATGGCCGAAATGGTCACGCTGCAGAATGCCCCGACCCGCAAGCAGAATGAAGAAGGCGAACGCAATGTCAGCGCCGATCTGTTTATCGCCAGTACCGATGAGCGCGCCTTCATCCAGGCCACCCAACGCTGGCCCAAGGTCAACAACCTGAACCTGACCCAGCCGCTGCAGGAGGCCGCCAGCGATGCCAAGCGCATCAGCTATGCCAGCGACCTGAAGCTGGGTTGCCTGTTCGTCTCGCCGCAAAAAGCCCAGCAGAGCGCCACGCCCGAAGAATTGCAGGACATGATCGATGACCTGCAAAAGGAAAACACCTGCGCCGTGGCCTGGTACTTCCCCTACGCCTACCGCAAGTTGCGCAATGAAGCCGGCTTCTATCACCCCGGCATCGCCGTGCTGTTCAAACAGGCCCACGGCTGACCGGTTGAACCATCGCGCGTCTACGCTTCTCTATGAATAACTCCATGCATTCATAGGGAAGCCAGCATGCTCAAGCCACCCCATCTCCTGATCGTCGCCCTTGCCGCCGGGCTTGTCGCTTGTGGCGAGTCGTCCACCCTGCAAGTGTCCGACGGCACCGGTCCTGCGCCGAAGCTGCCTGAACCGAACAAGACCCTGGTGCCTACCGTCAACATCGCCGAAGCCGTCGGCTGGGCCAGCGGCGCCAAACCCACCCCGGCCCCAGGCCTGCAAGTGGTCGCCTTCGCCGAAGGGCTGGACCATCCGCGCTGGCTCTATGTGTTGCCCAATGGCGATGTGCTGGTGGCCGAAACCAACGCCCCACCCAAACCGGACGATTCCAAGGGCATCCGCGGCTGGGTGATGAAAAAGGTCATGGGCCGCGCCGGTGCCGGCGTGCCCAGCCCCAATCGCATCACGCTGCTGCGCGACGCCAATCATGACGGCGTCGCCGAAACCCGCACGGTGTTCCTGGAAAATCTCAACTCGCCGTTCGGCATGACCCTGGTGGGCAATGACCTGTACGTGGCCGACACCGATCGGCTGATCCGCTTCCCCTATAAGGACGGTGACACGCAGATCAAGGCGCAACCGACCAAGGTCGTCGATTTGCCGGGCGGCACGCTCAATCATCACTGGACCAAAAACGTCATCGCCAGCCGGGACGGCAGCAAGCTGTACGTCACCACAGGTTCGAACAGCAACGTCGCGGAAAACGGCATGGAGGCCGAAGAAGGTCGCGCCGCCATCTGGGAAGTGGACCGAGCCAGCGGCAATCACCGCATATTTGCCTCGGGCCTGCGCAACCCCAACGGCCTGGCCTGGGAACCCCGCAGCGGTGCCCTGTGGACGGCCGTGAACGAGCGGGATGAAATCGGCAGCGACCTGGTGCCGGACTACATCACTTCGGTCAAGGACGGCGCGTTCTATGGCTGGCCCTACAGCTACTATGGGCAGCACGTCGATGTGCGGGTCGAACCGCAGAATCCGGCCCTGGTGGCCAAGGCCATCGCCCCGGACTATGCCGTCGGCCCTCACACCGCATCGCTGGGCCTGACCTTCGCCGAAGGCAGCCGCTTACCGGCACCGTTCACCGAAGGGGCGTTCATCGGGCAGCACGGCTCTTGGAACCGTAAACCCCACAGTGGTTATAAAGTGATTTTTGTACCGTTCACTGGCGGCAAGCCCGTGGGACAACCCGTGGATGTGCTCACCGGCTTCCTGAACGCCGACGAAAAAGCCCAGGGCCGGCCGGTGGGCGTGGTGATCGATCAACAGGGTGGGTTGTTGGTGGCTGATGATGTGGGAAACAAGGTTTGGCGAGTGTCGGGTAAATAACCCACCACCAAGACTTGTGAAGGAACCCTGTTTGGTCCGGGGACATGGTGAACCCCGTGGCGAGGGAGCTTGCTCCCGCTGGGCTGCGAAGCAACCCCCAGCTTCTGGCGGTTGCTGCGCAACCGAGCGGGAGCAAGCTCCCTCGCCACAAAAGCTTTCTAGCACTGCAAACGTTGAAGGGTCAGGGATTACGCGCCAGATGTTCCGACTGCAGCACCCGCTTGGCACCCAGGTAAGCCTTCTGCCAATAGGCCTTGGACAAGCTGTCGAGCTTGACCGTGCCACCGGTGGCCGGTGCATGGACGAAACGGCCCTCCCCCACATAGATCCCGGCATGGCTGACCTGGGAGCCGCCGTTGGTGGCGAAGAAAATCAAATCACCTGTCTGCAACGCCTCCTTGCCCACATCCGGGGCGCGCATGCCGATCATTTCCCGCGTGGAACGTGGCAGGGAAATACCCGCCGCATCGCGGTAGACGTAACCAATCAAGCCGCTGCAATCGAAACCCGAATCCGGCGTATTACCGCCCCAGCGATACGGCGTCCCCACCAAACCCAATGCCCGGAACAGCACATCTTCGGCAGCCGGGGAAAAGGTTTGTGAGGGGGCAAAGACCACCGGAGCCCGCACGGGAGCTGGCGGTGGAGTGCGGCTGGCGCAGGCGCTGAGCAGCGCGGCGAGGAACATGAGAGCGAGGCGGGCCGACGTCGACATATGCAGAACAATCCTGATCTGGATGCGGCTTTTCTGCCGTGGGCATGAAAACAAATCCGCCTGCGGAGTACGCAGGCGGATTGCCATCAAACAATGATCAGGATTCTAGCGGCTATACGACAAACTTCAAGTAAGACTTTAAGTTTGCCTTACAAACTGTGTGCTTACTTGCGGGCAGTGACCACAGTCGGCGCCATGGCGAGGGCGCGCTTGGCTTCGATGAAGGTCTTGCTCCAGTAGCTGTCGCCCAGGCTGTCGATCCGCACGCCACCGCTGCGGCGGCTGCTGGAATGGATGAACTGGTTGTCGCCCAGGTAGATACCGGCGTGGCTGACGCGACCGCGACGACCGTTGGTGCTGAAGAACAGCAGGTCACCGGGCTCCAGTTGGTTGCGAGCCACCAGTGGGGCGTTCACGTTGATCATTTCGCGGGTGGAGCGCGGCAGGTTCATGCCGGCCTCTTCGCGGAACAGATAACCGATGAAACCGCTGCAATCGAAGCCAGCTTCAGAGGTGCCGCCAAAACGGTAGCGGGTACCGATCAACGACATCCCACGTTCCAGGATGCTGTCAGCCAATACTGGAAGCTGGTAAGGCTTGCTGCCGGCGAAGGCTGCGAGCTCTTTGTCGGAGGCCATTTCTTCCTGGAACGCAACGGAGGAAGACTGGGCGGTAACGGAGTTCTTGACCTGTGGTTGTTGCTCTTGCTGGGACACTGGGGAGTGGGCAGCGCAACCAAACAACAGGGTAACGAGTGCGAGAGGCACGAGGGGTGCGAAGCGATTTAGCATGGGCACGACCGTGGCTGAAGTAGTAAAGATGGCGAGACTATGCCTTCTATCAACCTCATTTGCAAATTCAATCGATGCAAATGTGACTTCTCGGTTTTACGCTTACATCTAAGCGCTTAAGCCCGACCTGAGCGGGTTACAGCCCTACAGCCCAGTAAAACCGCGGGCTTCACCGGGTCCAGAAGAGGCTTTAAGCCATCATCGGGCGACAGCTTTACCAGCCCAAAGTTTCTTTCAAAAAAGGAATGGTCAGCTTGCGCTGGGCCTGAAGCGAGGCCTGGTCGAGGCGTTCGAGCAGTTCGAACAACGCGCTCATGCTGCGGGTGCCACGGGTGAGGATGAAATGCCCGACTTCGTCGGTCAGGTGCAGGCCACGCCGGGACGCGCGCAGCTGCAAGGCACGAAGTTTGTCTTCGTCGGAAAGCGGACGCATCTGGAAAATCAGCGCCAGGGTGAGACGGGACTTGAGGTCCGCCAGCTTCACCGGCAGCTCCCGTGGCGACGTCGACGCGGCGATCAACAAGCGCCGACCGCTGTCGCGCAACCGATTGAACAGATGAAACAGCGCCTCTTCCCAATCAGCCTTGCCGGCCACGGCCTGGAGATCGTCCAGGCAGACCAGTTCGTACTGCTCAAGGTTGTCGAGGATCTCAACACCGCGGTCAAGCAATTCGGCCAACGGCAGGTACACCGCAGGTTCGCCCAATTGTTCGAACCGCAGGCACGCGGCCTGCAACAGATGCGTGCGCCCTACCCCGTCCTTGCCCCACAGGTAGATCAGGCTTTCGGTCCAGCCGGCGTCGGCTTCGCAAAGCCGCTCGACATAGCCGAGTGCAGCGGCATTGGCGCCTGGGTAGTAATTGATAAAGGTGGCGTCATCACGCAGACGCACACCTAGGGGCAGCTGAATCGGTTTCATGCTGACTGAACAGTTCCAAAGGAACCGTTAGTGGCCTCTGTGTAAAGTTCGCAAAGTTTATACCCGTGACACGGACCGCACAATGCGCCGGACCACGAGCAAAATCAAAGGTTTGCAGCGGAAAGAGGACAGAGCGTCGGTTTCCCTGACGCTCCGCCAACGATTTGCCCTACAGGTCGGGGTCTTCAGCGCCGCTATAAATGTCCGAATCCTTGTACAAATCATGCATATGGCGCACCAGCACCATGATCACCGCCGCCATCGGCAGCGCCAACAGAATCCCGGTGAAGCCGAACAACTCTCCCCCAGCCAGGATCGCGAAGATCACCGCTACCGGATGCAGGCCAATACGATCGCCCACCAGCAGCGGCGTCAGCACCATGCCCTCCAGCGCCTGACCGACCATGAACACCGCGACGATGCCCAGCATCGGGTACAGGTCGCCGCCGAACTGGAACAATCCGGCGATCAATGCCGCGCCAATACCAATCACAAACCCCATGTACGGCACGATGGCGGCCAGGCCGGCGATGAGGCCGATCAACAGGCCCAGCTCCAGTCCTACCAGCATCAGCCCTGCGGCATAGATGAAACCCAGGGCCACCATCACCAGCAGTTGCCCGCGCACGAACGCCCCCAGCACTTCGTGGCATTCGAAGGTCAAGGTCATGATGCGTTCTTCACGGTGACGCGGCAGCAGGCTACGAATCTTCGCCATCATCAGATCCCAATCCCGCAGCAGATAGAAGGCCACCACCGGAATCAACACCAGGTTCGCCAGCCAGCCGATCAACGCCAGGCCCGAGGCCGTGGCCTGGCTCAACACCACGCCAACGATGTCGGTGGTCTGGCCCATATGCTCACTGATAGCCGCCTTGACCTTGTCGAACTTCCAGAAACCGTCCGCCAGCCCTAGCTTCGATTGCACCCACGGCACCGCGCTGTGCTGCAACCAATCGAGCATCTGCGGCGCCAATTCGTACAGGCGCAACAGTTGCTTGGCGAGCATCGGTATCAGCACCAGCAACAGGGCGCTCACAATCAGTGTGAACAGCGCAAATACCGCCACCACGCCCCATGTGCGCGACAGGCCGAGTTTTTCCAGGCGATCCACCACCGGATCGAACAGATAGGCCAACAGCAGCGCGACCAGGAACGGCGTCAGGATCGGATGCAGCAAATAGATAAGGGCGAACAGCAGGGCAACCCCACCCAACCAGAACCAACGCCGCGTATCGCCCATGAACCACTCCTAGCTATATAAAGAAAGAAAACCTACCAGCGGAACCGCAGATTGGCTGCCGGCGCCGGCACAGGTGCTGCAACCGGGACCGAGCCATCGGCGGCGGGAGGCGCCACTGGCGCTGGCGCGACGGCCTCGCCGGGCGGAACTTCCTGAAGTTTCGCCAGGGCCAGTTGCGCCTTCAACTGCTCGGCGCTGCCATTGACTCGATAGACGATCCGATCACCCTCGACCTGCTGCAACTGCCCACCAAATGGTTCGAGCAAACGCCCAAGCGCCGCATACCGCTCAAGGTTCATGCCCTGCACCTCCAGCAACTGTTCAGTCGCCACGCCCGGCTTGGCGACGAAGCGCGGCGCCAGGCGCTGGTTCACCGCCAACATCACCGCGTCAGCCAATGCGGCCGGATCGGCGCCCTGGGCCGTACCCTGCTCACGCTGATCGCCCAGCCACAGGCGCCAGGCCCCATTCCACTGCCCGCCCTCCTCCTTGGCGTGGACCGCCAGCAAGGCGTCTGTCGCGTAGCGCTCCGAGGCATCGCGCAAAGGCGCCGGGTCGCTGCCTTCCAGGTTTGGTGCGGTGGCAACGATCTGCTCGCTCAAGTCCGCCAGCGGCAGGTGCAACGCCAGCCCCCGATGCTGGGCGGCACGCCGCAATGGCGTGGCGCTGGCCTGGCCATCGCCCACCAGGCTGGAGCCCTCGGCTGAGTCGTTCAGCCACCAACCCAGGATCGATGGCCGGTTCGCACTCCACAGTGACAAGCCTGCCGAGCGCAATGCCCGGTCGGTACTCGCCGGGTCGAAGTCCACCTTGAGGCTTTCCGGCGGGCCGGCGTCGTAGCCATATTGAAGAATGATCTGTTGCGGGTCCTTGCGGATCGCCGCCAGGCCAGGATTCTGGGCAGCCTTGGCGTCGCCGGTCAGGCGCAGCACCAACGTGTCCAGCGCACGCAGAGTCGCCTGGTTACGCTCTTCCGGGGTCTGGCTGCTGACCGGTTCGAGCACTTGATACAGGCCATTGACGGTTTCGGCATGACTCGCCAGGCTGATCAGCGCCAGGCAGCCCATAGACAAGAGTTTGAACAAACGCATGGAAGATTCCCGGACATAACGGCTGGAACAGGCCGTGTGAAGAAGATTGAGCATGGCTGTGACCACAACACCCGGCAAAACATTCACACGCCCGATGGAAGTTTCGCACGGTCATCACCATAGCCGGTTACCGCTACACCTTATACAGACGCGCTACGCAGTACCAATATAAGAAATATCGGTTTTTTTCCGTGGATATGTCCCTGCCCGTCGGCGCGAGGATGGCCGCTGCCCCTCAAGCCTGATAAAATCGCGCGCCTTCGCAGACCGGCAATGGCTGGGCTCCCGGAATAATTCGTACAACGGTTATTCAATGGCCCCGGCGTCGGTCGTTACCCAGAAATCCCCCCTAAAGGCCTGGATCATGAGCAAGCAACCCTCCCTGAGCTACAAGGACGCCGGTGTAGACATCGACGCCGGTGAAGCATTGGTCGAACGCATCAAGAGCGTCGCCAAGCGCACTGCGCGTCCGGAAGTCATGGGCGGCCTGGGCGGTTTCGGCGCCCTCTGCGAGATCCCGGCCGGCTACAAGCAACCGGTCCTGGTCTCGGGCACCGACGGTGTCGGCACCAAGCTGCGCCTGGCCCTGAACCTGAACAAGCACGACAGCATCGGCATCGACCTGGTGGCCATGTGCGTGAACGACCTGGTGGTCTGCGGCGCCGAGCCGCTGTTCTTCCTCGACTACTACGCCACCGGCAAACTGAACGTCGATACCGCCGCTCAGGTGGTGACCGGCATCGGTGCCGGCTGTGAACTGTCCGGCTGCTCCCTGGTCGGTGGCGAAACCGCTGAAATGCCTGGCATGTACGAAGGCGAAGACTACGACCTGGCCGGCTTCTGCGTCGGCGTGGTAGAGAAAGCCGAGATCATCGACGGCTCGAAAGTCGCCGCTGGCGATGCCCTGCTCGCCCTGCCGTCCTCCGGCCCGCACTCCAACGGCTACTCGCTGATCCGCAAGATCATCGAAGTCTCGGGTGCCGACATCGAAAACACCCAGCTCGACGGCAAGCCACTGGCCGACCTGCTGATGGCCCCGACTCGCATCTACGTCAAGCCACTGCTCAAGTTGATCAAGGACACCGGCGCCGTCAAGGCCATGGCCCACATCACCGGTGGTGGCTTGCTGGACAACATCCCGCGCGTGTTGCCAAAAGGCGCCCAGGCCGTGGTCGACGTGGCGAGCTGGACCCGCCCGGCGGTGTTCGACTGGCTGCAAGAGAAAGGCAATGTCGATGAAACCGAAATGCACCGCGTGCTGAACTGCGGCGTGGGCATGGTCATCTGCGTGGCCCAGGAGCACGTCGAGACCGCCCTGAACGTATTGCGTGAAGCTGGCGAGCAGCCTTGGGTCATCGGCCAGATCGCTACCGCGGCCGAAGGCGCTGCACAGGTCGAGCTGAAAAACCTTAAGGCGCATTGATGTCCGCAACCTGTGACGTGGTGGTGCTGCTGTCCGGCACCGGCAGTAATTTGCAGGCCCTGATCGACAGCACCCGGACCGGCGACAGCCCGGTCCGTATCCGCGCGGTAATCTCCAACCGCGCCGATGCCTATGGCCTGCAACGCGCCAAGGACGCGGGGATCGACACCCGCGTCCTGGATCACAAGGCGTTCGAGGGCCGCGAAGCCTTCGACGCCGCGTTGATCGAACAGATCGACACCTTCAATCCGCAACTGGTGGTCCTCGCTGGCTTCATGCGCATCCTCAGCGCCGGCTTCGTGCGTCACTACCAGGGCCGCCTGTTCAATATCCATCCTTCGCTGCTACCCAAATACAAAGGGTTACACACTCACCAGCGGGCGCTGGAGGCCGGAGACACGGAGCATGGCTGCTCGGTGCACTTTGTCACCGAGGAACTCGATGGCGGACCACTGGTCGTACAGGCAGTAATACCGGTAGAGTTGCACGACACGCCGCAAAGCCTGGCGCAACGGGTTCACGCCCGCGAGCACCAGATCTACCCGATGGCCGTGCGTTGGTTTGCCGAAGGAAGGCTGACCCTCGACGATCGCGGTGCCTCACTGGACGGCCAGTTGCTCGCCGCCAGCGGCCATTTGATTCGATACTAGGAGATTTTATGCGTCGCGCCCTGCTCTTCGCTTGCGCTCTGCTTGCCCTGCCCCTGGCACAGGCTGCGGAACTACAACCGTTCTCCGCCAGCTACACCGCCGACTGGAAACAGCTGCCCATGAGCGGCACCGCCGAGCGCAGCCTGACCAAGGAAGCCAACGGTACCTGGAAGCTGAGCTTCAAGGCTTCGATGATGATCGCCAGCCTGACCGAAGAAAGCACCCTGACCCTGGACAAGGACACGCTGCTGCCACAGTCCTACCACTTCGAACGCGGTGGCCTGGGCAAAGCCAAGAAGGCCGACCTGGACTTCGATTGGAACACCAAGATGGTCACCGGCACCGATCGCGGCGACGCGGTCAAGCTGCCGCTCAACCGTGGCATGGTCGATAAATCCACCTATCAACTGGCCCTGCAGCACGACGTGGCGGCCGGCAAGAAAAGCATGAGCTATCAGGTCGTCGATGATGGCGAGATCGATACTTATGACTTCCGCGTGCTGGGCTCGGAAAAAGTCGACACCAAGGCCGGCCAGATCGACGCGATCAAGGTCGAGCGCGTGCGCGACCCGACGCAAAGCAAACGCATCACCGTGCTCTGGTTCGCCAAGGACTGGGACTACCTGCTGGTGCGCCTGCAACAGGTCGAGACCGACGGCAAGGAGTACAACATCATGCTCCTGGACGGTACGGTCAACGGCAAGGCTGTGAAAGGCAGCTGATCGACGCAAACACCAGGAAGCCCCGCCATGCGGGGCTTTTTATTGCCTGGATTTCAAGCTCCCACAGGATTTGTATTCATGGAGGATTGCGACATGAAATCTTCTTCATGAAAAACACCTGCGACCGAATGCCGCGCACCACTTGGCCTGCAGGATTATGGCGCTTTCCATGAAAACTTCTTAACGAACCGGGGCATTTACGTAGCACGCTATCCAAATCTATAACAAAGTCCTGCACACGCCTTGCTGCAGATAACAGAGATTGGAGCTTGCAAGATGACTGTGAAAGTAACTGAACGCGATGACGCCCATATGTCCCACGAAGGCATTGCCGCCGGTATCCGGATCTGGGATGTGCATCAACAGGATTTGCTGGTGGGGATGTTCCACTCGGAGACGGATGCCCATAGCTACAAGGCTGAGCTGGAGCGCGAGGAACGGCTGCGCTCGCGAGAAATGGCGGAATCCTGAACGACACCGGGACCCTGTGGCGAGGGAGCTTGCTCCCGCTGGGCTGCGTAGCAGCCCTTTCTTGTGAGCGCTTCGCACTCAAGCGGGAGCAAGCTCCCTCGCCACGGGTTGTTTTTTCAGGTTGCCGGCGTTACCACATCAAATCATCCGGAATCTGATACGCCGCGTACGGATCATCGGCATCCACTTCTTCGGTCTGGGTGTTGAGCTGGACGATGCGCTTGGGATCGCGCTCCTGGATCTTCAGGGCCGCCTCGCGCGGGATCACTTCGTAACCGCCGGCATGGTGGACGATCGCCAACGAGCCGCTGCTCAGCTTGTTGCGCATCAGGGTGTTGACCGAGATGCGCTTGACCTTCTTGTCGTCGACGAAGTTGTAGTAATCCTCGGTGGTCAGCTTCGGCAGGCGCGAGACTTCGATCAATTGCTTGATCTGCGCGGCCCGGGCCTTCTGCTCGACCTTTTCCTGCTGCTGCCGGTTGAGTTCCTGGTCGCGCTTGACCTTCTCGGCCATGGCCTCCTGGGCCGCACGTTGCTGGGAGTCATCCAGTTCGATCTGGCCTTTGTGGGCCAGGCGCTGCTGCTTCTGTTTCTCTTTGCCGACCTGTTTGGCCTGCTTTTGGTTGACCAGCCCTGCTTTGAGCAACTGGTCGCGAAGGGAAAGGCTCATGGTGCTTACTCACTTAGGCAACGGCCTCAGCCACAGCTGGGCAAATTCTTTTCCTGACGTTTGGCTTCGCCCCACAAGGCGTCCAACTCTTCGAGGGTGCAATCTTCCATGGGACGGTGGGTGTCGCGCAATGCCTGTTCGATAAATCGGAACCTTCGTTCGAACTTCCCGTTGGCGCCACGCAGGGCGGTTTCCGGGTCGACCTTGAGGTGGCGAGCCAGATTCACCACGCTGAACAGCAAGTCACCGATCTCGTCGCTGATAGCCACCGGATCGTTGTCGGCCATGGCTTCGAGGACTTCGTCCAGCTCCTCCCGGACCTTGTCGAGCACCGGCAACGGGCCTGGCCAGTCGAAACCGACCTGCGCCGCACGCTTTTGCAGCTTCGCCGAACGGGACAACGCCGGCAGCGCCCCCGGCACATCGTCGAGCAGCGACAACTGCTCGGGGGCCGCGGCTTTCTCGGCCCGCTCCTCTGCCTTGATCTCTTCCCAGCGCTGCTTGACCTGCTCTTCACTCAGGCGCGGGATGTCCACTGGCGCGTAAAGGTCCCCGGTAGGAAACACATGGGGATGGCGGCGGATCAGCTTGCGGGTAATGCTGTCGACCACGCCGGCAAATTCGAAGCGGTTCTCTTCCCGGGCCAACTGGCTGTAATACACCACTTGGAACAACAGGTCGCCCAACTCGCCCTGCAAATGATCGAAATCGCCGCGCTCGATGGCATCGGCCACTTCGTAGGCTTCTTCAAGCGTATGAGGAACGATGGTCGCGTAGGTTTGCTGGATGTCCCACGGACAGCCGTACTGCGGGTCCCGCAGGCGGTTCATCAGGTGGAGCAGGTCTTCGAGGCTATACATCAATCCATCTCATCACAAAATAACCCTGTGGGAGCGGGCTTGCTCGCGATGGCGGCCGGTCAGTGATGGACCGCTATCGCGAGCAAGCTCGCTCCCACATGTTTGGACTGCGCTTAACCTGGCGTCCGGTTACGCCGGGTCTCGATGATGTTCGGCAACTGGGAAATCCGCCCCAGCAACCGCCCCAGCGCATCCAACCCTGGGATCTCGATGGTCAGCGACATCAGCGCGGTGTTGTCTTCCTTGTTCGAACGGGTGTTGACCGCCAGCACGTTGATCCGCTCGTTCAGCAACACCTGGGACACGTCACGCAGCAGGCCGGAGCGGTCGTAGGCACGGATGACGATGTCCACCGGGTAGGTGAGCACCGGTACCGGGCCCCAACTGACCTGGATGATCCGCTCCGGCTCGCGACCGGCCAGTTGCAGCACCGAGGCACAGTCCTGGCGGTGAATGCTCACGCCACGGCCCTGGGTGATGTAGCCGACGATCGCATCCCCCGGCAACGGCTGGCAGCAGCCGGCCATCTGGGTCATCAGGTTGCCCACGCCCTGGATCTGGATATCGCCACGCTTGCCCGGTTTGTAGCCGGTAGCCTTGCGCGGGATCAGCTCCAGTTGCTCGTTGCCCCGCTCCGGCTCCACCAGTTGCTGGGCCAGGTTGACCAACTGCGCCAGGCGCAGATCGCCGGCACCGAGGGCGGCGAACATGTCTTCGGCGGTTTTCATGTTGGCTTTTTCGGCCAGCTTGTCGAAATCCACCTGCGGCAGGCCCAGGCGACCGAGTTCGCGCTCGAGCAGGGTCTTGCCAGCGGCGACGTTCTGGTCGCGAGCCTGCAACTTGAACCAGTGGACGATTTTCGCCCGGGCCCGCGACGTGGTGATGTAGCCCAGGTTCGGGTTCAACCAGTCGCGGCTCGGCGTACCGTGCTTGCTGGTGATGATCTCGACCTGTTCACCGGTCTGCAGACTGTAGTTGAGCGGTACGATCCGCCCGTTGATCTTGGCGCCACGGCAGTTGTGGCCGATCTCGGTGTGGACCCGGTAGGCGAAGTCCAGCGGCGTCGCGCCCTTGGGCAGGTCGATGGCATGGCCGTCGGGGGTGAAGATATAGACCCGGTCCGGCTCGATATCGACCCGCAGCTGTTCGGCCAGGCCGCCGATGTCACCCAGTTCCTCGTGCCACTCCAGCACCTGACGCAGCCAGGAGATCTTCTCTTCGTAGTGATTGGAGCCGGACTTGACGTCGGTGCCCTTGTATTTCCAGTGGGCGCAGACGCCCAGCTCAGCCTCCTCGTGCATCGCATGGGTGCGAATCTGCACTTCCAGTACCTTGCCCTCGGGGCCGATCACTGCAGTGTGCAGCGAGCGATAACCGTTTTCCTTGGGGTTGGCGATGTAGTCGTCGAACTCCTTCGGAATGTGCCGCCATAAGGTATGGACGATCCCCAGCGCGGTGTAGCAGTCGCGCATTTCCGGGACCAGGACGCGAACGGCGCGAACGTCGTAGATCTGGCTGAATTCCAGGCCCTTGCGCTGCATTTTTCGCCAGATCGAGTAGATGTGCTTGGCCCGGCCACTGATGTCGGCTACCACGCCGGTGGCCTGCAACTCTTCGCGCAACTGGGTCATCACATCGGTGATGAAACGCTCGCGATCCAGGCGCCGCTCATGCAACAGCTTGGCGATCTGTTTGTATTGATCCGGCTCCAGGTAGCGGAAGGACAGGTCCTCCAGCTCCCACTTGATGTGACCGATGCCGAGACGGTGGGCCAGGGGGGCATAGATGTCGAACACCTCCCGGGCGACCCGATTGCGTTTTTCGTCATCGGCAGACTTCACGGCGCGGATGGCGCAGGTACGTTCGGCCAGCTTGATCAGCGCGACGCGCACGTCGTCAACCATCGCCACCAGCATCTTGCGCAGGTTTTCCACCTGGCCCTGGGTGCCCAGCACCATGGACTGGCGCGGGCTGAGGCTGGCGCTGATGGCGGCCATGCGCAGCACGCCATCGATCAGCTTGGCGACCACCGTGCCGAAGCGCTGGCTGACCACCGGTAGCTGGATCTGGCCTTCGCGCACGCCGCGGTACAACACCGCCGCCACCAGGGAGTCCTGGTCGAGCTTGAGGTCAGCAAGAATTTCGGCGATCTCCAGGCCCGTCTGGAAACTCGAGGTGCCTTCGGACCACAGGTTCTTCGCTGCGTTATGTTGCTGCTCCGCCTCACGAGCGAACTCGCAGGCGGCCTTCAAGGCTTCGCGATCCAGAGCCATGTCGACGCTGACCGCATGATCGAGCCAAGCCTCGAGATTGATACTGCCGTCGGTGTTGATCGGCTGGTGTGCTCTCACCTGTACCATCTTTACTTACCTTCCCTACGACGCAGATTCAATGCGTCAACTTCGCTGACCTTCATGCCCGTGTTTACGCCCAGGGCTGTGGCGAGTTGGCACGAACGGGTCAGTCGGACAAGCCATCCTGGCTCGCTTCAAATAACGCCATGGCCTCGACATGCGCCGTTTGAGGAAACATATCGAGAATCCCGGCACGTTTTAACCGGTAGCCCTGCTTGATCAGTTCGACCGTATCCCGGGCCAAAGTTGCCGGGTTGCACGATACATAGACCAATCGTTTGGCACCCAGGGACGACAGTTTGCGCACCACCTCGAAAGCACCGTCACGGGGTGGGTCCAAGAGTACCGCAGAAAAGCCTTCGCCGATCCATTCGGCATCAGCCAGAGGCTGGGATAAATCGGCCTGAAAAAAGGCCGTGTTATTCAAATTGTTACTGACGGCATTGGCCGCCGCACGATCCACCATGGTCTGCACGCCTTCGACAGCCACCACCTGACGCACGCTTTGGGCCAGCGGCAAGGCAAAGTTGCCCAGGCCGCAGAACAGATCCAGCACCCGTTCCTCGGCTCGCGGTGCCAGCCATTGCAGGGCCTGGGCGATCATCGCCTCGTTGACCCCGGCGTTCACCTGGATGAAATCCCCCGGTCGGTAAGCCAGCTCAAGGTCCCAGGCATCCAGGCGAAACCCGAGAGCTTGCCCGGGCTCGACCGGTTGCGGCTCACCTTCACCGTGCAACCACAACTGGGCTTCATGGAACGCGCAGAAGTCCTTGAGGATCGTCAGGTCGGCCTCCGACAGCGGCGCCATGTGGCGCAGCAATACCGCGCGGGACGAACCGGCGAACAATTCCACATGCCCCAACGCCTGGGGTTTGCTCAAGCGACGCAGCATCTCCGGCAGGCGGCTCATGATCGGCTGCAAGGGCTGTACCAGCACCGGGCAATCACCAATGGCGACGATGTCCTGGCTGCCGACGGCGCGGAAACCGACTTCGAGTTTTTTCGCCTTCTGATCCCAGCGCACCGCCACGCGGGCGCGACGCCGGTAACCGAATTCCGGCCCGCTCAAGGGCGCGGCCCATTCCTCTGGCACCACCCCGGCCACCCGCGACAACTGCTCGGCGAGCATGCGCTGTTTCAGGGCGAGTTGTTCGTCATGGGGCAAATGTTGGACGCTGCAACCGCCGCAGCGACCAGCATGGACGCACGGCGCCGCACGTCGCAGTTCACTGGGCAGGAACACGCGCTCGGTACGGGCCTCGACCACTTTGCCATGGGCACCGAGCACCCGCGCCTCGACTTCTTCGCCGGCCAGGGCGCCGATGACAAACCAGGTGCGCCCTTCAATGAAGGCGATGCCCCGACCGTCGTTGGCCAGGCGCTCGATGGTCAAGCGCTGCTTCTTGCCGGTGGGCACTTGCGGGGCCCGGCTTCCGCCGCTGGGCTGGAAGCGCAGGCCTCTCTCTTGCTTGGCCATCAGTTGGGCGCGTCGAAAATGCCGGTCGACAGGTAACGGTCGCCACGGTCACAGATGATCGCGACGATCACCGCGTTTTCAACTTCCTTGGACAGGCGCAGCATCCCCGCCACGGCACCGCCCGAAGACACGCCGCAGAAGATGCCTTCTTCGCGCGCCAGGCGACGGGTGGTGTCCTCGGCTTCGCTCTGGGCCATGTCGATGATGCGATCCACGCGGTCGGCCTGGTAGATCTTCGGCAAATACTCTTCGGGCCAGCGACGAATACCGGGGATGGCCGAGCCTTCCATCGGTTGCAGGCCAATGATCTGCACGTTCGGGTTCTGTTCTTTCAGATAGCGCGAGGTGCCCATGATGGTGCCGGTGGTGCCCATCGAGCTGACGAAATGGGTGATGGTGCCGTCGGTCTGACGCCAGATCTCAGGGCCGGTGGAGGTGTAGTGGGCCTCTGGATTGTCGCCGTTGGCGAACTGGTCCAGCACTTTGCCACGACCCTCGGCCTGCATGCGCTCGGCCAGGTCCCGGGCACCTTCCATGCCCTGCTCCTGAGTCACCAGGATCAACTCGGCACCGTAGGCCGTCATCGCTGCCTTGCGCTCGGCGCTGGAGTTGTCGGGCATGATCAGGATCATCTTGTAGCCCTTGATCGCCGCCGCCATCGCCAGGGCAATACCGGTGTTGCCGGAGGTCGCCTCGATCAGCGTGTCGCCAGGCCGGATCTGTCCGCGCAATTCGCCACGGGTGATCATCGACAGCGCCGGCCGGTCCTTGACCGAACCCGCCGGGTTATTCCCTTCGAGCTTGAGCAAAAGCGTATTAGTGGTCACGCCGGGCAAGCGTTGCAAACGGACCAGCGGAGTGTTGCCGACGCAATCGGCGATGGTTGGGTACTGCAGAGTCATGGCGTATTCGCAATCCGGACTGCGGGGGCGCCTATCATACCGGCAAACCCGGCGCGGCCATATCACGCAAAGTGTGGTGGTTATGGCTTATGGGAATAAGCGAGCCAAGGTGTGACGAGTGAGCTTGCTTCCGCCTGCCGGCGTAGCGGCCTCAAGCTATTTTCTGAGTGGCAGGGGCGAGGAGGCTGCACATCGGCTGAAACTCATCGCTAACGTCGCGAACATGAACAGTGAACGAAGTCTGATGGGGGGGGGACCTTACACATGGAGGCGCCCCCCTACCCTCAACATCCAAACCTATACCCTCTGGACGTCAAATATCCCATCGACTTTTTGGTGATCCGAGGTCTTCACATCAAAATGACCTCTGTACTTGCTTTTCGTCTCGATGGTGTCAAGGGTCAAGGCTCCGGTTGCCGCCTCCCCCTGGAAACCGTGGAACGACATATATATCCAGATACCATGTTCCTTGATCTCATAGGTACCAGGTGCTGTCAGTGAGCTGAACTGCACGATGACAATACCCTCCCCTATGAGCCCCACAATGGAGTGACCGGGTTGATCCAGGATATGAACATCCTCGGTTTTCGTAACCTGTCCATTAAGCGAGATAGTTATTGAGCCTTTCGCATCAAGTCGGGGTGCAATCTTTACAGCTTTCAATCTTTCTTCTGCATGCTTGGTATTCATGTTGTTCTCCCGTTGTTTCTATGCAGTTCAACGAGACCGAGCTTAAACAGAAGAACGAAAACAACACCTGTCAACGTTGACAGGCCCGACCGAAGGTCCGATGGGCGAGTCTGAGCGGACACAGGCCCGGAGGTTGCTTGCCAGGTCATTACAGGATTGGCAGTACGGATGCGCGGGCAGGCATGATTTTTACGAAGATTGCCCGCCCGCAAATCGCTACACTGCGCAGGTATTGCATGCCGGATGCGTGCAAGTTCAATCAAACCCGCTGGATGCAGGAGACAAGTGTGCTCAAGAAACTGGGAATCAAAGGCCGCGTGCTGTTGCTGACCCTGTTGCCAACCAGCCTGATGGCGCTGGTCCTGGGCGGCTATTTCACCTGGATGCAACAATCGGAGCTGCATGCCCAGTTGTTGCAACGCGGTGAAATGATTGCCGAACAACTTGCTCCGCTGGTCGCCCCAGCCATGAGCCGCCAGGACATCGATCTACTGGAGCGCATCGCCACCCAGTCCCTCGAACAGGCGGACGTGCGCGCCGTCACCTTCCTCGCCCCCGACCGCGTACCACTGGCCCACGCCGGCCCGACCATGCTCAACCGGGCGCCGGAGGGCAACAGCACGCAGCTACTGCAACGCACTGGCAACGACGCCACGCGCTACTTGCTGCCGGTATTCGGCAAGCACCGCAACCTGGCGGGGGAACTGATTCCCGAAGAAGCCGACCGCCTGTTGGGCTGGGTCGAGTTGGAGTTGTCCCACAGCGGTATGTTGCTGCGCGGCTATCGCAGCCTGTTCGCCAGCCTGCTGCTGATCGCCGCTGGCCTGTGCCTGACCGGCTTGCTGGCCCTGCGCATGGGCCGCACGATCAACCGCCCGCTGAGCCAGATCAAGCAGGCCGTGGCACAGCTCAAGGACGGTCACCTGGAAACCCGCCTGCCGCCGCTGGGCAGCCAGGAGCTGGACGAACTGGCCTCGGGCATCAACCGCATGGCCAGTACCTTGCAGAACGCCCAGGAAGAATTGCAGCACAGCATCGACCAGGCCACCGAGGACGTGCGCCAGAACCTGGAAACCATCGAGATCCAGAACATCGAGCTGGACCTGGCTCGCAAGGAAGCCCTGGAAGCGAGCCGGATCAAATCCGAGTTCCTGGCGAACATGAGCCATGAAATCCGCACGCCGCTCAACGGTATCCTCGGCTTTACCCACCTGTTGCAGAAAAGCGAACTGACCCCACGCCAGCTCGACTACCTGGGTACCATTGAAAAATCCGCCGACAGCCTGCTGGGGATCATCAACGAGATCCTCGACTTTTCGAAGATCGAGGCCGGCAAGCTGGTGCTCGACAGCATTCCGTTCAACTTGCGCGACCTGCTGCAGGACACCCTGACCATCCTCGCCCCCGCCGCCCATGCCAAGCAGTTGGAACTGGTGAGCCTGGTCTACCGGGACACGCCACTGTCGCTGGTGGGCGATCCACTGCGCCTCAAGCAGATCCTCACCAACCTGGTGAGCAACGCCATCAAGTTCACCCGCGAGGGCACCATCGTCGCCCGGGCCATGCTCGAAGACGAGCACGAAGACAGCGTGCAGTTGCGCATCAGCATCCAGGACACCGGCATCGGCCTGTCCAACCAGGATGTGCGGGCGCTGTTCCAGGCGTTCAGCCAGGCTGACAATTCGCTGTCGCGGCAACCGGGGGGCACCGGCTTGGGCCTGGTGATTTCCAAGCGCCTGGTGGAACAGATGGGCGGGGAAATCGGCGTCGACAGCACACCGGGCGAAGGCTCGGAATTCTGGATCAGCCTGCGCCTGCCCAAGACCCGTGACGATGCCGAGGACCTGCCCGGCCCACCGTTGCTGGGCCGGCGTGTAGCGGTGCTGGAGAATCACGAACTGGCCCGCCAGGCCTTGCAGCACCAGCTCGAAGACTGTGGCCTGCAAGTGACGCCGTTCAACACCCTGGAAAGCTTGACCAACGGCATCACCATCGCCCACCAGACCGATCAGGCGATCGACCTGGCCGTGCTGGGCATCACCAGCAACGACATGCCACCGGAGCGCCTCAACCAACACATCTGGGACCTTGAGCACCTGGGCTGCAAAGTACTCGTGCTGTGCCCCACCACCGAACAGACCCTGTACCACCTCTCGGTGCCCAACCCTCACAGCCAGCTCCAGGCCAAGCCGGCCTGCACCCGCAAGTTGCGCCGCGCGCTTTCCGACCTGGTCAACCCGCGCCCGACCCGCAGCGACCCCCACGAACCGGTTTCCAGCCGCGCCCCGAAAGTGCTGTGCGTGGACGACAACCCGGCCAACCTGCTGCTGGTACAGACCCTGCTCGAAGACATGGGCGCCAAGGTGCTGGCCGTGGAAAGCGGTTATGCGGCGGTCAAGGCCGTGCAGAAGGAAACCTTCGACCTGGTCTTGATGGACGTGCAGATGCCCGGCATGGACGGTCGCCAGAGCACCGAGGCGGTCCGCCAGTGGGAAAGCGAGCGGCACTGCACGCCGCTGCCGATCGTCGCCCTCACCGCCCACGCCATGGCCAACGAAAAGCGCGCCCTGCTGCAAAGTGGCATGGATGATTATCTGACCAAACCCATCAGCGAGCGGCAACTGGCCCAGGTGGTGCTCAAATGGACTGGCCTGGCCCTGCGCAACCAGTCACCGGAGCGCAGCGGCGATGCCCCGGGCGGCAGCGAACTGTTGGTGCTCGATCACGAAGAAGGCCTTCGCCTGGCCGCCGGCAAGGCTGACCTGGCGGCGGACATGCTGGCGATGCTGCTGGCCTCCCTGGAAGCCGACCGCGAAGCGATCCGCCAGGCCATCGAGGCCAACGATCACAACGCACTGATCGAACGCGTCCACCGCCTGCACGGCGCCACCCGCTACTGCGGCGTACCGCAATTGCGGGCGGCCTGCCAGCGCAGCGAAACCCTGCTCAAGCAACAGGATCCCAAGGCCGCCGACGCCCTGGAGGAATTGGAGCGGGCCATCAACCGCCTGGCCAGCGAGGCGCGTATCAGCGCCTGATCCAGGGCAATGGCGACCGGAGCGATGGCGGTTAAGCTGGGTCTATTCCAATGCCAGGAGGCCGCCATGCGCGTGATTTTTTTCAGCAGCCAGACCTACGACCGCGACAGTTTCACCAAGGCCCCGACGCCCGCGGGCCTTCAATTGCAATTCCAGCCCGCCCGCCTGAACCTCGACACCGTGGCCCTGGCCGAACGGCATGAAGTGGTGTGTGCCTTCATCAACGATGACCTCAGCGCCCCGGTGCTGGAGCAACTGGCCGAAGGCGGCACGCGGCTGATTGCCCTGCGCTCGGCCGGCTACAACCACGTCGACCTGCTCGCCGCCCAGCGCCTGGGCTTGAGCATCGTCCGGGTGCCGGCCTACTCGCCCCATGCCGTGGCCGAACATGCCGTGGCATTGATCATGGCCCTCAATCGCTGCCTGCATCGCGCTTACAACCGCACCCGGGACGGCAATTTCAGCCTTCATGGGCTGACCGGGTTCGATCTGGTGGGCAAGACCGTTGGCGTGATCGGCACCGGGCAGATCGGCGCGACGTTCGCACGGATCATGGCAGGCTTCGGCTGCCAGTTGCTGGCCTATGACCCCTACCCCAACCCGCAGGTCGAAGCCTTGGGCGCCCGCTACCTGCCCTTGGCCGAGCTGCTCGCGCAGGCGCAGATCATCAGCCTGCATTGCCCGCTCAATGAACAAAGCCGACACCTGATCAATGCCCAATCGCTTGCTGCGATGCAACGCGGCGCCATGCTGATCAATACCGGGCGTGGCGGCCTGGTGGACACACCGGCCTTGATCGAGGCGTTGAAAAGCGGCCAGCTGGGCTATCTGGGCCTGGATGTCTACGAGGAAGAAGCCCAGCTGTTTTTCAAGGACCGCTCCGACCTGCCCTTGCAGGACGACGTGCTGGCCCGGCTGTTGACCTTCCCCAACGTGATCGTCACCGCTCACCAGGCGTTCCTGACCCATGAAGCCTTGGCGGCGATTGCCATGACCACCCTGGACAACATCGCCGCCTGGGCAGCCGGCACGCCGCAAAACCTGGTGGATGGCTGATCAGCTCTAGCCAGCCCCCCTGTAGGAGCTCGCTCACACAGGGACTTTGGTCGAGCTCCAATTTCGGCTTCACACAAACCCAATGTGGCGAGGGAGCTTGCTCCCGCTGGCCTGCGAAGCAGGCCTCTGCATTTTTTCAGCCGGACCGCATGATCCGGTTGGCGACTGCTGCGCAGCCGAGCGGGAGCAAGCTCCCTCGCCACGGGTTGTGGGTTGTCTGGGCTGACGCCATCGCGAGCTTGCTCCCACAGGGATGGAGTTTCGTCGGTCAGATCCCTTATGGAGCATCCAAAGCCATGCCCCGTGCTAGCATATCGCGCCTATTTGGAGGACCCATGGCCGAACACGATTTCCGCTACACCCTGATGAACCCGCAGCACACCTTGACCGAAGTCCGCGCACTGGCGCCGGGCCGCTACCAGGTCACCGGCAATGGCGGTTCGATCCAGGCCAACGATGTGTTGCTCGTCACGCTCAAGGGCAGCAAGGACTTGTCCATGCGCCTGACCGTGGACACCGTGCGGCACCTGCTCAAGCCCATGGGCCAATGGACCGCCATGACCACCGGCCCGGTGTTCGGCGAACTGGCGATCCACACCTGGCAGGTCAACTGCGACAGCTGCGCCAAGGAACTGAGCTTCGAATTCGCCGTCGATGCCAAGCTCGGCGTCAAGGCCGAAAAACCGGCCGCCACTGCACGGATCGCCGAACTGGGCTGGATCACCGTGGGTGAAAAACACCTGTGCCCGAAATGCCAGGAAGCCGCCTGATGAAACGTTTGGCCCTGTCCGCGTTGATCGGCATGAGCCTGATGGGCTGTGCCGCTGAACCTGTACAGCTGCAACATAACCGCAGCTACATCCTGGAGTGGATCGGTGAACGGCCATTGATGGACTACAGCCACCTGACCATCACCCTTGGGGATGACGGTCGCGCCTATGGCAATGGCGGCTGCAACCACTGGTTCGCGCCCTATACCCTGGAAGGCCACCGTTTGAGCTTCGGCAAGATCGGCAGCACGCGCAAACTCTGCGCCCCGGCGGTGATGGAGCAAGAAACGCGCTTCTTGCAGGCCTTGGAAAAGGTCGAGCGCTGGGACATCTCGCCCATCGAGCAAATACGCTTCTGGCCGGCCCAGGGCAAGCCGCTGCGGTGGTGGTTGGAAGAGGGCTGAAGCTGACGCCCCCCCTGTGGCGAGGGAGCTTGCTCCCGCTGGACTGCGCAGCAGGCCCCTGCGTCCTGTCCGACACCGTGGTGACAGATACATTTTGGGGCTGCTGCGCAGCCCAGCGGGAGCAAGCTCCCTCGCCACACAAGCCCTCAGCCATGACAGGGGTTATTTGAACGCCTGCAACGCTTCAAGCTTGGCCATCACCCCCGCCGCCGTCTGCTCCCCCAGCAACTGCTCGCGCACCTTGCCCTTGTTATCGATGATGTACGTCACCGGTAGCCCTTCGCTGCGAGGAAGGTCGAAGATCTCGGCCGGATCCCGGGCCAGCACCGTGAAGCGAATCCCCATCTTGTCGCTGGCGCTCTTGAGTTCTTCGCCCTGCACCTGGTCGAAGTTGACCCCGAATACACCGACGTTGCGCCCCTTGAGCTGTTCGGCCAAGGCATTGAATTCCGGGATTTCGGTACGGCATGGCGCGCACCATTCGGCCCAGTAGTTGAGCACCACCCATTGTTTGTCCAGCCGCTGCGAGGCAATGGCCTGGCCGTTCTGGTCCACGCCGTAGTCGTTCCCGCAGCCGGCGAGCAACAAAATGCCGATAAATGTCAGTGCCGCCGTCAATCGCCTTGCCATGTGCCAATCCTTGTCTGAATGTGAACGCTGCTGCGACCCGTCGCCTCTCTCAGGTGCTAGGGGCTTCGCGGCACAGTAGAATAGCCGCCACCTTACGCAAGATGCGACCCACTCATGACCGATCTGACGCTTTATCACAACCCGCGCTGCTCGAAATCCCGCGGTGCGCTGGAACTGTTGGAGGCCCGTGGCCTGACGCCCACCGTGGTCCGCTACCTGGAAACCCCGCTCGATGCCGCGCACCTGGAGCGTCTGCTGGGCAAGCTCGGCATCACCGCCCGGCAATTGCTGCGCACCGGCGAGGACGAGTACAAAGACTTGAACCTGGCCGACGAAAGCCTGAGCCAGGCCCAGTTGATCGCAGCCATCGCCGCGCACCCGAAACTCATGGAACGGCCGATTCTGGAAGCCGGGGAAAAGGCCGTGATCGGCCGTCCGCCGGAGAAGATCCTGGAGATCCTGCCGTGACCACGCCGTACATCCTGGTGTTGTATTACAGCCGCAGTGGCTCCACCAACGAAATGGCCCGGCAGATCGCCCGTGGTGTCGAGCAGGCCGGGCTGGAAGCCAGGTTGCGTACGGTGCCGGCCATTTCCGCCGAGTGCGAAGCGGTTTCGCCAGACATCCCAGAACAAGGCCCGCTCTACGCCAGCCTCGATGACCTGAAGAACTGCGCTGGCCTGGCCTTGGGCAGCCCGACCCGTTTCGGCAACATGGCCGCGCCGCTCAAGTACTTTCTCGACGGCACCAGCAACCTGTGGCTGACCGGCGCGCTGGTGGGCAAACCGGCCGGGGTGTTCACCTCCACCGCGAGCCTGCACGGCGGCCAGGAAACCACCCTGCTGTCGATGATGCTGCCGCTGCTGCACCACGGCATGCTGATCACCGGCCTGCCCTACAGCGAATCGGCCCTGATCGACACCCAGGGCGGTGGCACGCCCTACGGCCCGAGCCATCACGCCGGGGCCGACGGTAAAAGCGGCTTGAACGAACATGAGGTTGCCCTGTGCCGCGCCCTGGGTTTGCGCCTGGCGAAAACCGCCCTGTTGCTGGAGAACGGCCGTGGCTAAGAAGCCGAAGATCCTGCCTTCCATCCAATGGCTCGAACCGCGCGTACGCCTGGCTCGCGTTCTCAGCCTGCTGTGCTTTTTCGGCCTGGTGGGGTTGCTCAGCGCCTATTACCTGCTGATCGCCGACCTGCACGGCGCGCGGCCCTGGGTGATTCTGCTGATCGAACTGGTGCCGCTGCTGATACTCGCGCCCGGCATGCTCAGCGGCAGCGCCCGTGGACACTCATGGATGTGCTTCGTGGTGAACCTGTACTTCATCAAGGGCGCACTGGCAGCCTATGACCCGAACCGTCAGCTGTTCGGTGTGCTGGAAATGGCGGCGAGCGTGGCGGTGTTCTGCTCGGCGTTGTTGTATGTGCGGTGGCGGTTTCAGTTGAATCGACGGTTGGCGGGCGAGGGAGATGTCTCCGTCGCCTGATATACCGCTATCGCGAGCAAGCTCGCACACAGGGTGCCATCGAGTCCCTGTGGGAGCGAGCTTGCTCGCGATGGCCGCAACGCGGTCTCAATGATTCACGGTATACGCCAGCATCATCGATATCTGGCTCATGGGCCTTCCCCCGCTCTCTTCATGCCACTGGTTGAAGGCATTCTGCACCGTCGCCAGGTCCCGCTGGCTGGTGGGGACTTTGTCGATGATGTCCTGGGCATTGAGCGCGGCCACCACGTCATAACTGGGCACGAAGGTGTCCTTGCCCATCATCCGCAAAAAGCGCGGCGCCGACAGGCCGCCCAGTTGATGGCCGCGTTTTTTCAGGTACGTCCACAGGCCGACGATGTCGGTCACTGGCCAGTCAGCGACCAGTGCGGCGAAGCTGCCCTTTTCGTGGGCCACGTCCAATATCAGTTGCGCGTTGCGCGGTACGCTCTTGAGCTTGCCCAGATGGCGGATGATCCGCGCGTCCTGCATCAACCGCTCCAGGTGCTCGGCGCTCATCAGCACGACTTTCTCCGGATCGAACTTGAAGAACACCTCTTCGAACGCCGGCCACTTGGCATCCACCAGGCTGTGCTTGAGCCCGGCGCGGAACACCCGCAGCGCCATGGTCGAGAGGTAGCGGTCGTCGCCGATCTTGCGCAATTGCGCCGGGGTCTTGGGAACCGGCAGATGGGCTTCCAGTTCAGCCGCCGAACCGAAGCGGTTCAGACAATACTCGTGCAGCCACTTGTAATCGCGCATGCCCTCTCCTGGGGTCGGAAATGAAAACGGCGCCAGTGGCCCTTATAGCCATTGGCGCCGTGAATAGAGCGGTTGGCGCCGTCAGAGATTCACCACGTTGACGAACCGCGGCGTGGCGTTTTCGTCGATGCGCAGGTTGGTGAAGTCGAACAGGTTGCGGTCCGCCAGTTGCGACGGAATGACGTTCTGCAAGCCGCGGAAAATGCTCTCGGTACGGCCCGGCGTCTTGCGCTCCCACTCCTGGAGCATTTCCTTGACCACCTGACGTTGCAGGTTTTCCTGGGAGCCGCACAGGTTGCAGGGGATGATCGGGAATTGCTTGAAATCCGAATAGGCCTGGATGTCTTTCTCGCTGCAATAGGCCAATGGCCGGATCACCACGTTGCGCCCGTCATCGGCTCGCAGCTTGGGCGGCATGGCCTTGAGCGAGCCGTTGTAGAACATGTTCAGGAAAAAGGTCTCGACGATGTCGTCGCGATGGTGCCCCAGGGCCATCTTGGTTGCGCCGATCTCGTCGGCGAAGGTGTAGAGCGTTCCGCGCCGCAGGCGTGAGCACAGCGAACAGGTGGTCTTGCCTTCGGGAATCAGTTCCTTGACCACCGAATAGGTGTCTTTCTCGACGATGTGATATTCCACACCCAGCGATTCAAGGTAGGCCGGCAGCACATGCTCGGGGAACCCGGGCTGCTTCTGGTCCATGTTTACCGCGACGATGTCGAACTTGATCGGCGCAACCTTCTGCAGATGCATCAGCACATCGAGCAAGGTGTAGCTGTCCTTGCCGCCGGACAGGCAGACCATGACCTTGTCACCGTCCTCGATCATGTTGAAATCGGCGACCGCCTCACCGGCCAGGCGGCGCAGGCGCTTTTGCAGTTTGTTCTGGTTGACCGTAAGAGTGCCCATGACGCGAAATCCGTGAGGTGTGACGAAAGGGCGGCATTTTACGCAAAAAATCTCCCATATGGCACCGCCCCCCTGTGGCGAGGGAGCTTGCTCCCGCTGGGGTGCGAAGCAGCCCCGAAAATGTATGTATCACCGCGGTGCCGGACAGAACGCAGGGGCCTGCTGCGCAGTCCAGCGGGAGCAAGCTCCCTCGCCACATGAATCTCTTCGCCTGAGAATTACGCATACAGATCAAGCCGCGATTAACCTGCTCCTTTACAGCGCGATTTGCTCTAAGCCCACCATCCCCCTTGGGGTGACTCCTTTCTATACTGCGACATAAGGTCGCACACACTTACAGACCTTTACTTACCCGGCCATTTGGCCCGTAGGCGCTCCGTTGGGGGGCGATGGCAATAACAAAGGAGTGACTGACTATGATCCATCATGTCGTGGGGCTCTTTACCCACCCTGATCAAGAATGGAAAGAAATCCGTGGCGATCAGGAGGAAAGCATCAGCCACATGTACCTCACCCACACGCTGATCCTGGCGGCCATTCCCGCGGTATCGGCGTTCATCGGCACCACGCAGGTGGGATGGGTCATCGGCAATCGTGCACCGGTCATGCTCACCCAGGAAAGTGCGCTGTGGATGACAGTCATGTCGTACCTGGCCATGTTGGGCGGTGTGGCAGTGATGGGCGCCTTCATCCACTGGATGGCCCGAACCTATGACGCCAACCCGAGCCTGGCCCGTTGCGTCGCGTTCGCTACCTACACCGCGACACCTTTGTTCATCGGCGGCCTGGCGGCGCTCTACCCGCACATGTGGCTGGGGATGATCGTCGGCACGGCGGCGATCTGCTACACGGTCTACCTGCTGTATGTGGGCTTGCCGACGTTCATGAACATTCCCCAGGACGAAGGTTTTCTGTTTTCCAGTTCGGTGCTCGCCGTAGGCCTGGTGGTGCTGGTAGCCATCATGGCGTTCACGGTGATTGTCTGGGGGCTCGGCGTCGGCCCGGTCTATACCAATTGAAGGATTGAAACGGTCCCGATAGTACCCTCCAATAAAAACAGGATCTGCCGACACAGGCCGCCGCAAGGCGGCCTTCCTGTGTTTGAGCCGCTCGACACGACCGCTGGGCGCCTGGACGATTCGCAACGGCCGACGCTTGCGGCATACTCGGGCTTCTGGAGACCCGTAAAGCATGCTCGAGCAACTCAATACCCGCGTCGAAGAGTGTTACCAACAAGCCGAATCCTTTTTCAAACGTCCTTTCAAACGCCCAGTGGTCAGCTTCAAATTGCGTGGCCAGAAGGCCGGCGTTGCGCACCTGCATGAGAATCTGCTGCGCTTCAATCCACAGTTGTACCGGGAAAACGCCGAAGACTTCCTCAAGCAGACCGTCGCCCATGAAGTCGCGCACCTGATCGCCCATCAACTGTTTGGCGAACGCATCCAGCCCCATGGCGAAGAATGGCAACTGATCATGCGTGGGGTGTACGAACTACCGCCCAACCGCTGCCACACCTACGAAATCAAACGCCGCAGCGTGACCCGCTACATCTACAAATGCCCCTGCGACGGCAGCGACTTCCCGTTCTCGGCCCAGCGCCACAGCCTGGTGCGCCAGGGGCGGCGGTATTTGTGCCGAAGCTGTCGCAATACCTTGGTGTTCAGTGGAGAAACCCGGGTGGAATAGCAGGCTTTTGTGGTGTCTGGGCTTGCCCGCGAAGAGGCCCTAAAGAGCACTACAAAATCACCTTGGCATCCCGCAATTGAGCGATCCGCTGCGCACTAAACCCCAACTCCCCCAACACCTGATCCGTATGCGCCCCCAATCCCGCGCCAATATGCCGAGGCTCAGGCAACCCTTCGGAAAATCTCAACGGACAAGCCATCTGCGCCTGGCTTGAACCATCGCCCCGGGGCACCTGTGTCACCAGCTCCCGAGCCTGTAACTGCGGATGCCGAACAGCTTCCTCCAGGCTCAGGACCGGCTCGACGCAGGCATCGATCCCGGCAAACAGGCTGCACAGCTCGGCAAAATCGCGTTTTTCAAACTCGGCTTGCAGCGCCTGCTTAAGAGCGTGCTGTTGTTCAGGCTTGGGCGACAACCCCTGGGCCGCCAGTTCCGGCCGTCCCAAGGCCTCGCACAACGCCTGCATGAACACCGGTTCCAGGCTACCCACCGACATCCAGCGAGCATCGCGGGTACGGTAATAGTCATAGAAGCTGCCGCCGTTGAGCATCTGTTTTTCCCGCTCCGGCTCGACACCGCAGGCCAGGTAACCGGCACCGGCCATGGCGTTGAGGCTGAACACACAGTCAGTCATGCTCACGTCAAGATGCTGCCCCTGACCGGTTTGCTGGCGGGCGATGACCGCCGCCAACAGCCCGATCACCCCATGCAACGAACCTCCGGCGATGTCCGCCGCCTGGATCCCCAGCGGCAACGGACCGCTGTCGGCGCGGCCGGTGTGGCTGGCCAGCCCCGCCAGGGCCAGGTAATTGATGTCGTGACCGGCGCGGTCCTTGTAGGGCCCGGTCTGGCCGTAGCCGGTGATCGACACGTAGATCAGCCGCGGATTGATGGCTTTCAAGGCTTCGTATCCCAGGCCCAACCGCTCCATCACGCCGGGGCGGAACTGTTCCAGCAGGATGTCGTAGTCCTCCAGCAATTGCGTGACCACCGCCAACGCTTCCGGTTGCTTGAGGTCCAGGGCCAGGCTGCGTTTGTTACGGTTGAGGTAGGCGTGGCTGGCCGAGGAGCCCTGATCATGGGGCGGCAGCACCCGCAGCAGGTCCTGGCGGGTCGGCGACTCGATGCGCAACACCTCGGCCCCCATGTCTGCCAGCAACAGCGAGGCAAACGGGCCGGGCAGCAGGGTCGAGAAATCCAGAACCTTGAGCGATGCCAGTGGGCCTTGCATAGCGATCTCCGGTGGGTGATGGCTAAAGACTAGGCAGGGGTTGGTGGTAGGGCAATCACCGCAGGTGCCAGTCTGGATGACCATTGCGCTCAGCGTGAGAGCTCTTGTGGCGAGGGAGCTTGCGCCCGCTGGGGTGCGCAGCAGCCCCCCCGCCATTTGTCTGAGGCACCGCGGTGGCAGATACATCTTAGGGTCGCTTCGCAACCCAGCGGGAGCAAGCTCCCTCGCCACAGAAACCTCCTCGACGGAAGAGTTCTTCCAATAAAAAACCCGCCGAAGCGGGTTTTTCATTACAGCCTGAAGTTTACTTCACAGTGACTGGAGCAGAGGACTCAGCCGCTGCAATCTGCGCCGCCGCGATCTGCTCGTCATCTTCACGGACATCGGCGATACCACGACCACCGGAAGCCAGCTCGGTCTGCAACTGGTCTTCGTCCAGTTCCTTGACCCACTTGGCAACCACGATCGTGGCAACGGCGTTGCCCACCAGGTTGGTCAGGGCGCGAGCTTCGGACATGAAGCGGTCGATACCCAGAATCAGTGCCAGACCGGCCACCGGCAAGGTGCCCACGGCCGACAGGGTGGCCGCCAGCACGATGAAGCCGCTACCGGTCACGCCAGCCGCACCTTTGGAGGACAGCAGCAGCACCAGCAGCAGGGTGATCTGGTGAGTCAGGTCCATCGGGGTATCGGTGGCCTGGGCGATGAACACCGCGGCCATGGTCAGGTAGATCGACGTACCGTCGAGGTTGAACGAGTAGCCAGTCGGGATGACCAGGCCTACGACCGACTTCTTGGCACCCAGGCGCTCCATCTTGATCAGCATGCGTGGCAGGGCCGATTCCGACGAGGAAGTGCCCAGCACGATCAGCAGTTCTTCACGGATGTAGCGAATCAGCTTGACCACGCTGAAGCCGTGGGCGCGGCAGATGGCGCCCAGTACTACCAGCACGAACACCACGCAGGTGATATAGAAGCAGATCATCAGCTGGCCCAGTTGCACCAGCGAACCGACACCGTAGGCGCCGATGGTGAAGGCCATGGCACCGAACGCACCGATCGGCGCCAGCTTCATGATCATGTTGATGATGATGAACATCACATGGGCGAAGCGATCGATGAAGTCCAGTACCGGCTTGCCGTAGGCACCCAGGCGATGCAGAGCGAAGCCGAAGAGCACCGAGAACATCAGCACTTGCAGGATGTCACCGTTGGCGAACGCGCCGACGATGGTGTTCGGGATCACGTTGAGGATAAAGGCGATGATGCTCTGGTCTTTACTGGCATTGATGAAACCGGCGATCTTGCTGGTGTCCAGGGTCGATACATCGATGTGCATGCCTACACCCGGTTGCACGATGTTAACCACGACCAGGCCGATCAGCAGGGCGATGGTGGAGACAATTTCAAAGTACAGCAGCGCATAGCCGCCGGTCTTGCCGACCGATTTCATGTTCTGCATACCGCCGATGCCGCTGACGACGGTACAGAAAATGATGGGGGCGATGACCATTTTGATCAGTTTGATGAACCCGTCACCGAACGGCTTGAGGGCAACACCAGTCTGCGGGTAGAAGTGGCCGAGCAAAATGCCGATGGCAATGGCTACGATCACTTGGAAATACAAGGATTTGTACAGTGGCTGACGAGTCGTCATGGCAAACCTTCCTCAAGAGTCCCGTTTGACGACTTCCACCTGTCGTCCACGGCACCTCAATTGCGAACCCTCCTGCACTGGAGGGATTTGTTTTTTGTCGGCTGCACGCGGCAGACCTGTGTGCTGTATCGCAAGGCTCGTGCCATTTTTCAGAAAACCCCTACAAGCGCTGTCGCAGAAGGGTTCTGGAATTATTCACGAGTTAAACACGGGCGTGGAATGTGGCGGATTTCCGCCCACGGGGTGTTTATCACTCCGGGATTTGGCGGATATCCGCCTTGTCGGGCCGCAGTGCCCTGCTACCATCGCCCGCTTAACGGACGGATTCCAGCCATGCGCCAACGCACGATCGCCAGCCACTTCGCCCGCGCAGCCTTGGGCGGCGCGCGCCGGCAAGGCTTCGACTATGTTCCTGTGCTGCAACAGCTGGGCATCAGCCCAGAGCTGTTGGACGAGCCGCGCGCGCGGATTGCGCCCGAGCAGTTCGCGCGCCTGTTGCAGGCGCTGTGGCTGGCATTGGGGGACGAATACCTGGGATTCGGTAGGGCTGCGAGTAAACCCGGGACGTTTGCCATGATGTGTCACGCGTTGATCCACTGTCGGACCCTGGGCAAGGCCCTTCAACGCGGCTTGCTGTTCTACAGTCTGTTCCCCGACGCGCCGAGCCTGACCCTGGAAGCCGAAGGCGAGCGAGTGCGGCTGGTGCTGGACGATTCGACGCTGTGGGACCCGGATCATTTTCTGACTGAAAGCTTGCTGGTAGTCTGGCATCGCCTGGCCAGTTGGCTGATCGGCCAGCGTATCGGCCTGGAACAGGCGACTTTCGGCTACACCAAACCCGCCCACGGTGCCGAATACGACTTACTTTTTTCCTGTCCGCTGGTGTTCGAAGCGCGCAGCAGCAGCCTGTTGTTCCACAGCCGTTACCTGGGCATGCCACTGCTGCAGGACGAACGCACCCTCAAGCATTTCCTCGAACGCTCCCCCGCCGACCTGCTGTCGCGCCCGGACGATGGCCATAGCCTGAGCAGCCAACTGCGCCGCCTGCTCAGCCGCGACACCGCCCGCTGGCCCGACCTGGACACCGTCGCCGGCCATCTGCACATCAGCCCGCAGACCTTGCGCCGGCATTTGCGTGAAGAAGGCACCAGCTTCCAGGAACTCAAGGATCAGCTGCGGCGGGATATCGCCATCTACCACTTGGGGCGGGCGGACCTGTCGTTGCAGCAGATTGCCGAGCAGTTGGGTTTCTCAGAGCCATCGGCGTTTCACCGGGCGTTCAAGAAGTGGACGGGGCTGACGCCGGGGGCTTATCGGGAGCAGGAGAATTGAGTGGTGACATCCAACTTCTGTGGAGAGCCCGCCGGCCCCTGTGGCGAGGGAGCTTGCTCCCGCTGGGCTGCGAAGCGGCCCCAAGGACTTGCGAGCGCTGCGCACTCGAGCGGGAGCAAGCTCCCTCGCCACAAAGGCCGGCAACCCCACCGAAGTATTCCAGTCAAACCACCGGAAAATGAATCCGGAACGCCGCCCCGCCCAGCTCTGAATCCCCCAGGGTCAACTTGGCGCCGTAGCTCTCGATGATGTCTTCCACCACCGCCAGTCCGATCCCTTGCCCCGGATGCTGGCGATCCAGTCGCTCGCCCCGCTGGAGAATCCGCGCACGTTGATCCGGTGGCACGCCCGGCCCGTCGTCCTCGACACTCAACTCCGTACCGCCGAGGGTCTGGTGCACGCTGACGCGCACCTCGCCCAGGCACAGCCGATAGGCGTTTTCCAGCAGGTTGCCGAGCATCTCCAGCAAGGCGCCCTGTTCGATCGGCACCTGGCAGTGCTCCGGCAGATCGAAACTGACATTGACTCGTTTGTCGCGATAGACCTTGTCCAGGGTGTCACACAGGCTTTGCAACACCGGGCGCAAGCGTACCTGATGGCGCACCAGCCCGCTTTTGCGCAGGCTGGCGCGCTGCAACTGGTAGCCGATCTGCTGGCTCATGCGCTCGATCTGGGTTTGCAGCACCCAAGCCTGTCCACGGTCCTCCGGGCGTCGGGCCATGTCCTCGCTGACGCCCTGCAACACCGCCAACGGGGTCTTCAAGCTGTGGGCCAGGTCATCGAGGGAATCGCGATAACGGCTGCGTTGCTCCCGCTCGCTGTACAGCAGGCGGTTGAGGGAGCCGGTCAGGCGCAACAGTTCCCGGGGATGTTCAGTACTGAGGCTTTCCCGGGCCCCGCTTTCGATTTCGTCCAGTTCCTGGCTCAGGCGCCGCAGCGCCCGAAGGCCCCAGGTCAGGCCGATCCACAACAGCGCCAGCAACACCAACAGGGCCGCGCCAAAGCCCAGGTACAGATTGTCCCGCAGGCCCTGCAAGGTCACTTCGTAGTCGCGCACCGGTTGCAAGGTAACGATGCTGAACGCCGCGCTCTGGCCGCCGAGCAGCTTGATCTCGACGTCATAGACAAAAAACTCCTGGCCGTCGTTCTCGCGAATGCGCGCGAACTGGTTGCCCTGGCCGTCATAGCGTGGCGTGTAATTGATGTTCTCTTCCTGGGTAGCCTTCGAGCGCCAGACCAACCGCCCCTCGCGATCATAGATGTAGCCCAGCAGGCGGGCATCGGCGAGGTTGAAGCGCTCATCGGGCAACTGCGCCGGCATCCTCAAGCGGTTGTTTTCCACTCGGGCGGCGGAAATCAGCGTGGTCACGTCCGAAGCCAGGCGTTGCTCGATGGATTCCTGCAGTGCCAGGCTGAACGCGCCTTGCATGGCCGGCAACAAGGCCAGCATGAACAGCACCGCCAGGGTCATGGCGGCCAGCATCAACCGCAGGCGAAGCGAACGAATCACTGGCAGCGCTCGTTGAACAGGTAGCCCAGGCCGCGCACGGTATCGATCGGCTTGAAGCCAGCCGGCGCTTCCAGCTTACGGCGCAGGCGCCCGACCAGCACTTCGATGACATTGGGATCACGCTCATCGTCATCGGGGTAAAGCTGCTCCATCAAGCGGTCCTTGGCCACCACCTGCTGGTGATGGCGCATGAGGTATTCGAGGATGCGGTACTCGTAGGCAGTCAACGCCAGCGGCTCCTCATCGAGGGACGCCTGCTTGCGGTTGAGGTCGAGCAGCAACGGACCGGCGACGATGGTCGATTGGGTAAAACCACTGGAGCGGCGCAACAGGGCGTTCAGCCGGGCCTCCAGTTCTTCGAACTGAAACGGCTTGACCACATAGTCGTCGGCACCGGCGGCCAGGCCTTCGACCTTGTCCTGCCAGTTGCCGCGGGCGGTCAGGATCAGGATCGGAAACGTCTTGTCCTGCGAGCGCAGCCGGCGGATCAGCTCCAGCCCGCTGATGCCCGGCAAGCCCAGGTCGATCACCGCCAGGTCATGGTTGAATTCCCGGACCTGGTACAAGGCCTCTTCGGCATTGGCCACGGCCTGCACCACATGGCCGCTGTCGGTGAGACGGGTTTGCAGGTGGTGACGCAACAGCGCTTCGTCTTCGACGACCAGTAATTTCATGGAGCCTCTCCCAGGCAAATCAAACAATCCAGTGCGGCGCACTTCAACGAAAGGCGCCGGATCGTCTTCGACCGATCCGGCTGGATACGCTCACCATCAACCGCTTAGAACGTGTAGTTGGCGGACAGGTAGGTCTGGGCGCTGCTGGTCAGGTCCAACGAGCCAACCTTATCGCCACCGTGCGGGCTCATCTCGGTGCTGGCGTTGCTGCGCAGGTAACGGTAACCCAGTTCAACCGAGGTGTTCTGCGAAATTTGTTGCAGCACGCCCCCTTGCAAGCCCACTGCGTAGCCAATGTCGCTGTCGCGGCTGAAGCCGGGAGAATCCTGGGTCAGCTTGGTCAGGCCCGCCGTGCCGCCACCGAACAGCTTGGTGCTGCTGGTGACCGGATAGAACACATCGTAGCTGCCCAGCAGGTTTTCCTGGCGCAGCTTGATGCCGTTGTGGGTGCCCGAGACGTTGTCGTAGGTGGCGTAGTAGCGGCCCTGGTCGTTTTGCTTGCCCAGTCGCAGGCCATACGTGGTGTCCTTGCCGATGACGCCGTCGGCGTTCGGGTTGTTCAGGGCGCTGTCCAAGGCGTTGGACTTCTTCACCTTGTCGCTGGTCTGGCCGAGGGTCAGGCTGGCGAAGTTGTCATCGGCGTGGGCCAGGGCGCTGGCGCCCAGCACGGTGAAAGCCAACAGCAGTTTTTTCATAGCAGTCATGATCGAGTTCCTTTGCAGCGTGGGTGAATTGTGAAGTCGCCGTCACCTTAACCAGCGCTCCCTGAACCCCCCTTGAACGTTCTCTGAACCTTCGCTGAATGAATCGGCTAGAGTGTCCTGTCTCAGCACTTTTTAAGGAGATCCATCATGCGCAGGCTGCTTGCTGTTGTACTTCTGGCCATTAGCGGCGTGAGCCAAGCCGCCATCCAGACCCAGGAGCTCCCCTACACCAGTGCCGACGGCACCAAGCTGATCGGCTATTACGCGTATGACGACACCGTCAAGGGCCCGCGCCCGGGCGTGGTGGTGGTGCATGAATGGTGGGGGTTGAACGACTACGCCAAGCGCCGTGCCCGTGACCTCGCCGGCCTGGGCTATAGCGCCCTGGCCATCGACATGTACGGCGACGGCAAGAACACCGAGCACCCCAAGGACGCCATGGCCTTCATGCAGGCGGCGCTCAAGGACGGCAAGGCCGCCAGCGCACGCTTCCAGGCGGGGTTGGACCTACTGAAGAAACAACCCCAGACTGATCCGGACAAACTCGCTGCCATCGGCTACTGCTTCGGCGGCAAGGTGGTACTCGATGCGGCGCGCCAGGGTGTGCCGCTGGCCGGCGTGGTGAGCTTCCACGGTGCGCTGGTGACCAACACCCCGGCAACACCTGGCAGCGTCAAGGCCAAGGTGCTGGTCGAGCATGGCGCCCTGGACAGCATGGTCACCCAGGACAACGTCACCGCGTTCAAGAGCGAGATGGACAAGGCCGGCGCCGACTATAAATTCGTCAACCTCGAAGGCGCCAAACACGGCTTCAGCAACCCGGACGCCGACCGTTTGAGCCACGGCGAACATGGCGGGCCGGACATTGGCTACAACAAGGAAGCCGATGAGAAATCGTGGGCGGATATGCAGAAGTTCTTCAAGAAAGTTTTTGACTGACGCATAACCCTGTGGCGAGGGAGCTTGCTCCCGCTGGGCTGCGCAGCAGCCCCAACAGCAGCGACGCGTTCAATCTGATACTCCGAGCTGTCAGATTCAGGACTGCTTCGCAGCCCAGCGGGAGCAAGCTCCCTCGCCACAGAAGCTTCTTTTCCACTCACTTGCGCCACTCAGGCTTGCCCCACTACCCAGCCTCCCGTCAACCCGGCAAAATGCCGGGCATGAAGACACTCCCCACCCTGCCCGCCTGTTGCTCGCCTCTGGATGAACACTGGCTTTTGCCCGATGCGCTGCCCGATACGGTGCTGCTGAGCACCCGCTTCGACCCGTTGCTGCTGGTAGGCACCGACTTCCCCGACAGCGCCATCGAACCACCGGCGAGCATCCAGCGATCGGTGGCCAAGCGTCAGGCTGAATTCCTGGCCGGGCGGATCTGCGCCCGGGCAGCCCTTCGCCAGCTGGACGGCCAGACCTGCGTGCCGGCCATTGGCGAGGACCGCGCCCCCGTGTGGCCGGCCCATGTCAGCGGCTCGATCACCCACAGCACGGGCCGGGCCGCGGCCATCGTCGCGAAAAAAGACCACTGGCAAGGCTTGGGCATGGACGTGGAAAACCTGCTCGACCCCGAACGCGCCGAGCGCCTGGCCGGTGAAATCCTCACCCCGCCGGAGCTGCTGCGCATGGCAACGCTTGCGCATGACGAGCGGGCCTTGCTGGTCACCCTGACCTTTTCAGTGAAGGAAAGCTTGTTCAAGGCGCTGTATCCCATCGTCAGGCAGCGCTTTTATTTCGAGCATGCCGAAGTGCTGGAATGGACACACGACGGACAGGTGCGACTGCGGTTGCTGACGGACCTGTCGGCCGAGTGGCGTCATGGCAGCGAACTGCAGGCGCAGTTCGGGGTGAAGGATGGGCAGCTATTGAGCCTGGTGGGGATCAAAGCCTGAGAGTTGTGGGTTTGGGAGCCCACCTATCAAGACCTGTCCTGATGCCTCGGCCAACTCAAACTGAAGCAAGCCCCGCCCAGGCTCTTGCTCTTGCCGATCAACGCCCGACCGTCATGCCAGTGGATAATCCGCCGCACGATCGACAGCCCCAGCCCATGCCCGCCCGACGCCCGGGCGCGGCTGTCATCCAGACGCAGGAAGGGCTTGAAGATCCGCTCCCATGCCGCTTCCGGCACACCAGGCCCGTCGTCCTCCACATCCACCCGACAACGCAACTGACCCACCTGGTAGCTGACAGTGACCCGGGAACTGGCGTGACGCATGGCGTTGCCCACCAGGTTCTGCAGGGCCCGATGCAGAAAGCGTGGCTCGGCCTCGACCCAGGCGCCGTCGCAATCGACGGCCGACAGGCATAGACCGCGCTCGACCGTGATCCCGGCCCGCAACGGCCCCAGTTCATCGATCACTTGATTGACCAGCGCATCCAGGTCCACCCGCTGGAAATTCAGGGCCGGTGAACCCTGTTCCAGTCGCGCATAGGTGAGCATTTCGTCCACCAGCCGATCCAGGTCTTCGATGTCGTGGTCCATGCCCGCCAGGTATTTGTCCCGGGCCTGGGGCGTGGTGGCGCTGCCGAGCATTTCCAGGCCGAAGCGCAGGCGCGCCACCGGGGTACGCAATTCGTGGGACACCGCCCGCACCAGCTCGCGCTGGATGGCCAACAATTGCTGCAAGTGCTCGGCCATGCCGTTGAACGCAGCGGCCAACCGCCCCACCGAGTCGGCACCTCGGGCCGGTACCCGGGTTTCCAAACTGCCCTGGGCGATCTGGGTCGCGGCCGACTCCAGGCCGCGCAAGCGCCGCTCCAACTGGCGCACCAACAGGTAGACGATCAAGCCGATCAGGCTCAAGCCCAGCGCCGCGATCAGCACCAGCCATTGCGGCGGATAAGGGTTCATCTGGTACAGCGGACCAATCTCCAGCACCCACGGCGTGCCGACCATGCCGGCGAAGACCCGGATGGAGTCGCCGCCCTTGCCCAACGCCATCACCGTATCGCCCTCGGACACACGACGGCGCTGGTCTTCATCCATGTCCGCCTGCTCGGCGGTCATGAGTCGCAGATCGAAACCAAAACCTTTTTCCTGCGCCAGTTGCGCCAGCCGCTTGGGTTGTTCGGCCACCGGGGAACGCACCAGCTCGTCGGCCAACAGATAGATGGTCGCGCGGGCCAGTTGTTCGCTGATCTGCTGGACTTCCCCCACCAACATCAGTTGCTCGCCATCGCTGACCAGCCGATAGACTTTGGCCGCATGGGGTCCGGTCTGCTCCACCAAGGCCTGGCCACGCAGCACGCGGGTGCGCTGGCCGAGGTCGAGGTCGGTCTGGGCAAAGGTCTGCAACGCCAGGGGAATGCCCAGCAGGCGCTCCCATACCAGCAACGCCCGCCGCCGTTCGGTGTCATTCATCGGCCGCAGGTTGTCGGCCATCAACGAAAACGTACCGTGGGCCAGGCGCTCGCGGTATTGCTCGCTGCGGGTCTGGTTGAGCAGGTGCAGGGCCAGTACGCCGAGGACCGCCACCAGCACCAGTGCGGCACACATGCCGCCATAAATACGCAGGAAGATCGAGTTCACGGTGCCGGGTCTACGCAGGCTTCAGGAACGAACAGGTAGCCTTTGCTGCGAATGGTCTTGATCAGCCGTGGATGGTCCGGGTCATCGCCGATCTTGGGGCGGATACGCGAAATGCGCACGTCGATGGAACGGTCCTGGCCGTCATAACCGATGCCGCGCAAAGCGGTGAAGATTTCTTCCCGGGACAGGATGCGCCCGGCATTGGACACCAGCAGCCACAGCAGGTCGAATTCGGCGCTGGTCAGCTCGATACCGTTGCCCTGCAACCAGGCTTCGCGCAGGGCGTCGTCGACCACCAGCGGGCCGAATTGCAGGCGTCGCTGCTTCTGCGCGACGCTCGGCTCCGGTTCGCTGCGCCGCAGCAGGGCCTGGATACGCGCCAAGAGCAAACGCGGGCGAACCGGCTTGCAGACATAATCATCGGCGCCCAGGTCCAGGCCCTGGATCTGATCGGTGTCGTCGGTGCGGGCGGTGAGCATGAGGATCGGCCCGTCATAATGCCCGCGCACCTTGCGACAGATGCTCAGGCCGTCTTCGCCGGGCAGCATCAGGTCGAGGATCACCAGGTCCGGCTGCTCGGCAATGATCCGCGCCGCCGCCACCGCGCCGTCGCCTTCGATGGCGACACGCAACCCGTTGCTTTCGAGGTACTCCCGGGTCAGCTCGGCCAGACGCTGGTCATCCTCGACGATCAATACCTGCCAGGCTTCTTGTTCCATGGGGGCCTCGTTTTGTTATGAAAATAAAGGACCGGATGGCCACAACCCTTGCAGAAGGATCACTACCCCGTGGCGAGGGAGCTTGCTCCCGCTGGGCTGCGAAGCGGCCCCTGTTTTTTGCGATTGCTGCGCAATCGAGCGGGAGCAATCTCTGGCCACAACAGTGTTCATTCCAGAGATTCGAATACAGCCTCCTCTTTTTGTCATATCAAAGGAGGATAAACATGCCAGCACACCGACCGATTGTATAAACGTCGCCCCCCTAGAAAACAAGCGGACAAATGCGTTCGGTCGAAGCAGGTTTTATGTGGTAACGTCCGCGCCCGCAAAAAACCATCGGGCAGTTTTCAGACCGTCGAAACCGATGAAAAAAGGTCCACTCCAGCTAGGTCGCGGCCTACAGAGCAGTTCCACGTTTCGCACACAAATTACGCACAGGCTTATCCACAGGTAGCACGTTGCATACCCCCCAAAAACGCATTATCTTGTAGCCCGCCGCGCAAAAAACCCTACATGTAGGGTTTCAGGCCAAAAACCAAACACAAGTCGGGCAGAGAATTCAAGCGCTTTTCTTGCTTCTGCCCAGCTGAAACACCGTATTTCCCCAAGCCCAGACCGCCCCTGCGGATGGCAACTGTTTCAAGGTCGAAAACGACCGAAACGGTACGGGTGTTGCAGTCAATTGCTGCCACCCCGGCAACCCGGTTTCGAGCCCCGCTCGCAACCTGAGAACTTCGGATGGAAGCGGCATTAAACGCCTGCTTCCTACTGTCCCGAAGTTGTTATGCCCGGCGCCAGTCGGTTGTAGTGCTTCAGGACGGAACGGTGGGCACCGTGATGGTGCCCAAACAAACATAGAGAACGTGGAGACACCCATGCACACCGACACAACTCGCGAGAACCCGCAGGGCACCGCGCCGCTGGCCGCCGATTCGAACCCGGATCTGTCCGCCACCGCGCCGGGCCAACTGCGTGTGATCAAGCGTAACGGCACTGTCGTTCCTTACACCGATGACAAGATCACCGTCGCCATCACCAAAGCGTTCCTCGCAGTTGAAGGTGGCACCGCTGCCGCTTCGTCGCGAATCCACGACACCGTGGCCCGCCTGACCGAACAGGTCACCGCGACCTTCAAGCGTCGCATGCCCTCGGGCGGCACCATCCACATCGAAGAAATCCAGGACCAGGTCGAACTGGCCCTGATGCGTGCCGGCGAGCAGAAAGTGGCGCGCGACTACGTGATCTACCGTGACTCCCGCGCCAAGGAACGTGCTACCCGCTCCCCAGCCGACGCACCGGTCCAGGCCCACCCTTCGATCCGCATCGCCCGCGCCGACGGCAGCCTGGCGCCACTGGACATGGGTCGCCTGAACACCATCGTCACCGAGGCCTGCGAAGGCCTGGAAGAAGTCGATGGCGACCTGATCCAGCGCGAAACCCTGAAGAACCTCTATGACGGCGTTGCACTCAAGGACGTCAACACGGCCCTGGTGATGACCGCCCGGACCCTGGTGGAGCGCGAGCCGAACTACTCCTTCGTGACCGCCCGCCTGCTGATGGACACCCTGCGTGCCGAAGGCCTGAGCTTCCTGGAAGTCGCCGAGAGCGCGACCCACCACGAAATGGTCGACCTGTACGCCAAGGCGCTGCCAGCCTATGTTGCCAAGGGTATCGAGTTCGAATTGCTGAACCCGGTCCTGGCCGAATTCGATCTGGAAAAACTCGGCAAGGCGATCAACCACGAGCGCGACCAGCAGTTCACCTACCTGGGCCTGCAAACCCTGTATGACCGTTACTTCATCCACAAGGATGGCGTGCGTTTCGAACTGCCACAGATCTTCTTCATGCGCGTGGCCATGGGCCTGGCGATCGAAGAGAAGCAGCGCGAAGACCGTGCGATCGAGTTCTACAACCTGTTGTCGTCCTTCGACTACATGGCCTCGACTCCGACCTTGTTCAACGCCGGTACCCTGCGTCCACAGCTGTCGAGCTGCTACCTGACCACCGTTCCGGATGACCTGTCGGGCATCTACGGCGCAATCCACGACAACGCCATGCTGTCGAAATTCGCCGGTGGCCTGGGCAACGACTGGACCCCGGTTCGCGCATTGGGCTCGTACATCAAGGGCACCAACGGCAAATCCCAGGGCGTGGTGCCGTTCCTCAAAGTGGTCAACGACACCGCCGTCGCGGTCAACCAGGGTGGCAAGCGCAAGGGCGCGGTCTGTGCCTACCTGGAAACCTGGCACATGGACATCGAAGAGTTCATCGAGCTGCGCAAGAACACCGGTGATGACCGTCGTCGTACCCACGACATGAACACCGCCAACTGGATCCCTGACCTGTTCATGAAGCGTGTCTTCGATGACGGCAAGTGGACCCTGTTCTCGCCGTCCGAAGTACCGGACCTGCACGACCTGACCGGCAAGGCTTTCGAAGAGCGCTACGAGTACTACGAAGCCCTGACCGAGTACAACAAGATCAAGCTGTTCAAAGTCGTCCAGGCCAAAGACCTGTGGCGCAAGATGCTGTCGATGCTGTTCGAAACCGGCCACCCATGGCTGACCTTCAAGGACCCGTGCAACCTGCGCAGCCCGCAGCAGCACGTGGGCGTGGTCCACAGCTCGAACCTGTGCACCGAGATCACCCTGAACACCAACAAGGATGAGATCGCGGTCTGCAACCTGGGCTCGATCAACCTGCCGAACCACATCGTCGACGGCAAGCTGGACACCGCCAAGCTGCAACGCACCGTGAACACTGCCGTGCGCATGCTCGACAACGTGATCGACATCAACTACTACTCGGTGCCACAGGCGAAGAACTCCAACTTCAAGCACCGTCCGGTCGGCCTGGGCATCATGGGCTTCCAGGACGCGCTGTACCTGCAGCACATCCCGTACGGTTCCGATGCCGCGGTCGAATTCGCCGACAAGTCCATGGAAGCGGTCAGCTACTATGCGATCCAGGCTTCCTGCGACCTGGCCGACGAGCGTGGCGCCTACGAGACGTTCCAGGGTTCGCTGTGGTCCCAGGGCATTCTGCCGCTGGACTCGCAACAGATCCTGATCGCCCAGCGCGGCCAGAAGTACATCGACGTTGACCTGAACGAATCCCTGGACTGGGCACCGGTTCGCGCCCGTGTGCAGAAAGGCATCCGTAACTCCAACATCATGGCCATCGCACCGACCGCCACCATCGCCAACATCACCGGCGTGTCGCAGTCGATCGAACCGACCTACCAGAACCTGTATGTGAAATCGAACCTGTCGGGCGAGTTCACCGTGATCAACCCGTACCTGGTTCGCGACCTCAAGGCCCGCGGCCTCTGGGACTCGGTCATGATCAACGACCTGAAGTACTACGACGGTTCGGTGCAGCAGATCGAACGCATCCCGCAAGAGCTCAAAGCGCTCTACGCCACCGCGTTCGAAGTGGACACCAAGTGGATCGTCGACGCCGCCAGCCGTCGCCAGAAGTGGATCGACCAGGCTCAATCGCTGAACCTGTACATCGCCGGTGCTTCGGGCAAGAAGCTGGACGTGACCTACCGCATGGCTTGGTACCGTGGCCTGAAAACCACTTACTACCTCCGTGCCCTGGCCGCGACCAGCACCGAGAAGTCGACCATCAACACCGGCAAGCTGAACGCTGTTTCCAGCGGCGGCAACCACGGTGACGATTCGGTCCTGGCTGCTCCAGCAGGCCCTGCGCCAGTGCCAAAGGCCTGCGCGATCGACGAGCCGGATTGCGAAGCTTGCCAATAAGCTGAGTGGGTGGGCGTGTAAAGGCGCCGACTGAAGAAGCCCCCGATAGACCGCTGGTTTATCGGGGGTTTTCTTTTGCCTTGGAAACGACGTCGCCTGGGCTGCCCTTATCCATATTCAGGGTGACATTCATTGTGGCGAGGGGATTTATCCCCGCTGGGGCGCGGAGCGGCCCTGAATGCCAGCGACCCGGTGGGTCAGGCAGGTCGTATTGACTGCTTGTGGAGGGGCTGCTGCGCAGCCCAGCGGGGATAAATCCCCTCGCCACAAAGGGAAACCTGGCATGAGGACGGGCTCTAGCACGCATGAAAAAGCCCCTCTTGCGAGGGGCTCCGTGTGCAGCGTCAAGCAACCTTCGACATCAGGTCATCTGAATGATGGTCTGCATGATGGTGCTCTGGGTGGAGATGGTCTTGGCGTTCGCCTGGTAGTTGCTCTGGGCCTTGATCAGCTCGACCAGTTCGTTGGTCAGGTTGACGTTGGACTCTTCCAGGGAGTTGGAGACGATCGAGCCCAAAGTGCCGGTTTCCGGGGCATCGTAGCCCGGGATGCCCGAGGCGAAGGTTTCTTTCCAGCTGGTGCCGCCTACCGGCTGCAGGCCTTGCTCGTTGGTGAAGCTGGCGAGTGCGAGCTGGCCGATCGGCTTGGTCTGGTTGTTGCTGAAGTTGGCCAACAGTACACCGCTGCCGTCGATGGTCAGGTTGGTAATCTGGCCCGTGGCGTAACCGTTCTGGGCTGGAATCGAGCGGGCGGTGTCGGCGTTGAATTGGGTGGTGTTGGCCATGGAGATCGTAATAGTCGACGAGCCCGCGCCATTAGCAGTCCATGTACCATTAGTCACAGTGCCTGGGACCCAGCCAACCAGATTCAGATCATTGCTGATGGTTGGCGCAGGTGTCGGAACAGTCGGCGGAACGGTCGGCGGAACCGGAGTGCTGACCTGGGTTAGTCTGCCGTTCGAGTCGAACGTCATTGTGGAAGGAACCGGAGCGTTCGGAGCAACCGGCGCGCTGCCATTGAGGTTACGACCATCGATCAAGGTATAGACGTTCCAGGTATTACCGGCAGTCTTGACCATGTACTGGTCCATGGAGTGCTGGTTGCCCTGGGTATCATAGACCGGGGTAGTGAATTGCTTGGTGAATGTGGCCGTGTCGGTCGGGTTGAACGCAACGGTGATCGGCGTCGCCGTGGAGTTCAGGTTGATCGTCGAAGAAACCAGGCTGGTGGCTTGCGGCGGCAGGTTCGAAGTGTCGATGCGCAGGTCGGTCAGGATCCCGTTCTGGATCTTGCCGTTGGCGTCCACACCATAACCCTGCAGGCGCGCAGTACCATCGCTGTTGGTGATGAAACCTTCCTTGTCGGTCTTGAACGTACCGGCACGGGTGTAGCTCAGGGAGCCGTCGTTGCTCAGAACAAAGAAACCCTGGCCCTGGATACCCATGTCCAGCACGTTGCCGGTGTTGTTGACATCCCCCTGGCCGAACTGCTGGGAAACGTTGGCCAGGCGCACGCCGTTGCCGACAGTCTTGCTGCCCGAGCCCAGCTTGGTGGCCGAGTAGACGTCTTCGAATTCCGCGCGGGACGATTTGAAACCGGTGGTCGCCACGTTGGCGATGTTGTTGCCGGTCACGTCCAGCTGTTTGTTGGCTGCATAGAGACCGCTAAGGCCGATGTTGAAAGACATGTTGACTCCTTTTGCCGGTTAGTCGGCTCTACATACCAATAGTTTGTACTTTGGACAGGGCAATGCTGCCCAGCCCGGCCAGGTTGAGCATCAGCTCACCGCCCGTCTGGCTGATCGTCACGCTGCTGACCGTGGCCGGCAGGTTGGTGATCAACGACGTGGCCTTGCCGTCGATGGTGGTCGAGGCCGCGAAGGTGTAAGTGCCCGATTCAACGACCGTGCCCGCATCGTTCTTGCCATCCCAGATGAACGCGGAATTGCCGGCGTTCTGGCTGCCCAAGTCGATGGTGCGAACGGTCTTGCCGTCCTTGTCCACGATCTTGACCGCGACGGAGGACACCGAGGTTGGCACCACCACCGTGCCGTTGAGGCTCTTGGAGGTATCGACCACAGCCTTGTCGCCTGGAGCAATGACCGAGCGGCCCACCAGCGACGAAGCCTGCAAGGCCTGGGACGAGTTGTAGTTGCCGGCGATGCCGCTGACGGTCTCGTTGAGGGTGGTGATGCCTTCCAGGCTGCTGAACTGCGCCAATTGGGCCACGAACTCACCGTTGTCCTGGGGCTCCAGCGGGTTCTGGTTCTTCAGCTGGGTAACGAGCAGTTGCAGGAACGCATCCTTGCCCAGTTCCTTCTTGCCGGTCGCCGCACCTGTCACTGCCCCGAGGGTATCGGAGGTGTTGTTGGTCTTGACCGAGGAATTGGCCAGAATCTCGTTCAGGCTCAAACCGCTGGTAGTGTTGGTAACGCTCATGTGACTCGCCCCTTATCACTGACCGAGGGTCAGGACCTTCTGCATCATGGTTTTGGCGGTGTTCATCATTTCGGCGTTGGTCTGGAACGAACGACTGGCGGAAATCATGTCGGCCATTTCTTCGACCACGTTGACGTTCGGGTAGTAGACATAACCCTTGGCGTCCGCAGCCGGATGATTTGGCTCATAACGGGCTTCGAGGTTGCTCTGGTCTTCGACCACGCCAAGCACCTGTACGCCCTGCCCGGCCGCGTCCTGCTCCTGGAACAGCGAGTCGCTGCCGCCGGACTGGCCGCCCTGGAACATGGTGGCGAAAACCGGGTGGCGGGCGCGGTAGGTCTGGTCGATGCTCGACGAAACGGTCTCGGCGTTGGCGATGTTACTGGCGACGGTGTTCAGGCGAGTGGTCTGGGCACTCATGGCACTGCCGGCAATGTTGAATACGCTAGCAATCGACATGGCTTACTCTCCACGCAGGGCCGATACCAGCCCTTTGAATTTGCTGTTGAGCAGGGTGAAGCTGGCCTGGAAGTTCACGGAGTTTTCCGCGTAGTTGGACTGTTCCAGTTGAGCGTCCACGGTGTTCTGGTCGATCGAAGGCTGCATCGGCGTGCGATACATCAGCGATTCGTCGCCATTGCCCAGGCCTTCGGCCTCGATATGACGGCTGTTGGTCATGTTCAAGGCGAAGTGGCCGTTCTTGGTCTTCTCGTTCTGCTCGGCGAGCACTTTGGAGAAGTCCAGGTCCCGAGCCTTGTAGTTCGGGGTGTCGGCGTTGGCGATGTTGTTGGCCAGGACTTCGGCACGCTGGGCGCGGAAGCTCAGGGCCTGTTCGTGGATACCGAGCGCTTTATCGAAGCTGATGCTCATGTCGGAAACCTTTGGGTGACCAGAATGTACGTACGATGAACTTAGCAAGCGGCGTGCCACTTTCAAAAGGCCCATAAACCGGGGTTTTGCGGGCATCGGCAAAGCGGCAATGCCAGAAAAGCGGCAACTGGCTTCCGCAAGCTGCCGCTTTTCTGCCGCTTTCATCCAGGCAACAGAGGTCAAAAATGTGGGAGCGAGCTGACTCGCTCCCACAGGGATCAGGGTGATAGGAAGGAAATTATCGGGCATAAAAAAACGGGAACCCGTGGGGACTCCCGTTTTTTGACAACCCAAGCCAATCACTTCGCCTGGTAAATGATCCCCGGGCTGCACTGGACCATCTGGTAATGATCCGGCAAACCGTTCAACGCCTCGGAGGCGCCGAGGAACAGGTAGCCGCCCGGCTTGAGCGTGCCGTGGATGCGCAGCAGGATGTCTTTCTTCACTTCGGCGGAGAAGTAGATCAGTACGTTGCGGCAGAACACGATGTCGAACTTGCCCAGGCTGGCATAGCTGTCCAGCAGGTTGAACGAGCGGAACTCCACCCGGCTCTTGATCGGCGCCTTGACCACCCACTTGCCCGGCCCTTTCGGGTCGAAGTAGCGTTGCAGGCGGTCCGGCGACAAACCACGGCCGATGGCCAGGCTGTCGTACTCGCCAGTCTTGCAGTTATTGAGCATGGTCCCGGACAGGTCGGTGGCGACGATCTGCACGCCGCCTTTCAACTGGCCGAGGTTGGAGCGTTCGAACTCATCGATGGACATCGACAGCGAATAGGGTTCCTGCCCCGACGAACAGGCCGCCGACCAGATCCGCAGGCGCTGGCCCGGGCTGGCCTTGATGGCGGCTGGCAGTACTTTGTTCTTCAACACCTCGAACGGATAGGTGTCGCGAAACCACAGGGTTTCGTTGGTGGTCATGGCGTCCACCACCATCTCGCGCAAGCCGCTGCGCGGTTGGGTCTGGATACGCTGCACAAGCTCGCCCAATGACTTGAGGCCCTGTTGCTCCATCAATTTATTGAGACGGCTCGACACCAGGTATTGCTTGTTTTCACCAAGCAAGATGCCACAGGCTTTTTCCAGGAAGACCCGGAACTGTTCGAAATCCAAATTACCCGTAGACAAGATACCGCCTCTTTCATCGTGTTGACTTGCCGGGCGCACAACGCGCCCGACCTTTACTTTATTCTGCTGCCTTGATCCGATCGACGACCCGGGACGCCAGGTCATCGGGACGGAATTTCGCCAGGAAATCGTCGGCACCGACCTTCTTGACCATCGCCTGGTTGAAAACCCCGGACAACGAAGTATGCAAGATGATGTGCAGCTTTTGCATGCGCGGATCGCTGCGGATTTCCGAGGTCAGGGTGTACCCGTCCATCTCCGGCATTTCAATGTCGGAGATCATCATCAGGAACTCTTCCTCAGGCTTCTTGCCCTCGTCGACCAGCTTGCGCAGGTAATCCAGCGCCTGTCGCCCGTCGTTCAACGCCACCACCTCGACGCCAACCGTTTGCAGACAACGGGTCACCTGCTTGCGGGCCACCGAAGAGTCATCGACGGTCAACACCCGCAGCGAAATCGCCTTGTGCTGGGTTTCGGCATCCACCACCCCCACGGAGATCGCTTCCGGCGTGGGTGCTACTTCGGCGAGGATTTTTTCCACGTCGATGATTTCCACCAACTGGTTATCGACCCGGGTCACTGCCGTGAGGTAGTGATCGCGGCCGGTCCCCTTGGGCGGTGGATGGATCTCTTCCCAGTTCATGTTGACGATGCGCTCCACCGAGCGGACCAGGAACCCCTGGGTCTTGGTGTTGTACTCGGTGATGATCACAAACGGATTGCTCTGGTCCAGCAGCCGACCGGAACCGGTCGCCATCGCCAGGTCGAGAATCGGGATGGTCGCTCCCCGAATATTGGCCACACCGCACACGACGGGGCTGGACTTGGGCATCAGGGTCAGCTTGGGGCATTGCAGCACCTCGCGGACCTTGAATACGTTGATCCCATACATTTGTTGGCCGTCGAGACGGAACAACAACAGCTCCAGGCGATTCTGACCGACCAGCTGAGTGCGCTGGTTTACCGAATCCATTACTCCCGCCATGCCCTGACTCCTACCTAACGCTAATGTGTCCGACGCGCATTCATCACTAAACGGCACGGGGCTTGCTATTGAACCGGCATGAACGCACAAACGACATTTTCTCGACGCCTGACCACTCACTGCCGCCACTGGCTCGGTGCACTGCTGGCTGTCTGCCTGTTCACTTCGGGCGGTCCTGCCCTTGCTGCTGTTCCGGTTACCTTGCCTGATCTCCTTATCGGCGTCACTCAGGGCTTTCTTGAATTCACCGTAGAAGACTATCTGGCTACCAGTCAAACCGAAGGTCGCTACGAAATCGAAGTCAACCAACTCGACCCGCGCCTGCGCATGCCAATGTGCGACAAGGAATTGACTGCTTCGCTGGAGAGTCCCGCTCGCCCTCTGGGCCGCGTCACGGTGAAGGTTCGTTGCGACAGCGCCGCGCCCTGGACGGTGTTCGTGCCCGCTCAAGTGCGCCTGTTTCGGGAAATTGTCACCACCACGCGTCCGCTCAAGCGGGCCGGGATCGTCGAGCCCCAGGACGTGATGCTGCGTGAACGGGACATCAGCCAGATCACCCAGGGCTTCCTGACCTCCGTCGATCAGGCCATCGGGCAGAAACTTGTCCGACCAATGGTCGCCGATCAGGTCGTGACGCTGGTGCACCTGGAGCAGGCCGAAGTGGTCCGCAAGGGCGACCAGGTCGTGATCACCGCCCGCAGCGGCTCCCTGGCCGTGCGGATGCCCGGCGAAGCCCTGTCCAACGGCGGCATGCGTGAACAGATACGGGTAAAAAACCTCAATTCCCAGCGCGTCATCAAGGCGCAAGTGATGGCTCCAGGCCAAGTGGAAGTGGCGATGTAATGACCCGGTAGAGGAGGTAGAAAGCTGGCGCTTGATCCCGGTGTTCCCTAGACTGTGCCTTACGCAAAGGCAAGCGCAGACGTGCGCACGTTCATTGAATAAATGAGCCTAAAGTTTTTTTGGGAATGGCCGAAAACATGGCAAGCGTCCAAATACCCAGAGGTTTTTTACCATGGTCATCGATTTCAATCGTTTAAACAGCTCTTCACCGCTGACAGGCACTACGCGTACCAGCGCTACCAAGGAAACCGCCGAAGCCGGCAAATCCGCGCCGCTGTCTACACCAGCCGACCAGGTCAGCAATGGGGAGTCGGTACACCTCAGCAATGAGGCTCAGCAGTTGCAGAAGGTCACTGACAAGCTGCGCGATCAACCTGTCGTCGACAACGCCCGCGTGGCCGAGTTGAAAGCAGCAATCGCCGATGGCAGCTACAAAGTCGACAGCAACCGCGTAGCCAGCAAACTGCTCAACTTCGAAGCCCAGCGCTAGGCCGCCGCCTGCGCCAGGCTTTTGGACGCTAAGACCCAAGGCCAGCCATGCACGACACTCATTTATTGCAATTGATCATCGACGACTTCGTTCCAGCGCAACAGCTACTGGAATTGTTGCAGGCCGAATCCGTGGCACTGCACGGTCGTGACATGCCCCTGCTGGAGAATATCCTGGCGCAGAAACAGGCATTGATCATCTTGCTTGACCAGCATGGCCGCAAACGCAGCGAGATCCTCGCCAGCCTCAACCTGCCCGCCAGCCATGACGGCCTCGAGCAACTGGCCGACCAGTCGACGGTCGGCGATCAGCTGCGCTCCCAGAGCAAAGTACTCAACGACCTGCTCGCCCAATGCCAGGCGACCAACGCCCGCAACGGCCAGTCGATCCTGATGCAGCAGGCCGCCACCGCCAACCAGTTGCGCATTCTCAACGGTGGCGAGATCCCGACGCTGTATGACGCTAGCGGTTCAACGGCCAGAATGGTCAAGCACCGCCCGCTCAGCCAGGCATGAAACGAACAATGCCTTCGCTCTATCAACGCGCGATACATGCTGGCAAAATGCCGGCCATTCGTAGTCGTATTTTGCCTGGAGATTGACTCACCGTGTTCAATGCATCAAACGCGGATGATGCTCCGCAGCCCCCCAAGGTCCTCACCACGCCCCTGGAAATCTCCGGCAACCTGCGGATGCTGCAAGAGAGCCACGACCCACTGATCATCACCTTCCACGAACGTAGCCAGCGCTTCCAGAGCTATTTGGTCAACGTCGATCGCGAGACCAACTCCATCGCCCTGGATGAAATGATCCCCCGGGACGGCGAGCGTTTCCTGCTGGCCGGCGAGCCGTTTCGTGTCGAGGGTTTTCATGACGGCGTGCGTATCGCCTGGGATGGCAAGGGTCCACTGACCATCGATGAATCCAACGACGGTCGCTGCTATCGCGGCGCCCTGCCCGACGAAGTGGTCTACCACCAACGTCGCAACGCCTTCCGCGCCGCCCTGAAACTGGCACAACTGGTAAGCGTTGAACTGGGCGGCGACAAGCTCAAGTCCCCCGTAGATGGCAAGTTGCTGGACATCTCCGCCACCGGTTGCAAATTGCGCTTTGACGGCGACATCACGGAGCGTCTGCAATTGGGCCAGGTGTATGAGCGTTTCATCGCGGCCCTGCCTTTTGGCAACATGACCGCGCCAGTCGAGCTGCGTTACCTGCATTTCGAAGAAAGGATCAACACCACGTTCGCCGGTGTACGCTTCCACAACATCAGTGGCCTGGTGCAACGGCAGGTCGAGCGGTTCGTCTACCAGCTCCAACGAGAAGCCCGGCGCTTCGATAAAGACGACCTCTGATTTTTCGAGGCATGAAAAACGGGCAGTCCCTTGCGGCGACTGCCCGTTTTTTTATGCCTGCTTCAAGGCCTGGCCTGGGTAAAACTCGGCGTCTCGGGCGCCTCGGTTTCAGTTTCAGCCTCGGCCGCAGCCTCAGTGGCCGGCTCGGGCTCCACGTCCGGATTGGCCGGCGCCTGCATCTGCTCCTGCACCACTTGTTCATCCACCCGCGGATCGAGGCACGCCACCAGAGGCGAACTCGACATGCTGTCCGGCATCGCCACGTGATGCAGCGGTGCGTCATCGACCTGATGCAGGTTGGTCACCGCTTTCGGCCGGATCCGCCACACCAGCACCAGGGCGAAGAAGGCGAAAAAGCCGTAGAGCATCTGGCTACCGAACATCTTCATCAGCACACCCGCCACCAGCGGCCCGATGCTGGCTCCCACGCCGTAGGTCACCAGCAGCATCGCGGTCAGGGACACCCTTCGATCAGCTTCGACGTGGTCGTTGGAGAACGCTACCGCCAGCGGATACAGGCAGAACTGCACCAGCGAACAGAAGAACCCCGCGACGAACAGCACCTCCAGCGGCACCGTCGGAAGAATCGCCAATGGCAGCGCACAGATCGTCAGGACCAGCGCAAAGCAGCGGATCAGCAGCGCCCGGTCATATCGATCGGACAGCCAGCCCAGGGGCCACTGCACCAGCAGTCCGGCGAAGATGCAGCTACCCATGAACAGACCGACCTGCTCGGTCGACAGGCCCTGCTGAGAGGCATACAGCGGCGCCAGACCATAGAACGAGCCGACGATCAATCCGGAGCCCAGCACCGTACTCAATGACTGTGGCACACGCTTGATGAAGAAGCGCGGCTCCATGGGCGCCGGATGCAGCGCCGCCGGGTGAATCCGCCGGGTCAGTGTCACCGGCACCAGGCACAAGGCGAAGCACAGCGCCACCAGCATCAACAGCTCAGGCCCCAGGGCCGGGTGCATGACCAGGATCAACTGCCCCAGCACCAACCCCAGGTACGAGGCGATCATATAGCCACTGAACACCACCCCACGCTGCTTGGCATCGGCTTGCTCGTTGAGCCAGCTCTCGATGACCATGTACTGGCACATCATCCCGAGGCCGACAATCATCCGCAGCACGACCCAGGCCGGCAGCCAGTCCACCAAGCCATGGCCCAGCACGGCCGCCCCGACAATCCCGGCGCAGGCCGAATAGGCGCGGATGTGCCCGACGCGGGCGATCAGCCGATGACCGATCTTGCCCCCCAGCACCAGGCCGAAATAGTTGGCGGCCATCAGCGCACCGACCCAGAGACTGTCCACATGGTCGGCGGCCAGGCGCAAGGCCAGGTAAGTACTCAAGAGGCCCGAGCCGATCAACATCATCAGCGAAGCGAAATAAAGCGCTCGAAAAGGTTTCCAGATTTGGCGCATCGGCGTTCCGAGCGGCTCCTTGAGGTGAGTAAGGGCTACCTGTTGAAGATAGCCCGAATGCGACGGTTCGTTATGCCTGGGCCGCGAGGACACGTCGCTCCCAAGGCGTGATTTCATCGAAGAAGCTGGTCAGCTCCAGGGTCTTGGAGGCGATGTAGCCTTCGATGAACTCCGTACCAAACAGTTCCTTCGCCAGATGACTACGCTTCAGACGCTCCAAGGCGGCATGCAAGGTACATGGCAGCGACAGATTATCCGGCACTTCGAATTCACCCTGGATCGCCGCGCTCGGCTCCAGCCGATGTTCAATCCCATACAGCCCGGCGGCCAGGCTGGCGGCAATCGCCAGGTAGGGGTTGGCATCGGCTCCCGGCAAGCGGTTCTCGACCCGCCGGGCCACCGGCGAACTGGCAGGAATCCGCAACCCGGCCGAACGGTTGTCATGGGACCAGCAGGCATTGTTCGGCGAGGCGAACGGGTGGCACAGGCGCTGGTAGGAATTCACGTTCGGCGCGAACAGCGCGGTGAAGTCCGCCAGGCACGCCTGTTGCCCCCCGATGAAATGCCGGAACGCGGCCGTCGGTTCGCCCGCTTCGTCGCTGAAGACGTTACGACCGCTGCCCTCCTCGACGACGCTCTGATGGATGTGCATCGAACTGCCCGGCGTGTGGGCCAGGGGCTTGGCCATGCAGACCACCGTCAGGCCGTGCTTGAGGGCCACTTCCTTGAGCAGGTGCTTGAACAGGAACGTCTGGTCGGCCAGCAACAGCGGATCGCCGTGCAGCAGATTGATCTCGAACTGGCTTACGCCCATTTCATGCATGAAGGTATCGCGAGGCAGGCCCAGCGCCGCCATGCAGGCATAGACTTCACTGAAGAACGGGCGCAGGCCATTGTTGGAGCTGACGCTGAACGCCGAATGGCCGTCTTCGCGACGACCATCCAGGCCCATCGGCGGCTGGAACGGCTGGGTCGGGTCCGGATTGGGGGCGAACACGAAAAATTCCAGTTCGGTCGCCACCACCGGCGCCAGGCCAAGGGCGGCATAGCGCGCGACAACGGCCTTGAGCTGGCCGCGCGTCGAGAGCCGGGAGCTTTCACCGGTCAACTCGTCGGCATCGCAGATCGCCAGGGCACGGGGCTGCTGGCTCCAAGGCAGGCGATGAATCTGTTTCGGATCGGCCACCAGCGCCAGGTCGCCGTCGTCGCTGCCGTAGAAACGCGACGGCGGATAACCGCCCATGATGCATTGCAGCAGCACGCCCCGCGCCAACTGCAACCGCCGGCCTTCGAGGAAACCCTCAGCGGTCATTACCTTGCCCCGCGGCACGCCATTCAAATCCGGCGTGACACATTCAATCTCATCAATGCCCGTCAGTCGCTGCGCGAGTGAACGCTGGCCATCGGTCGTCATGACGCAATCCTTGTTATGTGCGAGCCGCGAACGGCAACCCGTACAAAATAGGCTTCGGCTGTTCGGAATATCAAGCACCCACAGACAATAAACACCGAGCGCGGGAATGTGAGATTCCGTGTGGGGATTTGTGGGGGCTGCGTATTTATGAGCGCACGCTCAAGGCAAGTAAAGCCGGAACACCCCACCACCCAACACACCGCCATTGGCAATCTCGGTACGCCCGCTCACGCCGCCGCGCTGGTGCAGCCTGGCGATCCGCGCGGCGAAGTACAGACCCAGCCCGGTGCTGCCGCTGCTGTGGTTGATGCCTTGCACGTACTCGGCCTGACGCTCGATCATCTCAGGCGGGTAACCTTCGCCGTCGTCATTGAGGGTCAGCACCAGTTGCCCGGCCTCGTCGCTCACACTGATCAGCAGCGCCTGGCGCGCATGGCGAATGGCATTATTGATGCAATTGTCGAGCACCGAAGCAATCAGTTCACGGTCGAAAAAACCCAAGGGGCTGAGCGGATCGACTTCATAGGTGACCATGATCCCGCGACTGCGGAACACGTCCTGATGGCCGGCCAGTTGCGCCTCGATGAAGTCATCCAGCTCATGGTAGGCCGGGTGCAGCGGCAACTGGTTGACACCGAGCTTGTACAGCCCCAGCAGTTGCACCAGCAAACCATTGAGATGGGCGAATTCGAACTCGATGACGCCTTGCTCCGAGGTCTGGCGCTCGGCGTCGGGCAAGCGCTCAAGCCATTGCGTATGCGTCTGCATGAGCAAGGTCAGGGAGTTCTTCATGTCGTGCACGGTCGATGCGATCACCGTGGAAAAATCGAGGACCTGTTCGCTGTCATTCATCGCCAAATGCCTTGCTTCGCAGTTTTTGATAACGCGCAAAACGCGCATCGGTGTCGGGCATCATGCCCACCAGTTTCAGGCAGGCGCGACACTCCTGCAGCAGTTCCGACTCCACGCTGGTGTCGGTGCCATGCAGCAGCGATTGCGCCATGTTCAGGGCAATACTGATGTTCTTCGGTTGCATCTTCAGGGCGCGGCGGAACAGCTCCCGCGCCTCCGGCAACGCGCCGGTCTTGTAGACCCGCACGCCTTCGCGGTTCAGCTCGGCGGCGGCATTGCCTTGATTGAGAATGTTCGGATCGTCGGTCAGCTTGGCGATGCCTTGCATCACCGTCGGGTCATCACCGTAGATTTCCGCGCAGTTCTTGAGCATCGACTCGCCGGCGCTGGCCTGGCCAAGCATTTGTAACTGCTTGGCCACCAGCAACGCGGCCTCGGCGCTCATGAATTGCTCCATGCCATCGAGGCGCTGCAAAGCCTGTTCGGTGAGCTTCTCGGCGGTTTCGGCATCGTTGAGCAACAGGCTGGTGGCCTTCATCAGCCGCGCCCGGACCTGCAAACCCGGGTCATTGAGGTTCTCCTTCGCCACGGCACTGAGGGTGGTGTTGATCTCCAGCCGGGTCCGGGTATCAAGGCCTTTTTCGCTGCCCTTGCTGATCAGCGCATGGGCCAGGCCGAGGTTGCTTTCCGGATCCTTGAAGCGCGACTGCGCGCCCTGCCCGACCGCCTGGCGATAAGCCCGGGAAGCCGTGTCGTAGTCTTCGTTGGTCATCGCCAACTTGCCCAGCAACGACTGGCGGCGCACCGCCAGCGGCGACAAGCGCACCGCCTCTTCCAGCACGTGCTGCGCCTGCTTGGTGTCACCTTCGGCCATCAACACTTCGGCCATACCGTCGTACAACGCCGGCATCATCGGAAAGACTTTCAGGGCTTTTTCATAAACGGCCTTGGCCTGCCCCACCTGGCCACGCTTGAACATCAACTTGCCCAGCCCCGCGTAGGCCCACGGCAACGGGCGATCCGCGAGGATGGAGTTGTACAGACGCTCCAGGGCCTCGTTCTGATTCAGGTCGCGCAACGCATCGGCCCGATAACGCAGGCACAACGGCCCGTAGCGCGGGTCCTGCTTGCACAAGGCGATGCAGGCATTGAGCACGTCCATCGGCTTGCCACGATCGAGGGCTTGCAGGATCGGCTTGAGCAGGGTCTTGCGCTGCTCCAACCGCTCCAGCCGCTGGGCCAGGCCGGAGCGGTTGAACGGTTTGGTCAGGTACGCATCGGGCTCATGCTCCAGGGCACTGAGCACCATCGCCTGGCTGGTCTCGGCGGTCACCATGAGAAACACACTTTCATGGCTGATCAGCTTCTCGACCATCAGGTCTTCCAGCACCTGCTGGCCATTCTTGCGCCCATCGCCCAGGTGATAGTCCTGCAAGATGAAGTCATAACGCTTCTGCGAGCACATGCGCAGCGCCACTTCACCGGTGTCGGCGGTGTCCACGTCCTTGACGCCCAGCTCACGCAGCATGGACCGGATCGAACTGCGGAAATCCGAGAAATCATCGACGATCAGAAAACTTTTTTGGTGGTACGCCAGCATCGAGGATGTCCAGGCAAGTAAAAAAATAACCCAATGGCATAACAACGAAACGCCGTGTCACAAGCCCGAGGCGCGCAGATGATAGCCACCAGCCAGCAACGTTCAAGGGATTTCAGCAATCGCTTGGCCTGGCTGTGTCGTGACGCACATTGCGAGCCAAAACGCAGGAGACAACCGGGCTCATCGGGTTATCGGCAGCAGATGGCGTTCCGTTAAGGGGAAGCTGTAGGGAAAACCGAGTGCAGAAAATCAGACCGTGGCGAGAAAGCTTGCTCCCGCTGGGCCGCGCAGCGGCCCCGTTTTTTGGCGGCTGCTGCGCAACCGAGCGGGAGCAAGCTCCCTCGCCACAAAGAATGCATTAAGAAGTGGGGATCAGGAAAAAAAACGAGAGCAGGGCAAAAATTCGCTAAATCTTTGATTAATATGGTGTCCCAGGGCAGGTTCGAACTGCCAACCTTCCCCTTAGGAGGGGGATGCTCTATCCAATTGAGCTACTGAGACACGAGTCGACCACAAGAGATGCGGTGCGCAGGACGGCGTGCATGTTAACGACCTGCCCTGCGTTTGTCATGTCGCCCATGGCTTTTTAAGTGTAGGCAAATAGTACTCCCCTGTAAGGCTGGCAGATTCTGGACGCCGAGCGCGGGCCGCCATTCATCTGTCCTGGCTCGCTCATCCTAGTAAATCGGCCATTTGCCACTATCCTGTACAAGACAGGGATGGCACAGGTTTTTGTCCATTTCCGTTATCCGCCAGACGGTATGGCACATAGACACAATTCGACGGTCACAAATGCGAACCTGTTGTTTTTTACCAACCAGTCCGCATTTTTTGATGAAGGATACTGGCAGAACGCCTTTACCCCGATCAGAATTTGTCACAGAATTGGCGCCAATGATCTGGCAATTTTGAGGCATGATGCGGGCCTCTTAACAATTCAGGTTGAACATTTGGCAATGGAGCTTGTCCTATCGACATCCTGCGGCCAATCCCGAGAACCGCTCCCCTGAACTAACCGGTTAAATATATGCGCCCATTGAAACAGGCAATTTATTCCAGCCGTACGGCTGACAAGTTCGTCGTACGTCTGCCAGACGGAATGCGGGAACGCATTGCCGAAGTGGCTCGCAATCATCACCGCAGCATGAACTCTGAAATCATCGCGCGTCTTGAGCAAAGCCTTATTCAGGAAGGCGCGTTGGGTGAAGAGTTGAGCATGCGCCTGGACAGTCCAGAGCTGTCATTGCATGAGCGCGAACTGCTTCAACGCTTCCGACAACTCTCCCATCGCCAGCAGAACGCCCTCGTTTCGCTGATTGCCCATGACGCAGAAATGGCCGCAGACGCGACCTGATAGCCCCAAAATACTCAAGCCAGCCTCGTGCTGGCTTTTTTTGCCTGGCGTTTGGCCTCAGCCTGCTTTTCAAGCACTCATAGAGCCATCGAACCAACACCACTGCTGATCCATGGCCGTAATGCTAAATTGATCCTCTAAAAAGTGAGGGCATGGAGGCCTGCATGACAGGTCACGCATTCAAGATCCAAAGAATTCCAGGGCTGGGCGTGGAAATCGTCGAGGCCGATTCAGATCGAACGTTCGTCCGGCATATGCACGAACATTTTGGCATTGGCTTGCTTGTGCGCGGGGCGCAACGTTCAGCCAGCGGCCGAGGCCAGGTAGAAGCGATGGCTGGCGACCTTATATCGGTCAATCCGGCCGAAGTGCATGACGGCGCGCCCATCGGAAACGGAACGCGTCGTTGGCAGATGCTGTATTTCGACCCGCTGCTGATTGCGCAGGCATTCAAGGATATGGAGAACGATGGAGGCATCTGTGCCCAGGAATTCGCTTATCCGGTGCTGCAAAGCCCCCATGCGGCAGAATTGTTCCGCACTTTGTATCAAACCCTCGCTCAAGCCGAGGAATTTGGCGCTCACCTGAAGATCGAAGAAACGCTCGTGCTTTTGCTCGAACATTTGCTGGATCGCTCCATGCCGATATCGTGTTTGCCGAAGGTCGCGGCAAACCGTGCAAAAGCCTTGATCGACGACGATCCGCAGTCGTCCATGTCGCTTGCCCTGCTCGCCAGGGAGGCCGATTTAAGCCGCTTTCAATTGGTACGCGCCTTCACCCGCCTGACCGGTTTGACACCCCACGCCTATCTGATGCAACGACGCATCCACCGAGCACGACAACTGATCGCTGCAGGCATGCCGCTGGCCGATGCGTCCCTGGCCAGCGGTTTCGCCGATCAGAGCCATATGACTCGATGCTTCGTGCGCAGCTTTGGATTCTCACCGGGCATGTACGCCCGGCAAGGACACCCGTAGCAACCTGCAATTTCGTTCAAGACGCCCCTCCTCACAGCAGGCAGGCTGGAGACTTCACAACTGCCAAGGTCGGCGTCGCATGAACCTCGAATTTTTTATCACTTCCCTGATCGTGGCGGCCTCGCCTGGCACTGGCGTGGTCTATACAGTGGCAGCCGGCCTGGCCCGGGGCTGGCGCGCAAGCGTGGTAGCGGCATTGAGTTGTACGCTGGGGATCGTGCCGCACATGCTGGCAGCCATCACGGGCCTCGCTGCACTGCTGCACACAAGCCCACCGGCCTTCGAGATCATCACGTACCTTGGCGTCGCTTACCTGCTGTGGATGGCATGGAGCACGCTCCAGAGCCATGGGGCATTGCATATTGATCCGCACAAGACCCCACGTTCGAACGGCGCGGTGATTTTTTCGGGCATCTTGGTCAATCTGCTGAATCCAAAACTGTCGATTTTTTTCCTGGCCTTTCTACCGCAATTTCTCGCGCCAGGAGAAACGGATGCCATGTGGCGCATGTTGCAACTGAGCTTCATCTTCATGGCGATCACCCTTGTCGTCTTCGTCATCTATGGCGTGCTCTGCGCATCGATGCGCCGCCATGTTCTGGAGCGTCCATCCGTGTTGCAGTGGATACGCCGGCTATTCTCGGCAGCCTTTGTGCTACTGGCTGCACGACTGGCGTTAGTCTTTGGTTCTTGACGCCCCGCAAACCAAAAGAAACGCAAAAAAAACGGCGCCTCTCATTTCTGAAAGAAGCGCCGTTTTTTCTATGTGGACAGTATTACGCCAAACAGGCGGGTTTCTCGATGAGCGACTCAGAGCAGGAAAATCGTCGCCAACCCCAGGAAAATGAAGAACCCGCCGCTGTCAGTCACCGCGGTAATCATGACACTGGCGCCCATGGCAGGATCGCGCCCCATGCGGGCCAGGGTCATGGGGATCAAGACCCCCATCAATGCCGCCAGCAGCAGGTTGAGCGTCATTGCGGCCGTCATGACCACCCCCAGCGACCAACTGCCATAAAGCAGATAAGCCACCACACCAATCACTCCCCCCCAAATCACGCCGTTGATCAAGGAAACCGCGAGCTCCTTGCGCATCAATCGCGAGGTATTGCCGGTGCTGACCTGGTCCAGTGCCATGGCACGGACGATCATGGTGATGGTCTGGTTACCGGAGTTGCCACCGATACCGGCGACGATGGGCATCAGCGCCGCGAGCGCCACCAGCTTCTCGATGGAGCCTTCGAACAGGCCGATGACCCGGGAAGCGACAAACGCCGTGATCAGGTTGATCGCCAGCCAGGCCCAGCGGTTACGCAGGGACTTCCAGACCGAGGCGAAGATGTCTTCTTCTTCGCGCAGACCGGCCATGTTGAGAACTTCGCTTTCGCTTTCCTCACGAATCAAGTCGACCATCTCATCGATGGTCAGACGGCCGATCAGCTTGCCGTTCTTGTCGACCACAGGTGCCGAAATCAAGTCATAACGTTCGAATGCCTGGGCCGCATCGTAGGCGTCTTCGTCCGGGTGGAAACTCACCGGATCGCTGGCCATCACCTCGGCCACCTGTTTTTCCGGATCATTGACGAGCAGGCGCTTGATGGGCAGCACGCCCTTGAGCACGCCGCCGTAGTCGACCACAAACAGTTTGTCAGTATGCCCCGGCAGTTCCTTGAGGCGACGCAGGTAGCGCAAGACCACTTCAAGGCTGACGTCCTCACGGATCGTCACCATCTCGAAGTCCATCAGCGCACCGACCTGCTCCTCGTCATAGGACAACGCCGAGCGCACACGCTCGCGCTGCTGGCCGTCGAGGGCTTCCATCAGTTCGTGGACAACGTCCCGCGGCAGTTCGGGCGCAAGGTCGGCGAGTTCGTCGGCGTCCATTTCCTTGGCCGCCGCCAGCAACTCGTGATCATCCATGTCGGCGATCAGGGTTTCCCGAACCGAGTCCGACACTTCGAGCAGGATGTCACCGTCGCGATCAGCCTTGACCAACTGCCAGACCGTCAGACGCTCTTCCAGTGGCAAGGCTTCAAGAATGTAGGCGACGTCGGCGGAGTGCAGGTCATCGAGCTTGCGTTGCAGCTCGACGAGATTCTGCCGGTGGACCAGGTTCTCGACCCGGTCATGATGCGGACCTTCCTGGCGATGCGTCAGGTCTTCGACGACCCGCTGGCGCTGCAGCAGCTCAACGACTTGAGCGAGACGATCCTGAAGGCTTTCCTGCGTTTTTTTTACTTCTACTTGGGTCATAGGCGAACTCCACTCCCAGCAGTGGAGCACGCCGGAAGCATCAATCAGTTAATTCATGATTGGCAAAACTTAATATTGAGTAACTACTGGGTAAGTCCATGGATATATTCCAAAGCCCCGGCGGGGCTGACGGGCGCAATCATACACCGCTTGACGCTTTAAAACGCTAAAAAATCATGGCAAGAACAAGCGCTTGCGAGACAAACCTGAACACAGGCTGAACCTGTTCCTTTACGACGACTTATCCGGAAAAGAAAACACACGCCGCGGCAGAAATGCGGCGACTACTCTTCTCTTCTGCACCGTCAAGGAGGACGACCGGATGCACCTCAACCACTGCCTGTTCCTGCTCGCCTGCTCGCCTTTATGGGCTGCCGGGCAGACCGTGCATCGCTGCGAAAACATCGCAGGGCACGTGACATTCACCACCCTGAGCTGCGGCCCGGAAGAAGCTCTGTCACTACAACAGATCCATCCGTACCGCCCAGGTTCGATCGAACCGACAATCAAACCGACGACCGAGGCGATGCTGCCTGAAGCGGAGCGCGGACAAACATCCAGCAACAAAACCACGCGCAAGGAACCGACCGTGATTGGCCAGTTCCAGGACCGCTGCGGGAACCTCATCGACGCCAGGCGACGCCGCGACGCCATCCTGGGCCGACGCATCATCGCCGGCATGAGCCAGCAGGACGTAGAGAGCGCCCTGGGCAAGCCAGACTCGATCAAAGTTCGGAATTCGAGCACGCGCTATACCTACAAGGCGAAGAAAGGCCGCAGCGCAGAGGTCGTGTTCGATGAGAGGGGATGCGTGAAAGGCAAATCGTAGACAGCAAAAAGCCCGCGTTTAACGCGGGCTTTTTGGTGTTTGGTGCACTCGACAGGATTCGAACCTGTGACCGCTCGGTTCGTAGCCGAGTACTCTATCCAGCTGAGCTACGAGTGCAAGTTGTGGTTTTATACCAGATCACAACTGGTTGAAGCCAAGTTATTTGCATTGCTGCAAACAACTCTTAAATGGTGCACTCGACAGGATTCGAACCTGTGACCGCTCGGTTCGTAGCCGAGTACTCTATCCAGCTGAGCTACGAGTGCATTTGTTGCCGCGCATTATAGGTCGTCAATTCCTTTTGTAAAGCGCTTTTTTTCAGTAATTTCAATCACTTACTGAGCAAGCCAGGTTTTGACGCACTAAACGAATAATGGCGGAGAACGGGGGATTCGAACCCCCGACACCCTTTTGAGGTGTACTCCCTTAGCAGGGGAGCGCCTTCGGCCACTCGGCCAGCTCTCCGCAACACGGGGCGTATATTAACCACCTTCATCCCCGTTTGCAAACATAAAAATCGATAAAAATTAATGGCTTGGTTCGTCGTCCTTCTCTTTCTTGATACGCAGGTAAATTTCCTCGCGGTGTACAGCAACCTCTTTCGGGGCATTGACGCCGATACGCACTTGGTTTCCTTTGACGCCGAGCACGGTCACGGTGATTTCGCCATCGCCAATAATCAGGCTTTCTGCACACCGACGGGTCAGAATCAGCATACCTTTCTCCTCACGCAATTCACTTAAGGGACAACAGTCTGCAAAAAAAAGGCATTGGACCTACAACCGAAACGGTCGAAGCCTACAAGCCTAGTATTGACCAGCGCGGGCAAAAGAACAGTTTTGGGACGCGCCATTCAGAAAAACAAAGGGCGCGGTCCAGCCGCGCCCTCCAGACAACGCTTTTTACTCGCCCGGCTGGGCAGCAGCGTCGAGTTCGAAAGCCGTGTGCAGGGCGCGCACGGCCAGTTCCAGGTACTTCTCTTCGATCACCACGGAAACCTTGATTTCCGAGGTAGAGATCATCTGGATGTTGATGCTTTCCTTGGCCAGGGATTCGAACATGCGGCTGGCCACGCCTGCGTGGGAACGCATGCCGACACCGACGATCGAGACCTTGGCGATCTTGGTATCACCCACCACTTCCCGGGCACCGATCTCGCCAGCGGTCTTTTTCAGGATCGCTTCGGCAGACTGGTAGTCGTTGCGGTGCACGGTGAAGGTGAAGTCAGTGGTGTTATCGTGCGAGACGTTCTGCACGATCATGTCGACTTCGATGTTCGCGGCACTGATCGGGCCGAGAATCTTGAACGCCACGCCGGGGGTGTCTGGCACGCCACGGATGGTCAGCTTGGCCTCATCGCGGTTGAAAGCGATGCCGGAAATGATCGGCTGTTCCATGGATTCCTCTTCATCAATAGTAATGAGGGTGCCCGGACCCTCTTTGAAGCTGTGCAGAACGCGCAGCGGAACGTTGTACTTGCCGGCGAATTCGACCGCCCGGATCTGCAACACCTTCGAACCGAGACTGGCCATTTCCAGCATTTCTTCGAACGTGATCTTGTCCAGCCGCTGGGCCACAGGCACCACCCGTGGGTCAGTGGTGTAGACACCGTCCACATCGGTGTAGATCTGGCATTCGTCAGCCTTGAGGGCCGCCGCCAGGGCAACCCCGGTGGTGTCGGAACCGCCACGGCCGAGGGTGGTGATGTTGCCCTGCTCGTCCACACCCTGGAAACCGGCGACAACCACGACACGGCCAGCCTTCAGGTCGCCGCGAATCTTCTGGTCGTCGATCTGCAGGATACGCGCTTTGTTGTGCGCGCTGTCCGTCAGGATACGCACCTGGTTGCCGGTGTAAGACACCGCTGGCACGCCACGCTTGATCAGCGCCATGGCCAGCAAGGCGATGGTCACCTGCTCGCCAGTGGAAACGATCACGTCCAGCTCACGGGGAACCGGTTGCTGGTCGCCGCTGATTTGCTTGGCCAGATCGATCAGACGGTTGGTCTCGCCGCTCATTGCCGACAGCACAACCACCAGGTCATCGCCCGCTTCACGGAATTTCTTAACCTTGTCGGCGACTTGTTCGATTCTCTCGACAGTGCCGACCGAGGTGCCTCCAAATTTCTGTACGATCAAAGCCATTTCAAAGCCGCCTCTGCCCATGAAGGGCGCCCAATAAATCACTCAAACAGCGGCCGGGCTCGTCACTAGACCACGAGCCCGCGACGCTGCCTTAAATACCCTGCTCTACGAATGCAACGGTCTGGGCCAGTGCCGCGTCCAGGGCGCCGACGTCGGTACCACCGCCTTGCGCCATGTCCGGACGACCACCGCCCTTGCCGCCCACTGCCGCAGCGGCTTGCTTCATCAAATCACCGGCTTTGAGTTGGCCAGTCAGGTCTTTGGTCACGCCTGCGACGAGAACGACCTTTTCCTCATGGACACTGCCGAGCAGGATCACTGCGCGGCCGAGTTTGTTTTTCAATTGATCGACCAGCGCCAGCAGTGCCTTGCCATCCTGGCCATCCAGACGCACAGCCAGCACTTTCACGCCCTTGACATCCACGGCCTGGGCCGACAGATCGTCGCCCGCGGCGCTGGCGGCCTTGGCCTGCAACTGCTCGAGTTGCTTTTCCAGCAGGCGGTTGCGCTCCAGCACAGCCGACAGCTTGTCGATCAGGTTGTCGCGGCTGCCCTTGATCAGGGTTGCCGCTTCCTTGAGTTGTTCTTCAGCCGCGTTGAGGTACGCCAGGGCCGCGGCGCCGGTGACCGCTTCGATCCGGCGCACACCGGATGCCACGCCACCTTCGCTGATGATTTTCATCAGGCCGATGTCGCCGGTGCGGTTGGCGTGGATACCGCCGCACAGTTCAACGGAGAAATCGCCCATGCTCAGTACGCGCACGCTGTCGCCGTACTTCTCGCCGAACAACGCCATCGCGCCCTTGCGCTTGGCGGTCTCGATGTCGGTTTCTTCGGTTTCCACCGGGGAGTTCTTGCGAATCTCGGCGTTGACGATTTCTTCCAGCGCCTTGAGCTGCTCAGGCTTGATGGCTTCGAAATGGCTGAAGTCGAAGCGCAGGCGCTGACTGTCCACCAACGAACCCTTCTGCTGGACATGCTCGCCCAGCACCTGGCGCAACGCCGCGTGCAGCAAGTGCGTAGCGGAGTGGTTCAGCGACGTGGCATGCCGAACGTCGGCGTCGACATGGGCGGCCACCGGGGCGGCGATCATCAGGCTGCCCGACGCCAGCACGCCGTGGTGCAGGAAAGCGCCGCCGGTCTTGGTGGTGTCACGCACGTCGAAACGCGAGCTGCCGGCCTGCAGGTAACCGCTGTCGCCGATCTGGCCGCCGGATTCGGCGTAGAACGGAGTCTTGTCCAGCACGATCACGCCTTCCTGGCCTTCGCTCAGGATGTCGACCGATTGCCCATCCTTATAGATGGCGACGATCTTGGCCGAGCCGGTGGTGCCCGCATAACCGGTGAACTCGGTGGCCACGTCCACCTTGACCAGGCTGTTGTAGTCCATGCCAAAGGAGCTGGCGGAACGCGCGCGCACCCGCTGGGCTTCCATCTCGCGCTCGAACCCTTCCTCGTCGAGGGTCAGGTTGCGTTCACGGGCGATGTCGCCGGTCAGGTCCATCGGGAAGCCGTAGGTGTCGTACAGCTTGAACACCACGTCGCCCGGGACCACGTTGCCCTTGAGCTCGGCCAGGTCCTGCTCGAGGATCTTCAGGCCTTGCTCCAGGGTCTTGGCGAATTGCTCTTCTTCAGCCTTGAGCACGCGCTCGATATGCGCCTGCTGGGACTTGAGTTCCGGGAAAGCGTCGCCCATCTCGGCCGCCAATGCCGCAACGATCTGATAGAAGAAGCTGCCCTTGGCGCCCAGCTTGTTGCCGTGACGGCAGGCGCGACGGATGATCCGGCGCAGCACATAGCCGCGGCCCTCGTTGGACGGCAACACACCGTCGGCAATCAGGAAGCCACAGGAACGGATGTGGTCGGCCACCACTTTGAGCGAGGCCTGGTTGTCGTTGGTGCAACCGATAGCCTGGGCCGACGCGCTCAGCAAGCTCTGGAACAGGTCGATTTCGTAGTTGGAGTGAACGTGCTGCAGCACCGCACTGATCCGCTCCAGGCCCATGCCGGTGTCGACCGACGGCGCTGGCAGCGGATGCAACACGCCATCGGCGGTGCGGTTGAACTGCATGAACACGTTGTTCCAGATCTCGATGTAGCGGTCGCCGTCTTCTTCCGGCGAGCCGGGTGGGCCGCCCCAAATGTCGGCGCCGTGATCGTAGAAAATCTCGGTGCACGGACCGCACGGGCCGGTGTCGCCCATGGTCCAGAAGTTATCGGAGGCGTAAGGCGCACCTTTGTTGTCGCCAATGCGCACCATGCGTTCAGCTGGGACACCGACTTCTTTGGTCCAGATGTCATAGGCTTCGTCGTCGGTGGCGTAGACCGTTACCCAGAGCTTCTCCTTGGGCAGGTTCAGCCACTTGTCGGAGGTCAGGAAGGTCCAGGCGAAGGTGATGGCGTCGCGCTTGAAATAGTCACCGAAGCTGAAGTTACCCAGCATTTCGAAGAAGGTGTGGTGACGAGCGGTATAACCGACGTTTTCCAGGTCGTTGTGCTTGCCGCCGGCACGCACGCACTTCTGGCTGCTCACCGCACGGGTGTAGGCACGTTTTTCCTGGCCCAGGAAGCAGTCCTTGAACTGGTTCATCCCCGCGTTGGTGAACAGCAGGGTCGGGTCGTTGCCCGGAATCAAAGAGCTGGAGGCTACTCGGGTGTGGCCTTGCTCTTCGAAGAAGCGAAGGAAGGCTTCACGGATTTCTGCGCTTTTCATTAGGTTCTTCCACGGAGGCTGCGGCCAAAGGCCTGTGCAAAACGTCAACAGACGAAGCAACGGCAAAGGGCCGCATTATATCGGCCCTGCGCGTGGGGTACAGCGTGTTTATGCGATAGAAACTGTCAATTGGCCCGGTTGACGGGTCAGTGGCGGGAAAATTCGACGAAAGTGGCGACCACCTGGTCGATTTGCGCCGCGCTCACGTCCATGTGCGTCACCATTCGCAGGCGTGGCGCAGCGCTGAGCTTGACGCCCCGTTCATCGGCAAATGCCTTGATCGCCTCGGCCCGCTCGCCCATTTGCACGTAGACCATGTTGGTCTGCACCGGCTCGACCTCGTAACCCGCCGCTCGCAAGCCCTCGGCGAGCCGCTGGGCATTGCCGTGGTCATCGGCCAGGCGCTGGACCTGATGTTCCAGGGCGTACAGCCCCGCCGCCGCGAGAATCCCGGCCTGGCGCATGCCGCCACCGACCATCTTGCGCAGCCGACGGGCCTTGCCGATCAGCTCGACGCTGCCGCACAGGACCGAGCCCACCGGCGCGCCGAGGCCCTTGGACAAGCACACCGACACCGAATCGAAATGCTGCGTGATCTGCCGGGCGTCGACATTCAGCTTGACCGCGGCGTTGTACAGCCGCGCCCCGTCCAAATGCAGGGCCAGGCCATGTTCCTGGGTGAAACGCCGGGCCCGGGCCAGGTATTCCAGTGGCAGCACCTTGCCCTGCATGGTGTTTTCCAGGGCCAGCAGGCGGGTGCGGGCAAAGTGGAAGTCATCGGGCTTGATCGCCGCGGCCACTTGCGCCAAGTCCAGGGAACCGTCCGCTTGCACCTCGAGGGGCTGAGGCTGGATCGAACCCAGCACCGCCGCCCCGCCACCTTCGTATTTGTAGGTGTGGGCCTGCTGGCCGACGATGTATTCGTCGCCGCGCTCGCAGTGGGCCATCAACCCCAACAGGTTACTCATGGTCCCCGTGGGCACGAACAACGCTGCGGCAAACCCCAGGCGCGCGGCCAGTTCGGCCTCGAGGCGATTGACGGTCGGGTCTTCCCCGTACACATCGTCACCGGTAGGCGCGCTGGCCATGGCATCCAGCATGCCGGCGCTGGGTTGGGTGACCGTGTCACTGCGAAGATCGATAACGCTCATGAATCTGGCCTCGGGCTCAAGTGGAGGGAAATCCCTTTCGAAGGGCAATTACTGCGGGCATGGCGACGATTAATCAAGACCGACTGGAGGAATATTCCGTGGCGAGGGAGCTTGCTCCCGCTCGGGTGCGAAGCAGCCGCAAAATCTTGGGGCCGCTTCGCAGCCCAGCGGGAGCAAGCTCCCTCGCCACAATGTTCTCGGGACATCCAGGTCATGCGTCGCGCTGAAATATGTGTTAAAAATCCTCCGCCGCCAAAAACCATGGCAGCAAAAACGTTCTCAGGGCGGGGTGTAATTCCCCACCGGCGGTAATTGCACGCAACGTGCATAGCCCGCGAGCGCTTGGTGGTGCACCGCTTTTTGGGGTGTAGCGACAAGGTCAGCAGACCCGGTGTGATTCCGGGGCCGACGGTCATAGTCCGGATGAAGAGAGAACGGGATTGATACCCAAGGGCCGACTGCGACTATCCGTGCGCGGCGTACCCTCGAATCCCCTTCGATTCATGACGCCCTGTTTTTCACACAAACAGGAACCAGAACATGCAACCCACTGCAATCGACAGCAAAAGCAAAAGTCATCCGGGCGAGCGCGTCGCGTTCATCCAGGCCTGCTGGCATAAGGAAATCGTCGACCAGAGCCGTAAAGGCTTCGTCGCCGAAATGATCATCCAGGGTTACCAGGAAAGTGATATCGACTTCTTCGAAGTCGGTGGCGCCTTCGAGATTCCGCTGCACGCCAAGCTGCTGGCCAAGTCAGGCCGCTACGCCGGCATCGTCGCCGCCGGCCTGGTGGTGGACGGTGGCATCTACCGTCACGAATTCGTCGCCCAATCGGTGATCAGCGGCCTGATGCAGGTCCAACTGGAAACCGAAGTGCCGGTGTTCTCGGTCGTGCTCACGCCGCATCACTTCCATGCTGGGGAAGAACATCAGAAGTTCTTCTTTGAGCATTTCGTGCACAAGGGCCAGGAAGCGGCGAAGACCTGCGCCGATACCCTGCACAAGACCCGGGCGTTGCGCCGTAGTGAGCAGCGGGCGGTAGCGGTCTAAACATCACCCAAAAAACTGTGGGAGCGGGCTTGCTCCCACATTGGAAAGATGTGGCGTCAGGCCAGGTTTTCATCCGTAGCCGGAACGATCAGAATCCCAGCCCGCAAGCCATTCTTGACCTTGGGGTTGGGAAAGATGATCCGGGCGCCCTCTTCTTCGATCACCCAGCGGGTCTGGGCAATGTCTTCGGCCAGCACGTAGCCTTTCCCCAGTTCCGAGAAGTTCTCGATGTCCGCCGGCAGGTTCAGGCGGAAACTGTCGCTGTGCTTGATGATTTCCCGGGCCACGCTGAACAGCTGCAGGCCATCGAGCCCTTCATCCAGTTCCGGCTCGTTGCCCTCGATGATCTGTTGCAGGCGGGTTTCCAGCAGGCTGACGTTGACCCCGTCGTTCTGTCCGAATGGCCGGGCCTTGCCCAGTTCCAGGGTGAAGGACTCGGCACCGAGCTGGTCGTAGGTGTAGGCGCTGAACACAATGGACGGCTTGTTCTGCAGCAACACCGCCTCCATGCCCCCGGCACGCAGGCGTGCCAGTTCACGGCGTGAATGCTGGCGACCTTCTTTCCACGGGTAGAGGGCGAACTGCTCGATCTTCGAGCCGCGGATGGCGGTGTGCAGGTCGTAATGCAAGCGACTGCGTTCTGGCCGGCTGAAGAAACTGGCGGCCAGGCGCTCCAGCTCGCAGGCCCGTAGCGCCTCAGGACCGCCGCTCAGCTCATGGCGGCCATTGAACAGGCGGTTGACGTCCTGTTCGACGAAACGCTCACCGCGCCGTATGGCCTCGGGGTTGCCGAACAGGAACAGAATGCGGGCCCGAGGCTTCAAATGGCCACGGGCGATGTCGTGCAGCAAGCGGTCGAGCAGCTCGATCGGCGCGGTTTCGTTGCCGTGGATACCGGCCGACAGCAGCAGGTCCAGACCGTTATCACGGGCTTCGGGCGGCTTGACCTCCAGCGCGCCCTCGCTCAACCAGCGCATCCGTACGCCTTCGACAGTCAGTTGAGTCTTCTCCGCCGGTTCACGGCCGGCGAGGGTCAGTTCAAGCAGTTTGCCGAGGGCGAGCATAGCGCGGTTTCCTTAATGGTCGTGGCCGCAATCCGGGCCATGGACATGGTCATCGTCGCCGACGTCCGCCGGTTCCATTTCCAGTTGCAGGCTGACCAGGTTGGTCGCCAATGGACGCAACAACAGGTTGGCGTATTCCTCGTCCCCTTCCTCGACATCGACGCCGATCAGCAACTGACCACGGCCATCCTGCTGGATCCACAACTCCTTGCCTTGCCACATCACCGCGACGCGGGTGCAGGAGGTTTCCAGTTGGGTGCCGTCGGTGTCTTCAAGGATCAGCTGCAAGGTATCGCTCATGTCTTTACATTCTCGTCTGGGGATAAGGCAACGCGCCCTGCTTTGACTGTAGTCAGGTCGCGCGCGCTTTCAATTGATCTGGAAAGGATAAACCGAGCCAAGTTTAAGGATTTGTGTCAGTTCATCCAGTGCCCCACGGCATTCGAGCAGCAACTGGGGGTCTGCCAGATCGTTTTCGGTCATGCGGTCGCGGTAGTGCCGCTCGACCCATTGGGTCAGCGAATCGTACAGCGGCGCGGTCATGATAACCCCTGGGTTGACCGCCGCCAGCTCGGTTTCATTAAGGGCCACGCGCAACCTCAGGCAAGCCGGGCCACCACCGTTCTGCATGCTTTGCTTGAGGTCGAAGACCTTCACTTCGCGAATCACCCCGCCAGTGCCCGTCAGGCCCTGCAGGTATTGCCAGACGCGCTCGTTGCCACGGCACTCTTCCGGCACGATCAACAGCATCGAGCCGTCGGGACGCGACAGCAACTGGCTATTGAACAGGTAGGAGCGCACCGCATCATCCACCGTCACCGCCGAACGCGGCACGCACACCGACTGAAATTTCCCACCGACTTTGGCGAGTTTGCTGCTCAGCTCGGCCAACATCCTGTCGGTCTCGAGAAACGCGTCCTCGTGATAGAACAGCACTTCGCCATTGCCCACCGCGATCACGTCGTTGTGGAACACACCCTGGTCGATCACCGATGGGTTCTGTTGAGCGTACACCACGCCCTCCTCCCTCAGCCCGTGCAGGCGGGCAACAGCCTGGGAAGCTTCCAGGGTCTGGCGCGCCGGGTATTTCTGCGGCGCGGGATAGCGGGTGTCAAAAGCGCTGCGACCGAACACAAAGAACTCGACACCGGCCTCACCGTAGGCGCGGCAGAAACGGGTGTGGTTGGCCGCGCCTTCATCGCCGAACTGCGCCACCGCTGGCAACGCGGCGTGGTGGGCGAAGTGTTGCTGGTTGGCGAACATCGCCCCCAGCACACGACTGGTGGTCGGATGTTCGATGCTGCGGTGGTATTTGCAATTCAGGTTGGCGGCGGTGAAATGCACGCGACCATCAGCGGTGTCGGCACTCGGGCTGACGGTGGCGGCGTTGGCCACCCACATGCTGGAGGCCGAGCAACTGGCGACCAGCAGCGGCATCGCTTCTTTCGCGGCCTGTTGGATGACCTGGGCGTCGCTGCCGGCAAAACCCAACCGACGCAGGGCCGCCACGTCCGGGCGCTCCTGTGGCGCCAGCACCCCTTGCTGGAAACCCATGTCCATCAGCGCTTTCATTTTCGCCAGGCCCTGCAACGCCGCTTCCTTGGGGTTGGAGGACTGCTGGCTGTTGCTCTGGGACGCGACGTTGCCGTACGAGAGCCCGCCGTAGTTATGGGTCGGCCCCACTAGACCGTCAAAGTTGACTTCATAGGATTTCATCAGCGAGGCTCCACGAGAATCTGTTTTTTATAGGCATCAAGTAACAACCGCGGCGCGGCTATCGCGAGCAGGCTCACTCCCACAGGGTCTTGCGCAATTCCTGTGGGAGCGAGCCTGCTCGCGAAAAGGGCTACGCCATTCTCACGCCGGGGGTCAGGGCAGCCGGCATGACAAGGCTCGGGGTTTCCAGGGAAGCCACCGGGTACGCGCAATAGTCAGCCGCGTAATAAGCGCTGGCGCGATGGTTGCCCGAGGCACCGACACCGCCGAACGGCGCGCTGCTGGCAGCCCCCGTCAGTTGCTTGTTCCAGTTGACGATACCGGCACGGCTCTCCAGCCAGAACTGCTGGTAACGCTCCTGGGAATCGGACAGCAACCCGGCGGCCAGGCCATATTGCGTATTGTTGGCCTCGGTGATTGCCGCTGCGAAATCTTTGTAGCGGATCACTTGCAGCAACGGCCCGAACAGTTCTTCATCAGGCCGCTCGGCCACGGTCGTCACGTCCAGGATACCCGGCGTCAGCAATGCCGCCTGAGGCTGGGGCTGGGTCATGCTCAACAGCGGCACCGCGCCTTTGCCCAGCAAATGGTTCTGCGCGTCCATCAGCGCCTTCGCCGCGCCCAGGGAAATCACCGCCCCCATGAAGGGTGCCGGTTGCTGGTCGAAGGCACCGACTTCAAGGGTCGAGCTGACGGCCACCAGGCGCGCCAGCAAGGCATCGCCCCAGGCCCCTTCCGGCACCAGCAGGCGGCGCGCACAGGTGCAGCGCTGCCCGGCGGAAATGAAAGCGGACTGAATAATGGTGTAGACCGCAGCATCGACGTCGGCCACCTCATCCACCACCAGCGGGTTGTTGCCGCCCATTTCCAGCGCGAGGATCTTGTCCGGACGCCCGGAAAATTGTTGGTGCAACAGATTGCCGGTACGGCTGGAGCCGGTGAAGAACAGTCCGTCGATGCCCGAGTTGGCCGCCAGGGCGATACCGGTTTCCCGCGCGCCTTGCAGCAGGTTCAGTACGCCCGCCGGCAGACCAGCCTCGACCCAGCACTTGACCGTCAGCTCGGCGACTTTCGGCGTCAGCTCGCTCGGCTTGAACAGCACGCTGTTACCGGCCAGCAGCGCTGGCACGATGTGGCCATTGGGCAAGTGACCGGGGAAGTTGTAGGGGCCGAACACCGCCACCACGCCATGGGGCTTGTGGCGCAGCACGGCGGTGGCGTCGCCCAGGGGGCCGCTCTTCTCGCCGGTCCGCTCGCGGTAGCTCTGCACCGAAATGGCAATTTTATTGACCATGGTGGTGACTTCGGTCGCCGCTTCCCACAACGGTTTTCCGGTTTCTTCACCGATGCACTGGGCCAGTTCGTCAGCATGGCTTTTCAGGGTCGCGGCAAAGGCTTCCAGTACCTGGATGCGCTCATCCAGCGTGCGCCGAGCCCAGCCCGGAAACGCCTGGCGCGCGGCCTGCACCGCCGACTCCACCTGCGCAGCCGTGGCGCCCTTGCCCGACCACAACACCTGCTGGGTCACCGGGTTCAACGACTCAAAAACGTCACCTTGGCCTTCCAGCCAACTTCCTGCGATGTACAGCGAATTCATTATTTCGACTCCCGAGCAGCAGACAACGCGACGGCACGCACCTGATCGCCGGCATTGAGTTGAAGACGTTTGGCAGTCAGCGGATCGACCACCAGGGTGCCCGCAGCCAGGCGCGCCGGTGCCGCCGTGATGCGGCAGTCCTCGCGCTTACGGTTATGAATGATGAACGGCGTGGCGTCATCACCCGGCGTACCGATGGCCAGCACCAGCGCCTGGCTGTCACGAATCGCGCGGATCTTGCCGGTTTCGCACTCCACCGCCGGGCCGGCGTCGAAGATGTCGACGTAACCCTGGTAGCTGAAGCCTTCGCTCTTGAGCATCGACAATGCCGGTTCGGTGTCCGGATGAACCTGGCCGATCACGGCCCGGGCATCTTCGGACAGGAAACAGGTGTACAGCGGGAACTTGGGCATCAGCTCGGCGATGAACGCCTTGTTGCCCACGCCGGTGAGGTAATCGGCCTGGCTGAATTCCATCTTGAAGAAGTGCCGGCCCAGGCTTTCCCAGAACGGTGAACGCCCCTTGTCGTCGGACATGCCGCGCATCTCGGCGATGATCTTGTTGCCGAACAGCTGTGGGAATTCGGCAATGAACAACAGCCGCGCCTTGGCCAGCATGCGGCCATTGAGACCACTGCGGAAATCGGCATGCAGGAACAGCGAGCACAGCTCGGAATTGCCGGTCAGGTCGTTGGCCAGGAACAGGGTCGGGATTTCCCGGTAGATGTTCAGCTCCTGGGAGGCGCTGACCGTCAGGCCGACCCGGAAGTTGTACCAGGGCTCACGCAACCCCACGGCACCGGCGATGGCGGAAATGCCCACCACGCGACCGTCATCGTCTTCGAGCACGAACAGGTAGTCCGCGTCACCGCGCCCGGCTTCGCCGCGAAAGGTCTTCTCGGCCCAGCCGACCCGATGGGCCAGGCGCTCTTCGTTGGCCGGCAAGGTGGTCAGGCCGGTGCCCGTGCTGCGGGCCAGGGCGATCAGAGCGGGTAAATCGCTGCTGCGTACGGGACGAACGATCATGCTATCTCCTCAAACGGGTCGCTCACGCCACCCGCGAAACTCAGCTGTAAAGCGTTATACGGCTACCAGGCGCACGCTGGCGCCTTCGCCGACGCCCAAGGCTTCGGCCGCTTCCATGTCCAGCGTCACAGGTTTGCCCGGCGCGTAATCGAGCTCGAGCAGCACGGCGCGGTAATCCTGCAACTGGGCATTGGCCACCAGGTACTGGCGGCCGGCACCCTTGACCGGTTCACCGATCTTGACCGGCACCACGCGGCTCTGGGCAATCGAGCGGATGCCCGAGACACGAGCGTGCAGGGTCGGGCCACCGTCGAAGATGTCAATGTAGTGATCGGTCTCGAAACCCTCGCGCATCAGGATGTCGAAGGTGATCTGCGCCCGCGGATGGACCTGGCCCATGGCTTCCTGGGCGGCGTCCGGCAACAGCGGTACGTAGATCGGGTAGTGCGGCATCAATTCGGCGAGGAAGGTACGGCTTTTCAACCCGCACAAGCGCTCGGCGGCGGCGTAGTTGAGGTCGAAGAAGTTGCGACCGATGGCGTCCCAGAATGGCGAGTCGCCATTCTCATCGCTGTAGCCGACGATCTCGGTCACCACCGAATCGGCAAACCGTTCCGGGTGGCTGGCGACGAACAGCAGGCGCCCGCGGGAATTGAGTTCCGACCATGGCGAACCCACCAGCTCCGGCACCACGTAGAAACTGGTCAGCAGGCTGTTGCCAGTCAGGTCGTGGCATTGGGAGAGCACGTGGATCTTGTTGTGGATCTTCAGCTCACGGGAGGCGTGAACGAAAGTCTCGTTGCGAAAGCTGTAGAACGGTTCGGAATAACCGGCCGAAGCGACGATGGCCGAACAGCCCACCAGCTTGCCGGTCGTGGTGTCTTCAAGGACGAAGAAATAGCTCTCTTCACCGTTGAAGCTGACTTCGGCGGCAAACGAGGCTTCGCTTGCGGCGATCTTGTCGCTCAGGCGTTCCACGTCATCCGGCAAGGAAGTGACACCGATCGGACTGTCCGCAGCCAGACGCTGTACCTCGCCCAGATCAGCCATTTGCGCGGGGCGTATCACCAGCATGGTGTCACTCCTTAACTTGAAATAAACGGTTCGACCATCAGGGTCGATACACAGAAAAAACTAAACGAACACGCGGGTCCGCATTGCATCTGCGGCGGTCTTCGATTTTTCAGCCGCTGCAAGACTCCTGTGGGAGCAAGCTTGCTCGCGATAGCAGTGTGCCAGTCAACATCGATGCTGGCTGATCCGACGCCATCGTCGGATCGCCGCCCGGAGCAAGCTCGCCCCCACAAGGGGTCCGACTCAACCTTAGGCTTGGGTCAACTTCGCCACGGCCCGCTCGAAACGATCCAGGCCTTCGTCGATATCGGCGTCTTCCACCACCAGGCTCGGGGCGAAGCGAATCACGTCCGGGCCGGCTTGCAGGATCATCAGGCCTTCCTGTTCGGCGGCGTTGAAGATGTCCTTGGCCTTGCCTTTCCAGGCGTCGTTCAGCACGCAGCCGATCAGCAGGCCCAGGCCGCGTACTTGGGTGAACAGGCCGTACTTCTCGCCGATCTGCTCCAGGCGCGCCTTGAACTTGGCGTGCTTGGTTTTGACACCACCGAGTACCTCAGGCGTATTGACCACATCGATCACCGCTTCGGCCACCGCGCAGGCCAGCGGGTTACCGCCGTAGGTGGTGCCGTGGGTGCCGACGACCAAGTGCTTGGCCAACGCTTCGGTGGTGAGCATCGCCGCGATCGGGAAACCACCACCCAGGCTCTTGGCGCTGGTGAGGATGTCCGGGACCACGCCGTAATGCATGTAGGCGAACAGGTGACCGCTGCGGCCCATGCCGGTCTGCACTTCATCGAACACCAGCAATGCGTCGTGGGCATCGCACAGGTCGCGGGCGCCTTGCAGGTAGGCCTGCTCGGCCGGTAGCACCCCGCCCTCGCCCTGGATCGGCTCCAGCACCACGGCGCAGGTCTTATCCGAAATGGCGGCTTTCAAAGCGGCCAGGTCGTTGTAAGGAACGTGGGTGATGCCAGTAATTTTAGGACCGAAGCCGTCGGAGTACTTCGACTGCCCGCCGACGTTGACGGTGAACAGGGTACGACCGTGGAAGCTATTGAGTGCGGCGATGATTTCGTACTTCTCGCTGCCGAAACGATCGAACGCGACGCGACGGGCCAGCTTGAAGGCGGCCTCGTTGGCTTCGGCGCCCGAATTGCAGAAGAACGCGCGCTCGGCAAAGGTTGCGTTGACCAACTTATGGGCCAGGCGCAGGGCCGGCTCGTTGGTGAATACGTTGGACACGTGCCACAACTTGTTGGCCTGTTCGGTCAGTGCACCGACCAGTGCCGGGTGGGCATGGCCCAGGACGTTGACTGCAATACCGCCAGCAAAGTCGATCAACTCACGACCGGATTGGTCCCATACGCGGGAACCGGCACCACGCACAGGGATGAAGGCAGCAGGTGCATAGTTGGGAACCATAACCTGGTCGAAATCGGCGCGTTGTACCGCGGCTTGCTCAACGGACATCGGAGTCTCCTGATGAGGAACACCCGCCTGGAACTGGCGGGCTTGGTAAGGATTGTAAGGACAGTTTTCAGCCCGGCCTTGCCGCCAAGCGACAACTTCTTATAGCGCCAACCCACGTTTTTCGCGGGTTTACGGCAATGCGACAAATAGCGTCGCAAAGGCGCAGTTTAAACGTTGCCAAGGGATTTGAGGCACCTGCATCCATATTTCCCTGGCCAGCCACAACTGGAGCTTGAGAGGCGTTATCTGTGGCGAGGGAGCTTGCTCCCGCTGGGGCGCGCAGCGTCCCCCAGAAAAGCCCCCGATCAATCTGAAGCACCGGTTTTGCCGTTTGGGTCCGCTTCGCGGCCCAGCGGGAGCAAGCTCCCTCGCCACGGGTAAGTTGCCTTACCACAGGAACCGCGCCAGCCCTAGCCCCGCTCGGACGGCACCGACGACAGTTCGAACGGGCTGCTGCTGCGGCGCTGATTGCGGTCTTCCCGCGGTGTGGCGCCGAAGAAGTTGCGGTAGGCGCTGGAGAAGTGCGGCCCCGAGGAGAAGCCGCAGGACAGGCCGATCTGGATGATGGATTTGCTGGTCTGCATCAGCATCTGCCGGGCCTTGTTCAGGCGCAATTCCAGGTAATACTGGCTGGGCACGCGATTGAGGTATTGCTTGAAGATCCGCTCCAACTGTCGACGGGATACACAGACATGCTGGGCGATCTCGTCGGTAGTCAGCGGCTCTTCGATGTTGGCTTCCATCAACAGCACTGCCTGGGTGAGCTTTGGATGGCTGGAGCCAAGACGGTTCTGCAACGGGATGCGCTGACGCTCGCCGCCCTCGCGAATGCGCTCGACCACCAACTCTTCCGACACCGCACCGGCCAGTTCCGCGCCGTGATCGCGAGCCAGCACCGCCAGCAACAGGTCAAGCACCGACATGCCGCCGCAAGCGCTCAGGCGATCGCGATCCCAGTCAAACAGATGGCTAGTGGCGATGACCTTGGGGAAGCGCTCGGAGAAATCGTCCTGCCAGCGCCAATGCACGGCGGCACGGTAACCGTCGAGCAAACCCAGTTGGGCCAGGGGATAGACACCGGCAGACAAACCACCAATCACACAACCGGCACGCACCAGTTGCTTGAGGGCGCTGCTCAGGGATGAGGCCAGCGCAGCCGGCGGCTCATCGGCCAGCAGGAAAAGCTTCTGCAAGCCTTCGAGCTTGCCAGCCCAGGGCTCGCCCGGCAGTTGCCAGGCACCGTCGATCGGTGGTTCGGCCTGCAAGAACGACAGTTCATAGACCACATCCGGATGCACCCGCTGAGCAACACGCAAGGCCTCCTCGGCCAGCGCCAGCGTCAAGGCTTTAGTGCTGGGCCAAATCAGGAAACCTATTCGATGGGCAGTCATGGCGGGCGATCCGAAGCGAAAACAGTGTTAAAGCCAAAAGCGGCTGCAACCAAATTAGACCATCTGGCGCGCGGTGCGCAGCATGACCCAAATCAGGTGCGTAACGGGAGCGATTACTTGAGGCTGCCCGAAAGAAATTGTTGCAAGCGCTCGGATTGCGGATTGACCAGCACTTCGCGCGGGTTGCCGCTTTCTTCGACGATACCTTTGTGCAAGAACACCAGTTGGTTCGACACTTCACGGGCAAAGCCCATTTCGTGGGTCACCACCACCATCGTCCGGCCTTCCAGGGCCAGGCCCTGCATCACCTTGAGCACATCGCCTACCAGTTCCGGGTCGAGGGCCGAGGTCGGCTCGTCGAACAGCATCACCTCCGGCTCCATCGCCAGCGCACGGGCGATCGCCACACGCTGCTGCTCGCCGCCGGACATGTGGCCCGGGTAGGCATCCTTGCGATGGGCCACGCCGACCTTGTTCAGGTAGTGCTCGGCTTTCTCCCGCGCTTGAGCCTTGGTCACGCCCAGCACATGCACCGGCGCTTCCATGATGTTTTCCAACGCGGTCATGTGGGACCACAGGTTGAAATGCTGGAACACCATCGACAGCCGCGAACGCATGCGCTGCAGTTGCTTGGGGTCTGCGGCCTTCAACGCGCCGTCCTTGCCGGCGACCAGCTTCAACTCTTCGTTGTTGAGCAGGATCTTGCCAGCATGGGGTTGCTCGAGCAGGTTGATGCAACGCAGGAAGGTACTCTTGCCGGAGCCACTGGAGCCGATGATGCTGATCACATCGCCAGCGGCGGCTTTCAGGGACACGCCCTTGAGCACTTCGTGACTGCCATAGCGTTTATGCAGGTCTTGGACTTCAAGCTTGTACATGCGGTCGGTTCTCACAAAACGTCAGTCGTTGAGCAGTCGATCGGATCGATGCGTTATCAGTGCTTGCGCGGGGCCAGGTAACCCAGCCAGCGGCGCTCGGCCAGCTTGAACAGGCGCACCAGGATAAAAGTCAGGCACAGGTAGAAAACGCCGGCCGTGATGTAGGCTTCGAACGGCAAGTAGTACTGCGCATTCACCGTACGCGCGGCGCCGGTGATGTCGATCAGGGTCACGATGGAGGCCAGGCTGGTGGTCTGCAACATCATGATCACTTCGTTACTGTATTGCGGCAGCGCCCGACGCAAGGCCGATGGCAGCAGGATCCGGCGATACAGCTTGTAGCGCGACATGCCCATGGCCTTGGCCGCTTCGATCTCACCATTGGACGTGGCCCGCAGGCTGCCGGCGATGATTTCGGCGGTGTAGGCGCTGGTGTTGATGGCGAACGCCAGGCACGCACAGAAGGTCGCACTGGACAGCCACGGCCAGAGGAAGCTTTCGCGAACGATCGCGAACTGCGCCAGCCCGTAGTAGATCAGGAACAGTTGCACCAGCATCGGCGTGCCGCGGATCACGTAGGTGTAGAGCCAGGCCGTCATGTTGACGATCGGCTGCTTGGACACACGCATCAGCCCCAGGGGCAACGCCGCCAGCAGGCCGAAGAACAGCGACAGGGCCAGCAACTTCAGAGTGGTCAACAAGCCACTGAAATACAGCGGCAAGGCTTCATAGATGACGTTGTAGTCGAAGATCATAGATCAGCCGCCCTTACGCCTACCGAGTAGCGCTTCTCAAGGTGACGCAATGCCAGTAACGAGACACTGGTGATCACCAGGTACATCGCCGCCACTGCGAGGAAGAAGGTGAAAGGCTCGCGCGTGGCATCTGCCGCCTGCTTGGCCTTGAACATCATGTCTTGCAGGCCCACCACGGAAATCAGCGCGGTGGCCTTGGTCAGCACCAGCCAGTTGTTGGTGAAGCCCGGGATCGCCAGGCGAATCATCTGCGGCACCAGCACCCGGAAAAACACCTGGAACCCGTTCATGCCGTACGCCATGCCCGCCTCGGCCTGCCCCTTGGGGATCGCCATGAAGGCACCGCGGAAGGTTTCCGACAGGTAGGCACCGAAGATGAACCCCAGAGTGCCGATACCGGCCGCCAGCGGGTTCAGGTCGATGTAATCGTCGTAGCCGAGCATCGGCGCCACGCGGTTGAGCAAGTCCTGGCCACCGTAGAAAATCAGCAGGATCAGCACCAGATCGGGAATACCGCGAATGACCGTGGCATACAGGTCGCCCAGCCACGCCAGCCAGCGCACCGGAGAGAGGCGCAACGCAACGCCGATCAACCCCAGGACGATGGCCAGGGCCATGGACGACAAGGCGAGCTCAAGCGTCAACCATGCGCCATCGAGGATGACAGCCCCGTAGCCTTTCAACATGATTCAGGTCCTCGAAAGTGGGATGAAAAAATGGCGCAAACCGCAGAGATCCTGTTGCTTGCGCCATTTCGCACGAGTGGCGGGACGTCGTTACTTGCCGTAGATGTCGAAAGCGAAGTATTTGTCCTGGATTTGCTTGTATTTGCCATTCTCGCGGATGGCGGTGATCGCGCCATTGATCTTGTCTTTCAGCGCATCGCCCTTGCGAACCGCGATACCGATGCCGTCGCCGAAGTATTTCTCATCGGTGAAGGCTGGACCTACAAATGCGAAGCCCTTGCCGGCATCGGTCTTGAGGAAGCCGTCATCCAACAGCGTAGCGTCTGCCACAGTGCCGTCGAGACGACCAGCGGACACGTCCAGGTAGATCTCGTTCTGCGAACCGTATGGCTTGATCTCGGCACCCAGCGGGGCCAGGACTTCACGGGCGAAACGCTCGTGGATCGAACCGCGCTGCACGCCGATATTCTTGCCCTTGAGCTCGGCCAGGTTATCGCTGACCTGGGTTCCGGCCTTCATCACCAGACGAGCCGGGGTGTTGTAGTACTTGTTGGTGAAATCAACCGACTTCTTGCGATCTTCGGTGATCGACATGGACGACAGGATCGCGTCGATCTTGCGGACCTTGAGCGCCGGGATCAGACCGTCGAACTCTTGCTCGACCCACACGCACTTGACTTTCATCTCTTCGCACAGCGCATTGCCGATGTCGTAGTCGAAACCGACGATACTGCCATCTGGAGCTTTCGAGGCGAACGGAGGGTAAGCCGCTTCAATACCAATCTTCAGGGGCTTCTCATCAGCGAAGGTTGGCAGGGACAGCACGGACAGTGCCAGGGCGCCAAGCAGCACAAGTTTCTTCATCTTGGGACTCCATCGGTAAAGGGCAAAAACGGCAGAGTGAGCAACAGCCCAATATGCGAATGAGTGAAACGAACTTTGGTGCTGCGTCCTAGGAAGCTCACGGTTTATTCAACACGAGCCACGACGAGCGAGTGATCGGCATTCTAACGACAGGCCCGAAGCCGATATTTCTTCAATGCGACAACAAATTACAGAAGCACCGAGAAAGCTGTTCAAGCGCATTGACAGCCCCGCAAATTCATGCAAGAGCAAAAGAAGGGAAACCGATCTATGCTGCAAATAGCGGGCCCATTATTCGCAAACCCTTCTAATCCGGCAAGCACAGCGTGTCGGCTTATTTTTGCAGACGCCCGAAAGCGCCCTGTATCGGGGCTTGGCGTTTCACATCGCCCCGTTGTGGCGCCTTTGGTTACACATTTCGAAACACCGGTAACGCTCGGAAGCGTCTGACGACGAAGATCGATATTTATTCGCAGACCATGTCGGCCAAACACAAAACCCTGTGGCGAGGGAGCTTGCTCCCGCTGGGCTGCGCAGCAGCCCCAAAGCCAGGCACCGCGGTCGTTCGGTCATACCGCATGGGCCGGTTTACGACTGCTGCGCAGCCGAGCGGGAGCAAGCTCCCTCGCCACAAGAGCGTCCAGCCGTGAAATAGGTGTAAACCTTATTCAGGATCAGACAGGCCCCACAAAAAAGCCCCGCCAGGCAAATGCCAGGCGGGGCTGCTTGAGGTCACAAACCGCCGTCAGGCAACGTTCATGGTCTTGTGCGTCTCGATCAGATGCGCCACCACGCTCGGGTCGGCCAGGGTGGAGATATCACCCAACCCGTCGTACTCCGCCGTGGCGATCTTGCGCAGGATGCGGCGCATGATCTTGCCAGAGCGGGTTTTTGGCAGCCCCGGCGCCCACTGGATCACATCCGGCGAAGCAATCGGACCGATCTCCTTGCGCACCCAGTTCTTCAGTTCCAGGCGCAGCGCCTCGCTGGTTTCTTCGCCGGCATTGAGGGTGACATAGACGTAGATGCCCTGCCCCTTGATGTCGTGCGGCACACCGACCACCGCCGCTTCGGCGACTTTCGGGTGGGCGACCATGGCGCTCTCGATTTCGGCCGTGCCCATGCGGTGGCCGGACACGTTGAGCACGTCATCCACCCGACCGGTGATCCAGTAGTAGCCATCCTCGTCGCGACGCGCACCGTCGCCGGTGAAATACATGCCGCTGAAAGTCTTGAAGTAGGTGTCGACAAAACGGTCATGGTCGCCGTACAGCGTACGCGCCTGGCCTGGCCACGAATCGAGGATCACCAGGTTGCCTTCGGCCGCGCCTTCGATCAGGTTGCCGAGGTTGTCCACCAACGCCGGCACCACACCGAAGAACGGACGCGTGGCCGAACCTGGCTTCAACGCCGTGGCGCCTGGCAGTGGGCTGATCAGCACGCCACCGGTTTCGGTCTGCCACCAGGTGTCGACGATCGGGCAACGCTCCTTGCCGACATTCTTGTAGTACCAGTCCCAGGCTTCCGGGTTGATCGGCTCGCCGACCGAACCCAACAGGCGCAGGCTGCTGCCGTCAGCACCTTCGACGGCGGCAGTGCCCGAGGCCATCATCGCGCGGATGGCGGTCGGCGCGGTGTAGAGGATGTTGACCTTGTGCTTGTCGACAACCTTGGCCACTCGGGTGATGTCCGGGTAGTTCGGCACGCCTTCGAACAGCAGTGTGGTCGCGCCGTTGGCCAGTGGGCCATAGACGATATAGCTGTGACCGGTGACCCAGCCGACGTCGGCGGTGCACCAGTAGACGTCGCCTGGCTTGTAGTCGAACACGCGCTCATGGGTCAGCGCCGCGTACAGCAAGTAGCCGGCCGTGGTGTGCTGCACGCCCTTGGGTTTGCCAGTGGAACCGGAGGTGTAGAGGATGAACAGCGCTTCTTCGGCGCCCATTTCCTTCGGCGCGCAAACGGTACCGGCCACCTTCATCAGGTCTTCGTACCAGATGTCACGGTGCTGGTTCCATTTGATATTGCCCGCGGTGCGCTTGCACACGATGACCTTCTGGATGCTGCTGGTTTCCGGGTTGGTCAACGCGTCATCGACGTTGGCCTTGAGCGGGATCTTCTTGCCGGCGCGAACGCCCTCGTCGGCGGTGATCACCACTTTGGACTTGCAGTCGATGATCCGACCGGCCAGTGCTTCCGGCGAGAAGCCGCCGAAAACGACCGAGTGGATCGCTCCGATCCGGGCACAAGCCAGCATGGCGACCACGGCCTCGGGGATCATCGGCATGTAGATCGTCACCACGTCGCCGCGATGCACGTCCTGGCCGCGCAGGGCGTTGGCGAACTTGCAGACTTCTTCATGCAGCTCGCGATAGGTGATGTTGCGGCTCTCGGCAGGGTCATCGCCCTCCCAGATAATCGCCACCTGATCGCCGCGCTCGGCCAGGTGACGGTCGAGGCAGTTGTAGGAAACGTTCAGGGTGCCGTCGGCGAACCACTTGATATCGACATGGTGATCGTCGAAGGACGTCTGCTTCACCGTGGTGAAAGGCTTGATCCAATCGAGGCGCTTGGCCTGCTCGCGCCAGAAGCCGTCCGGGTTGACCACCGACTGCTGGTACATGGCCTTGTAGGTCGCCTCGTCAGTCAGCGTATTGGCCGCAACCTCGGGGCGAACGGGATACACAGAAGCCGCACTCATCTTTCTTACCTCGGTGAATAGTTGTTTTTGTATGATCCCGTTGTAGCCCGGGGCGGGCCTATAGAACCATTCGACGATGGTAGTAACAAGTCCCTACAAAATGTCGGTACTAACGTGCAACTCCCTCCCGCCAGGCTTTTCCCTGTGCAGCAGCCGAGCCTGTGGGAGCCGAGCTTGCTCGCGATGGCGGTAGCCCATCCAACATAGATACAGCAGACAATCCCCCCACCTGCAGCGATTATTACCAGATCAACCAACAGTGTTTATCAAAACCGAGTCTTTTTGTGCCCCGCCCCACTCCCTAAAATTCATCTCGCCAACCGGCAAACACGATTAACGCAACACAGCCCCCACGAAGGCCGTTAATCCAACTTCCAATACTTGCTCCACACGCAACCCCAAAAAGGTTGCGTGACCCCACTCGACCTCAAGAAAGGTGAATCAGATGAAAGCTTTATGGGTTCTGGTCCTCGGCAGCCTTTGCGCCACCGCGATGGCAGACGAGCTCCCGACCGATGCTGCACAGCAAAAACCGGCCATTGAGGAGTACACCTACTCCACCCACCTGGACATCGCCAAAGTCATTTCCATGAGCGAAATCCCGAACGTCTGCGAAGTGGTCCCGGCGAAGATGGAATACGACGATTCCAAGGGCCAGCGCCACATCCTGCGCTACAGCGTCATGGGCAACGGCTGCTCCAACGGCTGATCAACCTTTAAACCAATCGGGAGCAACCACCATGAAAACCCCACTGATCCTCGTCCTGACCCTGTCCGTACTGGCCGGCAACACCTTCGCCGCCGACGGATTTGATCGCACCGGTTCCGCGGTCGCTGAAGACGGCTACGACCGCACCGGTTCTGCTACCGTCGCGCAAGACGGCTACGACCGTACCGGCTCCGCTACCGTCGCGGAAGATGGCTACGATCAAACCGGTTCGGCCCGTATCGGCTGATCATTACTGGCATTTTCCACGGCCCGACTTCGATCGGGCCTGGTTGTGTCTGAAAGCGCCGAAAACCCTCCATAAACACAACATGTAGTGCAAAACCGTAAAAAACGCTCATTTTTTGATCAAAAAAACCCGCCCCGCAACCCATGCAAAAAAAATCTTCAGCGGCCAAAGCCTTGTAAACCCTCGCTCCCACGCGGATATGCCAGCCGCTACCCCTTCTGTGAGCTATTTCGCCGCAGCACGTAGGCAAAAAAGTCCTTATAATGCCGCCTTAAACGGGCCTGCAATATTCCCTTACAGGGGATCAAGCCAGCCTGAAGCCCCCGCAGAGGCTCATCGCCTCCTCGCGTACACAGCCGCTTCAGAATGACCCGTACATTTTTCTGTTTATTGCCTGCGTCAGCTGCTGCAACAAACGATTTTTCCAAGATCCACCGCGGCCAGTAGGCCTTCATTGGGCATCTGGCCCTCACGCAGGAGACGACACGTCATGCTGAGCTGGGACGAATTCGACAAAGAAGACGGCGAAGTCGCTGTAAAAGGCGCCAACGCCGGCCACGCTTCTGAAGCCAACATGGACCGCCTCGACAGCGCCGGCGGTGCCGCCGCCCTCGAAGCCCGGGCCGTGACGGCCAACGACTCGGCCGCGATCATTCGCGCCAAGGCCGCCCTCGACAAACTCGACATCGCCGAAGGCCTCGCCGAACTCGAAGGCGCCTCCGCCCGTGTCGCCGTCGACGAAAAGCGCATGATCAACTGCCGCGCCGACCTCAACCAGCTCGTGCCATTCAAATACGATTGGGCCTGGCAGAAGTACCTGGACGGCTGCGCAAACCACTGGATGCCGCAAGAAGTCAACATGACCGCCGACATCGCCCTCTGGAAAAACCCGGAAGGCCTGACCGACGACGAGCGCCGCATCGTGATGCGCAACCTGGGCTTCTTCTCCACCGCCGACTCCCTGGTTGCCAACAACCTGGTCCTGGCCGTGTACCGCCTGATCACCAACCCGGAATGCCGCCAGTACATCCTGCGCCAGGCCTTCGAAGAGGCGATCCACACCCACGCCTACCAGTACTGCATCGAATCGCTGGCCATGGATGAAGGCGAGATCTTCAACATGTACCACGAGATCCCATCGGTCGCGAAAAAAGCCGCCTGGGGCCTGAAATACACCCGTTCGATCTCCGATCCGAAGTTCGAAACCGGCACCCCGGACACCGACAAAGAGCTGCTGCGCAACCTGATCGCCTACTACTGCGTCCTGGAAGGCATCTTCTTCTACTGTGGCTTCACCCAGATCCTTTCCATGGGCCGCCGCAACAAAATGACCGGCGTCGCCGAGCAGTTCCAGTACATCCTGCGCGACGAATCCATGCACCTGAACTTCGGCATCGACGTGATCAACCAGATCAAGATCGAAAACCCGCACTTGTGGGATGCCGAGATGAAGGAAGAAGCGACCCAGATGATCCTGCAGGGTACGCAGCTGGAGATCGAATACGCCCGCGACACCATGCCTCGCGGCGTGTTGGGGATGAATGCGGCGATGATGGAAGACTATCTGAAGTTCATCGCTAACCGTCGTTTGTCGCAGATTGGTCTGAAGGAAGAGTATCCAGGCACGACTAACCCGTTCCCTTGGATGAGCGAGATCATGGACTTGAAGAAAGAGAAGAACTTCTTTGAGACGCGAGTGATTGAGTATCAGACGGGTGGGGCTTTGAGCTGGGATTGATTTCGAGAGAGAAATCCTGAGCTGAACCACCAGCGACTTAACTTAAAACCCCGTGAAAACGGGGTTTTTTGTGTTCTGCAGAACCAAAGCCGCGTTTAACTCTGGCGCAGGCGCGCTACCTTTGCCCTACGAAAAACTCAGAATCCTTCCGCATTGACGCCGTATCGCCTCGTTACCTATCTTAGTCGCAGGTGCCTAAGAAACGCCCAACGTAGTAGCTGATCGCCCCCCCATAGAAGCGCATGTTGTCTAAGAACATGAGCAATTCTGTGTAGGGAAATAGCTTGTTGGGATTTTCTTACATCCTCTACGTCGGGCTCGCGCCGCTAACCTTCGAACGTAGAGGTGGTTATGCCCACAAAAATTTCACCCTGCTCTCCGTATACCTTGGAGATCAATCATGCCTGATGCTTATCTCCCGGGATCGTTCACCCGTCACAACCTCCATCTTCATGCCCTCTTGGTTGAAAACCAGGCTTGGTTCAGCGCCTGCGACTTGGGACGCTTGATGAGCAAGCACCTCGATGAGCGCATGACCCGCAAGCTTGACCCTGACCAGCGTCGGATGATGCTCGTGCATGTCCACGGGTTGACCGAGGAACGTCTGATGCTGAGCGAGTCGGGCATTTATGCGTTGTTGGTTTATCACTACTGCCCTGAGTATCGGTTGCTGCGTGAGTGGATCACGTATCAGGTGGTGCCTACGCTGCGGGATGAGCGCTGCTCGCATAAGGTGGAGCGGCCGACGTTGAGCGTGTTGGATTGGCCGAAGATGTCGCTCTGCATGCTGCATTGGCTGGATGAACCATGGATTCGCTTGCGGGATATGCCGGCGGTGTTGGTGGATGATCCGTTTGGCCAGCATGAGTCTTGGTGGCGGAAGGCGTCGCGGGTTTTGCGGGGGTTTTGAAGCTCAATCTGAAGCCGTCGTTCGTGTTCGGGCGGCGGTTTTTCGTTGGTGAAATGAGGTTGGGGGCTGCTGCGCAGCCCAGCGGGAGCAAGCTCCCTCGCCACAGGGTCGGTGTTGAGCTGGAAGAATATCAATAACGTCTCGGGCGCTGTCCATGGGCGGGGCATTGCTACAAATTTGCTCTGATCTGAAAACAGTCAGTGCAACCCACCCCGCCTCCCGCTATTAATACCCTTCCCCCTCAAGGACCCGAGCCCACCATGAAATTCGACCTCGCCTACTGCCGCAGCCTCGACGACAAGCTGTCGATTTATGACGTGCGCGATCTGAATTTCGACGAGACGGTGGCGTTCGATTCCGCGAAAGAACAGTTCCAGTGCCCCAACGATGCCTGTCGAATGGCGTTTGATGCGGCGAATGTGTTGGGGACGTTCAACGCCAAGAATGTGAATTACGTGCGCACGCCGCACTTCAAGAACATCCCCAGCACGCGGCATATCGAGGGTTGCCCTTATGTCAGCCTGAAGGCGCCAGCCTCGGGCCTGGAAGTGGATGGCGCGGAATCGGATGACGGGCGGGAGGAGCATTTCCCTTCGGAGTTGTTGCTGACTCGGCGTGAGTATGTGCGCAAGCCGTCCAACCCGACGGCGACGGCAGACGTGATACGCGATGAGCGCATGCCTTCAGCCGCCAGGCATGACGAGCACCCGGGCCGTGACTCGGCACCGGACAAGACCCATGTCTTCGCCCATCCGGTGGAGTGCTTCGTGTCGAACTTCGCGGACAAGGACCTGCTCAAGCGCATGATGCTGAAGATTGGCGAGCACACGGCGCCCTATGGGTCGTTCTTCAAGAAGATCGAGTACCTGCTGGATAACAAGGGGCTCATTTACTGGGGCAAGATCAAGGAGATCAAGGATTACACGCAAAGCTTTCGCATCGATTTCGAACCCAAGGTCTGGTTCAAACAACCGGACGAGACGAAGAAAAAGCCTTACTCGGTCAACGTTTACCTGAGCAAGAAGCTGATCGATAACTACCGCAAGCGCAAAGCGTTCCTGGAAGAGATCAAGCACGCCGCCGACAGTGATGCGCCGTTGTATTGCTTCTTTTATGGCGTGACGCCGGAGCTCAAGCAGGTACCGAGCAAGAAAAACCCCGACCAGACGTTCGGGGTGTTCAGTGCCAATATCGAGAACCTGGATCACTTCATTATTCGGGAAGCGCCGGGGTTGGATGAAAAGTAATTTCGCCTGAGAGACTGTTGTGACTCAGACGACGAGCTGCGGAGCGTCGTCGCTTTTCCTATTCATTGCGCTTCTTGCGCAAGTTGCCGTTCGAGTGCCCAGATTTCCCGTCTCACTTCCATACGTCGTTCACGAGCAGCCTCGGCGGCGGAATCATCCACGCCACCGTACACCCGCAACCAGTGAATGATCATTTCCTCATCCGGGTAGTAATAGTCCTTATGCCCCTTACTGCTTCTCGGGGTGTTATTCCTATTGCCATCGAAGCGGCCCGCAGCGTATTCATCTGTGGGTAACGTTCCCCATTCGGCGGCACAGTCCTCGAAAATCCAGGAAATTTCGTTGATGTGCTTTTGCGCACCACGATGACCACGTTTGTAAAAAACGTACTCACGGCAACTTTCCCGGAAGCGTTCCATCATCGGTTCATCATCGACCCAGCGAAGGAGGTCGTGCTGTCCCGCGTGACGCATCAGGCCATTGATCCATCGCTCGGAAAACCGCTGAACAAAACCTTCAATATCAGCTTTTTTAGCATCGGCGAAAATCATGCAGTAACGGGTTTGCACATGGATGACGAACAACACGTGTTTGCGCTGCACGGTGATAGCATGGACCAGCCACTGTTCGGCGAACTCAACCACCACCTCATCGTCCTCGATAACGGGTGATGGTGGTTTCTCCACTGGGGTAATTTTCTTACCTTTGCTCACGCGGCTGAAGAAGTTGCTGGCCGCTTCGGTGCAGTTGAAGATTAACATTCAGACTCTCTGGAAAATGCTTGAAAAATACTTATGTGTCTTCAGCCCATTCAATCTCAAAGGGTTGGCGAACGGCGTCAGAAACCCTTTCACGCAGCTCCTCGCTCAGGACCGCCAATTCCTGATCGCTCAGCAGGTCATATGCAATCATCAATCTCAAAGATAAAGAGACGTCTCGGCGTCGAGATACATTGAATGCCATCGCCAAGTCCTTGTCCCGATTTCGCATGAGGCGATAGAGCGTACGATATCGCGCGTGAGCTGATAAAGCTTCGCTCTGAGCGATGGTCTGGGCATCAGCAAGAACGCCTTGGCAGAAGCGCTCTAGCGCCAGATCGTAGAGTTCGTTGTAACTCTTCCAGTCACTGTCGGATATCGACATGGCACCCTCCTTCACTGGATTTCGAGCAACGCCGTGCAGCGATTTATTGTATCGATATGCCCAGCATCACAATGACTAACAATCCAATATAGACCCACGCGTGCAGCCGATCCGGTATCCGCCCGATCCATGGCGTTGCCAGGCGAATGCCCAGTAACGCGCCAAGTGTGAGCGCAACAAAGGCCAGTAGATCGATATAACCGATAAACCACGGGCCGAAGTCTGTATCGGTGAAACCGGCCATGGCCATGTAGGTAACAGTACCGGCCAACGCGACGGGCAAGCTCAGCGGATTGGCCATCGACGTGGCCTGGGACATGCTCAGGCCGCAGCGGCGTAGCAACGGCACGGTCATGACGCTGCCGCCAACCCCCAGGACCGTGGCGATGATTCCGATGGTGGTGCCACCCAACGCGGTCTCCATTGTCGCCAAAGGTCGTGGGACGGCATCGCTGGTGTGTGTCAGAAAACCTCGCCGCAGCAGGCAATCCAAAATGGTCAGGCCCAGGTAGGCAATGAAAGCGTAGCGGATAATCTCGCCGCTCATCCAGGTGGCAGTAGCTGCGCCGAGGGCCGCGCCCAGGGCAATGAAGCCGCCGAACGGCCACAAATAACGACGAATCAACTGACCGGCGCGGCGTTGTTTTCGAGTGGCAACCAGGGCGTTGACGATCATGACGCAGGTGGAGGTAGCGACGGCGATGTGCATCGCCGACTCACCGATGACGTCACCGGTGTGATGGACCGTCAGCATGCGATACACCAAGGGCACCACGACAAAGCCGCCGCCGAACCCGAACAGCACGGCTGTCACGCCACTCAGGCAGCCGAAGCATGCGAGCAATATATAGAACATTCGAGGTGATTCCGTGAAATGTGGGCGCCCACGATGGGTAAGCGACGCTTGGCCTGCTGTAGCAAACAGGCCAATAATGTTCGCGTTTACGCCAATCACGAGTGGCCCGTTGATGCGCAACACTTCGATCGATTTATTGGATGCGACCCCCAGGGCAGTCGTCGCCATTGGCACCGATTACCCCCACGGACATTTGTTGCCATTGCACCGCCATCGTCGGGCGCAGTTGCTCTACGGCGCCACCGGAGTCATGCAGGTCAGCACCGCGGACGGCAATTGGGTGGTGCCGCCGCAACGGGCGGTGTGGATCCCGCCCGGGGTTGCCCATGAGGTGCTGATGCTGGGCGTCAGCACGCGAAGCTTGTATATCAAACCGGCCGCCGTAACGGCCATGGACGCCCGTTGCCAGGTCATCAGCGTGTCGCCGCTGATGCGCCAGTTGCTGATGGAAGCCGTGGAACTTGCCCCGGACTATGACGAGGCTGGACGCGACGGTGCATTAATCGATCTGTTGCTGCACGAGCTGGCCCGCAGCGCGCATTTGCCGCTGCACCTTCCACTGCCCAAGGACCCGCGTCTGCTAGGCCTGTGCCAGGGATTTCTGAAACACCCCAACGCCCACGTCTCGCCCGTGCAATGGGCGGCGCAGTTACATATCAGCTTGCGCTCGTTCAATCGCCTGTTCAGCCAGCAAACCGGGGCAAGTTTCAGCCAATGGCGGCAACAGGCGTGTGTGATGTCGGCATTGTCCCGATTGGCCGTAGGCGATTCGGTAACCCGCATTGCCCTGGATCTGGGCTACGACAGCCCCGCCGCGTTCTCCACCATGTTCCGCCGGGTACTGGGACACGCGCCGAGTGCCTGGCTGGAAAAGACCGCTGGTCATTGATCAAAAAAATGAGATTGATCGGGATTCAAAACAACTGTACAAAAACACAGTGTTTTTTTATCCCACAGCTTTGGAGCCCCCCCATGGCCTCTCTCGCAATCAAAACCACCCTGCAACGCATCGCTGTCTATCAATTCACCCCTGCTCACAGTGCACAGGCGCGAGCCATGCTCGGTTGGAGTGTCGAGGAGCTGTCCCGCCAATCCGGCGTCTCGGTCCAGGCCATCCGCCGCTTCGAGGCTGGGGGCGAGTTGCTCGATGTGACCCGCCTGGCCCTGGCCTTTCGGCTGGAGGCCGAGGGCCTGGTGTTCTTCCCCGGCTTCGCACCGGGGCGCGGCATGAACATCAAGGGCGCCACGCCGGATCCGATGGAGCGCCCAGACTACGCAATGATCGAATGATCGATGCGTCGGGAGTCAGGCCATGTCGGGCTGGTCCTGATAAGCCGAGGGCTCCACGTCCAGCCACCAGGCGCGGCCACGTTTCGGCTGCGTCAGGGTGAATGCTTCGCCCATTTGCGGCGTAGCGATGCTGACGTTGCGCTCCCAGGCCAGCGCCAGGATGCGATCGAAGGGTTCATACCAGGCATGCATCGCCAGGTCGAATGTGCCGTTGTGGATCGGCAGTAGCCAACGGCCCTTGAGATCGATATGAGCTTGCAGGGTTTGCTCCGGCTGCATGTGGACATGCGGCCAGTCGACGTTATAGGCACCAGTTTCCATCAGCGTCAGATCAAAGGGGCCGTATTGCTCGCCGATGCGTTTGAAACCATCGAAATAACCAGTGTCGCCGCTGAAGAAAATCCGGGTACCGGCGTCGATCATCACCCACGAGGCCCATAACGTGCCGTTGCTGTCGAACAGGCCGCGACCGGAAAAATGCTGGGATGGCGTGGCAATGAACTCGATACCGTCCACTTCGGTGCCTTGCCACCAGTCCAACTGACGGACCTTGCTGGCGTCGATGCCCCATTTGATCAGGGTGTCGCCCACGCCCAAGGGAGCCAGGAAGTGGCGAGTCTTGGCAGCCAGTTTGAGAATGGCCTGATGGTCGAGGTGATCGTAATGATCATGGGAAAGGATCACTGCTTCGATCGGCGGCAGTTCTTCCAGGCTGATGGGTGGCTGATGAAAACGCTTGGGACCGACCCATTGCACGGGTGAGGCACGTTCGGAGAAAACCGGGTCGGTCAGCCAGAACTTGTCCCGCAGCTTGAGCAGCACGGTGGAATGGCCGAGGCGCCAGACACTGTTGTTCGGCGCGGCCAGCAGGGTGTCGCGCGACAGCGGTTGAACCTCGATGGCGCCCGAAGGCCGAGTGGTGCGCGGCTTGTGGAAGATCATGTTCCAGATGATACGCAGGGTGGTGCCAAAGCCTTCCCGAGGCGTGAAGGCATGATTGCGATACTTGCCCTGTTCACGCCGGGATGCGTTTTGGGCGGACGGATTGTCGGTCGAAAGAGAGGGAATGGTCATGGTGCGATAACTCCAAGGGCGTCGGCGCAATTGCGCTTCGCCGTTGTGGGACGCTGGATGGCCGTTGCATGCACGCTCAGCCGCTTGACTCAAAAAACTACACCACTCGGTGTACTTTCTAGATTGCATGAATCCCGGTAGCAAGTAAACTGCCGAGTGTAAGTTCTCTCATCTCACCGACGAATTGCCCATGACCGTACCGCAGCGCCTTACCGAGCGAAAACGCGAAGCCATCCTCCAGGCCGCGATTGCTGAATTCCGTAGCAGCGGTTTCGAGATCACCAGCATGGACAAGATTGCGGCGACTGCCGGCGTATCGAAGCGCACGGTGTATAACCATTTTCCGAGCAAGGAAGAATTGTTTGCCGAAATTCTGAATCGGTTATGGAACAGCATTACCGCGGAACAGGACATGCCCTACAGCCCGCGAAAGCCGCTACGGGAGCAGCTGCAAACGTTGCTGCAAGCCAAACTGCACATGCTGGCGGATGAGAACTTCCTTGACCTGGCGCGCATCGCCATCGCCGCAACCATTCATTCCCCGGAGCGGGCCCGGGACATGGTGTCGCGCATGGGCCAGCGGGAAGAAGGCCTGACGGCCTGGATTCGCCAAGCCCAGGCCGATGGCCGGTTGAAACCCGTGGAACCGGCATTTGCCGCCCAGCAAATGCATGGGCTGCTCAAGACGTTCGCCTTCTGGCCGCAGGTCTCGATGGGGCAACCCAGCCTGACCCAGGAGGAGCAAGCCCAGGTGATCGAATCGGCCCTCGACATGTTCCTGAGCCGTTACCAGGCTTGATCAAGAAGTCCTGGCGTGAAGGACTACTGCACCGATGGGTTGTGCACGACCTTCTGGTGCATTTCAGTGGTCAAGTTGTCGATGCGCTCGGTCAATGCCTTGGTCATTTCCGTCAGGCGGGTGTTCTGTTCCAACAACTCAAGCAACTGCGCCGTATTCTGCGCGGACTGGGCCTGGCGCTCGCTGTTGGCGATGGCCAAGGCTTCACGATGCTGGGCATCGGCTTCCGCCTGGGCTTTGTCCCGAGCAGCCTGACGGGTTTGTGCCAGCAAAATCAGCGGCGCGGCATAGGCTGACTGCAGGCTGAACGCCAGGTTCAGCAAAATGAATGGGTAAGCATCGAAATGAAAGACCCCCACCAGGTTCAGGCTGACCCATATCAGCACGATCAAGGTTTGCGCGCCGAGGAACATCGGCGTCCCGAAAAAACGCGCGAACGCCTCCGCTCTCAGCGCAAAGCGGTCATTGCCGAAGGTCGGCGCCAGATGCGCGTGGGGGCGATGAAAACGCAAGTGGTCAACGGGTGCGGCGGGAGTGGGTTGGGAAGACTTCGTCATCGTGATGTTCTCTGCCAAGGGCGGGTGCTTGAGGCACTATAACCGTTGGGGACCATCGTCCATTGAGTCATGCACACCCTACTCGTTAAAAGTCAGAGCCAGCGCAGATTGCGCCCCAGCTCATCGAACAAGCTCACCACCGAGCGCAAGGCCCGGCAGTCAGGGCGAGTCAGGAGCCACAGGGCGGTGTCATACCCCTCCAGCGGTTCGCCAAGGGGTATCAGGCCCTGGTGTTCATCGATCAGAAAGTCCGGCAACGCCGCCACACCCAAGCCGGCTCGCACCAGTTCGGTGACCGAGAGCATGCTGTTGCAGCGATAGGCGGGCACCACGGCGGGTAGATGTTGGCGGCGCCAGGCCACGGTGGGGTGATCCGGGAGGAAATCGTCCGACGCGATCCAGGTCATGGAAGCCAGGTCATCCGTATTCGCCAAGCGCAGGTAGGTGGCGCTGGCGCATACCCGGTATGCCACATCGCCCAGATTTCGACCGACCAGGTGTTCCGGCGGCGTACGGGTCAGGCGTAACGCGATGTCGGCATCGCGGCGGCTCAGGTTGGCGAAGTCGTTCGAGGTGCTCAGCTCAAGGGTCAACGCCGGATACGCGGGCATGAAACGCGCCAGCGCAGGCAGCAGCAACGCTTGCAGGACCGAGTCGCTGCACGTCAAGCGTACCGTCCCGCTGATGACCTCGCCGCCCTGCTCCACCCCCACCCGCGCCGCCTCCAAGGCCTGTTCGGCGCGCTCGGCTTGCTCGGCCAGCGCCTGGGCCAGGCTCGTGGGCAAGTACCCGGAACGGCTTTTTTCGAACAAGGGCTGGCCCAGGGCCGCCTCCAGCCGACGTACCGAACGAAACACCGTGGACACATCCACCTGCAGCAATCGAGCGGCCCGGGCCAGTGAGCCGCCACGGACCAGTGCGAGGATCAGGGACAGGTCGGGATAGTCCAAACGATAGTGCGCTGCTGCATTGATCACTTGTATAAACGCCAATATTGATTGCGTGAACGCCAATCTATAGTGGCGACCAGGAATCAACAAGCGGCGACTCTCCCATGGAAAAACAGCGTCCTTTACACATCGCCCTGGTCGGCGACCATGCCCCCCAGATAACGGCTCATCGGGCAATCCCCATCGCCCTTGAGCTCATCACCAGACAAACCGGCCAAGACATTCACTTCCAATGGTTGGCAACCGACTCCATCGCTGACAACAGCGTTCTAAATGACTTCAACGGCGTCTGGTGCGTGCCCGGCAGTCCTTACCGAAGTGAAGACGGCGCCGTGCAAGCGATTCGTTTTGCCCGCGAACAGCATCGCCCTTTCCTCGGCACCTGCGGTGGTTTTCAGCATGCCGTGCTGGAATACGCGCGCAATGTGATGGGTTGGGCCGATGCCGCCCATGGCGAAACCGATCCCGAAGCTAAACGCGCGCTGTTGACGCCGCTGAGCTGTGCCTTGATCGAAACCATCGATAGCCTTCAGCTCGATGCGGACTCGTTGATTGCCAAGGCTTATGGTCGCCAGATGGTATTCGAGGGCTACCATTGCCGCTTCGGGGTCAACCCGAACTTTGAAGAAGACTTGCTCAATCAGCGCCTGCATCCCGTGGCCCGAGACTCGGCCGGCGGCCTGCGAGCGGTGGAGCTGCAGGACCATCCGTTCTTCGTCGCCACGCTGTTCCAGCCTGAACGTGCCGCATTGGAAGGGCGCGTGCCGCCGCTGGTCAGCGCGTTTGTCCAAGCCTGCGCCAGGACAACGCCATGAACGCCCACTACTACGCAGTGATTTTCACCTCCCTGCGCACCGAGGGGAACCAAGGATACGCCGAAGCCGCCGAGCACATGCTGGCCTTGGCTCGAGAGCAGCCGGGGTTTCTCGGTGTCGAATCGGCGCGTGGCGAAGATGGCCTGGGGATTACCGTGTCCTATTGGAGCGATGAAGCCGCGATCCTGGCCTGGAAGCAGCATCCCGAACACCGCGCGATCCGTGAGCGCGGCCGCTCCACCTGGTATAGCCATTGCCATACGAGGGTGTGCAAGGTCGAACGCGACTATGCCTTCCAACGCCCAATCTAATGTCACAGTGTTTACCGTTGATCAATCTGTAGCGTGATAGCAGGGAAGCTTTTGTGGCGAGGGAGCCTTCTCCGGCTTGAGTGCGCAGCGCTCATCGCTTTTTTGCGGGCCGCTGCGCGACCCGGCGGGAGCAAGCTCCCTCGCCACAGGACCGTGCCATTCCAAAAATCCTTGTGGGCTCCCACAGGATCTCTGTTCAACGCAAGATCGAGGGCTTCAGCCCTCCACCAACTGCCGCACCGCCACGATCTCTGGCAAATCACTGCGGGCCATGTACACCCGCAAGGGTTCGGTGAGGTTGATCCGGTCGTCGATGTGCTGGTCTAGCAGCAACTGGATCCGCTCGCGCTTGAGGGCCATGGTGCCGTCTGCCACGGGGGCCCAGACAAATTCGCAGGTGGGGATGATGCCGTCGTCGGCCACGTCCATGCCGAAAGCGTCTTCGCTGAAACGCACGATGTACTGGCCAGTCTTGCGGTTCAAGCCGACAAAACCCTTGAGCTGGTCGGCGGCCTGGCAGATGAATGTCGAAGTGGTGCGCATGGTAAACCTCATGGATGCGTCCCTCAGGACGTCTGATCAATGGTTTACACGCAGGGCAAGCGGACACAGGATTTAAGGTTTCCCTCTGCCGGGGAAACTGATGCGGCAAGGGTACTGCAAAGCGGCCTGGAAATGCGTGGGAAAAATCTTCTTTGCACAGCTTTATGTCGGTATGGCGATAGCGCCGACCGCGTTCAGTTGTTAAAAGATAGTTTTTTGCACACCGACGAAAGGATTTCGAGCATGCCTGTCACCTTCACCCGCACCGCCTTGATGCTGAGCCTGTTGCTCGGCTTCGGCCAGACCCAAGCGTCCGAGAACCCGAACCCCAAGGCCCTGGCAAGCCTCCAAGGCATTCCGCACCCCGCCGTGATCGCCCACCGCGGGGCCTCGTTCGACGCGCCGGAATCTACCGCTGCCGCCTACAAGCTGGCCCGCGACCTGGGCGCCGATTACCTGGAACTGGACCTGCAACGCAGCAAGGACGGCGTGTTGTTCGTCCTGCATGACGACAGCCTGCTGCGCACCACGGATGTCGCGGTCAAATTCCCCGAGCGTAAGGACAGCACCGCCAACGAATTCACCATGGCGGAGCTCAAAACCCTCGATGCCGGCAGTTGGTTCAACACCGCTTACCCGGATCGCGCGCGCCCTTCGTTCGCCGGCCTGAAGATCCTGACCCTCGATGAAGTGATCAATATCGCCGAGGGCAATCCGCAGCAAAAGCCCGGGCTGTACATCGAAACCAAAGAGCCGAAACTGTTCCCCGGCATCGAGCGCGACCTGAAGGACAAACTGCAAGACCGCGGTTGGCTGAGCCCGGCCGGGTCGAAACTGGCCAAGCGGGCCACGGGGGTCGGCCAGGGCAAGGGCAAAGTCGTCTTGCAGACCTTTGAAAAGAGCAGTCTCGAACTGCTGCACAAAGAGATGCCGAAGGTGCCGAAGATCCTGCTGTTGTGGGTGGGCGAAGGCAACATCGAGCCCAAATCCAAGGTGCCTTTTGCCGAGTCCGGCGAAACGGACAAGGCCGCCTATTACGCCAAGCAGGAACCCAAGGACAAGGCTGAATTCGAAAAGTGGATTCAGTACGCCAAGGCCCAGGGCGCCGTTGGTACCGGGCCATCCGCGGCGTTGACCCATGGCGGCAGCCAGAGTTACGCGGACCTGGTGCAACCGTGGATGAACCAGTACACCCATGACCAGGGTCTGCTGGTGCATGTCTACACCGTGGATGAAGCGGTGGACTTCAAGAAAGTGATGGATGCCGGTGTCGATGGCATCTTCACCAACCGTGCCAATGAGTTGCTCAAGTACTTCCAGCGTCCCGAGACAGGCAGCGTGGCGCAACTATTGGAAAACAATGGCTACTGAGTCGCAAGACGGTTGCCAGGCAACTTGCTTCAGGTTTTTTCGAATTAAGGGTGAATTAAGTTGCCACAGTTAATCTGAGCTCACTTAAACGACTCACCCTTAACGACACCAAGGAAAGAACTCATGAAAACATTGACTGCCCTGTTTACCGCCGCTGCCCTGACCCTGACTGCTGGCCTGGCCCAGGCAGATGTTCGCGTCGATCAGATTCCCCAACTGGTCAAGGAAGGCAAGATCAAGTCCCTTGAGTCGATGAACGACGAAGCCCTGAAGTTGCACCCGGGCGCGACCATCACCGACACCGACCTGGATAACCACTTCAACGGTTATGAATATGAAGTCGAATTGAAAACCGCCGACGGCAAAGAGTTTGATGTTGATTTCGATGCCACGACCGGCAAAGTCTTGAGCAACAAGCAAGACACTTGATCCATCTGCAAAAAAAGAGCCGCGCAACCTTGGGGTTGCGCGGCTCTTTTGCGTTTATCGATACCTGTCGCGAACGACCGTCAGGCACTTAACCGCGCCGTCACTTCATTCAACTGTCCCGACAAACCGTGCAAATCCCGACTGGCGGCTTCGGTGCGCTGCACATTGTCCAGGTTAGTGCTGGCAATGCAGGTGATTTCCGTCAGGTTGCGGGAAATGTCTTCGGCCACGGAAGTCTGCTCTTCGGCTGCGGTGGCGATCTGGCGGTTCATGTCGCGAATCGCTTCGACAGCCTGGGTGATGCGTTCGAGCATCACACCGGCCTGGGTCACTTGCTCCACACTTTCTTCGCTGCGCGATTGCCCACTCTCAATGGCGTGGGCCGCGTCCACCGCTCCCGTTTGTACAGTCTGGATAATCTGGTTGATCTCGATGATTGACGAAGCCGTACGCTGGGCCAGGCTGCGGACCTCATCGGCGACCACCGCGAAACCGCGCCCCGCCTCCCCGGCTCGCGCGGCTTCGATGGCAGCATTGAGGGCCAGCAGGTTGGTCTGTTCGGCGATCCCGCGGATCACCTCCAGCACCTTGCCGATGCGCCCGCTGTCGGTTTCCAACTGACGGATGACCGTGGCCGTGTTGGCGATCTCGCCGCGCATCCGGGTGATGGTGTGAATGGTCCCTTGCATGACCTTCTCGCCCTGTTGCGCCGATTGATCGGCGTCATCGGCCGCCCTTGCAGCGTCAGCCGCATGGCGGGCCACTTCCTGGGCCGTGGCGGACATTTCGTTCATCGCCGTCGCCACCTGATCGGTGCGTTCGAATTGCTCGCTGGTGCCCTGGCTCATCAGGCTGGCGATGGCATTGAGCTCACCGCTGGCACTGTCCAGTTCCGTGGCACTGCGTTGCAGGCGGGTAAAGGTTTCGGCAAGGAAATCGCGCAATGTGTTGGCCGCTACCGCCAGATTGCCCAACTCGTCCTGACGGTTGCTCGTCACACGCTCGGCGAAACGCCCATGGCTGAGTCGGGTCACGTAGTCGATCAGGTTACGGATCGGTTGAACCAGGTTGCGATTGACCAGCCACAGGCTGAACAGCCCAATCAGCACGCCCGACACCAGCATGATCACGGTGCCCAGCATAATCGTGCGATCGGCGCCGGCACTGATCAGCGTCGATTGCTCGGTGCCCAGCTTGCGCAGCTCCACCACCAGCGCACTCATTTGCTCACTGGCCGCACGGTCCACGCCCTTGACCGCCGCATCGCCCGCCGCCGAATCGCCACCGGAGGCGACAAATGCGTCACGGCCCTTTTGGTAGGCAGCACCCAACTGACGATGTTCATCGCGCAGGGCCACGATGCGGGTCTTGATTGGCGCCGGCACACCTTCATGCCCGCTCAATTGGCCAAGGATGTCTTGGACCTCACGCTGACGTTCCTCGAACTGCTTCCAGTATTTATCCAGGTCCGCCGGCTGCTTGCCGCGCAGCAGGACGTTTTTCCATTCCTGCACCTGCACCTTGAACTGCAGGTTGGCCTCGTCGATCAATTGCGAGGCACGCAACGGTCCATCGATCAGGTTGCGATAGTTCTGGACACCATTGGAAAGGAAATGAAAGGACGCCAGGGCGATCAGCAACATCGCCAGCAGGCTGCCGCTCAACAGGGCGAGAATCTGGGCTCGAAGGGATTTTTGTAGAATCATGGGGAGCAATCTCTAAGCAAGAGGAACAGGAACGATGTCCCGCCCCCATGTCCGCAACACAGCGAATACGGGGGATATGTACACGACATCGGCCTGCCCGGGGCATTCTTGAAACTAGGCGACTGCCGGTAGCGCCAGCTTGGCGGTGCGGATGGAACTGTCACAAAACCATCAAGAAAGCTTGCGAAGATGGCGTTCAAGTGAACCTGTAGCCGCGACAGGCACTTCCCGCCAGCGAGACTTCATGAACCACAGCCTTGATCAAAGCCACCGTGATCCGGACCTGTTCGGCCTGCTTTACGGGTTCCGTTTCCGCCCCGGCGAACGCGGGCAGGAAATCGATTCGGCCCAGGCCTTACGGAGCCTGCAACACCCGCAAGACTCGGATGAGTTCCTCTGGCTGCACCTGAACCTGGCCCACGCTGCGTGCGAGCGCTGGATGAAAGGTCACCTGGCCCTGCCCCAGGAATTTTTCGAAGCCTTGCACGAAGGCTCGCGCTCGACCCGCATCGAGCATGTCGACTCGGCGTTGCTGGCCGTAGTGAACGATGTCGTGTTCAACCTCAGCAATATGGTGTCCTCGGATGTCTCCACCTTGTGGGTTTGCGTGCACAGCCGATTGATCGTCAGCGCGCGCCTGCAACCCTTGCACTCGGTCGACAAGCTGCGCTCGTCGGTGAAGGCCGGCGAGTGCTTTCGCTCGCCAGTGGAATTACTCGTGCACTTGCTGCGCGACCAGGGCGAAGTGCTGACCCAGATCGTGCGCAAGACCAGCCTGAGCGTCGACCAGGTCGAAGATCAATTGCTGTCCTCGCGGCTGTCCACCAACCGCGCCGAGCTGGGCAGCAACCGCCGGGTGCTGGTGCGCTTGCAGCGCTTGCTGGCCCTGGAGCCGGGTTCATTGCTACGTCTGCTCAACCGCCCGCCGCAATGGTTGCAGAAAGAAGACGTCAAGGAGCTGCGCAAATCCACCGAGGAGTTCGCCCTGATCATCAACGACCTCACCGCGTTGAGTGAACGGATCAAGCTGCTCCAGGAAGAAATCGCCGCCAATCTCAACGAACAAAGCAACCGCACCCTGTTCACCCTGACGGTGGTCACGGTATTGGCGTTGCCCATCAACATCATTGCCGGGTTCTTTGGCATGAACGTCGGTGGCGTGCCGCTTGCCAGCGATCCCGAAGGCTTCTGGATCCTGGTGGCACTGGTGGCAACCTTCACGCTGATTGCCGGCCGCTGGGCATTTCGCAAGCGAGGTGACTATTGAACATGACGTGTCTAGACAATCCCTTTTGTCGGCCCGACGGGATTTAAAAGTCTTTTTGTCATTTCTCCTGCTGTATCCTGCCCAGGCTTTGTAAAAGCGCGGATCTACCAGATCTATCCACAGACCTTGCGAGGAGCGCGATATGCACGAGATCCCTAATCTCCCCTTCCCAAGCCTGCACGACACTGAGCAGACGACCACGCTACAAGCCGGGGGGCAAGCAGACGCCCAGCAACCCGAGCCAAAAGAAGCCACTGAACGCCGCCAGGCCGACAGCGAAGACTGATTGACCCGCACCACCAGACCGTGTGGAAAGCGCTAAGATGCGCTTTCCACACCGCCTGAACCCCGAGCCCTCCATGACCGATGACACCCCTCCATTCAGCGAAGCCCAGGCCAGCGTGCTGATCGGCACTGCCGAAAAAATGGTCGATATCTGGACCCGCCTTCCTGCCGAGAAACGAGCGGCCCTGCTGGCGCGTTTTGGCAGCGAAGAAAACGCCATCGCCGCACTGGTCACCACACGCCTGCTCAGCGGTGAGAGCGGCAACTGAACCACCATTGGGCAAATAGTTTTACTTTTCTGCGCCCTGACCCCACGGTCGCCGTTATCATAAGCAGCCTATCTATCCTGCTGCTCCGTGGACCTTTACCCCATGTCAGATTCCCAGCGCCCCCTGGCGGTCACGCTGCAAGTCGTTTCCATCGTCCTGTTCACCTTCATCGGCTACCTGAATATCGGCATTCCCCTGGCCGTGCTGCCCGGGTTCGTCCACGGCGAACTGGGCTTCGGCGCGGTGATCGCCGGGTTGGTGATCAGCGTGCAATACCTGGCCACCCTGCTCAGTCGTCCTTACGCCGGGCGAATCATCGATAACCTGGGGAGCAAGCGCGCGGTGATGTTCGGCCTCGCCGGCTGCGGACTGAGCGGCGTGTTCATGCTGGTCTCTGCCTGGACGCCCCACCTGCCCACGTTCAGCCTGATCAGCCTGCTGATCGGTCGTCTGGTGCTCGGCAGCGCGGAAAGCCTGGTGGGCTCCGGTTCGATTGGCTGGGGCATCGGCCGGGTCGGCGCGGCGAATACCGCCAAGGTGATTTCCTGGAACGGTATCGCCAGTTACGGCGCGCTGGCGATCGGCGCACCGCTGGGGGTGTGGCTGGTCAATGCGCTGGGGCTGTGGAGCATGGGCGTTAGCATTATCTTGCTCGGTTTGCTGGGGTTGGCATTGGCCTGGCGCAAAACCGCCGCGCCCATCGTCACTGGCGAACGCCTGCCGTTCATGCACGTGCTGGGGCGCGTCCTGCCCCACGGCTGCGGCCTGGCCCTGGGCTCCATCGGGTTTGGCACCATCGCCACGTTCATCACCCTGTACTACGCAACCCAGCATTGGGACAACGCGGTGTTGTGCCTGAGCCTGTTCGGCGCCAGCTTCATCGGCGCGCGCTTGCTCTTTGGCAACCTGATCAACCGAATGGGCGGCTTCCGCGTCGCCATTGCCTGCCTGTCGGTGGAAACCCTGGGCCTGTTGCTGTTGTGGCTCGCACCGGATGCCCACTGGGCCCTGGCGGGCGCGGCGTTGAGCGGTTTCGGCTTCTCCCTGGTGTTTCCTGCGCTGGGCGTGGAAGCGGTCAACCTGGTGCCGGCCTCCAGCCGTGGGGCGGCGGTGGGGGCTTATTCACTGTTCATTGATTTGTCGCTGGGGATCACCGGACCGCTGGCCGGTGCGATTGCTGCGGGCTTCGGCTTTGCCTCGATCTTTCTGTTCGCCGCATTCGCGGCCCTGGGCGGGTTGGCATTGAGTGTCTATCTGTACCGACAGGCGCCGAGGCATCGCCAGGAACGGGAGAAAAGCTAGAAGTCCACCTTGCCGCGGCCGGCCTTGATCGAGCCGCGCTTGGTCTTGGATTCCAGGCGACGCTTTTTCGAACCCAGGGTCGGTTTGGTCGGACGGCGCTTCTTCTCGACCTTGGTGGCGCTGAGGATCAGCTCGAGCAGGCGCTCCAGGGCATCGGCCCGGTTCTGTTCCTGGGTGCGGTACTGCTGGGCCTTGATGATCAATACACCGTCGCTGGTAATGCGACTGTCACGCAGGGCCAGCAGCCGCTCCTTGTAGAACTCGGGCAGCGACGAGGCCGGAATGTCGAAGCGCAAATGCACGGCACTGGAGACCTTGTTGACGTTCTGCCCCCCGGCCCCCTGGGCGCGGATGGCCGTCAACTCGATCTCGGCATCCGGGATGTGCACGGTGTTGGAAATCGCCAGCATGGAAAGTGTCCGGTATCAGGCCCCACAGGATACCGCGAATCCCCCCGGCAACGCCTAACCCTGTGGGAGGTGTGAGCCGGAAACGACAAACCCGGCACTTGGCCTAATGCGGTTCATTCAAGAAAAATGATGGACCTGTGGCGAGGGAGCTTGCTCCCGTTCGGCTGCGAAGCAGGCGTAAACCGGCGGGTGCGGTATGTCTGATGCTCCGCATCTGGCAGGTTTTGGGGCCGCTTCGCGGCCCAGCGGGAGCAAGCTCCCTCGCCACGGGTTTGTCGATTGCCTTGAGTGAACCGCATTACGGCACTTCGCCGGGTTTGTTGTATTTTCAAGATGGATTACTTGGCTGCAGCCGCCACAGCCAGTTCCTGCCGCGCACTGCGCTTGTTCTTGATCCAATAGCACACGGCCATGAACACCACCCACACCGGAATCGCATAGACCGATACCTGGATGCCCGGGATCAACAACATCACGCCCAGGATGAACACCACGAACGCCAGGCAGATGTAGTTGCCGTACGGGTACCACAGCGCCTTGAACAGCGGCGTCTGATGGGTCTGGTTCATGTGCTGGCGGAACTTGAAGTGCGAGTAGCTGATCATCGCCCAGTTGATCACCAGGGTCGCGACCACCAGCGACATCAGCAACTCCAGCGCATGTTGCGGGATCAGGTAATTCAACAGCACCGCCACCAGCGTGACCGCCGCCGACGCGAGGATCGAACGCACCGGCACGCCGCGCTTGTCGATCTTGGACAAGACCTTGGGCGCATCGCCCTGCTCGGCCATGCCCAGCAACATACGGCTGTTGCAATAGGTGCCGCTGTTGTACACCGACAGCGCGGCGGTCAGCACCACGAAGTTGAGGATATGCGCCGCGGTGTTGCTGCCCAGCATCGAGAACACCTGCACGAACGGGCTGCCGCTGTAGGCATCGCCGGAGGCGTTGAGCGTGCTCAGCAGGCTGTCCCAGGGCGTCAGGGACAGCAGCACCACGAGCGCACCGATGTAGAAAATCAGGATCCGGTAGATCACCTGGTTAATGGCCTTGGGGATCACGGTTTTCGGTTTGTCGGCCTCAGCGGCGGTGAAACCGAGCATTTCCAGGCCACCAAAAGAGAACATGATGATCGCCATGGCCATCACCAGGCCGCTGACGCCGTTGGGGAAAAACCCACCATGGGACCACAGGTTGGTCACCGACGCTTGCGGGCCGCCGTGGCCACTGACCAGCAAATAGCTGCCCAGGGCAATCATGCCGACAATCGCCACGACCTTGATGATCGCGAACCAGAACTCGGCCTCGCCGAAGACTTTGACGTTGGCCAGGTTGATGACGTTGATCAGGATGAAAAACGCCGCCGCCGACACCCAGGTCGGGATATCCGGCGCCCAGTAATGGATGTACTTGCCCACTGCGGTCAGTTCGGACATGCCCACCAGGATGTAGAGAATCCAGCAGTTCCAACCCGACAGGAACCCGGCGAAACCGCCCCAGTACTTGTGGGCGAAATGGCTGAAGGACCCGGCGACTGGCTCTTCGACGATCATTTCGCCCAACTGGCGCATGATCATGAAGGCGATGAAGCCGCAGATGGCGTAGCCAAGGATCATCGACGGGCCGGCTGATTTCAGCACCCCCGCCGAGCCGAGAAACAAGCCAGTGCCGATCGCGCCACCGAGGGCGATCAGTTGAATGTGGCGATTTTTCAGGCCGCGTTTCAGCTCGCCCGAATGCGAGTTTTGTCCACTCATGAAAAGGGTCTCACGCAAGGTTTGATGATGTTCGTTAGACGTTGCCGCTCGAATCGGATCTCAAGCAGCGCCGATCAAACCCCAGCGCAGGCACCAGGAATTCAGCGTTTTTACAACGGTCATGCGTCACCTGTTTGTTTTTATCTGTGACGAAATCGAACCCGACACGCTTGTGGCGTGACGGAGTGAACAAGGCGGATAACCTTGAAAGTGCGTGGGTACGCGAAGGGTCACAGTAAAACGCGGCGCATTGTACACCGCTGACCCCCTGCTGCCAGACACCACCGGATCAGCGTGTCGTTTGCCGGGATTGCATGGGGCCGCCCCGAACAGGCCGGGCGGCTGCAAAAAAGTGTCCAGGCCCTTGCGAGCCCCTGAAGGGTGTAGCGCTAAAAACGCTACGACGGGAGAAATGCACTTGAGCTGCGGCGTTCATTGCGCCTCCTTCTTGTTATTCACCTGCACGACAGGCATGGGGCGCATCTCACCCTGCCCATCGATTCGAAACAAGCGGGCCAGAGCCTCGCAACCCCCTGCAGGGCGGGGCTTACGGAAGTTTTTTCTTACGCTTTGGGAAAACCACGTTTCAGCCCCTCTCGGCCGGCCTTTTACGTCAACATTTCTTTACAGCCCGTCACGCAAACTTTCCAAGTAGGAAATTTCCGTAAGCTGACTGCAAATTGACGGTAGGTAGCTACCTATTTAAAAAAACACCCAGGCGGCTGTTTTTGAATGAGTAATGTCGTCGCTAAAAATGGAACAAAAAGTTCAAACGAAAAAAAATAAATTATTTTTTTGCAATCCAAAATTCCCTCGACTAGGTTTTCAGCGACTTGCCAAGGCATCGTGCCGACAAGTTCTGCGGTGCCGTCGCCGGCCTGTTTCCACTCGCCGAAGCGAGCCGCTTATTTCCGTAAAAGTCATCTAGGAGATTCACTATGCAAGCACTGGACAAAGACTTGGAAACCGAACTGCAACTGGACGAATGGTTTGAAGCCCCAACCCATGAAGCCGCCGTTGAAATGATGCAGGCCGATGCCGTCGTTCCATTCGGCACGGCGATGTGGCCTCTGTAGGCACCGCCCGGCGGAGGCGATCCGGCCGGTCGACTCCGCCACTTTTGCCGGTTGTCAGGGACGTTTAATGAACTTGTCAGGGAAGAATAAGCATGGACACGCAACGAGCCATCTCACATTTCCTTTACTACCTCGAACACCATCCCGCCCTGGCCGGCATCCAGCCCGCCAAGGTGTTGCTCGGCCATACCGCTGACTACGAAGCGCTGACCGGCGCCATCGCCGAACAGGCGGGCAGCGGCTCGCCTTTCCGGTTCAGTGCCATGCGCCTGGACCTCGAACCCACGGAGCGCCTGTCCAAGGCCATTGCCGACAGCGATCTGTATATTTTCTTCTACGACTCCTCCACCCTGCCCAACCCTCGTCCCGACGGCCCGGACTTTGTCCGCGCACTGCAAGGCGTGATGGCCGACAACTGGAAGAAATCGCTGCTGTTCAAGGACTACGGCGACTACTTCTACGACACCTTCAGCGTGATTCCCCAGCGTATCGCCGGGCTCAACAGTCACCTGATCCGACGCATGTCCCAGGCGGCGACCCTGAGTTTCCAGGATGACCACGGTTCATATTTCGACACAGTCCTGGGCGGCGTGAAGAAGTGGACCGACATCAACGGCCTCGGCAACTACGACCTGGCGCCCGGCGAAATCGCCACTCACAGCGACACCATCAATGGTCGGGTGAATTTCGTCGGCACCTTCCTGAGCACCATCCCGTTCGCACGTAAATACGGCGTGCTGCAATCGCCGCTGGAGCTGTGGATCGAAGACTCCACCATCCAGAAAATCGCCACCGACGTACCGGGCCTGGAGCACGACTTCAACAAGTACCTGGACGCCAACCCGTCCAATCGCCGCATCGAGGAACTGGGAATCGGCACCAATGAAGGGGTCAAGAGTCTTTATGCACGCAACGCCGGTTTCGAGGAGCGCCATTGCGGCCTGCACCTGGGACTCGGTGGCGGGGCCAAGGGCAGCCATCACCTGGACCTGATTTTCGAGAGCGGCGTATTGGCGCTGGATAACGAGCCGATGTTTGATGGGCGGTTTGTGCTTTAGGGGCAGTTGCAAGCGGCGAGCTTCAAGCGGCAAGAAAGAGCGAGCAGCCTCTGGATCGTGGTGTGGAGCTGCTCGCGAAGACGGCCGCACCGGCAGCGTATCAATAACGCCAGACACAAAAACGGCAACCTAGTGGTTGCCGTTTTTTCTTGCAGCTTGCAGCTAGAAGCTCATGGCTGCCTCACTCCGGCTTACGACGCCCGAACCCCGGACGCTGTCCCGAACCTGCCGGTGCACCACGGCGCTTGCCCGATGGCGCATCGCGATCGGCCAGGACGATACCCGGGCGCTTTTTCGGCGCGGGCTTGGCCGGACGCTTGGTGTCGGCCGGGCGATCGGCGACTGGCGTACCGCGGCCAGCCGGAGCACCGCGCCCCTCACCACGTTCAGTCCGACCATTGGCCGGACGCGGCGTACGTGGGCCACGCTCGCCGTCCTGGCGAGGTGCAGGCTTGCGGGCCGGGCGCTCGCCTTCGATCTGCGGCTCGCGTGAAGGACGCGGCCCCGTCGGTGCGCCTTCAGCAGCCGGACGCAGCGTACGCACGCGCTCGGTCTTGCCCATCGGGCGCGAGGATTTACGCTGCATCCGCTCCAGCTTGTCCTTGCTCTTGGCGGTCATCTGCGGCATCGCCACCGGCTTGAGACCCACTTCGGCCGCCAGGATGTCGACTTCGTACTGGCTCATTTCGCGCCAGCGGCCCATCGGCAGGTCGGAGTTGAGGAACACCGGGCCGAAACGCACGCGCTTGAGGCGGCTGACCACCAGCCCCTGGGATTCCCACAAACGCCGTACTTCACGGTTACGGCCTTCCATCACCACGCAGTGATACCAGTGGTTGAAGCCTTCACCGCCGGGCGCCTGCTTGATGTCGGTGAAACGCGCCGGGCCGTCTTCCAGCACAACGCCGGCCTTGAGGCGCTCGATCATCTCGTCGTCGACTTCGCCACGCACACGCACGGCGTATTCGCGGTCCATCTCGTAGGACGGGTGCATCAAACGGTTGGCCAGCTCACCGTCGGTGGTGAACATCAGCAAACCGGTGGTGTTGATGTCCAGGCGACCGATGTTGATCCAGCGGCCTTCTTTCGGACGCGGCATCTTGTCGAACACGGTCGGACGGCCTTCCGGATCGTCGCGGGTGCAGATCTCGCCGTCGGGCTTGTTGTACATGATCACGCGGCGCACCGTTTCGGCGGCCTCTTCGCGCTTGATCACCTTGCCATCGATGGTGATGGCGTCGTGCATGTCGACACGCAGGCCCAAGATGGCATCTTTGCCATTGACCTTGATCCGGCCCTGAGTGATCCAGGCTTCCACGTCACGGCGCGAACCGACGCCGATACGGGCGAGGACTTTTTGCAGCTTCTCGCCTGCTGGGCCGATTTCCTGGCTGTCGTTCTGGTCTTGGTCTTTCATTCTGGGCACCTCCCGGTGTGGTCGGGTCAGGCTTGGCCTGACGCTTTGAAAACGGGTCTTGGACGAAGGGATCGCCAAAGGGTCGCGAATCATACGCCTGTTGAGGCAATTGCGCATCTGAGACTAGCTGATCAACCCAGGCTCAGCGCTTTTTCCGCCGACCGGTGGCTGAAGTCCCCTGTGGGAGCCGAGCTTGCTCGCGATAGCGGTGGGTCAGCTTGCATTGATGCTGAATGTTCCTCTGTCATCGCGAGCAAGCTCGGCTCCCACAGGCGACCGCGTTCCAAACCAGTTGAATCAATCGTCGAACTGGCGCCGTTCGTTTTCGATCGCTTCGGCCAGGGCGCGGGCTTCGGCTTCCTCGTCGCTCAGTTCGGGTTCCGGCGGTTGGAGGGCGGCGACGGCGGCCAGCAGTTTTTCCCGGGCTTCGGCAACGCCGAGGATGTCCTCTTCCGGCTCAGGTTCAGGCTCCGACTCGCTGTCAGGCTCCGGCAACTCATCCGTCTCGCCTTCAGGCCCCGGCCCCTCACGCAGCAGGTCGTCGAAATCGGTCTTCAAGCCCTCCTCCATGGTGTCCAGCTCCAGCAACAACGAGTGGAAACTGGTCTCTTCCTTCGGCTCCTCAGGCTCGGCACTGGCGTCGGCCAATTCCTGCAGGCCCTGGGGCACCGGGGCGTCGTCGAATTCCAGCATCGGTTCGGGTTCCAGCTCCCGCAGTTCGGCCAGCGGCGGCAGGTCATCCAGGTTCTTCAGGTTGAAGTGATCGAGAAAGGCCTTGGTGGTGGCGAACATCGCCGGTTTGCCGGGCACATCGCGATAGCCGACGACGCGGATCCACTCGCGCTCCAACAGCGTCTTGACGATATGGCTGTTGACCGCCACGCCGCGCACATCTTCGATCTCGCCCCGGGTGATCGGTTGACGATAGGCAATCAATGCCATGGTTTCGAGCATGGCGCGGGAGTAGCGCTGCGGCCGCTCCTCCCACAGGCGCCCGACCCATGGCGCGAACTTCTCGCGGATCTGCAGGCGATAACCGGACGCCACTTCCTTGAGCTCGAAGGCCCGTCCCTCGCAGGATTTGCCCAGCAGCGTCAGGGCTTTCTTGAACACGGCCGGCTCAGGTCGCTCGCCTTCTTCGAAGAGTTCGAACAGGCGCTCCATCGATTGCGGCTTTCCCGAGGCCAACAGGAAAGCTTCAAGCAAGGGGGCCAGCTCGCGGGGTTCAGTCAGATTCATTGATTTGCTCGTTATTCGGCTCGTGCCCGCACATGGATCGCTGCGAACGGCTCATTCTGTACCAGCTCGACCAAGGATTCCTTGACCAATTCCAAGACCGCCATAAACGTCACAACGACCCCCAGGCGCCCTTCCTCGGCGGTGAACAGCTCGACGAACGGCACAAAACCGCCGCCCTTGAGCCGCTCCAGCACATCGCTCATGCGCTCGCGGGTGGACAGCGCTTCGCGGCTGACCTGATGACTTTCAAACATATCGCCCCGGCGCAGGACCTCAGCCATGGACATCAGCAACTCTTCCAGGCTCACATCCGGCAGCAACTTGCGCGCCCGCGCCTCGGGGGCATCGAGTTTGGGCACCACCACATCGCGCCCGACCCGGTTCAAACCATCGAGGCCTTCGGCTGCGACCTTGAAGCGTTCGTACTCCTGCAAACGACGGATCAGTTCGGCCCGCGGGTCGTCCTCTTCCGCTTCGACCTCAGCCGAGCGCGGCAGCAGCATCCGCGACTTGATCTCGGCCAGCATGGCGGCCATCACCAGGTACTCGGCCGCCAGTTCCAGGCGCACCGACTGCATCAACTCGACGTAGCCCATGTACTGGCGGGTGATTTCCGCCACGGGGATGTCGAGGATGTTGATGTTCTGTTTGCGAATCAGGTACAGCAGCAAGTCAAGCGGGCCCTCGAAGGCTTCGAGGAACACTTCCAGCGCATCCGGCGGAATGTACAGGTCCAGGGGCATTTCCATGACCGCCTGGCCATAGACCATGGCGAACGGCAGCTCCTGCTGCGCGCCGGCCTGGCTGTCTGTACGCTCCACGGCGGTTTCCACGGCGGACATTCAGGCCTCGACCATGAACGGCGTCGGATCGCCACAACCGACGCGCACCACCTGGGGCTCGCCATCGGCCAGGTTGATCACCGTGGACGCCGACATGCCGCCGAAACCGCCGTCGATGATCAGGTCCACCTGATGCTCGAGGATCTGGCGCATCTCATAGGGATCGGTCAATGGATCGGTCTCGCCGGGCATGATCAGCGTCACGCTCATCAGCGGCTCACCCAGTTCCGCCAGCAGCGCCAGGGCAATGGGATGGCTTGGCACCCGCAGGCCGATGGTGCGCTTTTTCGGGTGCAGCAACAGCCGCGGGACTTCCCGCGTAGCATTGAGAATAAAGGTGTATGGCCCCGGCAAATGCGCCTTGAGCAGGCGGAAGGTGCCGGTGTCGATCTTGGCGAACAGGCCCAACTGCGACAGGTCGCTGCAGATGAGCGCGAAGTTGTGCTTGTCATCCAGTTGACGCAGGCGTCTGACACGCTCCACGGCATTCTTGTCGCCGATCTGGCAACCGATGGCATAGGACGAGTCGGTGGGATAGACCACCACGCCACCGCTACGAATAATCTCCACGGCCTGTTTGATCAGGCGCGCTTGCGGGTTTTCCGGATGAATCTGGAAAAATTGACTCACGTGTTCTACCTGTTCAGACGGCGGCGGTAACGGGATCATGTTTGAATCTACACCATAGTGGTGGCAGATCTTCCGGCAACGGGCGGTATTCGCCAATCTCGGACCAGCCCCCAGGGCCATGGAAATCACTGCCGGCGGTGACCAGCAGGCCGAACTCACGGGCCAGGATCGCCAGGCTGCCGACCTGCTCGGCAGGCTGATGGCCGTTGACCACCTCAATGGCATGGCCCCCCGCTTGAATATAGTCGGCGACCAGGCGACGGCGCTTGCTGCGAGTGAAATCATAATGCCATGGATGTGCCAGGCTGACCCAGGCGCCAGCGGCCCGCAGGGTCTGGACGGTTTCTTCCAGCGTCGGCCAGTGCTGCTTGACATCCCCCAGCTTGCCGGCCCCCAGCCATTTGCGGAACGCTTCGGCGCGGTCCTTGACGAACCCCTCGCGCACCATCCAGTCGGCAAAGTGTGGCCGGGCCGGTGCGTTGCCGCTGTCGCCCAGTTCCTGCTGGATCTGCCGGGCGCCGTCCAGCGCACCGGGCATGCCCTTGAGGGCCAGCTTGCGGCTGATCTCTTCGGAACGCAGCCAGCGCCCGTCGCGCAACTGCGCGATGGCCTGGACCAACGCGGGCGCATTCACATCGAAACCATAGCCCAGCACATGGATGGTCGCCCCGCCCCAGGTACAGGACAACTCGACCCCATTGACCAGTTGCATGCCCAGTGCCGTGGCGGCGCTGCGGGCCTCGTCGAGGCCTTCGAGGGTGTCGTGATCGGTCAGGGCCAGGACTCGCACGCCGTGCTCGAACGCCCGCGCCACCAGAACCGCAGGCGCCAGGGCGCCATCGGAGGCCGTGCTATGGCAGTGCAAATCAACATTCACGAGAGTTTGTTACCTCAAATCAGCTGGCCCTATCGCGGCCAAGGATGTTTGTTATTATGCCGCCACATCCTGCTTCTGGCTGCCACTGTGAAACAATTCATCGACTTCATCCCGCTCCTGCTGTTTTTCATCGTCTACAAACTTGATCCCCGGGCCGTCGACTTCGCCGGTCATTCCTTGACTGTAGGCGGTATTTACAGCGCCACCGCAGTGCTGATCATCAGTTCCCTGGTGGTCTACGGCGCATTGTTCGTGTCCCAGCGCAAGCTGGAGAAGAGCCAGTGGCTGACCCTGATCGCCTGCCTCGTGTTCGGCAGCCTGACCCTGGCGTTCCACAGCGAAACCTTCCTCAAATGGAAGGCCCCGGTGGTCAACTGGTTGTTCGCCCTCGCCTTCATCGGCAGCCACTTTGTCGGTGACCGCTTGCTGATCAAGCGCATCATGGGCCATGCCATCAACCTGCCAGAACTGATCTGGACCCGGCTGAACATCGCCTGGATCGCGTTCTTCCTGTTCTGCGGCGCCGCCAACCTGTTTGTTGCGTTCACGTTCCAGGACTACTGGGTCGACTTCAAGGTCTTCGGTAGCCTGGGCTTGACGCTGTTGTTCCTGATTGGCCAGGGTATCTACCTGTCCCGTCATCTGCATGATGCCGACCCCACTACGCCAAAAACCGAGGACTGACATGCTCTACGCAATCATTGCTACCGACGTCGCCAACTCCCTGGAAAAACGCCAGGCCGCTCGTCCCGCGCACCTGGAGCGCCTGCAAAAACTCCAGGACGAAGGCCGCGTAGTGCTGGCTGGACCGCATCCGGCGGTGGACAGCAATGACCCGGGCGCCGCGGGCTTCAGTGGCAGCCTGATGGTGGTCGAATTCGACTCGCTGTCCGCTGCGCAGCAATGGGCCGAGGCCGATCCGTTCGTTGCGGCCGGCGTCTATGCCAATGTCGTGGTCAAGCCATTCAAGCAAGTCATGCCGTAAATGCCCCTGGCGCGATGAGCCTTCGCGGCTCATTGCGTTCAATTGCTCATTGTTCTCGTTTGCCTGCCGACAACCTGTCTAATCTCGATTGGAATTCAGGAGTTGCAATGCGCAAAGGTCCGTTGTGCCTGTTATTGGTCACGTTGGCGATCGGGGCACCCGCCCATGGCGAGGAGAACACCGAGGGCAGTCATTCGACGCCTTTGTCCCTGAGTGCCGGCAGCCAGATCGCCGAACTGCAGCAACGCTTGAAAGACAGCGAACGCCAGCGCGAAGAACTGAGCAAGCAGTTGCAAAACGCTGACAGCGAACGCGAGAGCGCATTGCTGGCCCGGTTGCGCCAGGAGAACCAGCGCCTGAAGCTGCAACTCAAGGAAGCCCAGGCCAGCCCCCTGCCACGCCTGTTGACCGATCAACAGCAATGGTTTGTCATCGGTGCCGGGGTAGCGCTATTGGCCCTGCTGTGCGGTATCTTTGCCAGCGGTGGACGTAGACAACGTCGGCAATGGCTAAATTGAGTGAGTCATGAGCGAGCTGTTACTGATAGACGATGACCAGGAGCTGTGCGAGCTCCTCGTTAGCTGGTTGAGCCAGGAAGGTTTTCAGGTCCGGGCCTGTCACGATGGCCAAAGTGCCCGCAAGGCCCTGGCCGAAACCGCCCCGGCAGCCGTGGTACTGGACGTGATGCTGCCCGACGGCAGTGGCCTGGAACTGCTCAAGCAATTGCGCAGCGATCACCCGGAGCTGCCGGTGCTGATGCTGTCGGCCCGGGGTGAACCGCTGGACCGTATCCTCGGCCTGGAACTGGGCGCCGATGATTACCTGGCCAAGCCCTGCGACCCACGCGAACTGACCGCCCGCCTGCGCGCCGTGCTACGGCGCAGCCACCCGACGGCCGTGTCCACCCAGATCGAACTGGGTGACCTGACTTTCAGCCCGGTGCGTGGCGTGGTCAGCATCGATGAACAGGAACAGGCCCTCACCATTTCCGAAAGCCGCCTGCTCGAAGCGTTGCTCAAGCAGCCAGGCGAGCCGCTGGACAAGCAGGAACTGGCGCAGATCGCCCTGGGCCGCAAGCTGACCCTGTACGACCGCAGCCTCGATATGCACGTGAGCAACCTGCGCAAGAAGATCGGTCCCCACCCCGACGGCCGCCCGCGCATCGTAGCGCTGCGTAGCCGTGGCTATTACTACAGCCTCTAAAGGTTGTGGCTGCTATTACGCCCTAGAGACTGTAATTGCTATTACAGCCCCTGGAGGCTTTTGTGGCGAGGGAGCTTGCTCCCGCTGGGCTGCGAAGCGGCCCCAAGATTTTGCGGTTGCTGCGCAACCGAGCGGGAGCAAGCTCCCTCGCCACAATGAACCAAGAGCCCTCCTCCTTCCCATTGCATGCCCCACGGGGTTTTGTGCAGGCTGTTTGTCAGGTCCGTACCAAAACCTCTTTACCCAAGCTTTACCCACCCCTGACCGCCGCTGACCTTGATCTCCGTAATCTGCACTCATCCGGAACTGACCGGGAATGAGACAAGGAGACACACCATGCGCAAGACCCTTATCGCTCTGATGTTCGCTGCTGCCCTGCCGACCGTCGCCATGGCCATGCCTGGAGACGCCGGCCCGATGGGTCCGATGGATGGCCCGCGCCACGGCGGCATGATGCATGACAAAGGTCCCTTCAGCGATCTGGACCTGAGCCGCGAACAGCGCCAGCAAATTCGCCGGATCATGGGCGAACAGCGCCACGAACAACGCGAACTGGTAGACAAGTACCTGGCCAAGCTGTCGCCAGCCGACCAGAAAGCCATGCAAGACGAAATGGACGCCCGGCATCAGAAGATCGATGCCCAGATCCGCGGGCTGTTGAAGCCTGAGCAGCAGAAAGAGTTCGACGCGATCCAGAAGAAACAGGCCGAGCGTCGCGCCGAGTGGGCTGAGTTCAAGGCCTGGAAAGCGCAACAGCCGCAAAAAGCGCAATAATGCACTGAAGCCCCCCAGCCCAACGGCAAGTCGCCGTTGGGCTTTCTTTGTTTTCGAGGATTTACCGTGCGTTCATTGTTCTGGCGCATCCTGGCCAGTTTCTGGCTGGCCATCGCTCTGGTTGCAGGACTTTCGCTCCTGATGGGCCACATGCTCAATCAGGACGCCTGGATCCTCAGCCGCCATCCGGGTCTCAACACCCTGCCCGAAGAGTGGACACAAACCTACGAAAGCCAGGGCGAGGACGCCGCGCAGGACATCCTGCAACAGCGCAAGCGTCAGTATCACATCGACGTCCAAGTGTTCAATGAAAGCGGCGACCCGGTGGTGCGCGGCACCTTCCCACATCGCGCCGCGGCCTTCGAGGCTCGGCAGAACAACAACGAGCGACGCCTACCCTGGCGGCGACTGACCGACGAATTCACCAGCGCCAAAACCGGCGACACGTATCTGTTCATCTACCGCATCCCCCATCCCGAACTGGACGCCTGGCACCGCGACAGCCTGCTCTGGCCCCTCAGTGCGCTGGGGATCGCGCTGGTGGTGCTGACCTTGTTCAGCCTGTTGGTGACGCTTTCCATCACTCGCCCGCTGAGTCGCCTGCGTGGCGCGGTGCATGACTTGGGCCAGGCCGCCTATCAGCAGAACAGCCTCGCCAAGCTGGCCAACCGGCGAGATGAGTTCGGCGTACTGGCCACTGACTTCAACCGCATGGGTGCGCGCCTGCAAAGCTTGATCACCAGCCAGCGACAACTGCTGCGCGACGTGTCCCACGAACTGCGCTCGCCCCTGGCCCGGCTGCGCATTGCCTTGGCCTTGGCTGAACGGGCCAGCCCCGAGGAGCGTGAAAGGCTCTGGCCACGCCTGACCCGCGAATGCGATCGCCTGGAAGCGCTGATCAGTGAAATCCTGGTGTTGGCCCGGGTCGATGCCGACAACGCCAGCGCCGAAGAGGTGGAACTCAACGGTTTGCTGGTCACCCTGCAAAAAGATGCGCAACTGGCCTCACCGGAACAAACCGTGCAGCTCGAAACCGAGGCGGACCTGACCCTCAAGGGCTGGCCGACCATGATCGAGCGAGCAGTGGACAACCTGCTGCGCAACGCCCAGCGCTTCAATCCGGCCGGGCAATCGATCGAGATGCACGCGATGCGCCAGGGTGAACGGATCCTGATCAGCGTGCGCGACCACGGGCCAGGCGTGGATGCCGAACACCTGGGACAATTGGGCGAGCCGTTCTACCGCGCGCCCGGCCAGACCGCCGCCGGCCATGGCCTGGGCCTGGCCATCGCGCGCCGTGCCGCCGAACGCCACGGCGGCACGCTGGTGCTGGGCAATCATCCTGGCGGCGGGTTCATCGCGACGCTGGAGTTGCCGTTGGTGCCGGGGGCGGTCGTCCAGCCGTAACCTGCAAATGAACAGTTGATCCGTTGACTCCAGGGCAACGCTGCACCCTGTGGCGAGGGAGCTTGCTCCCGCTGGGCTGCGAAGCGGCCCCAAGATTTTGCGGTTGCTGCGCAACCGAGCGGGAGCAAGCTCCCTCGCCACAGGGAATCGAGCAAGCCTGAGTGAGCAGTGTTGCCGCCAGGCAAGCGCGACCCCCTCAACCAAACGATAATTCCTCTTATTCAAACAGCCCCGCCCTGTTAGACTTTGCGCCCTCGTTTTCACTCATCTCCCAGGACGCCCGATGCCGTCGTTGCCTCTTCGTTTATGTGCGCTGTTCATGGCCCTGGGCCTGAGCGCCTGCGATGATGCCCCGCGCTTTACCCAGGCCGAGCCGGGTGAAGCCCGTTCCGGTGGCGCCGCGACAGTACGCAAGACGGACCAGAACGCCTTTTCCCTGCCCTCGGCCAACCTGCCGCCCTCACGGCGCGTGGATTTCAGCGTCGGCAACAGTTTCTTCCGCAGCCCCTGGGTGATCGCCCCCTCGACCACCACCGCTCGCGACGGCCTCGGGCCCTTGTTCAACACCAACGCCTGCCAGAACTGCCACATCAAGGACGGCCGCGGCCACCCACCTGCGCCGGACGCGACCACCGCGGTATCGATGCTGGTACGCCTGTCGATCCCCGACACACCGCCATACGCCAAGGTCATCGAACAATTGGGCGTCGTGCCGGAACCGGTTTACGGCGGGCAATTACAGGACATGTCCGTGCCCGGCGTCGCCCCCGAAGGCAAGGTGCGGGTCGATTACACGCCGGTCCCCGTGCGTTTCAAGGACGGCACCGTGGTGGAACTACGCAAGCCGGACCTGCAGATTACCCAACTGGCCTATGGGCCGATGCACCCGGACACGCGTTTTTCCGCCCGCGTCGCCCCGCCGATGATCGGCCTGGGACTGCTTGAGGCGATCCCCGACGAAGCCATCCTCGCAAACGCCGAAGCCCAGGCCCGGGAGAAAAACGGCATCGCCGGGCGTCCCAACGAGGTCTGGGACGATGCCCAGCAAAAAACCGTCCTGGGAAGGTTCGGCTGGAAGGCCGGACAGCCCAACCTCAACCAGCAGAACGTCCACGCGTTCTCCGGCGACATGGGCCTGACGACAAGCCTGCGACCCTTCGACGACTGCACCCAGACCCAGGCCGACTGCAAGCGTGCGCCCAGCGGCAACGGCCCCGATGGCGAACCGGAAGTCAGCGACAACATCCTGCGACTGGTGCTGTTCTATAGCCGCAACCTCGCCGTACCGGCCCGGCGCGAGGTGAATTCACCCCAGGTGCTGGCGGGCAAGAATCTGTTCTTCCAGGCCGGTTGCCAGTCCTGCCACACCCCGAAATACACCACCTCCGCCAACGCCGCCGAACCGGAGTTGGCGAACCAGGTCATCCGCCCTTACACCGACCTGCTGTTGCACGACATGGGCGAAGGCCTGGCGGACAACCGCAGCGAATTCAAGGCCAGCGGCCGTGACTGGCGAACCCCGCCGCTGTGGGGCATCGGCCTGACCGAAACCGTCAACGGCCACACCCAGTTCCTGCATGACGGCCGGGCCCGCAACCTGCTCGAAGCCGTGCTGTGGCATGGCGGCGAAGCACAAGCGGCGCAGCGTCAGGTTTTAGCGTTCAATGCCGAGCAGCGCACTGCGTTGCTGGCCTTCCTGAATTCCCTTTAAATGCCTTTTCCAGAAGTGGGAGCACGACATGTTCCGTCCCAAGCTGTTGTTCACCAGCCTCGCCGCCATCGCCCTCGGTGCCTGCTCGCCCCAGGATCCACAAGCCGTAACCTCGGCCGCCATCGCCAAGCAAGTGATCCTGCCGACCTATAGCCGCTGGGTCGACGCCGACCGGCAACTGGCGACCAGCGCCCTGGCTTTCTGCCAAGGCAAGGAAAACCTGGAAACCGCCCGCGCCGATTTCCTCAAGGCACAAAAAGCCTGGGCCGAATTGCAACCGCTGTTGATCGGTCCGCTGGCCGAGGGCAACCGCGCCTGGCAGGTGCAGTTCTGGCCGGACAAGAAAAACCTGGTGGGCCGTCAGGTCGAGCAATTGGTCAACAGCGAGCCACAGATCGACGCCGCCGGCCTGGCCAAGTCCAGCGTCGTGGTCCAGGGCCTCTCGGCCTATGAATACCTGCTGTTCGACGCCAAGATCGACATGGCCGACAGTGCGCAAAAAGCCAAGTATTGCCCGCTGCTCACCGCCATTGGCGAACGCCAGAAACAACTGGCCGAAGAGATCCTGTCGCGCTGGAACACCAACGACGGCATGCTCGCCCAGATGAGCAAATTCCCCAACCAGCGCTACGCCGATTCCCACGAAGCCATCGCTGACCTGCTGCGGGTCCAGGTCACCGCCCTCGACACCCTGAAGAAAAAACTCGGCACGCCGATGGGCCGCCAGAGCAAGGGTGTGCCGCAACCGTTCCAGGCCGATGCCTGGCGCAGCCAGTCGTCGCTGCAAGGCCTGGAGGCCAGCCTGAGCGCGGCCAGGACTGTCTGGGCCGGCGTGGACAACAAGGGTCTGCGCGGCCTGCTGCCCAGCGACCAGAAACCGTTGGCGGACAAGATCGACGCAGCCTACGATGCCTCCTTGAAGTTGTTCGCCAGCAGCCAGCGTTCGCTGACTGAAATGCTCAACGACGATGCCGGGCGCCAGCAACTCAACGATTTGTATGACAGCCTCAACGTCGTCCATCGCCTGCACGAAGGCGAACTGGCCAAGGCGCTGGGCATTCAACTGGGCTTCAATGCCAACGATGGTGACTGATCATGTTTCGACGTCAGGTCCTGGCACTGGGCAGCTTGCTGCTCGGTGCCGTCACCCTGGGCGGCTGGACGCTGTTCAAGCAAAAGGACAAGCACCCACTCTTGCTTTCGGCACGGGACGATGGCGACGGCAAGCACTACGCCGTCGGCTATCGACTGGACGGCACCCGGGTGTTCGCCACCCAGGTCGGCCAACGCTGCCATGACATCATCAATCATCCGACACAGCCGATTGCGCTGTTCGTCGCCCGTCGCCCCGGCACCGAAAGCTACTTGATCGACCTGCGCGACGGGGCGCTGCTGCAAACCATCGCCTCGTTGCCGAACCGGCATTTCTACGGCCACGCGGTCATCCATAACAGCGGCGAATGGCTGTACGCCACCGAGAACGACACCACCGACCCGGGACGCGGCCTGTTGGGCGTTTACCGTTTCGAAGGCGAGCGGCTGGTGCACAGCGGCGAGATATCCACCCATGGCATCGGTCCGCACCAGGTCTCATGGATGCCTGACGGCGAAACCCTGGTGGTGGCCAATGGCGGCATTCGCACCGAGGCCGAAAGCCGGGTCGAAATGAACCTCGACGCCATGGAGCCGAGCCTGGTGCTGATGCAACGCGATGGCACCCTGCTGAGCAAGGAAACCCTCGCCCAATCGATGAACAGCGTGCGCCACCTCGGCATCGCCAGTGACGGCACCATCGTCTCCGGCCAGCAGTTCATGGGCGCAGCCCACGAGTCGTCGGAACTGCTCGCGATCAAGCGGCCGGGCCAGCCGTTCCAGGCGTTTCCCCTGCCTGAGGAACAATTGCAGGCCATGGGGCACTACACCGCCAGCGTCGCCGTGCACAGCGACCTGCGCCTGGTGGCCCTGACCGCTCCCCGTGGCAACCGCTTTTTCATCTGGGACCTGGACAGCGGTGAAGTGCGCCTGGATGCACCTTTACCGGACTGTGCCGGTGTGGGTGCGGTGGCCGACGGTTTCGTCGTGACGTCGGGACAAGGGCGTTGCCGTTATTACGATTGCCGGCAGACACAACTGGTTGCAAAGCCACTGGATCTGCCGGCAGGGCTCTGGGACAACCATTTGCATCTGGCCTGAGCCAGGGAGCGAAGCCCATCGGCGCCGAGCTCCCTGATTTTTCGGAAAAATCCCACGCACCTCCAGCCCGCCAGCATCTGGAATAGCCCGCACACTCAGGGTAATGTGCCCGCCTATCTGTATTTTCTCTCAGCTCTTTTCCAAGGAAGTGGAACATGCTGCGACGCCGCATGCTGATCATGTTGGGTGTTGTCCTGCTGGTGGTGCTGTTGCTCGCCGGCTACAAGGCCTTCTCCATCTACCAGCAGATCCAGATGTTTTCTGCACCGAAACCACCCGTCAGCGTGGCCGTGGCCAAGGCCATCGAGCAGCCCTGGCAGGCACGCCTGCCCACCGTCGGTAGCCTCAAGGCCCTGCAAGGCGTGGACCTGAGCCTGGAAATCGCCGGGACCGTGCAGAAGGTGCAGTTCCAGTCCGGGCAGAAGGTCAAGGCGGGCCAGCCGCTCCTGCAACTGGATAGTGAAGTCGAAAGCGCCCTGCTGGAAACCGCCGAGGCCGACCTTGGCCTGGCGCAACTGGATTTCGGTCGCGGCCGACAGCTGGTGGGCAGCCAGGCGATCTCCAAGGGCGAATTCGACCGGCTCTCGGCACAACTGAAGAAGAACCAGGCCACGGTCAACCAGCTCAAGGCTTCGCTGGCCAAAAAACAGATTCTGGCGCCATTCAGCGGCACCATCGGCATTCGCCAGGTGGACGTCGGCGACTACCTGGCCAGCGGCACGGTGATCGCTACCCTGCAGGATCTCAGCAGCCTTTATGTGGACTTCTACGTACCTGAGCAAACCGTGCCCAGGCTCGCGGTCGCCCAACCGGTCAACGTCAGCGTCTCGGCCTATCCCGGGCAGACCTTCGTCGGCACCATCAGCGCGATCAACCCCAAGGTCGAGGACAGCACCCGCAACGTCCTGGTGCGCGCCACCCTGGCCAACCCCGACGGCAAGCTGCTGCCCGGTATGTTCGCCAACCTGCAGGTGATCCTGCCGGACGTGGCCGCCGGAATCGTCGTGCCGGAAAGCGCCGTGACCTACACCCTCTACGGCAACTCCATGTACGTGGTGGCGCAAAAGAAAGCCGCCGACGGCACAGTCGAGAAAGACGACAAGGGCCAGCCGGTCCTGATCGCTGAACGGCGTTTCGTTGAAACCGGCGAGCGACGCGACGGGCAGGTGCTGGTTACCAAAGGTGTGCAGAGCGGCGACCAAGTCGTGATCGCCGGCCAGATCAAGCTCGATAACGGTACGCCGATCGCCGTCAGCGACGACAAGACCCTGACCGAACAGAACAGCCCGCCGCGCGCGGACTGATCAAGGAACCCCCATGGCTTTTACCGATCCGTTCATCCGCCGTCCGGTGCTCGCCACCGTGGTCAGCCTGTTGATCGTGCTCCTGGGTTTCCAGGCCTGGAGCAAGCTGCCCCTGCGTCAGTATCCACAAATGGAAAACGCCCTGATCACGGTGACCACCGCCTACCCCGGGGCCAACGCCGAGACCATCCAGGGCTACATCACCCAACCGATGCAACAGAGCCTGGCCAGTGCCGAGGGCATCGACTACATGACCTCGGTCAGTCGCCAGAACTTCTCGGTGATTTCGGTCTATGCCCGCATCGGCTCCAACAGCGACCGGCTCTTTACCGAACTGCTGGCCAAGGCCAACGAGGTCAAGAACCAGTTGCCCCAGGATGCCGAGGACCCGGTCCTCAGCCGCGAGGCCGCCGATGCCTCGGCACTGATGTACATCAGCTTCTTCAGCAAGGAACTGAACAACCCGCAGATCACCGACTACCTGTCACGGGTGATCCAGCCCAAGCTGGCGACATTGCCCGGCATGGCCGAGGCGGAGATCCTCGGCAACCAGGTCTTCGCCATGCGCCTGTGGCTGGACCCGGTCAAGCTCGCCGGCTTCGGCCTGACTGCCGCCGACGTAACCAATGCCGTGCGCCAGCACAACTTCCTCTCCGCCGCCGGTGAAGTGAAAGGCGAATACATCGTCACCAGCATCAACGCCAACACCGAACTCAAGTCCGCCGAGGCCTTCGCCGCGATCCCGCTCAAGACCGACGGCGACAGCCGGGTGTTGCTGCGAGACGTCGCCCGCGTGGAAATGGGCGCCGAGAACTACGACACCATCAGTTCCTTTGGTGGCACACCCTCGGTGTACATAGGGATCAAGGCCACACCCGGTGCGAACCCGCTGGATGTGATCAAGGAAGTACGCAAGATCATGCCGGACATGGAGGCCCAGCTCCCGGCCAACCTCAAGGCCGAGATTGCCTACGACGCCACCCTGTTCATCCAGGCCTCGATCGACGAAGTGGTGAAAACCCTGTTCGAGGCGGTGCTGATCGTCATCGTCGTCGTGTTCCTGTTCCTCGGTGCCCTGCGTTCGGTGGTCATCCCGGTGGTGACCATCCCGCTGTCGATGATCGGCGTGATGTTCTTCATGCAGTTGATGGGCTACTCGATGAACCTCCTGACCCTGCTGGCCATGGTGCTCGCCATCGGCCTGGTAGTGGACGACGCCATCGTGGTGGTGGAGAACATTCACCGGCACATCGAGGAAGGCAAGACACCATTCGACGCCGCGATAGAAGGTGCCCGGGAAATCGCCATGCCGGTGGTCTCGATGACCATCACCCTGGCGGCGGTGTACGCGCCGATCGGCCTGCTGCAGGGCCTGACGGGCGCTTTGTTCAAGGAGTTCGCATTGACCCTGGCCGGGGCGGTGGTGATCTCCGGCATCGTCGCCCTGACCTTGTCACCGATGATGTGCGCCATGCTCCTGCGCCACGATGAGAACCCCTCGGGGCTGGCCCATCGGCTGGACATGGTTTTCGAGCGTCTGAAGAGCCGTTACCAGCGCATGCTTCACGGCACGCTCAACACCCGGCCGGTGGTACTGGTATTCGCCGTGATCGTACTGCTGCTGATCCCGGTGCTGATCATGTTCACCAAGTCCGAACTGGCCCCCGACGAGGACCAGGGCATCATCTTCATGATGGCCAACGCCCCGCAGCCAACCAACCTCGACTACCTGAACACCTACACCGATCACTTCATTACCATCTTCAAGGAGTTCCCGGAGTACTACTCCTCGTTCCAGATCAACGGCTACAACGGCGTACAGTCGGGCATCGGCGGCTTCCTGCTCAAGCCCTGGAACGAACGCAGCCGCACCCAGATGGAAATCCTGCCAGAGGTCCAGGCCAAGCTCGAAAGCGTGCCTGGTTTGCAGATCTTCGGTTTCAACCTGCCCTCACTGCCGGGCACTGGCGAAGGCTTGCCATTTGCGTTCGTCATCAACTCGCCGAAGGATTATGCGACGCTGCTGGAGATTGCCGAGCGTGTCAAAAAGCGCGCGTTGGAATCCGGCAAGTTCGCCTTCATGGACATTGACCTGGCGTTCGACAAACCCGAAGTCGTGGTGGATATCGATCGCGCCAAGGCCGCCCAGATGGGCGTCTCGATGCAGGATCTGGGCGGTACCCTGGCGACACTGCTGGGTGAAGCCGAGATCAACCGCTTCACCCTCGAGGGGCGCAGCTATAAGGTCATTGCCCAGGTCGAACGCCCCTTCCGGGACAACCCGGACTGGTTGAACAACTACTACGTGAAAAATGCCAAGGGTGAATCACTCCCGCTGTCGACCCTTATCAAGGTCAGCGACCGGGCGCGACCGCGACAGCTGAACCAGTTCCAGCAGCTCAATGCGGTGACCATTTCAGGCTTTCCCGTCGTAAGCATGGGCGAGGCGATCGAGACCGTCCGCCAGATCGCCCGGGAGGAAGCCCCAGCGGGGTTCGCCTTCGATTACGCCGGGGCTTCACGCCAATTCGTACAGGAAGGCAGCGCGTTGTGGGTGACCTTTGCCCTGGCCCTGGCGATTATCTTCCTGGTGCTGGCCGCGCAGTTCGAGAGTTTCCGGGACCCGCTGGTGATCCTGGTGACCGTGCCGTTGTCTATTTGCGGCGCCTTGATTCCGTTGTTCCTCGGCTGGTCGAGCATGAACATCTATACCCAGGTGGGGCTGGTGACGTTGATTGGCCTGATCAGCAAGCATGGGATCCTGATTGTCGAATTCGCCAACCAGCTGCGCAGGGAACAGAACCTGACACCGCGGGAAGCCGTGGAACAAGCCGCATCGATTCGTCTGCGGCCGGTGCTGATGACCACCGCTGCGATGGTGTTCGGCATGGTGCCGCTCATCTTCGCCACAGGCGCCGGGGCGGTGAGCCGCTTCGACATTGGCACGGTGATCGCCACCGGGATGTCGATTGGCACCTTGTTCACGCTGTTCGTGTTGCCTTGCGTCTACACGCTGCTGGCCAAGCCCGATAAACCCTGAAGGCGGCCAGAAGGGAACAGGAGTTTTTTTGTGGCGAGGGAGCTTGCTCCCGCTCGGCTGCGAAGCAGTCGTCAATGCACCAAGGCTACCTGAGCAATCGATTGGGACCGCTTCACGGTCCAGCGGGAGCAAGCTCCCTCGCCACAGGTTTCAGTGCTCGACTGGAGATTGCGGCAGGAAAAAAAAGGCCTCGCACAAGCGAGGCCTTTTGGGCTTCGTGATGTTCAACTCTGCGGCCTCATCCCTTGGGACAGGCTGAACATGAACAGCAACAGATCATCGTCCGGTCGGATCGCCTCACTCGTCTTTGCCACACGCGGCAGCGGACAATACGCACCCGCACTGGACGCACTGAGGATCTGCGAACGAGGCTGTTCCCAGACAGCCAACGCCATCGACGCAACTGCCAGGGCTCCGACTAAAAACAAACCTCTAGCAATTTCTAGTTTCATCGCTATAAACCTTTGATAGCGCTGCCAAACGCCGCCTCGTAAAAATAGACCAGTTTTTTCCAGTCAACCTCGCTGAACGACGAGTGGCGCCGCAGCTGCTTCAGGTCATGGGATGCCGCACGTTGGGCGGTCAGACGCTGGCGACACTTTTCAAAATCGAGCAAAGCCACTTCGGCCTTGGCCGCCTCGCCCTCCCCGCTCACACGCACAAAGACATGCTTGATGTAGATACAGCCATGTTGCCAACGGCCCTTGTGCATGCGAGCCAGGTTTTCAGCCAGTGCCAGGAGGATTTGATCATGCACGGCTTCGCCATGGCGCTCGCGGCCACCCCCGGCATACCAGTGCTCGATCTCTTCAAAACCTTCCAGCGCCTGGGTTACCAGCAGCGCACGCCACTGGTGAACCGGGTCCCATTGGGCGCCACAGAAAATGAGCTGAGGGACGCGAACATCCAGTCGGGTCAACGCCAGGAGTGCGTCTTGCTCGCGCAGCACGGTCGGTCTACCGAATGGGTGCAGCCAGCTGCGATAAATATGTCCGGTCTGACGCTTGGCATAAAGCAGCTTGCCATCCTTGCTCTTGATCCGCTGCACGCCGCTTTCACCGCCGCGACGTACATTAGGTTCTTCCACCCAATCACCCTGCTGACTCCAGAAATGTTCAAAGTCGTCGAGAAGAAACATTGATGGTTCTGCTGCCTGTACACCCATGCCCTTACCTCTTGCGTAATACATAAACTCGCCACATGGCATAGAGCGGTAGGAAATCCAGCCGTTCCTGAATGCGAAACCCAGACTGCCGAAACTCTTCTTCTACTGTATCTGTCGGTAACACAAATCGATTCTGGTAGTTTTTCTGCGCACGAGTGCGCTCCAGACGCTTGCGTTTCCAGGCCTTGAAATTGCCATCAACCCACAATGAAACGATCACGCTGTCGCGGCTGACACGCTCGAATTCCTTCAGAATCGCCAGTCGGTGCGCGGGTTCACCGATGTGGTGCAACAGACGCATGCAAAAAATGCTATCGACGGCGTTATCAGGCAACGCGATGTCGAACGCAGAAGTGTGCAAGGGTTGTACCCGTTTCACCACATCGGTCGGTTGAGCCTCCATTGCGGTCTTGAGCATGGCCTCGGAATTGTCCGCGCCGATGATGACTCGATTCGGCTTTTCGGCTAACAAAGACCAGAAGCGCCCGGCACCGCAGGGCAGGTCCAGGACCAGGCCGGGGTCTCCGACGAGGGCCAATGCACGCCGGGCCAGTTGTTGATCTCGCTGATTGGAAAGACGGCGACTCAAGCCACGGCGGTGCTTATGAAAATATTCCCTGGCGTGCTGCTCGTCGTATTTTTCAGAAAATTCCAGCTTGATGGGTTTGGACATTAGGCGGGTCTCGATGACTGATCGGCCCCACCTTATGGATCGGAATGTCATGCCTTTGTGAAAATAAAGTCAGGTAAACGCTCCAATGTTTACAAGACTTTTCGGCATGGAGGTTTAGCCCTCTGGATTCAATTCCACCTCGAAGTGGCAACCATTGGGCTCCATCGTACTGAGGCTGACTGTCCAAGCCTGGTTCTCGCAGATGCGCTGCACCAGCGACAAGCCCAATCCCAATCCCTCACCGCGTTTTTCGTTTCCGCGCACGAACGGCTCGAACATCGCCTCGCGCTTCTCCTCTGGAATCCCCACGCCGCTGTCCTCGACCACGAATCCGGTGGTGGTCAGCGAAAGGCGGATAAAACCCTGGTCAGTGTAGTGCAGGGCGTTACGCAATAGATTGCCCATCACGGCCGTCAGGAACGTGGCGTTATACAGGGTGTCGACGGGTTGCCCAGGTTCGAAGATCAGCGTCAGACCTTTGGATTCGATGGGGGCACGCCACACGCCAAGGAGGTTCTCGGCCACCTGCCCCAAGGTCAGTCGAGGCGACATGCCGTTGTCTTCACGCTCGGCCCTGGCGAGCATCAGGAAGGTCTGCACCAGCTCGCGCATCTCTTCACTGGCCCGATTGATGCGCTCGACCTGGGTACGACCGCGCGGGTCCAGCGCCGGGTTTTCCAACAGCAACTCACAAGAGGTCGCCAGGACCATCAACGGGGTGCGCAACTCGTGGCTCACGTCGCTGGTAAACAACCGCTCGCGGGTCAAGGCCTGGCGTAAACGCCCCAATGTGGCATCGAACGCCACCGCCAGTTCACCCACCTCATCGGCGGCATAATCCGGGGCCAGCGGCGGCGCGAGTCCCAGCAGTTGGTCGCGATGACGCACTTGCCGGGCCAGGCGAACCACGGGCGCCATTACCCGGCGTGCCAAGACCCAGCCCAAAAATACCGCCAGTGCCAGGCTGAGCACGAAACCCACCAGCACCACGGCGAACAGCACCCGTTCGCGCTCTTCGAAATCGCTCTGGTCCTGCAGCAACACGTAGTGCCGCCCATCAACGATCTCTACCATGGCGTGATAGGACAACTGCTCGCGAAACACCTCGTGGAAACCGCGCTCCAGATGGCGCAGATCCTTGGGCAACTCGAAGTCCCCCGGGCCGCCGCTGAAATAAAACAACTGGTCGGGTTCCGGCCGATGGTTCCAGTCCGAGACACTGTCCATCAACAGCAGGCGTTGCAAATCACCGCCAAGCCCGGCGGAAATCAGCTTCTCTTCCACCAGGTGGACCGTCGCCACGATGCCCATGGCGAAAGCGCCTGCCACCAGTGCGCTCATCAGCGCAAAGGCGATGATGATCCGTTGGGCGAGGCTCTGCTTAAACTCCATCGCGGCCCTCGGCCAAGCGATAGCCGACGCCATGTACGGTGTGCAACAACGGTTTGTCGAACGGTTTGTCGATCACCTGGCGCAGTTGATGAACGTGGCTGCGCAGGCTGTCGCTGTCCGGGCAGTCATCGCCCCACAAGGCTTCTTCGAGGATTTCGCGGCGCAGCACGTGGGGGCTTTTCTGCATCAGTACCGCCAGCAGCTTGAGGCCTACGGGGTTGAGCTTGAGCAGCTTGCCTTCACGGGTCACTTCCAGGGTGTCGAGGTCGTAGCTCAGGTCGCCAACCTGCAAGGCACGGCGGCCACCGCCCTGGGCCCGACGCATGACAGCTTCGATCCGTGCGGCCAGTTCCGACAGGGCAAACGGTTTGATCAGGTAGTCATCGGCCCCGGACTTGAAGCCCTGCAAACGATCGTCCAACTGATCCCGGGCGGTGAGCATGATCACCGGTGTATCGCGTCGGGCGTCTTCGCGCAGGCGCTTGCACAAGGTGTAGCCGTCGATGCCCGGCAGCATGATGTCGAGCACGATCAGGTCGTAGTGTTCGGTCGCGGCCAGGTGCAACCCCGACAAACCGTCCTGGGCACAATCGACGGTGTAACCCTTGAGCCCCAGGTAATCGGCCAGATTGGCCAGGATATCGCGGTTGTCTTCGACCAATAGAATTCGCATGGGCACCTCTGCGTACACAGTTAACGGCCATCTTGGCCCGCGCAGCTTACGGCCAAGTTTGGCTGACGGCTAGGATTGTATCGGCTGTGGCAGCCTGGACCCACAGCCAGACTGCAAGGCATTGACGAGTTTTTCACCCAACATTCACACCGTCCCGACGCAACACAGACCAGACTGCGCATCGCGCTGCTTACGCCCCCACCACCAAAGGTACTGCCATGGTTTCCACCGCCATCCGCCCCGCTTCCAGGCCCCTGAATTTCTGGATTGCCCTCGGCCTGCCTGCCTTTGTCGCAGCGATTCTGGTGTTACTGGAACTGACCACGTTGGACATGGACCTGGCGAAGCTGTTTTACGACCCGATGGCGGGTGGATTTATCGGTCGACACAGCTTTTTCCTGGAGGACATCCTGCACGACCGGGCCAAAGAGGTGGTGATCGTATTTTCCATGCTGGCGGTCCTGGGATTCATCAGCTCGTTCTTCATCGCCCGGCTCAAACCGCTCAAGCGCGAGCTCGGTTGCCTGGTGCTGTCCCTGGCACTGGCGACGTCCTTCGTCACGCCGATGAAAGCGGTGACAGCAGTGCAATGCCCCTGGAGCCTGAAGGAATTCGGTGGCAAGGAAACCTATAGCGAACTGCTCAGCCCACGGCCGGCCACGGACAAACCCGGTCGATGCTGGCCCGGCGGTCACGCCGCCACTGGGTTCACGTTGTTTGCGCTGTTTTTTGTGCTACGCGACCGCCGTCCACGCCTGGCCCGTCAAGCCCTGGTACTCGCCTTTACGCTGGGAACGGTGTTTTCCCTGGGGCGGATGATGCAAGGGGCGCACTTCTTTTCCCATAACGTGTGGACGGCGGTGTTCTGTTGGCTGATCTGCCTGGGGTGTTACTCCTACATCCTGTACCGACCGGCCGCCACGGCTGATCGTGTAGCTGTAACCAGTCCCGCCAATACCTGAAAGCCCCCCGGACAAACCCTGTGGGAGCAAAGCTGCTCGCGATTGCGAGGGCAGCTTCAGCATCCTGACAAGCCGACCCACCGTGATCGCGAGCAAGCTTTGCTCCCACAGAAACAGCTGGCACAGAGACAGCTGGGCCCAGCTCAATGCCGGGATAAATCCAAGGCAATAAAAAACCCCGCTTGCTTTCGCAGGCGGGGTTTTTCGCTACAGGGGTAAGGCTGGCTTACATCATGCCGCCCATGCCACCCATGCCGCCCATGTCTGGCATACCGCCGCCAGCTGGAGCGTCTTCCTTGATTTCAGCGATCATCGCCTCGGTGGTGATCATCAGGCTGGCAATCGACGAAGCCGCTTGCAGAGCCGAACGAGTCACTTTGGCCGGGTCCAGGATACCCATTTCGATCATGTCGCCGTATTCGCCGGTGGCAGCGTTGTAACCGTAGTTACCCGAACCCTGCTTGACCTTGTCGACCACAACGCTTGGCTCGTCGCCGGAGTTGGCAACGATCTGGCGCAGCGGAGCTTCTACAGCGCGACGCAGCAACTGGATGCCGACGTTCTGGTCATCGTTGTCGCCTTTGAGTTCGCTGATGGCTTGCAGGGCACGAACCAGAGCCACGCCACCGCCAGGTACCACGCCTTCTTCGACGGCTGCGCGGGTAGCGTGCAGGGCGTCTTCAACGCGGGCTTTCTTCTCTTTCATTTCAACTTCGGAACCCGCGCCAACCTTGATCACTGCGACGCCGCCGGACAACTTGGCCAGACGCTCTTGCAGTTTTTCACGGTCGTAGTCGGACGAGGTCTCGGCCACTTGTGCGCGGATCTGGGTAACGCGAGCCTGGATGTCAGCCTCAACGCCGGCACCGTCGATCACGGTGGTGTTTTCCTTGGACAGGATCACGCGCTTGGCGTTACCCAGGTGCTCCAGGGTGGTGCTTTCCAGGCTCAGGCCGATCTCTTCGGAGATAACGGTACCGCCGGTCAGTACAGCGATGTCCTGCAGCATGGCCTTGCGACGATCGCCGAAGCCTGGTGCCTTGACGGCAGCCACTTTGACGATACCGCGCATGTTGTTCACAACCAGGGTCGCCAGGGCTTCGCCTTCAACGTCTTCAGCCACGATCAGCAGTGGGCGGCCAGCTTTGGCAACGGCTTCCAGCACTGGCAGCATTTCGCGGATGTTCGAGATCTTCTTGTCCACCAGCAGGATCAGCGGGCTGTCCAGCTCGGCGGTCATGGTGTCCGGCTTGTTGACGAAGTACGGGGACAGGTAGCCACGGTCGAACTGCATGCCTTCTACAACCGACAGTTCGTTTTCCAGGCCCGAGCCTTCTTCAACGGTGATCACGCCTTCTTTACCGACTTTTTCCATGGCTTCGGCAATGATGTCGCCGATGGAGTTGTCGGAGTTGGCCGAGATGGTGCCGACCTGAGCGATCGCCTTGGAGTCAGCGCAAGGCTTGGCCAGACCCTTCAGTTCCTTGACGATGGCGATGGTCGCCTTGTCGATACCACGCTTGAGGTCCATCGGGTTCATGCCGGCAGCGACGGCTTTCAGGCCTTCGTTGACGATCGACTGAGCCAGTACGGTGGCGGTGGTGGTGCCGTCACCGGCGTCATCGTTGGCACGGGAGGCAACGTCTTTGACCAGCTGCGCGCCCATGTTTTCGAAGCGATCTTTCAGCTCGATTTCCTTGGCTACGGAAACGCCGTCCTTGGTGATGGTCGGAGCGCCGAAGCTCTTCTCGATGATCACGTTACGGCCTTTCGGGCCCAGGGTCGCTTTTACTGCGTCAGCCAGGACGTTGACACCGGCGAGCATTTTCTTGCGGGCGGAATCGCCGAATTTAACTTCTTTAGCAGCCATGATCGATATTCCTTAAATACTTTGTAGTAACGGGAAAATGGGCGGGGGAATCAGCCTTCGAGAACAGCGAGGATTTCGTTCTCGCTCATTACCAGCAGGTCTTCGCCGTCGACTTTCACTGTGTTGCTGCCGGAGTAAGGGCCGAACACAACCTTGTCACCCACTTTCACGGCCAGCGCACGTACTTCACCGTTTTCCAGTGCCTTGCCTGGGCCTACAGCGAGAACTTCACCGTGGTTGGCTTTTTCAGCAGCCGAACCTGGCAGGACGATACCGCCAGCGGTTTTCTTCTCTTCTTCGCTGCGACGGATGACGACGCGGTCATGCAGAGGACGAAGCTTCATTGTCGATCTCTCCTAATTTTTGGTTTTCATCGGCCGGTGTAGTCCCGGCGGGTTTAACAAAGCCGGCGGAGCCGGGTGCGGTTCGTCAGTCGAACCGCGGAAGTCTGCCCGGTGTCACCACCGGAAACCTTGCGGTGACCGTTACATAAGGGCGCACAAGTGGATTACAAGGGCGGGGACAGAAATTTTTTTGCTCCGCGCCACCAAAACGAGCACGGCGCCCGAAGGCGCCGTGCTGAAGGTTTTACTTGGAATCCCGGTGTTCGAATTCGCCTTCGATCACATTGGGCTCGCGGCCCATAGGCTCTCGCGGAGCCGGGCCGCCACGGGGTTGGAGGTCATCGGCGAAGGCGCGCTGACGCATCGCCTGCTCTTCGGCACGCTGGCGCATTTTATTGGCCAGCAGCCTACGGGTGAACGGCAACAGCATGACCAGGCCCAACACGTCGCTGATAAAGCCTGGCAGGATCAACAGACCGCCACCCAGGGCCAGCATCAGGCCTTCGAGCATGGTCTGGGCGGGCAGCTCGCCGCGGTTCAGGCTTTCACGGGCACGCAATGCCGTGGCGAGGCCGGCGATACGCAGCACGAACACGCCGAGCATCGAGCCGAGAATGACCAGCAGCAGGGCCGGGAAAAACCCGATCGCACCGCTGACCTTGACGAATACGAACAGCTCCAACACCGGGAACAGCAGAAAGAGCAACAAAAAAGGGCGCATCAAATGGTTCCTCAACGCAAGAATGCCTTGCTATGAAACCCTAAATGACGTCGCCCTTTCGTGAATTCAAGCGTCGACCTCGGCATTTTTCGGCCATTGCTCGGCGTGAGCCAGATAAACCAAGGCTTCGCGCACTTGTGTCGGGGTGTTGCAAGGCGTCGGAAACGCCAGCCAGTGCAGGCCCTGGCCAATGCGCAAGTGCATGCCCTCGCTGTCGATGCCCGCCAGTTGTGCCGGTTCGCTTTTCGGCAGGCCGGTCAGTTCCACGTAATGGGCAATGGCCTTGGCGTGATCGGCATTCATGTGCTCGACCATGCTGGCTTCGGCTTTGCCGGCGAAGGGGTTGGCCAGGGTGAGCTGGTCTATCCAGTGGATGGCGCCAAAGCCGCCAATGTAGCGATGGCGCACCGGCTCGAGCACCCAGAAATCGAAATCATGGGCCTTGTGGTAGTTCTGCGAGTCAGGGAAATAGCGGTAGTAACGCTCGGCGGCAGCCTCGATGACGGCGCTGTCTTCGAGTTTGCGGGCCTCGGCCAGGTAGGTCAGGCGCCCCACGGCCTGCACATCCTCGGCTCCCCGCTCGCCCACCAGCATCGAACACTTGGGGTCTTTCTGCAGATTGTGAGTGTGCTGGGCGATACGGCTGATCAGGATCAGTGGCCGGCCTTGTTCGTCCAGGCAATAGGGCACCACGGAACCGAACGGAAAACCGGGCATGGATTTGGAATGAGTGGAGAGCACTCCACGGTATTCCTTGAGCAGCAGTTCCCGGGCATGCTTGGCAGCTTCAACGCTCAACTTATGACTCCTTTAATGAAATCCGTCTAGAAAACGGTCAGGCGACTGGAGTAATGTTCCGATACACCGATAGGACAGTTCTCGTGTGCAACCGGGCTACACCGTCGCCAATCGAGAGACGTTCCAAAAGGTCCCCTCCATCGCTGCGCCACCTGGACATGAGCATGCAACTCACTGACAAAGTAATCATTATCACCGGCGGTTGCCAGGGCCTGGGCCGCTCCATGGCCGAGTATCTCGCGGGCAAAGGCGCGAAACTCGCCCTGGTGGACCTCAACCAGGAAAAACTCGACCAGGCGGTTGCCGCGTGTGCAGCCAAGGGCGTCGAAGCCCGGGCGTACCTGTGCAACGTTGCCAATGAGGAGCAGGTCAGCGACATGGTCGCCCGGGTCGCCGAGGACTTCGGCGCGATCCACGGCCTGATCAACAACGCCGGGATCCTGCGTGACGGCCTGCTGCTCAAGGTCAAGGACGGCGAAATGACCAAGATGAGCCTGGCCCAGTGGCAGGCCGTGATCGACGTCAACCTCACCGGGGTATTCCTGTGCACCCGTGAAGTGGCGGCGAAAATGGTCGAACTGAAGAACAGCGGCGCGATCATCAACATTTCGTCGATCTCCCGCGCCGGCAACGTCGGCCAGACCAACTACTCGGCCGCCAAGGCCGGTGTGGCCGCCGCCACTGTGACCTGGGCCAAGGAGCTGGCGCGCTACGGCATCCGTGTCGCCGGCATCGCCCCGGGCTTCATCGAAACCGAGATGACCCTGGGCATGAAGCCCGAGGCCCTGGAAAAAATGACCTCGGGGATTCCGCTCAAGCGCATGGGCAAGCCCGAGGAGATTGCTCATTCGGCGGCGTATATCTTCGAGAACGACTACTACACCGGTCGGATCCTGGAGATGGATGGCGGGTTGCGGATCTAAGCGCCCGCACACAGCCACTGTGGGAGCCAGCTCTCTCCCACAGCGGATGGCTCAGTCTGTCAATCGTCACTGACCGTGATGTTCGGCATCATCGGTGAAGCGGCCTCTTGCAACACGATCCGCGCGCCCACGTGGCGGGCCAGTTCCTGATAGACCATGGCGATCTGGCTGTCCGGTTCGGCGATGACCGTCGGCTTGCCGCCGTCGGCCTGTTCGCGGATCAGCATCGACAGCGGCAGCGAAGCCAACAATTCGACGCCGTACTGGCTCGCCAGTTTTTCCCCGCCACCTTCGCCGAACAGGTGCTCGGCATGCCCGCAGTTCGAACAGATGTGCACGGCCATGTTCTCCACCACGCCCAGCACCGGGATGTTGACCTTGCGGAACATCTCCACACCCTTGCGCGCGTCCAGCAAGGCCAGGTCTTGAGGCGTGGTGACGATCACCGCACCGGCCACCGGGACTTTCTGCGCCAGGGTCAGTTGGATATCGCCGGTGCCTGGTGGCATGTCGATCACCAGGTAATCCAGGTCGCCCCAGGCGGTTTGCGTGACCAGTTGCAACAAGGCACCGGACACCATCGGCCCGCGCCAGACCATCGGCGTGTTGTCGTCGGTGAGGAAGGCCATGGACATGACTTCCACGCCATGGGACTGGATCGGCACAAACCACTTCTGGTCCTTGACCTGCGGTCGGGTGCCCTCGGCAACACCGAACATGATGCCCTGGCTCGGGCCGTAGATGTCTGCATCGAGAATCCCGACCTTCGCCCCTTCACGGGCCAGGGCCAGGGCCAGGTTGGCGGCGGTGGTGGACTTGCCCACGCCGCCCTTGCCCGAGGCCACGGCGATCACGTTCTTGACGTTCGCCAGCCCCGGCACCTGCGCCTGGGCCTTGTGGGCGGCGATCACACTGGTGATGTCGACTTTGGCGGCGCTCACCCCGTCCAGGGCCTCGATCGCCATTTGCAGCATCTGCGCCCAACCACCCTTGAACAGGTCGGCGGCGTAGCCGATTTCCAGCTGGACGCTGACGCGATCACCCTGGATGTCGATGGTGCGCACACATCCGGCGCTGACTGGGTCTTGGTTCAGGTAGGGGTCGGTGTACTGGCGAAGGACGGCTTCCACCGCTGCGCGATTGACGGCGCTCATGGGCAACTCCGATAGCAAGACTTGAAAACAGGCCGCTATCCTACGCCCCACCTGCTTGTGTGGCGAGGGAGCTTGCTCCCGCTCGACTGCGCAGCAGTCGCAATGAGGCCATGAGAGGTCGGGTTGAGCGTTTGCGGGCGGCTGCGCCACCCAGCGGGAGCAAGCTCCCTCGCCACAGAGGCCCTGCCAGCATCTGGAAACAGGCTCACAGGGTGAAAAAAAGCCGCCAGCGCTTTATAGTGGCCGACCTCCGTTTCATCAAGTAGCCGAGCCCCATGTCCGAGCCACGCAAGATCCTCGTCACCAGCGCCCTGCCCTATGCCAATGGTTCGATTCACCTCGGCCATATGCTGGAATACATCCAGACCGATATGTGGGTGCGCTTCCAGAAGCATCGCGGCAACCAATGTATTTATGTCTGCGCCGACGACGCCCACGGCTCGGCCATCATGCTGCGTGCGGAAAAGGAAGGCATCACCCCGGAACAACTGATCGCCAACGTCCAGGCTGAACACAGCGCCGACTTTGCCGAGTTCCTGGTGGATTTCGACAACTTCCACTCCACCCACGCCGAAGAAAACCGTGAGCTGTCGAGCCAGATCTACCTGAAGCTGCGTGACGCCGGGCACATCGCTACCCGTTCGATCACCCAGTATTTCGACCCGGAAAAGAAAATGTTCCTGGCCGACCGCTTCATCAAGGGCACCTGTCCGAAATGCGGCACTGAAGACCAGTACGGCGACAACTGCGAAAAATGCGGCGCCACCTACGCACCGACCGACCTGAAGGACCCGAAATCGGCGATTTCCGGGGCGACGCCGGTGCTCAAGGACTCCCAGCATTTCTTCTTCAAGCTGCCGGACTTCCAGCAGATGCTGCAAGCCTGGACCCGCAGCGGCACCCTGCAGGACGCCGTCGCCAACAAGATCGCCGAATGGCTCGATGCCGGCCTGCAGCAGTGGGACATTTCCCGCGATGCGCCGTACTTCGGCTTCGAGATCCCCGACGAGCCTGGCAAGTATTTCTACGTGTGGCTGGACGCACCGATCGGCTACATGGCGAGTTTCAAGAACCTCTGCAACCGCACACCGGAGCTGGACTTCGACGCGTTCTGGGGCAAGGACTCCACTGCCGAGCTGTATCACTTCATCGGCAAGGACATCGTCAACTTCCACGCCTTGTTCTGGCCAGCCATGCTCGAAGGCGCCGGCTTCCGCAAGCCGACCGGCATCAATGTCCACGGCTACCTGACCGTCAACGGCCAGAAAATGTCCAAGTCCCGCGGCACCTTCATCAAGGCCCGGACCTACCTGGACCACCTGTCGCCGGAATACCTGCGCTACTACTACGCGGCCAAGCTCGGCCGTGGCGTCGACGACCTGGACCTGAATCTCGAAGACTTCGTGCAGAAGGTCAACTCCGACCTGGTGGGCAAGGTGGTCAACATTGCCAGCCGCTGCGCCGGTTTTATCCACAAAGGCAACGCCGGTGTTCTGGTAGCCGGCAACGCCGCGCCGGAGCTGACCGACGCCTTCCTGGCCGCGGCGCCAAGCATCGCCGACGCCTACGAGAGCCGCGACTTTGCCCGCGCCATGCGCGAAATCATGGCCCTGGCCGACCGCGCCAATGCCTGGATCGCCGACAAGGCGCCCTGGTCCCTGGCCAAGCAGGAAGGCAAGCAGGACGAAGTCCAGGCGATCTGCGCCTTGGGCATCAACCTGTTCCGCCAACTGGTGATTTTCCTCAAGCCGGTGCTGCCGCTGCTGGCCGCCGATGCCGAGGCGTTCCTCAACGTCGCACCGCTGACCTGGAACGATCACCAGACGCTGCTGAGCAACCATCAGTTGAACGCGTTCAAACCGTTGATGACCCGTATCGACGCGACCAAGGTGCAAGCCATGACCGACGCCTCCAAGGAAGACCTGGCCGCCAGCCAGACCGACACCGGTGCACCTGCCGGGAACGGCGAACTGGCCAAGGACCCGCTGTCGCCGGAAATCGACTTCGACACTTTCGCCGCCGTTGACCTGCGCGTGGCGCTGATCGTCAAGGCCGAGGCCGTCGAAGGCGCCGACAAGCTGCTGCGCCTGACCCTGGACATCGGCGACGAGCAACGCAACGTGTTCTCCGGTATCAAGAGTGCCTACCCGGACCCGGCCAAGCTCGAAGGTCGGTTGACGATGATGATCGCCAACCTCAAGCCGCGCAAAATGCGCTTTGGCATCTCCGAAGGCATGGTGATGGCGGCAGGCCCCGGCGGCGAGGAAATCTACCTGTTGAGCCCTGACAGCGGCGCCAAGCCGGGCCAGCGAATCAAGTAACGCGACCGCTTGCTGCACCGATCCCACAGTCGCCTTGCAGGTGGCTGTGGGATTTTCATATCTGGCCCACGCTCCCGGCGTGCCGGATAATGCCTAATCTTGTAACAGGCCCTTTGTCGCCAACGCACCCATGACCGAAATCGTCCTCACGCTGTTCAGCGCTGCCCTGATCAACAACCTGGTGTTGCACTGGCCGCTGGGCGTCGATCCGCTGCTGGCGGCCAATGGTCGAAAGCAGGTGCACGCCTTGGGCCTGGCGACGGCGTGCCTGATGCTGATCGTCGGCACCCTGGGCTACCTGATCGATCATTATCTGCTTGCGCCGAGCAACCTGGTCTCGCTGCGCTTGTTGGCCTGGCTGTCCTTGAGCGTGTTGCTGATCGGCCCCTTGCTGCGCCTGCTGGCACGCTGGCGGCCGGCAATGTCGTTCGAGGGGTTGTGGCCGCTGTTGCTCGGCAATGCCGGCATACTGGGCGTCACACTGCTCAACGGCCAGGATGACCGGGGCCTGGGCCACGCCATCGCCCTGAGCCTGGGTGCCGGGCTGGGGTTCTGGCTGGTGCTGGGCCTGTTCGACGATTTGCGCCAGCGCACTTTCAATAACGATATTCCCCTGCCCTTTCGGGGCCTGCCGATTCAGTTGATCAGCGCCGGCCTGATGGCGGTGGCCTTTCTCGGATTACGCGGGCTGGTCAAAACATGAGCCTGATTCAACGTATCGACGCCCTGCTGCCGCAGACCCAATGCGGCAAGTGCGGCCATCCCGGGTGCAAACCCTACGCCGAAGGCATCGCCCAGGGCGAGCCGATCAATAAATGTCCGCCCGGGGGGCGCGAAACCATCGCGGCCCTGGCCGAACTGATGAAAATACCGGTGTTGGAGCTGGACACCAGCCGCGGCGTGGCCCCGGCGCAAATCGCCTTTATCCGGGAAGCCGAATGCATCGGTTGCACCAAGTGCATCCAGGCCTGTCCGGTGGATGCGATTGTCGGCGCCGCCAAGCTGATGCACACCGTCCTCATCGACGAATGCACAGGCTGCGACCTGTGCGTGGCGCCCTGCCCGGTCGATTGCATCGAAATGCGTCCTCTGCTGACGGCAAACGTGCTGCCGATCGTCGGCGGCCTGGCCTTCAGCACCGAAGAGCAACAGGCGCGAACCGCCAAGCGCAATCATGCCCGGCGCCGCTTCGAACAACGCAATGCACGCCTGCGCCGCGAAGATGAGCAGCGCCAGGCCGAGCGCCTGGCTCGGACCCAACGGGCGGCGCAGGTCCAGGCTCAAACCCAGGCCCCGGCACTCGACCCCGTGCAAGCCGCGCTGGAGCGCGTGCGCGCGCAAAAAGCCGCCACCGCCGATGCCGCCTTGAAAAAAGCCAAGGTCGACCTGGCCATGAGCCGGGCACAGTTGAACAAATCCTTGAAAGCGTTCGGCCACCCGCCAACCTTCGAGCAGCAGTCGCAACTGATCGTGCTGCAACGCCAGTTCGAAGCGGCCGAACAGGCGCTGAACCAGCTGGAAAACGCCGCGCCCGCGGCCGCGCCAGCCCCAGCACCGACGCAAAACGCCGAGCTGAAGCGGGCCAAGATCCAACTGGCGATGCGCCGCGCCGAACTCAGCAAAGCCCGGGCAGCTACGGCATCGGATGAACAACTGCAGGCATTGGAACAAGCGGTGAAGGATGCCGAACGCCAGGTGGACGCCCATGCCGCCTCTTGAGCCAGTGGACGAACGGCTGCGCCAAGCAATGACGCGAGTGTTGCTGGCGACGCTGCCCGGCGTGCTGGCGTTGCTGTGGTTCCAAGGCTGGGGCGTGGCGCTCAACCTGCTGTTGTCCGGCGTCACTGCGCTGGCAGTGGAGGCGTTGGTGCTGCGTTTGCGACGCCAGCCACTCAGGCGCGACCTGAACGATGGCAGCGCGCTGGTCAGCGCCACGCTGCTGGCCCTGGCCTTACCGGCCTATTGCCCCTGGTGGCTGACCGTCACGGCGGCCGCCTGCGCCTTGCTGTTCGGCAAGCACCTGTGGGGCGGCGTCGGCAGTAACCCGTTCAACCCGGCCATGCTCGGGTACGCCCTGGTACTGGTGGCCTTTCCTTCCCAGATGAGTCACTGGCCGGCGCTCCACGGCATGGGCCTGTCTGAAGGCTTGCAGCAGGTATTCGGCGCTCATCCGGCGCCCGATGCCTGGGCCGGGGCGACCGCACTGGACAGCCTGCGAATCAACGCGAGCCTGACCATCGATGAACTGTTCGCCAACGATCCGGCGTTCGGGCGTTTCGGCGGCCGGGGTGGCGAATGGGTCAACCTGGCCTTCCTGGCGGGCGGTCTGTTTCTGCTGCAGCAACGGGTGTTCAGTTGGCATGCCCCCGTGGGCATGCTGCTGAGCCTATCCGTCGTCAGCCTGCTGTGCTGGAACGGTTCGGGCTCCGACTCCCATGGCTCGCCGCTGTTTCATCTGTTCAGCGGCGCAACCATGCTCGGCGCGTTTTTTATCGCGACCGAACCGGTCTCAGGTGCCAAGGCTCCTCTCGCCCGCCTGCTGTTTGGCGCGGGCATGGGATTGCTGGTCTATCTGATACGCACCTGGGGTGGCTATCCCGACGGCGTGGCGTTCGCAGTGTTGTTGATGAACCTCGGCGTGCCGGCACTGGACCGGTTTGCCGAGGCGCGACAACGGCGGCCACTGACATGAACAACCCCGTCGGCGTGGCAATCCTGACCTTGTTGATCGGCCTGGGGCTCGGTGCCACTTACCTCACGCACCTCGGCACGGCCGGGCGCATCGAGGCCCAGCAGCAAGCGCTGGCGAACAGGGCCTTGCTCGAGGTGCTGCCCACCGACCACTATGATAACCAGCCGTTGGCGCACCCCGTTGTCACAGCCTCAGAGCCCCTGGCCCATAGCACGCTGCTGGGCGGCTACCTGGCGACTCGCAGCGGCCAACCCAGCGCCGTGCTGCTGCGTAGCCAGGCGCTGGGCTATGAAGGCAGCATCGAATTGCTGGTCGCCATCGATCCACAGGGCCGGTTGCTGGGCGTCAAGACCCTGCGCCAATCCGAGACACCCGGATTGGGCGCAGCAATTGCCGGCTGGCCGAACGCCTGGTTGCAGACCTTCACGGGTAAATCACGCCAGGCACCTGATGACAGCGGCTGGGCCTTGAAAAAGGACCAGGGCCAGTTCGATCAACTGGCTGGCGCGACAGTGACGTCCCGGGCGGTCCTCCAGGCTGTTCACGATGCGCTGCGTTACTTCGACGAGCACAAGGCTCAGTTGACGGGGGTGGCGGCCAATGAATAAGTCTTGGGGACTGACACACGGCCTGCTGCTCGTCCCATTGGTCGGCGCGAGCGATTCGCTGGTTGGCGCGCTGGGGTTATGGCTGGCCTGGGCCCTGGTTCTTTGCAGCCATGGCTTGGCAATGGGGCTTGTGCGCCAACACCTGGCAGCCTGTCAACGGCTGCTCGCCTCTATCGTGTTGGCCGCTACCCTGAGCACCTGCATTGGCCTTGTCCTCCAGGCCTGGGCACTGGAATTGTATCGACCGTTGAGCCTTTACGTTGGCTGGGTCGCCCTGAGCTGCGTAGCGCTGGAGCATGAGGGCTTCTTCGTTGATTCTCGCTGGCCCGGACGCCTCAGGCTGGCCGGGCTGTTTGGCCTTTTGATGATCAGCCTGGGCGCCGTGCGTGAGTTGATCGGCAACGGCCTGCCCCTGGCCCTGCTCGCCCCTGGCGGGTTCATTCTGCTCGGGCTGCTGTTGGCGGCCCGACAGGCCTGGACGGCCGCCAGACCCCATTCATCCGTTGAGGAAACGCCGCGCCCATGAACGCCGCAAAACGCCTGGAAATATTTCGTCGCCTTCACGAGGACAACCCGGAACCGAAAACCGAACTGGCCTATTCCTCGCCGTTCGAGTTGCTGATCGCGGTCATTCTGTCAGCCCAGTCCACCGATGTCGGCGTCAACAAAGCCACGGCCAAACTGTTCCCGGTGGCCAATACGCCAGAGGCGATCTATGCCCTGGGCGTCGAAGGACTGTCCGAATACATCAAGACCATCGGGCTGTTCAACAGCAAGGCCAAAAACGTGATCGAGACCTGCCGCCTGCTGATCGAGCGCCATGGCAGTGAAGTCCCGCAGACTCGCGAAGCGCTGGAAGCCCTCCCGGGGGTCGGCCGCAAAACCGCCAACGTCGTGCTCAATACCGCGTTTCGGCAGTTGACCATGGCGGTCGACACCCACATTTTCCGCGTCAGCAACCGCACCGGGCTGGCCCCCGGCAAAAACGTGGTGGAGGTCGAGAAGAAATTGATGAAATTTGTTCCCAAGGAATTCCTGCTGGACTCCCATCACTGGCTCATCCTTCACGGCCGCTACGTTTGCCTGGCACGCAAGCCTCGCTGCGGCAGCTGCCGAATCGAAGATTTATGCGAGTACAAGCACAAGACCTCCGACGATTGAGGTGCTATTGCTTTTATCGATCCATCGATTGAAAAAATCTTTTTTACCCGCCCGCGGTTTATCGATATAAGGAGCGCCAATGGCAGTCTTAGCCTGGAGTCGAACCCATGAGTGCTGGCAAAGAACAACTGGATGTAGAAGACGAATTCATCGCCGCTGAGGGCGACGACGTCGAACCTGTGGTCGTGGAAGTGGCGAAAACCAACCTGAGCAAGCGCCGCACCATCGATAACCTGCTGGAAGAGCGTCGCCTGCAGAAACAACTGGCCGATTATGATTTTGACCTCTGACACGTAAAAGCCTCCCTGATGGAGGCTTTTTACTGAGTACGCGTGACCCGAAAACTCACACCAAGCCATTGCGCTGCGCCAGTTCGATCAGGTCGACCAGCGAACGGGCATTGAGCTTCAATAACAGGCGCGTCTTGTAGGTACTGACGGTCTTGTTGCTCAAGAACATTCCATCGGCGATCTCCTTGTTGGTCTTTCCGCGCGCCAGTTGCTGCAAGACCATCATTTCCCGCCCCGATAATCGATCGACCATATCGGACTCACTGGCATTACCCAGACTCGACCGCACCGTATGCAATGCCTGGTTGGGAAAGTAACTGTAACCGGACAGTACCGCCTTTATTGCACTTAGTAACTCGGTAAGATCCTGTTGCTTGCATACATACCCGGCCGCCCCCGTCTGCATGCAGCGCATTGAAAAATGTCCCGGCGCCTGGGAAGTCAGCACCAACACCTTCATGGGTGAAGGAATGGCCGTCAGGCGAGCAATGACTTCCAATCCGTCCAGCTTCGGAATACCGATATCGAGAATGACGATATCGGGCATAAGTTCGCGAGCAAACTGTAACGCATCGACGCCATTATCGGTTTCGGCAACGACTTCATAACCATGACGTTCCATCAGCAAACGTACAGCAAGACGAATGACGGGATGATCATCCACGATCAGCACTTTATTCATGGGCAAATCCAACTTCGCTGTTCGAATTTTTAGAGCACGCACAATAGCCTAGTCATTTCTACCTTGGCATGCCGCCCCCCCCTGAACGCTCGCACCGAGAGACAGAACCTACAAGCTATACAGAAAAGTCCTACAAATCGCCGCAGAAAAAATGTGTCATGGATTTTTTTACAGAGAAGGAATGAGCTTTCTTAACAATTCGGTAACCCTGTGAACAATGCGCTTTTTCAGCGGCCCACCCACCTATGGACAGCCCACTGGAAAGTTCTTCACTCATAGAAAGTAACTGAATTATTTACTGTTAAAACTACCTTCCACTCACTTAAGGAAGGGGAATCCTATATAAAACATATTCAGGCGCCTGACATCCAGCATCGGCAGCCATTGCGACCATGCCTATATTTCATTCGGCATGGACAACCACTTTCCAACCCACATACCGAGCACAAGTACTCCATGAGCATTAACCATGAACAAACCTTTGAAGACCATAACCAACCCCATGACCCTCATCGCCATATTTGCCACTTTATCCGAAACTTCCGCGGCGATTTCCCTGCCCTTTCTGGATGACCAGGATCGTGAGTATTATCTGTGGTTCCTGATCAGCTTTCCTTTTTATCTATTGCTGCTTTTTTTCATAACGCTCAACTTCAATTATCGTTCGTTGTATTCACCTTCGGATTTCCGCAAGAGCAAACACTTCATAAAGACCATGGATGATTCGCCCTGTCGACGCAAACGACAGCTACGTCGGGCCGACGACGTCAAGGAACTGCTGGTGATACGTCTTCATCGACGCAGGCGCGGACCAGATACCCTTTGTATCGTATGCAGCCAATCGAAACGCCCGATCGAGACTTGTCGATCAAGACATTTGAAGCAAACCAGCATCGTCGTGTACGTCATCTACAGCAGCGCAGACCTGGCAACGCGCGGGCAGGATGAATGAGCGAGCCGGGGCAGCGCCGCAACAAAAGCCACACAAAAAAAGGGTAAAAAAACGGCCTGCTCATGGCAGGCCGTTTTCAGATCACCAGGGTCAGAACAACTTGCGACCCTTGTTCGCCGCGATGCGCATGCGCAGGGCGTTGAGCTTGATGAAGCCGGCCGCGTCAGCCTGGTTGTAGGCACCGCCGTCTTCTTCGAAAGTCGCGATGTTGGCATCGAACAACGACTCGTCGGACTTGCGCCCGGTGACGATCACGTTGCCCTTGTACAGCTTCAGGCGTACCACGCCATTCACGTGAGCCTGGGAGGCGTCGATCATCTGTTGCAGCATCAGGCGCTCTGGGCTCCACCAGTAGCCGGTGTAGATCAGGCTGGCGTACTTGGGCATCAGCTCATCCTTGAGGTGAGCCACTTCGCGGTCCAGGGTGATCGACTCGATCGCCCGGTGGGCGCGCAGCATGATGGTGCCGCCCGGGGTCTCGTAGCAACCGCGGGACTTCATGCCCACATAGCGGTTTTCGACGATGTCCAGACGACCGATGCCGTGTTCGCCACCGATGCGGTTCAGGGTTGCCAGCACGGTGGCCGGGCTCATCTCAACGCCGTCCAGCGCGACGATATCGCCGTTGCGATAGGTCAGTTCCAGGTATTGCGGAGTATCAGGAGCCTTCTCCGGGGAGACGGTCCAGCGCCACATGTCTTCTTCGTGCTCGGTCCAGGTGTCTTCCAGCACGCCGCCTTCATAGGAGATGTGCAGCAGGTTGGCATCCATCGAGTACGGGGATTTCTTCTTGCCGTGGCGCTCGATCGGAATCGCGTGCTTCTCGGCGTAGTCCATCAGTTTTTCACGGGACAGCAAGTCCCATTCACGCCACGGGGCAATGACTTTCACGCCCGGCTTGAGGGCATAGGCACCCAGCTCGAAACGCACCTGGTCGTTGCCTTTGCCGGTGGCGCCATGGGAAATGGCATCGGCGCCGGTTTCGTTGGCGATTTCGATCAGGCGCTTGGCGATCAGCGGACGGGCGATGGAGGTACCCAGCAGGTACTCGCCTTCGTAAACGGTGTTGGCGCGGAACATCGGGAACACGAAGTCGCGGACGAATTCTTCGCGCAGGTCATCGATGTAGATCTCTTTGACGCCCATGGCCTGGGCCTTGGCGCGTGCAGGCTCGACTTCTTCGCCCTGCCCCAGGTCAGCGGTGAAGGTCACCACCTCGCAGTTATAAGTGTCCTGCAGCCACTTGAGGATCACCGAAGTGTCCAGGCCGCCGGAATACGCCAGAACGACCTTGTTTACGTCCGCCATGCCATCACTCCACGGGTTGTACGGAAAGCCGGGAAGTCTAACGTCCAATGCGGATAATTTACAGAGGCGCGACAGCTTATGACGACGAAGCGACAGATTATGTCGATTGAGCGACGGCCGCCCTTGGGATCAGGACGTGCGTGCAGTGGCGGCAGCGGGAACCTTGGCCGGTGCCGCAGCCGGTGCCGGAACCTTGGCGGGGGCTGCTGCTGGGGCTGGCGCCGGGGTTGTCGGCTGCGGGGCCGGTGCTTCGGTCGGCGCCACACGCTCCAGGCGCACGACCACGCGACGATTCTTGGCCCGGTTGGCGGCGTTGGTATTGGGCACCAGGGGATAACGCTCGCCGTGGAAACGCAGGGTGATCTGCGATTCCTGGAAGCCATTGGCCTTGAAGAAATCCTGGACCGCCAGGGCCCGACGGCGCGACAGTTCACGGTTGGTCAGGCGATTGCCACTGTTGTCGGAGTGACCATCGAGTTCGACATGATTGACGCTCGGGTCGGCCTTGATGAAGTCGAGCATCACCTGCAACTGGGCCTTGGCCCGCGCATCGAGCTCGACTTCCTCGCCAGGGAAGCCGATCTGGGTCTGCTTCACCTGTTCGAAATTCTTCGGCAGCAACTTGGCCACGCAGCTCTGATAGTCGCTGAAGGCTTTGTTGAAACGCACCGGCAGCAACCGGACTTCCGACACTCGACCGTCCTCGGTATTGCGCCGTACCACAGGGCTGCGACCGTCCATCAGGCCGCTGATCAAGCGACCAGCCTGGACCTGGGAGCTGTTGAACAACACATCGCCACTGCCAATGCTGACCGAGCCCAGGTTGATATCGCCTCGCCCCGGTTGCCATGGCGCGGCCGCCGCCAACAAGGTCGCGGAACCGCCGCCGAGCATCGGATTATAGGCCTTGAGCCTGAAGGTGGCCTGCTCACCCGCCCGGCGCACGAATTCGCCACTGCCAAAATCAGTGATCGGCTGGCTCAGCCGGCACTCGAACTTGTCGCCTTCGACCGTCCACTCAATGCTCTCCAGACGGGTCTGGAAAGTGAGCGCCATGGCAGGAAGGCTGGCAAACACACTGAGCAAGGCTAGATAACGCTGGCGCACGGGAGGCTCCACTGACTTTTATACAAAGATCGACGCATGCCGAGGGCATGACGCCTGTCCGGGGCACTGAACGGATTCGTGGCACACCTGTAGGAGCTATCGGTAAGTTGCGCCAGAACTTGATAGCGGGTGCCTGAATCGGTCTTTTCCGGTAGCATTCCCACAGTTTGACCCGCCTGGAAGCCCCCCAATGTCCGACCGCCTGACCCTGCTGCGTCCCGACGACTGGCATATTCATCTTCGCGATGGTGCTGTGTTGACCCATACCGTCGCCGATGTCGCGCGCACCTTCGGGCGCGCAATCATCATGCCTAACCTGGTTCCGCCAGTGCGCAACGCCGCCGAAGCCGACGGCTATCGCCAGCGCATCCTCGCCGCACGCCCGGCTGGCAGCCGCTTCGAACCGTTGATGGTGCTTTACCTCACCGACCGCACCCAGCCCGAAGAAATCCGCGAGGCCAAGGCCAGCGGCTTCGTCCATGCCGCCAAGCTGTACCCGGCCGGCGCGACCACCAACTCCGATTCCGGCGTCACCAGCATCGACAAGATCTTCCCGGCGCTGGAGGCCATGGCCGAAGTCGGCATGCCGTTGTTGATCCATGGTGAAGTCACCCGGGGCGACGTCGACGTGTTCGACCGCGAGAAAATCTTCATCGACGAGCACATGCGCCGCGTCGTGGAGCGCTTCCCGACCCTCAAGGTGGTGTTCGAACACATCACCACCGGCGATGCCGTGCAGTTCGTCAACGAGGCCCCGGCCAACGTCGGCGCGACCATTACCGCCCATCACCTGCTGTACAACCGCAACCACATGCTGGTGGGCGGGATCCGGCCGCACTTCTATTGCCTGCCGATCCTCAAGCGCAATACCCACCAGGAAGCCTTGCTGGACGCCGCCACCAGCGGCAGCGCCAAGTTTTTCCTCGGCACCGACTCGGCACCCCACGCCCAGCATGCCAAGGAAGCGGCCTGCGGTTGCGCCGGTTGCTACACCGCCTATGCCGCCATCGAGATGTACGCCGAAGCCTTCGAACAGCGCAACGCGCTGGACAAGCTCGAAGGCTTCGCCAGCCTGCATGGCCCACGTTTCTATGGCCTGCCGGTGAACACTGATCGTATTACCCTGGTTCGCGATGAGTGGACCGCCCCCGCCAGCCTGCCTTTCGGCGATCTGGCTGTCATCCCGCTGCGCGCCGGTGAAAAACTGCGCTGGCGCCTGCTGGAGGAAAACGCGTGAGTGAAGATCATTTCGACGACGAACTGGACGGCAACGGTGGTTCGGGCGGCGCCCGTCACCCCATGGCAGCTCGGTTCCGTGGCTACCTGCCGGTCGTCGTCGACGTAGAAACCGGCGGTTTCAACTCCGCCACCGACGCTTTGCTCGAAATCGCCGCGACCACCATTGGCATGGACGAAAAAGGCTTCGTGTTCCCTGACCACACCTACTTCTTCCGTGTCGAACCGTTCGAAGGCGCCAACGTCGAAGCGGCGGCCCTGGAGTTCACCGGGATCAAGCTCGATCACCCGTTGCGCATGGCTGTCAGCGAAGAAACGGCCCTGACCGACATCTTCCGTGGCGTGCGCAAGGCGCTCAAGGCCAATGGTTGCAAGCGAGCGATCCTGGTCGGCCACAACAGCAGCTTCGACCTGGGCTTCCTCAACGCCGCCGTCGCGCGCCTGGACATGAAGCGCAACCCGTTCCACCCGTTCTCCAGCTTCGACACCGCGACCCTGGCTGGCCTGGCGTACGGCCAGACCGTCCTGGCCAAGGCGTGCCAGGCGGCCGACATCGATTTCGATGGCCGTGAAGCCCACTCGGCCCGCTACGACACCGAGAAGACCGCCGAGCTGTTCTGCGGCATCGTCAATCGGTGGAAGCAGATGGGTGGCTGGCAGGATTTCGACGACTGACATCGGCCTGGCTCTTTGTGTGGCGAGGGAGCTTGCTCCCGCTTGAGTGCGCAGCGCTCACAAGATCTTGGGGCGGCTGCGCCACCCAGCGGGAGCAAGCTCCCTCGCCACGGGGTCTGGGTTCTGCTTTAGAACCCCCATAAAAAAACCGGCCTGTCGAGGGCCGGTTTTTTTATGCCTTGCGCGCTTACAGCTTGCCGCCGTGCTCGGTCAGGTAAGCGGCCACACCTTCAGGCGATGCGTCCATGCCCTTGTCGCCTTTTTTCCAGTTGGCCGGGCAGACTTCGCCGTGCTCTTCGTGGAATTGCAGCGCGTCGACCAGACGGATCAGTTCTTCCATGTTACGGCCCAGTGGCAGGTCGTTGATGATCTGCGAACGGACAACACCTTTGTCGTCGATCAGGAACGCGCCACGGAAGGCCACGCCGCCTTCGGACTCAACGTCATAGGCCTTGGCGATTTCGTGCTTCATGTCGGCAGCCATGGTGTATTTCACCTGACCGATACCGCCATTGTTGATCGGGGTGTTGCGCCAGGCGTTGTGGGTGAAGTGCGAGTCGATCGAAACAGCGACCACTTCGACGTTGCGCGCCTTGAAATCATCCATGCGGTGATCCAGTGCGATCAGCTCGGACGGGCAGACGAAGGTGAAGTCCAGTGGATAGAAGAACACCAGGCCGTATTTGCCTTTGATGGCCGAGGACAGGGTGAAGCTGTCGACGATTTCGCCGTTGCCGAGGACGGCTGGAACGGTGAAGTCTGGGGCTTGTTTGCCTACGAGTACGCTCATTGGATATCTCCTGATGTAATAGCGTGAAAACAAGGTCCGGGCCAGCCTGCCACCCTCAGGCGACAGCCCTGTGACACGAACCCGCTTGCAAGGGCCGATCATCATACACCGCGCATTTGGGCTGTCTTCAACGGTTTTTCGGCGACATCGAAAAAATCGCCGTCCGGTTGCATGCCGCATCAGTCGTCCTGAACAAACCGTTCGTCAGCCTGGCAACGCTCTGGCGCAAGACCTTGAGAAACCACTTTGACAATCATTCTCGTTAACATTAAGATCCGTCCCAATTGAGTCACAACCAGCGACGGTTCTCACTTATGTATGTATGCCTCTGCACTGGCGTCACCGACGGGCAAATCCGCGAAGCGATCTACGAAGGTTGCTGCAGCTATCGCGAAGTCCGCCAGGCCACCGGCGTAGCCAGCCAATGCGGCAAATGTGCCTGCCTGGCCAAGGAAGTGGTTCGTGAAACCCTCGCCAAAGTGCAAACGGCCCAAGCCTCGATTCCCTATCCGGTAGAATTTACTGCCGCTTGAAACCAGCTTTTTGAAGAACCGGACTCAATGTCCGGTTTTTTTATGCCTGTAAATCAAGCGCTTAGCCTCCAGACGCGGAACACAAACATTCTTATTCCGATTAATTTTCATTTATTATTCAATAACTTAGGTTTGACACTCGTAAATACGCGGCTCAAACTCTGCCTTATACACAGCTATTACAGGGCAGGCCTCATCATGAAAGGCGACATTACAGTCATCCAGCATCTCAACAAGATCCTTGCCAATGAGCTGGTCGCGATCAACCAATACTTCCTGCATGCGCGCATGTACGAGGATTGGGGCCTGAACAAGCTGGGCAAGCACGAGTACCACGAATCCATCGACGAGATGAAGCACGCGGACAAGCTGATCAAGCGCATCCTGTTCCTCGAAGGCCTGCCGAACGTCCAGGACCTGGGCAAGCTGCACATCGGCGAACATACCCGCGAGATGCTCGAGTGCGACCTGCGTATCGAGCGCACCGGCCACGCCGACCTGAAAGCCGCTATCGCCCATTGCGAAAGCGTTGGCGACTTCGGTAGCCGCGAACTGCTGGAAGACATTCTCGAATCCGAGGAAGAGCACATCGACTGGCTGGAAACCCAATTGGGCTTGATCGACAAAGTCGGTCTTGAGAACTATCTGCAATCGCAGATGGGTGAAGAGTAAGCTTCCCCGAAAGCCAGCCACTAAAAAGCCCCGCCCTCTTTCGAGAGGCGGGGCTTTTTATTACCTGAATTCCAGGCCACACCGAAAACCACTGTGGGAGCGAGCTTGCTCGCTCCCACAAGGTTTCCCGTTCACCACGACGGATGCGGTGAACATACATCCATGAATCAGGCTTCGGTCTTGTTCGCCGCCGCTTTTTCTACCGCTTCCTTGATCGTGGCCTGCAGAGAGCCGTCGGCGGCCATCTCGGTCATGATGTCGCTACCGCCGATCAGTTCACCACCCACCCACAGCTGTGGGAAGGTTGGCCAGTTGGCGTACTTGGGCAGGTTGGCGCGGATTTCCGGGTTCTGCAGGATGTCCACGTAGGCAAACTTCTCGCCACACGCCATCACAGCCTGAGCAGCCTTTGCCGAGAAACCGCACTGTGGCGCGTTCGGCGAGCCTTTCATGTAAAGCAGGATGGTGTTGTTGGCAATCTGGTCTTTAATCGTTTCGATGATATCCATGGAGCACCTCGGCTTAAAACTTTTGCGACTTAAGTTGTCGACACGGTGACGCATTGTAACGGAAAGCCGAACCTGCTCCAGAGACAATTTTACGCAGCTGCCACCTTCACCGGTACGCCGTTAAGCGCCGCATTGCCAGACAACTCATCGAGCTGACAATCATCGGTCAGGTCGTTGGCGCTGGAGCCCGGTTGTCCGCTGGCAATGGTCATCTGCACGCCCGGCCGGGCATGCCCCCAGCCGTGGGGCAGGCTGACCACGCCTTTCATCATGTCCAGGCAGCCCAGCACCTCGACTTCGATGACGCCCACCCGCGAACTGACGGTCACCCGTTGCCCGTCGACAAGGCCGCGACTGGCGAGGTCATCCGGGTGCATCAACAATTGGTGGCGCGGCTTGCCCTTCACCAGTCGATGAAAATTATGCATCCAGGAGTTATTGCTGCGCACATGGCGGCGGCCAATCATCAGCAATTCGTCCGGTTTTGGCGCCTGCAACCCAGCGAAGCGCTCGAGATCGACAAGTATCACGGCTGGCGCAGCCTGCACACGTTGGTTTTCGGTTTTCAGGCGCGCAGCCAGGTTGGGCTTGAGCGCACCGAGGTCGATGCCATGGGGATGATCGAACAGGGTCGCCAGGGACAGCTTATGCGGCGAGGCATCGCCATACGCTCCGCTGCGCAGGCCGAAATCGATCATCTGCGCCGGCGGCATGGTCGGCTTGAGTTCCTTGCCGGTTCGGGCGGCAAAAGCCTTGGCCAGGCCGACGAAAATTTCCCAATCGTGCAGCGCACCCTCGGGCTTGGGCAGGATCGCCCGGTTGAAACGGGTCACGTTGCGCACCGCGAACAGGTTGAACGTGGTGTCGTAATGATCGTTTTCCAGGGCCGAGGTCGAGGGCAGGATCAGGTCGGCGTAACGCGTGGTTTCGTTGATGTACAGATCGACACTGACCATGAACTCCAGCCCGTCCAGGGCCTGCTCCAACTGCCGCCCGTTGGGTGTGGACAGCACCGGGTTGCCGGCCACGGTGACCAGCGCACGAATCTGGCCTTCGCCCTCGGTGAGCATCTCCTCGGCCAGGGCCGACACTGGCAACTCCCCGGAATACTCGGGACGCCCGGACACCCGGCTCTGCCAACGGTTGAAATGCCCGCCCGAAGTGGTCGCCACCAAGTCCACCGCCGGCTCGGTGCACAGCGCCCCGCCCACCCGATCCAGATTGCCGGTCACCAGGTTGATCACCTGGATCAGCCAATGGCACAGCGTGCCAAACGCCTGGGTCGAGACCCCCATCCGCCCGTAGCACACCGCTGACGGCGCGGCGGCGAAGTCCCGGGCCAATTGCCGGATCTGCGCTGCTGGCACCGCACAGAGCGGGCTCATGGCTTCAGCCGTGAACGTGGCAACGGCCTCGCGCACCTCGTCCAGGCCGTCCACCGGCAGGTGGCTGTCACGGGTCAGGCCTTCGCTGAACAATGTGTTGAGCAAACCAGACAGCAGCGCAGCATCACCGCCAGGGCGTACAAAGACATGCTGGTTGGCAATGGCCGCCGTTTCGCTGCGGCGCGGATCGACCACCACCACCTTGCCGCCACGGGCCTGGATCGCCTTGAGGCGCTTCTCCACGTCCGGCACGGTCATGATGCTGCCGTTGGAAGCCAGCGGGTTGCCGCCCAGGATCAGCATGAAGTCGGTGTGGTCGATGTCCGGAATGGGCAGCAGCAGGCCGTGGCCATACATCAAGTAGCTGGTCAGGTGATGGGGCAGTTGGTCCACCGAAGTCGCCGAGAAACGGCTGCGGGTTTTCAACAGGCCCAGGAAATAGTTGCTGTGGGTCATCAGCCCATAGTTATGCACGCTGGGGTTGCCCTGGTAGACCGCCACCGCGTTCTGGCCGTGGCGCGCCTGGATATCCGCCAGACGCTCGGCCACCAACGCGAAGGCGTCGTCCCAGGCAATGGGTTGCCATTCATTGCCAACGCGCTGCATGGGCTGGCGCAGCCGGTCCGGGTCGTTCTGGATATCTTGCAGGGCCACCGCCTTGGGGCAGATGTGACCGCGGCTGAAGGTGTCCAGCGCATCGCCCTTGATCGAGGTGATTGCCAGGCCCTGGCCGTCGGTTTCGGTGGTTTCGAGGGTCAAGCCGCAGATGGCTTCACACAGGTGGCACGCACGGTGGTGGAGAGTCTTGGTCATGGCCAGTCTCTGTTTTATTCGTGGCGGGCGCTTTCGGCCGCGGGAACAAAACTATGGCGCGTGATTCCCGGCAGCGCCAGCGACGTTCGTCCTGTGAATTGCCGGGCATCAGGCCCACCGATGAGAGGGCATCAAGGCTGATCGGAAGGCGGTGCCAGCATCTGGATTTCTTCGACGGTTTCCACCTGCTCCTGGGTAATGGGCATCCCCGTGAGCTCGCCAATCAGCCGCCAATGCTCGTCGAGGCCGCTGCTGATAGTGGCCATGCGGTCGATCATCCGACGGCCCGCTGCCTTGGTCACCTCGTCATCGCTGCGCAGCAATTCGAATGACATGGAAGTCACCGAAGCCGTCAGGTGCGTCAGCGAGCGTGCAGTCAGCCCCAGCAATTCCATCAATTGTTGCTCTTTCGAATCCATTTCGGGCTCCTGTGCCGCTGAGGCTCATTTATAACCCAGGCCTTTGCATTAGGAAATGTTTCACAGCCACCCGCAGACAGGCGAAAGGCTGGGATGCCACGGCGCAAAACGACGTTCATCCATGGCACGCCCGCCGCGCTCGATTGCCAATCCAAGCAACGCCAGTGTACAAATGGGTCGCTGCTGTCAGGAAACCGGCCACAAATATGCCATCGCATTCGCGTGATGGCCTCGCTGAAATCCCCAAAAACCGTAGCCCTATTGGTAAGACGCGACATTTAATTATAAGATCGCGCCTTCCCCTATTTCGTCGCCCCGTGCGGCTTTTGCCGCAGGTCTCGCCCGTTTTTTGAATAAACAAGGCTTTGAGCATCTGCGGTCAGTTACAAAAAGGTAGTCAATCATGAGCGCAAGGCACTTTCTCTCCCTGATGGATTTCACGCCCGATGAGTTGCTCGGCGTAATCCGTCGAGGCGTGGAGCTCAAGGACCTGCGTAACCGCGGCGTACTGTTCGAGCCCTTGAAAAACCGCGTGCTGGGGATGATCTTCGAGAAGTCATCGACCCGCACCCGCATCTCTTTCGAAGCTGGCATGATCCAGCTGGGCGGCCAGGCGATCTTCCTGTCGCCCCGCGACACTCAACTGGGCCGTGGCGAACCCATCAGCGATTGCGCCATCGTCATGTCGGGCATGCTGGACGCGGTGATGATCCGTACCTTTGCCCACAGCACCCTGACCGAGTTCGCAGCCCATTCCCGCGTACCCGTCATCAACGGCCTGTCCGATGACCTGCACCCCTGCCAGTTGCTGGCCGACATGCAGACCTTCCTCGAACATCGCGGCTCGATCCAGGGCAAGACCGTGGCCTGGATCGGCGACGGCAACAACATGTGCAACAGCTATATAGAAGCGGCGCTGCAATTCGACTTCCAACTGCGCATTGCCTGCCCTGAAGGTTATGACCCCAATGCCGAACTGCTCGCCAAGGCCGGCGAGCGGGTGACCATCGTGCGTGATCCGAAACAGGCCGTGGCCGGTGCGCATCTGGTGAGCACCGACGTCTGGACCTCCATGGGCCAGGAAGAAGAAACCGCCAAGCGCCTCGAGCTGTTCGCGCCGCTGCAGGTCAACCGGGCCTTGCTCGACCTGGCGGATGCCGACGTGCTGTTCATGCACTGCCTGCCGGCCCACCGTGGCGAGGAGATCAGCTTCGATTTGCTGGACGATCCGCGCTCGGTGGCCTGGGACCAGGCAGAAAATCGACTTCACGCGCAAAAGGCACTGCTCGAGTTCCTTGTCGAGCCGGCGTATCACCACGCATGAGCCATTCGCTGCTGCTGAATTTGCATGACCTGGCCTGCGGTTACCAAAACCAGCGGGTCGTGCAGAACCTCAACCTGCACCTCAATGCCGGCGATATCGGTTGCCTGCTCGGTTCGTCCGGGTGCGGCAAGACCACCACGTTGCGTGCCATAGCCGGCTTCGAACCTGTGCACGAGGGTGAAATCCAACTGGCCGGGGAAACCATTTCCCGCGCCGGTTTCACCCTCGCCCCGGAAAAACGCCGTATCGGCATGGTGTTCCAAGACTATGCCCTGTTCCCCCACCTGAGCGTGGCCGAGAACATCGCCTTTGGCATTCGCAAGCATCCGGACAAGGATCGCGTCGTTGAAGAGCTGCTGGAACTGGTCAACCTGAAGAACCTGGGCAAACGCTTTCCCCATGAGTTGTCCGGCGGCCAGCAACAACGCGTGGCCCTGGCCCGCGCGCTGGCACCAGAACCACAACTGCTGTTGCTCGATGAGCCGTTCTCCAACCTCGATGGCGAGTTGCGACGCAAGCTCAGCCATGAAGTGCGGGATATCCTCAAGGCCCGCGGCACCAGCGCGATCCTGGTCACACACGATCAGGAAGAAGCCTTCGCCGTGAGTGATCATGTTGGGGTATTCAAGGAAGGTCGACTGGAACAGTGGGACACGCCCTACAACCTGTATCACGAACCGCTGACGCCATTCGTCGCCAGTTTCATTGGCCAGGGCTACTTCATTCGCGGCCAACTGGACAGCCCTGAATCGGTGCAAACCGAGTTGGGCACCCTGCGCGGTAACCGAGCCTACACCTGGCCCATCGGCGGCGCGGTGGACGTGCTGCTGCGCCCGGACGATATCGTCTACGCACCGGACAGCCCGCTCACCGCCAGCATAGTCGGCAAGACGTTTCTGGGCGCCTCGACCTTGTATCGCCTGCAACTGCCGACGGGCGCACAACTGGAGTCGATCTTCCCAAGCCACGCCGACCATCAGGTCGGTGACCGGGTCGGCATCCGGGTAGCGGCAGAACACCTGGTGCTGTTCCAGGCCTCGGGCAGCACGGCGGCGCATATACCGCCGGTGGAAAGCGGCGTGCGGCGTTACAGCACCGCCAGCTAACGCCGGATACCCGCTGGGCTGCGCAGCAGCCCTAAAACCTGACAACGCGGTGGATCAGGTAGATGTAGGCCGAGGTGACTGTTTTGAGGGCTGCTTCGCAGCCCAGCGGGAGCAAGCTCCCTCGCCACAGAAGTGCACAGACCGTGGTGTCAACCCAGCATCAACGTCCCACTGGCCACCAACGTCGCATTCCCGCCGATCTTCACCCGCTCACCCTCCAACCGGCAGAACAACGCCCCGCCCCGGGCCGAGCATTGATAAGCCGTCAGCCCGTGTTTACCCAAGCGTTTGGACCAGTAGGGAATCAAGCTGCAGTGGGTCGAGCCGGTCACCGGGTCTTCGTTGATGCCAATCGCCGGGGCAAAATAGCGCGAAACAAAATCATGCTTGCTCCCCGGCGCGGTCACGATAGCGCCCGGCCAAGGCAGTTTAGCCAGGGCCGCCATGTCCGGCTTGCAATCGAGCACCGCTTGCTCCGACTCCAGCACCACGAACAGTTCGTTGGAGCTCAGCACGTCCACCGCTTCGACACCCAAGGCACTCTGGACTGCCAGGGATGCCCCCAGCTCGGCGGGCACGATGGCCGGAAAATCCAGCCACAGCCGATCACCTTCGCGCGTGACGCTCAACGCCCCGGACTTGCAGATGAAATCCAGCCGCCCTACGGGTTCGTGGTAGACCTCGAACAGTACATAAGCGCTGGCCAACGTGGCGTGCCCGCACAGCGGGACTTCGGTGGTGGGCGTGAACCAGCGGATATGCCAATGCTGGCCTTCACGCACCAGAAACGCGGTTTCAGCCAGGTTATGTTCGGCGGCGATCTTCTGCATCAAGTCATCAGCAAGCCAGCCGTCGAGGCGATAGACCATCGCCGGGTTACCGCCGAACGGCCGGTCACTGAACGCATCGACCTGATGAAACGCAAGCTGCATGGCACTTCTCCTTTTTTTTGATGCGCCAGCATGCGGCGCAGCGGCACAGCTTATCCAGTGACAGATCAGTAGAATTTTCACCCTACAGCGGGGGATGGAAGCTCTGACGCCAAGCTTAGCCTTTCATGCCCTTGTGGCGAGTGCGCTGGCTCCCGCTCGGCTGCGCAGCCGTTATTCAAGCGCGCCCAATGTCAGCAAACGTCGCCCCGGTGTGCTCCTTCAATACCGAAGGCGCCAACTCGACTTCCAAGCCGCGTCTTCCCGCACTGACAAACATGCTGGCGAGCGGCTGTGCGGAACTGTCGATAAAGGTGCGCAGGCGCTTCTTCTGCCCCAGCGGGCTGATCCCACCCAGTAAATAACCGGTCGAACGCTGCGCAGCGGCGGGGTCGGCCATCTCGACCTTTTTCACCCCGGCGGCATGGGCCAGACCTTTCAAATCCAGGCTTCCGGCCACGGGCACCACCGCCACCAACAGTTCACCCTTTTCGCTGGCCGCCAACAACGTCTTGAACACCTGCGCCGGATCCAGGCCGAGCTTTTCCGCCGCTTCCAAACCGTAGGACGCGGCCTTGGGATCGTGTTCGTAACTGTGAATGCGATGTTCGGCGCGCACTTTCTTAAGCAGATCCAACGCGGGTGTCATGACTGCTCCTGACAAGGAAATGAAAAAAAGAGTGGCCGGATTCTAAGCCATCGCCAGCGAAAAGGCTTGGGAGGGCGTCGTGAGTGCCGGTGATCCGCCGCCAGCGCAAGAGTCATTCACGTCACGAATAGTTGAAATGTGACCGACGGTTCACTTTCGACCTTTGACACCAGCGTTTCTTGTCTATATTTTTTCGAAACTGAAAGTCATATCGCAGGTCTCAAGCAGCAACTCGAGATCAGGATGGGGATCCTGCCTCGTTGGAGATCGCGCAATCGAGCTTTATCGAAGGCGCAGCAAAACAACAAAAAACCGAGGTTTGAATGACAACTGCTTTACAACAGCCGTCCCTGCCCAGCCAATGCCTGGCTGAATTCCTGGGCACTGCCCTACTGATTTTTTTTGGCACCGGTTGCGTCGCAGCCCTCAAGGTAGCGGGTGCCAGCTTCGGATTGTGGGAAATCAGCCTCATCTGGGGTGTCGGCGTCAGCATGGCGATCTATCTGAGCGCGGGCATTTCCGGCGCCCATCTCAACCCCGCCGTCAGCATTGCCCTGTGCATTTTCACCGGCTTCGAAAAGCGCAAGCTGCCTTTCTATATGCTGTCCCAAGTGGCCGGTGCTTTCTGCGGCGCATTTCTGGTCTACACGCTGTACAGCAACCTATTCTTCGATTTCGAACAGTCTCGGCACATGATTAGAGGCACCCAAGCCAGCCTCGAACTGGCCTCGGTGTTTTCCACCTACCCCCACGCCGCACTGTCCACCGGCCAAGCCTTCCTCGTGGAGGTGATCATCACGGCCATCCTGATGGGAGTGATCATGTCCCTGACCGATGACAACAATGGTTTGCCTCGCGGCCCGCTGGCGCCACTGCTGATCGGCCTGCTGATTGCGGTGATCGGCAGCTCCATGGGGCCGCTGACAGGCTTTGCGATGAACCCGGCGCGGGACTTCGGCCCTAAACTGATGACTTTCTTCACCGGCTGGGGTGAAATTTCCCTCACGGGCGGGCGCGACATCCCGTACTTCCTGGTTCCTGTTTTTGCCCCGATTGTGGGTGCATGCCTGGGTGCTGCGGCTTATCGCGGCTTGATTGCCCGCCACCTGCCCAGCGCCATAACTGCTACAAAGGATGCAGAACCGGCCATTGACGGCAAGCCCAGAACATCCTGAAACAGTCGGCGCAGGCTCCTGCCATTCCAGCCTGCGCCGTGGCTTCTTCCCTTATCTAGTCTCCCTTTTATAGAAAGACCCGAGGCAATCGACATGACCGATATACAGAACAAGAACTACATCATTGCCCTCGACCAGGGTACGACCAGCTCGCGGGCAATCATCTTCGACCGTGACGCCAACGTGGTCTGCACCGCCCAGCGCGAATTCGCCCAGCATTACCCACAGGCCGGCTGGGTCGAACACGACCCGATGGAAATCTTCGCCACCCAGAGCGCGGTCATGGTCGAAGCCCTCGCCCAGGCCGGCCTGCACCATGACCAGGTGGCTGCCATCGGCATCACCAACCAGCGTGAAACCACCGTGGTCTGGGACAAGACCACCGGCCGGCCGATCTACAACGCCATCGTCTGGCAATGCCGCCGCAGTACCGAAATCTGCCAGCAGCTCAAGCGCGATGGCCACGAACAATACATCAGCCAAACCACCGGCCTGGTCACCGACCCGTACTTTTCCGGCACCAAGCTCAAGTGGATTCTGGACAACGTCGAAGGCAGCCGCGAGCGTGCGCGCAACGGTGAACTGCTGTTCGGCACCGTCGACAGCTGGCTGATCTGGAAATTCACCGGCGGCAAGGTCCACGTCACCGACTACACCAACGCCTCGCGCACCATGCTCTTCAACATTCACTCGCTGGAATGGGACGCGAAGATGCTCGACATCCTCGACATCCCCCGCGAAATGCTCCCGGAAGTGAAATCGTCCTCGGAGATCTATGGCCGCACCAAGAGCGGCATCGCCATCGGCGGCATCGCCGGCGACCAGCAGGCGGCTCTTTTCGGCCAGATGTGCGTGGAGCCGGGCCAGGCGAAAAACACCTACGGCACCGGCTGTTTCCTGCTAATGAACACCGGCAGCAAGGCCGTCAAATCCAATCACGGCATGCTCACCACCATCGCCTGCGGCCCACGCGGCGAAGTCGCCTACGCCCTGGAAGGTGCGGTCTTCAATGGCGGCTCCACGGTCCAGTGGCTGCGCGACGAACTGAAAATCATCAACGATGCGCTGGATACCGAATACTTTGCCAACAAGGTCAAGGACAGCAACGGCGTGTACCTGGTGCCCGCCTTCACCGGCCTGGGCGCACCGTATTGGGACCCCTATGCCCGTGGCGCGCTGTTTGGCCTGACCCGCGGCGTACGCGTCGACCACATCATTCGTGCAGCACTGGAGTCGATTGCCTACCAGACCCGCGACGTACTCGACGCCATGCAGCAGGATTCGGGTGAACGCCTCAAGGCCCTGCGCGTCGACGGTGGCGCGGTGGCGAACAACTTCCTGATGCAGTTCCAGGCCGACATCCTGGGCACCCAGGTCGAGCGCCCGAAAATGCGTGAAACCACCGCCCTGGGTGCTGCGTATTTGGCCGGCCTGGCATGCGGCTTCTGGGGCAGCCTGGAAGAACTGCGCGGCAAAGCGGTGATCGAGCGCGAATTCGAACCGCAACTGGACGAACCGGCGAAGGAAAAACTCTACGCCGGCTGGCAGAAGGCGGTCAGTCGTACCCGTGACTGGGAACCCCATGAAGACGCTGAATAAAGCCTGATAAGGCTCTGAAACTGGTCGGAAGTGGATTCCTGCGGCATCATGGGCAAATTTTGTACGGCAGCCCAAAGGAAGCCCCATGAATCTGCCTCCCCGCCAGCAGCAAATCCTCGAACTGGTCCGCGAACGCGGCTATGTCAGCATCGAGGAAATGGCGCAGCTATTCGTCGTCACCCCGCAAACCATTCGCCGCGATATCAACCAACTGGCGGAGGTGAACCTGCTGCGTCGCTACCACGGCGGCGCCGCCTACGATTCAAGCGTGGAAAACACCGCCTACGCCATGCGCGCCGATCAGATGCGCGACGAGAAGCAACGCATCGCCGAAGCCATCGCCGCCCAGATCCCCGATCATGCCTCGCTGTTCATCAACATCGGCACCACCACCGAATCCATTGCCCGGGCGCTGCTCAATCACAACCATCTGAAGGTCATCACCAATAACCTGCACGTGGCTTCGATCCTCAGTGCCAAGGACGACTTCGAAGTCCTGATCGCTGGCGGCAACGTACGGCGTGACGGCGGCGTGGTGGGCCAGGCGAGCGTCGACTTCATCAACCAGTTCAAGGTCGACTTCGCCCTGGTGGGCATCAGCGGGATCGATGAAGACGGCAGCCTGCTGGACTTCGACTATCAGGAAGTACGGGTTTCCCAAGCCATCATCGCCAACGCCCGGCAAGTGCTGCTGGCGGCGGACTCCAGCAAGTTCGGGCGCAATGCCATGGTCCGCCTGGGCCCCATCAGCCTGATCGACTGCCTGGTGACCGACCAGCAACCGGTGCCGGCCCTGGCGCAGTTGCTGAGCCAGCACAAGATTCGCCTGGAAGTGGTCTGACGCCCTTCCGGTCCTCTGTGGCGAGGGGATTTATCCCCGCTGGGTTGCGCAGCAACCCCAACACAGTCACTCAATTTGCCTGATACACCGAGTCGCCGGAGTCTAGGGTTGCTTCGCAACCCAACGGGGATAAATCCCCTCGCCACAGATGCCTTTCTATCTGCCTCAAGCTGTCTTCGTGTTCGAAAATTTTCCTTTCAGCTTCCTTTGATCAGTATTTTCAATCGAAGTCTGCTGGCTGTTGCGGTCTTTATGGGCTAGTATTTTCGCAAATGAACATTTATGTTCGAATTCAAATATTGCGAAAAAGAGCCCGAGGCCAGCCGATGCCCACTTCTACCTTGCCTACGCCCCCTCTCGCCGAGATTTACGACATCGCCGTCATTGGTGGCGGGATCAACGGCGTGGGGATTGCCGCGGACGCTGCCGGTCGCGGTCTTTCGGTGTTCCTTTGCGAAAAGGACGACCTGGCCAGCCACACATCGTCGGCCAGCAGCAAGCTGATCCACGGCGGCCTGCGTTACCTCGAACATTACGAATTCCGCCTGGTGCGCGAAGCGCTGGCCGAGCGCGAAGTGCTGCTGACCAAGGCCCCGCACATCGTCAAGCAAATGCGCTTCGTATTGCCTCACCGCCCGCATCTGCGCCCGGCCTGGATGATTCGCGCCGGCCTGTTCCTCTACGATCACCTGGGCAAGCGTGAGCAGCTCGCCGGCTCCAAAAGCCTGAAGTTCGGTGCCGACAGCGCATTGAAAAGCGAGATCACCAAAGGTTTCGAATATTCCGACTGCTGGGTCGACGATGCGCGGCTGGTGGTACTCAACGCCATGGCCGCCCGGGAAAAAGGCGCGCACATCCACACCCGCACGCGCTGCGTGAATGCCCGCCGCAGCAAAGGCCTGTGGCACCTGCACCTGGAACGTGCCGACGGCAGCCTGTTTTCGATCCGCGCCAAGGCCCTGGTCAACGCCGCCGGCCCGTGGGTCGCCAAGTTCATTCGCGATGACCTGAAGCTGGAATCGCCCTATGGCATCCGTCTGATCCAGGGCAGCCACCTGATCGTGCCGAAACTCTACGAAGGCGAACATGCGCACATTCTGCAGAACGAAGACCAGCGCATCGTGTTCACCATTCCGTACCTTAACCAGTTCACCCTGATCGGCACGACTGATCGCGAATACACCGGTGACCCGGCCAAAGTGGCGATCACCGAGGGTGAAACCGATTACCTGTTGAAGGTGGTCAACGCCCACTTCAAGAAGCAGATCAGCCGCGACGATATCCTGCACAGCTATTCCGGTGTACGCCCACTGTGTAACGACGAATCCGACAACCCATCGGCCGTGACCCGCGACTACACCCTGGCGCTGTCGGGTGGCGGTGAAGAAGCCCCCTTGCTGTCGGTGTTCGGCGGCAAGCTGACCACCTATCGCAAGTTGGCCGAATCGGCGATGGCACAACTGGCCCCGTATTTCACGCAAATGCGTCCGGGCTGGACCGCCGTAGAGGCCCTCCCCGGCGGCGAAAACATGACCACCCCGCAGGCGCTGTGCTCGGCGATCCGCGACAAGTTCGACTGGCTGCCAACCGACATCGCACGCCGCTGGGCCACGACCTACGGCAGCCGCACCTGGCGCATGCTCGAAGGCGTGCACAACCTGGGCGACTTGGGTGAGCACATCGGCGCCGGCCTCTATACGCGCGAAGTCGACTACCTGTGCAGCGACGAGTGGGCCGTCGATGCCCAGGACATCCTGTGGCGCCGCAGCAAGCTGGGCTTGTTCACCACCCCGGTCGAGCAGGAGAAACTGCAGCAGTACCTGGACAAGGTCGAGCACAACCGCCGCAAGATCGAAGCGGCCTGACGGATATCCCGCAAAACCCAAAGCCCCTGAATCCAGCGATTCAGGGGCTTTTTGCTATGTGGCATCCACCTCCGCCCACCCTTTCAAGTCTAAACATACAAGCGAGCTTGCTCGCGATGAGGCCAGCACATTCAACCCTGTATGGGACCGCCACACCGCTATCGCGAGCATGCTCGCTCCCACAATGGATCGAGACGGGCTCAAGCCATTCGGTTTTCCGAACATGACCCGCCCGTCAGTTCGGCTAACCGGATAAAGCAGCCCGCATAAACCTGAAACAAAACATTAATTACCATATAAAACAACAAGTTAAACAGACAGCCCTGGCCTGGCACGAGTCATGCTCTACACTTCTGGAGACGAATGCCTGTACGCCAACACAACAGGAGCTGCCAGGCACTTCGAAGTACTCAGGGCCGACAAACCGGCCGAAATAAAAAAAACAATGTCGAGGAAACATCGATGCGTATCGTTCCCCATCTCCTGGGCGCAGCCATGGCTGCCGCTCTGATCAGCACCCCGGTTTTCGCAGCCGAACTGACCGGCACGCTGAAAAAGATCAAAGAGTCCGGCGTTATCACGCTTGGCCATCGCGACGCTTCCATTCCGTTTTCCTACATCGCGGACGCTTCCGGCAAACCGGTTGGCTACTCCCACGATATCCAGATGAAAGTCGTCGAAGCACTGAAAAAAGACTTGGACCTGCCCAACCTGCAGATCAAATACAACCTGGTCACCTCGCAAACCCGTATCCCACTGGTGCAGAACGGCACCGTGGACCTGGAATGCGGCTCCACCACCAACAACGTCGAGCGTCAGCAGCAGGTTGACTTCTCCGTTGGCATTTTCGAGATCGGCACCAAGCTGCTCTCCAAGAAAGATTCCAAGTACAAGGATTTCGATGACCTCAAGGGCAAGAACGTCGTGACCACCGCCGGCACCACGTCCGAGCGCATCCTCAAGGCGATGAACGCCGACAAGCAGATGGGCATGAACGTCATCTCCGCCAAGGACCATGGCGAATCCTTCCAGATGCTGGAATCGGGTCGTGCCGTCGCGTTCATGATGGACGACGCCCTGCTGGCTGGCGAAGCCGCCAAGGCCAAGAAAGCCGATGACTGGGCCGTGACCGGCACCCCACAGTCCTACGAAATCTATGGCTGCATGATGCGCAAGGGCGACGAGCCGTTCAAAAAGGCTGTCGATGACGCCATCAAGGCCACCTACGCTTCGGGCGAGATCAACAAGATCTACGAAAAATGGTTCATGCAACCTATCCCGCCAAAAGGCCTGAACCTGAACTTCCCGATGAGCGACGAACTCAAGGCACTGATCGCCAAGCCGACCGATAAAGCGGCTGACGACAAGAAATCCTGATTTCTGACTAACCTTATCCCCTGAAAGGGCCCGGCCCTTTCAGGGGATGGTCACTCCCTGCTGGCAAATCTGGAAACACTCGAACCGGTGGCTGTCGAGCCGATCGCGTGTGCCTGGCCTACAAGTCGGGCGGGAACGGAGTTTCCCCAGGCGGGCATTTGTACATCGAACGATCTGAGGGGAGACCCTAATGAATTACAACTGGGACTGGGGCGTGTTCTTCAAGTCTACCGGCGTGGGCAGCGAGACCTATCTCGACTGGTACGTGTCCGGCTTGGGCTGGACCATCGCCATCGCCATCGTAGCCTGGATCATCGCCCTGCTGCTCGGCTCGATACTAGGCGTCATGCGTACCGTGCCGAACCGGCTCGTATCGGGTATCGCCACGTGCTATGTGGAGCTTTTCCGTAATGTGCCGCTGCTGGTTCAGCTGTTCATCTGGTACTTCCTGGTGCCGGACCTGCTGCCCGCCGATATGCAGGAGTGGTACAAGCAGGACCTGAACCCAACCACCTCGGCCTACCTGAGCGTCGTCGTGTGCCTGGGCCTGTTCACCGCCGCCCGTGTTTGCGAACAGGTGCGTACCGGTATCCAGGCGCTGCCGCGCGGCCAGGAATCCGCCGCCCGTGCCATGGGCTTCAAGCTGCCGCAGATCTACTGGAACGTGCTGCTGCCCCAGGCCTACCGGATCATCATTCCGCCGCTTACCTCGGAATTCCTCAACGTCTTCAAGAACTCCTCCGTGGCCTCGCTGATCGGCCTGATGGAGTTGCTCGCGCAGACCAAGCAGACCGCCGAGTTCTCCGCCAACCTGTTCGAAGCCTTTACCCTGGCCACGCTGATCTATTTCACCCTGAACATGAGCCTGATGCTGCTCATGCGCATGGTCGAGAAGAAAGTCGCGGTGCCCGGCCTGATCTCCGTGGGGGGTAAATAATGGAATTCGACTTCACTGGCATCATCCCGGCCATTCCCGGTTTGTGGAACGGCATGGTGATGACCCTCAAGCTGATGGCCTTGGGCGTGGTCGGCGGGATCATCCTCGGCACGATCCTGGCGCTGATGCGCCTGTCCCATAACAAGCTGGTCTCCAATATCGCTGGCGCCTACGTCAACTATTTCCGCTCGATCCCGCTGCTGCTGGTGATCACCTGGTTCTACCTGGCGGTACCGTTCGTGCTGCGCTGGATCACCGGCGAAGATACGCCGATCGGGGCATTCGGTTCCTGCATCGTGGCGTTCATGATGTTCGAAGCGGCGTACTTCTGCGAAATCGTCCGGGCTGGCGTGCAGTCGATTCCCAAGGGCCAGATGGGGGCCGCCCAGGCACTGGGGATGAATTACGGCCAGACCATGCGCCTGATCATCCTGCCCCAGGCGTTTCGCAAGATGACCCCGCTGCTGTTGCAACAAAGCATCATCCTGTTTCAGGACACCTCGTTGGTCTACACGGTCGGCCTGGTGGACTTCCTCAATGCTTCGCGGGCCAGTGGCGACATCATCGGCCGCTCCAATGAGTTCCTGATCATCGCAGGTCTCGTGTACTTCACCGTCAGCTTTGCCGCCTCGCAGCTGGTCAAGCGTCTGCAAAAAAGGTTCGCCGTATGATCTCTATCAAGAACATCAACAAGTGGTATGGGGACTTCCAGGTACTGACCAATTGCAGCACCGAGGTCAGCAAAGGTGAGGTGGTGGTGGTGTGCGGGCCGTCCGGTTCCGGCAAATCCACGCTGATCAAATGCGTGAACGCCCTGGAACCGTTCCAGAAAGGCGACATCGTGGTCGATGGCACGTCCATCGCCGACCCGAAGACCAACCTGCCGAAACTGCGCTCGCGCGTGGGCATGGTGTTCCAGCATTTCGAACTGTTCCCGCACCTGACCATCACCGAAAACCTGACCATCGCGCAGATCAAGGTGCTGGGCCGCAGCAAGGAAGAGGCCACCAAGAAAGGCTTGCAACTGCTTGAGCGGGTCGGCCTCTCGGCCCACGCCCACAAGCACCCGGGCCAGCTCTCCGGCGGTCAGCAGCAGCGCGTGGCGATTGCCCGTGCCCTGGCGATGGACCCGGTGGTAATGCTGTTCGACGAGCCGACCTCGGCTCTCGACCCGGAAATGGTCAACGAAGTGCTCGACGTGATGGTGCAACTGGCCCACGAAGGCATGACCATGATGTGCGTGACCCACGAAATGGGCTTCGCCCGCAAAGTGGCGAACCGGGTGATATTCATGGACCAGGGCCAGATCATCGAAGACTGCAAGAAAGAAGAGTTCTTCGGCGACATCAGCGCCCGTTCCGAACGCGCGCAGCATTTCCTCGAGAAAATCCTGCAGCACTAAGCGCCACGTCCTTTGGAGCGGCTCCTGTGGCGAGGGAGCTTGCTCCCGCTGGGTCGCGCAGCGACCCCAAAACCGGCGAATGCGGTGTACCTGGCATACTGCATGAGCCGATTATGCGACTGCTTCGCAGCCGAGCGGGAGCAAGCTCCCTCGCCACCGGACCGGGTTCGAAGGGCGGCCGCCGCCACACTGGTTGACCCAAGGCTTCTGTGATGAAATGCGACCCCACCCTCTATCGCGCCGCGCCGCCATCACTCGCCGTGAAACCCCGCCTGATCCGCCATCTGTTCCTGCCGCCACTGGTCATTGCCCTGATGATCGGCCTGGGTTACCTCGGCTTCTGGATCAGCGAGCACTATGGCGTACGTGGCCTCGCCGAGAATGGCGAGCGCCAGTTGGAACTGCACGCCCGTGCGGTCGAGAGCGAGATCAGCAAGTACACCTACCTGCCCAGCCTGCTGGAGCTTGAGTCAAGTGTCTCGCAACTGCTCGACGACCCGACACCCGAGCACCGCAAGATCGTCAATGAATACCTCGAAGGCCTGAACCGTCGCAGCCGCAGCCGGGCCATCTACGTGATGGACACCACCGGCCGGGTGATGGCCACCAGCAACTGGCGCGATGTCGACAGTTACCTGGGCGAAGACCTGTCCTTCCGTGCCTACTTCCAGAATGCCGTGCGCGGCCAGCCGGGGCGCTTCTACGGAATCGGCAGTACCAACGGCGAACCCGGCTACTACCTGGCCCATGGCCTGGAACAACAAGGCAAGATCATCGGCGTCGCCGTGGTCAAGGTACGCCTCGAAGCCCTTGAGGAACGCTGGCAGCGTGCGCGGCTGGAGGCGTTCGTCAGTGATGAGAACGGCATCATTATCCTGTCCAGCGACCCGGCGCGACGGCTCAAGTCGGTTCGCCCCCTGAGCGACGACACCAAGGAACGCCTGGCCCGCAGCCTGCAGTACTACTGGTTCCCGCTCAATGAACTGGTGCCCCTGGCCCGGGAACGCCTAGCCGAAGGCATGGAGAAGCTGACATTCCCGGCCAACAGCGAACTGGTGTCCGACGAGCGCGCCATCAGCTACTTGTCGCAGACCCGGCCCTTGAGCGATACACCATGGAATTTCACCCTGCTGACCCCACTTGAAGACCTGCGTCGCCAGGCGATCAACCAAGGCATCCTGGTGGCCGTGGCCTTCGCCCTGGTGGCATTCCTGTTGATCGCCTGGAACGAACGGCGCAAGGTCATCGCCACCCGTCTCGCAGCCCGGGAAGCCTTGCAGCAAGCCAACAACCAGCTCGAGCGTCGGATTACCGAACGCACCACCGACCTGCGCGCCAGCAACGAACGACTCAAGGGCCAGATCCGCGAGCGGCGACAGGCCGAAGAGACCTTGCGCCGGGCCCAGGACGAATTGGTCCAGGCCGGAAAACTGGCTGCCATCGGCCAGATGTCCACCAGCATCGCCCACGAACTCAACCAGCCGCTGGCGGCACTGCGCACCTTGTCCGGCAACACCGTGCGCTTCCTGGAACGCGGCCAGCTGGATATCGCCAGCGCCAACCTCAAGACCATCAACGATTTGATCGACCGCATGGGCCGGATCACCGCCAGCCTGCGCTCCTTTGCCCGGCGTGGGGACGACCAGGGCCAGGCCAGCCTCGGCAATGGAGTCGAGGCCGCGCTGCAACTGCTGGGCGCTCGTCTTGAAAGCTTGAACATCCAGATTCATTCCAGCTTCGACGACGTCCAGGTGCAAATTGACCAGACGCGCCTGGAGCAGATCCTGGTGAACCTGATCGGCAATGCCCTGGACGCCATGCAGACGCAACCCGAACCACAGCTCTGGCTCGAAGGCCAGGCCGGCGATGGCAAGTATCGCCTGCGCGTGCGGGATAACGGCCATGGCATTGACCCAGAAGCACGCAAGCATCTGTTCGAACCCTTCTTCACCACCAAACCCGGCGAACAAGGCCTGGGCCTGGGCCTGACGCTTTCCGCCAGCCTGGCCGCCGCCACGGGTGGCTACCTGGGCGTCGAACACCCGGTCGAGGGCAGTGGAACCACGTTTGTCCTCAGTTTACCGTTGGTAAGCCTTTTACCTGCCGAGCCGCTATGAACAACGACCTGAGCGTATTGATCGTCGAAGACGACCCCCATGTCCTGCTGGGCTGCAAGCAGGCACTGACCCTGGAAGACATTCCCTGCATCGGCGTGGGCAGCGCCGAAGAGGCCCTGGAGCGCGTCGACGATAACTTTGCCGGCATCGTCATCAGCGACATTCGCCTGCCGGGCATCGATGGCCTGGAACTGCTGACCCGACTCAAGGCGCGGGACCGCAGCTTGCCGGTGGTGCTGATCACTGGCCACGGCGACATCTCCATGGCCGTCGGCGCCATGCAAAAAGGTGCCTATGACTTCATGGAGAAGCCCTTCTCCCCTGAACGCCTGGTGGACGTCGCCCGCCGTGCCCTGGAGCAGCGCAGCCTCGCCCGGGAAGTGTCGTCGCTGCGTCGGCAATTGGCCGAACGCGATTCCCTGGAAGGCCGGATCATCGGCCGCTCGCCCGCCATGCAGCACCTGCGCGCGCTGATCGCCAACGTCGCCGACACCTCGGCCAACGTGCTGATCGAAGGTGAAACCGGTACTGGCAAGGAATTGGTCGCCCGTTGCCTGCATGACTTCAGCCGACGCCACGACAAGCAGTTCGTCGCACTGAACTGCGGCGGCCTGCCAGAGAACCTGTTCGAAAGCGAGATTTTCGGCCACGAGGCCAATGCCTTTACCGGTGCCGGCAAACGCCGGATCGGCAAGATCGAGCACGCCGATGGCGGCACGTTGTTTCTCGACGAAGTGGAAAGCATGCCCCTGCCGTTGCAGATCAAGTTGCTGCGCGTGTTGCAGGAACGCACCCTAGAGCGCCTGGGTTCGAACCAGAGCGTGGCCGTGGATTGCCGGGTGATCGCCGCCACCAAGTCCGACCTGGACGAAATGGGCCGGACCGGGCAGTTCCGCAGCGACTTGTATTACCGCCTCAACGTGGTGACCCTGGAACTGCCGCCCTTGCGCGAGCGACGCGAAGACATCCTGCAACTGTTCGAGCATTTTCTCCAGCAGTCGTCCCTGCGCTTCGACCGCACGGTGCCGGAGCTGGACAACCAGACCCTGTCGAACCTGATGAGCCACGACTGGCCGGGCAACGTACGCGAACTGCGCAACGTCGCCGAGCGTTACGCCCTGGGCCTGCCGGCGTTCAAGCGCTCCGGTGCCAGCGGCGGCAACCAGGGCCTGGCTTTCGCCGAAGCAGTCGAAGCCTTCGAGCGCAACCTGCTGGTGGACGCCCTGCAACGCAGCGGCGGCAACCTGACCCAGGCCAGCCAGGAGCTGGGCATGGCCAAGACCACGCTGTTCGACAAAGTCAAAAAATATGGCTTGAGCCATTAATCAACTGGGCGGGAAACCTGTGGATCTGATTTTCAAGGCAGCGCTCGGTGCAGCGGTGGTGGTCATCCTGGCAATGCTGGCCAAGACCAGGAACTATTACATCGCCGGGCTCGTGCCACTGTTCCCGACCTTCGCCCTGATTGCCCATTACATCGTCGGCAAGGGCCGTTCGGTGGATGACCTGAAGACCACCATCGTGTTTGGGATGTGGTCGATCATTCCGTACTTTGTCTACCTGGTGACGCTGTATGTGATGGTCGACCGCATGCGCCTGGAGGCGTCCCTGGCCGTGGCGGCGGTGGCGTGGTTGATGGCCGCGACGGTGCTGGTCAGCGTCTGGGTGAGAGTCCATGGCTAAATAAACTGTGGCCCCCATGTGGGAGCCACCCTGCTCGCGAAAGCGCCCGATCAATACCCGACGGTAAACCGTGTGCGCGAAAACTGCGGTGTTTCCACTTCATCGATCATCGCGATGGCGTAGTCGGCAAAGCTGATCCAACTGCGGCCGGCGGCGTCGAACAGCAAGTGATCCTTGCCGAGACGGAACTGCTCCGTGCGCTCGGTTTCGACGAACTCCGCCGAAGGCGAAAGGAAGGTCCAGTCCAGGTCCTGCTCCTGGCACAGTACGTCCAGGAACAATGCTCCGGCACTGGCTTCGGCCAGGTATTCCTCCGGGAAGCCATCGCTATCGATCACACGGCTGTTATCCGGCAGCAACAACGAACCCGCCCCACCGACGACCAGCAAACGCTTGACCCCAGCGGCTTTCAGCGGCGCGATGACCTTGTCTGCCGGCACGGTGGCAAAGTGGGTCGCGCTGATCACCACATCGTGATCGGTCACCGCCGCCGTCAACGCCTCGCTGTCCAATACATCCAGTTGCTTGCTGACCACACCAGCCCTTTCACCGATTTTCGCGGTGTTGCGGGCAATGGCCGTCACGCTGTGACCACGGCGCAGGGCTTCTTCCAGCAATTGGCTGCCGGCGCGACCAGTGGCTCCGATGATTGCGATTTTGCTCATGGTGTTCTCCAGTGATTAGCGATGTTGAATACATGCTCTTGTGGCGAGGGGATTTATCCCCGCTGGACTGCGAAGCAGTCCCCTAATGCATCACATGCAGCAGGCCTGATGTAACTTGATCAGCCTTCTCAGGACCGCTTCGCGGTCCAACGGGGATAAATCCCCTCGCCACAACTGTGTGCTCGCATTACAAACTGTGGTTCACCACCTCATTTCGCCCTTGGCAACCTTGGCGCTGAGTTCCAGGGAGCTGTCTTCACCCAGGTCCGGATAGCGTAGTTTCATGGCACGGATCAGCGCGGCGGAATCCTTGGCCTTGGCGGTTTCTTCGTCGAAAGCCCTGATGTAATCGGCAGTGAAGCGCACCGGGGCCAGGGAACGGGCGCTGTCACCCAAGTAGTGACCTGGAATCACCGTACCCGGTTGCAGTTTTTCAATGTTGGCGAGGGTCGCCAGCCAATCCTTGTGAGACTGCGGCGTCTGGGTGTCAGCCATCCACACATGAATGTTCTCGGCCACCACGACACCACCAACCACCGCCTTGATCGACGGAATCCACACGAAACTGCGGTCCGGCTGTGGGCCATCGAGGCCGACGACCTGCAAGCGCTGGCCTTCCAGGGTCAGGCTGTCGCCCTTGAGCACCTGGGGCACGATGGCTTTGGCCGGGGCATCGGTCTTCAGGATCGGCCCCCAATATTTCAGCTTGCCATCCATGGTCTGCGTGATGTGCTCGACAGTCGGTGCGGACGCCAGCACCTTGGCCTCAGGAAACGCGGCAACCAGGGTTTCCAGACCAAAATAGTAGTCTGGATCGCCATGGCTGATGTAGATCGTGGTCAGTTGTTTGCCGCTGGCGCGGATCTTTTCCACGACCTGCACGGCTTGGGACTTGCCGAACTGGGCGTCTACCAGGATCGCCTCCCTCTCGCCGCTGACCAATACCGAGGTCACCGGAAAAATCGCTGCCGCCCCTGGGTTGTAGACGTCCAACGTCAGGTCCGCAGCCCAGGTGTGTGCGGCGAACGCCAGCGAGGCGGTCGCCAGCAACAGGCGCTTGAGTGGGGTGAATGCGGTCATGGGTGCTCCATTGTCCAAAAGCCCGAAGGGAATGAGACGAAGCTTAGTGACCTGATTCATTTCAAAAAATGCGATGATCCAACATAGTTTGTTTCTGAAATCGGGCAGATCATGGATCGTCTACAAGCAATGCGGGTGTTCGTCACGGTGGTGGACCTGGGCAGTCAGTCGGCGGCGGCCGAGCATCTGGACCTGTCGCGGCCGGTGGTGTCGCGGTATCTGGCGGAGCTGGAGGATTGGGTCGGTGCCCGGCTGATGCACCGCACCACCCGCAAGCTGAGCCTGACGGCCGCAGGCTCCGAGATCCTGCCGCGGTGCCGGCAGATGCTGGAACTGTCCGGCGAAATGCAAGCCGCCGTCAGCACCCCGGACGATGCGCCACGGGGCATGTTGCGCATCAGTGCCAGTACCTCGTTCGGCCAGGCCCAACTGGCGAGCGCCATGGCCGAATACGTCAAGCGCTACCCAGGGGTGAGCGTCGACCTGCAGATGCTCGACCGCACCGTGAACCTGGTGGATGAGCGCATCGACTTGGCGATCCGCATGAGCAACGACCTGGACCCGAACCTGATTGCCCGTCGCCTCACGGTCTGCCGCTCGGTGATCTGCGCCTCGCCACAGTATCTGCGCGAGCACTCGACACCGCTGCGAGTGGAAGACCTGAGCCGACACAACTGCCTGACCCACTCCTACGTCGGCAAGAGCCTGTGGCATTTCGAGCAGGACGGCGAGCAGGTCTCGGTGCCGGTGCAAGGTAATATCAGCGCCAACGAAGCCAGCACATTGCTTCAGGCAACGATAGCCGGTGCCGGCGTGGCCATGCTGCCCAGCTACCAGGCCGGCGCCCATATCAAGAACGGCGAACTGATCCGCCTGCTGCCCCACGCCGCCCCCCGCCGGATGAACATGTACGCGGTGTACGCCTCACGCAAGCACATGCCCTCGGCGCTGCGCAGTCTGCTGGATTTCCTGGTACAGAAATTTCCCGAGGTACCGGAGTGGGATGTGGGGTTGTAGAACATATTCGCCTCACCACCGTCCCCCTGTGGGAGTTCGGTGTGTTTCTCAAGAGTTGCACCAGGATTTCACCAATAGCCCGCCCCAAGGCATACTTGCGGCCCTCCGAGTTCCAGAACCCATCGCCCCATGCGTATCCACGTCAGTTTCATCGACCGCGTCGGCATCACCCAGGAAGTCCTGGCCTTGCTCGGTGGACGCAATCTAAACCTGGATGCGGTGGAGATGGTGCCGCCCAACGTCTACATCGACGCCCCGACCCTCAGCCCGCAAGTGCTCGACGAGTTGCGCGAGGCGCTGTTCAGCGTGCGCGGCGTGCAGGCGGTCACCGTGGTGGACATCCTGCCGGGCCAGCGGCGGCACTTGCAGCTCGATGCCTTGCTCGCGGCCATGACCGACCCGGTGCTGGCCCTGGACAGTGCCGGCAAGGTGCTGCTGGCCAATCCGGCGCTGATTGCCCTGTACGGGCGTGAACCGGCCGGGGAAAGCGTGGCCGAGCTGTTCGGTGACGAGGCACTGCTGGACGCCTTGCTGGAGAACGGTTTTCGCTTGCCGCTGCGGGAAATCACCCTCAACGGCCAGACCTTGCTACTGGACGCCACGCCCATCACCGATGCCGGCGCGCTGCTGACGCTGTATCAGCCGAACCGCATCGGCGAGCGCCTGTCGGCACTGCATCACGATCACGCCGAAGGCTTCGACGCGCTGCTGGGCGAATCCCCGGCGATCCGCACCCTCAAGGCCCGGGCCCAGCGCGTCGCGGCGCTGGACGCACCGCTGCTGATCCAGGGCGAAACCGGCACCGGCAAGGAACTGGTGGCCCGGGCTTGCCATGCCATCAGCGCCCGTCATGGCGCACCGTTCCTGGCCCTGAACTGCGCGGCATTGCCGGAGAACCTGGCCGAAAGCGAACTGTTCGGCTATGCCCCCGGCGCCTTCACCGGCGCGCAACGAGGCGGCAAGCCGGGGCTGATGGAGCTGGCGAACCAGGGCACGGTATTCCTCGATGAAATCGGCGAGATGTCGCCGTACCTGCAAGCCAAGCTGCTGCGCTTCTTGAACGATGGCAGCTTCCGCCGGGTGGGCGGCGACCGGGAAATCAAGGTCAACGTGCGGATCCTCAGCGCCACCCACCGCAACCTGGAGAAAATGGTCAGCGAGGGCTCGTTCCGCGAAGACCTGTTCTATCGCCTGAACGTGCTCAATGTCGAAGTCCCGCCGCTGCGTGAACGCGGCCAGGATATCCTGCTGCTGGCGCGTTATTTCATGCAGCAGGCCTGCGCGCAGATCCAGCGCCCGGTCTGCCGCCTGGCCCCCGGCACGTACCCGGCCCTGCTGGGCAACCGTTGGCCGGGCAACGTGCGGCAATTGCAGAACGTGATCTTCCGCGCCGCCGCCATTTGCGAAAGCAGCCTGGTGGACATCGGCGACCTGGACATCGCCGGCACCTCCGTCGCACGCCAGGGCGATGTGGAAGTCGAAAGCCTGGAACAGGCCGTGGAAAACTTCGAGAAGCACCTGCTCGAAAGCCTCTACGTCAATTACCCCTCCACCCGCCAGTTGGCCAGCCGCCTGCAAACGTCCCACACCGCGATTGCCCATCGGTTGCGCAAGTACGGGATTTCCGGAAAGCCATAAACCCGCCGCAGTCCCCCTTGTGGGAGCCAGCTTGCTCGCGATGACGGTAGCCCAGTCAGCCATAGGTTGACTGACACACCGCTATCGCGAGCACGCGCCCACAGGGTTCTGAGTTGGGTCGAAATCATGTCAAAAACGACCTCCACCTGTACTGAAAGCGCTACAGTGGAACGATATCGCTACACTCATCGCCAAGCAGCGCTGCGCAAGGCTTTGATCCCACAACGATTTTATCCAGCCTCCCAGCTGTAGCGATTTCGCTACAGCGAAGTCGATCCAAGTTTCGACAAAACCAATCAAGTCATTGATATATAAGCACTTATTAACATTGGCCGCATTCTTGCTATGGGTATTAGCATTCGGCCGGGCCAAGCCCCGCGCCTTTCTTCGCGTCCACCAGACGAATCTGGCCCCAGGAGTTTCCATGAGCGAGTTGCGTTTCACTGAAGATCACGAATGGCTGCGCACCGAAGCCGACGGCAGCATTACTGTCGGTATTACTGCGTTTGCCCAGAACGCCTTGGGCGATGTGGTCTATGTTCAGTTACCGGAACTGCAAAGCTACGACAAGGGTGCCGAAGCCTCCACCGTGGAATCGGTGAAAGCGGCCAGCGGTGTCTACATGCCACTGGACGGTGAAGTGCTCGAGGTGAACCCGGCCCTGGAAAGCAATCCGGAATTGGTCAACGAAGATCCCCTGGGCGATGGCTGGTTTTTCCGTTTCAAGCCAGTCAACGCCGCTGCCGTTGGCCAACTGCTGGATCAGGACGCCTACGACCGCCTGATCAAAGCCAACGCCGAAGCCTGAGGAGCGCCACATGACTGTTAATCTCGGCACTGCCAACGAATTCATCGCCCGCCACATCGGCCCGCGTGCCAGCGACGAGCAAGCCATGCTCGAGCGCCTGGGCTACGACTCCCTGGAAGCCCTGAGCGCCAGCGTCATCCCGGAAAGCATCAAGGGCACCAGCGTGCTGGACATGGGCGACGGCCAGAGCGAAGCCGATGCACTGGCCTCGATCAAGGCCATCGCCGCCAAGAACCAACTGTTCAAGACCTACATCGGCCAGGGCTACTACAACTGCCACACGCCGGCACCGATCCTGCGCAACCTGCTGGAAAACCCGGCCTGGTACACCGCCTACACCCCGTACCAGCCAGAAATTTCCCAGGGCCGTCTCGAAGCACTGTTGAACTTCCAGACCCTGATCAGCGACCTTACCGGCCTGCCGATCGCCAACGCGTCCTTGCTCGACGAAGCCACCGCCGCCGCCGAAGCCATGACCTTCTGCAAGCGCCTGAGCAAGAACAAGGGCAGCAACGCCTTCTTCGCCTCCGTGCACAGCCACCCGCAAACCCTCGACGTGCTGCGCACCCGTGCCGAGCCCCTGGGCATCGACGTGGTGGTCGGCGATGAGCGCGAACTGAGCGACGTCAGCGGTTTCTTCGGCGCGCTGCTGCAATACCCGGCCAGTAACGGTGACCTGTTCGACTACCGCGAACTGACCGAACGCTTCCACACGGCCAACGCCCTGGTAGCGGTGGCCGCGGATCTGCTGGCCCTGACCCTGTTGACCCCACCCGGTGAATTCGGCGCCGACGTGGCCATCGGCAGCGCCCAGCGCTTCGGTGTGCCGCTGGGCTTCGGTGGCCCGCACGCGGCGTATTTCTCCACCAAGGACGCCTTCAAGCGCGACATGCCGGGCCGCCTGGTCGGCGTTTCCGTGGACCGTTTCGGCAAACCGGCCCTGCGCCTGGCGATGCAGACCCGCGAGCAACACATCCGCCGCGAGAAAGCCACGAGCAACATCTGCACCGCCCAGGTGCTGCTGGCCAACATCGCCAGCATGTACGCCGTGTACCACGGTCCCAAGGGCCTGGTGCAAATTGCCAATCGCATCCATCACCTGACCGCGATCCTCGCCAAGGGCCTGGGCGCGCTAGGGCTGAGCGTCGAGCAAGAGAGCTTCTTCGACACCCTGACCTTGCGCACCGGCGCGCAAACCGCTGCCCTGCACGACAAGGCCCGCGCACAGCGCATCAACCTGCGTGTGGTGGACGCTGAACGCCTGGGCCTGTCCCTGGACGAGACCACCAGCCAGGCTGACGTCGAAGCACTGCTCCGTTTGATAGGTAACCTGATGGCCGACGGCAAGGCCGTGCCGGACTTCGCGGCACTGGCCGCCAGCGTGCAAAGCCATATCCCGGCCGAGCTGGTGCGCCAATCGGCGATCCTCAGCCACCCGGTGTTCAACCGCTACCACTCCGAAACCGAGCTGATGCGCTACCTGCGCAAGCTCGCCGACAAGGACCTGGCCCTGGATCGCACCATGATCCCGCTGGGTTCCTGCACCATGAAACTCAACGCCGCCAGCGAAATGATCCCGGTGACCTGGGCCGAGTTCGGCGCCCTGCACCCGTTCGCCCCGGCCGAGCAGAGCGCTGGCTACCAGCAACTGACCGACGAGCTGGAGGCCATGCTCTGCGCCGCCACCGGCTATGACGCGGTGTCGCTGCAACCCAACGCCGGTTCCCAGGGCGAATACGCCGGCCTGCTGGCGATCCGCGCCTATCACCAGAGCCGCGGCGAAGACCGTCGCGACATCTGCCTGATCCCGTCCTCGGCCCACGGCACCAACCCGGCCACCGCCCACATGGCCGGTATGCGCGTGGTCGTGACCGCCTGCGATGCCCGCGGCAACGTCGACATCGAAGACCTGCGGGCCAAGGCCATCGAGCACCGCGAACACCTCGCGGCGCTGATGATCACCTACCCGTCCACCCACGGCGTGTTCGAAGAAGGCATCCGCGAAATCTGCGGCATCATTCATGACAACGGCGGCCAGGTGTACATCGACGGCGCCAACATGAACGCCATGGTCGGCCTCTGCGCCCCAGGCAAGTTCGGCGGCGACGTCTCGCACCTGAACCTGCACAAAACCTTCTGCATCCCCCACGGCGGTGGCGGCCCAGGCGTCGGCCCGATTGGCGTCAAGTCGCACCTGGCACCGTTCCTGCCGGGCCACGCCAGCATGGAACGCAAGCAAGGCGCGGTCTGCGCAGCGCCGTTCGGCAGCGCGAGCATCCTGCCGATCACCTGGATGTACATCCGCATGATGGGCGGCGCCGGCCTCAAGCGCGCCTCGCAACTGGCGATCCTCAACGCCAACTACATCGCCCGTCGCCTGGAAGAGCATTACCCGGTGCTCTACTCCGGCAGCAACGGCCTGGTGGCCCACGAATGCATCCTCGACCTGCGCCCGCTCAAGGACAGCAGCGGCATCAGCGTCGATGACGTGGCCAAGCGCCTGATCGATTTCGGTTTCCACGCGCCGACCATGTCGTTCCCGGTGGCCGGCACGCTGATGATCGAACCGACCGAAAGCGAATCCAAGGAAGAACTGGACCGCTTCTGCGACGCCATGATCTGCATCCGCGAAGAAATCCGTGCGGTAGAAAACGGCAGCCTGGACAAAGACGACAACCCGCTGAAAAACGCCCCGCACACCGCCGCGGAAATCGTCGGTGAGTGGACCCACCCCTACAGCCGCGAACAGGCGGTGTACCCGGTGGCGTCGTTGATCGACGGTAAATACTGGCCGCCGGTGGGCCGGGTCGACAACGTGTTCGGCGATCGCAACCTGGTCTGCGCCTGCCCGTCGATCGAAAGCTACGCTTGACCTGTAGGGGGGCGGGTTTGCTCGCCCCTCTCAACAACACCGCGAACCTTGTGGAAGGTCACCTTCTCAAGGAAACCACATCTCCTTTGTGGGAGTGAGCAAGCTCGCTCCCACAAAGGAGCCTGTGCCTCATTTCATAACCGTCGATCCTCATAAAAAGAAACCGGAGAAACACCATGTCGTTAAGCGTGTTCGACCTGTTCAAGATCGGTATCGGCCCTTCCAGCTCCCATACCGTCGGCCCGATGCGTGCCGCTGCCCGTTTCGCCGAGGGGCTACGTCGCGATGACTTGCTCAATTGCACCACCAGCGTCAAGGTCGAGCTCTACGGCTCGCTCGGCGCCACCGGCAAGGGCCACGGCAGCGACAAGGCCGTGCTGCTAGGCCTGGAAGGCGAGCATCCCGACACCGTGGACACCGAAACCGTCGACGCCCGCCTGCAGGCGATCCGCAGCAGCGGTCGCCTGAACCTGCTCGGCGAACACTCCATCGAATTCAATGAAAAGCTGCACTTGGCGATGATCCGCAAGCCGTTGGCCTTTCACCCCAACGGCATGATCTTCCGCGCCTTCGATGCCGCAGGGCTGCAAGTGCGTAGCCGCGAGTACTACTCGGTCGGTGGCGGTTTTGTCGTCGACGAAGGCGCGGCCGGCGCCGACCGCATCGTCGAAGATGCCACGCCCCTGACCTTCCCCTTCAAGAGTGCCAAGGACCTGCTGGGCCATTGCAGCACCTATGGCTTGTCCATCAGCCAGGTGATGCTGACCAACGAAAGCGCCTGGCGCCCCGAAGCCGAGACCCGTGCCGGCCTGCTGAAAATCTGGCAGGTGATGCAGGATTGCGTGGCGGCGGGCTGTCGCAACGAAGGGATTCTGCCGGGCGGGCTGAAGGTCAAGCGCCGGGCCGCGGCGTTGCACCGCCAGCTGTGCAAGAACCCGGAGGCCGCACTGCGCGACCCGCTGTCGGTGCTCGACTGGGTCAACCTGTACGCCTTGGCGGTCAACGAAGAAAACGCCTATGGCGGGCGCGTCGTCACCGCGCCTACCAACGGGGCGGCGGGGATCATTCCGGCGGTGCTGCATTACTACATGCGCTTTATCCCCGGCGCCAGCGAAGATGGCGTGGTGCGGTTCCTGCTGACCGCCGCCGCCATCGGCATCCTGTACAAGGAAAACGCCTCCATCTCCGGCGCCGAGGTCGGCTGCCAGGGTGAAGTCGGCGTGGCCTGCTCCATGGCCGCCGGCGCCCTGTGCGAAGTGCTCGGCGGCAGCGTGCAGCAAGTGGAAAACGCCGCCGAGATCGGCATGGAACACAACCTTGGCCTGACCTGCGACCCGATCGGCGGCCTGGTGCAGGTACCGTGCATCGAACGCAACGCCATGGGCTCGGTGAAGGCCATCAACGCGGTGCGCATGGCCATGCGCGGCGACGGGCATCACTTCGTTTCCCTCGACAAAGTCATCCGCACCATGCGCCAGACCGGCGCCGACATGAAAAGCAAATACAAGGAGACCGCCCGCGGCGGTCTGGCGGTCAACATCATCGAATGCTGATGCGCTTGCCTCACTTCCACATTTTTTCCAGGAGCTGATATGTCCACCGAACAACTGCTGAAGACCCCGCTGCACGCGCTGCACCTCGAACTCGGCGCCCGTATGGTGCCGTTCGCCGGCTACGACATGCCGGTGCAGTACCCTCTGGGGGTGATGAAGGAACACCAGCACACCCGCGACCAGGCCGGGCTGTTCGATGTGTCCCACATGGGCCAGATCCGCCTGACCGGCGCAGGCGCCGCCAAGGCCCTGGAAACCCTGGTACCGGTGGACATCATCGACCTGCCGGTGGGCATGCAGCGCTACGCCATGTTCACCAACGAGAACGGCGGCATCCTCGACGACCTGATGGTCGCCAACCTGGGCAATGACGAACTGTTCCTGGTGGTCAACGCGGCCTGCAAGGACCAGGACCTGGCCCATCTGCGAGCCCATATTGGCGCGCAGTGCAGCATCGAGCCACTGTTCGAAGCCCGTGCCCTGCTCGCCCTGCAAGGCCCGGCCGCCGTCACCGTGCTCGCGCGCCTGGCGCCGGACGTGGCGAAGATGACCTTCATGCAGTTCCAGCGAGTCACGCTGTTGGGCATGGACTGCTATGTCAGCCGTTCGGGCTACACCGGTGAAGACGGTTTCGAAATCTCGGTACCTGCCGCCGAGGCGGAAAAACTGGCCCGCGCCCTGCTGGCCGAGCCGGAAGTCGCGGCCATCGGCCTCGGCGCCCGTGACTCGCTGCGCCTGGAAGCCGGCCTGTGCCTCTACGGCCACGACATGAACACCGAGACCACGCCGATCGAAGCCAGCCTGTTGTGGGCGATTTCCAAAGTACGTCGCGCCGACGGCGCCCGCGCCGGCGGTTTCCCTGGCGCTGAAACCGTGTTCGCCCAACAACAGGGCGGCGTGAAGCGCAAACGCGTCGGCCTGCTGCCCCAGGAACGTACACCGGTGCGCGAAGGCGCAGAGATCGTCAACGAAGCGGGCGAGATTATCGGCACGGTGTGCAGCGGCGGTTTCGGCCCGACCCTGGGCGGTCCGTTGGCGATGGGTTACCTGGACAGCGCCTATGTCGCCCTGGATACGCCAGTTTGGGCCATCGTGCGTGGGAAAAAGGTGCCTTTACTTGTAAGCAAAATGCCATTCGTCCCACAGCGCTACTATCGCGGTTGATTGACTGTTTCTATAAGTAACGCGATTGCGTTATACGTGCACTAATGTGTAACGCAACCGCCATAAAAAGGTGCATATCCTTAGACATTCAATGGCGCTTATAACAGTCGTTAACAATTGAACTAGCCTATCGAATAAGCCCCGCCCGGCGATGTATGTAAATGCCTGCAAGCTGAGCAAATACGGGCTTCCCCGGGGGGTTGTTTTTTCATTCGTAGTTGGCGTAGAGTTTGGTCACTGTGTTTGCATGGGTCGCTTGGAATCGTGACCTGGGCAGTAGCTTATGAAGTTTGCTACATCCCGTTCGACGTCTCTTACTTTCCTGCAACCCAGCCCAGTACTCTTTCATGCGAAAGAGGCTGTCATCAATTTTAGCGTCAAAGGAAATAAGAAAATGTCTCAACGTCAGAGCGGTACCGTCAAGTGGTTCAACGACGAGAAGGGTTTTGGTTTTATCACGCCTGAAAGCGGTCCGGACCTGTTCGTGCATTTCCGCGCCATCCAGGGCAACGGCTTCAAGAGCCTGAAAGAAGGCCAGAAAGTCACTTTCGTTGCCGTGCAGGGCCAGAAAGGCATGCAGGCTGACGAGGTTGTAGCCGAAGCCTAAGGCTTTCGCGAACTAAAAAGCCCTTGATTGATATCAGGGGCTTTTTTATGGGCGTAAATCCGTAAAATGGCTTCTTTTTCGTCCGAGACCGTCATGCCCAAACACCTGCTCACGCCCCAGGGCGACTTCCCCCCCGCCGGCCTGGGCCGTCGCCTGGCGGCAATGTTCTATGACTTTTTGCTGTGCACGGCGCTGCTGATCGTTACCAGCGGCGCCTACAAGATGATCCAGATGGCGATCATCGGTGAAGAACAAATGCGGGCCCTGACCGAAGCTGGCGCACTGGACGGCGACCCGTTGCTGTCCACCGTGCTGCTGTTCGTGCTGTTCGGCTTCTTCGCCAAGTTCTGGACCCACAATGGCCAGACCCTGGGTATGCAGGTGTGGTGCATCCGCGTACAGAACGCCGATGGCACGGCCATCAGCCTGTGGCAGGCGCTGTTGCGGTTCGTGGTATCGATTGCGTCATTGCTGCTGGTGGGGCTGGGCTTTATCTGGGCGCTGTTCGACAAGCGCAAGCGCAGTTGGCATGACATCTACTCGGATACGCAGCTGGTGCGGATTCCCAAGAAGACCAAGTAAAGCCACCACCAGACCCCGTGGCGAGGGAGCTTGCTCCCGCTCGGCTGCCAAGCAGTCGTAAGAGGCTTGTGCGATCTATCTGAAGATATCGGGTGCTGACAAGAGGGGCTGCTTCGCAGCCCAGCGGGAGCAAGCTCCCTCGCCACAAAAAGCCTCATAGGCCTCAAGACCTTCCCAAGCTTCAAGCCCCTCTATAAGCCTCAAGACCTTCGAAAATCTCAAGCCTCCCAACAATCAGGCATTCCCCGCCAACTTCATCCGCGCCGCCTGGGTGAAGTCCAGCATGCGCTTGAGCGGACGAATCGCCTGGGGGATCAGCGCCGGGTCGACGAAGATCTCGTTGGCACCCTCCTGCAAGCTCTTGAGGGTGCGCTCCAGAGTATTCATCGCCATCCACGGGCAGTGTGCGCAACTGCGGCACGCCGCGCCGTTGCCAGCGGTCGGGGCTTCGATGAAGACCTTGTCCGGGCACAGCTGCTGCATCTTGTAGAAAATACCCCGGTCGGTGGCGACGATCAGCGTCTTGTTCGGCAGGGTCTGGGCCGCAGCGATCAATTGGCTGGTGGAGCCCACGGCATCCGCCAGTTCGATCACCGACGTCGGCGACTCCGGGTGCACCAGGATCGCTGCGTCCGGGTACAGCGCCTTCATGTCCTCCAACTGCTTGGACTTGAACTCTTCGTGGACGATACAGGCACCGTCCCAGAGCAGCATGTCGGCGCCGGTCTTGCGCTGGATGTAGGTGCCCAGGTGCTTGTCCGGGCCCCAGATGATCGTCTCGCCGTTGTCCATCAGGCTCTCGACGATTTCCAGCGCGCAACTGGACGTCACCACCCAATCGGCCCGGGCCTTCACTGCCGCCGAGGTGTTGGCATACACCACCACGGTGCGCTCCGGATGCTGGTCGCAGAACGCCGAGAACTCGTCCACCGGGCAGCCCAGGTCCAGGGAGCAAGTGGCTTCCAGGGTGGGCATCAGCACACGTTTTTCGGGGTTGAGGATCTTGGCGGTCTCGCCCATGAACTTGACCCCCGCCACCACCACGGTCTTGGCCGGGTGGGCATTGCCGAAGCGGGCCATTTCCAGGGAGTCGGACACGCAACCTCCGGTCTCTTCGGCCAGGGCCTGGATGATCGGGTCGCAGTAGAAGTGCGCGACCAGCACCGCGTCCTGAGCCTTGAGCTCGGCGGCGATGGCGGCGCGGTACCAGGCCTCTTGCTCGGCGCTCAGCGGCTTGGGCTGCTTGGCGTCGAGGTGGGCCTGGACCAGAAGGCGTTCGGAAATTTGCGTCATGTTCGCAAGACCTGCAAGCGCGTTTAGCGCGAAAGTCGAGTATACACCCGGCTCCGGACCACTCGGGTACCGCCGGGAAAGTGGGTATCAATCAGGCACGGGACTGCATGAAGCCGGCAAGGCTACAGAATATCCCACCGATGCAAAAGATCATTCTGACCTGTGCCCAGGTCCCGGGGCCGGACGCGGCCCTCCGTGGCGAGGGAGCTTGCTCCCGCTGGGGCGCGCAGCGGCCCCAAAATCCATCATTTTGACGCGCAAGGTGCGTTGTACCCAGCCTTTTTGGGGCTGCTTCGCAACCCAGCGGGAGCAAGCTCCCTCGCCACAAAAGTCCGCTCATGCCAGTGGATAAGCGCCTCCGGCAAGCTGACTGAAATGTAATCACCTGCCCAGCCGGCTTATGTCATCTTCTGTTCACACCGGCACTGGGCAATGTCCCAGTGCTCGCTGCGAATCGACTGACGGACTTCCATCGCATGCAAACAAAAACTTCCCGGCGAACCTTCGTAAAGGGCCTGACTGCCGGCGGCATCCTCGGTGGCCTGGGCTTGTGGCGCGCGCCTGTCTGGGCGGTCACCAGCCCTGGCCAACCCAACGTCCTGAGCGGCACCGAGTTCGATCTGTTCATCGGCGAAAGCCCGGTCAACTTCACCGGCAACCCACGTACCGCCCAGACCATCAACGGCGGCATTCCCGGCCCGCTGCTGCGCTGGCGTGAAGGCGACACCGTCACCCTGCGGGTGCGCAATCGCTTGAAGGAGACAACCTCCATCCACTGGCACGGCATCCTGCTGCCAGCCAACATGGACGGTGTTCCGGGGTTGAGTTTCAAGGGCATCGAACCCGACGGCATGTACGTGTATCAGTTCAAGGTCCGGCAAAACGGCACCTACTGGTACCACAGCCATTCTGGCTTCCAGGAACAATCCGGGGTCTACGGCCCGCTGGTGATCGACGCCAGGGAACCGGAGCCCTTCCAGTACGAACGGGACTATGTGGTGATGCTCACCGACTGGACCGATGAAGACCCCGGCAACATCCTTCGCAAGCTCAAGAAACAGTCGGACTACTACAACTACAACAAACGCACCGTCGGCGACTTCATTGACGATGTGGGCAAGAACGGCTGGGCCAGCACTGTGGCCGATCGCAAGATGTGGGCCGAGATGAAGATGAACCCCACTGACCTGGCCGATGTCAGTGGCGCCACCTACACCTACCTCATGAACGGCCAGGCGCCGGACATGAACTGGACCGGCCTGTTCAAGCCTGGCGAGCGTCTTCGCCTGCGCTTTATCAACGGCTCGGCCATGAGCTATTTCGACGTGCGCATTCCCGGCTTGAAGATGACGGTGGTGGCGTCCGACGGCCAATACGTCAAACCGGTGAGTGTCGATGAGTTTCGGATCGCCGTGGCCGAAACCTATGACGTCATCGTCGAACCGACCCAGGAGGCCTACACCCTGTTCGCCCAGTCCATGGACCGCACCGGCTATGCCCGCGGCACCCTCGCGGCCAGGGCCGGGTTGTCGGCACCGGTGCCGCCCCTGGACCCGCGGCCACTGGTGACCATGGACGACATGGGCATGGGTGGCATGGACCACGGCAGCATGGGCGACATGGGGCAAATGAGCGGCATGGACCACGGCTCGATGCAGGGCATGGCCGGGATGGACGACAGCCAGATGCAAGGCATGGATCATAGCCAGATGCAGGGGATGGGCGACATGGCCGGTATGGATCACGGTGCCATACAAGGCATGGACGGCATGCTGTCGCACCCCGACACCGAGAAAGACAACCCCCTGGTCGACATGCAGGCCATGAGCGTCAAGCCCAAGCTCGACGACCCAGGCATGGGGCTGCGCGACAACGGCCGCAAAGTGCTGACCTACTCAGACCTGCGCAGCACCTTCCCCGACCCCGACGGTCGCGAGCCGGGCCGTACGATCGAGCTGCACCTGACCGGGCACATGGAGAAATTCGTCTGGTCGTTCAACGGCGTGAAATTTTCCGACGCCGCGCCGCTGCTGCTCAAGTACGGCGAGCGACTGCGCATCGTGCTGATCAACGACACCATGATGACCCACCCCATCCACCTGCACGGCATGTGGAGCGATCTGGAGGACGAGAACGGCCAGTTCATGGTGCGCAAGCACACCATCGACGTGCCACCGGGCGCCAAGCGCAGCTACCGCGTCACCGCCGATGCCCTCGGGCGCTGGGCGTACCACTGTCATCTACTGTTTCACATGGAGATGGGGATGTTCCGTGAAGTTCGGGTGCAGGAATGAGGAGCCGACCATGACCACTTTTTTTCAATACCCCATGGCACTCATTGCCAGCCTCACCCTCGGCGCCACCACCTCGGCCTGGGCGGCGGGCAACGACATGCAAGGCATGGATCACAGCCAGATGCCCGGGATGGACCATAGCCAGATGCAAGGTATGGATTCGATGCAAGGCATGGACTCGATGCAGGGCATGGAGCCCATGCAATCAGCGCCGACCACCAGCCGCACGCCGATCCCGGAACTGACAGCCGCCGATCGCGCCGCCGTCTACGAGGATCATGGCGGACACGCGGTGCATGACAGCGCAATCAATTCGTTTTTCCTCATCGACCAGCTGGAGTGGCAAGACGCCGATGACGGCAGCGCCCTGAGCTGGGATGCCTCCGGCTGGATCGGTGGCGACATCGACCGTTTGTGGCTGCGCTCCGAAGGTGAACGCCTCAACGGCAAGACCGACGAGGCGGAACTTCAGGCCCTGTGGGGCCACGCCATCAGTCCTTGGTGGGACCTGGTGGCCGGCGTACGCCAGGACTTCAAGCCGGGCGATGCGCAAACCTGGGCCGCCTTCGGCGTGCAAGGCATGGCGCTGTACAACTTCGAAGCCGAAGCCACCGCGTTCATCGGCGAAGGTGGCCAGAGCGCGGCGCGGCTGGAAGGCGACTACGACATCCTGCTGACCAATCGGTTGATCCTGCAGCCCACCGCCGAGGTCAACTTCTATGGCAAGAACGACCCCGCCCGCGGTGTCGGCTCGGGGCTGTCGGACACCGAACTCGGCGTACGGCTACGTTATGAAATACGCCGCGAATTCGCGCCATACGTTGGCGTCACCTGGAACCGGACCTACGGCAACACCGCCGACTACGCCCGCGCAGAAGGTGAAGATCGCAGCGAAGCCCGCCTGGTATTGGGGCTGCGCATGTGGTTCTGACCCGCTGAGCTGTTTCACCCAAAATTAAAAAACCACGTTGTAGGAGTCCTTGCATGTCATTGCTCAAAAACGCTGTTGCTGTTGTCGCCCTGTCCACTGGCCTGTTGATCAGCGGCTTGGCCCAGGCCCATCCGAAGCTGCTTTCCTCTACCCCCGCCGAGGGCGCCGAGGGTGCGGCACCGGCAAAGATCGAGCTGCACTTTTCCGAAAACCTGATGACCAAGTTTTCCGGTGCCAAGCTGATGATGACCGAGATGCCCGGCATGGCGGCGCATTCGCCCATGCCCATGCCAGCCAAGGTCTCCGGCAGCGATGACCCGAAAACCATGGTCATTGTCCCGAATGGTCCCCTCAGCGCCGGCACCTATCAGGTCCAGTGGCGCGCGGTGTCGTCCGACACTCACCCGATCACCGGTAACGTCACGTTCAAGGTGAAGTGAGTTGATGAGCGACTCGATCAACATCGCCCTGCGGTTTGCCCTGTATTTGGATCTGATGTTGTTGTTCGGCCTGGCCGCGTTCGGGCTCTATAGCCTGCGAGGCCAGGAGCGGGCGTCGGGCGCGCAGTTGCCTTTCACACCGCTGCTAGTGACCACGGCGGTGCTGGGCGGACTGCTGTCCTTCGCCGCCATGGCGTGCATGGCCTGGGCCATGAGCGGTGTTTCAGACTGGGTCGAACTGTGGCCGCACATTGAAATGATGGTGTTGGAGACCGACGTCGGCTCGAGTTGGACACTGCGGATAGCGGCGCTGCTGTTGGCCGGTGTCGCCGCGACGCTCAATGGACGTTGGCCGACCCTCAGCCTATGGCTGGTCATGCTGGGCGGCGCTGTGGCGTTGGCGACGCTGGCCTGGGCCGGGCATGGCGCCATGGACGAAGGTGAGCGCCGCAACTGGCACTTCATCACCGACTTCCTGCACCTGTGGGCAGCGGGCGGCTGGGTCGGGGCCTTGGCCGCGTTTGCCCTGCTGCTTCGCCAGACCGAACCGCAGTTGGCGGTACTGGCCCGGACGTTAACCGGGTTTGAAACCGCCGGGGCGGTGATCGTGGTGGTCATCAGCGTGACGGGGGTGGTGAATTATCTGTTTATCGTCGGCCCGAATGTCGAAGGGCTGCTGGACAGCACTTATGGTCAGTTACTGGCGCTCAAGCTGATCTTGTTCGCGGCCATGTTGGTGTTCGCCGCGCTGAACCGCTTTCATCTGAGCCCATTGCTGGAACAGGCCCGACAGACCGGCGAGCACGGCGTTGCGGTGAATGCCCTGCGGCGCAGCATGGTGCTGGAGTTCTGTGTGGCGGTGATCATTCTGGGATTGGTGGCGTGGCTGGGGACGCTGAGCCCGGCGATGGAATAGGAGGTTGTGAACGACTATTGTGTGGCGAGGGAGCTTGCTCCCGCTGGGTTGCGAAGCAGCCCCCTGGTTTGCCTGACACACCGCAAGGGGCCGCTACGCGCCCCAGCGGGAGCAAGCTCCCTCGCCACAAAAAACTCTGATCCCTTCACTGATTGCGTGCCGCATTTAATTTTTCAATACCCCCTGCCAGTTTTCAGTTTGCCCATGACAGGCCGCCCCAGCCTAAATGCCCTTTTGTCCAGCAAAGGCGGCTCCATGGAAAACATTCGAACCTCAACCACCCACGCCATCTGGCTGATGGTCAGCATCGTCTTGGTGGCGCTGAACCTGCGACCCTCAATGGCAGCGGTCGGGCCCTTGTTGTCGGCCATTCGCGGCGAGGTGCCCTTGAGTTTCAGTACCGCCTCGCTGCTGACCATGTTGCCCGTCATGGCGATGGGCCTGGCGATGTTCCTGGGCATGCGCATCGCCCTGCGCATCGGAGAACACCGCACCATCGTGCTGTCGCTGTTGATCATTGGCATCGCCACGGCCTCGCGCTTGTACCTGGACAGCGCCGCCGGGTTGATCGCCAGTGCGATCGTGGCCGGGCTTGGGATCGCTTTGATCCAGGCGGTGATGCCGGCACTGATCAAGTCACGCTTCGCCGACAACGTCTCGCTGTTCATGGGCTTGTACGTCACCTCCATCATGGGCGGGGCGGCGATTGCCGCATCGTTTTCACCCTTTGTCCTGACGCAGACCGGCAGTTGGCGCGTCGGCCTGGCGATCTGGGCATTGTTGGCGCTGGTCGCCCTGGGCTGCTGGTACGCCCAGCGTTCGAACATCACGCCCTTGCCCGAAGCAGCGTCCCGGCATCACGAAGCGTTTTCCCGCAACGCCCGGGCCTGGCTCCTGGCGATTTTCTTTGGCCTGGGCACCGCTTCCTACACCTGCGTGCTGGCCTGGCTGGCGCCGTACTACGTGGAAAAGGGCTGGAGCGAACAGCACGCTGGCCTGCTGCTGGGGTTCCTCACGGCAATGGAAGTGTTATCCGGCCTGGTCACCCCGGCTATTGCCAACCGCAGCCGGGATAAACGCCTGGTCCTGAGCGTCCTGCTGGCCCTGATCATCGGCGGCTTCTGCGGCCTGATCCTCAGTCCGGAACGCTTCAGCCTGCTCTGGGCCTGCCTGCTGGGGCTGGGTATCGGCGGCCTATTCCCCATGAGCCTGATCGTATCCCTCGACCACCTGGACAACCCACGCCGGGCCGGTGGCCTTACCGCGTTCGTGCAGGGTGTCGGCTATCTCATCGCCGGCCTCTCGCCATTGATTGCCGGGATGATCCGCGACCAGTTGGGGAGTTTTGAGTGGGCCTGGTGGTCGCTCACGGCGGTCATGGCGTTGATGATGGTGATGGTATTGCGCCTGGACCCGAAACATTACGGACAGCACATCCGCTGAATTTCCAGTAGGAGGACTTGCTAGGTTGAAGATTTAGCTGGTGCGACTTGGCGTTACTATACCTGCCAGGATTTTTACCTCGTAAGGGAGCTACGCCTTGTCCGTCATTCCTGACAGAACCTTCGCTGAAGTGCTCAAGCACACCGTCAAACGCATTCTTTCCTATTGGACCCAGATCACCGTCACGTTAGGCCTGCTCGCGACAGGGCTTGGGTTCGTCACGTTGTACCTTTATACCCGGACGATTGGACGAATCGATCTGTTCATGCCGTCCATCGATGTGAAGTCTGCACTGTTGGTCTGGGTCGTGCTGGTCCTGCTGCTGATGCTGTCGTATTTGTTCATCTTGGGGGCGACAACGTGGATGTTCGGCTGCTCGGTTTCGCTTTTTTCAAACATGAAGGACAACCAACCGAAGATTGTTTTCTATCTGGTGTTCCCCACGGTTGTGGGATTTAGCGCCTTCATCTGGGCCACCTTTTTCCTGTCCACATTGAACGCCTGGACGATATTCGCGGCATTGCTCCTGATCGTCTTCGTTGCGTGCTTTCTCATGTACGCATTCACGCCGTTCAAAAGAGTCATCAGGAAAAGCACACTTGTCCAAGCCAGGCTGGAGCGAGCCCGCTTGAAACGCCTGGCAGCTCATCAACAAATAAAGCGGAAAAAGCTGCAGCAACATAAACCTGCCCGCCCCCGGAAGGCCTGGCTGCAAAAATGGCTCACCTGTTTGCAGGCACTCAAAAACAAGACGACGCCAGCGTGGCGCTGGCTAAAAGAAAAATGGCAGCGGCTACAGGCGTGGGTACGGGCTCGCAAAGAGTTCTGGCTCGTCACCCTGCTCTCGATCTCCATATTCGTCACCGTGCTCTTCGCCGCCTTTCCAATCCTGCTGACGATACGTTCATACATGGAAAGGGAAACACCTGACACCGTCCCCTACGTGGCGGGCCTATCCTGGCTGACACTCATCTTCACCCTGCTACCGGTCGTCATATTTCATTGTTTCAAGGGGGACATCTACAGGCGGACCTTCAATGGCCTGATCGCAATGATCCTGGCCTTCTGCGCCTTCACATTACTTTCGCCGGGCAGTTTGAGCCAGATCACCTACATCGCAGCAGGAGGCTTATCGGTTCGCCAACAAACGGCGGAGCGATACGCCTTGCCAGAAGAGATAAAACTGCAAGACCTGAGCGCCACCATGTGGAAAACACGTCAGGTTGCTGCGCAAAAAATAGAAGTCGAGGCGTTCCAGTTGTATTCCTTTGGGGACGTACTGTTACTGTGCCCAAAAGACATGCTGTCACTTGAACTCAAAGAGCTGAAAAACTACTCGAAGTTCTGTGTCAGCACGCTCAATAGCAAGGTTGTGCGCAAACCTCGGTTACCGGTATTCGCCAGAAAACCACAGAAAGAATGGGCTTGCCGGGTGCCCTCATGGCAGATCCAGGCAGGACGTTGGCTCGCATGGGAAGCGCTGATTTCTGGCGCTCATCGCTCCGCGTCGGGCGAGAAAAAGGGCTGAAGGCCCTGGCAGTCGTGAGCATGGCGACTGCTCCACGACAGGACTGCTGACTCCCTGCCCCTGGGCGGGGGGACACTTAATTCCAGGCAAAAAAAAATCCGGAAATCCTCACTTTCGTGGGCCTTCCAGACTTTTAAAACTGCAAAAAATGGTGGGTCGTGTGGGATTCGAACCTACGACCAATTGGTTAAAAGCCAACTGCTCTACCAACTGAGCTAACGACCCGCTGTGTGGTGGCGCGTATAATACTGATTTCTAAGGACTATTCAACACCTAATTTGAAATAAATCAAAAATAACGGGTTGGATCGCTCACACCCGCCGCGGCAAAGCCTTCTGCGCGCAGGCGGCAGCTGTCGCACTTGCCGCAAGCACGGCCCTGATCGTCGGCCTGATAGCAGGAAACAGTGAGCCCGTAGTCCACGCCAAGCTTCACACCGGCCTTGACGATGTCGGCCTTGCTGAGATTCTGCAACGGTGCCTGGATGCGAAAACCCTGCCCTTCTACGCCGGCCTTGGTCGCCAGGTTCGCCATGCGCTCGAAGGCTTCGACGAACTCCGGGCGGCAATCCGGGTAACCGGAGTAATCCACAGCATTGACGCCGATGAAAATATCACGGGCGCCCAGCACTTCGGCCCAGCCCAATGCCAAGGACAGGAATACGGTGTTACGCGCCGGCACATAGGTCACCGGAATGCCTTCGCCAGGCGCCTCAGGCACGTCAATGGAGCTGTCGGTCAAGGCCGAGCCACCAATGCCGTTGAGGTTCAGGCCGATCACTTTGTGCTCCACCACGCCCAGGTCCCGGGCCACTCGCTCGGCCGCGTGCAGTTCTGCGCGGTGGCGCTGACCATAATCGAAACTCATGGTGTAGCATCGGTAACCCTCGGCACGGGCCATGGCCACGACGGTGGCCGAATCCAGGCCGCCGGACAACAGGATGACCGCACGTTTTTCGGCAATGTTCGAATGTTCAGTCATATCAGCGCCCCGGCTCGTCGTTCCAAAGATATTTATGCAGCTGCAGTTGCAGGCGCACCGGCAGGTTATCCGCCACCACCCAGTCCGCCAGGTCCCGAGCGCTCAAATCGTGATGGCTCGGCGACAACAACACTTCGCCGGCCCGTTGGTCGAGCCCGTACTGGATCAGCTTGGACACGGCCCAGTCGTAATCTTCCCGTGAACAGATCACGAATTTGACCTGATCGTTAGGGGTCAGCAACTCGATATTCTCGTAACGGTTACGGTGCGCTTCCTTGGAGCCTGGAGTCTTCAGGTCCACGACGCGGCTGACGCGCGGGTCGACGGCCGAGATATCCAGGGCGCCGCTGGTTTCCAGGGAAACCTCGTAACCGGCATCACACAACTGCTTGAGCAAGAGGATGGCGTTGGGTTGCGCCAAGGGCTCGCCGCCCGTGACACAGACATAACGCGGACGATAACTGGCCACTTGCTCCAGGATATCGTCGAGGGTTCGCACAGTGCCGCCGCTGAACGCGTAGGCACTGTCGCAGTATTGGCAACGCAGCGGGCAACCGGTGAGGCGCACAAATACTGTGGGCAGCCCAGCCGTCCGCGTTTCACCCTGCAACGAGTGAAAAACTTCGGTGATTCTCAATGTGTCTTGCATAGTCGCCACGGGCGTAACAGCTAAACAGGCTGTCCGCCTCCGTCAGGCACTTCAAGGAACCCCGCCAACGCGCAGATCCCAAAAAGCGTGTTTCATAAAAAGGGCGTGAATTCTAACGAAAAAACCCGCGACAGGCGCGGGTTTCTTCAAAACAGGTCAAGCCAGCTTACATGCGTTGCAGATCGCGCTGGGCCAACTGGGCGGCGGATGTCCCCGGATATTGGGCCACCACCTGCTGCAGAATGCCTTTTACCTTGTCGGTGTGACCGAGGCGGCGCTCTACATCAGCCAGCTTGTACAGCGAATCCGGCACCTTGGCGTGCTTGGGATACAGTTGCGAAACCTTGGCGAATGCCTGGCCGGCACCTTGCAGGTCGCCTTTGGCCAGGTTCACTTCGCCCAACCAGTATTGGGCATTGCCCGCGTACTGGCTGTTTGGGTATTTGCGCAGGAAAGCGGCAAAAGCCTGGCTGGCCTTGTCGAAATCCTTGGCCTTGATCAAGTCGAAGGCAGCATCGTAATAGAGCTTTTCCTTCGCCGGATCAGCCGGCTCGCCACCGGCGGCAGGTGCTGCGGGAGCGGCTGCCCCCGCGCCTGCGGCTGCGCCGGGGGCGTTCAAGTCGCCACCGGCAGGAGAATTCTCAGGAGTCGCGGCAGGTGCAGGTGCAACGCCGGTTCCTATGCGCCGATCAAGATCCTGGTATCGCTCCAGGTTTTCCTGCTTCATGCGCGAAATATCATTTTGCAGTTCTTCGATCACACCCTGTTGGCGCGAGATCTGATCCTGCATTTGCTGCAGTTGGTTGAACAGCTGGCCCTGTGCCGAGACAGGGGCCGAAACCCCTCCCCCGGCATAGGCGCCGTTCGTACCGTAACCCGCAGGCGGATAGCTACTCCCGCTATTGTTATAGCCGGCATCGTTATCGACCACAGGAACCGCAGCCCACGCCGCAAGCGGCGCAAGGCTGAGAGCCAGAACAGTTACAGCACGACGGCACGTTCGCATGACGAATTACTTACGCAGTTCGACGCGACGGTTTTGAGCCCAGGACTGCTCGTCGTTGCCGGTAGCAACTGGACGCTCTTCGCCGTAGGAAACCAGTTCCAGCTGAGCTGGGGAAACACCTTGCAGTACCAGGTAGCGCTGAACGGCTTTCGCACGACGCTCGCCCAGTGCCATGTTGTACTCACGAGTACCACGTTCGTCGGTGTTGCCTTCCAGAACAACGCGAGCGCCGTTTGCTTTCAGGTCCTTGGCGTGAACGTCCAGAGCGCGCATGGCTTCTGGCTTCAGGTCCGAGCTGTCGTATTCGAAGTAGAAGGTGGTGATTGCGCGCAGAGCAGCTTCTTCGCTCAGGGAGCCGTCAACTGCACCGGTGTTAGCGCCGTAACCAGCGTTTGGATCAACAGCGCCTTCACCGGCATTGTCGCCGCCTTTGGACGAGCAACCTACAGCTACAGCCATGGCCAGAGCCAGCGCAGCAAATTTACCAAACTTCAGCATTTCCATCGTGAAACTCCTAATGAACCCCAGTGTGTTAAGTAAAACGTATAGCGCCGCGTCAGTTCAGGTAAGGGGACCAGGACGGTTCTCTGACTTCGCCTTGAGCGGTAGGAAGCGGGAGCCTCACGCGTCCATTAATGGACACGAGCATCAAGACTCCCCGGCCCTGCTGGCGGGTGGCGTAGATTACCATGGTGCCGTTGGGCGCAACAGTGGGTGACTCGTCCAGAGTGCTATCAGTGAGGATTTTTACGCTACCGCGCTGCAAATCCTGGGCCGCCACCTTGAAATTAGTGAAACCATCCTGGCGATGGATCATCACCAGGGTCTTTTCATCTGCCGACAGCTTCGGGTTGGCGTTGTAGTTACCGACGAACGTCACGCGTTCGGCACCGCCGCCACCCGCGCTGGTCTTGTAGATCTGTGGCTTGCCGCCACGGTCGGAGGTGAAGTAGATGGTCGAGCCATCCTTGCCCCAGAACGGTTCGGTGTTGATGCCCGGGCCGTTGGTGACACGGGAAATCGAACGCGAAGCCAGGTTCATCACGTAGATGTCCGGGTTACCGTCCTTGGACAGTACGAACGCCAGCCGCGAGCCGTCCGGCGACCAAGCTGGCGCGCCGTTCAGGCCTTCGAAGTTGGTGATCTGCTCACGACGACCGGTGTCGATGTGCTGCACGAAAATGCGCGGACGCTTCTGCTCGAACGAGACATAGGCGATGCGCTTGCCATCGGGGGCGAAGCGCGGCGACAGGATCGGCTCGCGCGATTGCAGCAGAGTCACCGCACGGGCGCCGTCATAGTCGGAGCGCTGCAGGGTGTAGCGGGTGTTGTTCTCGGAGAAGCGCTCGGCCGTCACGTAGAGCATGCGGGTAGAGAACGCGCCCTTGATGCCGGTAAGTTTCTCGAACGACTGGTCGGCGATGTAGTGCGCCATGTCACGCAATTGATCGACGCTGCCCGACACGCTGCCGGTCAGCACTTGCTGTTCGGTGGCGACGTTGAACAGGGCGTACTGCACCTGCAGGCGACCGCCAGCCGGAACGATGCTGCCGACCATGATGTACTGGGCGCCCAGGGCCTTCCAGTCACGGTAGATGACTTCGCTGGCCTGGGTTGGCAGGCTGATCATGTTCTGCTTCGGAATCGGCGCGTAGTAACCCGAGTTGCGCAGGTCGTTGCCGATGATTTCCGCCATGTCGTCCGGCAGGACGTTACCGCCCTGCCAGCCGAACGGTACGACGGCAATCGGGGTCGCCCGGTCGCTGCCGCTGGTGACCAGGATGTTCTTTTCCTCTGCTACCGCTATCCCTGCCAGGCAGCAGATAACGACCAGCATTGATCGAAGAAGGTTTCTCACAAGGCTAGATCCTCAGGTGTGAATGTCATCTTGAATGAACGATAGGGAGCAAAGTCGCTCGGTTTCATTCCTTGCATTTCCGTCAATCGCCCAATGTTCTTGACCGCTGCGACCGCCGAAGCGTCGAACGGACCGTCACCACTGGACTTGGCGACGCTGACCGAGGTAACCGTACCGTCGGGCAACATGCCGATTTGCAATACGACCGTCATGCCTTTGCGCGCCGAAGGTGGACGAGCCCAGCCTTCTGCCGCTCGTGCGCGAATCAAGTCATCGTAGCTGCCGGCGACTTCATCGCCCTGCTCATCAGCCAATGCCTGCTGGCGCTCCGGCGTGTCGGAAAGCAAATCTGCCAAGGCCTGGGCCTTTTTGTCTTCGGCGGATTTACGCGCTGCGTCCTGGGCCTTTTTCTTGGCGGCGTCGGCGGCGGCTTTCTTCTTCGCGTCTTCGGCGACTTTCTTTTTCGCCTCTTCAGCTTCAGCTTTCTTCTTGGCGTCTTCGGCGGCTTTTTTCTTCGCGTCCTCGACGATCTTTTTCTTCGCTTCTTCAGCGGCCGCTTTCTTGGCCTCTTCTTCAGCGGCTTTCTTGGCTTCTTCTTCGGCTTTCTTCTTGGCTATATCAGCCAATTGTTTCTCTTCTGCCTTTTTGGCCTCGGCTTTCTTCGCTTCGTCGGCTTTCTTGGCTTCGTCAGCCTTTTTCGCCTCGTCCGCTTTTTTCGCCTCATCGGCCTTCTTGGCGTCCTCGGCCTTTTGAGCCGCTTCCTCTTTCTTTTGTTCCGCGGCCTTTATCGCTTCCTGCTCGACCTTCTTCTGTTCCATTTGCTCGACTTCAGTCTGGCGCGCGGCGGACTTCTTCGCCTCACCGGCAAGCTTCTGGTTCGTCTGGGTCGTCGCCTGGCTTTTCGACTTGAGCTGGTACAACGTCGCCTGCACGATCGGCTTGGCCGGTGGCAACTCCGGAGTCATGGCAAAACTGACGAACAGCATGCCGAACACCAGCACATGCAGGCCGATGGCCAGGACACTGGGCCAGAAGTAGCTTTCCGAGGCGGACGGCTCTCGCTGTTGCTGCATCAGGGCGCCTCAGTGATCAAGCCAACATTACCGACCCCGGCTTTCTGCAGGCCGCCCATGGCCCCCATCACGGCACCGTAGTCGACGGTCTTGTCGCCGCGAATGAAGACTTGCGTGCGCTTGCCGGCATCGTTGCCGACACGAATGATCTTGGTCACTGCATCGGTCATCTGCGGCAACGTCATGGCCCGGTCCTGCTGCTTCTCGGTGTCCACTTCGCTGCCAAGGTTCCAGTAGTAGGTCTTGTCAGCCTTGATCGAAATGGTCAGGACCTGGGTGTTGTTGTCCTGCGGCAAGGCTTCGCTGGAAACCTTGGGCAGATCGACCTTCACGCCCTGATTGAGCATCGGCGCGGTCACCATGAAGATGACCAGCAGCACCAACATCACGTCGATGTAGGGCACCACGTTCATCTCGGCGACCGGCTTGCGCTTTTTTCGGGCTCGAGCGATTAAAGCCATTGGGAAATACCTGCTTATTCTTCGCTGGTGTGCACTTTACGGTGCAGGATCGCCTGGAATTCATCGGCGAAGGTGTAGTAACGGCCGGTCAGCATTTCGCTGCGGGCAGCGAAGCGGTTGTAGGCGATAACGGCCGGGATGGCCGCGAACAGACCGATGGCGGTGGCGATCAGTGCCTCGGCGATACCCGGGGCCACGGTGGCGAGGGTCGCTTGCTGGGCGGAAGCCAGGCCACGGAAGGAGTTCATGATCCCCCACACGGTACCGAACAGACCGATGTACGGGCTGACCGAACCAACGGTGGCCAGGAACGACAGGCCCTGTTCGAGCTTCTCTTCCTCGCGGGAAATGGCGACGCGCATGGCACGGGCCACACCTTCCATCACCGCCTCAGGGTCGACGCCCGGCTGCTGGCGCAGGCGAGAGAACTCCTTGAAGCCGGCACGGAAGATCTGCTCGACGCCCGAGTCCGGATCAGGGTTGCTACCGGCCTGGCGATAGAGCTTGGACAGGTCGATGCCGGACCAGAAACGCTCCTCGAAGCTCTCCAGGGCACGACGACCGGCGCGCAGCATGTTGCTGCGCTGAAAGATCATGATCCATGAGGTCACCGATGCGGCTACCAGGGTCAGCATTACCAGTTGCACCACGACGCTGGCATTGCTGACCAGGCTCCACATGGAGGAATGGTCGACGACGTTAGCTTCCACGCTTTATCTCCTGCTCTGAGTGTGTACCCGCGCCGCTCACGCCGGCAAAGGCCGCACGTAGAGCTTCGGGAATGGCCCGGGGTTTCAAACTATGGGTGCGCACACAGGCCACCAAAAACTGCCCTTCACAGAGCAGCACGTTATCCGTAGCCCGCCTGACCTGCTGCTTGAAACGCAGGCTGACACGGTTCAATTCGATGACATCGGCACTTACCAGCAACTCGTCGTCCAGTCGCGCCGGCGCGTGGTAGCGCGCTTCGCTGGAATGCACGACGAATAACAGGTCCTCCCCTGCCAGCGCGGATTGGGCAAAACCCAGTTCCCGCAGCCGTTCGGTTCGAGCCCGTTCCATAAACTTGAGGTAATTGACGTAGTAGACGATGCCGCCAGCATCGGTGTCCTCGTAATAAACGCGACAGCGATGTGCGAACGACTCCAGCCCGTTTTGCGCGCGCATACTCTAGTGCTTACTCCTCAGGTTGCCAATCGGCCAGGCAACTGTTTTTTCATTCTCGAACGCATTGACGCTCCAGGCGTCGTCTGGGACAGCACGAACTGGAAAAAAGTCGGCGTACAGAGCTCGTTCAATCGTCCACGGCATCGAGGAATTCGTCTACCACCGGCATCTCACCCATTCGTGTCGGGATGTTTAAACCAAAATGCAGATAAGCATGACGGGTCACCACGCGCCCGCGAGGGGTACGCATGATGTAGCCCTGCTGGATCAGGTACGGTTCCAGTACATCTTCAATGGTGTGGCGCTCTTCGCTGATGGCCGCGGCCAGGCTGTCCACGCCCACCGGGCCACCGTCGAACTTCTCGATCATGGTCAGCAGCAGGCGCCGGTCCTGGTGGTCGAAACCACGCTCGTCGATGTCCAGCAGGTTCAACGCCAGGTCGGCAATCGGCTTGGTGATGTGGCCCTTGGCCCGGACTTCGGCAAAATCCCGGACCCGGCGCAGCAGGCGGTTGGCGATCCGCGGCGTGCCCCGGGCACGCCGGGCGATCTCATACGCACCGTCCGGGTCCAGCGGCAACCCGAGGATGCCCGCCGAGCGGCTGACAATCGTCGCCAGGTCGGCGTTGTTGTAGAACTCCAGGCGCTGGACGATACCGAAGCGGTCGCGCAACGGGTTGGTCAGCATGCCTGCGCGAGTGGTGGCGCCCACCAGGGTGAAGGGCGGCAGGTCCAACTTGATGGAGCGTGCCGCCGGCCCTTCGCCGATCATGATGTCGAGCTGGAAATCTTCCATGGCCGGGTACAACACTTCCTCGACGATCGGCGACAGCCGATGGATTTCGTCGATGAACAGCACATCATGGGGCTCAAGGTTGGTCAGCAGCGCCGCCAGGTCACCCGGCCGCTCGAGGACCGGCCCGGACGTGCTCTTGATCGAGACGCCCATTTCCTGGGCAATGATGTTGGCCAGGGTGGTCTTGCCCAGGCCCGGCGGGCCGAAGATCAAGGTGTGGTCCAGCGACTCGCTGCGCCCACGGGCGGCCTGGATGAACAACTCCATCTGCTCGCGCACGGTCGGTTGACCGATGTAGTCGGCCAGGCTGACAGGACGAATCGCGCGGTCCTGGATTTCCTCGCGGTCACGGGGCGCGCCCGTGGCGGCGATCAGGCGGTCAGCTTCAATCACTTAAATCATTCCCTTCAGGGCACGACGAATCATGTCTTCAGTGCTCAGGCCTTTTTCCTTGATAGCGGAAATCGCCTTGCTGGCTTCCTGCGGCTTGTAGCCCAGGGAGATCAGCGCGGTGACTGCATCGTTTTCGGCGCTGACCGCAGGCGCAGGCGCATCCGGCTGGTTCGGCACCAGGGCGAACATCGCCGGCACCGCCTCCCAGGCCTTGAAGCGGTCCTTGAGTTCGACCAGCAGGCGCTCGGCGGTTTTCTTGCCCACACCCGGCACCTTGGTCAGGGCCGAAGTGTCCTGGGACTGCACACAACGCACCAATTCATCGACTTCCAGGCTCGACATCAAGGCCAGGGCCAGTTTCGGGCCGACGCCATTGAGACGGATCAGTTCGCGGAAGAAATCCCGCTCGCGCTTGCCGACGAAGCCATAGAGTAACTGCGCATCCTCGCGCACGACCAAATGGGTGTGCAGGGTCAGCGGCTCGCCGACCGACGGCAAGCGATACAGCGTGGTCATGGGCACTTCCAGCTCATAGCCCAGGCCGTTTACATCCAGAATCAGGTGCGGCGGCTGTTTTTCAGCCAGGGTGCCGCGCAAGCGTCCAATCACGTTTCAGATCCTTGGGTGTTGGCCAGCCTTGGCTGGCGAGTAACAGCCCGGGCAGGAAGGCCGACGACACAGGCGCAAGATGCTCGGGCTCACGAAAGATTGCGCTGATGCTATCAGAGACGCAGGCGCCCGCCACGACTGCGTGCGGTTCCCAGGCCGTGAGGCAACAGGCTGGAACGGGTATGGGCATGGCAAATGGCAATGGCCAGGGCGTCCGAGGCATCGATCTGCGGCTTGCTGACCAACTTCAACAGGTGCATCACCATCATTTGCACCTGCTCCTTGTTCGCCGCCCCGGTTCCGACGACCGCCTGCTTGACCTGGGTCGCGGTGTACTCGGCGATCTCCAGGTTTTCCTCGGCGCCAGCAACGATTGCCGCGCCCCGGGCCTGCCCCAGTTTCAAGGCCGAGTCGGCGTTGCGCGCCATGAAAACCTTTTCGATGCCCATGGTCACCGGGCCGTAGGTCTGGATAACTTCGCGAACGCCGCGATAAACGATCTGCAAGCGCTCGTGCAGTTCACCCGCCCCGGTGCGGATGCAACCGGACGCGACGTACACGCAGCCGCGCCCGGTATCGCGAACCACACCGTAGCCGGTGATGCGCGAACCAGGGTCGATACCAAGGATTAAAGTCATAGCGCCTGCGAAAGGTAATGCGGTTACAAGAGGATACAGCTCATCAAGGGCTTGCAGTGGATCCGTGGCGAGGGAGCTTGCTCCCGCTGGGCTGCGCAGCAGACCTTTTTGGGAGCGCTTCGCACTCCAGCGGGAGCAAGCTCCCTCGCCACAATGATTTCAAACAAGCCTTGAGTGCCCGTCAGCCCAGCTGTTCAGCCACCGACTCCGGAATATCGGCATTGGAATAAACGTTCTGCACGTCATCCAGGTCTTCCAGCATGTCGATCAGCTTGAGCACCTTCTCGGCCCCTTCCAGGTCCAGTTCGGCACTGGTGGTCGGCTGCATGACGATCTCTGCGTCGGCGGGCTTGAAGCCGGCCGCCTCCAGGGCGTTGCGCACGGCATAGAAGCTGGCGAACGACGTGAACACGTCGAACGAACCGTCTTCATGACTGACCACGTCATCGGCGTCAGCCTCCAGGGCCGCTTCCGTCAGGGCATCTTCATCGAGGCCCGGCGCGAAGCTGATCTGCCCCTTGCGCTCGAACAGATAGGCCACCGAGCCGTCGGTGCCCAGGTTGCCACCGCATTTGCTGAACGCGTGACGCACGGCGGCGGCAGTACGGTTGCGGTTGTCGGTCATGCATTCGACCATCACCGCCACGCCGCCCGGGCCATAACCTTCGTAGGTCAGCTCTTCAACGTTGTCGGCCTCGGTCGCACCCGCGCCACGGGCGATGGCCCGGTCGATGATGTCGCGGCTCATGTTGGCACCCAGCGCCTTGTCCAGGGCCAGGCGCAAGCGCGGGTTGGAACCGGGGTCGCCGCCACCCTGGCGGGCCGCGACCGTCAGTTCACGGATCCACTTGGTGAAGATCTTGCCTCTCTTGGCATCCTGACGTTCTTTGCGGTGCTTGATGTTCGCCCACTTGGAATGACCTGCCATAACTCGCTCCGTTTCTCTTTGGAACATTGCCCGCCCTGCGCGTACGCAGTGGCCGGCAATCAGAAATATCGACCCCAATGAAAAGGCGCATCCGAAGATGCGCCCTCTCAGGTGCCAGCCTTACTCAGCCTTTGGCTGTTCACGCAGACGAATGTGCAACTCGCGCAATGCCTTGGCATCCACCACACCCGGCGCCTGGGTCATGACATCGGCCGCGCTCTGGGTTTTCGGGAACGCGATCACTTCACGGATCGACTGGGCGCCGGTCATCAGCATCACCAGGCGGTCCAGGCCGAAGGCCAGGCCACCGTGGGGCGGTGCACCGTACTTCAGAGCGTCGAGCAGGAAGCCGAACTTCTCTTCCTGCTCGGCTTCGTCGATGCCCAGCAGGCGGAACACTGCCTGTTGCATTTCCTTGCGATGGATACGGATCGAACCGCCACCCAGCTCGGTGCCGTTCAGGACCATGTCGTAAGCGCGCGACAGAGCGGTGGCCGGGTTGGCCTCCAACTCTTGCGGCGAGCACTTCGGCGCGGTGAACGGGTGGTGCAGCGCCGAGAAGCTGCCGTCGTCGTTTTCTTCGAACATCGGGAAGTCAACGACCCACATTGGCGCCCACTCGCAAGTCAGCAGCTTCAGGTCGTGACCCAGCTTGATGCGCAGCGCGCCCAAGGCTTCGCTGACGATCTTGGCCTTGTCGGCGCCGAAGAACACGATGTCGCCGTCAACCGCGCCCACGCGATCGAGGATCACATTGAGGTTGGCTTCAGGGATGTTTTTCACGATCGGCGATTGCAGGCCATCAACACCCGCGGCGCGCTCGTTGACCTTGATGTAGGCCAGGCCCTTGGCACCGTAGATGCCGACGAACTTGGTGTAGTCGTCGATCTGCTTGCGCGGCATGCTGGCCCCGCCAGGAACGCGCAGGGCCGCGATACGGCATTTCGGGTCGTTGGCCGGGCCGCTGAACACCTTGAACTCGACGTCCTTGAGCTGGTCAGCCACGTCCACCAGCTCCAGCGGGTTACGCAGGTCCGGCTTGTCGGAACCGTAGCGGCGCATGGCCTCTTCGAAGGTCATGTGCGGGAACTCGCCGAATTCCAGGCCCAACACTTCCTTGAACAGGTTGCGGATCATGCCTTCGGTCAGGCCCATGATGTCTTTTTCGTCGAGGAAGCTGGTCTCGATGTCGATCTGAGTGAACTCAGGCTGACGGTCGGCACGCAGGTCTTCGTCGCGGAAGCACTTGGCGATCTGGTAGTAGCGATCGAACCCGGCCACCATCAGCAGTTGCTTGAACAGCTGTGGCGACTGCGGCAGGGCAAAGAAGCTGCCGGGGTGAGTACGGCTCGGCACCAGGTAGTCGCGGGCGCCTTCCGGCGTGGCGCGGGTCAGGATCGGCGTCTCGACGTCGAGGAAGCCGTTTTCGTCCAGGTAACGACGGATGCTGGTGGTCATGCGCGAACGCAGGCGCAGCTTCTCGGCCATTTCCGGGCGACGCAGGTCGATGAAGCGGTAGCGCAGGCGGGTTTCCTCGCCCACGTCGGAGTATTCGTTGAGTGGGAACGGCGGGGTTTCCGATTCGTTGAGCACTTCCAGCTCGTAACCCAGCACTTCGATCATGCCGGACGCCATGTTGGCGTTGCCAGCACCGGCCGGACGCAGGCGCACCTTGCCGGTGATCTTGACCACGTATTCGCTGCGCACGCGGTCGGCGGTGGCGAAGGTGTCAGCGCGGTCCGGATCGAACACCACCTGGGCCAGGCCTTCACGATCACGGATATCGAGGAAAATCACCCCGCCATGGTCACGGCGACGATGGACCCATCCGCAAAGAGTAACTTCCTGACCTTCCAGGCTTTCGTTCAGTTGGCCGCAATAATGGCTGCGCATCATGGTAGTGGTTTCACTTCTCGTAATTCGAAATTCGGTTGGAGGACCTGCCCGTGCAAGCACTCGCGCGTGTTCAACTCAATCTGCTTTGTCGCCACCGGCCAAATTCTTCTTGGCGCCGGTCTTGAAGTCGGTTTCATACCAGCCTGTGCCGCCGAGGCGGAAACCAGGCATGGACAGCATCTTTTTCAGTTCTGGCGCCTGGCAGGCAGGGCAGTCGACCAGCGGTGCCGCGCTGATCTTTTGAATGGCTTCCATCTGATGACCACAGGAAGCACATTGATAGTCGTACATCGGCATGGGTTGTCTCGGCAATCAGGTTACTCGCGCAAAGGCTGGGCTTTGCGGCAAAGAGCGGGATTATATCCATTAAATGCGGCCTGTGCAGCCGTAAGACCGCACAGGCCGTTTGCAGTCCGACTCAGTCATCGACAGGGCAGCTAGCCGTCAATGACAGTCCGCCACCTGCGACACGGTTTCCTTCAAACCGTGCACCACGCATACAACACGCACCAGCGCGCTGAAATTGCGTACCCCGCCATGGCGCAGGTGCACCTCTCTGTCGACATGGGACAGCAACGTACTGATGGAACAGCTGTTGAGCTGGGCCATGTCGCCGAGGATATCCCAATAGACCTGCTCCAGCCGCAGACAGGTGGCGAACCCGTTCAGACGAATGGATCGGGCCAGGGGACGCACCAGTTGCATATCGAACCCCCTGACGAACGGATCGACGCTGATGGACTGAAAGCGTCCACGCACCCCCTCCTCCGGTTCCTTTCCTTGAATCATACCGTTGACACTCCTTTGCCATACGAGCCTCTCAGTTGGAACAATCCACCTGTGGCTCTATGGAAGCTCAACGGCATCGCCAGTTCCAGACGACTTTATGACCATGGGCGTAGGACAAGCCAACAGCAGGCAGGCGACGAATTACGTCGTCCTACACCTGTGGCGAGGGAGCTTGCTCCCGTTCGGCTGCGCAGCAGGCGCAAAATCTTCCAGCCTCCAAAGAATCAGCGTCTGGTATGGGGGGTCGCTTCGCAACCCAGCGGGAGCAAGCTCCCTCGCCACGACATACAACGCGCGCCCTATTAGTTTTCCAACAGCGCCCGCAGCATCCACGCGGTCTTTTCGTGAACTTGCATGCGCTGGGTCAGCAGGTCGGCGGTGGGCTCATCACTGACCTTGTCCAATAAAGGAAAGATGCCACGGGCCGTACGCGTCACCGCTTCCTGGCCCTCGACCAGTTGCCGGATCATGTCATCGGCGGCAGGCACGCCTTCCTCTTCCTTGATAGAAGACAGGCGCGCGTACACCGAGTAGGCCCCCGGAGCCGGGAAACCCAGGGCGCGGATGCGCTCGGCAATCAGGTCCACCGCCAGGGCCAACTCGTTGTATTGCTCCTCGAACATCAGGTGCAGGGTCCGAAACATCGGTCCCGTGACGTTCCAGTGGAAATTGTGGGTCTTGAGATACAGCACATAAGTGTCCGACAGCAGGCGCGAAAGCCCGTCGACGATGGATTTGCGGTCTTCTTCACTGATACCGATATCAATTGCCATGCTGGTTGATCTCCTGACGGTGATGAATTCGACAACGCCCCAAACTCTAGTGGTTTTGGCCGCCGATGGCCTGCGACAGATCGCCAGCCCTCCTGAACCGACAAGCCGGGGCAGCGGGCGGTTCCGACACCTCGAGGAATTCAACGCCGTTTGCCTGGCACCTTCAAGCATCGGCGAGTTTTTCCTGGCCGACGAACAGCGCGGTGCGCGCCCGTAACGGGTTTGAGAAGGCCCGAGCTTTACTGTTAAATAGGCAGTGTGTCGCTACGCTTATTTTCCCGGGTGTGGCGCATAGGCTGATTCGGGTACGTGTCCAACGCCTCTCATTGTTTCGAAGCGAACCGTCCCCGACCCGCTCTTCCTTGTGATCTGTCTTAACCGTGAGCCAATCAAAATGTTGAAAATCGTCCACTTGCTAATGGGCGCAGCTGCCCTGCTGCTGTCCTTCATCCCTAGCCTGGGTTCCGAAGCCACACCTTACCTGCAACACCCCGATGCACTGTACCTGGCCTTTTTCGGCCTGCTCAACCTGACCCTTGCACCCGTCATCCCTTACTGGAACAAAGGTCCACGTCACCAACTGCAAAACCTGGTCAGCGCCCTGCTGGTACTGGCCGTTGCCCTGCAAACCCTGGCCCTGCTGGCACCCATGCCGGAAATCGGCGGTCAACCGGCCATTCTGTTCAGCCTGGGCGCGGCACTGCTCGCCGTGGCACTGCACCTGGCCGTCAGCTTCTACAAGAAGTCGTCGCCGGCCGCCGCTGCGCAGAACTACGACATGTCCAACCGCGATACCGGCACGGTGAAGTGGTTCAATACGTCCAAAGGGTTCGGTTTCATCTCCCGCGACTCCGGCGATGACATTTTCGTGCATTTCCGGGCCATTCGTGGCGAAGGCCATCGCGTCCTGGTGGAAGGCCAGCGCGTGGAGTTCTCCGTGATGAACCGCGACAAGGGCCTGCAGGCCGAAGACGTGATCGCCGCGCTACCGCGCCGCTGATCCCTGACCGTAAAAAACCGCGATGCAGCCTGGCTGCTCGCGGTTTTTTATTGCCCGTCAAACGAGAGTCGGGCCCAGTCAGTAGTGAGGAGGCGGCGCCTCTTCTTCGAACGACTCGAACTGCCCGGCCATTTCTTCCTGGCGCTTGAGCAACGCCGCCATCTGCAGTTGCAGACGCTCGACGATCCGCTGCTGCTCCACAAGCACATCGTTCAATGCCTGGATGGTGTCATCCTGAAACGCCAGGCGGCTTTCCAGATCGGTTACGCGGTCTTCAAGGTTCATGGTTCAGCCCTCCAGAAACTTGAAATCATCGGTCAAGGCCATTCGCAACCGTTCACGAATGGCCGCGACCTGCCCTGCATTATAAGGCTGGGCCGGGTGCTTGCCCCAGACCGGCGCGGGCCAGGCGGCGTCATCACGCTTACGCACAATGACATGCATGTGCAATTGACTGACGACGTTACCCAGGGTTGCAACGTTCATCTTGTCGGCATCGAACGAATCCTTGAGGGTTTCGGCCAACGCCGTGGTTTCTTTCCACAGCTGTTGTTGATCAGCGTCATCCAATTGAAACAATTCGCTGATATCTTCCCGCCGCGGTACGAGGATGAACCACGGGTAGTTCGAATCGTTGGACAAGAGCAATCGGCACAACGGGAAATCACCGATCGGCAATGTGTCTTGTTGCAGTCGTGGATCTAAAGCGAACACCGCGCGTACTCCTCGCTCGTTATCGGTTTTGCCCGGTTCGGCGGCCTACAGGCCTGCATCGGACTCAGATGCGCAGCATACCCGCGAACGCCGGATCGATCACGGTGTACCGTCCTGATGCTCGTCCTGCGAAGTTTTTTTCAACACACAGCATCAACCTGTGCAAGCTGACGCACCAACACAGCGCAAGCGGCACCACACAGTCCTGACAGGACCGTGCCAGGGGCCCACGCAAGGCCTCGGCGTTGTAAGATTTTCGTACAGCCGGAAAATTTTTTGCACCAAAACAGCACAGTGCGTCTACGCTCAGTGCACAAAGCATCCGTGATCTACTCACTGGGTAGGGTGAACCGGTAACGTTTTTGATTGTCTCGCCGCGTTTGTCGGCGTCAATCACGAGAGCCGCACACGAGTCAACCCTATTTAAAACAAGGCCTTTGGAGCCCGGTTTCATGAGGTTTCACCGCGTCAACCGGTGAAATGTGAAAAAAATGTAAACAAAATTCGGGTTTGAGCATGCTTGTTGCATTCATCCCCGCACTGTCCAAAGGCCTCGCCGGAAGCGAGAACCTGCCGACATACAAATTAAAGTGGCAAGGCTGCCCACAGGAGCTTCAAGCGCGGTAATGACGGACTCTTTACACCGATGCCGGAAAAGAAAAAACAACATTAAGTTGTGGATACGGTTGCGTCGGACCAGCTGAAATGCGACATGGATCGAGCCATTGGCGACATGGTCGTAAAGAAGCTGAAAGGTTGAATGGGCAAGTATCGCCAAAGAATGTCGACGTGATATAAGTTTGCGCCGACACAAAAAGAAAGAGCCGCCCAGATAAAAAAACAGGTGGGACGGCAGTACTCTTCTAAAAACCAAAGGAGCAAATCACGATGCGCGTGATGAAGTGGAGCATGATCGCACTGGCTGTATCGGCCAGTACCTCGCAGTTCGCAATGGCCTCTTCCCAGGAAGAATCCAAGGGTTTTATTGAAGATCAGAGCTTGACTGTTCTGACCCGTGCGCTGTACATGAACCGTGATTTCAAGAACAACCCAAGCACTTCACAAAGTTATCGTGAAGAGTCTGGTGTTGCCGCTCGTGCCATCTACGAGTCGGGTTTCACTCAAGGTACCGTTGGTGTAGGCGTTGATGGCTTCGCATTTGGCACCGTTCGCATTGATGGCGGTAGCGGTCGTGCCGGTAACGGTCTGTTCGCTCGTGACAGCGACGGCAACCTGGAAGACACACAATCGAAGGTGGGCGGCGCGGTTAAATTCCGTCTGTCCGACACCGTCCTGAAATACGGTAACCAGTTCACCACCAGCCCGGTTTTCTCGACTGACGACAGCCGTCTGCTGCCAGAAGTTGCCACGGGTACGCTGATCACCAGCAAAGAAATCAAAGGCTTGGAGTTGAGCGCAGGTCATTTCAACGCCATCAGCTCGCAAACTGGCATGGGAGATGACGGCCTTGGCCTGAAATCTGCTGACATCGTTGGCGCAACCTACCAGTTCACCGACAATTTCGTAGCAGGCGTAGCGGCTTCCGACGTTGAAGATCACTACAAAAAGAAATACATCAACCTGAACTACACCCTGCCGATCAACGAAGATCAGTCCCTGAACTTCGACTTCAACGGTTATGACAGCCAGGATCAGGGCCAGAAGCTCAGCGGCGACGTTGACAACCGTATCTGGTCCCTCGCAGCAGCCTATGCCATCGGTGCCCACAAGTTCACCCTGGCTCACCAGCGCTCCTCCGGTGACACCGGCTATGTGTATGGCGTTGACGGCGGCGGTACCATTTTCCTCGCCAACTCCATCCAGTACTCCGACTTCAACGGTCAGGACGAGCGCTCCTGGCAGGCTCGCTACGACCTGAACATGAAGACCTACGGCGTTCCTGGCCTGAGCTTCATGACTCGTTACGTTACCGGTGACAACATCGAGACTGGCGGCGCAGAAGGCAAAGAGCACGAGTGGGACTTCGAAACCAAGTACGTTATGCAAAGCGGTCCAGCCAAGGACCTGTCTTTCCGCGTACGTGCTGCGTTCTACCGTGCTAACTCTGACTACAACGCCATCAACGGCAACGACAACAATGACACCCGTCTGATCATCGAATACCCACTGAGCATCTTGTAATTCAGTGCTAGTTCGATAGCGACACCCGCAACAAGCAAAAAACCGCTCATCTGGATCAGGTGAGCGGTTTTTTTATATCCATTGCAATGTAAGCTTTAGCACAACTTGTTAAATAGCAAGCTAACTAAACATAACCTGACCTGACCCCAGGCCAAGTTATAGTCGAATCATTATTGCGCTGCTCCTTCCTGAACCACCCGAATCACTCGCTGTGGAAACGGAATATCAATACCGGCATCCTTCAAACGATCCCGCGCCTGCTCATTAAGCATGAACATCACGCTCCAGTAGTCCGCGGTCTTGACCCAGATACGCAGCGACACCGTGATGGAACTGTCGCCCAAGGTGGAAATCACCGCTTCAGGCGCCGGATCCGCCAGCACACGCTCATCCTTGGCCAGGTCCAGCAGCACTTCCCGGGCTTTTTGCAGGTCGGCCTGGTAATCCACGCCGACATCGAACACCACCTTGCGGGTCGGCTGGCGGTTGGTGTTGGTAATGATGCCGTTCGAGAGATTGCCGTTGGGCACAATGACAGTCTTGTTGTCACCGGTGCGCAACACGGTGTGGAAGATCTGGATGCTGTCGACCGTACCGGCCACACCTTGGGCTTCGATCCAGTCACCGATGCGGAACGGACGGAACAGCAGGATCAACACGCCACCCGCGAAGTTCGCCAGGCTGCCTTGCAGGGCCAGGCCAATCGCCAGGCCGGCGGCACCAATGGCGGCAACGAACGAAGTGGTTTCCACACCGATCATCGAAGCGACGCTGACGATCAACAATATCTTCAGAATGATGTTGGCCAGGGTACTGATGAACCCTTGCAGCGCCAGGTCAGCGTTACGCAGGGCCAGCAGCGCACCCAGTTTCTGCGTGACTTTGTTGATCAACCACCAGCCGATGGCCAGGGTGATGACCGCCAGCAGCACGCGGCTGCCGTATTCCATGATCATGGGGATCCAGGTCTGGGAAGCCTTGACCAGGTTGTCCACTTCAGCATTCAAGTCCATCTCTCTCTCCTATTCCTGTTGCCACTAAAAGACCTGCAGAGACACATTGTGGCGAGGGAGCTTGCTCCCGCTGGCTGCGTAGCAGCCCCTTATAGGTGGGCGCTTCGCACCCAAGCGGGAGCAAGCTCCCTCGCCACAGGGTCACTGAAGTATCAATCGCGGAAATTATTGAATTGCAGTGGCATGCCGAATTCCTTGCCGCGCAATGCCGCAATGGCTTCCTGCAAGTCGTCACGCTTTTTGCCGGTGACTCGCACCTGCTCGCCCTGGATGGCGGCTTGCACCTTGAGCTTGGCGTCCTTGATATGAGCGACGATCTTCTTCGCCAGTTCCTTGTCGATGCCTTCCTTGAGCACGGCTTCCTGCTTCATCAGCTTGCCCGAGGCATAGGCGTCCTTGACCTCGAGGCACTGCACGTCGATCTTGCGCTTGACCAGCGCCAGCTTGAGGATCTCGATCATCGCCTCGAGCTGGAACTCGGCCTCGGCGGTCAGGTTCACGGTCAGGTCTTTTTCCTTGAACTCGAAACTGCCCTTGCCCTTGAGGTCATAACGACGGTCGAGTTCCTTGACGGCGTTTTCAACCGCGTTGGTGACTTCGTGCTTGTCCAGTTCGGATACCACGTCGAATGACGGCATGTAGTGTTCTCCAAATAAAAAGGCGCGCCAGTATCATCGGCGCGCGCTTGGCTTGTGGTTAAAATCGGGCTCATTATAACGGCTCTTTTCCTGCCGACACTGCGAGCCCTCAGATGCCTGCGCCAATCCGAGTAAAAAACTGATGTCGACCACCTGGCATGTCCTGGGGGCCGGCAGTCTCGGCACGTTGTGGGCCACGCGCCTGGCCCGGGCCGGGTTGCCGGTTCGGCTGGTGCTGCGCAACGAAGCCCGCCTGCAAGCCTACCGAAGCGCCGGCGGCCTGACGCTGATGGAACAGGGCCAGGCGCAGAGCTACCCGATACCTGGCGAAACGGCGGACAACCCAGAACCGATCAGGCGCCTGCTATTGGCCTGCAAAGCCTACGACGCGGAAGCGGCCGTGGCCTCGGTGGCCCATCGTCTGGACGCCGAATCGGAACTTATCCTGTTGCAGAACGGCCTCGGCAGCCAGGACGCGGTGGCCAATTGTGTGCCCCAAGCCCGTTGCATCAGCGCCTCCAGCACCGAAGGCGCGTTCCGCGACGGTGACTGGCGCGTGGTATTCGCCGGCCACGGCTACACCTGGCTGGGCGACCCGGCTCACCCAGTGGCGCCGTTCTGGCTCGACGACTTGGCCGCCGCTGGCATTCCCCACGAATGGAGCGCCGACATCCTCACCCGGCTCTGGCGCAAGCTGGCGCTCAATTGCGCAATCAACCCGCTGACCGTGCTGCATCACTGCAAGAACGGCGGCTTGCAGGAACACCGCTGCGAAGTGGCGACCTTGTGCGCAGAACTCACCGACCTGCTCGAACGCTGCGGCCAGCCCGCTGCGGCCGAAGATTTACAGCCGGAAGTCGAACGGGTGATCCAGGCCACGGCCGCCAATTATTCCTCGATGTACCAGGATGTCGCCAATCGGCGCCGCACCGAAATCAGCTACTTGCTCGGTTATGCCTGCAAGGTCGCCCAACGCCATGAACTGAGCGTGCCGCACCTGGAACAACTGCGACAGCGACTGATTGTCCACTTGCACAACCTCGGATTGCCCAGCGACTGAGCAGCGGCTACGCTGGCCCTCGTATTCCTTTTTAGCGACGAGTCTGATGCCATTGCGCCAGCGCCTTGAAAACCTCCCGGTCGGCCAGAAACTGCTGGCCGCCCTGTTGGTGTTGTTGACCACTGTCCTGCTGGTGGCCAACCTGACCTTTATCAGCGCCGCCTACTACATCTCCCAGGAAAGCATGGCACCCCAGGCCCTGCAGACCATTGGCCGGCTGGTGGCCAATCCAAGCCTGATCTCCGACGCCCTGCAATCGCCACAAAGCGCCCAACGCTTGCTCGACGAGCTCAACAGCTACGCACCGCTGCGGGCGGCGGCGCTGTACGACGGCCAGGGCGAACGCCTGGCACAACTGCAACAGGGCGAAAAGCTCAAGCTGCCGGACCATTACCGCAACATACAAGCCTGGCAGGCGGGCGAATTTCGCAGCAACCAGGTCATCACCCTGCCCCGCCCCGGCACGGTGCCCGGCCATCTGTTACTGGTGGCCAGCAGCGAATTGCCGACCGCGTTCTACACCGGCACCCTGACTGCCAGCCTCGGCATCCTGATTTTCAGCGTGTTGCTGTGGCTGATCATTGCCCAGCAGATCAAGCGCCTGATCACCCAGCCAATCCATCAACTCGAAGAACTGTCACGCCAGGTCACCCGCGAAGAGAACTATGCCCTGCGTGCCGCACGCGGCAACCACGATGAGATCGGCAGCCTGGCCGAGGCGTTCAACACCATGCTCTCGCGCATCGAAGCCCGGGAGCAGCAACTCAAGCGCGCGCGGGACGACTCCCAGGCCGCCTACGACCAGGCCCAGGGCCTGGCGGAAGAAACCCGCCACACCAATCGCAAGCTGGAACTGGAAGTCCAGGTGCGTAGCAAGATCGAGAAAAAGCTCACCGGTTTCCAGAATTACCTCAACAGCATTATCGACTCCATGCCGTCGGCGCTGATCGCCCTCGACGAGCAGCTCTACGTCACCCAATGGAACCAGGAAGCCAGCGCCCTCTCCGGCACACGGCTGGATGAGGCGCTGAACCAGCCGATCTTCCTCGCCTTCGAACCGCTCAAACCCTACCTGCCCCAGCTCAAGCAAACCGTCGAGCAGCACACGGTGGCCAAGATCGAACGCGTCACTTGGACCAAGGACGACGAAGCCCGGCATTACGCCCTCACCTTCTACCCGCTGATGGGCGGCGCCGGGCGTGGCGTGGTCATCCGGATCGATGACATCACCCAGCGCCTGTCGCTGGAAGAAATGATGGTGCAATCGGAGAAAATGCTCTCGGTCGGCGGCCTCGCAGCGGGCATGGCCCATGAAATCAACAACCCGTTGGGCGCGATCCTGCACAACGTGCAGAACATCCGTCGTCGCCTGTCGCCGGAACTGCCCAAGAACCTCGAACAGGCCGAGCTGCTGGGTATCCAGTTAGAGGAGGTCAATCGTTACCTCCAGGGTCGGGAGATCCCGCAGTTGCTCGACGGTATCCAGCAAGCCGGCGCCCGGGCAGCAAAAATCGTCACCCACATGCTCAGTTTCAGTCGTCGCAGTACCCGGCAAATGGCGCCTTGCGACCTGCCCGCGCTGATCGACCAGGCAGTGGAAATCGCTGGCAACGACTTCGACCTGGCCATCGGTTTCGACTTCAAGGGCCAGGCGATCACCCGTCAGTTCGACCCGAACCTGGGCCCGGTGCCCGGCACGGCCAACGAGCTGGAACAGGTGCTGCTCAACCTGCTGAAAAACGCCGCCCAGGCGATCCATCAGCGCCAGGACGACAGCGAACCGGGGCGTATCATCCTGCGCACGCGGTTGAATCCGCCGTGGGCGGAAATCCAGGTCGAGGACAATGGCATTGGCATGAGCGAGAACGTGCGCAAACGTACCTTCGAACCTTTCTTCACCACCAAAGAGATCGGCCAGGGCACGGGCCTCGGGCTGTCGGTCTCGTATTTCATCATCACCAACAACCACAAGGGCCAGATGGAAGTGCAGTCGGCGCCAGGTCAAGGCACCTGCTTCACCTTGCGCCTGCCCCTGGCCGGCACTTCAATGGTGCCGCAGGAAAACAGACAACTGGAGCGCTGAGCATGGGTTTTCGCCTGTCGAAGATTTACACCCGCACCGGCGACACAGGTGAAACCGGGTTGGGCGATGGTCGCCGCGTGGCAAAGGACCACCCACGGGTCGAGGCCATCGGCGAAGTGGATACACTGAATAGCCAGCTGGGTTTATTGCTGGCCGGGCTCGCCACTGAAACGACCCGGCATCCGGGGCTGAAGGAGGTCAGTGACGTGCTCGCCCCTTGTCAGCACCGTCTGTTCGATCTCGGCGGGGAACTGGCGATGCCGGCTTATCAGGCCTTGAACGTCGCGGAAATCGAGCGGCTGGAAGCGGCGATCGATGGGTGGAACGAGGAATTGGGCCCCCTGGAAAACTTCATCCTGCCAGGAGGCTCGACGTTGGTAGCCCAGGCCCACGTCTGCCGCAGCCTGGCCCGTAGCGCCGAGCGGCGCTGCCAGCAATTGAACGCCATGGAGCCGCTGGCCGGGCCGGGGCTGGCCTATATCAATCGGTTGTCGGATCTGCTGTTCGTGGCCGCGCGGGTCATTGCCCGGCGGCAAGGGGTGGCGGAGGTGCTTTGGGAAGCGGCGGCCAAGCCTGAGGGCTGATCACCTGCATGATCGTTCCCCACGCTCTGCGTGGGAACGCAGCCCGGGACGCTCCGCGTCCCTCCAGAGCCGAACGCGGAGCGTCCGTTGAGGCATTCCCACGCGGAGCGCGGGAACGATCAGTTCACTGCCGCTTCAAGCCTCTGGCCAAAACGCCCGAATCCCCGCCACACCCTGCGCCCCGGCTTCCCAGGCTTTTTGCCGCTCGCCAGGCCCGACCCCGCCCAACAGATAGACCGGCCTATTGAAGCCCTCGATCAAGCGCGCCGCCTCTGCCCACCCCAACGGCTGTACATCGGGATGGGTCTGGGTCGGTTGCACCGGCGAGAGTGTCACGAAGTCCACGTCCATCTGCTGCGCCAGGGACAGTTCCTCAGCGTTATGGCAGGAGGCCGCCAGCCAGCGGTCCTTGCCAAACGGTCGACCGGCCGCTGCATGCTTGCGCAGTTGCGCGGCGGTAATGTGCCAGCCAGCGGAAGGAAAATCCCCCAGCCATTCGAACGGGCCCTTGAGCATCAGCTGGGCCTTGCCGGCACACAGCCCCGCCGCGTCCACCGCCAGATCGCGGTATTGCGGGTCGTAACCGTTGGGGGCACGTAGCTGGACCAACTTGATCCCACCGGCAATCGCCTTCTGCATGCCTCGCAGCAAGGCCGGTGTTTCAAGGCCGTCAGGCGTGATCAGGTACTCACCCGGCAAACGGGCCGCCGCGACAATCGGCTGATTGGCCGCCGGAAACTCATAGTTCGTCAGATCTCGGGCCGTCACCCAGGCCAACGGCTGCCCTTCGGCGCCGTGGGGCTGGCCGGTGAACGCCGAGACTTCCCAGACATCCAGCAACACCTGTTTGTCCGGGTAATCGTGGCGCACCTTGATCAACGGTCGGGCGGCATCGACGACAATGCACAGCTCTTCATGAAGTTCACGGGCCAGGGCGGTTTCGACGGACTCATCGGCCTCGACCTTGCCACCGGGGAACTCCCACAGGCCCCCCTGGTGCTGGGTGTCGGCCCTTCGGGCGATCAGGATTTTACCGGCGGCGTCGCGAATGACCGCCGCCGCCACATGGACTCGTTTCACCGCGCAGTGTCCTCCAGGCCAGCGTGTTGCCACGCCTTGAACGCCGGCCATTGATAAAGGGTTTCGACGTAGGCCTCATCGACCTGCGACAGTTTCACCTGATAAGTGCGCAAGCGCACGGCAACAGGGGCAAAAAACGCATCGACCAGGCTCACGCGGCCAAACAGATAGGGACCGGTTTCGGTAGCCGCCGCACGGCACTCCGCCCATAGCGCCAGCATCCGCTGGATTTCCGCCTGCACGTCAGATGGCATCGGCGACAACGGCGCATCGTGCAGCAGGTCCATGGGCATGTGGCTGCGCAGGGCGAAAAAACCGCTGTGCATCTGCGCACAAGCCGAGCGAGCCTGGGCCCGGGCGGCAACATCCTTGGGCCAGAGATTGGCCTCGGGAAACTGTTCAGCCAGGTATTCGGCAATCGCCAGGGAGTCGGCGATCACGCCGAACTCGGTCTTGAGCAGCGGGACCTTGGCCGTGGCCGAATACTTGAGCAGCCTCTCGCGGGTGTCGGGCTGGTCGAGCCTGACCAGCTCTTCGGTGTACTTCGCGCCGGTCAGCGCCAGGGCCAACGCGCCGCGCAGGGACCAGGAAGAAATGCGTTGGTCGCCAATGATCAGGTGCATGCTCATGCCTGGATTCCTTTCTTATGGTTCTGAGGTGTCTGTTCTGGCGCCATCGCGAGCAAGCTCGCTCGCGATGGCAGCAACTCGGTCCCGAGCCTGTTAAGTCCGGTACTCAGCGTTGATCTTGACGTACTCGTGGGACAGATCAGTGGTCCAGATGGTTTCGCTGCAATCACCCCGTCCCAGCTCGATACGGATGGTGATTTCTTCCTGTTGCATGACCACCGCGCCCTGGGCTTCGGTGTAAGTCGCAGCGCGAGCGCCTTGGCTGGCGATGCAGACTTCGCCGAGGAACACGTCGATCTTGCTCACGTTCAGCTCAGGCACGCCGGCACGGCCAACGGCGGCGAGAATGCGGCCCCAGTTAGGGTCGGAGGCGAACAGCGCGGTCTTGATCAGCGGCGAGTGGGCCACGGTGTAGCCGACATCCAGGCATTCCTGGTGATTGCCACCGCCGTTCACCTGCACGGTCACGAACTTGGTCGCGCCTTCACCGTCACGCACGATGGCCTGGGCCACTTCCATGCACACTTCAAACACCGCCTGCTTCAGCGCCGCGAACAGCGGGCCGCTGGCTTCGGTGATTTCCGGCAGGCTGGCCTTGCCGGTGGCGATCAGCATGCAGCAGTCGTTGGTGGAGGTGTCGCCGTCGATGGTGATGCGGTTGAACGACTTGTTGGCGCCGTCAAGCATCAGGTCTTGCAGCACTTGGCGCGAGACCTTGGCGTCGGTGGCGATGTAGCCAAGCATGGTCGCCATGTTCGGACGGATCATGCCAGCACCTTTACTGATACCGGTGACCGTGATGGTCACGCCATCGTGCTCGAACTGGCGGCTCGCGCCCTTGGGCAAGGTGTCGGTGGTCATGATGCCGGTGGCGGCTGCGGCCCAGTTGTTTTCCGACAGATCATCGAGAGCGGCTTGCAACGCACCTTCGATCTTCTCGACCGGCAGCGGCTCGCCGATCACGCCGGTGGAATACGGCAGCACCTGGCTGGCGTCGACACCGGTCAGTTCCGCCAGCTTGGCGCAGGTGCGCTCGGCAGCGGCCAGGCCTGGCGCGCCGGTACCGGCGTTGGCGTTACCGGTGTTGGTCAGCAAGTAACGCACCGGTCCCTGCACGCGTTGCTTGGCCAGGATGACTGGAGCGGCGCAAAAGGCGTTGAGGGTGAACACGCCAGCGACCGTCGAACCTTCGGCGCAACGCATGACCACGACGTCCTTGCGCCTGGGGCGCTTGATGCCCGCCGAAGCGATACCGAGTTCAAAACCGGCAACCGGGTGCAACGTGGGCAACGGACCAAGACCAACAGCCATGAATGCGCTCCTAAATGAGATGTCTATCGACGCCGTCCTCATTGGGACGGCGAATCAAAATGGCAAAACGCCGCGACGGATAAAATCCGGTCGCGGCGCGGGTGGTTCAGCGTTGAAACGGGGTTACTGGATCTGCCCGTGGCAATGCTTGTATTTCTTGCCCGAACCGCAGTAGCACAGTTCGTTACGACCCAGCTTCTGTTCGTTGCGCACCGGTGCGGTCGCCAAGGCGACATCCACATCGACGCCCTCTTCGGCGACCACTTCCAGGCCCGGGGCTTCGGCGTGTTCGAACTGCATGCGCGCAGCCAGGGCTTCGGCTTCCTGGCGCAGGCGGGCTTCTTCTTCGGCCGGGTCTTCGCGGCGAACCTGAACGTGAGACAGCACACGGATCGAGTCGCGCTTGATCGAGTCGAGCAACTCGGAGAACAGCGTGTAGGACTCGCGCTTGTACTCCTGCTTCGGGTTCTTCTGGGCGTAACCACGCAAATGGATACCGTGACGCAGGTGGTCCATGGTCGAGAGGTGGTCTTTCCACAGGTCGTCCAGCACCCGCAGCACGATTTGCTTCTCGAAGGAGCGCAGCGCTTCGGCGCCGGCCTGGTCTTCTTTCTCGTTGTACGCGGCGATCAGTTCGGCCAGCAGCTTCTCGCGCAGGGTTTCTTCGTACAGGTGATCGTCTTCGTCGAGCCATTGCTGGATTGGCAACGCCACGCCGAAGTCGCTCTGCAAGGCGGCTTCCAGGCCAGCGACGTCCCACTGCTCCGGCAACGACTGCGGCGGAATGTGGGCACTGACGGTGGCGTTGAGCACGTCCTGGCGGAAATCGGCGATGGTTTCGCCAATGTTGTCGGCGGCCAACAAACTGTTACGCATGTGATAGATCACTTTACGCTGTTCGTTGTTGACGTCGTCGAACTCCAGCAGTTGCTTACGAATGTCGAAGTTGCGGCCTTCGACCTTGCGCTGGGCCTTCTCGATGGCGTTGGTCACCATGCGGTGCTCGATCGCCTCGCCCGGCTGCATGCCCAAGGCCTTCATGAAGTTCTTCACCCGGTCAGAGGCGAAGATGCGCATCAGGCTGTCTTCCAGGGACAGGTAGAAACGGCTGGAACCGGCGTCGCCCTGGCGACCGGCACGGCCACGCAGCTGGTTGTCGATACGACGCGACTCGTGACGCTCGGAAGCGATCACCTGCAAACCGCCGGATTCGAGCACCTGTTGGTGACGTTTCTGCCAGTCGGCCTTGATCTGTGCGATCTGCTCGGGGGTCGGGTTTTCCAGGCTGGCAACTTCCACTTCCCAGTTGCCGCCCAAGAGGATGTCGGTACCACGACCGGCCATGTTGGTGGCGATGGTCAGCGCACCCGGGCGACCGGCCTGGGCGATGATCTCGGCTTCCTTCTCGTGGAACTTGGCGTTGAGGACCTTGTGCTCGATGCCTTCCTTGTTGAGCAGGGCGGACATGTGCTCGGAAGTCTCGATGGTGGCGGTACCCACCAGGATCGGACGGCCCTGGGCCATGCCTTCCTTGATGTCGTTGATGATCGCCGCGTACTTCTCTTCGGCGGTCAGGAACACCAGGTCGTTGTAGTCTTTACGGGCCAATGGCTTGTTCGGCGGAATCACCACCACTTGCAGGCCGTAGATCTGGTGGAATTCGAACGCTTCGGTGTCGGCCGTACCGGTCATGCCGGACAGCTTGTTGTACAGGCGGAAGTAGTTCTGGAAGGTGGTCGAGGCCAGGGTCTGGCTCTCGGCCTGGATGTTCAGGCCTTCCTTCGCTTCGATGGCCTGGTGCAGGCCTTCGGACAGGCGACGACCCGGCATGGTACGGCCGGTGTGTTCGTCCACCAGTACGACCTGGCCGTCCTGCACGATGTATTCGACGTTGCGATGGAACAGCTTGTGCGCACGCAGGCCAGCATAAACGTGGGTCAGCAGGCCCAGGTTGTGGGCCGAGTACAGGCTCTCGCCTTCAGCCAGCAAACCAATACGGGTGAGCATTTCCTCGACGAACTGGTGACCCGCTTCGTTGAGCTCGACCTGACGGGTCTTCTCGTCAACGGTGTAGTGCCCGGGCTGGGTCACTTCGCCTTCGACTTCCTCGACGTGCAACTTGAGCTGCGGGATCAGCTTGTTGATCTCGATGTACAGCTTGGAGCTGTCCTCGGCCTGACCGGAAATGATCAGCGGGGTACGGGCTTCGTCGATGAGGATGGAGTCCACTTCGTCGATCACGGCAAAGTTGAGTTCACGCTGGAATTTTTCTTCCATGCTGAACGCCATGTTGTCGCGCAGGTAGTCGAACCCGAATTCGTTGTTGGTGCCGTAGGTGATGTCGGCGGCGTAGGCGGCGCGCTTCTCTTCCGGCGGCTGGAACGGCGTGACGACACCGACAGTCAGGCCGAGGAATTCATAGAGCGGGCGCATCCAGTTGGCGTCGCGGCGGGCCAGGTAGTCGTTGACCGTCACGACGTGCACGCCCTTGCCGGACAGTGCGTTGAGGTACACGCCCAAGGTCGCCACGAGGGTCTTGCCCTCACCGGTACGCATTTCGGCGATCTTGCCTTCGTGCAAGGTCATGCCGCCGATCAACTGAACGTCGAAGTGGCGCATGCCCATGATCCGCTTGCCGGCTTCACGGGCGACCGCAAAGGCTTCAGGCAGGAGCTGGTCAAGGGTTTCCCCCTTGGCGATGCGGTCCTTGAATTCGGCAGTCTTGGCGCGTAACTGATCGTCCGAAAGGGCCACCATTTGCTCTTCGAAGGCATTGACAGTCTGTACCGTCTTGAGCATGCGCTTGACTTCACGCTCGTTCTTGCTTCCAAAAAGTTTCTTTAACAAAGGCGCAAACATATCGGCAGGATCTTCCACACTAAAGGGATGGAGGGCGGCCCCGTGAGTCGCCCGTGCAGCCCTCATGGCCGCATGCGAACGAGCATTCTACCCGGAAACGATGGAGAGGAAAGTGGCGTTATTCCACGATGCTGGCACAGCGCTGTGACGGGGCCTGCATAAAATAAGGGCTTTTGCGCGAACTTCAACCCACAAAGCCCAGAAGTTACGCTTTGATGGGGCGGGCGACAGCGGTCGAGGCGGCCCCGGCGCTTTCTGCTACCATGGCGCCTCTGTCACTTGCGGTATTCATTCATGGCCTTTCGCCCTCTTCCAGCCAAGGCTCCCGCCGTCCTGCTGCGCGAAGCCAAACCGCTGAAAGCCATCTTCGGCCACGCCAAACGCCTGGGTCACTTGCAGCGCTTGCTCGACAGCCAGTTGCAGCCTGCCGCCCGCGAGCATTGCCACGTGGCGTCCTGGCGCGAAGGCAGTTTGTTGCTGATCGTCACCGACGGGCATTGGGCCACGCGTTTGCGCTATCAGCAAAAGCGTCTTTTGCGTCAATTGCAGGTGTTCGAAGAATTCGCCAACCTGACGCGGATCCTGTTCAAGGTGCAACCGCCCACCGTCCAGGTCGGCGCCAAAGGGCACACGCTGGATTTGTCCACCGACGCCGCGGCGACTATCCAGGCCACGGCGGACGGCATCACCGACCCTAACCTGCGGGCGGCGCTGGAGCGGTTGGCGGCGCATGCCAGGCCCAAGGGCTGAGAGTTTCGGCGCCTGTTGAACCGCTATCGCGAGCAAGCTCGCTCCCACAGGGGATCTGCGGCGGGCACCTGTTTCGTGTACGACGCCAATCCTTTGCGGGAGCGAGCTTGCTCGCGATGGTGGCAACTCGGTCCTGGCTACCGGCGCTTGCTGCCACCGAGCAACGAGCCCATCAACCCACGCACCAATTGCCGCCCCAACTGATTGGCCGCCTGGCGCATCGCCGATTTAAGCGCCTGACCGGCCGCGGTGCCGAGGAATTCCCCGGCCTTTTCGGTGAAGCTCGGTTCTTCCGCCGTCGGCTTACCCGGTGCCTCTTCGGCCTGCGGTTCCAGCCCTTTGCGGCCCATCAGCACTTCATAGGCCGACTCGCGATCAATGGGCTTGTCATAGCGCCCTTGCAGCGACGAGCTGGCGATCAACCCGGCACGCTCAGCCTCGCTCAGCGGCCCGATGCGCGACTGCGGCGGCGCCACCAGCACGCGCTGGACCACTTCCGGCGTGCCTTTTTCCTGCAAGGTGCCCACCAGGGCTTCACCGATGCCCAGTTCAGTCAGCACCGCCAGGGCATCGAACTGCGGGTTGGGCCGGAAACCGTCGGCCACCGCCCGCAGGGATTTCTGCTCCTTGGCAGTGAAGGCCCGCAAGCCGTGCTGGATGCGCAAGCCCAACTGCGCCAGCACGTCGTCCGGCAAATCGCCCGGCGACTGGGTCACGAAATACACCCCCACGCCCTTGGAACGGATTAGCCGAACCACTTGTTCCAGGCGCTCCTGCAAGGCCTTGGGCGTCCCGGCAAAGAGCAGGTGCGCCTCGTCGAAGAACAGCGCCAGCAGCGGTTTGTCTGCATCGCCGCGCTCGGGCAACTGCTCGAACAGCTCGGCCAGCAGCCACAACAGGAACGTCGCGTAGACCTTCGGTGCTTCATGGACCAGGCGGCTGGCGTCGAGCAAGTGGATGCGGCCACGGCCATCGCTGGCCGGTTGCAGGATGTCTTCGAGCTGCAAGGCTGGCTCGCCGAACAACGCGTCCGCCCCCTGCTGTTCCAGGGTGGACAAGCGTCGCAACAACGCCTGGCTGGAACCGGTGGTCATCAAGGCCGCGTCGTCCCCCAGCAATTCTGGGTTGTCCTTGAGATGGTTGAGCAGCGCCTTCAGGTCCTTGAGGTCCAGCAACAACAGGCCTTCGCGGTCGGCCACCTTGAACGCGGCGTAGAGCGCCGACTGCTGGCTGTCCGTCAGTTCCAGCAGACTGCCGATCAACAACGGGCCCATCTCGCTCAGGGTGGTGCGCAATGGATGCCCGGACTGGCCGTGGATATCCCACAAGGTCACCGGGTAAGCCTGGGGCTTGTGGTTGAGCCAGGGCATGCCGGCGATACGCTCGGCGATCTTGCCCTGGGGATTGCCGGCAGCGCCCAGGCCGCACAGGTCACCCTTGATGTCCGCCGCGAACACCGCCACGCCGGCATCGCTGAACATTTCGGCCAGGCGCTGCAAGGTGACGGTCTTGCCGGTACCGGTGGCGCCTGCCACCAGACCATGACGGTTCGCCAGGCGCATGGCCTGGGCGATGGGCTGGCCGCTAAGGTCGGCCCCGATAACGAGTTGCGATGAGTCAGGCATGTAGTCACCCGTGGTGTTTGCGATATGACGCCATTTTGCACGCTTATATAAAAGCATGCCTGGCGCATTAAGCCCCCGGCGCTGGAAATAAAAATCGCATGTGATCGCACTCATGTGGCGAGGGCGCTTGCTCCCGCTGGGCTGCGAAGCGGTCCCAAAATCTTGGGAGTGCTTCGCCCTGGAGCGCCAGCCCGGTCCAGCGGGAGCAAGCGCCCTCGCCACGTATTCATTTACATAGCCGCTACGTCACCATAACCCAACCGAACATCTATTCTTACTAAAGGTCAACACAGGAGAACACTGACCGGAGGGACGTTCATCGTGCATATAGCGGACATAACCATGTTCTACGCCCCCGCCAGCGGAGGCGTGCGCACTTATCTGGATGCCAAGCACCGGCGCCTGGGCGATCGGCCCGGTATTCGCCACAGTCTGTTGATCCCCGGCGCGCATTTGAGCGAGCACGATGGGATCTACAAGGTTCCTGCCCCTGCACTGCCGTTCGGCAAGGGCTATCGTTTCCCCCTTCGCCTGGCCCCCTGGCGCAATGTCCTGCGCGATCTACAGCCCGATCTGATTGAAGTCGGCGATCCCTACCTCACGGCGTGGGCCGCGCTGGATGCCCGTCGCCAGCTCGACGTGCCCGTCATCGGTTTCTATCACTCCGACCTGCCACTGCTGGTCAGCAACCGCATGGGCAACTGGTTCACCCCCAACATCGAAGCCTATGTCAGCAAGTTGTACGGCAATTTCGACCGGGTCCTGGCGCCGAGCCAGGTCATGGCCGACAAACTGACCGGGTTGGGGGTCAAGAACGTCTACGTGCAACCGTTGGGCGTCGACCTGCAAACCTTCAACCCGGCCGCCCGCGATCCGGAGTTGCGCGCCGAGCTGGGCATCGCCGAAGACGCGCGCCTGCTGATTTTCGCCGGTCGCGGCTCCAAGGAAAAAAACCTGCCGGTGCTGCTCAAGTGCATGAAACGCCTGGGAGAGCGCTACCACCTGCTCCTGGTGGGCTCGTCGATGCCCGCCTTGGTGCCGGACAACGTCACGGTGATCGATGAATTCTGCCCGGCGCCGCAAGTCGCCCGGCTCATGGCCAGCGCCGATGCCTTGCTGCACGCCGGTGACCAGGAAACCTTCGGCCTGGTGATCCTCGAAGCCATGGCCAGTGGCATTCCCGTGGTGGCAGTGGCGGCCGGGGCCTTTACCGAAATCGTCAACGAAGACTGCGGCCTGCTGTGCATGCCCAACAATCCACAGGCCATGGCCAATGCCGTGCGCCAACTGTTTTCCGAAGGTTGTCAGCGCCGGGGGATATTGGCACGCCGGCACGTGGAGCGTCATTACGCCTGGGATACCGTGGTCAACAGCTTGCTGGGGCACTACTACGCCGTGCTCGGCGAACAAATGCCGTTGCTGGCCAATGGTTGAGGCGAGGACCGTGTCGATGAGTTCTTCGCCCAGCGTGCTATTGGTGCTGCACGACGTGGCACCGCAAACCTGGCCCGACTATCAGCCCTTCGTCGAAGCCGTTGACGCCCTCGGCCACGTACCGATGACCTGGTTGGTGGTACCTGACTTTCACCGCAACAATGCCTTGGAGGCTCACCCCGGCTTTCGGCGCCTGCTCGATAGCCGGGTCGAGCGCGGCGACGAACTGGTGTTGCACGGCTACTACCATTGCGACGACGGTCCTGTCGCTCGCCACCCCAAGGACTGGTTCATGCGCCGGGTCTATACCCATGAGGGTGAGTTCTACAACCTGTCCGAGGCCGCCGCCCTCGCCCGCCTGCGCGCCGGTATCGACACCTTCGAGCGCTACCATTGGCCGCTGGAAGGCTTCGTCGCCCCGGCCTGGCTGATGAGCGAAGGCACGCGCCAAGCCTTGCGCCAGTTACCGCTGAGCTACACCAGTGACACCCAACACCTCTATCGCCTGCCCGACTTCAGCGCCATCGACGCGCCGGGGCTGGTCTGGAGTGCCCGCAGTGCCTGGCGCCGTGGCCTGTCGAAAGTCATCAGCGACCAGCGTGAGCAGCGCTGGCGCCAGGCGCCGGTGATTCGCCTGGGCCTGCATCCGGTGGACATGCGCCATAGCTTTTCCCGGGACTATTGGCTGCGCACCCTCGAACGCCTGCTCAACGACGGTCGAGTGCCGATGACCAAGGTCGGCTGGCTGGCAACCCAGGGGCTGCGGGCCCGCAGCGCCGCATGAAACGGCTGATCTGGCTGGGCGCCGCCCTGCTCACGGCGCTGTTGGTGCCGCTGCTGGTCGGTGGTGGGGAAATGTGGTCGCGGGTGCAGCGCTTTCCCCTGTCCCTGCTGCTGGCCATGCTCGGCATGATCGTGCTGTGCTGGACCTTGAACTCCGTGCGCTTGCGCCTGCTGCTGGGGGAACACCGTGGGCGCATCGGCAGGCTGAAAAGCATCGGCGTGGTGATGTCCACCGAGTTCGCCATGTGCGCGACGCCCGGTGGCAGTGGCGGCCCGCTGACGCTGATGGCCCTGCTGGCACGCAACGGCGTGCGCCCGGCCCATGGCAGCGCGGTGTTTGCCATGGATCAGTTGAGCGACTTGCTGTTCTTCCTCTGCGCCTTGGTGGGCATTCTGTTTTATGCGCTGTTCCAGAACCTCAGCCAGCGCATGGAGTGGATGCTGGGGTTGAGTGCGGTTTCAATGTTTGGCGGACTGTTCGCCTGCGCACTGGTAGCTCGCTTCCATCGCCGACTGATCCTGCTGGGCGCGCGGCTGCTGTGCCATTTGCGGGTCAAGGGCAGCACCCGCCGACGCTGGGCGCGAAAGATCCTGCACTTTCTTGCGGCCTTTACCGATACCTTGAAATTGCCACGGCAGACGCTGTTCCAGGTCTTTGGCCTGACGTGCCTGCACTGGGCCCTGCGCTACAGCGTGTTGTACCTGGCGTTGAAAGGGTTGGGCGCGGACTTGCAGTGGGCCTGGAGTTTCCTGATCCAGATGCTGTCCTTGAGCGCGGGGCAATTCAGCCTCTTGCCGGGCGGTGCTGGGGCGGCCGAGGTCACCTCGGCGGCGTTGCTGGCTCCCATGGTGGGCAAATCCACGGCGGCGGCAGCGATCCTGATCTGGCGAGCAGTGACCTATTACTTTTACCTGGTGGCCGGCGGACCGGTGTTCTTCCTGATGGTCGGGCGCCCCCTGATCAAGAAGCTGATAAAGCTCAAGCAGGCCTGAGCGATCAGCGCTTCTGCCCGGGCTCATCCTGGGGATGTAACTGCTCCCACAGTTGCGCGGCATCGGGGAACTCAGTGCCATCCTCGGGCCCCAGTGCATCAGGGTCGTAGCGGCTCAGGCAGCCCTCGCCCAGGGTGTCCGGCGCACGGGAGGTGGCTTTATCCAGTGGATCGGTCATGGTGCAACGTTGCCCCTGAAGGTTTCATGAATCATTGTGGCCAGAGATTGCTCCCTCGCCACGGGTCATATTGTGCTTCAGTAAAAAGGCCTGGCGATCGCTCGTCCAGGCCCTTTGCAGTGTGGTCAGAACACCACGGTCTTGTTGCCGTGCACCAGCACCCGATCTTCCAGGTGATAACGCAGGCCCCGGGCCAACACCATCTTCTCTACGTCACGGCCGAAACGCACCATGTCTTCGATGCTGTCGCTGTGGCTGACGCGCACCACGTCCTGCTCGATGATCGGGCCGGCATCCAGTTCTTCGGTCACGTAGTGGCAGGTGGCGCCAATCAGCTTCACACCACGCATCGAGGCCTGGTGGTACGGCTTGGCCCCGACGAACGACGGCAGGAAACTGTGGTGGATGTTGATGACCTTATGGGCGTATTCGCGGCACAAGGCCGGCGGCAGGATCTGCATGTAGCGGGCCAGCACCACCACCTCGGCATCGTGCTGCTTGACCAACCGCGAGACTTCGGCGAACGCCGGCTGCTTGTCCTGCGGGTTGACCGGCACGTGGTAGTAAGGGATGCCGTGCCATTCCACCATGCTGCGCAAGTCATCATGGTTGGAAATCACACAGGCGATGTCGCAATCGAGCTCATCGCTGTGCCAGCGGTGCAACAGGTCGGCCAGGCAGTGGGACTCGCGACTGGCCATCAGCACCACGCGCTTTTTCTGCGCGGTGTCGGTGATACGCCAGTCCATCGAGAACTCTTCGGCAATGGGGGCGAATGCTTCACGGAAGGCTTCGATACCGAAGGGCAGCGAGTCGGCACGAATCTCGTGACGCATGAAAAACCAACCGCTTTGATTGTCCGAGTGATGGCTTGCTTCGGTGATCCAGCCGTTATGGGACGCCAGAAAGTTACTGACTTTAGCAACGATGCCGACGCGGTCCGGGCAAGCAATCACCAGACGAAAAGTGCGCATTAGGGAAACTCCAGAACTTCGCAAAGGCGGCCATTCTAGCCATTGCGCGGCAAAACTGCAGTATCGATGAGACGCCAAATCTCGACGACGCCCCCCGGGCCACGACCGGCGAGGCCCGGGAAAGCAAGCTATATGTGTGAACAGATGTGAAGACTCTGTCGCGGTATTTAACTGCAACAGGCGTTTTTGTGGCGTAGCACTAATTAATTAAATAAAACACCGGTTAAATGTTTACTTGATGAAACTGTCTGATTACTATTGTCGCACTGTGTCCTTGTCACCCGCGTCCTACATAAGGTAGTCCACATGTCCTTGATCAATGAATACCGCGCCACAGAAGAAGCTATCAAAGAACTGCAAGCTCGCCTGAAAAACCTGTCCCAAGACGACAAACTGCAAACCGAGCTTGAATTCGAAGGCAAACTGCGCACTCTGATGGGCGAATACTCCAAGTCGCTGCGCGACATCATTGCCCTGCTGGATCCAGAAGCCAAGTCGAGCAAAGCACCACGTGGCGCCGTGAAAACTACCGGCACCAAACGCGCTCGCAAAGTTAAGCAATACAAGAACCCGCACAACGGCGAAGTCATCGAAACCAAAGGTGGCAACCACAAGACTCTGAAAGAGTGGAAAGCCAAGTGGGGCGGTGACGTGGTTGAAGGCTGGGCAACCCTGCTGGGCTAAGCCCCACCGGTTCGCAGCGTTCTTAGCGAACAAAAAAACGCCAGCGATTGCTGGCGTTTTTTTGCCTGTCATCTTTTCACTTCATCGCGGCCCAAGGCTTAAACGTTTGCGCAATTGCTGGCTGTAACCCTTCCACTCCCTGAGTACTTCTTGCTGCACTGGTGTAGACAGGTCCATCCACTCCCCCATCGCCGCATCAAAACTTTCCAAGGTATTAGGCGCGCCCCACTCCGGGGATGACAGCCGTTGTTGACAGAAAAGTCTCCAACGCTCCTGCTCTTCAGGATTCAACGTGTCTGGAAAGTTGCGTGCACGATATCGGAACAATAGTTCTGGTAAACGCTCATCATCGAAAGGCCAGCGTTCTCGAGCCAATTGCGCCGGATCCGCCATGCGGACTTGTTCACATAAACGTCGATCGCGATCCCCCAGGAAGCCCGCGTATAACTGTTGCTCGGGATCCTCGCTGGCGGTGAAATCCTCGCGACCATAAATAGCCTGAAGTTTATCTTGCCAAACTTTCTGTGCGTCAGTTAGCCGCGATGCCCGTTGCTGATAGCCCTCCATGTCCAACTCCAGTCGCTGCTGGTCCTCGGCACGCAGCACCGACAATGGTGCGATCACCGGGCATTTGTTGATATGGATAAGCTTGAGCGGCACCGGCAACTCACCTTCGAGCAATTCTTCACGGCGGGTATACAGACGCTGGCGCAGGCTTTCGGCATCGTGGTCCAGCAGGCCCTGGGGGTCCAGGTGCAGGTCGCATACGATCAGGGCGTTACGGTTTTTCGGGTGCCAGGCCAGCGGCAAGACCACACCGATGTAGTTGCGCGCCGCCGAGAAGCGACCGGAAATATGCACCATGGGCTGCAACAGACGGATCTGGTCCATCACCTTCTGTTTGCTGCGCAACTGGAACAGCCAGTCGTAGAGCCGGGGCTGCTGCTGACGGATCAGCCGGGCCAGGGCAATGGTCGCGCGCACGTCCGACAACGCATCGTGGGCCTGGCCATGGTCGATGCCATTGGCGGCGGTCAAGCGCTCGAGCTTGAGGGTTACGCGCCCGTCCTCTTGCGGCCAGACAATGCCTTGCGGGCGCAGCGCATAGGCCGCGCGCACCAGGTCGATCAAATCCCAGCGACTGTTGCCGCCCTGCCATTCCCGTGCGTACGGGTCGAAGAAATTTCGATAGAGGCTGTAGCGGGTCATTTCATCGTCGAAGCGCAGGGTGTTGTAGCCGGCGCCACAGGTTCCGGGCGCGGCCAGGTGCCCGTGGACACGGGTCATGAAATCGGCTTCGCTCAAGCCTTTTTCGGCCAGGCATGTCGGGGTGATACCGGTAATCGCACAGGCCGCCGGATGCGGCAGGATGTCATCGCTGGGCCGGCAATACAGGTTCACCGGTTCGTCGATTTCATTGAGTTCGAAATCGGTACGGATACCCGCCACCTGCAAGGGCCGGTCGCAACGCGGGTTGATGCCAGTGGTTTCGTAGTCGTACCAGAAGATGGAAGTCACGGGCTGTTCCTGAACTGAAGACTGGCGAAGTCTAGGCGCTCGGGCCCGCCCGAGACCAGCAGTCCTGTAACTTTTGAATTCCAACACGGGTTCCACGCCCACAGTTTGAACCCTGGTGCTCATATGGGCAGTGTTCGCCTTCTCAATCCTGTTGCAAACCATGAAATGACCTGCACAGTTGTATCGTTTGCCCGCACGAAGACTGCTAGCATCTGGGCCGAGATTGAACATTCGGTCTGGCCCATCACAGGTTGCCCATGCTCGAGACACCAGCACTGCAAAGGAACGCGACGCTGCCCGCGCCCCTGGACACGCGCTATCAGGTTGAAACGCCCGAAGGCATCGACCTGCCGCTGCGCCCGGCGGGACTGATGCCGCGTGCAATCGCCTTCTCCATCGACCTGGGCATACGCGGGCTGGTCCTGGGGCTGTTCTTTCTGGTCCTGGCGTTTTTCGGCGAGCTGGGGATCGGCCTTGGGTCCATCCTGCTGTTTGTCGTCAGTTGGTGGTACATGGTGCTGTTCGAGGTGCTCAACCAGGGGCGCTCTCCCGGCAAGCAGATCATGGGGCTGCGCGTGGTGCAGGACGATGGCCGGCCCATCGGCTGGTCGGCGTCGTTGATCCGCAACCTGCTGCGTTTTGTCGACATGCTGCCCTTCGGCTACACCTTCGGGGCCATCAGTTGCCTGCAGCATCCGGCGTTCAAGCGCTTGGGCGATCTCGCGGCCGGCACGCTGGTGGTGTATCGCGAACAACCGGTCAAACGCCCTGCATTGCCAATGGCAGCGCCGATACGAACACCTTTCACCCTCAGCCTGCATGAGCAACGCGCCGTACTGGGCTTCGCCGAACGCCAGGCAGAACTGTCCCAGGCGCGGGTCAACGAACTGGCTGCCATCCTGGCCGCGCCACTGAACGTCCAGGTGCCAAACGCTGCGGCCGAACTCAATGGCGTCGCCCGCGGCCTGCTGGGGCCAACATGAAGCAAAGCCTGTTCGAAAGCCGTCACCAAGGGGAATGGGAGCACCTGGCCCGGCAACTCGACCAACTGGAGCGCAGCCGCAGCGTGCCCCAGAGCAGCGACTTTCCCGCCACCTACCGACGGCTTTGCCACCACCTGGCATTGGCCCAGGCCCGGGGCTACAGCAGCTTGCTGGTCGACACACTGCAACAACTCGCGCTGCGCGGTCACCAGCAACTGTACCGGGATCGCAGCCGGCCATCGACCGGTCTCTCGGCGTTTATCCTGGCCGGTTTTCCCCGACTGGTGCGTGAACAATGGCGATTCGTGCTGGCCGCCAGCCTGATGTTCCTGGGCAGCCTGGTGGGTATCGGGCTGCTGGTCTATCTGTTCCCGGAACTGGTCTACAGCGTGCTCGGCGCCGACGAAATCAGCCAGATCCGCAGCATGTATGACCCCGCGTCCGGGCACCTGGGGCGTTCGGTCGAGCGCGCCGCCAGCGAGGACTGGGTCATGTTCGGTTACTACATCATGCACAACATCGGCATTGCCTTTCAGACCTTTGCCAGTGGCTTGATGTTTGGCCTGGGGAGCGCGTTCTTCCTGTTTTTCAATGGCCTGACCATTGGCGCGGTGGCTGGGCACCTGACCCAGATCGGCTCCGGGGGAACGTTCTGGTCGTTCGTGATTGGCCACGGCGCCTTCGAACTCACTGCCATCGCCCTGGCCGGGGCCGCAGGCCTGCAACTGGGCTGGGCTCTGATTGCGCCGGGACGCCTGAGCCGAGGCGAGGCCTTGCGGCTCGCGGCGGGCAAAAGCGTACTGATGATCGGCGGTGTGATGCTGTTCCTGCTCATTGCCGCGTTCATCGAGGCCTACTGGTCTTCCAGCGCCGTGACGCCCGCCACCAAATACACGGTGGGCGCCTTGTTGTGGCTGTTGGTCATCAGCTATCTGTCGCTTGCCGGACGGGTCCGCCATGCGCCTGAGTGACGCCACCGTCGTCATCCGCCCACGCTCCACCTGGGAAGCCATGGACCTGGGGGTGTTGATGAGCCAGCAGCATCGACGCCTGCTGATGACCAGTTGGGCGATCATCACGTTGCCGGTGTATCTGTTGCTGACCCTGCTGCTGTGGGATTCACCGTCGCTGGTGGTGATGCTGTTCTGGTGGTTGAAGCCGGCCTTCGACCGGCTGCCGCTGTACATTCTGTCCAAGGCACTGTTTGGTGAAACCCCCACCTTGCGCCAGGCGTTGCGCCAGTGGCCGGCGCTGCTCAAGCCGCAGTTGCTGGCCAGCCTGACCTGGCGCCGGCTGAGCCTGAGCCGCAGCTTCCTGATGCCGGTGGTGCAACTGGAGGGGCTTAGCGGTGAGGCGCGGACGCAACGCTTGCGGGTTTTGATGCAACGCAACCGCGGCGCGGCGCAATGGTTGACCATCATCGGCGTGCACCTGGAAACCGCCTTGTGGTTCGGCCTGATGGCCCTGTTCTACCTGTTCGTGCCACAACAAGTCGAACTGCAATGGGATTGGGAGACGCTGGTGTCAGCGGCCGAGCACGACTGGTTGTGGTTCGAACACCTGGTCAACTTCCTCTACCCGCTGCTGCTGATCTTGTGGGAGCCGGTGTATGTCGCCTGCGGCTTCAGCCTCTACCTGAACCGGCGCACCATCCTCGAAGCGTGGGACATCGAACTGGTGTTCCGACGCCTGCGTCAGCGCCTGAGCGGCGTGGCCCCGGTGTTGATGCTGCTGGCGCTCATGCTGCTGCCGCCGACGCCCCCGGCGTTTGCCGCCGAAGACAGCGACGCCCCCGATAGCCCGCGGCTGCTCAACCAGCCCCTCACCAGCGAAGCCTCCCGGGACGGTATCAAGGCAATCCTCGACGCCCCGCCGTTCAAGACCCCCGAGACCGTTATCCGTTATCGTTTCGGCGAAGAAACTGCCGAATCCCCCGAGGCCGAGACCGAGGCCAAACCGAGCTGGCTCAAGGACCTGTTCAAATGGCTCGGCAGCCAACGTTTCGACATCGCCGCCGCACTGATCCAGGTGGTGCTGTGGGCCTGCCTGATGGCAGCGATCGCCTGGCTGGCCTGGCGCTACCGTGAAAGACTCAAGGCCCTGGCCAATCGCCGACCGACGCAGCGCCTGCCGGTGGAACGAGCCGTACCGGCGCGCATGTTCGGCCTGGATATTCGCGAAGAGAGCCTGCCCGCCGATGTGGCCACCCGCGTCGAACAACTGTGGGCCACGCAACCCCGTGAAGCCCTGGGCCTGCTGTACCGGGCGCTGCTCAGTCGGTTGCATCATGACTTCAAGATCCCCTTGAAACCGGCCGACACCGAAGGCCAGGTGCTGGAACGCGTCGAACAACTCAAGCAGGACAACCTGCTGGGCTTCAGCAAAAACCTGACCCTGCATTGGCAGAACATTGCCTATGGGCATCGTCCACCGCCGACACACCTGCAACAGGAATTGTGTGACGGCTGGCGCGAGCTGTTCGGTCCGGGAGCCTCTCGATGAGCCGGCACGCAGGGTGGCTGATCGGCGCCGTGCTGGCCGCGCTGGTGTGCGCATTCGGCCTCTACCTCTACACCAAGGCCGAACCCTATGAAGAGGTCGTCGAACACGGCCCCTCCCCTGAAGCCCAGGCCAATCCTTACCTGGCCGCCGAACTTTTCCTGCGCCAACGGGGGATCAACGTCGAGCACGCCAACAGCCTGGAGGTGCTGCCCAGCCTGGAACCTCGCCAGCACAGCCTGCTGTTGCTGGGCGAGCGAACCCACATGACGCCACGGGAAGTCGAACAGTTGATGAACTGGACTCGGGCCGGCGGGCGCTTGCTCTTCGTTGCCGAAGCCTTGTGGGACAACAACACCGGCAGCAGCGGCGACCTGCTGCTCGATCGCGTGCGCCTGCGTCAACTCCTGAGCGAAGACCTCAAGGAGCCCGCGCCCGAACTGATCAAGGACCGTTACCCGGAACTGACCAAGCTCTACCTGGAAGATGAAGAGGCGCCGGCGTATATCGGCTTCGACACCGATTTCCACCTCGAAGACCCGCACAACCTGGCCCAGGCCTGGGCCAACAGCGCACTGTCGACCCACATGATGCAGTTGAACCTCGGCCTGGGCTCAATCACCGTGATCACCGACGCCGAGCTGTGGAAGAACGATGCCATCGACCAATACGACAACGCCTGGCTGCTCTGGTATTTGAGCGCCGACACGGACGTCACCCTGCTGTTCAACACCGACCACGACGACCTGCTGACCTTGCTGCTGCGCTATTTCCCCCAGGCACTGGTGGCCCTGCTGGCTCTGGTTGCGCTATGGCTCTGGCGCTCGGCGGTACGCCATGGCCCACTGCAACAACCGGCGCCCAAGGCGCGGCGTCAGTTGGAAGAGCATGTGCAGGCCGGCGCCGGTTTCCACCTGCGCCACAACGGCCAGGAGTACCTGTTGCATGCCTTGCAACAAGACGTGCTGCGCCGGGCACGTCATCTTCACCCAGGCTTCGAACAACTGGCCGTCGCCGAACAATGGCAGGTACTCGCCCGCCTGACCCGCCAGCCCACGCGAGCCATCAGCCAGGCCTTGAGCCCCCGGCCGAAACAGCGGATGTCGAACGCTGAGTTCTGCCGCCAGGTCGCCCATTTGCAAACTCTCAGGAATGCCTTATGACTGAACAGAACGAACCTACCGACGGCCAGGCCCACGCCGCCCAACAGCGCCAGCGCGCCAGTCAGTTGGCCCAGGCCATCCGCACCGAGCTGCGCAAAGCGGTGGTCGGCCAGAGCGCGGTGATCGACGATGTGCTCACCGCGCTGATCGCCGGTGGTCACGTGCTGCTCGAAGGCGTTCCCGGGCTGGGCAAGACCTTGCTGGTGCGGGCCTTGGCCCGCTGTTTCAACGGCGAGTTCGCGCGCATCCAGTTCACCCCCGACCTGATGCCCAGCGACGTCACCGGGCACGCGGTGTACGACTTGCAGACCGAGCAGTTCAAGCTGCGCAAGGGCCCGGTGTTCACCAACCTGCTGCTGGCCGACGAGATCAACCGCGCACCGGCCAAGACCCAGGCCGCGCTGCTCGAAGCCATGCAGGAACGCCAGGTCACCCTCGAAGGCCGCGCCCTGCCCATCAGCCAGCCGTTCATGGTCCTCGCCACCCAGAACCCCATCGAACAGGAAGGCACCTACCCGTTGCCCGAAGCCGAGCTCGACCGCTTCATGCTCAAGGTGCGCATGGACTACCCGGACGCCGACCAGGAACTGGACATGGTGCGCCAGGTCAGCCGCTCGACCCGCGCCGACATGCTCGACGTGCAACCGCTGCGCGTGGTGTTGCAGGCCAAGGACGTGCAAGCGCTGCAACGCATTGCCAGCGACCTGCCGATGGACGATCAGGTGCTCGACTACGCCGTACGCCTGGCCCGTACCACCCGCAGTTGGCCGGGCCTGACCCTCGGCGCCGGACCGCGCGCGTCGATTGCCCTGGTGCGGTGTGCCCGGGCCCGGGCGTTGTTGCGCGGCGGCGAGTTCGTCGTGCCGGACGACATCAAGGGCTGCGCCATCGCGGTGCTGCGCCATCGCGTGCGGCTGGCGCCGGAGCTGGACATCGAAGGGCTGTCGGTGGACCAGGTGCTGGGGCAGTTGCTCGATCAAGTGCCGGCGCCGCGGTTGTGAATACGCATTTCATGATGGAGAAACTCATTGTGGCGAGGGGATTTATCCCCGCTGGGGCGCGCAGCGGCCCCTTGCAGTGTGTCAGACAAAACCAGGGGGCCGCTTCGCAGCCCAGCGGGGATAAATCCCCTCGCCACAAAAGCGCGCTCTGCATGTCTCCAACGGGAATGCACCCATGAAACCCTCGCGCCTGCTCTTGATCTGGCTCGCGCTTCTGCTGGCCCTCGGCATTGTGCTGGGCGCGCTGCGAGCACTCGGCGTGACGGTGCCATCGGCGCTGCTGTCGATCAACTGGGGGCTGCTGCTGGCCTTGCTGGCCCTGGCGCTGCTCGACGCGGTGCGCGTCAGGCGCCTGCCCTCGCCGCGGGTACAACGGCAGATGCCCGGCAGCCTGGCCCTGGGTCGCTGGGGTGAAATCCGCTTGGACATCAGCCATGACTTTGCCCAACCGCTGGAGGCGCAGGTCTTCGATCACGTACCCGACGGCCTGGATTTCGAAAACCTGCCCCTGTCCGTCGAGCTGCAACCCGGCCAACACAGCCAGGTTGGCTACCGCCTGCGCCCGCTCGAGCGCGGGCACTTCGTCTTCGAACATTGCGAAATCAACCTGCCGAGCCCATTGGGCCTGTGGACCGACAAGCGCCTGCTGGATGCGGTCGATGAGACGCGGGTCTATCCGGACTTCGCCAGGCTCTACGACGGTCAACTGCTGGCGGTGGACAACTGGCTCAGCCAACTCGGCATCCGTCAGCGGCAACGGCGCGGCCAGGGCCAGGAATTTCATCAACTGCGCGAATTTCGCGAGGGCGACAGCCTGCGCCAGATCGACTGGAAGGCTACGGCCCGCCATCGCACGCCGATTGCCCGGGAATACGAAGACGAGCGCGACCAACAGATCATCTTCATGCTCGACTGCGGCCGGCGCATGCGCAGCCAGGACGGCGAGCTGTCGCACTTCGACCACGCCCTCAACGCCTGCCTGCTGCTCAGCTACACCGCGCTGCGCCAGGGCGATGCCGTGGGCCTGAACACGTTCGCCAGTGATCAGCCCCGCTACCTCGCCCCGGTCAAAGGCCCGGGCCAGCTCAACGTCTTGCTCAACACCGTGTACGACCTCGACAGCAGCCAACGCCCCGCCGACTACCAGGCAGCCGTCACCCAACTGCTGGCCCGGCAAAAACGCCGGGCCCTGGTGGTGCTGGTGACCAACTTGCGGGATGAGGACGACGCCGATCTGCTCGCCGCCGTGAAACGGTTGGGCCAACAGCATCGAGTACTGGTGGCCAGCCTGCGGGAAGAAGCCCTCGACCGGTTGCGCCAGGCGCCGGTGCAAACCTTGCCTGAAGCCTTGGCCTATTGCGGAACGGTGGACTACTTGAATGCCCGGGCCGAACTGCATCAGCAACTGAGCGCCCATGGCATCCCGACCCTGGATGCGCGCCCCAGTGAGTTGGGGGCGCAATTGGTGACGCAATATCTTGCATGGAAAAAGGCGGGGACCGCATAGGTCCTACAGCGAGCCAGCAAAGCTCCAGCTGACTACAGCGCCTTGCGCAACGGACTACAGATCCGCCAGAATCCGCCGGCTTGTGTGCCTTGGCCTTGCCCCGTAACTTGATTCGCGTCGCTGATATCCAGCGATCGGGTTTAGTCGCCCGGTGGTAAAAACGGTGTGCACAAGCGTCATCCAGTCGGGTTCCCCTATCCCCGCACTTGATGGTGGCTGTGCGCAGGGCGCCCTCGGGCGCGCCGGGCTTCGTTTTTCCACCGGTCGACTAACCTGCGTCCAGCCGCCACCCCTCGTTTAGTCGCGAACCGGGTGGCAGCACCAATCATGGAAAAACGAATATGATCAAACCAACCCCCAATCCGCCCCATACCGACCCGCTCTCCCCCCACGAAACCCTCGACCCCGAAAAGCTCGACGAAGCCGCCCAAAGAGCCCTCGACTATTACCTCAAGCCCAACCACGGCCAACCTGACAAGAAGCCTGGCAAACAACCGGACTACTTCATCGTCGCCCCCGACGCCGACCCCGATGGCATGCTCGCGCACACCTACGAAACCTTCTGTTCGGTGAGCACGCTGATCCTGGATTTATCGGAAGACCTGGAAGGCGCCCCGCGCAACCTGGCCCTGGCGATTCACCAAATGGGCGAGATGGGGGTGTTGTTGCTGGAGAAGATGCTGGATAACGAGGCGAAGGTTCAGCGCTAGAAGAGGTGTATGAGAAACCTGTGGGAGCGAGCTTGCTCGCTCCCACAAAGTGTTGCGCCAACAAAAGTGACCGGGGCTCAGGCCGATTCCGGCAACGGATAAAAACTGAAATATTGTTGCAATGCGCTGATCAGTTGCCCGTACTCCGGCGGCGCCCATTGCAGGCTGAAACCGGCGTCGAAATGCTGCGGCGTCACGTCTTCGCGGCACCACAGGCAATTGGCTCTGAGCACAATGTTCTGCTGCGGTCCCTCGTCGGAAGGGATTTTCAGGTGCAAGTCAAAGTCCGCACCGACCATCAACGGTAAATGGCTGATCAGCATCAGGCCATCTGCAGAAACGTTGCCCAAAAAACCGATGGGCTTGCCGTTGACGCCATTAAACACTCTCAGGAAATACGGCAGCTGCTGCCGTTCGATGCGCCGTTTTTTGTACATGTCCTGTATCGCTTTTTGAACGACCCCGAATCGGGGCAACCTAATACTTCGGAACGAGCACACGCCAGCTCGCTCTCCCCGATCCCGGTGCCAGACGCTCGCAAGCGTTCAAGCCTAGTGCTGCCGGTCACAGGTGCCGCTTGAAGTTAGAGATTTAGCTCTAATGACGATTTGTACAAATATAGCTCATGGTCGTGTGGCAGCCAGTCCGTGCGCACACCTTTCATAAACAAAAACACCCGGTGGCTTGTGGCCAGGGATCGCCCCCGGCCCATGGCTTGATGAGCCTGTCAGGACGCCGTCGGGCGGATCGCCGACGCGCTGCGGGTCGGGTAATGGCCCAGGCTCTGCAAGGTCTCGAGCCGGGCGCGGGCGCGGAAGGCGTATTCACTGTTAGGGTATTGCGTGATGATGAACTGGTAGGTCTGCGCCGCATCGACAAACAGCTTCTGCCGTTCCAGGCACTGGCCGCGCAGCATCGAGACTTCCGGCTGCATGTAGCGGCGGGCACGGCTGGCGCGGTCGACCTGGGACAGTTCGAGCATGACCTGCTCGCAATTACCGCGGTCATAGGCCTTGTAGGCCAGGTTCATGTGATGGTTCATCGACCAACGGGTGCAGCCCGTGACGCTCAGGGCCAGGGCAACAAAAAGCACGAATCGCATGGGAGGTTCTCCTGTCTTGAGCTCTGTATCGACCTGGCTGAGAAAATCTTCAGCCTGAAAACGCTTGCCATGGCTGGCACACACCCCGTGGCGAGGGAGCTTGCTCCCGCTGGGCTGCGCAGCAGCCCTGAAACCTGGCCCCTCGGTGTATCAGGCAGCCCGGGTTCAACTTGTTTGGGGTCGCTTCGCAACCCAGCGGGAGCAAGCTCCCTCGCCACAAGAGCCTGTGGCAGGCTTTAAAGAGGTGTGAAAATTTTCAGGAATGTTCATTTCGAAAAACAAACGAAAAAGTAGTGCATATGAACAATGACTACACCCAAAGAGCATAGTAGCCTTCGCTGGCGCTTGAACTTGAGGAGTCTTGCATGTCCGTCCGTCGCACCAAAATCGTCGCTACCCTTGGCCCGGCCAGTAATTCGCCGGAAGTTCTCGAACAGCTGATTCTGGCTGGCCTGGACGTCGCCCGCCTGAACTTTTCCCACGGTACCCCCGAAGAACACAAGGCACGTGCCAAGCTGGTGCGCGACCTCGCCGCCAAGCACGGCCGTTTCGTTGCCCTGCTGGGCGACCTGCAAGGCCCGAAGATCCGTATCGCCAAATTCGCCAACAAGCGCATCGAGCTGAAGATTGGTGACACCTTCACCTTCTCCACCAGCCATCCGCTGACCGAAGGCAACCAACAGGTGGTGGGTATCGACTACCCGGACCTGGTCAAGGACTGCGGCGTGGGCGACGAGTTGCTGCTCGACGACGGTCGCGTGGTGATGCGCGTCGAGACCGCCACCGCCACCGAACTGAACTGCGTCGTGACCATCGGCGGCCCGCTGTCGGACCACAAAGGCATCAACCGTCGCGGTGGTGGCCTGACCGCACCGGCCCTGACCGAAAAAGACAAGGCCGACATCAAGCTGGCCGCAGAGATGGAAGTCGATTACCTGGCCGTGTCCTTCCCCCGTGACGCCGCCGACATGGAATACGCCCGTCAACTGCGCGACGAAGCCGGCGGTACTGCCTGGCTGGTGGCCAAGATCGAGCGCGCCGAAGCCGTCGCCGACGACGAAACCCTCGACGGCCTGATCAAGGCCTCCGACGCCGTGATGGTGGCCCGTGGCGACCTGGGCGTGGAAATCGGCGACGCTGAGCTGGTGGGTATCCAGAAGAAGATCATCCTGCACGCACGCCGCCACAACAAAGCGGTGATCGTCGCGACCCAGATGATGGAGTCGATGATCCAGAACCCGATGCCGACCCGTGCCGAAGTGTCCGACGTAGCCAACGCCGTATTGGACTACACCGACGCCGTGATGCTCTCGGCCGAAAGCGCCGCGGGCCTCTACCCGCTCGAAGCGGTGCAGGCCATGGCACGCATCTGCATCGGCGCTGAAAAGCACCCGACCAGCAAGACTTCCAGCCACCGCATCGGCAAGACCTTCGAGCGCTGCGACGAGAGCATCGCCCTGGCGACGATGTACACCGCCAACCACTTCCCGGGCGTGAAAGCGATCATCGCCCTGACCGAAAGTGGCTACACGCCGTTGATCATGTCGCGCATCCGTTCCTCGGTGCCGATCTACGCATTCTCCCCGCACCGCGAAACCCAGGCTCGCGCCGCCATGTTCCGTGGCGTCTACACCGTGCCGTTCGACCCGGCCGCCCTGCAACCGGGCGAAGTCAGCCAGGCGGCGGTGGATGAACTGGTCAAGCGCGGCGTGGTGCAGACCGGTGACTGGGTCATCCTGACCAAAGGCGACAGCTACCACACCATCGGCGGCACCAACGGGATGAAAATCCTGCATGTTGGCGACCCGATGGTCTGAGTGACCGAGCGCTGGAAAACAAAAGCCCTGCCATGTGAATGGCGGGGCTTTTTGGTTTTTGCCCTTGGGGAATGTAGTGCCTGAACTGGGCCCTGCAGAACTTATTGCCTGTTGATAAACCCCGACAACGCCGCAACCGCCTCGGGCGAACGCAGCCGCTGGGTGAACAGCTTGCCCTCTGCTTCAATCACCTTGCGCAACTGTTCCCGGTCCGGCGCTTTCATCAGTTGCTTGCTGATACTCACCGCTTCAGCCGGCAGCGATTCGAAGCGCAACGCCACCTCCCGCGCCTTGGCCAATGCCGCCTCGCCACTGTCCATTGCCTCGGTGGCAATGCCCCAGGCGACCGCTTGTTCGCCACTGAAGCCCTCGCCCAACAGCAACAATTGCGCGGCCCTGGCCTGGCCCAGCAACCGTGGCAGGATGAGGCTGGAGCCGAATTCCGGGCACAGCCCCAAGTTGACGAACGGCATGCGCAGCCGCGCGTCCCGGCTGACGTAGACCAGGTCGCAATGCAACAGCAACGTGGTGCCGATGCCCACCGCCGGCCCGGCCACGGCGGCGATCACCGGTTTGCGGCAATCGAGCAGGCTGAGCATGAACTGGAACACCGGGTTATCGAGGTCGTTCGGTGGTTGTTCGAGGAAGTCGACGATGTCGTTGCCGGCAGTGAAGCAGTCGCTGGAACCGGTGAGCAGCACTGCGCGAATCTGCGGGTCGCTGTCCGCCATCGCCAGGGCTTGGGCCAACTGACTGTACATGGCCCGGGTCAGGGCGTTTTTCTTTTCCGCACGGTTCAAGCGCACCGTCAGCAGGCCGCGTTCTCGGTCGAGCAACAGGGTTGGGGTCATGGTCGGTCTCGCGTCTGGAAATCAGCGCTCAACCACGGGGCAGGAAGACGTCGGCCAGCAGTTGGTTGCGCGGCAAGCCGGCCAGGTACAAGCGTTTGGCAAAGGCCTCGACCCGGTCGGGATGGCCGCAGAGTAAGGCCTGGGTTTGCCGTGAAACAAGCCGCAGTTGCGCCAAGGCGGACGGCGCCTCGGCCGCGGTCAACAGTTCCACGGTGAGGTTTTGGTGCTTGGCCGCCAGCGCCGCCAGGGGTTTGGCCAGGTAATGCCCAGCCGCATCATGGGCCACGTGAATAAGGCGAATCGCGCCTTGGTGATCCTGACGCAAGGCTTCGCGCAGCAAGCCGAACAGCGGCGCCAGGCCGGTGCCGGCGGCGAGCAGCCACAGCGGCCTGGCGTGCCAGTCGGGGTCGTAATGCAGGGCACCGCCGCGCAACTCGCCCAGGCGGATCGGATCACCGGCCTTCATCCGCCGGGCCGCATCGATGAATTGACCGGGTTCGCGGCAATCGAGGTGGAATTCCAGGAAACGGTCTTCCTCGGGCAGGCTCGCCAGGGAATACGGCCGGGCCACGTCGCCGGCCCACAGCACCAGATGCTGCCCGGCCTGATAACGCAGCGACCGCTTGGGGGTGATGCGCAGGCGCAGCACATCGCCACCAAGCCAATCCACCGCCGTCACGTTAGCGGCCTGGCCGTCGCGTTGCGGGTCGAAGGTGTGGATCTGCACATCCTCGACCACCTGGCATTGGCAGGCCAGCCGCCAACCCTGGTCGCGCTGCGTCGGGCTCAGGGCGTCGGGGCGGCTGTCGCGCACATCACCGCCCACACACTGCACCAGGCAGGCGTGGCAACTGCCGGCGCGGCAACTGTAGGGCACCGCGACGCCTGCACCGTTCAAGGCGTCCAGCAGGTTACTGCCCGCCGCCACCGTCCATTGCCGACCGGCGACTGTCAGTTCAGGCATCGACGTTCTCCCAGGCGGCAGCGCACCGATTGCGACCGTCTCGCTTGGCACGGTACAGGGCCTGGTCGGCACGCTGCAACGCGTTGTCCAGGTCATCGCCCATTCCCAGCATCGTCATGCCCGCCGACAAGCTGAGGGCGCCGACCTGCAGACCGATCAGCTCGACTTCTGTGAATGCCAGCCGCAGCCTTTCACAGCAGGCCGTCAGGCGCTGGGGGTCGCAGGCAGGCAGCAGCATGACGAACTCCTCGCCACCATAACGGGCCAATACATCGCCCTCGCGCAGGCACGCTGTGGCGACCGCGGCAAATGCCTGCAGCACCTGATCGCCGGCGGCGTGGCCGTGCAGGTCGTTGATGCGCTTGAAATGGTCGAGGTCGATCAGGGCCAGGCCATGGGCGATGCCGGGCCTGAGCGTGTTGAGTTCGCGCGAAGCGAGGCGCAGGAAGTGGCGGCGATTGAACAGCCCGGTCAGCTCGTCGGTGGCCACCAGGTCTTCGAGCTGGCGCATCATCCCGCGCAAGGTGTCCTGGTGCGCCTGCAGGGCAAACCGCCGCTGGCGCATGCGCTGACGTGATATCTGGACGTAGCGGGCGTAAAACACCAGCCACACCAGCACCAGAAACAGCACGGCCACCTGCAACCCGGCCAAGGTGGGATCGGGAAGCCTGAAGAAGTAACCGTCCCAAAGGGTAATAGCGGCGAAGCTGATGAACACCAGCGTCGCGCAGCGCACGAAGGCCCGGCGCGACAGGTGAAACAGCCCGAACAGCAGGATCAATACATAAAACACCAGGAACACGCCCCGAGCCTGGTCCAGGTGCGCCATCATCCAGGTCTGCCAGCCCAGGCCGATCAACACCTGCGCTTCGGTAAGGCTGGGGTCGGCGAAGCGCAGGTTACGATCCGTGATAAACAGCGCAAACAGCCCAGCCTGGCACAGCACGACCAACACGCTGCCGATGATGACACCGCGCAACGAATCGAGGTAATGACCACTGAAAAATGCCAGCCACAATAAAACCAGTGCCAGCGCGTACGTCGCTGCCGCCAAAGCGAAGCGTTTCAGCAAAAGACGTTGAATGGCGTTATGGGTCAATCGTTGACTCACCATGGGAAAGGAAACTGACAGGAGGCGTCCTACGCTACAGGCCAGACGCCACTTTAGTGGCGTGTAGGACAAATGACCATTCAATTCTGGAGCAGAAAAATGGCGTCAAAGCAATGGCCCAGATTGACGCATTTGTAGGTCGTCCTGGTCCCCGTGGCGAGGGAGCTTGCTCCCGCTGGACGCGCAGCGTCCCCTTGCGGTGTGTCAGACAAACCAGGGGGCCGCTACGCAGCCCAGCGGGAGCAAGCTCCCTCGCCACAGGTTTCACTCCCCACCTCATCAATCCGTCGTGATCGGGAGCAAGCTCGCTCCCACAGGGTGCCGGCCTGCGATATACTGCCGCGCCTTTTTAGCGTCGCGCCAGCATGCCCGGCGTGCCTTATAGAGGTGCCGCCCGTCGACCGATGCACCCAAGCGGCCGGCACCTTATTGAATGTTCCCGTCTTTAGAGAGGAGCGCGACTCATGACCGTGATCAAGCAAGATGACCTGATACAGAGCGTTGCCGACGCTTTGCAGTTCATTTCCTACTACCACCCCGTGGATTTCATCCAGGCGATGCACGAGGCCTACCTGCGCGAAGAATCGCCGGCGGCCCGTGACTCCATGGCGCAGATCCTGATCAACTCGCGCATGTGCGCCACCGGCCACCGGCCGATCTGCCAGGACACCGGCATCGTGACCGTGTTCGTGCGCGTGGGCATGGACGTGCGTTGGGACGGCGCGACCATGAGCCTGGACGACATGATCAACGAGGGCGTGCGTCGCGCCTACAACCTGCCGGAAAACGTCCTGCGTGCGTCCATCCTCGCCGACCCGGCAGGCGCCCGCAAAAACACCAAGGACAACACCCCGGCGGTCATCCACTACTCCATCGTCCCCGGCAATACCGTGGAAGTGGACGTGGCGGCCAAGGGCGGCGGCTCCGAGAACAAGTCGAAGATGGCCATGCTCAACCCGTCCGACTCCATCGTCGACTGGGTACTGAAAACCGTGCCGACCATGGGTGCCGGCTGGTGCCCACCGGGCATGCTCGGTATCGGCATCGGCGGCACCGCCGAGAAAGCTGCGGTGATGGCCAAGGAAGTGTTGATGGAATCCATCGACATCCACGAGCTCAAGGCGCGCGGCCCGCAGAACCGTATCGAAGAGATGCGCCTGGAGCTGTTCGAGAAGGTCAACCAACTGGGCATCGGCGCCCAGGGCCTGGGTGGCCTGACCACCGTGCTCGACGTGAAGATCATGGACTACCCGACCCACGCCGCTTCGCTGCCGGTGTGCATGATCCCCAACTGCGCCGCCACCCGTCACGCCCACTTCGTGCTCGACGGCAGCGGCCCGGCGTCGCTGGAAGCGCCACCGCTGGACGCCTACCCGGAAATCGTCTGGGAAGCCGGCCCGTCGGCTCGCCGCGTGAACCTCGACACCCTGACCCCGGAAGAAGTCCAGAGCTGGAAACCGGGCGAAACCGTGCTGCTCAACGGCAAGATGCTCACCGGCCGCGACGCGGCGCACAAGCGCATGGTCGAGATGCTGAACAAGGGTGAAACCTTGCCAGTGGACCTCAAGGGCCGCTTCATCTACTACGTCGGCCCGGTCGACCCGGTAGGCGACGAAGTCGTCGGCCCGGCCGGCCCGACCACGGCCACGCGGATGGACAAGTTCACCCGCCAGATCCTCGAGCAGACCGGCCTGTTGGGCATGATCGGCAAATCCGAGCGCGGCCCGACCGCCATCGAAGCGATCAAGGACAACAAGGCCGTCTACCTGATGGCCGTCGGCGGTGCCGCTTACCTGGTGGCCCAGGCGATCAAGAAATCCAAGGTCCTGGCGTTCGCCGAACTGGGGATGGAAGCGATCTACGAGTTCGAGGTCAAGGACATGCCGGTGACCGTTGCGGTCGACAGCAAAGGCGAGTCGGTGCACATCACCGGTCCTGCCATCTGGCAAAAGAAGATCAGTGACAGCCTGGCGGTGGAAGTGCAGTAACAGGCACTTTGCTGCTGTAAAAAAGGCCGGTGGGCGACAAGCTCACCGGCCTTTTTTTGTGCAAACCGTGGCGAGGGAGCTTGCTCCCGCTTGAGCGCGTAGCGCTCACAAAAGGGTCTGCTACGCAGCCCAGCGGGAGCAAGCGCCCTCGCCACAATGAATGACACCTTGAATATGGATGTGCAGCCGTCTTCGCAACCGCCATGCTATCGTGCCCGCCCGACTTGCAACTGTTCACACCAGCATGCTGCCAACTACCCGTACCTTGCGTCTGTCGTTGTACACCTTGCTGATCCTCACCGGCGCAGCCGTTGCCGCCACCCTCGCCGTGCGCCACGCCGAACGCGTGGCCCTGGAAGAAGACGCCAGCCGTGCCAACCAGCAGTTGGCGCTGTACGCCAATTCGTTGCACACCCTGATCGAGCGCTATCGCGCCCTGCCTGCCGTGCTGGCGCTGGACCCGGAGTTACGTTCGGCCCTCAAGGGACCGGTCGGCGCGGCGCAGCAGGATGTATTGAACCGCAAGCTGGAACGGATCAATGGCGCCGCCCAGTCATCCACCCTGGAATTGCTCGACCACACAGGCTTGGCCGTCGCGGCCAGCAACTGGCGCCTGCCCAGCAGCTATGTCGGGCACAACTATGGCTTTCGTCCGTATTTCCTCCAGACCCGCACCCAGGGCACCGGACGTTTTTATGCGGTGGGCGTGACCAGCGGCATCCCGGGATACTTCCTCTCCAGCGCCGTGACCGACGACAACGGCGAGTTCCTCGGCGCGATGGTGGTAAAGCTGGAGTTTCCGGAGCTGGAACGCGAATGGCGCCAGGGCAGCGACACTCTGCTGGTCAGCGATGCCCGGAGCATCATCTTCATCGCCAACCGCCCGGGCTGGCGTTATCGCCACTTGCAGCCGCTGAGCGACAGCGACCGCGCCGAGCTCAAGGCCACCCGTCAATACGACAAACAACCGTTGCAACCGCTGGCTTACGAAACGTTGCGGCGCTTTGACGACAATAGCCATCTGGCCCGGGTCGAGACGCCCGATGGCGCGGCGGAGTACCTGTGGGAATCCTTGCCGCTGACCGCCGAAGGCTGGACGCTGCACTTGCTGCGCCGTCCGCAGATCGCCTTCGAAGACCGGCGTAATGCCGGGCTCGCGGCCGCCGGTTCGTGGCTGGCGCTGGTGTTCCTGCTGCTGTTTCTCAACCAGCGCTGGCGCCTGGCAAGGTTGCGCCAGCGCAGCCGCGAAGAGCTCGAACGGTTGGTCGAAGAACGTACCCGGGATCTGCGCACGGCCCAGGACGGGTTGGTGCAATCGGCCAAGCTGGCGGCACTGGGGCAGATGTCGGCGGCCCTGGCCCATGAAATCAACCAGCCCTTGACCGCCCAGCGCATGCAATTGGCGACCCTGCGCTTGTTGCTCGATCACGGTCGGGTCGATGACGCCTACAAGGCCCTCAAGCCGGTGGACGACATGCTGACGCGTATGGCCGCCCTCACCGGCCACTTGAAAACATTTGCCCGCAAAAGCCCCAGCGGCCTGCGCGAACGCCTGGACCTGGCGGCGGTGGTCGACCAGGCGCTGCAATTGCTGGACACGCGCCTGCGCGACGAACAGATCAGCACCGTGTTGCACCTGACTCGACCGGCCTGGGTGCGCGGCGATGCGATCCGCCTCGAACAAGTGTTGATCAACCTGCTGCGCAATGCCCTCGACGCCATGGCCGAGCAACCCATCAAGCGCCTGGAAGTGCGCCTGGAGGCCGATGAGCAATTGTGGCGCCTGACCGTCAGCGACAGCGGCACCGGGATCGCCGAGGAACACCTGGCCCAGGTGTTCGATCCGTTTTTCACCACCAAGGCGGTAGGCGACGGCTTGGGCTTGGGGCTGGCGGTTTCCTTCGCGATCATTCATGAATCCGGCGGGCGGCTGACGGCAGACAATCACGAACATGGCGCAGTATTCTGCGTGACCTTGCCCATCGATCAGGAGGCCCAACTGCATGCTTGATTCAGTCATGGTCGTGGATGACGAAGGCAGCATCCGCAGTGCCGTCGAGCAATGGTTGAGCCTGTCGGGGTTCCAGGTGCAGTTGTTCGCCCGCGCCGACGAATGCCTGGCCCGGTTGCCGGAGCATTTCCCCGGGGTGATCCTCAGCGACGTGCGCATGCCCGGCCTCAGCGGCCTGGAACTGTTGGCCGAAGTGCGTCGCCGCGATCCGGACCTGCCGGTGATTTTGTTGACCGGCCACGGCGACGTGCCCATGGCTGTGGAGGCCATGCGCGACGGCGCCTACGACTTCCTGGAAAAACCCTTCAGCCCCGAAGCCCTGCTCGGCAGCCTGCGCCGGGCCCTGGACAAGCGCACCCTGGTCCTGGAAAACCGTCGCCTGCATGAACAAGCCGACGCCCGGGCCCGCCTCGATGGCACGCTGCTGGGCGTTTCCCGTGCGTTGCAAAACCTGCGGCGCCAGGTGCTGGACCTGGCCGCACTGCCGGTCAACGTGTTGATCCGCGGCGAAACCGGCAGCGGCAAGGAACTGGTCGCCCGTTGCCTGCACGACTTCGGCACGAGGGCGAGCATGCCCTTCGTCGCGTTGAACTGCGCAGCCATTCCCGAAGCGCTGTTCGAAGCGGAGCTGTTCGGTCACGAAAGCGGCGCCTTCACCGGCGCCCAGGGCAAGCGCATCGGCAAGCTCGAATACGCCAACGGCGGCACGCTGTTCCTCGATGAAATCGAGAGCATGCCCCTGGCCCAGCAGGTCAAGTTATTGCGGGTGTTGCAGGAACAGAAGCTCGAACGCCTGGGTTCCAACCAGAGCATCCAGGTGGACCTGCGCATCATCGCCGCCACCAAGCCCGACCTGCTGGACGAAGCCCGGGCCGGGCGTTTTCGCGAAGACCTGGCCTATCGCTTGAACATCGCCGAGCTGCGCCTGCCGCCGCTGCGAGAACGGCGCGAGGACATTCCCCTACTGTTCGAGCATTTCACCCACAGCGCCGCCGAACGCCTGGGCCGCGCCGCCGCGCCCCTGAGCGGCCCGCAATTGAGCCACCTGCTCAGCCACGACTGGCCGGGCAACGTGCGAGAGCTGGCCAATGTCGCCGAACGCCAGGTGTTGGGGCTCGATCAACCACAGGCCCTGGAGACGGAGCCGGGCCAGTCCCTCGCGGCCCAGCAGGAAGCCTTCGAAGCCCAATGCCTGCGCGCCGCCCTGACGCGGCACAAAGGCGATGTGAAAGCGGTGCTCGAAGAACTGCAACTGCCGCGCCGCACCTTCAATGAAAAGATGCAGCGCCATGGGTTGAGTCGGGAAATGTTTTTGTAGGGTGTTGATCGCTCCCACGCTCCCGCGTGGGAACGATCAACATAAGCGGATTCCCGCTCATGCCGAATCCAAAGCAAGCGGATTTCCGCTCATTCAACGTCACTACCCCCTCTAAACCGGCCTTCTGCCACCTGGCACAGCTCCTGCTATAGCCCTGGCAGGCTGCGTTCCCACGCGCTCCACAAAAACAATTAAACGAAGGATCCTTCAATGGATAACTCCAACGCCCTGCCCCTTGGGTCGGCTGCCGTGCCCGCCCGTGAAAGAACCACCGCCAGCCGGATCAAATCGATCTTCAGCGGCTCGGTCGGCAACATGGTCGAGTGGTATGACTGGTACGTCTACGCCGCTTTCTCGTTGTACTTCGCCAAAGTCTTCTTCCCCAAGGGCGACACCACCGCCCAATTGCTCAATACCGCCGCGATCTTCGCCGTGGGCTTCCTGATGCGCCCGATCGGCGGGTGGTTGATGGGTCTGTACGCTGACCGCGCCGGTCGCAAACGGGCACTGATGGCCTCGGTGTACCTGATGTGCTTCGGCTCGCTGATCATCGCCTTGAGCCCGAGCTACGAAACCATCGGCGTCGGTGCGCCGATCCTGCTGGTGTTTGCCCGCCTGCTCCAAGGCCTGTCGGTGGGTGGCGAGTACGGCACCTCGGCGACCTACCTGAGCGAAATGGCGACCAAGGAACGTCGCGGCTTCTTCTCCAGCTTCCAGTACGTGACCCTGATCTCCGGCCAGCTCATCGCCCTCGGCGTGCTGATCGTGCTGCAACAGTTCCTCACCACCGAACAGCTGTATGCCTGGGGCTGGCGCATCCCGTTCGCCATCGGCGCGCTGTGTGCGATCGTGGCGCTGTACCTGCGGCGCGGCATGGAAGAAACCGAGTCGTTCACCAAGAAGGAAAAAGCCAAGGAAAGCGCCATGCGCACCTTGCTGCGCCATCCCAAGGAACTGATGACCGTGGTCGGCTTGACCATGGGCGGCACGCTGGCGTTCTACACCTACACCACCTACATGCAGAAATACCTGGTGAACACCGTCGGCATGAGCATCTCCGACTCCACCACCATTTCCGCCGCCACCCTGTTCCTGTTCATGTGCCTGCAACCGGTGATCGGCGGGCTGTCGGACAAGATCGGTCGCCGGCCGATCCTGATCGCCTTCGGCATCCTCGGCACGCTGTTCACCGTGCCGATCCTCACCACCCTTCACACCATCCAGACCTGGTGGGGTGCGTTCTTCCTGATCATGGCCGCGCTGATCATCGTCAGCGGCTACACCTCGATCAACGCCGTGGTGAAAGCCGAGCTGTTCCCCACCGAAATCCGCGCCCTGGGCGTCGGCCTGCCGTACGCACTGACCGTGTCGATCTTCGGCGGCACCGCTGAATACATCGCCCTATGGTTCAAGAGCATCGGCATGGAAACCGGTTACTACTGGTACGTGACGGCCTGCATCGCTGTGTCGCTGCTGGTGTACATCACCATGAAAGACACCCGCAAGCATTCGCGGATCGTGACCGACTGACCTCCAAGTCGTACAAACAAAAAGGGGCGAACCTGACAGGGTTCGCCCCTTTTTTCGTTCCTTGGCTAAAGATTTTTCTGACATTAATCCCTGGTTAATGCCTGACCTTCATCCTCATCCTCAACAGAACGCCACTCGAATACGCCGGCAATGGCTCATTGACCGCTCTGCTGCAATGGCGAACACATCGATTTTATCGATTTATTTGAGCATTTTTTTGCGCTTTTTAATCAAATTAACAAGCGTAATATCAACTCCACACCCAAGGCGCTAACGCCAAACATTCTGGAGCACGACCATGAAAACCAAACTGATCATCGCCCTGACCCTTTCCGTACTGGCTGCCAACACCTTTGCTGCCGACGGTTTCGACCGCACCAGCTCGGCCATCGCCGCCGATGGTTATGACCGTACGAGCGCCGCCACCGTCGCATCTGATGGTTACGACCGCACTAACGGCGCCACCGTTGCTGAAGACGGCTTCGACCGCACTAACGGCGCCACCGTTGCCGAAGATGGCTTCGACCGCACTAACGGCGCCACCGTTGCCGAAGATGGCTTCGACCGCACTAACGGCGCCACCGTTGCTGAAGATGGCTTCGACCGCACTAACGGCGCCACCGTTGCTGAAGATGGTTTCGACCGCACTAACGGCGCCACCGTTGCTGAAGATGGCTTCGACCGCACTAACGGCGCCACCGTTGCCGAAGATGGCTTCGACCGCACTAACGGCGCCACCGTTGCCGAAGATGGCTTCGACCGCACTAACACTGCTGCCATCAGCTAACCCGAGAACGACACCCTCACAGCCCGGCTTCGGCCGGGCTTAGTTATTCATGGGATATGGAAAAAGGAAGACCGCCAGTGGTTTTGTTATCGCCACTCATCAAATTGTGGGAGCGGGCTTGCTCGCGAAGACAGTATGTCAGTCGACATCTATGTATCTGAACCTGCGCATTCGCGAACAGCCCGCTCCCCCAGTGTCCCTGGGTGCTGACAAAAACAGTGCGGCCCTGCACTATCTTCCAATCCCTTTGAAACCCCACCGCAGGACCTTCTTCAACCATGCCCGATGACATCCACTTCTACGAACCCGCCAACGGCCACGGCCTACCCCACGACCCATTCAACGCCATCGTTGGCCCGCGCCCCATTGGCTGGATTTCGTCCCAGGATGCCGAAGGCCGCCTGAACCTTGCGCCCTACAGTTTTTTCAACGCCTTCAACTACATTCCACCGATCATCGGGTTCTCCAGCGTTGGGCGCAAAGACAGCCTGAACAACATCGAACAGACCGGCGAATTCGCCTGGAACCTGGCCACGCGCCCGCTGGCCGAGCAGATGAACCAGAGCTGCGCGATGGTCGCCCCAGAGGTCAATGAGTTCGAACTGGCGGGTTTGACGGCCGCCCCATCACGGGTAATCCAGGTTCCACGCGTCGCCGAAAGCCCGGTGTCCTTCGAATGCAAGGTCACGCAGATTATTCAACTGCAGCGAGCGGACAAAGGGCTGGTGCCAAGCTGGCTGATTCTCGGCGAAGTGGTCGCCGTGCATATCGCCAAGTGGTTGTTGAAAGACGGGGTGTACGACACCGCCGCCGCCGAGCCGATCTTGCGCGGTGGCGGGCCGGCGGATTATTTCCAGCTGGGGCCTGAGGCGTTGTTCAAGATGCATCGCCCGAAGTAAGCGACACGGCTCTCAAGAAGAAACAGCAACCTGTGGCGAGGGAGCTTGCTCCCGCTGGACGCGCAGCGTCCCCTTGCGGTGTGTCAGACAAACCGGGGGGGCCGCTTCGCAGCCCAGCGGGAGCAAGCTCCCTCGCCACAAAAGCCCTACCGGGTGATCGTGCCGCTACCAGACCAACCCGCCCTCGTCGTCGACACCTTTGAGGTGGGTCAGTTGCAGGGCTGCCGCTTCATCGGCTTTGACCGCGGTCTCGAAGGTTTGCTCTTCAAGGATCTTGTTGAAACGTGGCGCACCGGAACCACCGATGGCCTTGGTGGCGATGGCGGCATGGTAGCCGCCGCCTTCTTTGGGGATTACAGCGGAAACAGCTTCAAAGGTTTCAAAGGCTTTACGTGCCATGTCTTGTGCATCCTGGCGGTGGAAAATGACGCTCATTAAACCTTCAACCGGCCAGTTTGTGTACCTGCGCCCGGCACCCTTCGGTCGCCTGGGCGGCGGACACGTCGCGGAACGTATGGAAATCCAGGCTGCTCACCACCAGGTCTTGCACCAGCTCGGCAAATATCGCCATGGCCGGGGAATTGAAGTAGGCATCCATGGCCGCCTGATTGACCCAAAGCCCGGACACCAGCCACAAATCGGCATCGCACTGCGAATGCTGCAAGGCAAAGTACAGGCAACCGGGGGCCTGGCGCGAGGGCGCGATCAGCGTACTCAGGCGCGCCCCCAGTTGCCTGGAGCAACCGGTACGGGCCCGGACAAAAGCCATGTGACTGACGGGGATCTGTGTAGACATGTTCAACCCTCCCAGGTCATCCGTTGTGCAGCCGGGGACAGGCCGCGACAGGATCAAAGGTTAAGCGCCGCCCTGCCAGTTTCGTTAGTCGATTCCTGCCGACCCATTGCACGATCCTGCGCGTCGGTATCATAAAATTTGCTATCGATCCGGTCGAAACCCAGGAAGTTGAAACAAAAGGTTTCAAGCAAGTTTCCACAGCATTGCAGCGTCATGGCCCTTTGCGCCGTGCAGGATCAGGCAAGCTTTCAACAGGATGTTGCTACCGCTGCGCCTTGCACAAACATAAGCTTTTGTTCATCGCTCCCTATCGCTTGAGGATCCCGGCATGTCGCCACTCGACCACGCCCACGTCCCACTGGACACGTATCTGGAACAACAGCGCGCCGAACTGGCATCGATCATCGACCGCAACACCAGCGAAGACGGAAGCTACGCCACGGCCATCGGCTCACTGAATCTGTCACGGCACAGCCAGCCGCATAAGTTCGCCCCGGTGTTGGCGCAACCGGCGCTGTGCATCATGGCCCAGGGCAGCAAACAGGTGCGCCTGGCGGATGAGTTGTTCAACTACGACCCACTCCATTACCTGGTGGTCTCGGTCTCGATGCCGCTGAGTGGTTGCATTGCCGACGTTTCGCCCGAGCAACCCATCCTGGCCCTGCGCCTGGACATCGACCCCGCGGAAATCACCGCGTTGATCGCCGACGCCGGCCCCCTGGGCGTACCGACCCGCCCCGCCGGGCGCGGGCTGTATGTCGAACGCCTGGACACGCCAATGCTCGACGCCGTACTGCGCCTGGCGCGGTTGCTCGATACGCCGAAAGACATCGCCATGCTCGCGCCGCTGGTGCGCCGGGAAATCCTCTATCGTCTGCTGCGCAGTCCCCAGGGTTATCGGCTGTACGAAATCGCTATCGCCAACAGTCAGAGCCATCGCATCAGCCAGGCGATCAAATGGCTCAACGGCCATTTCGAACAGCCGTTGCGCATCGATGACCTGGCCCGGGAAGTGAACCTCAGCGTCTCGACCCTGCACCACCGCTTCAAGGCCATGACCGCCATGAGCCCGCTGCAATACCAGAAGCAACTGCGCTTGCAGGAAGCCCGGCGCCTGATGCTGGCCGAAGGGCTGGAAGCTTCGGCGGCGGGCTATCGGGTGGGCTATGAAAGCCCTTCGCAGTTCAGCCGCGAGTACAGCCGGTTGTTCGGCGCGCCGCCGTTGCGGGACTTGGCGCGGTTGCGGATGACGGTTTGATCTGGGTTTGCATTGCCTTTTGAAATCAGGCAGCGAGCACCCGACATGCCTGCGCCGGTATGGTCACCGACACCGCATGCCCAATCCCCAGATCCATGCCCTGGCACGGCGTACTCAGTGCCGTGAACGAGATTCCAGAACACTCCACCGTGGTCTCGATCGTCGCACCAATGTCGCGCACGAACGTGACCTTGCCCAGCAACCGGTTGCCCACCGTGGCCTGGGGCGCGGACAGTTGCAGGTCTTCGGGGCGCACCAGCAGCTTGATGTTTTCGCCGACCTTGAGGCTATCGCTGGCCGGCACCTCCAGCGCATCGCCACCCGGCAGCTCCACTCGCCCGTTGCCCAGGGTGGTCGCCGGAAAAATGTTGCCTGAGCCGATGAAGTCGGCGACGAACTCATTGGCCGGGTGCCGGTAGATCTCGATCGGCGTACCGACCTGTTGCACCCGATGTTCGCCCAGCACCACGACGATGTCGGCCATGGTCATAGCTTCGCGTTGATCGTGGGTCACGAGGATCGTGGTGATGTTCAGCCGCTGTTGCAGTTGGCGGATTTCCACTTGCATCGACTCGCGCAGCTTGGCGTCCAGGGCCGACAGCGGTTCGTCCAGCAAGAGGATCTTCGGCCGGGCGGCGATGGCCCGGGCAATCGCCACGCGCTGGCGTTGGCCACCGGACAGTTTCGCCACGGGCCGGTCGATCATCGCCTGGAGCTGGATCAGTTCCAGCAGCTCCACCACCCGCGCTTGTTGCTCGGCCTTGCCCACACCCCGAAGCTTCAGCGGATAGGCGATGTTCTCGCCGACGGTCATGTGGGGGAACAGCGCCAGCGATTGAAACACCATGCCGAAGTTGCGCAGGTGCGCCGGGGTATGGCCGATGTCTTGCCCATCCAGGCGGATTTCCCCGCCGCTGAGGCTTTCCAGGCCGGCGATCATGCGCAACAACGTGGTCTTGCCACAGCCTGAAGGCCCGAGGAAACACACCAGTTTTCCTTCTGGCAAATGCAGGTTCACGTCCTTCACCGCGCAGGCCGAGCCGTAATGTTTCTCGACGTTTTCCAGTATCAGTCCAGTCATGTCTTCACCTTGAAATCAAAAGGAAACGCCGCCCTCGCCCACCAGCTTCTCCAACGCCCAGATCAGCACGAAGTCGATCAGCACGATGAGCACGGCAAACGAGAAAACGGTGGGGTCCAACGACGACACGGTGCGGCTGTACATCCAGATCGGCACGGTCATGACATCGATGGTGTAGAGGAAATAGGTCACGGTGAATTCGTTGAACGAGACAATGAACGCCAGCAGCATCCCGGCGAGAATCCCCGACTTCATCAATGGCACCACCACATCGACGATGGCCCGCCGTGGCGTCGCCCCGAGCATTCGCGCGGCTTCTTCGACTTCGCTGCCGATGCCAAGCATGGCGGCGGTGCAGTTCTTCACCACGAACGGCAAGGCGAGGATCACGTGGGCAATGACCAGCCGCGAGGTGGTCATCTGGAACGGCAGGCTGTCGAACACCAACAGCAGCGCCAACCCCAGCACCACCATGGGAAACACCAGCGGCAGCGACATCAGTTGCAACGCCACGGCCTTGCCCCGGAATTCGCAACGGGTCAGCGCGTAGGCCGCCGGCACGGCGATCAGCGTGGCGAAAATCATGGTCAGGCAGGCCACCAACAGGCTGGTGCCCATGGCCTGGCCCAGGCTCAGCACATCGCTGGCATCCGGCGACACGAAGGTGTGCCAGGCCGCCCGATACCATTGCAGGCTGTAGCTGCTCGGCGGAAAGTCCAGGTTCGCGGCGCCGCTGAAGGACATGACGATCATGGTCAGGATCGGCAGCACCGCCAGCAACAGGATGAAACCCGACAGCAGCCCCACTGCGCGCCCGGTTTCACCGGGCAACAGCGACTGGCGTTTTTTGCTCAACGCGGTCATTGAGAAGCCTCCAGCATCCGCCGACGACGGCCGGTGAAGTATTCGGACAGGGTCATGATCATCAATGTGGTGACAATCAGCACCACCCCGGCGGCGGACGCGGCGGGCCAGTTCATCAACGGGGCAATCTGATCGTGGACCATCACCGCCAGCATCGGCACCCGCCGACCGCCCAACAGCAGCGGCACGACAAAGCTGCTGGCGTTGTAGGCAAACACCAGCGTCGCGCCGGTGATGATGCCCGGCAGGCTCATGGGCAGCACCACTTGGCGAAAGACCTGGAAGCGGCTGGCGCCGAGGGTCGCGGCGGCCTCTTCATAGCTGCGGGCGACACCACGCATGGCGCTGGCGATGGGCAGCACGGCCAGCGGGAAGGCCGTCTGGACCAGGCCCATCAACACACCATTCTGGTTGTACAGCAGCATGATCGGCCGCTTGATCAGACCCAGGCCCATGAGTGCCTGATTGAGCATGCCGGCAGGGCCGAGGATCACCAGCCAGCCATAGCTTTGCAGCAGCAGGTTGACCAACAGCGGCAACAGCACCGCCGCCAGGAACACCCGCCGCAACAACGGCGAGGCCAGGCGCGACATGGTGTAGGCCACGGGGATCGCCAGCAGCACAGCAATCACCGCGCTGATCAATGCAAGGCGCAAGGTCAGCAGCAGGGACTTGAGGTAATAAGGCTCCAGCAACTGCTCGTAGCTGGCGAGGCTGAACCCACTCCACTCCGCGCCCTTGGTGCCGACGCTCATGCGCAGCACCAGCAGGCTGGCGGCGATCAGCACGCCGAGAAACAGCATGGACGGCGACAGGAACAGCCAGGCTCGGCCGGTGGGTGAAATACCCCGGGGTGGTCGCATGGGCGCAACACGTTGGGGATGGGTTAACGGTTGGGGTTCCATGGCAAAATCTCGTCAGAGGAAAACGACAGAGCAAACACAATTTCAAACCCGCTCAACGCCCTGTGGGAGCGAGCCTGCTCGCTCCCACACTGGATTTCGAATGCTCACAAGACCGGGATCAGGAAGAAAAGATTTCCGTGTACCGGCGAATCCACTGGTCATGCACCGTCGCCAGGAAGGCGTTGTCATGCATGATCGCTTTGTCGGCGATTTGCTCCGGGGTGAGGATGTAGGGGCTCTTGCGCGCTTCGCTGGAAATGATGGCCTTGGCGTTGACCGGGCCGTTGAAGATGTCTTCGGCCATCTTGCCCTGCACCAGCGGGTCGAGGGAGTGGTCGATGAAGGCGTAGGCCAGGTCAGTGTCGCCCGGGCGGTTTTTTGGCATGACCGAGAGCATCAGGTCGGTGTAGAAACCTTCCTTCATGCCGAACGTCGCCCCCAGGCTGTAGGCCGGGTCGCGGATCTGCTTGGGAAAGAACGCCGGCGCGTACAAGCCGCCCATGTCCAGGGAACCAGTGCGGAACAGCTCGGCGATCTGGTTCGGGTTTTCCCCCAGGGTCACCACCCGATCCTTGAGTTCGGCGAGTTTCTTGAAGCCGGGCTCGATGTTGTGTTCATCACCACCGGCCAGCTTGGCGGCGATGATGATCAGGTCCATGGCCTCGGTCCAGTTTGGCGGCGGCAGGAAAATGTTCGGCGCCAGCTCCGCGTCCCACAGCGCAGCGTAACTGTCCGGTGCCTGCTGCAAGGTACGGGTGCTGTAGACCAGGCTGTTGCACCACAGCAGGTAACCGATGCCATGGCCGCCAGCGCCGGTGCGGTATTGCGCCGGCACGTCAGCCAGGTTGGGAATGCGGTTGAGGTCAGGCTTTTCCAGCAGCCCGGCGACGGCCAGGCCCTCGGCGCCGACGCCTGCCAGGGTGATAATGTCGTACTGCGGCCGGTCGCCACCGGCCTTGAGCTTGGCCACCATCTCCGAGGTACTGCCGGTGCGGTCGGCAATGACCTTGGCCCCGGTCTTGGCCTCGAAGGTGGCGGCGATGTTGCGCAGCGCCGCCAGCCCGGTGTCATCGGACCAGGTCAGCAGGCGCAGGGTCTTGCCGACGAACCGCGTGTCACTGGCCCGCGCACTGATGAACGGCATGCTCATGGCCGCCGCTGCAACCGAAACCACACTTGCAGTCTTGATGAATTGACGTCTGTTCAGATCATGCTCGCCCATGAGGACTCCCTTTATTCTTTTAAGTATGAGGTGGGTAAAAACCGTTGTGCCCGCACCGTTCGGCGTCGACGAAAGCCCCGTATTGCCTGGGCTTTGCCGCCGCCTGCGGCCATCCTGAGGTTGTGCAAAATCCCTGACTATCGAAAAAAACTCATTGGAGCCATGTCCTTGGCGCATGCCTTTTTTCGAGGCATGCATGACCTGAAAACGTGCCGTCAGATCGCCCGGACCACATGCTTGATTTCCTGGAACGCGGCCAATCCCCAAGGTCCCAACTCGCGGCCCAGGCTGCTCTGCTTGTACCCTCCCCACGCCGCCTGGGGAAAAATCACCTGGGGCGCGTTGATCCACACCAGCCCAGCCTGCAACGCGTCGGCCACCTGCCCGGCGGCTTCGGCATCGCGGCTGACCACGCTGGCCACCAGACCGAAACGGCTGTCGTTGGCCAGGGCGATGGCCTGCGCCTGGCTGCTGAAACGGCGTACACACACCACTGGCCCGAAGATCTCTTCGCACCACAGCGCACTGTCGAGGGGCACGTCAGTGAAGATTGTCGGCTGTAGAAAAAAGCCGCGCGGCAGGTGCGCCGGTCGCTGGCCGCCGCACACCAGGGTCGCTCCGGCGCTCAGGCCTCGGTCGATGTGCCCCAGTACTCGCTGGTATTGCGCCTGGTTGACCAGTGTCCCCATCTCCACGTCCGGATCGAACGGATCGGCCACGCGGATCGCTTCGGCACGGGCCTTGAGCCGGCGCAGGAATTCATCGGCCAGCTCGTCGGCCACCAGCACGCGGCTGGTGGCCGAACACATCTGTCCGGCATTGAAGAAAGCGCCGCCACAGGCCAGCTCCACCGCCAGGTCCAGGTCGGCATCCGCCAGTACCAACAGGGACGATTTACCGCCCAGCTCCAGGCTCACGCCCTTCACCGTTTCCGCCGCCCGTTGCATCACTTGCACGCCCACCGCGTTGCTGCCGGTGAAGGAGATCTTCGCCACGCGCGGGTCCGCCGCCAGCGGCGCGCCCACTGCCAGGCCGGTGCCGCAGACCAGGTTGAACACCCCGTGGGGCAAGCCGGATTCGGCGATGATCGACGCCAGCGCAAGCTCCGGCAACGGTGTGACCTCCGAGGGCTTGAGCACCACGCAGCAGCCGGCAGCCAATGCCGGGGCGAGTTTCCAGGCCGTGGTGACCATCGGGAAATTCCACGGCACGATCAAGCCGACCACGCCGCACGGTTCGCGGCGCAGGCGTGCGCTGAAATCAGCACTGGGCAATGCCAGCGGACTGTCTTGCCGAGCGTCCAGGCCTTCGGCCAACTCGGCGTAATACTCGAAGGTGGCGACCACATCGTCGACATCGATGGCCGCTTCGAACAACGGCTTGCCGTTGTTGCTCGATTGCAATTGCATCAACCGCTCGCGGCCTGCCTGCACGCCAGCGGCAATCCGGCGCAGGATCGCGCCACGCTCGGTGCCGGTGGTGGTCGACCAGTGCGTGAACGCCTGGGTCGCGGCGTTCAACGCCTGATCGACGGCGCGTTCACCACCGCCATGAACGGTGGTCAGCAGCGCTTCGGTCGCCGGGTTGATCACCCGCAGCGGTTGATCGCCGGCCAACCACTCACCGTTGATGTACAGCCCGTCTTGCGTCGTAGGGACATTCATTTCGACACCTGCGCCATCCAGGTTGCCTGGTCGATTTCGATCAGCGTCGGACCCTGCCGGTCGCAAGCGGCGAGCAACGCGGCGTGCAGTTGCGCCACGCCGTCGATGGCTTGCGCAGCGCAGCCCAAAGCCCTAGCGACACCGATGAAATCCGGGGTGTAGATGTCCACGCCCACCGGCTCGATGGCGCGGTTGACCATGTATTTCTTGATCTCTTCGTAGCCCTGGTTATTCCACAGCAGCACGATCACCGGCGTGCGCGCCTCCACCGCGCTGGCCAGTTCCGGCAGGGTGAACTGCAACCCGCCATCGCCGATCAAACACACCACCGCCGGGCGACCATGGCCCCGGTCCTTGCCACCAAGCCAGGCGCCAATGGCCGCCGGCAAGGCGTAGCCGAGGGTGCCGTAGCCGGTGGATGAATTGAACCAGCGGCGTGGCTGCTCCGGGTTGAAGGTCAGGTTGCCGGTGTACACCGGTTGGGTCGAATCGCCGACGAACACCGCCTCCGGCAGCGCTTGCAAGACGGTGTCGAGAAACAAGGTCTGGGCGCGGGTCGCGGCGTCCCAACTGCCTTGAAGCTCTGCGCGCAACCGGGCGGCACGCGTCGTGCCCCAATCGTCACGGCGCTCGGCCAAGGGGTGCTGGCTCAACGCATCGAGCACGGCCCGGGTGGCGACGCGAGCGTCGGCCACCAGCGCCAGGTACGGCGGGTAGTTGCGCACGGTCTGGTCCGGGTCGATGTCGATGCGCAGCAACGCACCGGGAATCTCGAAGCCGCCGGCGAAGGTGATGTCGTAGTCGGTCTCGGCCAGCTCGGTGCCGATGGCCAGCACCACATCCGCTTCGGCCACCAACGCGCGGGTGGCGACCAGGCTCTGCGTGGAGCCGATCAGCAACGGATGCCGGGACGGTAACAGGCCCTTGGCATTGATGGTCAACGCCACGGGTGCGCCGAGACGTTCGGCCAGTTCAGTCAATTCGGCCGCCGCGTCGATGGCACCGCCGCCGGCCAGGATCAACGGCCGTTGAGCCGATGCCAGCTTTGCAGCCATTTGCGCCACGGCACTCGGCGCAGCACCGGCGCGGTTGATGTTCACCGGCACACTGGCGAGCAAGGCATCGGCGTCTTCGACCAGCACATCCAACGGAATTTCAATGTGCACTGGCCGCGGGCGCCCAGCCTGGAACACGGCGAACGCCCGGGCCAGCACACCGGGCAATTCAGCGGCGGACATCAGCGTGTGGGAAAACGCCGCGACACCGCCCACCAATGCAGCCTGGTTCGGCAGTTCATGCAACTTGCCGCGCCCGCCGCCCAACTGGTTGCGCGATTGCACGCTGGAGATCACCAGCATCGGGATCGAATCGGCGTAGGCCTGGCCCATGGCGGTGGTGATGTTGGTCATGCCGGGGCCGGTGATGATGAAACACACGCCGGGCTTGCCGCTGACCCGAGCGTAACCGTCGGCCATGAAACCTGCGCCCTGTTCATGACGCGGGGTCACATGGCGGATGTTGGAACGGGCCAGCCCGCGGTACAACTCGACGGTGTGCACGCCAGGAATGCCGAACACCTGCTCCACGCCATACGCGTGGAGTAACTTGACCAATACTTCGCCGCACGTCGCCATTGCCATTGCCTTTTCTTGTCGTGTAAAGGGCCTCGCACGGCATGCGGCGGGACCCTTTTTCTGTCTTGGGAATGGCGTTATTGGAACGGTCCGACCATAGCGGCAACAATGGATAAAAAGTCATACTAGCCATGTCCTCACGTCATGGCTTGGATCCGAAATGAAACGACTTCCCCCGCTGCCGGCGCTGCACACATTTCTGATCACGGCCCAATGCTGCAATTTCACCCGGGCCGCCGAACAACTGCACATCACCCAAGGCGCGGTGAGCCGGCAGATCGCCGGGCTGGAAGATCATCTGGGTTATGCACTGTTCCAGCGCCAGGCACGCGGCCTGACCCTGACTGCCGAAGGCCAGGCGTGGCTACCCCGGGTGCAGCAGGTGTTCAGCCTGATCGGCGAAGCGGTTGAGCAGGTCGGCGAAAAACGCCAGACCCTGCAACTCAAGGCCCCGACCTGCGTGATGCGCTGGCTGCTGCCGCGCCTGTTGCAATGGCAGAAGGAACGACCGGACGTGCCGGTGGAACTGACCACCACGGTCAGGCACGGCGTGGATTTCCAGCGCGAAGCCTTCGACGCCGCGGTGGTCTATGGCCCAGCACCCGACGCCTCGCTGGCGTGCGTACATCTGTTCGATGAACAACTGACGCCCGTCTGCTCCCGCCCGGTCCTGGAAGGGCCGGTGCCGCTGCATGAACCCGCCGACCTGCAACAACACGTGCTGCTGCACCCCACCCGTGACGAGCGCGACTGGAACGCCTGGCTGAAGGCAGCCGATGTGCACTTGAGCAATGTCAGCAAGGGCCAACATTTCGAAACCCTGGACCTGGCGATGTCCATGGCCTCCCAAGGCACGGGCGTGGCAATTGGCGACTGGTCGCTGATCGGCGATGACTTGAGCGCCGGCCGACTGGTGATGCCGTTTGAACTGAAGGTCAAGACCGGGCTGGGTTATCACTTGGTGCATCCGCACAAACCCGAGGCATCGGGGCCGTTGCAGGCCTTGATGGGGTGGTTGGTGGAGCAGGCCAAGGCGCGGTAAGCGTCAGCCACCCAGATCATTCAAGGATGAATGGGACCGTGGCGATGGAGCTTGCTCCCGCTGGGTTGCGCAGCGACCCCTGGGGTCTGCCTGGGGCACTGCGGCGGCAGGTAGATGATGGGACTGCTGCGCAGCCCAGCGGGAGCAAGCTCCCTCGCCACATGATCACACCAGGCTCAAGAGATCAGTACGGGCTTGTCAGAGCAGATTAGGCGCCTGCACCGGCTCGATCTGCGCCCAGTGCGATGTGTCTTCGCGATGCTGCTGCAGATACGGCAGCACGGCACCCAGCAACGGCGCCTTGAATGCCTCCTGGAAACGATGGGCCAGGCCCGGGATCAGCTTCAACTGGCTGCCCTGGATGTGCGCCGCCAAGTGCACGCCGTGCATCACCGGCAGCAACGGGTCGGCGGTGCCGTGGACAACCAGGGTCGGCACGCGCAGTTGATCGAGCAGCGTCACCCGGCTTGGCTCGGCCATGATCGCCATGATCTGACGCTTTACGCCCTCGGGGTTGAAGGCCCGGTCATAGGCCACTGCGGCCTGATGCAGCAGCGCCTCGCGGTCGTCGACCACCATCGGGCTGCCGAGGGCGGCCAGCAGATCGGCCTGCTGTTCCAGGGCCATTTCGCGATTCGGCGCACCGCGCCGCGACAGCAACTGCACCAACGTGGCGCTAGGGGCGGGCAAGCCTTCGGCACCGGAACTGGTCATGATCAGGGTCAGGCTTTCGACCCGCTGCGGCGCCATGGCGGCCATGTGCTGGGCGATCATACCGCCCATGCTCACGCCCAATACGTGGAAGCTTTGCACCTGCAAGGCATCCATCAACCCCAGCCCATCATCAGCCATGTCGGTCAAGGTATAAGGCGCGGCCACGGGCAAGCCGAGTTTGTAGCGCAGGGCTTCAAAGGTCAGGTTGGCGCTGCCGGGCGCCTGACGCCAGGTGGACAGGCCGACGTCGCGGTTGTCGTAGCGAATCACCCGGAAACCTTGCTCGCACAGGGCGACCACCACTTCGTCCGGCCAATGGATCAACTGCCCACCCAGGCCCATCACCAGCAACAGCGCCGGATCCGAGGCACGGCCAACGCTCTGGTAGGCCAGGCTCACCTGAGCCAGATCGACCCGTTGGGTCGCAACATTGATGTCACACCGAGAAGCCGCCATCGACGGCAGGCCGAAAAACAACGCGGCCAGGAAAATGAATACACGCATGAAGAAACACCGAAACGCAGAACCCCAGTAGAGCGCGAGTCTGATGAAGTTTGTTCAAGCGCGCTGCCACAGTTGCGTGACAGTTTGATGAAGATTGCCGAGTGGTGATCTGAAGCCATGTGGGCACCTGTTTGGACCGGGGACATGGTGGACACCCTGTGGCGAGGGAGCTTGCTCCCGCTGGGTTGCGCAGCAACCCCCGGGGCTCTGCCTGGGGCACTGCGGCGACAGATAGATGTTGGGGCTGCTGCGCAGCCCAGCGGGAGCAAGCTCCCTCGCCACAAAAAATGTCGGAAACAGGGTGCTCGTCCACAACACCCGAGGCCTCAGGCCAACTGACTACGCAACTGCCGCGCCGCCGCCACCATGTTCACCAACGCCGCTTCCGTTTCCGGCCAGCCCCGGGTTTTCAACCCACAGTCGGGGTTGATCCACAGCCGCTCGGCGGCGATCCGTTTTACCGCCTTGCTCATCAGCGCAACCATCTCGGCCGTGTCCGGCACCCGTGGCGAGTGGATGTCGTAGACGCCCGGGCCGATGTCGTTCGGGTAGTCGAACGCCTCGAAAGCCTCCAGCAATTCCATGTCCGAACGCGAGGTCTCGATGGTGATGACATCGGCGTCCATGTCGGCGATGGCCTTGATCACATCGTTGAATTCGCTGTAGCACATGTGGGTATGGATCTGGGTTTCATCAGCCACCCCCGACGCGCACAAACGGAACGCGTCAACCGCCCAGTCCAGGTATTCCTGCCATTGCCCGCGACGCAGCGGCAACCCTTCGCGGAACGCCGCCTCGTCGATCTGCACAATCTTGATCCCGGCCTTTTCCAGGTCCAGCACTTCGTCCCGCAGGGCCAGGGCCAGTTGTCGGGCCTGGACCTGGCGCGACACGTCTTCGCGGGGGAACGACCACATCAGCATGGTCACGGGGCCGGTGAGCATGCCTTTCATGACCTTGTCGGTCAGGCTTTGCGCGTAGCGGATCCAGTCGACGGTCATGGCGCTCGGCCGACTGATGTCGCCATAGATGATCGCCGGTTTCACGCAGCGCGAACCGTAGCTCTGCACCCAACCGAAACGGGTGAAGACGTAGCCGTCCAGGTGCTCGGCGAAGTATTCCACCATGTCGTTGCGCTCGGCTTCACCGTGCACCAGCACGTCCAGGCCCAGGCGTTCCTGGATCTGCACGGCATGGCGGATCTCGGTGTGCATGGCGTCCTGATAGTCATTGGCCGACAGCTTGCCTTGCTTGTAGGCCTGACGGGCCAGGCGAATCGCCGGGGTCTGCGGGAAGGAGCCGATGGTGGTGGTGGGAAAGGCCGGCAGTTTCAGACGGGCGCGCTGGCGTTCGATGCGCTTGGCAAACGGCGAGCGCCGCTGACTGTCCTGTGGCCCGATTGCCGCCAGGCGCGCCTGGACCGCGGGTTTGTGAATGCGCGCCGAACGGGCGCGACTGGCCTGCACCTCGCGGCTGTCGGCCAAGGCCTGTTGCACAGCGGGCGCGTGTGGATCGTTCAGGGCATCGCGCAGCACCGCGACTTCACCACACTTCTGCACGGCAAACGCCAGCCAGCTCTTGAGTTCCGGATCGAGGCGGTCTTCACGCTCCAGGTCCACCGGACTGTGCAACAGCGAGCATGAGGTGCTGACCCAGAGGTTGTCGCCAAAGCGCTCCTGGGCCGGTTGCAGCTGCGCCAGCGCCTGTTCCAGTTCACAGCGCCAGACGTTGCGGCCATTGACCAGGCCCACCGACAGAATCTTGTAGGTCGGCAGGCGGTCCAGCACCTGGCCCAGTTGTTCCGGGGCGCGTACCGCGTCGATGTGCAAGCCATCCACCGGCAGGCTGACCGCCAGGCCGAGATTGTCTTGCAGGCCACTGAAATAGGTGGCCACGAGTTTTTTCAGCGGCGAGTACTGGAGGATGTGATAAGCCCGTTCGAAAGCGCTCTTCCAGGCTTGAGGCAGGTCGAGGGTGAGGATCGGTTCGTCGATCTGCACCCACTCCACGCCCTGGGCCTTGAGGCGGTTGAGGATCTCCCCGTAGACCGGCAGCAGGCGCTCCAGCAGGCCGAGCTTGTCGAACGCCTCGCCCTTGGCCTTGCCCAGCCACAAGTAGGTCAACGGGCCGATGATCACCGGTTTGACCTGATGGCCCAAGGCATGGGCCTCGTCCACTTCATCGAACAACTGTTCCCAGCTCAGGGCGAAGGTCTGGTCAGCGGAAAACTCCGGGACCAGGTAGTGGTAGTTGGTGTCGAACCACTTGGTCAACTCCTGGGCGTATTGCGCCTGGCCGTGGTCGGCCCCGCAGCAACTGGCCGTGGCGCCACGGGCCATGGCGAACAGGGTGTCGAGGGTCGGTCGGCCCTGGGCATTCAAGGTGCTGTGGAAACGCGGTGGCACGACGCCCAGGGTCAGGGAGTGGCTGAGCACTTGGTCGTACCAGGCAAAGTCGCCGACGGGTAGCAGGTCGATGCCGGCGTCTTTCTGCAATTGCCAGTGCCGGGCCCGCAGTTCGCGACCCACCGCCTGCAACGCGGCCGGGGCCAGGTCACCTTTCCAATAGGCTTCGAGGGCTTTTTTCAGTTCGCGGTCGGCGCCGATGCGAGGGAAACCGAGAGTGTGGGCCAGGGCCATGGTGTGCGTCCTCCTGTAAAAGATGGCGCCATTGTCGACAGCTGACCCTACATGAGACAAACTCAACCTTTTCGTGTTGATCACAAGTTTTACTCATGGAGCAACTCCGGTGCTTGAACTCCGTCACCTCAAGACCCTGCACGCCCTGCGCGAAGCCGACAGCCTGGTCGAAGCCGCCGAACGCCTGCACCTGACCCAGTCCGCCCTCTCCCACCAGTTCAAGGAACTGGAAGAGCGCCTGGGCATGCCGTTGTTCGTGCGCAAGACCAAGCCGGTACGGTTCACCAGCGCCGGCCTGCGCCTGTTGCAACTGGCCGATGCCGCCCTGCCCTTGCTGCGTGGCGCCGAACGGGACATCGCCCGCCTGGCTGGCGGCACCGCCGGACGGCTGCACATGGCCATCGAGTGCCATAGCTGCTTCCAGTGGTTGATGCCGACCATCGACCAATTCCGCGATGCCTGGCCGGAAGTCGAGCTGGACCTGGCCTCGGGCTTCGCTTTCGCGCCGTTGCCAGCCCTGGCCCGGGGCGACCTCGACCTGGTGGTGACTTCCGACCCGCTGGAGCTGGCCGGCATCACCTACGTGCCATTGTTCACCTACGAAGCGATGCTCGCCGTGGCCAACCAGCATCGACTGGCGGGCAAGCCCTACATCGTGCCCGAGGACCTGATCAGCGAAACCCTGATCACCTACCCGGTGGAGCGCGACCGGCTAGACATCTTCACCCGTTTCCTGGAACCGGCCGACATCGAACCGGCCCAGGTGCGCACCTCTGAACTGACGGTGATGATGATGCAACTGGTGGCCAGCGGTCGCGGCGTCTGCGGCATGCCGCACTGGGCCCTGCATGAATACAGCTCGCGGGGTTACGTGAAGGCCAAGCGGCTGGGGGAGAAAGGCTTGTTTGCCACGCTCTACGCGGCGGTGCGCACCGACATGCTCGACGCGCCGTACATGCGCGACTTTTTGCTGACGGCCAAGGACACGTCGTTTTCCACGTTGGACGGGGTCAGTGCCGTGCGCTGACTGCTTTTTGTGGCGAGGGAGCTTGCTCCCGCTGGGCTGCGCAGCAGCCCCTCTCAAGCTCACTCAATCAACCTGATCCACCGTGTCGCCGGGTTTTAGGGCCGCTGCGCGCCCCAGCGGGAGCAAGCTCCCTCGCCACGGGAATTGGGCTCGGCGCGGGTTAAGGGAGTGCCTCGAATCAGTGTCAGTTTCAAGAGCCAATCGGTTGGTCGACCGGGATGCTTTTGAGCTTTTGAGCTTTTGAGCTTTTGAGCTTTTGAGCTTTTGAGCTTTTGGGCTTTTGGGCTTTTGGGCTTTTGGGCTTTTGTGGCGAGGGAGCTTGCTCCCGCTGGGCTGCGCAGCAGCCCCTCTCAAGCTCACTCAATCAACCTGATCCACCGCGTCGCCGGGCTCTAGGGCCGCTGCGCGCCCCAGCGGGAGCAAGCTCCCTCGCCACAAAAAAGCTCAACAGTCATGGCCGATTGGTTTACAGCTCGAGCCACATGTGGATTTTGTCGAGGAACTCATCCTCCACGCGGATCGCCATCGGTTCGAGGCCGTACAGGACGAAGCCGCAGCGCTGGTAGAGCTTGAGCGCCGGGCCGTTGCCGGCGGTGACGGTCAGTTGCACCAGGCGCAGGAAGGGATGACGCCGGGCTTCGGCGAGGGCGGCTTGGACCAGTTGGTAGCCGAGCCCACGATGGCGATGTTCATCGGCGACGTACATGCCGAACAGCAGCGCCTTGTGCCGGGCTTTTTCCCGGGGCTCCAGGGCCAGGCCGACGATGCCGACCAACTCTTGCTCGACAAACGCCCCCAGCAGTACATCGAGCCGGCTGCCCAGGCGTGACTCCCACCAGTTGATAGGCAACTTGGCCCGCTCGGTGACGCTGGAGGTGAAGGCCTGGGGATGCAGTGCGTATGCCTGGAGCATCAGTTGGCGATACGCCTGGGCATCGCCGGCCCTCAGCCGTCGGATGCTCACGCCGAACGCCGTTGCTCAAACATCAGGCGCAACGCCAGCGCACCGAGGACAAACCCCATGAAGTAGCGCTGCGCCGCCAGCCAGGTCGGGTTGTGGACGAACCATGAGGCAATGCCGGCAGCGAACAGGGCAATCAGCAGGTTGACGCTGAAACTGACGCTGATCTGGGTCAGGCCCAGGATAATGCTCTGGGTGAACAGCGAACCGTGTTCCGGGCTGATGAACTGCGGGAACACCGACAGGTAGAACACCGCGATCTTGGGGTTCAGGGCGCTGGTGAAAAAACCCATGGTGATCAACTTGCGCGTCGAGTCCGCTGGCAACTGCTGGGCCTCGAAGGGCGAACGCGCGCCCGGCTTGACCGCCTGCCAGGCCAGCCACAACAGGTACAGCGCACCGGCCCATTTCAATACTTCATAGGCCATGGGCACCGCCAGGAACACTGCCGTCAATCCGGCGGCCGCGGCGAACATGTGCACGAAGAACCCCGCCACCACCCCCAGCAGGGAGGTGACGCCAGCCTTGCGGCCCTGGCAGATCGAACGGGAGATCAAGTAGATCATGTTCGGGCCGGGCGTCAGTACCATCAGCAACGCGGCAGCGGCGAAAATCAACAGGTCCGGCAATGGAATCATGGGCATCAGTCCTTGAGGCGTGAATCAGCAGGTAGCTAGAAGTGTCGTTCGATAAAACGGCAGGATCACCTCGCCTGTCAACGGTGCCAGCAAAAGATTGCTGGCGCCGGCCGGGTCGATCCAGCACACCTCTTCAATTTCGGCTGCCGGCGAAACCGGGGCATCGATGCTCAGCAAAAATACCTCGGCCTGCACGATAAACCCCGGCTCGTTGGCCGCCGGAGCGCTGAACACGCCCAGGTAACGAGCCTGTGCCGGGTCGATCTGTAACCCAAGCTCCTCTTCCAGCTCCCGGGCCAGCGCCTGCATCGGCTGTTCATGGGCCTCGATCTTGCCGCCCGGCTGCATGAAGGCCCGGGTGCCGCGCTTGCGCACCAGCAGGGTTCGCCCGTCCGGCCCGAGCAACAGGGCGGCGGCGATGCGGATGAGGGAAGTGGTCATGATGAGTCAAAGCCTTGGGCAGAAAAATGCCAGGGAGATTACAGACCACGGTGGCAGGGAGCAAAGCCGGATTCCTGTTTCAGAATCCGCACATTCCCCTATGGAAGGCATAAAAGTAGATGCCCCGTGGCGAGGGAGCTTGCTCCCGCTTGAGTGCGAAGCACTCACAAAAATGGGCCTGCTGCGCAGTCCAGCGGGAGCAAGCTCCCTCGCCACAATGAATCTGACAAACCTCAAGCGAACAACAGCTCAGGAGCCTGCCAGAGCCCGATCACCCCAAAATCGGCTTCGGCGCCGAAGGGTCGGCCTGCTCTTCGGGGATCTTGACGAACACGCTGTACCGGGCCCCTTCCATCGCTTCGAAGGCGATGAGCTTTTCCACCAGCGGCCCGCTCAGGACCTTGCCGGCGTTGAGCAGCAGCATGCCGTTGTCAGCGTTGAGGTTGCGGGCCAGGATCATGCCGGGCGTCAGTTCGCGGGTGGTCTTGACCTCTACCGTCGGGTCGGACAGGGTCACGTCTTCCAGGTACTCGCCACAGGCCTTGATGAAATCCTCGACCATGTCCGGGTCGTACAGTTTGCCGGCGTACTTGCGGATGTAGACCAGCGCTTCGTCGCTGTTCATCTGCCGCTCCAGGATCAACCCGCGCTGCAGCTCGATGAAGTCCACCGCCAGTTTCAACAGCCGCGAACCGAACGGAATGGCCTCGCCCCTGAGGTGCTCGGGGAAACCACTGCCGTCCCAACGCTCCTGGTGATGGCGAATGATCCGCGCCGCATCCTTCATCGGGTCCAGGGTCATCAGCAGCGATTCGCTCTGCTTCGGATAGGCCCGATAGAGCTCAAGTTCGTTGTGGTGCAGCAAGTCGGCGGGCGTGACCATCATGTTGTCGGTCCAGCTCAGCTTGCCGATGTTGTAGAGCGCCGCGGCCATGGTCAGGTCGCGGTCGGTGGACTCATCGAGGAAATGCAGCCGGCTATAGACCCTGATCAACTCGATGATCTGCCGGTTGGTCTGCTTGGCCTTGGGCAGGCGCAGGTTGGCGATCAGCGAAAACACTTCGGTGCTGGTCACATAACTGCGCTTGAGCTCGTCATAGGCCAAATCGAGCATGTCGGCGGTCTGCTGCAGCTCGGAGGTGCGCGACGCCACGCGTTTTTCCAGGGTGGCGTTAAGGGTCTTGAGTTGCTGGTTCTGCTCGCGGTTCAGCGCTTCGAGGCGCTGGCGCTCGCTTTCGGAATGCTGGTGGGACAGGGCCTGGCGCAAGGCCTGCACCAGTTCCTCATCGTTCCAGGGTTTGCTGAGGTAGCGATAGAGCTGCCCCTCGTTGATGGCCTTGGTCATCATGTCCACATCGGCATATCCGGTGAGCAGGATGCGCAAGGTCGATGGGTACAGCTTGCGGATCTCGGCCAGCAGCGTGGCGCCATCCATGTTCGGCATGCGTGCATCGGTCATCACCAGGTCGACCGGCCGCTCCTTGAGAATTTCCAGGGCCTTGGCGCCACTGTCGGCCAGCAGGATCTCGTACGGCTGGCTGCGTAATAGCCGACGCAGGCTATTGAGGATCGACTCTTCGTCATCGACCAACAGCACCGATGGCTTCCTTACCGGAACATCCGGCGATTGATCTTCCATTTGAAACCCCCTCCTATTCACGACAACCGTTCTACCTTACCCCCGAAATACAGGCTAGTAGATTGCGAACATTTAGACACATTTGCCATCACTGACCGAGCGTATCCCGATGAGACGACTATGCTGTATCCCATGAAGGGCCATGTACAGGCCGAATACTCATGCCAGCGAAAGGGATATCAGATGTTTCCAGGGTTCTATAGTCAGCATCAAAACGGTGCACGGCCATGAGCCTGCCGTTGGATAAAACTAATCGGCGAATCCTGATCGTCGACGACACGCCGACTATCCATGAGGATTTTCGCAAGATCCTCAGCCCCCAGGCGAACGCCAGTGACAGCCTGAGCAGCGCCGAAGAGGCCTTGTTCGGCTCGCCCGTGGCGGTTTCTGGTACGAGTTTCGTGCTCGATTCGGCATTCCAGGGCATGGAAGCCCTGAACAAGGTCGAAACGGCGCTGGCCCAGGGGCAACCCTTCGCCATGGCGTTCATCGACATGCGCATGCCGCCGGGCTGGGACGGCCTGGAAACCATCGAGCGGCTGTGGCGCGCCGACCCCAAGCTGCAAGTGGCCCTGTGCACCGCTTACTCGGACTATTCCTGGGAAGACATTGCCGATCGCCTTGAACTGGGCGACCGCCTGCTCATCCTGAAAAAACCCTTCGACGCCATCGAGATCCGCCAGATGGCCAGTACCTTGACCGTCAAATGGCAAATGACCGAAGACGCGGCGCTGAAAATGGACATGCTCGAGCGCGCAGTCGAGGAACGCACCCGCGAACTGGCCGACGCCAACATCATCGTGCAGAACAGCCCGACCATTCTCTATCGCCTGCGGGGCGAGCCGCCGTTCGCATTGATGTACATCTCCCACAACATCACCAAGTTCGGCCATTCCGCAGCGCAACTGACCAACTCGCCGGACTGGGCGCAAACCCTGATCCACCCCGATGACCAGGAGAAAGTCCATGAGGCCATGGTCCGCGTTCTGGACCGCGACACCGCAGGGGCGTCCATCGAGTTCCGCATGCGCACCGGCGACGACACGTACCGCTGGGTAGAGAACCGCTACATCCCGGTGCGCAACGAGCAAGGCCTGTTGCTGGAAATAGAAGGCATCATCCTCGACATTACCGAGCGCAAGCTGGCCGAAGAGAAAATCGCCCTGCTGGCCCGCACCGACGGCCTGACCGGGCTGGCCAACCGCGCCACCATGATCGAGCGCCTGCACCAGGCCTTCGCCGCCGCTCGTCGGGGTGCGGCGCCGTTTGCGATGTTCTACCTGGACCTGGACCACTTCAAACGGATCAACGACACCCTGGGTCACCCCATCGGCGACCTGCTATTGCAGGAAGTCGCCACACGGATCAAGGCCTGCACCCGGGAAAACGACGTGGTGGCGCGCCTGGGCGGCGACGAGTTCGCCCTCCTGCAACTGGACGTCCATGAAGCGACCCATTGCGCCGCGCTGGCGGGCAAGATCCGCGATGCGCTGGTGGCACCGTACTCCCTGGACGGCAACGACGTGCGGATCTCGGTGAGCATCGGCATCGCCCTGTACACCCCGCAGAGCCTGAGTGCCGACAGCCTGATGGCGCAGTCCGACATGGCCCTGTACCGCTCCAAGGAAAAGGGCCGCAACCAGTACCATTTCCATAACGAGGAAATTAACCAGGAAGTCACCGACCGGGTCGCCCTGGCCAACGATCTGCGCCAAGCCATCGAAAACCAGGAACTGCACCTGCACTACCTGCCGGAAGTCGACCTCGGCTCCGGCAAGATCCTCGGCATGGGCGTGCAAGTGCGCTGGAACCATCCCCAACGTGGCTGGCTGGAGCCGGCGGTCTTCATGCCTGCCGCCGAGAAAACCGGGATCATCATTGGCCTCGGGCATTGGGTGCTGGACCAGGCTTGCCAACAAATGCGCCAGTGGCGCGACCAGGGCATGGCGCCCCCCGTAATCGCCATCGACCTGTCCCTGACCCAGCTCAAGACCGGTCCGGAACTAATCTACGACGTGCTGCGCACCACCGCACGCTGGGAACTGGCGCCCTGGGACCTGCGCTTCGACGTCACCGAAGCCACCCTGGCCCAGACCAAGTGGACCCACAACGACGTGCTGCCGCGCCTCTGCGAGTTGGGCGTGCAGATCGCCATCGATGACTTCGGCACCGAGTACTCTTCGTTCGATTACCTCAAGACCTACCGGGTCAATCACCTCAAGCTCGCCCAGCGTTTCCTCGACAGCGCCAACGCCGATCCCGAGAATGCCACGACGTTGCGGGCGATCATCAACTTCGCCCGGGACGTGGGCATCGGGATCATTGCCGAGGGCGTCGAAACCCAGGAGCAACGCACCACGCTGATGTCCAGCGGCGGCGCGATGCAGGCCCAGGGGCATTACTTCAGCACCGTGGTCGACAGCGGCCAGGCCGCCGAACTGCTCAAGGCCGGCACCATCGTTCCGGCGACAGACCACTGGACCCGACCAGCGAGCGAGCTATCGGAGAGCAATCCATGAACCCGATGTCGGTACCTGCCAACCGGCGAATCCTGGTGGTGGACGACACACCGGCGATCCACCAGGACTTTCGCAAGATCCTCAGCCCCAGCGCCGGCAGCGATGACTCACTGGACGACACCGAGAGCCTGCTGTTCGGCACCCCACAGGTCAGCCGGCTGCAATTTCAGATCGACTCGGCCTACCAGGGCGAAGAGGCGCTGGAACTGGTCAAGCGCGCCCAGGCCGAAGGCCAGCCCTATGCGCTGGTGTTCGCTGACATGCGCATGCCACCGGGCTGGGACGGCCTGCAAACCATCGAGCGGCTGTGGGAAGCCGACCCGCGCCTGCAAATCGCCCTGTGCACGGCGTTCTCGGATTACTCCTGGGAAACCATGTCCGAACGGATCGAGTTCGACGATCAGTTACTGATCCTCAAGAAACCCTTCGACACCCTGGAAATCCGCCAGATGGCCAGCGCCATGACTTGGAAGTGGCAGCTGGCCCAGGATGCGGCGAGGAAAATGCGCAGCCTGGAGCGCACGATCGAAGAACGCGTCCAGGAATTGCTCAAGGTATCCCACCTGCTGCAATACGACGTGCTCACCGAGTTGCCCAACAGCATGTTGCTCGGCGATCGCCTGACCCAGGCCATGGCCCAGTGCCGCCGGCACGACCGGCAACTGGCGGTGATGTTCATTGGCCTGGACCGCTTCAAGCGCATCAATAACGCGCTGGGCCATCCCGTGGGCGATGAAATGCTCAAGCGAGTGGCCCGGGCACTGGCGACCGTGGTGCGTGAATCCGATTCGGTGTTTCGCTACGGTTCCGATGAGTTCGTGGTGGTGCTGGGAGACATCGTCGACCCGCAGCAGACCAAAGGCGTGGCCGACAAACTGCTGGCGGCCATCAGTTCCCCGCAACCCATCGACGGCCATGACCTGACCGTCACCGCGAGCCTGGGCATCAGCGTGTACCCCTCCGACGGTTTCGACGCCGTGGCGCTGATCAAGAAAGCCGAGACAGCGATGCGCAACGTCAAGGAGACCGGCCCCAACGACTACCGGTTTTTCACCGAAGACATGAACCGCCGGGCACGGCAGCAACAGACCATCGAATCGGGCCTGCGCCTGGGCCTGCAACGCAAGGAGTTCGTGCTGCATTACCAACCCAAGCTCGACCTCAAGAGCGGCAAGGTGGTCGGTGTCGAGGCGCTGGTGCGCTGGAACAGGCCGGATCATGGCCTGGTCTATCCGTCGGATTTCATTCCGGTGGCCGAGGACAGCGGCCTGATCGTTCCGCTGAGCCAATGGGTGCTTCAGGAAGCCTGCCAGCAGGCGTGTCGCTGGCAAGCCCAGGGCATGCGCCCGCTGTACCTGTCGGTGAACGTCTCGGCCATCGATTTTCGCCAGCGCGGCTTCGTCGAAGGTATCGCCCGCACCCTCAAGGAAACCGGCCTGGCTCCGACACAGTTGGAACTGGAGATCACCGAAAGTGTACTGATGCAGAACGTCGATACCACGGTAGCCATCCTCAAGGCCATCAAGCAGCTAGGCATTCGCCTGGCCATCGACGACTTCGGCACCGGCTATTCGAGCCTGAGCTACCTGCAGAAATTTCCGGTGGATGTGTTGAAGATCGACCAGTCGTTCGTCGGTGACCTGAGCATCGACAGCAACGACGCCAAGCTGGTGAGCACCATCATCAGCCTGGGCAAGAGCCTGAACCTGCACATCATTGCCGAAGGTGTGGAAACCCTCGAACAGTTGGAATTTCTCAAGAAGCACCATTGCGAGGAGGTCCAGGGTTATTACTTCAGCAAGGCCGTCGAACCGCAGGCCTTCGCCGACTGGATGACCGAGTGGGAAAAACGCCAGAACCCGTTTTCGTGAACACCTGAGTGTTATCAACCAAAGTTTCAAGGAAAGCATCCCATGGCGTTACATGGACTGATTCTGGCTCTCGGCCTGCTCGTGGGATCAAGCGTGACCGCTCACGCCGAGCCACTGGACGAACCCCTCAAACCCCTGCCAGCGGCTCCGGCCCTGGACCCCAAGCGCGTCCAACTGGGGTTGCGGCTGTTCAATGACCCGCGGCTGTCGGTCAACAACACCCTGTCCTGTGCCAGTTGCCATCGCCTGGACAAGGGCGGTGCCGACGACAAGCCGTTCTCCCTGGGCTTCGACGGCAAGCCGGTGGAGGTCAATACGCCGACCGTGTTCAATGCCGGCCTGAACTTCCACCAGTTCTGGGATGGTCGTGTCGACACGTTGGAAGAACAGGTCCACGCAGTCGTGACCAGCCCGGCGGAAATGGGCAGCACCTGGGAATCGGTCGTCAAGCGCATCGCCGATGACCCCGGTTATGCCAAGGACTTCAAGGACGCGTATCCCGACGGCGTGACCAAGCCCAATATCCAGGGCGCACTGGCGGATTACGAGCGCACCTTGCAGACACCCAATTCGCGCTTCGACCAATACCTGCTGGGCAATACCGACATCCTCACGCCCCGGGAAAAGTTCGGTTACCAGCGCTTCAAGGAGTACGGCTGCATCGCCTGCCACCAAGGCGTGAACATCGGCGGCAACATGTTCCAGAAGTTCGGGGTCATGGGCGACTACATCAAGGATCGGGGCAACCCTACCCGAGCCGACGAGGGACGCTTCAACATCACCGGCGATGAAGCCGACCGCCAGGTCTTCAAGGTGCCCAGCCTGCGCAATGTGGCCGTCACCGCCCCGTATTTCCATGACGCGTCGGCACCGACCCTGGAACGCGCGGTGGAGGTCATGTTCAAGTACCAACTGGGGCGTGAGCCCCTCAAGAACGATACGACCCTGATCGTCGAGTTCCTCAAGACGCTGACCGGTGAATCGGAGGGCAAGCCCCTATGACCACTCTCCGTCGCCTCGGCCTTGCGTTCATCGGTCTGTTGCTGGCATCGGTCCTGCTGTTCATGTACATCAATTCAGGGGCCCAGCAGGCCGCCTCGTACATTGAGTCCCGGGACCTGATTCGCCTGCTCAAGCAGCAAGACGCCATCTGGGACAACGAGGTGCTCAAGTCGCGGATCGCCCTGACCCACGACTACGATCCCCTGGTCACGCCCCTGCATGAAATGGCGCGCCTGTGGCAGCGTCTCGACGCCATCGAATCGGAGCCCGGACGCCACAAGCCGTCACTCTGGGAAGCCCAGCGCGACGAGTACCTCAAGGCGGTCAAGGAAAAGACCCGGTTGGTGGAACAGTTCAAATCCCACAACGCAGTGCTGCGCAACTCCATGGCCTTCCTGCCCGCCGCCGAGGACGACATCCAGGCCCAGTTCGCCCGGCTGCCCGACACGGAGCGGCTGCAACTGCAAAACGTCGCCATCGACACCTACGACCTGTTGCTCAGCAGCATGGAGTTCGCCCAGTTGAGCACCAGCGAGGTAGCCGCCGAGGTGCTGCTGGGCCTGAACCGGCTGGACATCAACAAGGAGCGCATGCCCCAGGGGCTCCAAGGCCCCGTTGACATCCTGAGCAGGCACATCGCGCTGATCCTGCGCGAACAACCGCGGGTCAATGAGCTGTTAGCGGCCATCGAAGCGATCCCCGTGTCCGGACACCTGGACACCATTACTCACCTGTTGGAGAAAGACCAGAGCAAAGCCGCGGCCAAGTACGAACGTAACCACGTCTACCTGCTGGTGTTCGCCACGCTCCTGGTCTTGATACTGATCTGGCTGGCGATCCGGCTGGTACGCAGCTTCGCCGAGATCAAAAGGGTCAACAACGCGCTGCAAAGCGCCAACGATGAACTGGAACAGCGGGTTGAAGAGCGGACGCGCCAGCTCAAGGACACCCAGAGCGAATTGATGGACACCGCCCGCCAGGCCGGCATGGCGGAAATCGCCACCAACGTGTTGCACAACGTCGGCAACGTCCTCAACAGCGTGAACATCTCCGCCGACCTGGTCAGCCGCAAACTGCGCAGTAGCAAGGCCCAGGGGCTGGGCAAGGCGATGCAACTGATCAACGAACACGCCGATGACCTCGGCCACTTTCTCACCGAAGACGCCAAAGGCAAGCTGCTGCCCGGTTACCTCAACCAACTGGTCGAGGCCATCGCGCTCGAGCAACAGGGCCTGACCGACGAACTGGCCCAGTTGAGCAAGAGCGTGGACCACATCAAGGACATCGTTTCCACCCAGCAATCCTATGCCGGCGCCAACAGCCTGCTGGAACCCTTGGTGGTCAGCGAACTGCTCGAAGATGCCTTGCGCATGAATTCGGGCGCCCTGACCCGTCACCATGTTACGGTGATCAAGGAATACGGCGATGTGCCGCGGATCATGGGTGACAAACACCGCTTGCTGTTGATCCTGATCAACCTGATCAGCAATGCCAAATACGCCATGGCGGGGGTTTCCAATCATGCGCGAAACATGACCCTGAAGGCTGCCGTCGTCGATGGCCAGACCCTGCAAATCAGCGTCAAGGACGAAGGCGAAGGTATTCCGGAGGAAAACATGACGCGCATCTTCGCCCACGGTTTTACCACGCGTAAGGAAGGCCACGGCTTTGGCCTGCACAGTTGCGCATTGGCGGCCATTGAAATGGAAGGCCGCCTCACCGCCCACAGTGAGGGGCCAGGCAGGGGGGCGACGTTCCAACTGCAACTGCCCCTGAAACTTGCAGAAGGTGAGCCATGAATAGCATGAGTAACCGCCGCATCCTGTTGATCGACGATACACCCGCCATTCATGAAGATTTCCGCAAGATCCTCACCCCGGAGGATGACAGCAACGCTGACTTGCTGGACATGGAAAGCGCGCTGTTCGGCGAAGCACCCAAACCTGCTGCCACCGTGTTCGAACTCGACTCGGCCTATGGCGGGATGGAAGGCCTGAACAAGTTGCTGGAGGCAGCGGCAAAAGGGCGTCCTTATGCCCTGGCCTTTGTCGACATGCGCATGCCCGAAGGCTGGGATGGCGCCAAGACCATCGAAGAACTCTGGAAGCGCGACCCGCAGTTGCAAGTGGTGGTCTGCACCGCCTATTCGGATTATTCCTGGGATGAACTGCTCGACCGTCTGAACGGCCACGACCGTTTGCTGATCCTGAAAAAGCCGTTCGACAACATCGAAGTCCAGCAGATGGCCAACACCCTGACCACCAAATGGGAAATGACCTCCCGCGCGCAACTGAAAATGAACAAGCTCGAAGACCTGGTGGAACAACGCACCCAGGCGTTCAAACAGGCCAGCGAGCTGCTGCAAATGGAAATCGACGAACGCAAGATGCTGGAAACCCAACTGGTGCAATCGGAAAAGCTCGCCTCGCTGGGACAGTTGGCGGCTGGGGTGGCCCACGAAATCAACAACCCGATCGGTTTCATTTCTTCCAACCTGGGTGCATTGGACGGCTACTTCGGCAAACTCCAGGAAATGCTCAGCGCCTACGGCAGCGCCGAGGGGGCCATCGCCTCGCCGGAGCTGGTGGTGCAATTGCGCAAGCTGCGCGAACAGGTGGAGCTGGACTTTCTCGTCGAGGACATTCCCCTGCTGATCAAGGAGTCCAAGGATGGCATTGGCCGGGTCGGGCAGATCGTCAAGGACCTGAAGGATTTCTCTCGCGTCGATTCCAGCCAGGAATGGCAGATGGCCAATTTGCAGCACGGCATGGATTCGACGTTGAACATCGTCGCCAATGAAATCAAATACAAGGCCGACGTGGTCAAGGAGTACACGCCGTTGCCGGAAGTGGAATGCCTGCCGTCGCAGATCAACCAGGTGATCATGAACCTGATCGTCAACGCCGCCCAGGCCATCGGCCCCGAGCGCGGCACCATCACCCTGCGCAACGGCGTTGGTGAAGAAACCGTATGGATCGAAGTCGCCGACAACGGCTCGGGCATCCCCCCCGATACCCTGCAGAAAATCTTCGACCCGTTCTTCACCACCAAACCCATCGGCCAGGGCACAGGGCTCGGGCTGTCGTTGTCCTACGGCATCGTGAAAAAACACCACGGCGAAATCACGGTACGCAGCGAAGTCGGCGTCGGCACCACCTTCCGCGTGGAATTACCGTTGCGGCAGATGAAGCAGGCGGGCTGAGCAACTGTATCGCCTAACAGCAGCGAGCAGGCTCTTGTGGCGAGGGAGCTTGCTCCCGCTCGGCGGCGCAGCCGTCGCAAAACGCCTGACGCGGTCTACCTGAATGATCGCAGTGATCCAATTGGGGCCGCTTCGCAGCCCAGCGGGAGCAAGCTCCCTCGCCACGGCCTGTATTCCAAGCTAATGTCTCGCCAAATCGCCCCCCAAGGAAACCGCATGAGCCTGTCGCTGCTGAGCCGTTACGCCTTCTTCGCCGGCTGTGTCATCTTCACCCTCGTCAGCCTGCCGTTCCTGCAACACGACTGGCTCTGGCCGATGGCATTGGTGACGGGGCTGTTAAGCCTGCTGGGGCTGTTCGACCTGCTGCAAAGCCGCCATGCGGTGCGGCGCAACTATCCGATCCTGGGCAACATCCGCTACCTGGTCGAAGGCATCCGACCGGAAATCCGCCAGTACCTGCTCGAATCCGACAGCGAGGCCCTGCCCTTCTCCCGGGCCCAACGTTCGCTGGTGTACTCCCGGGCCAAGAACGAAAGCGCCGACAAACCCTTCGGCACCCTGATCGACGTCTACCAGACCGGCTTCGAATTCATCGGCCATTCCATGCGTCCGGCACCGTTGAGCGATCCCAGCGGTTTTCGCGTGACGGTCGGTGGCCCGCAGTGCACCCAGCCGTACTCAGCATCAGTGTTCAACATCTCGGCGATGAGTTTCGGCTCCCTGAGCGCCAATGCGATCCGGGCGTTGAACCAAGGCGCCAAGTTGGGCAACTTCGCCCACGACACCGGTGAAGGCAGCATCAGCCCCTACCACCGCGAACACGGCGGCGACCTGACCTGGGAACTGGGCAGCGGTTATTTCGGCTGCCGCACCAGCGACGGGCGCTTCGACCCGGAGCGCTTCGCCGCCCAGGCGCAGAACCCGCAAGTGCGGATGATTGAAATCAAGATGAGCCAGGGCGCCAAACCCGGCCATGGCGGGATCCTGCCCAAGCACAAGGTCACCCGGGAAATCGCCGAGACCCGGGGCATCCTCATGGGCGAGGATTGTGTTTCGCCGTCACGCCACAGCGCGTTTTCCACGCCGATCGAACTGATGCAGTTCGTCCAGCAACTGCGCGAACTGTCCGGTGGCAAACCGGTGGGCTTCAAATTCTGCCTGGGCCATCCCTGGGAATTCATGGGCATCGCCAAGGCCATGCTGGAAACCGGAATCCTCCCCGATTTCATCGTGGTCGACGGCAAGGAAGGCGGCACGGGCGCGGCGCCAGTGGAATTCACCGACCACATCGGCGTGCCGCTGCGCGAGGGCCTGCTGTTCGTGCACAACACCCTGGTGGGCCTGAACCTGCGGGACAAGATCAAGCTCGGCGCCAGCGGCAAGATCGTCAGCGCCTTCGACATCGCCAGCGTCCTGGCCATCGGCGCCGACTGGGCCAACGCCGCGCGCGGCTTCATGTTCGCCATCGGCTGCATCCAATCCCAAAGCTGCCACACCAACAAATGCCCCACCGGCGTCGCCACCCAAGACACCCTGCGCCAGCGCGCCCTGGTCGTCCCGGACAAGGCCCAGCGGGTCTACAACTTCCACCGCAACACCCTCAAGGCCCTGGCCGAAATGCTCGCCGCTGCCGGGCTTGAGCATCCTTCGCAGTTGCAGCCCAAGCATTTGGTTCGGCGGATGTCAGCGACTGAGATCAAGCTGTTTTCGCAGTTGCATGTGTTTTTGAAGCCGGGGGAATTGCTGACGGGTGAGGTGAATGGGGCGTTTTATTCGCGGATGTGGCAGATGGCTCGGGCGGATAGTTTTGAGCCGGAGAAAATAGTGGCGGCGTAACTATCGCCACCATCCCCTAATGTACCCTTCGGAACCTGTTAAATCTTTCATGACAATAAAATCACCTGACTCAGTGACATAAAATGAATAGAACTTCCTGTCTACCACCCGCCTATAAGTCTTGCCCTCAGCCGTCGCCGCATCAAAAGCGGCGCGCCCCTCTGAAACCACATTATTAATACCGTACTGAGGTAAAGTATTTGGGCGGAGCACCATACTGGAGCTGCTCAAAAGGTAGCGCAACGCCGGCATATAATTTATGGCACCCTGCGCTTTGGGCAACCACTTCCCATTAATAGGGGGCTCAATATAATAAAGCACAGGGGAATTGAGAAATTCTTTTGTTGCAATAATGTCATAAGCTATAAACATTGCCATGGCCGTCTCAAGCTCTTTTTTTGCGATAAGAACTTGCCCATAGCCGTAACTAAACGAATACATCGCCAAAACTGGTATCACCAAAAGCATTCGCAACCCAGCACGCCCCAAAACTTCACGACTCATCAGCAGCAAAAAAAACAATACTACAGAAAACCCCAGATAGTTCCGCGCTTCCAAATTAGGATCCAGCACGAATAACATCGGACCGGGGACACAAACTATCAGCACAGGCGGTACGCATAGACAGGCCCCTAAAACTAAAATTTTTTCGCCCCTACCACCGGCCAGTGCTAAAACATTCTTAATGACTAGGACATATCCCACGCCGGCTACGATCACCATTAAAATAGAAAAAAATCCATTTCCGGCGTTGATCAACTCGAACACTTTTTCCATAGAGAACTTAAACTTTCTAACGACCTCTCCAAGCCAGTGCGAATCGAACTCTGCCAGCGAACCGCGCCTATCGCTCGTCAGTTTGAAAGCGGTAAAATAATAAAAACCCCCCCCAAAAAAAAGCTGTAAACCACGCAACCCAATTTCTCTCAACACTTCCTGCGCCGGCTTTCCATTTCTAACATTCCACAAACACTCCATACAGCACAACCCAATAAAAACTGTAATCACCAATTGATAAATACTTAGCAGCACCGCTATTAAAATAGCCGACACGCACCCGCGCAGGTAACTATTGCGAACATGACAGGTTATAGAAAAAACAGCAGCCACAACTGCTAACATCATACCCGGCCCATCATATTGAAAACTAATGTTACCTAAAAAAAAAGGATTACAGAGCAGTGGGAGCACCACGAGACACGCTGTCCACTCGGGGCGAGGAAAATACCATAACGTCAGCCTAGTCATCGCACATGCAAATGCAAAAGTAGCAATTAACAATGGAAGCGGGAAAATATTAATGGTTGCATTGTTAAACGCCATAAGCTTCGTAACCACTTCAGCCAGCACTCTGCCGTGAATTCTCCACCAGTCATCGATCGCCAATATTTCCCGCCAACTATCGTCTACATAGGCGTAATCGGCATGAACAATAGGGTATACGTACACAAAAGAAGCTACCGTAAAAAACAATAGCACCTCTTTTTTGCTAAGTACCTTCGTTATTCGCATAGGTTACTCGTGCAATCGCCAACAGTGCAGATAGATCTTTCATCTTGGTGCCTTGCCATTCCCTGTTGGCAAGCTTCCAAGCTAGACTGCGGTCCGATGCGGGTCTACTGTCAGAACTTACAGGTCAGCTACAGTCTTCGACGGACGGTCAATCACAGCTCAATGAAAAAGCCCCAGTCACTGACCGGGGCTTTCTTTTATATCGCGGTTAATTTACGACACTGACCGCACCGAGCCGTGGGTTTCGCCCGTCGGCTGCAACTTGAATACATAAAACAACACCGTCAACAACACCAGGAACGCCGGACCGACATACAACGCCACCCGTGTATCAGGGAAGTACGCCATCAGCCCCACCACCAGCACCAAAAATGCCAACGCCAGGTACGAGCTGACCGGGTACAGCCACATCCGGTACTTCAAGGCCGCACGCTCCGAAGCACTCAAGCTTTTGCGGAATTTGAGCTGGGCCAGCAGGATCATCACCCAGGTCCAGATCGCGCCGAAGGTGGCGATGGAGGTCACCCAGACGAAGACCTTTTCCGGCACCAGGTAATTGAGCAGCACGCCCAGCAGCAACGCGGCGATGGACAACAGCAAGGCACGGCGCGGCACGCCGTTGGCCGAAGTGGTGGCAAAACCGGCCGGGGCCTGGCCATTCTGCGCCAGGCTGTAGAGCATCCGCCCGGTGCTGAAGATGCCGCCGTTACAGGACGACAGCGCGGCGGTGATCACCACGAAGTTGATGATGCCGGCGGCGGTCTTGATGCCCAGGCGCTCGAAGGTCATCACGAACGGGCTGCCCTGGGTGCCGATCTCGTTCCACGGGTAGATCGACAGGATCACGAACAACGCGCCGACGTAGAACAGCAGGATCCGCCAGAACACCGAGCCGATGGCGTTGGGGATGGTTTTCTGTGGGTTCTTCGCTTCGCCGGCGGTCAGGCCAATCATCTCCACGCCCAAGTAGGCGAACATCACCATTTGCAGGGACATCAACACACCCTGCACGCCGTTGGGCATGAAACCGCCGTGGGTCCAGAGGTTGGAAATGCCCAAGGCCACGCCATCGTTGCCGAACCCGAAGGCGATGATGCCGACGCCGCCGATGACCATGGCGATGATGGTGACGATCTTGATCAGGGCGAACCAGAATTCGAACTCACCGAAGGCCTTGACCGCGATCAGGTTGATCGAGCCCATGCTGACCAAGGCGGCCAGGGCCCAGATCCAGCGGGGCACATCGGGAAACCAGATGCCCATGTACACCGCCACCGCGGTGATCTCCGCCACGCAGGTCACCAGCCACAGGAACCAGTAGTTCCAACCGGTCAGGAAACCGGCCAGCGGGCCGAGGTAGTCCTGGGCATAACGGCTGAACGAGCCGGCCACCGGGTTGTGCACGGCCATCTCGCCGAGGGCGCGCATGATCACCAGGATCGCCAGGCCGCCAATGATGTAGGACAGCATGATCGCCGGGCCGGCCATTTCAATGGCCTTGGCCGAGCCGAGAAACAGCCCGACGCCGATGCAGGCGCCAAGCGCCATCAGGCGGATGTGCCGCTCACCGAGCTCACGTTTGAGCGGACCACCCTGAGCGGTCTCGCCATGGGGCAGATGATTGCCGACAGCCATAGGGATACAACCTCGTCTTGTTATTGGATTGACCACCGAGTCTCCAAAGCCGCAGGTCGATGAACCTGCCACTTTGCCGAAACCGGTCTGTTTCGTGGACAGACCGTCCTGTGAACAGCGCCCTCAGGATCAGCGGGCCGTGCAGTATAAAAAGCCAGGGATAGAGAGATTCACTGTAAAACCGGGGAAATTCAGGGAGAAACCTCAGTAGAGACCCTGTTTTCGGAGATGCATTATCTGGACGACAGACCTTTCCGAAAGCGCCGCCGAGTATTGCACAGGGAGGGTGCAGCGTCATGCCTGGGCATGGCTGGATGGCTCTAGCACAGGTCTTACAGACACCACCGCCCCACCGTGGCGAGGGAGCTTGCTCCCGCTGGGTGGCGCAGCCGCCCCCGCTTTTTCATCTCAAAGCAGACGCCTCAGCCGTGCCACCGTTGCGTCTGCTGCGCAGCCGAGCGGGAGCAAGCTCCCTCGCCACGGGGTACTACATCGTTTTCAGAAAAGTCGTTCGGTCATCAGCGCGTCGGATTATCGTGGGCGAAACTACGATAAGTGGACACCCCAACCACAGGAAGCCAAGGAATGCGTCCTCAACGTCCAAACTCTCATCGCCTGCGTCATGGACGCTTTTCGGAACGTGGACGAGGTTATCTCGTCACTGCGGTCGTTCATCAACGCATGCCTATCTTCAAGGACTTGCGACTGGGTCGCTTATTGATTGCAGAAATGCGTCTGGCTCATGAGCAAGGCCAGGTCAATTCGCTCGCCTGGGTTGTGATGCCGGACCATCTGCATTGGTTGGTGCAACTGGAACGAGCCCAACTCTCTCGGGTCATGCAGACGATCAAATCCCGCAGCACCCTTACAATCAATCGAGCCATGAACAGAACCGGCGCCTTTTGGCAAAGCGGCTTCCACGACTGCGCGATTCGCGACAACCAATCCCTTCGCCCCGCTGCCGACTACATCACCGCCAATCCTATTCGCGCTGGGCTGGTGGAGCATATTGGCGACTACCCGCATTGGGATACTGCATGGATCTGATCGTTTGTTGAGCCAAGGCTGACGCCCCCACTCTTGAAGCCACCGAGCACCTGTGGCGAGGGAGCTTGCTCCCGCTGGGTGGCGCAGCCGCCCCCGTTTTTCCCAACCACTGAAGATGTTCCAGCCCGGCGACAGTGGCGTCTGCTGCGCAGCCGAGCGGGAGCAAGCTCCCTCGCCACAAGAGCCGTCAGCCAGTTGATCAGTCAGTCAGCTCGGCAATGACGTCAGCCCACAATTTCCCCTCCCCCCACGCCAACCACCGTCTAAGCTTCAAGCAAGTCCGATCAATCTGCGTGAATGGATCAGTCGACTATGGGCGCTTTGTGGCAAACCGATTCGAATGAACCTGTGGTCCCGACTGAACGTATGGAAGAAGCGCCTTTACCTCAAAAAAAACGCCGCGCCCGTCATGGCTGGCGGGCGTTCTGGTTGTTGTTGCTGATTATCGTCGTGGTGGTCGGCCTGGCGGTGGCCAAGGAAATGCGCACCTCGCGCTTCCAGGCCCAAGAAATCAGCAAGTACGCCGCGTCGCTGAGCTATTCGGTGCAACCAGGGCCCAGCGATGCCATCATCTACCCGGGTGCAGGCCCGTTCGATCGGCGGTTGGGCTACAGCTCGCTGGGGGAGTTTTTACCGCGGTTGCTCAAGCGCGACTACGTTATCCAGGCCCAGGCCCGTTTCTCACCGGCCTTGATGGATTACGTCGAAAAAGGCCTGTTCGTGCCCTACGCCGAAAAAATCCAGGCCGGGCTGACCATCACTGACTGCCGCGCCGCGCCGGTGTATCAGTTCAAGTATCCGCAGCAGTTGTACGCCAATTTCGATGCGATCCCACCGGTAGTGGTGCAAAGCCTGTTGTTCATCGAGAACCGTTTCCTGCTCGACCCCAAGCAGCCCTTGGCCAACCCGGCGGTGGACTGGCCGCGTTTCGCCATGGCGGCCTGGTCGCAAGTCGCCAAGCTGTTGAGCCTGCCGGGGCAATCCGCCGGCGGCAGCACGTTGGCGACGCAGCTGGAAAAATACCGTCACTCCCCCGAGGGCCTAACCGTGTCGGGCGGGGAGAAAATCCGCCAGATGATTTCCGCCAGCGTACGGGCCTATCAGGCCGGCCCGCAAACCCTCGAGGCGCGGCAGCGGATCATCCGCGACTACCTCAACAGCGTACCGCTCTCGGCCGTGCCGGGGCACGGTGAAGTCCACGGCATGGCGGAGGGCTTGCGGGTTTGGTACGGCGCCGATTTCAAGCGGGCCAATGAACGCCTGTCCAGTGCCGCCAACGACCCCAAGAGTCTGGCGGAAAAAGGCCTGGCCCTGCGGGAAATGCTGTCGTTGATGATCGCCCAGCGCCGCCCGTCCCATTACCTATCCAAGGGGCACGAAGAGCTGGCGCGCCTGACCGACAGCCATATCCGGCTGTTGGCGCAGAACGGCGTGATCGATGCGGCACTGTCGGAGGCGGCCCTGGCGAGCCAGGTCAGCTATCGCGACTGGGTCCAGGACCCGACCGTGCAACCCAACGAAACCAACAAAGGCATCAGCGCCGCCCGCAGTCGCCTTGCCACGCTGCTCAATCGCCCGCTGTACGACCTCGATCGCCTGGACCTCTCCGCCACCAGCACCTTGCAAAGCGACTTGCAGGCCCAGGCCACCGAGTACCTCAAGCGCTTGGCCGACCCGGCGTTCGCTGCCGAGATCGGCCTGATGGGCGAACGCTTGCTGACCCCCACCAGCACCACCCAGGTGCGCTACAGCTTCACCCTGCTGGAACTGACCCCCGACGGCTCGCGGGTACGGGTGCAAACCGACAGTACCGACCAACCCTTCGACATCAATGAAGGCAGCAAACTGGAACTGGGCTCCACCGCCAAGTTGCGAGTCCTCACCACGTACCTGCAGATCATCGCCGAGCTGCACGAGCGGTATGCCGAGCAGACCCCGGCGGCGTTGAAGAAGGCCGATATCGCCGAACAGGATCGCCTCTCGCGCTGGGCCGTCGACTATTTGATCCAGAACACCGACCGCAGCCTGCCGAAGATGTTGGAGGCGGCCCTGGACCGCACCTATTCCGCCAGCCCCGGCGAGGCGTTTTTCACCGGTGGCGGCCTGCACACCTTCCACAACTTCCGCAACGAGGACAACGGCCGCAACCCGACCCTGCGCGACGCCCTGCGCGAGTCGATCAACCTGCCGTTCATTCGCCTGATGCGCGACCTGGTGCGCTACGCCACCTATGCCGGCCCCAATAACAGTTCCGAGCTGCTCAAGGACGATAAGGACCCGCGCCGCCAGGAATACCTGGCCCAGTTCGCCGACCGCGAAGGCACTTCGTTCCTGCTCAGGTTCTGGAAGAAGTATCAGAAAAAGGACACCAGCCAACGCCTGGAAACCTTCCTCGACGGCATGCGTCCCACGGCGATCCGCCTGGCGGCGGTGCACCGCTACTTCTTTCCTGGCGACAGCCAGGAAAGCTTCAACCTGTTCGTGCGCTCGCACCTCAAGTCGGTCAAGAACCCCGAGAAGCTCACCGACGAACGCCTGGAACGGCTCTACCAGAGCTACGGCCCCGGTGCCTATGACCTGCCGGACCAGGGTTTCATCGCCAAGGTCCATCCACTGGATTTATGGTTGATGGGCTACCTGCTGAATAACCCCGACGCCAAGTTCAGCCAGATCGTCAAGGCCAGCGAGTTCGAGCGCCAGGAAGTCTACAGCTGGCTGTTCAAGAGCCGGCACAAGAGCGCCCGCGACAGCCGCATCCGCACCATGCTGGAGATCGAAGCCTTCCTGGATATTCACCAGCGCTGGCAGAAAGTCGGCTACCCGTTCGATCACCTGGTGCCGTCGCTGGCCACCGCCATCGGCAGCTCCGGCGACCGCCCTGCCGCCCTTGCCGAGCTGGTGGGCACCATTCTCAACGACGGCATCCGCCAACCGGCGTTGCGCGTCGACAGCCTGGATTTCGCCGTCGATACGCCTTACGAGACGCGGCTGGTGAGCAACCCGGATAACGGCAAGCGCGTGATGCCGGTGGAAGTGGCCCGGGCCCTGCGCGGCGCGCTGTCCCAGGTGGTGGATGCCGGCACCGCGAAACGCGTGGCCGGCAGTTTCAAACTGGCCGACGGCACACCGCTGGCCATGGGCGGCAAGACCGGCACCGGCGACAACCGCATCGAAGCCATCGGCTCGGGTGGGCGGGTGATCAGCTCCAAATCGATCAACCGCACCGCCACTTTTGTGTTCTACATCGGCGACAGCCATTTCGGCACACTCACCGCCTTTGTCCCGGGGGCCTCGGCACAGAACTTCAAATTCACCTCGGCCCTGCCGGTGCAAGTGCTCAAGGGCATGGCGCCGTTTCTATCGCCCTACTTGCAGCCGGGCAGTCATACCCAGTGCAAGCCGCTGGTGGCACGGCAATGAGTTACAGCAGTGTGGGGGCAGACACATGTGGCGAGGGCGCTTGCTCCCGCTGGGCTGCGTAGCAGCCCCCAACTGCAACCCCGGTATGCCTGGATAATCGAGTTGCCTGCATTGGGGCCGCTTCGCAGCCCAGCGGGAGCAAGCTCCCTCGCCACAGGGGTAGTGATCCGCCTGATGCGTCTGGGCTGCGATACGAAATAGCCTAGACCTCCGAATCCCAGATCACCGTCACATCGCCACTGTAATGCTTGGCCTCACCGGCCAGCATTTCCTCCACCTGGCTACGGCCCACTTCGAAATGCAGGGTGCCGGGCTTGCGGTCGACGTAGTGCTCCGGCTGGAACAACTCCGTCCCACTGCCATCCCGATACAGCCGTCGGCGGTTGACCGGTTGGCCGGCGGCGTCCATCAGGCCGTCAGGCAGGCTCACGCTGACGTTCACCGGGACCATCTGGCCGGAACTGGGCGCCCAGAGCAGGCAGGTGTTGTTGGCCGTATCGGCGAACTGGCATTCCATACGCATCTTGAAACGTGATGAAGCCGAGATGTGGAAGGTCTGGTCACGGAACAACCGCGTCGGTTTTTGCCCCTGGTTCAGCCAGGCCTGCCAACCGCCCTGGGGCTCGAGCACGACCTTATTGCCACCAGGAGGCACTTCGACTTTGAGGGTGTGTTGGACGTCGAGATTGAAGTTGAGCGTGATTAACGAATCGTTCGGGAGCATGACATCGCCCAGGTCGAAGTCTTGGCCTGGCCCGACGGTATAGTTCAACGTTCCCGTGTAGTGTCCGGCCGACATATTCAATGGGTTGGGGGTGCGCAATTCGTAGGCAAAATCCAGATAGTTGTATCTAAAGTCCGGCACTTGGTATTTGGCTTGTTTAGTACAGGCACGTTCTTGCGGCGTTTTCCAGAAAAAGGCGTACTCGTTCCAGCTGTAAGTGCCAACCCCGCTGTAAAGGCAGGGTGAAGGCGCATACACCCAACTGCCCCCCCATAATCGGAAATGTGCCGTGACAAGATCCACGCCGCCCCCCACCAACTCGATGGGATTAACGCTGAGTCGATACTTCGAACCGATACCGGACACGCGGACTTCAACCATCTCACTTTCGCCAGTGTCCAAATTGACCACGGTGACCGGACGCCAATTCGCGGGCACCTTGAACATGGCGCCTTGTCGGCTATCGGTGTGATTGGCCTGGATTGGACCGGACGAATTGAAGACGATGGGCATGCGGATACTGAACATACCCGCGATTTCGCATTCCCTTGGGTGTGAGGCGCAATACCCACTCACCGGCGTGGTATTGGTGAACTTGTTCTCTGTAGGCTTCGCAGGATCAGGCCGAAAACGCGCGCTGATCTCCTGGGTCAGGGCACTCGCCGTCGGCATGCCTGCAAACAACAAGGCAAGAACCGTGGCTGCGCGGCACAACGAAGCGCCGCGTCCGAAGGTGTTTGAACGACTCATAGTGACTCCAAATAAACTGCGGGCGGTGCGGTGGTATCGAAAACTGGCCGTTGGTGGTGATCCAGCAAATCACCACATTCCCCAGAGGGAACGAGCGGGCTCGCGATAGCGGAGGGTCAGTTGATAAAGCGTTGACTGGCCCACCGTAATCGCGAGCGAGCTCGCTTCCACAGGGTATGGGTGGTAAACCGCTAGACCTCCGAATCCCAGATCACCGTGACGTTGCCGCTGTAGTGCTTAGCGTCTCCCGCCAGCATTTCCTCCACCTGGCTACGGCCCACTTCGAAATGCAGGGTGCCGGGCTTGCGGTCGACGTAGTGCCCAGGCTGGAACAACTCCGTCCCGCTGCCGTCCCGATACAGCCGTCGGCGGTTGACCGGTTGGCCGGCGGCGTCCGTCAGGCCGTCGGGCAGGCTCACGCTGACGTTCACCGGCACCATGTGCCCGGTACTGGGCGCCCAGAGCAGGCAGGTGTTGTTGGCCGCATCGGCGAACTGGCATTCCATGCGCATCTTGAAACGTGATGAAGCCGAGATGTGGAAGGTCTGGTCACGGAACAACCGCATCGGTTTTTGCCCCTGGTTCAGCCAGGCTTGCCAGCCGCCTTGGGGTTCAAGCACGACCTTGTTGCCGCCAGGAGGCACTTCGACTTTGAGGGTGTGTTGGACTTCGAGATTGAAGTTGAGCGTGATTAACGAATCGTTCGGGAGCATGACATCACCAAGGTCGAAGTCTTGGCCTGGCCCGACGGTATAGGTCAATGAACCCGTGTAGTGACCAACCGACATCCTTAAGGGGTTGGGCGTTCGTAACTCATAGGCAAAATCCAGATAGTGGTACCTCATTTCCGGGACTAAATATCTGGCCCGTTTATTACAGGTGCTTCCCTGCGGAGTGGTCCAGAAAAAAGCATACGTGAGAGTCGTGTAAGCACCTACACCACCGGTACGGCAGGGCGAAGGGGCAGTGACCCAACTGCTGCCCCAAAGCATGTTATGAGCCGCTTGGAGACCGACGCCGCCGCCCACAAGATCAATGGGGCTAGTAGTGAGTCGATATTGAGAACCTATACCGGACACCCGCACTTCAACCACTTCACTTTCGCCAGTGTTTGAATTGACAACGTTTGCCGTACGCCAATTAGAAGGCACTTTAAACGTAGCGCCCTGCCGATAGTCGCTGTGATTAGCTTGAATAGCCCGGGACGAATTAAAGCTGATGGGCATGCGGATACTGAACATGCGTACGGCGGCACATTGCACCGGAAAGCTGGTGCAGTAACCGCTCACGGGCGTGGTATTGGTAAACGTATTTTCTGTGGGTTTTGCAGGATCAGGCCGAAAGCGCGCGCTGATTTCCTGGGTCAGGGCATTGGCCGTCGGCATGCCCGCAAGCAACAAGGCAAAAACCGTGGCTGCCCTGCATAACGAAAGTCCACGTCCGAGGGTGTTTGAATGACTCATAATTACTCCAAATAACTGCGACGGCGCGGTGGTATCGAAGGCCGGCCGTGGGTGGTGATCCAGCAAATCACCACATTCCCCTGTGGGAGCGAGCTTGCTCGCGATAGCGGAGGGTCAGTTGATAAAGTGTTGACTGGCCCACCGTAATCGCGAGCGAGCTCGCTCCCATAGGGTATGGGTGGTAAGCCGCTAGACCTCCGAATCCCAGATCACCGTGACATTGCCGCTGTAGTGCTTAGCGTCTCCCGCCAGCATTTCCTCCACCTGGCTACGGCCCACTTCGAAATGCAGCGTGCCCGGCTTGCGGTCGACGTAGTGCCCCGGCTGGAACAGTTCGGTACCACTGCCATCGAGATAGAGCCGGCGGCGATTGACGGGTTGGCCGGCAGCGTCCGTCAGGCCGTTGGGGAGGGTCACGCTGATGTCCACCGGTATCAAATAACCGGTGCTGGGTGCCCACAGCAGGCAGGTGTTGTCGTCGGCATCAGCGAACTGGCACTCCAGGCGCATCTTGAAACGCGACGAAGCCCAGAGATGGAAGGTCTGGTCACGGAACAAGCGCGTCGGCTTTTGTCCTTGGTTCAACCAGGCCTGCCAGCCGCCTTGGGGTTCGAGTACGACTTTGTTGCCGCCAGGAGGCACTTCGACTTTGAGCGTGTGTTGGACTTCGAGATTGAAATTGAGCGTCAGCAATGAATCGTTCGGCAACATGACATCGCCCATGTCAATGTCCTGCCCCGGCCCGACGGTATAGTTCAACGACCCCGTGTAGTGACCGGTCGACATTTTCAAAGGGTTAGGAGTACGCAATTCGTAGGCAAGGTCCATGTATACAACTTGGAGCCCCGGAATCAGGTATTTTGCCTGCTTCGCGCACGCAACATCTTGATGCGGCGCCAGCCAGAAAAAATAGAAACCGTTAAAGCCAGAGTGGGCTTCAACAGGAGTAGCTCTACACGGCTGGGGAGGCCTACTCCAATTACCACCCGCCCATAGCTTTCGGTGGGCCTCAAAGAGGCTCACTCCTCCCCCAACCAAGTCCATGGCACTCTCACTGAGTCGATACATCCCGCCCAAGCCGGCAATTCGTACTGAAACCTCTTCACTTTCACCCGTGGACGAATTAATGACCTGCATCGTCCGCCAATTGCCGGGAATTATGAACATGGCGCCTTGCCGGTTATCTGGGTGATTGGCCTGAATGGCACTGGACGAGGCAAAAGTAAGGGGAATGGTAAGACTGAATATATCCGCAGCCGCACAGTGTGCTGGCCAGTGATTACAAAATCCCGTAACCGGCGTGGTATTGACGAATTTGTTGTCCATGGGCTTCGCGGGATCAGGCCGAAAAACCGCGCTGATTTCCCTGGTAGCAGCATCGGCCGTCGCCAAACCTGCAAACAACCAGGCAAGCACCATGATTGCGCGGTACATCGAAACACCCCGTTTCAAGATCGCTGGATGACTCATATAAACCCGCTCCAATGAACTACGGCGCAATGGCATCAAACACCATGTGCACGGTGCCGAAGTAATCCCCTGGCGCATATTCCTCAGCCGTCTTGACGGCGATGATTTCCAACCCCACGCGCCGACCCGGCCGAGCCTCGGCGGCCGAGACTACCTGGGCCGAATCCAACGTCAGTTGGACGTTGTTGAACCGCACCTGCAGGTCAATGCGCTCCCGGCCATTGGACAGGTATGCCTCTTCGCCCAGGCGGGCACCAATGGCCCCGTTGATGTTCTTCACTTCGTAATTCGCCCGCAGCGGAAGCAGTCCCGAGGTCAAGGTGCTGAACAGCATCGGCTGTTCGCGTTCGACCAGTTGCGGGTCAACCGGTAACACATGGAATTCGGTGGTCGGGATGGTGACGAAGAGTTCGAACGTTTCCCGCTCCACCGCCCCCCACGCCGCAAGACTCGGCAGCGCCAGGGTGGTGAAGATCAGGGTGTGCAGCGATGTCTTGAACATGATGATTACCTGTGGCGTCAACGGCGATTCAGCGACGGCGCGCCGTCAGCCTTTGATCTCGATGGCTTTCTCGTCGCGGCCTTCGACCAGGTTGAAGCGATACTCACGGCCGGGCTCCTTGTCGAACGAAAAGGAGCGTCCAACCATGACGTGATGCTTCATGGTCGGCCGGCAATCGTTGTCTTTCTTCGCCGCACAGTCCTTGAATTCGTCGATCACCACCACGCTGTTGCCGTTATTGCGCAGCACATAACGGTTGGCGCTGTTATCGATGACCGTGTCGAAGCGGGTTTCCTTGGGCCGCACGAAAAACACCGTGCCAAAGCCAGCCAGCACCTTGACCCCAGCCGCGATGCGCTCTTTCTTGTACTCCTCGCGCTCCTCGGCGCTGATCGCGAATTCGTCCTCGGCCTCCGGTACTACCGGTACGAAGCGAACCCGGAAGTAGCGTTCCTTGCTGCGCTCACCCATGAACAGCAGACGCGTCCCCTGCATACCGTTGGCCGGAACGATCATCCGCGCCGGGCTCGCCATCAGGCCGTTCTTGGCGAGCGCGCCTTCCTGATCTTGCAGCGCCACCTCCTGATAGCTGCCATCCTCGTTGTAGAGGATCTCCAGGATGTCGACCTTGACGAACGCGGTGGACGTCCCGCCGTTGAACACCCGCTTCATGTAGGTGCTCTTGTCGCCGTCGAGGTAGTCGTAGACCACCCCGACATTAATCTGCGGCCCGGCCTGGGCCACCGTGGAAACCAACGCCAAACCACACAGAGCCAAAAAACGCTTCATAACCAAAACCTCATCTATCGAAGGCGGCCGATGGCGACCGCTTCACGCAACACTGTTGTTAAAACCGTCAGGCTCAACCCGCCGCCTCGAGCTGATTGCCGTTGCCGGCCAGGGTGTCCGGCGTGCAGCGCAAATCACCGATCATCAACACATCGCCCTCGCTGCTGGCGTTGTCCGGGTCAAGGCGGAACTGGCAGAGCAAGTCGTTGCCGTAGCGCACCTCCAGCGTCGGCGAGCTGGCGTTCATTTCCATGGAGAAGAACCCGTCCACCTCGCTGACCCCACGGCTGGCGTGGTTGATCACGTGATGGCCCTTGAGCGGCTGGCCCTGCCCGTCCAGCAGGCGGCCGAGCACGGTCACGCTGCGCATGACGCTGACCTTGCGGTAGTCCACGCCGCCCTTGTTCAGGTGATAGCGGGTACGCGCCGGTTGGATGTTGGCCGCTGGCGGATGAAGACCGTCGAAGTCGAAGGTGACCAGACTATTCTGGTAGGCCGTGATGGGCACGAAGTTGCGACCCGGGCGCAACGTGGTGGTACCGCCTGTGAGGTCGTCGGCGAGCAGGACGATGTCGTCCAGGTCGGTTTCCACGTCGACGATCATCCCCGCGCCGCCATTCTGCGGCAGGCCGGTGAAGGCGACTTTCCGGCCGCCCACGGCCACCGTACTGCTCAGGTTCAAGCCCCCGGTGAGGTTGCCGTTGTAGGAAGAACGCTGGACGAAACCGTCGCCATACAACGAATCGGTTTCGAAACTGGCCAGGCCCGACAACCCCATGCCGTAGGTGTCGGTCAGGGCCGTGGCGGACACGCTTTGCAGCACGTGGTCCTGCAGGTCCCGGCGATAGGTCAGCGAAGCATTGTTGTCTCGGTCACCGTCCCGCGAGGTGCGGGTGCCGATGCTGCCCGACCAATACTCCCCCGGCCCGCCCAGGGCGACGCTGACGCTCAGGTCCAAGCCGCGATTACGCCGATCGGCGGTGCTCGAGGTGCCCGGGCGATCGAATACCGACAGCCGCCAGTTGGCATCGCTGCTGCCCAGCTTGCCGCGCTGGGTCCAACCCAGGTCCAGGCCGGCGCCCTCGACGTTGCCTTCGCTGTAGAACAGCCGCCCATTGACCGACGATTTGTTGCTCAACCGGTGGTTGACCGCCAGCGACGAGTTACTGGTCTGGCCGACGAACACGTTGCGCTGGCGGACTCGGGTGCCGTCCGGCAGGACTTCGTAGGTGTTGCGAGTGTCCAGCCAACTGCGGTTATGGCTGGCTACCACACTGCCCAGCCCATAACTGTACAGCGCTTGCAAGTCCATGCCGGTGCCGTATTGCTCGGTCTGGTAGACGTTGGCAAAGAAGCTGGTGTTGTTGGCCAGGGTCCAGTCCACCGAGGTGCCGTATTGCAGTTTGTCCTGCACCTGGCGCGTGGAAAGTCCCAGTACCACCCGTGGATGCAGCAGGTAATTAAGGCCAACCCCGGCGGTCATGAAGCCCGACGGCTGATCGTCCCAGTTGCTCAGCAACTTGCTTTCCCGCCCGGCGAACAGGTTGTAGCGCCAGCGATCGTCGGCGCTGCGCCAGTTGTTGGGTTTGTAGACCAGTTCCTGAGTGGTGGCGGTGGTCTGTCCGTCCTCGATCAGCCGCACCTCCACTTCATAGATACCGCCAGGCAATGGCCGGGTGTCCAGGCTCTGCAAACCGGCGCTGACGGCCTGGGTGTTGATCAGCAGGCCGTTGCGGTATATCTCCACCGCAGCCTGACGGCTGGCGGTGACATAAATCGGATAGACACTGGGCTTGGGATTGTTGATGACCAGGCTGTCGGAACTGCCGTACATCACACCCACTGCGGTGTCCGGGTTGGCGCCGAACGAACGGATCTGCCGGTTCAGGCCATCGGAACCCGGCATGAAATAACCCAGGCGAAAAAAGCTGTCCTCCATTTCTCGCTGGGTGAACAGTTCATGGACCGCGTGATAGAGCTTATCGTCCGGGCCACCCAGGCGCGAAAGCTGCAAGTCGAACGACTGGGTCCAGTTGCCCAGGCTGGAACTGGCGTTAAGGCCATAACGCCCGCCGGTGTCCTGCTCCTGGCCACCGTTGAGATTGAGTTGGTTATTGAAGATCAGGCCAAGGCTGCCCTCTTCTGGCTGGTCGTAAAAACGCTTCTCTGCGCCGCCACGTTCCACATTCTGAGTGAGGATCGACACCAGCGAATGTTCGAGGCTGTAATGCACCGCCAGGAGTCCCGACGTGCATCGGGTTTCGCAAGCCCCCAAGGGGCGCCCTTCTTTGAGCAGTTGTTCCCATTGCCCGCGATCGACAGCCGAGACCGGGCTGTCCTGGGTGTCGGTGAATTCAAGCAAGGTAATGCGATCATCCCGCGTCAACACCACCATGGCTTCGCCGAGGTACTGTTGATCGAGTTCTACACGAACCGCCAGAGGCACATCGAAAAAGTGGGCTTCAAACTCTTCCGGCAACCCCTTGGCCTGAGACAACAGACTTCTGGGCGTTGTACCGGGGGCAGTCGGCGCAGCCAATGCGCTCGCGCACAGCAATAGCGCGAGGGCACCCGCGATGGGTGTCATCGGAAACATCAACGGATTCTCATAATCAACGAACGATCAGGGCGTTTTCAGGTGCGGGCCGCCCGGCTAGGGAGCGCTGGACGGCCTGCAGCAATGCCCGTGCAATGAGGTGAAACTCATCGGGCATCGAACGGCATCACGGAGTAACGCGTGGCACCGCGTCGAAGATCACGGTGAAGTCAGCCGCGTATTGGCCCACTTGGGTATCGGTAGGGTTGGTCGAGGCCCTGATGAGCATGTCGGCCTGGGTGCCCGGAGTGGAGGCAGCATCGGTCACCACTTCCTGAGGGAACTCGGTAAGGGTGACATTGTTGAACTGAGTCAGCAGCGGAATGGCATCCGAACCGTTGGTCAGCGAAGGCTGGCCGCCCAAGATGTAAGCGTGAACCGAACCGTCGGTGTTCTTCACGTCATAGGTCTGGCGCAAAGAGCTCAGGGTATTGGTCACCGGGTTGTAGTTCATGACCTCATCCTTACCGAAGTCCGGATTACGCGGCAGTACATGGAACTGCTTGGTAGGAATGGTCGCGGTGATATGGATCGAGGAGCGCGCATCATCAGCGGCGAACGCCGCCGAAGAACCCAGGGCAGCAGCGACCAGAGCAGTACCGGATACGAATTGTTTGAGCATGTTGTTAACACCTGTTCTTGACATAAAGAGAAGGGTTGAAAGTTGCAGGCCAATAACCACTTGGCCTGCCCCCTTCAACGCCGGGGCATGATCGGCTCTCTTTAATCAAAAATAAGCAGGCACTTTCCCATAAGCATGTAGTACTTCGTGCATATAGCACGAAGAAAAAGAAGCCATTTCTTATAAAGTTGAAGTTTGGCTGTCAGAAACACCCCACATTGCCAGCCTACACGCTACTCAATCATTACAAATGTATGCAGCCCGTATGCTTGTCACCCCGGGTCTAGAGCTTTCATGTAAGGTTTTTTCCAAACCCAAGTAAGACCTTGAGAATAAAAATACATCTTAGTTCCAGAAACTTATCAAAGATATATCTTTAAATAAAGATATATCTAAGTTTTATCTTATGCAGAATGGAGAGCGCGCATATGACAGTCACTTATTCCCTTCCCAAGAACGATGGACTTGAACAACCCACGGCAGTCCGTGAGCGTGGCAGCCGGGGTCCACGGGTCTTCGCCTCCGGCGATCTGAAGCTGCTGTTGCTGGCGCTGATTGCCGAACAGCCTTGCCATGGCTATGACCTGATCCGTCGGATCGAAAATATGTTCGACGGCGCCTACAGCCCCAGCCCCGGGGTGATCTACCCGACCCTGACCTTCCTCGAAATGAGCTCACTGGTCACCTGCGGCGTCGACGACGGAAAAAAATGCTACAGCGTGACCGATGCCGGACGTCTATCCCTTGAAGAACAGGCCGCGGCGCTGGATGAGGTGCGGGAGCGCGTGGAAACACGCAAGCGCACGCTGCGCGGCCATGACCGCCCCGCGGAGATCCACGAAGCGGTGTATAACCTGCGGCATGCGCTGCAAAAGCACCCTGGGAACTGGAGCCCGGAAGAAATCACGCGGGTAAGCGACTTGCTCAACGACACCGCCAAAGCCATCATCGACGGCCCCGACCGTCCACCCGTTTCGGAGTCAACGCCATGACTGAAGTCGATCCAAACACCATTCACCGTGTCAATCACGAGGTCAAACGCCGGCGCCTGGAAGTCTTGCGGGTGCAGGACCTGACCCCGCGGATGCGCCGCATCACCGTCGGTGGGCCGGAACTGGCCGGGTTCGTCAGCCTGGGCACGGATGATCACGTCAAGCTGTTTTTCCCGCAGAACGCTGAGGAACGGGCGGCGCTGGAAAGCCTCAACCTCAGCGCCGGCAAGGCCCCGGGCGCGCTGCCGGAAATGCGCGACTACACCCCGCGCCGCTATGACCTGGACACCCTGGAGATGGATATCGATTTCGTGCTCCACGGCGACGGCCCTGCCTCGACCTGGGCGGCCCAGGCAACGCCGGGGCAGTACCTCGACATCGGTGGGCCACGGGGTTCGATGATCGTGCCGGACATCTTCGACAGCTACCTGCTGATCGGCGACGAAACCGCCCTCCCCGCCATCGCCCGCCGCCTCGAAGGCCTGGCGCCGAACCGGCGTGCCCTGGTGGTGGTGGAAGTGGAAAACGGCGCCGAGCAGCAGGTCCTCCAGAGCTCGGCGCAGGTGCATGTGATCTGGGTGCTGCGCGAAGGTCGCCAGGACAACCTGTTGACCACCGTGCAGCAGTTGGATATGCCCGGTGGCAAGCTCTACGCCTGGGTCGCCACCGAGAGCAAGGTGTCGCGGCAGATTCGCAAGGTGTTGCTGGACGAGAAAGGGTTGGATCAGGATTTCGTGAAGGCTGTAGGGTATTGGAAGGCGGAGGGGAGTGAGGAGGAATGAGCTATTGGCGGCGGCTAAACTACTACCCATTGAGCGACACAGAACTCCGTGGCGAGGGAGCTTGCTCCCGCTGGGCTGCGCAGCAGCCCCCCTCTCAAAGACCACTCAATTAACCTGATCCACCGGGTTGCCTGGTTTGGGGCCGCTTCGCGCCCCAGCGGGAGCAAGCTCCCTCGCCACAGGGAATATCGCTATCCTTCAATATTTGGCACGACATTTCACCAGGTACCCCCATGCTCTTCCTGATCGCCTACATCGCCAGCGTCGTGCTGATCAACTTCGCGTTTTCCGCCGCGCCGCACCTGGACATCATCTGGTCGGCCTGGGGCGGGCTGGTGTTTATCCTGCGGGACATGGTGCAGACCCGTTTCGGCCATGGTGCTATCGCGGCGATGCTGGTGGCTCTGGTGTTGTCCTATGTCACCTCGGATCCGACCATCGCCCTGGCCAGTGCCACGGCGTTTGCCGTGTCCGAGTGCATCGACTGGCTGGTGTTCACGATCACCAAACGCCCATTGCATGATCGGCTGTGGATCAGTTCGGCCCTGAGTATTCCATTGGACACGTTCATTTTCTTCGGCCTGATCGACGCTCTGACGCCTGCCGTGGTGATCACCGCCCTGGCCTCGAAATTCGCCGGGGTCACGGCTGTCTGGCTGATCATGGCCTGGCGTTTGCGCAAGCAAACCGTCGCCACCTGAAGCCAAAACCCGCAGTTCATGTAAAATGCCGCGTTTTCTCCCCACGGGAAGCTCGCCCGGCGTGCAACCCTCGACGACCGCTCCTGTTTGAGGACCTTCAGATGACCCGTATCGGAACTCCCTTGTCGCCCACCGCGACCCGCGTTTTGTTGTGTGGCAGCGGCGAGCTGGGCAAGGAAGTGGTAATCGAGCTGCAGCGCCTGGGCGTTGAAGTGATCGCCGTGGATCGCTACGCCAACGCGCCGGCCATGCAAGTGGCCCACCGCAGCCATGTGATCAACATGCTCGACGGCGCCGCCCTGCGTGCGGTGATCGAAGCCGAGAAGCCGCATTTCATCGTGCCGGAAATCGAAGCCATCGCCACCGCCACCCTGGTGGAACTGGAAGCCGAAGGCTTCACCGTGATCCCTACCGCCCGCGCCGCGCAGTTGACCATGAACCGCGAAGGCATCCGTCGCCTGGCCGCCGAAGAACTGGGCCTGCCGACCTCGCCGTATTTCTTCGCCGACACCGTGGAAGACTATCGCAAGGCCGTCGAAACCCTGGGCTTCCCATGTGTGGTCAAGCCGGTGATGAGTTCCTCGGGCAAGGGGCAGAGTCTGCTGCGCAGTGCCGACGACGTGCAGAAAGCCTGGGACTATGCCCAGGAAGGCGGCCGTGCCGGCAAAGGCCGGGTAATCATCGAAGGCTTCATCGACTTCGACTACGAAATCACCTTGCTGACCGTGCGCCATGTCGGCGGTACCACGTTCTGTGCACCGGTCGGTCATCGTCAGGAGAAAGGCGACTACCAGGAATCCTGGCAGCCGCAAGCCATGAGCCCGGTGGCCCTGGCTGAATCCGAGCGCGTCGCCAAGGCAGTGACCGAGGCCCTGGGTGGTCGCGGCCTGTTTGGCGTCGAGCTGTTCATCAAGGGTGATCAGGTGTGGTTCAGCGAAGTCTCGCCACGTCCGCACGACACTGGTTTGGTGACGCTGATTTCCCAGGACTTGTCGCAATTCGCCCTGCACGCCCGCGCCATTCTCGGCCTGCCGATTCCGTTGATCCGCCAGTTCGGCCCATCGGCTTCGGCGGTGATCCTGGTGGAAGGCCAGTCGACCCAGACCGCTTTCGCCAACCTCGGCGCCGCCCTGAGCGAGCCGGACACCGCCCTGCGCCTGTTCGGCAAGCCGGAAGTCAACGGCCAGCGCCGCCTGGGCGTGGCCCTGGCCCGCGACGAATCCATCGAAGCGGCCCGCGCCAAGGCGACCCGGGCTTCGCAGGCCGTCAAGATCGAGCTGTAAGGCTGGCACCCCCCCCGTGGCGAGGGAGCTTGCTCCCGCTGGGGCGCGAAGCGGCCCTAAAACCCGGCGACGCGGTGGATCAGGTTGATTGAGTGAGTTTGAGAGGGGCTGCTGCGCAGCCCAGCGGGAGCAAGCTCCCTCGCCACAAAAGCTCAAAAGCCCAAAAGCCCAAAAAGGCCTGTGTTCAAGCTACAAAAAAGGCGACACCCGCAAAGGTGTCGCCTTTTTCATTGCCGCCGGTCTGGCTTAATCCGGCAGTTTGTACGCGATCACATAGTCACCCTGCTTGGTGCCCAAGGAACCGTGGCCGCCGGCGACGACCAGCACATATTGCTTGCCGTCCTTGCCGGTGTAGGTCATCGGCGTGGTCTGGGCCCCCGCTGGCAGGCGACCCTCCCACAGTTGCTTGCCGTTTTTCACGTCATAGGCACGCAGGTACTGGTCGAGGGTGCCGCTGAGGAACGCCAGGCCGCTGGCGGTGGTGAAGGTGCCGCCCAGGCTCGGTACGCCCATGCTCAGCGGGATCGGTACCGGCGAGCTGTCACGCACGGTGCCGTTCTTGTGTTTCCACAGGGTCTTGTTGTTGGTCAGGTCCACCGCCGCCACATAACCCCAGGCCGGCGCCTGGCAAGGCAGGCCCATCGGCGAGAGCAGCGCTTCGAGGATCACCCCATACGGCGCGCCTTTGTTCGGCTGTACGCCTTCGGTTTCGCTCTTGCGCCCCGGACCGCCAGCCACTTCGGCTGCCGGCACCAATTTGGACTTGAACGCCATGTAGCTCGGGTTGACGAAGGCGATCTGGCGCACCGGGTCCACCGAAATACCGCCCCAGTCGAACACACCGAAGTTACCCGGGTAAACGATTGAGCCTTGCAGCGACGGCGGCGTGAACATGCCCTCATAACGCAGCGACTTGAAGTCGATCCGGCAGAGCATCTGGTCGAACGGGGTCACGCCCCACATGTCGCGTTCCTTGAGGACCGGCGGCACGAAGTTCAGGTCGGACATCGGTTGGGTCGGCGAGGTGTGGTCACCTTCCACCGCGCCTTGGGGCACCGGGATTTCCTTGATCGGGATGATCGGCTGGCCATTGCTGCGGTCCAGCACGTAGATGCTGCCCTGCTTGGTCGACGCCAATACAGCGGGTTTCACACCATCGGCGGTCTTCATGTCCATCAGGGTCGGTTGACCGCCGACGTCCATGTCCCACAGGTCGTGGTGAGTGAACTGGAAGTACCAGCGCACCTTGCCGGTGGCGATGTCCAGCGCCGTCAGGCCAGCGGCGTATTTTTCCGATTCCGGCGTACGGAAACCACCAAACTGGTCGGGGGTCTGGTTGCCCATCGGCAGGTAGAGCATGCCGAGTTTTTCATCGACGCTGAACATGGACCACATGTTCGGCGAATTGCGGGTGTAGGTCTTGCCCTCGGCAATCGGCGCGGTGTCGTCCGGGTTGCCGCTGTCCCAGTTCCACACCAGCTTGCCGGTGTGCACGTCGTAGGCACGGATGACGCCGCTGGGCTCGTCGGTGGAGACGTTATCGGTGACGTGGCCGCCGATCACCACCAGGTTCTGGGTGACCGCCGGTGGCGACGTGGAGTAGTAACCGCCGGCCGTGAAACCGCCGATGTTGGCAGTCAGGTCGACCTGGCCCTTGTCGCCGAAGTCTTCGCACATCTTGCCGGTGTCGGCGTTGAGGGCGATCAGGCGGGTGTCGGCGGTCGGCAAGAAGATCCGCCGCGGGCAAGTGGTGCTGGCCGGCGAGGTGCTGGCGACACCCGTCGGGCTCTGCTCGGCAGAGGCGTACACCGCATCATCGTGATAAGTCACGCCACGGCAGGTCATGTGCGCCCAACCCTTGAAGTTCTCCGCTTTTTGCGTGGAAAGCTTCGGATCGAAACGCCAGATTTCCTTGCCGGTTTCCGGTTCCAGGGCAATCACCTGGCTGTGGGGCGTGCACACATAAAGCATGCCGTTGGCCTTCAGCGGGGTGTTTTCGGCAGTGGTTTCACCCGGATCGTTCGGCCCTGGCAGGTCGCCGGTACGATAGGTCCAGGCCGGCACCAGTTTGCTGACGTTCTCGGGGGTGATCTGTGCCAGCGGCGAATAGCGATCGCCATGGGCACTGCGCCCGTAGGAGTTCCAGTCGCCTTCCGGCATGGCCGGTGCGGTGTTGGCCATACCCGGCACGCTGTCACGATCCAGTTGGCCCTTGATCTCACCCGGGTTGGTGAACTGGCTGGCGAGGGCGGCGACACCGGCGATGACCACGGCGGCGCCCAATGCGCGGGTTCCGGTGGCCGAGGCATCGGCGGTCAACAGCGGGCGGCGGAACCACGGCAGCAACATGACGATGCCCAGGGCAAACAACAGCGCCAGGCGCGGCACCAGTTGCCACCAATCCAGGCCCACTTCCCACAACGCCCACACGGTGCTGGCGAACAGCACCAGCGCGTACAGGCCCAGGGCCGCGCGGCGGGCCATGATCAGCAGCACGCCAGTCAACGCCAGGCCGATACCGGCCAGCAGGTAATACCACGAGCCGCCAAGCGTGCTCAGCTTGACTCCCCCGGCCAACAGGGCCAGGCCCATCAATAGAAGCAGAATGCCGAGCAAACTCGGTAGCAGACGGCTTCGACTCAAAGCACCCTCAGTGCTCATAGTGTGTTTCTCCGTGACGTTTTAAGGAGTTCCGCGCAAGTAGTCACTGTAGATGACGATCTTGCAGGGGCATGGTTCAGTTGAAAAAAGGCAAATTCGGTTGCCGCGATCCCTTGTGGGAGCGAGCTTGCTCGCGATGCGGTGTGTCAGCCGGCTTCAATGTTGAATGTGCAATCGTTATCGCGAGCAAGCTCGCTCCCACAGAAATCCTGAAAGACAGCGCTGTCTTTCAAAATCTGAACACTGGGCGTTCTTTGATCTTTCAGCAGGATTGAGCTGGACGCAGAGACTTAGGCACGCCAGAAGAAGCGTTTCAGCAAGCGGGCAAGGATAATGTCCTGTTCTCAATAGAGAAAGGGCTTTTGCTGACATGAATCATCTCGGATTCGGTAACAGTGCGCCTGGCGCTGGCGGCCATGATGAAGGCTATGCTTCCACCAAAGGGGCACCTCGGCTAAGGTGCGCGGCTTTACACCTTTAGCGCGAAGACCTCCCATGACCGAACCCAACAACAACCCGCTGCACGGCGTGACGCTGGAGCAGATTCTCAATGCCCTGGTGCAGCACTATGAATGGTCGGGGCTGGCCGAGCGCATCGATATCCGTTGCTTCAAAAGCGACCCGAGCATCAAGTCGAGCCTGACCTTCCTGCGCAAGACGCCGTGGGCGCGGGAGAAAGTCGAGCGCCTGTACATCAAGTTGATGCGCACCAAGCGGCCGGTCTGAGCCGTGGGCAGTGATCAGGGTCGTCACCTCACGCTGCGACAGCGTTTTGTCTCGGTGACGGCACTGCTGGGCTGGGTGGGATTGAGCATCCAGTTGTATCTGATCCTGCTGGGTCGCTGGAAACTGGACGCGAGCCTGCTGGGCGGGCTGGTGAGTTTCTTCAGTTTTTTCACGGTCCTGACCAACACCCTGGTAGCCGTGGTGTTGACCTGGGAACTGACCCCTGGCGAATCGGCGGCCCGACGCTGGTTCCTGCTGCCCAGCGTGCGCAGCGGCATCGCCGTGAGCATCGCCCTGGTCGGCCTGGCCTACAACCTGCTGCTGCGCCACCTCTGGCAACCCGAAGGCTGGCAGTTCGTGGCCGACGAATTACTGCACGACGTGGTGCCCTTGCTGTACATCGCCTATTGGTGGCTGTGGGTGCCCAAAGGTACCTTGCGCCTGGGTCACATCAAGCTGTGGGTGATCTACCCCTTGATGTATTTCGCCTATGTCCTGCTGCGCGGGGATCTATTGGCAGCTTACCCCTACCCTTTCATCGATGTGACGAACCTGGGTTATCCGCAGGTTTTCATCAATGCTGGGGGATATTGCTGGGGTTTGTCGGGATTGCGCTGGGGGTGGTGGGGTTGGATCGGTGGGTTGGACGACGATCGACTAAAGCCTTGTGAGATGCCCTTGTGGCGAGGGAGCTTGCTCCCGCTGGGCTGCGCAGCAGCCCCCTTGGATCAGCCAGACGCACCGAGTTGTCAGTGCGTTATTGGGGCTGCTTCACGCCCTGAGCTCTTCCGTCAACATGCTTTCGTTGCCTCCGGTGCTCTTATCAAAGGCGAGTCGTGGCGGGCCAAGGCTTGTAAATAGACGCTCTCGTCATACTGGGATCCAGCATTCCAGCACCGATAAACGATCCTGATCCATTTAAAAGCCAGTGCCCTCAGGGCTGCTTGATGAGAGCAGCCTTTGGCCTTCTGTTGGCGATAGTACGCCCCTGCCCATACCGATTGATTGATGCTGTGGGCAGCCCACTCGACAAATGTCTGGCGCAAAAAGGTTGAACATTGATAGCGCCAGCGAACGATTTTCTTCTTGCCACTGCGCTCGGTAACCGGAGCGATCCCGGCATATCGCTGCATAGCACCAGCATCCTTGAAGCGATCACGTTGCTCACCAAAAGCTACCATTAGCCGTGGTGCAAGCTGTTGCCCGGCTCCAGGCAAGGATTTGAAGAGGCTGTAATCGGCCAGGGTATTGGCCGTTTCTTCGATCGCCGCATCAAACTGCTTGATCGCCACCAGCATCCCACTCAGTTGCGATGCCAGGGTCCGCACATACAGCGCTGAAGGGTTAACAATCCCCGGATCCTCTGTCAGCGGCGTGGCCTTGAGGATCAAGGCCAGACGCTGCTGATTGAGTTCTGCATGGCGAACATTATGCGCGTTAAGAAACTTCAAAACGCTTGTAGGCCGAGCACGTTTAAGTGTTTCCAACGTCGACCAGCGCTCCAGGAAATCACAGAACACCTGTGTGTCATGATCGTGGAACAACTCCAGCGCCAACGGATAGTACTGCTTGAGCATGCAAACCAACCGATTACTGATTCTTACCCGCTCATCAACCAAGGTTCTCCGATGTTCAGTCAAGCTAGCCAGAGAACGTATGGCAGGACTTTGTTTCTCCTGCTGGGGAAATCTGTCGGGATGCTTGAGCAATAGCTCAAGTGCCCACTGGGCATCGCTCGGATCGTCCTTCGCACCGCTGGGAACGAAGGCCTTACGCTGCTTGGCTAAGGTGGCGGGGTTGATCGGGAACAAACAAAAAAAATCATATTTTTGCAGGGCCGCTATCAACGGTCCTTTGTCTAACTCCACGGCAATGGCGATAGGACCGCCATAACGCTGATACAGCGCATGAGCCCATTGATCAATAGCTTCGGGGTTGTGTCGGATGACCGAGAAGCACCGCTGGGCTTGCCCAGCAACCTGCAAACAGACGTCATGTTTGGTATCGGCCCAATCAATTCCGATATAAGCAGTGAATTTCTGAGACAAGAGCGTTTGCATCGCACACCTCCACAGACGCTAAAGTACATGCAGGAACATGCATGCTTGCGTCCAGCGAAGGCGATATAGAGAGCCGTGCCCGGCTTTCCCTGAGTGTTCGTTAGAGGGCGCAAGCGCACCTGCTGGGCTCGAAGGTGAAGCAGTAATCATCGAGATGCGTTGCAGCCCTATTCGTAGCTCGCAGGTGCATGTTCCTTCCTCGCAACAACCGGACTCCAGCGAGTATCAGTATGGGGGAGCAAGGAACGGACTACCTATATCGCAGCCCAGCGGGAGCAAGCTCCCTCGCCACAGGGTTTTGTGTTCGCAAGTGGACATCACCGCCTGGCCGGCAACATCCACACCAACCCACTGGCCTTGGCCCGGTCATGACACAAGGCCAAGACGCTGCGTCGCTCTTCGTTGTCCATCCGGCTCCAACGGGTGATCTCCGCCACGGTGCGCTGGCAACCGGTGCAGATGTCGTCATCGTCCAGCGCACAGATGTTCACGCAGGGCGAAGGCACCGGGCGTTCAGGGGCGCTCATGGTTCCTGCTCGAACAGGTCGCGGGCGTAGCGCTGGGAATTGTGCACATAGTGCGCCGCACTGGCCTCGAGCATTTTCTTCTGGGCCTCGGTCAGTTCACGCACCACCTTGCCGGGCGAGCCCATCACCAGCGAACCGTCGGGAATTTCCTTGCCCTCGCCGATCAGCGAGTTGGCGCCGATGATGCAGTTCTTGCCGATCTTCGCGCCGTTGAGAATCACCGCGTTGATGCCGATGAGGCTGTAGTCGCCCACCGTGCAGCCGTGGAGCATGGCGTTGTGGCCGATGGTCACGCCGGTGCCGATGGTCAGCGGATAGCCCATGTCGGTGTGCATCACCGTGCCGTCCTGTACGTTGCTGTTCTTGCCGATCAGGATCAGTTCGTTGTCACCACGCAGCACGGCGTTGAACCAGACGTTGGCGCCCTCTTCGAGGCGGACCTTGCCCACCAGCGTGGCGTTGGGCGCAACCCAGCTCTGTGGGTGGGTTTCGACACGGGCATCGCCCAGGCGATATTTCATGAGAGTCCTCGGGGCGTCAGGTATTGATGAAACTCTTGGGCGGTTTGTGCAGGTCGATTTCGGCGTCGTACAGCAGGTTGACCAATTCGACGATCATGATCGCCGTCAGTCCCCAGATCTTGTATTCGCCAAAGCGATAACTGGGCACGTACCAACTGTGGCCCTGGTAATCGATGCGGTGCGTGTGTTCGCGTGGGTCCTTGCGGAAAAACTCCAGCGGCACGCTGAATACCGCAGCGATCTCGGCATCGTTGGCCAGGTATTCGACGTAGTCCGGAATCACTCCGACATAAGGCGTGACCTTGATGCCGTGCAACGAGATCAGCGGGCTGAGGGGGCCAATCACTTCCACCAGGCCGGGCGGCAGGCCGATCTCTTCCTCGGCTTCGCGCAGGGCGGTGAAGATCAGGTCCGGGTCTTCCGGGTCGCGGCGCCCGCCGGGGAACGCCACCTCGCCGCCATGGGTCGAGAGCCCGCTGGCGCGCAGGGTCAGTACCAGCTCCGGTTCATCGCTGCGGGTAATCGGCACCAGCACCGCGGCTTCAGGGAAACGTCGGTCAGCCTGCAGATCGTGCGGGGTATGGTTACTTACTCGATGCAGTAGCTCGTCCAGCATGAGACTTCTCGATTTATTCGCTACCTTGCATCATGCACCAATCGTTCAAGCGGCCCAACCCCCGCACCGCGTCGTGTCGCGAAACGACAACTTGCCGCACCGGCCCACGCACGCCAAGATAGGCGCAGCATTCAGGAATCCAAGCATGAAATTCTGCAGCCAGTGCGGTAACCCGGTGACCCAGCGCATACCCGAAGGCGACTCGCGCCTGCGTTTTGTTTGCGACACCTGCCACACCATCCATTACCAGAACCCCAACATCGTCGCCGGTTGCATACCGACCTGGGGCAGTAAAGTCTTGTTGTGCCGACGCGCCATCGAGCCAAGGCGTGGTTACTGGACGCTGCCGGCGGGCTTCATGGAGAACGGCGAGACGGTCGAACAGGCCGCCGTACGCGAAACCGCCGAGGAAGCCTGCGCCCGTGTGCGAAATTTGAGCATCTATACGCTGATTGACGTACCGCATATCAGCCAGGTACATGTATTCTTCCGCGCCGAACTGGTGGATGAGGATTTCGCCGCCGGGCCCGAGAGCCTGGAAGTGAAACTGTTCGAAGAAGCGGATATTCCCTGGAATGAACTGGCGTTCCGCACGGTGGGCCGCACCCTGGAATATTTCTATGCGGACCGCCGGGCCGAAGATTACTCGGTGCGATCCGAATCGATCCCGCCACTGGCCCAGCCTGCCAATACATAAAAAACCCATTAATAGCCGCGACACCTCTAGGGATATCGTTTCAATGCGCTGGTTGCTTGTCCTGTTCTGCTTGTCGTTCACCGCTGTGTCTCAGGCTTCCGCGCCGGGAACCTACAACGGCAAGACCATCGAAAAAGTGCTGGTGCTCAAGTCCGCCCATCAATTGCAATTGATCAACGACGGCAAGCCGCTCAAGACCTATCGCATCTCCCTGGGCAAGGGCGCCAAGAAAGGCCCCAAGCTGATCGAAGGCGACAAGCGCACCCCCGAGGGTTTCTACTGGATCGACTGGCGCAAGACCAGCGACCGCTTCTACCTGTCGATGCACATTTCCTACCCCAACATCACCGACGCCGCCCGCGCCCGCCGTGAAGGCGTGGAACCGGGGGGCATGATCATGATCCACGGCACGCCGGATTCGGAAGAGAACCCTGAGCAGTTGTTCCACACCTTGGACTGGACCGATGGCTGCATCGCCATGCGCAATGTGGATATGCGCGAGGTTTGGAACCTAGTGCCGGATGGCACCATGATCGAGATTCGTCCATAGCCCCGAAGCAGCTCCTGTGGCGAGGGGATTTATCCCCGTTGGGCTGCGCAGCAGACCCAAGGCAGCCAACTCAATTTGCCTGACACACCGGGTTGTCTGGTTTTGGGGCCGCTTCGCAGCCCAGCGGGGATAAATCCCCTCACCACAGGGACGGTGTCGATCTCACATCTTGCTACAAGTCCCGGAAGCGGAGCGCAACCGCCTTATCAGCTTTGATCTACCCTCAAAACTGATGCGGTGGCGCGACGCCCCGCAGAATTCATAGTGAGACGTGTCACGTCGAAGCATAGGCAGTCATGACGTATGTGATTCGACAGGGCTTCACCGTTCCAGATGGACATCAAATCATGACAACTCATAACAGTTTTATACGGACGACCGCGGTTGCGGTGGTGGCGTTGGCGAGTGTTTGGCAGTTGGGAGGCGACGCGTGGGGGGCTGGGGCGCCTGCGGAGGGTAAAGAGGAGCCGTGGTATCAAGCCTGGCTTCAGGTTACGGCGGATTCGAGCGTGGATATTCACAGAACTACGCCCTGGTTGCGCTGGCGTACCGACATGGACACGCTCTATCGGGGGGATACGACGGGACAGGGCCTCGATGCCTTCGAGAAGGGGATGTTGCCCAAAGCTGTGGGCGTCCCTGAAAACGAATGGATATATGACTGGATCACCCACGCGAGTGGAAGCGCGGGAACGGTGTTCAGCAGTACAACGCGTAGCCTGGCCTGGGCCCAAAACTATGCCAAAGAATGGGTGTACGAGTTCACTGCCCCCCACGGAATCGATCAGGTGCCATCGGGGGGGCCCTTTCCAAGAGACCAGGAAATCAGCTTCCCGGGCGGGGTCAAGGGGCACTTCATCAAACAGGCCTGTCACAAAGACGATCTTGCCAAATGCAGGCCGAACCCAAACTACCGAGCCCCCACCGGCCGCGAGTCGATGCAGGACGTCGCCGCGATTTCCATCAATTGGAGCCGGCTGACGCCTCCAGAGGGGCTGGCATGGGTAACGACCAAGCAATCCCTTTGGGCCGTCGGCTCTACGACGATCAACCCCGTGCAGGGAGCGGATGCGCTTAGCAACGGGCTACGGGGCTGGAACTCTTTGCCACCAAGTTTGAGATCGGCGCGCTGGCTGGAGGACTCCACGGCCCGATCGCTCGTTGTAGCGTTTCGCGATTATAGCGAAGCCAAGCTCTGGGCAACCCAGGAAGCAAAAAATGGCGGCTGGGTATATGAGGTCAGGCCCAACAGCGTGGCGGTTGATTTGTCGATACCTAGCGCTGGCTCGCGTGAAGGCGCCTACGCATTCATCGGCGGTATCAAAGGCGGCCTATTGATGAATGCACGCCGTTTCGAGAAAGGCGTGAGCCAACCGGTCGAGTGCATTGGCATCGAAAAAGAAGCGTGCCGGCTTGAGAACCTCCACCAATAGTTATCAAGGAATGAATCCCCTCGCCACAAAACACCATCCCCCGTGGCGAGGGAGCTTGCTCCCGCTGGGCTGCGCAGCAGACCCAAACAGCCAATCTCAATCGACCTGACACACCGCGCTCGATCGTTCCCACGCTCCCGCGTGGGAATGCCGCCAGGGACGCTCTGCGTTCCGCTTCTGGAAGGTGACGCAGAGCGTCACGGGATGCATTCCCACGCGGGCAGCGACACCCAAAGGCTAGAGCCCCCGCTTCCGAGGGACAACCCTAAAAACTTGTCGGAAACTTCGGTGCGTCTGACAGACCGCTATCTCTGTGGCGAGGGAGCTTGCTCCCGCTGGGGCGCGCAGCGGCCCCAAATAATTCCCTCGCAACTCGGTGTGTCTGGCAGATCCAGGGGGCTGCTGCGCAGCCCAGCGGGAGCAAGCTCCCTCGCCACAGGTTCCGTGTACACCGATAAATCGGCTTCAAATAGCGCCCAATAAAAAACCCGCTGATTCATCAGCGGGTTTTTCATTTCAACGGCCCGGGATCAAAAATCCTCTAACCGCCACACTTCATACGCCGGTGTCTCGTAGGGATGGCTCTGTTTCAGCGCGTCCACCACGCCACGAGTCAGCTCATCGGCAACGACAAGCTCCACTTTCCATTCCTCGACCTGCTCGACCTGTCCCGCCTGGCCAATGAACGGCTGGCTGCCGTCCAACGGGCGAAACTGGCCCAAGCCCAGGACTTGCCAGGCGCAGTGGTCATAGTCGCCGATTCGCCCGCCACCGGCAGCGAATACGGCGTTTTTGACCACGTCCACATGGCTGGCCGGGACGAAGAAGCAGAGCTTGTACACCGTCTTAGTTCACCCAGACGCGCGCGTTACGGAACATGCGCATCCATGGCGCGTCTTCGTTCCAGTCGTCCGAACGCCACGAGTTCTGCACCGCGCGGAACACCCGCTCCGGGTGCGGCATCATGATCGTGACGCGGCCGTCGCGGCTGGTCAGGCCGGTGATCCCGCGCGGCGAGCCGTTCGGGTTGGCCGGGTAGGTTTCGGTGACCTTGCCGTGGTTGTCGACAAACCGCAGCGACACGCAACCGGACAGGTCGGCTTCGAGCAGCGCTTCTTCGCTTTCGAATTCCGCATGGCCTTCGCCGTGGGCGATGGCGATCGGCATGCGCGAACCGGCCATGCCCTGCAGGAAGATCGAGTTCGACTCCTGCACCTGGACCATTGCCACGCGCGCTTCGAACTGCTCGGAACGGTTACGCACGAAGTGCGGCCAGAACTCGCTGCCCGGGATCAGTTCGTGCAGGTTGGACATCATCTGGCAACCGTTGCACACGCCAAGGGTGAAGCTGTCGGTACGTTCGAAGAAGCCCTGGAACGCATCGCGGGCACGGCTGTTGAACAGCGCCGACTTGGCCCAGCCCTCACCGGCACCCAACACGTCACCGTAGGAGAAACCGCCACAAGCGACCATGCCCTTGAAGTCGTTCAGGTCGACACGACCAGCGAGGATGTCGCTCATGTGCACATCGATCGCGTTGAAGCCGGCGCGGTCGAACGCCGCCGCCATTTCCACCTGGCCGTTGACGCCCTGCTCGCGCAGGACCGCCACTTGTGGGCGAATGCCTTTCTTGATGTAAGGCGCGGCCACGTCGTGGTTGACGTCGTAGCTGAGCTTGGCGCTCAGGCCCGGGTTGTCTTCTTCCAGCAGTGCGTCGAATTCCTGCTCGGCGCAGTCGGCGTTGTCCCGCAGGCGCTGGATCTGGTAGCTGGTTTCCGCCCACTGGCGCTGCAACAGGCTGCGCTGGCCTTCGAAGACGGTGTCGCCGTTGAAGGTGATGTTGATGTGGGCGTTGTTGATCGGCTGGCCGATCACCGAAACGCAGTCGGCCAGGCCAGCCGCGCTGAACTGGGCGAGGATGTCCGGGGTGGCGTCCTGGCGAACCTGGATCACCGCGCCCAACTCTTCGTTGAACAGGATGGCCGGGATTTCGGCGCTGGACTCGGCCACGCTGTCGAGGGTCAGGCTCAGGCCGCAGTGACCGGCAAAGGCCATTTCCACCACGGTGGTCAGCAAGCCGCCATCGGAGCGGTCGTGGTAGGCCAGCAGGTGACCGTCGGCGTTGAGGCCCTGGATCACGGCGAAGAACGCTTTCAGGTCTTCGGCATCGTCGACGTCCGGCGCTTGCGAGCCGAGCTTGCCGTGCACCTGGGCCAGGATCGAGGCGCCCATGCGGTTTTGGCCACGGCCCAGGTCGATCAGGATCAGGTCGGTGGTGCCCTTGTCCATGCGCAGTTGCGGGGTCAGGGTCTGGCGGATGTCGGTGACCGGGGCGAAACCGGTCACGATCAGCGACAGCGGCGAGGTCACGCTCTTGTCCACGCCTTCGTCGCTCCAGCGCGTGGCCATGGACATGGAGTCCTTGCCCACCGGAATGGTGATGCCCAGCTCAGGGCACAGCTCCATGCCGACAGCCTTGACGGTGTCGTACAGGCGGGCGTCTTCACCCGGGTGACCGGCGGCGGACATCCAGTTGGCCGACAACTTGATGTCGGAAATCTTGCCAATGCGCGAAGCCGCGATGTTGGTCAGGGTCTCGCCGATTGCCATGCGGCCCGAGGCCGGGGCATCCAGCAGCGCCAGCGGCGTGCGCTCGCCCATCGCCATGGCTTCGCCGGTGTAGACGTCGAAGCTGGTGGCGGTCACGGCCACGTCGGCCACCGGCACCTGCCATGGGCCGACCATCTGGTCACGGGCCACGAGGCCGGTGATGGTGCGGTCGCCAATGGTGATCAGGAAGCTTTTGCTCGCCACGGCCGGGTGATGCAGCACGCGCTCGATGGACTCGGCGAGGTCGAGAGTCGACGGATCGAAATCGTCCCCCAGCTCCGCTTCGCGAACGGCCGAACGGTGCATGCGCGGGGCCTTGCCCAGCAGCACTTCCAGCGGCATGTCCACCGGGCTGTTGCCGAAATGGCTGTCGGTGACGGTCAGTTGCGGCTCGGCGGTGGCTTCACCCACTACCGCGAACGGGCAGCGCTCACGCTCGCAAATGGCCTGGAAACGTTCGAAGTCGGCCGGGCCGACCGCCAGGACGTAACGCTCCTGGGATTCGTTGCTCCAGATTTCGTGCGGGGCCATGCCCGGCTCGTCGTTTGGAATGTTGCGCAGTTCGAAGCGGCCACCACGGCCACCGTCGTTGACCAGTTCCGGGAAGGCGTTGGACAGGCCGCCCGCGCCGACGTCGTGGATGAAGCTGATGGGGTTGTGTTCACCCAACTGCCAGCAACGGTCGATGACTTCCTGGCAACGGCGTTCCATTTCCGGGTTTTCCCGCTGGACCGACGCAAAGTCCAGGTCGGCCGAGCTGGTGCCGGTGGCCATGGAGGAAGCGGCGCCACCGCCCAGGCCGATCAGCATGGCCGGGCCACCGAGGACGATCAGCTTGGAGCCGACCAGGATCTCGCCTTTCTGCACGTGGTCGGCGCGGATGTTGCCCATGCCGCCAGCCAACATGATCGGCTTGTGGTAACCACGGACTTCCTCACCGCGCGGGGTGGTGATGGACTGTTCGAAGGTACGGAAATAGCCGGTCAGGGCCGGACGGCCGAATTCGTTGTTGAACGCCGCGCCCCCCAGGGGGCCTTCGATCATGATGTCCAGGGCGTTGACGATGCGCTCAGGCTTGCCGTACGGCTTTTCCCACGGCTGTTCAAAACCCGGGATCTGCAGGTTCGACACGGTGAAGCCGGTCAGGCCGGCCTTGGGCTTGGCACCACGCCCGGTGGCGCCTTCGTCGCGGATCTCGCCACCGGAACCGGTGGACGCGCCCGGGAACGGGGCGATCGCGGTCGGGTGGTTGTGGGTCTCGACCTTCATCAGGATGTGCACCGGCTCCTGGACCGCACCGTACTGGCGGGTCTCAGGGTTCGGGTAGAAACGACCGGCAACGTTGCCGACGATCACCGCCGCGTTGTCCTTGTAGGCCGACAGCACACCTTCGTTATGCATCTGGTAGGTGTTCTTGATCATGCCGAACAGGCTTTTTTCCTGGCTCTGGCCGTCAATGTCCCAACTGGCGTTGAAGATCTTGTGACGGCAGTGCTCGGAGTTGGCCTGGGCGAACATCATCAGTTCGATGTCGTGAGGGTTGCGCTTCAAGCCCTGGAAAGCGTTGACCAGGTAATCGATCTCGTCTTCGGCCAGGGCCAGGCCCAGCTCGGCGTTGGCTTTTTCCAGCGCGGCACGGCCGCCGCCCAACACGTCGATGGCGGTCAGTGGCTTGGGTTCGGCGTGGCTGAACAGGCCGGCGGCCTGCTCCAGGTTGCCCAGGACGACCTGGGTCATGCGGTCATGCAGGCCGTCGGCGATCAGTTGGGCCTCGGCCTCGCTGAATTCACCGGCGACATAAAAGGCAATACCGCGCTCCAGGCGCTGGACTTTCGCCAGGCCGCAGTTGCGGGCGATATCGCTGGCCTTGCTCGACCACGGCGAAATGGTGCCGAAACGCGGCAGTACCAGGAACAGGCGACCGGCCGGCTCCTGGACAGGAACACTGGGACCGTACTTCAGAAGGCGCGCAAGCACCTGCTGTTCGTCGCCGGTCAAACCGCCGGTGACTTCGGCGAAGTGAGCGAATTCAGCATACAAGCCACTGACAGCCGGAACCTTCTGGCTCAGTTGCTCAAGGAGTTTGCTGTGGCGAAAGGCAGAAAGGGCAGGAGCGCCGCGCAGGATCAACATCTTCGGGACAGCCTCGGGAAGGGGGTGTGCTTTGAGGCCGTGCATTCTAGCCTAAACCGCCGGCAACGGCACCCGAAACGGCACGCGCAGTGCTGGCCGAATGTCGGTCTTTGCGTGCGCGACGGTATCGGACACCCGCGCCAAGGCTGCCGAAGAGATATTTTTCAGCGATGCAAAGCCCCGCGCGCCCCGGCCGGCCTGTGTTGCGGACATGTTTTGCAATGGCTAGCAGACTGGCCTTTTACTGTCGAGATATGGCGGTAGGGGCCGTTTGCGTATACTGCGCAGATGTTTTCCCCAACGGCTTTGCGTCCGCGGTACGCCAAATGGCTGATCGCTACCGGACTCTTCCTGGTGCTCAGTGGTTGTGTTGAGAAACCCAACACACTGGAGCGCGTAAAGGAGGATGGCGTGCTGCGGGTGGTTACCCGAAACAGCCCCGCCACCTACTTTGAGGATCGTAACGGTGAAACCGGCTTCGAGTACGAGCTGGTGAAGCGCTTCGCCGACGATTTGGGGGTGGAACTGAAGATAGAGACCGCCGACAACCTCGACGACCTGTTCAGCCAGATCGGCAAGCCCAACGGTCCGGTATTGGCGGCCGCGGGCCTGGTCAGCAGCGAACAGCGCAAGAAGCAGGTACGGTTTTCCCGCTCCTACCTGGAAGTCACCCCGCAGATCATCTACCGCAACGGCCAGTCACGCCCCACCGACGCCGCCGCTTTGGCCGGCAAAAAAATCATGGTGCTCAAGGGCAGCACTCACGCCGAACAACTGGCACAGCTTAAACAGCAATACCCGGGCATCGAATACGAAGAGTCCGACGCGGTTGAAGTGGTCGACCTGCTACGCATGGTGGATGAGGGCCAGATCGACCTGACCCTGGTGGACTCCAACGAAGTGGCGATGAACCAGGTGTACTTCCCCAACGTGCGCGTGGCGTTCGACCTGGGTGATGCCCGCAGCCAGAGTTGGGCGGTCGCCCCCGGTGAGGACAACAGCCTGCTCAACGAGATCAACAGCTACCTGGACAAAGTGCAGAAGAACGGCACCCTGCAGCGCCTCAAAGACCGCTATTACGGGCACGTCGATGTTCTCGGCTACATGGGCGCCACCACCTTCGCCCAACACTTGCAGCAACGGCTGCCCAAATACGAACAGCACTTCAAGACCTACGCCAAGAAAGAGAAAGTCGACTGGCGCCTGCTGGCTGCGATTGGCTATCAGGAATCGCTGTGGCAACCGGCGGTCACGTCCAAGACCGGCGTGCGTGGCCTGATGATGCTGACCCAGAACACCGCCCAGGCCATGGGCGTGTCCAACCGCCTGGATCCGAAGCAGAGCATCATGGGCGGCGCCAAGTACCTGGCCTACATGAAGGACCAACTGGACGAAAGCATCCAGGAGCCCGACCGCACCTGGTTCGCCCTCGCTGCCTATAACGTGGGCAGCGGTCACCTGGACGACGCGCGCAAACTGGCGGCCAAGGAAGGGCTGAACCCGAACAAGTGGCTGGATGTGAAGAAGATCCTGCCGCGCCTGTCGCAGAAACAGTGGTACAGCAAGACCCGCTATGGCTACGCCCGGGGCGGCGAGCCGGTGCATTTCGTGGCGAACATCCGTCGCTACTACGACATCCTGACCTGGGTGACGCAGCCGCAGCTCGAAGGCAACCAGGTGGCCGAGGGCAACCTGCACGTGCCGGGTGTCGACAAGAGCAAGCCTAACCAGGAAAGCCCGCAGCTCTGAAGCTGTACACCATCCCGATGCGGTGATGAACCATTGTGGCGAGGGAGCTTGCTCCCGCTGGGGCGCGAAGCGGCCCTAGTAACTCCCTGGCAACCCGATGTGTCTGGCAGATCCAAGGGGCTGCTGCGCAGCCCAGCGGGAGCAAGCTCCCTCGCCACAATGAATCAGGCAAGCCCTAAGTGAGCAGCCCGTCTATGGCCGCGGTCAGGACTTGGCGGCAGCCAGGATCAGCGCTTTCATTTCCGATACAGCCGACTTGAACCCGACGAACAACGCATGGGCCACCAACGCGTGGCCGATGTTCAGCTCGTTGATGCCCTTGATCGCCGCGACGGCTTCGACGTTGTGGTAGTGCAGGCCATGGCCGGCGTTGACGATCAGGCCCTTGGCCAGGCCGAAGGCGACACCGTCAGCGACTCGCTGCAGCTCATCGGCCACATCCGTGGGAGTCTCGGCATCAGCGTAACGGCCCGTGTGCAGCTCGATGGCCGGTGCGCCAACACGCTTGGAAGCCTCGATCTGCCGTTCGTCGGCATCAATGAACAGCGATACCTCGGCGCCGATCTTCGACAAGCGCTCCACTGCCAAGCTGATCCGCGCCTCCTGCCCCGCCACGTCGAGACCGCCTTCGGTGGTCAGCTCCTGGCGAGTCTCCGGCACCAGACAGATGTGCGCCGGGCGGATGAGCTCAGCGAACGCCATCATCTCTTCGGTCACGCCCATTTCGAAGTTCATGCGGGTTTGCAGCACGTCCTTGAGCAGCAGCACATCTCGCTCCTGGATGTGACGACGGTCTTCACGCAAGTGTACGGTGATGCCGTCGGCGCCCGCCTCTTCCGCGTCCAATGCGGCCTTGACCGGATCCGGGTAACGCGTACCGCGGGCCTGGCGCAGGGTGGCGACATGGTCGATGTTCACGCCGAGAAGAATGCGATTGCTGGTGCTCACGAAAAGGCTCCTGAATGGACGAATAGTCGGCCCACAGCATACGGGTTGATCAGGGCTTGCGAAACAACTCGCGACTGACCAGTGGCCGCCCGCCCAGGTGCACAGCCAGGGCCTGGCGCATCAGCCGCTTGGCTGCCGACAAGGCGCCTGGCGCACTCCAGTCGGCCTCGGCCATCGCCAGCAGCTCAGCCCCATTGAACAGCCCCGGTTGCAACAGGTAGACCTGCTCCAGGCCAGCATCCACCTGTAAGCGGTAAAGACCGTCCGCCGCGACGGGTTCGCCGTGCAGATCAGTGTTCAGAGCGAAGCCGTAGCCCAGGTCATCCAGTAGCCGCCACTCAAAGGAGCGCAGCAGCGGCTCCAGCGGCCGCCCTTCAGCCAGGGCCAGCAGCGTGGCGGCGTAGTGGTCGAAGACGGCAGGATGGGGATCTTCGGCCGGCAGCAGGCGGATCAACAGTTCATTGAGGTATAAGCCGCTGAACAGCGCCTCACCGTTGAGCCACGCCGCGACGCCATTGCTTTCCATGCGCCCGACATTTTTCAACTCGCCTCGACCACGGAACTCGACTTCCAGCGGCACGAACGGTCGCGCCAGTGTCCCGGCCTTGCCCCGCGCTCCACGCAACACCGCCCGCAGCCGCCCTTGCGGCGTGAGGAAGTCCACCAGGGCGCTGCTTTCGCGGTAGGCGCGGCTGTGGAGGACGTAGGCGGGTTGGGCGATGGGTTGGCTTGGGGACATCAGGGGCCTGAATATCAGAAGATATCGACTATGGAAGAGAGCCTTGTGGCGAGGGAGCTTGCTCGCGCTGGGCTGCGAAGCTGCCCCTTGGATCTACCAGACACACCGAGTTGCCTGATTTTACGACTGCTTCGCAGCCGAGCGGGAGCAAGCTCCCTCGCCACAAGAGCCCGCCCACCATGATCCGGGGATTACAGGTCGCCGTAACCCAACGACCGCAACGCCCGCTCGTCATCGGACCAGCCACCCTTCACCTTGACCCACAGGTTGAGCATGATCTTGGAGTCGAACAGCAGTTCCATGTCCTTGCGCGCCTCGGTGCCGATGCGCTTGATGCGCTCGCCCTTGTCGCCAATGATGATTTTCTTCTGGCCGTCACGTTCGACGAGGATCAAGGCATGAATGTGCAGGGTCTTGCCCTGTTGCTTGAACTCCTCAATCTCCACGGTGATCTGGTACGGCAGCTCGGCGCCCATCTGGCGCATGATTTTCTCGCGCACCAGCTCCGCGGCGAGGAAACGGCTGCTGCGGTCGGTGATCTGATCTTCGGGGAAGAAGTGATCGTTTTCCGGCAGATGTTCGGCAATAACCCGCTCCAACGCGTCGAGGTTATGGCCGTGCTGGGCAGAGATCGGGATGATCTGGGCGTTCGGCAACTGTTCCTGCAACCAGGACAGGTGCGGCATCAGTTCCGCCTTGTCTTCGATGCGATCGGTCTTGTTTAGCGCCACGATCAGCGGGCCGGTGACGTACTGGACGCGCTCGAGGACCATCTGGTCTTCGTCGGTCCACTTGGTGCGGTCGACCACGAAGATCACCACGTCGACGTCTTTCAACGCCGCCGAGGCAGTCTTGTTCATGTAGCGGTTCAGGGCCTTTTCGCCGCCCTTGTGCATGCCCGGGGTGTCGACGTAGATCGCCTGCACGGCGCCTTCGGTCTTGATGCCCAGCATGTTGTGGCGGGTCGTCTGGGGCTTGCGCGAGGTGATCGCCAGCTTCTGGCCCAGGATGTGGTTCAGCAGCGTGGATTTACCCACGTTCGGCCGACCGACAATGGCGACATAGCCGCAGCGGGTGACGGTTGTATCAGTCATTGCCATTCTCCACACCCAGGGCAATCAATGCTGCGGCGGCCGCTACCTGTTCGGCAATACGACGACTCACACCCTGACCCCGGCTTTTTTCATTCAATAGGACCACTTCGCATTCGACGAAGAAGGTACGGCAATGCGGCTCACCCTGGATATCCACGACTTCGTAGCGCGGTAGCTCGCAACTGCGCGATTGCAGGAATTCCTGCAAACGGGTCTTCGGGTCCTTGTTGGTGTCCACCAGCGTCAGGCTGTCGATCTCGGACGTCAGCCAGGCCAGCACGCGTTCACGCGCCATTTCCATGCCTGAGTCCAGATAGATCGCGCCAATCAACGCTTCCAGGGCATCGGCCAGGATAGATTCGCGACGGAAACCGCCACTTTTCAGCTCGCCGGAGCCCAGGCGCAGGTAGTCGCCCAGGTCGAAACCACGGGCCAGTACGGCCAGGGTCTCACCTTTTACCAAGCGCGCGCGCAAACGCGACAATTGGCCTTCGCGGGCCAGCGGGAAACGCTCGAACAGCGCCTCACCGGCCACGAAGTTGAGGATGGCATCACCGAGGAATTCCAGGCGTTCGTTGTTGCGCCCGGCAAAACTGCGGTGAGTGAGGGCCAGGAGCATCAGGTCCTGGTCCTTGAAGGTGTAGCCGAGCTGACGCTCGAGACGGCTTAGAGAAACGCTCACGGTTTACCCACGCTGAGTTCGTGGCTGGATTCCACCGCCACGGCGGCAAGGCGCCGTTGGCTTGGGACAATTAACGCTGTGTTCAAAAATACGTCCTGACTATCGTTGGCTTCATGCCTTCGGGCAACCTTGCGCAGGCTCCAGAAAAGCATTCGGCGCTGTGTTCAACAGCGCCGTGGGTGATTACTTGATCAGGCCAACCCGCGAGAAATTCGGCAGGTGACTGAGTTTGGGTTCCGGCCAGCTCATCCAGACCGCAAAGGCCTTGCCGACGATGTTCCGGTCCGGGACCATGCCCAGCAGGTCCTTGGGAATGTTCGGATCATCCCAGTACCGGCTGTCGTTGGAGTTGTCGCGGTTGTCTCCCATCATGAAGTAGTGCCCCGCCGGCACGGTCCACGAATGGTCCGGTGTCGCGCGGTAGCGGCTCATTTCCTTGCGAATCAGGTGCTCGGCCTCGCCGAGTTTTTCCCGGTAGAGCTCGGCACTGCCCAGCGTACCCGGCTCGGAGCCGAGCAACTGTTCGGCTACAGACTCGCCATTGACGAACAGGCGTTTGTCGGCGGTGTAGCGAACCGTGTCGCCCGGCAGGCCGACGACACGCTTGATGTAGTTGACGTTCGGGTCGCTCGGGAAGCGGAACACCATGACATCGCCGCGTTGCGGATCACCGACTTCGATGACTTTCTTGTCGATCACCGGCAGGCGGATCCCGTAGGAAAACTTGTTCACCAGGATGAAATCGCCCACGTCCAGGGTCGGCTTCATCGAGCCGGAGGGAATCTGGAAGGGTTCCACCAGGAACGAGCGCAGCACCAACACGATGAACAACACCGGGAAGAACGACTTGCCGTATTCGACCAGCAGCGGTTCCTTGTTGAGCTTTTCGATCACCACACCATCAGGCTGGCTGACGCTGCCCTGATAAGAGGCGATGGCCGCCCGGCGCCGAGGCGCCAGGAACAACAGATCAAGCAACGCCAACAGGCCGCAGACAAACACGGCGATAACCAGCAACAGCGGGAAATTTAGCGACATAGGACCTAACTATCCAACCTGAGCACCGCAAGGAAGGCTTCCTGTGGAATTTCCACGTTACCGACCTGCTTCATGCGTTTTTTACCGGCCTTCTGCTTTTCCAACAGCTTGCGCTTACGGCTGACGTCGCCACCGTAGCATTTGGCCAATACGTTCTTTCTGAGCGCCTTGACGGTTGTACGCGCCACAATCTGCCCGCCAATGGCGGCCTGGATTGCCACGTCGAACATCTGCCGCGGAATCAGTTCCTTCATCTTCTCGGTCAATGCACGACCTTTGTAGTGCGCGTTGTCACGGTGCACGATCAATGCCAGGGCATCGACTTTCTCACCGTTGATCAGCACATCCAGCTTCACCAGATTAGCCGATTGGTAACGATCGAAATGATAGTCCAGCGAAGCATAGCCGCGACTGGTGGATTTGAGGCGGTCGAAGAAGTCCAGTACCACCTCGTTCATCGGCAGGTCGTAGGTCACCTGGACCTGCGTGCCGAGGAACAGCATGTCGTGTTGTACGCCACGCTTCTCGATGCACAACGTAATGACGTTGCCCAGGTGCTCCTGAGGCACAAGGATGTTGGCCCGCACGATCGGTTCGCGCATGTCTTCGATGGCCGACAGGTCCGGCAGCTTGGACGGGTTATCGACGTAGAGGGTCTCGCCGTTCTTGAGCAACAGCTCGAAAATAACCGTCGGTGCCGTGGTGATCAGGTCCAGGTCGTATTCGCGCTCCAGGCGCTCCTGGATGATTTCCATGTGCAACATGCCCAGGAATCCGCAACGGAAACCGAAGCCCAGGGCATCGGAGCTTTCCGGGGTGTATTGCAGGGACGAGTCGTTCAGGGTCAGCTTCTGCAGGGCTTCGCGGAAATCCTCGAAGTCGTCGGAGCTAACCGGGAACAGGCCGGCATAAACCTGCGGCTGGATGCGTTTGAAACCTGGCAACACATCGACATCGGGGGTGGAACTCAAGGTCAGGGTGTCGCCGACCGGCGCCCCGTGGATGTCCTTGATACCGGCGATGATGAAGCCCACTTCACCGGCCTTCAGGTCTACGGTAGCGGTGTGTTTCGGGTTGAATACACCGACGCTGTCCACCAGATGGATCTTGCCGGTGGACTTGACCAGGATCTTGTCGCCCTTCTTCACGCGGCCATGGCGCACGCGAACCAGGGACACCACGCCCAGGTAGTTGTCGAACCAGGAGTCGATGATCAACGCTTGCAGCGGATCTTCGATGTTGCCGGTCGGCGCGGGAATGGTGTGCACCAGGCGCTCGAGCACTTCGTCCACGCCCAGGCCGGTCTTGGCGCTGCAGGTGACCGCGTCGGTGGCGTCGATGCCGATGATTTTCTCGATTTCTTCCTTCACGCGGTCCGGATCGGCCTGGGGCAGGTCGATCTTGTTCAGCACCGGCATGACTTCCAGGCCCTGCTCGATGGCCGTGTAGCAGTTGGCAACCGACTGGGCTTCGACGCCCTGGCCGGCATCGACCACCAGCAGCGCACCTTCACAGGCCGCCAGCGACCGGCTGACTTCATAAGTGAAGTCGACGTGGCCTGGGGTATCGATGAAGTTCAGCTGATAGGTGATGCCGTCGCGGGCCTTGTAGTAGAGGGTAACGCTGTGGGCCTTGATGGTGATCCCGCGTTCACGCTCGAGGTCCATGGAGTCCAGGACCTGGGCTTCCATTTCACGCTCGGCCAGGCCGCCGCACATCTGGATGAAGCGATCGGCCAGCGTCGACTTGCCATGGTCAATGTGGGCGATGATGGAGAAATTGCGGATATGACTCAAATCACTCACGGATCAACACTCAAAAAGGCTGCAGGCATAGCCCGCCGAAAAATAGCCGGGAATTGTACCTGATACAGACGCCATTGTGGCGAGGGGATTTATCCCCGCTGGGTTGCGAAGCAACCCCGCGATCCATCAGCCATCGCGATGTGCCAGGCAGGGCGCAGGGGGCTGCTTCGCAGCCCAGCGGGGATAAATCCCCTCGCCACAGCAAGCTCCCTCGCCACAGAAACCTGCTCGCCACAAGAATTGGGGTCAACCCGCCCGACGCAACAGCCAAAGCCCGGCCAACGCGCAGACACCGGCCGGCACCAGCACCGCAAACAGCGGTGAGAAGCCGAACACCAGGCTCGACGGCCCCAGCAGATCCTGGGCAATGCGGAAAGTGAAGCCCACCAGTACACCGGTAAACACCCGCTGGCCAAGGGTCACCGAACGCAGCGGACCGAAAATGAAGGAAATCGCCATCAATACCAGGGCGGCGGTGACCAACGGCTGCAACACCTTGACCCAAAAAGCCAGCCAATAGCGGCCGTTATTCAAGCCCTGGTCCGCCAGATAGTGGATATACCCCCACAAGCCGGTAATCGACAGGGATTCGGGCGCCATCACCACGGTGCTGAGCAGTTGCGGGCTGATCGACACGTCCCAACGCTCCCGCGGGGCGGCGACCACCTCGGTGCGCTTGTCATGGAACAAGGTGGTAGTGACATCGATCAACTGCCAGTGGTCCTCGGCGAATTTGGCGCGCTTGGCGAAGCTCGAGGACAGCATGTGCCGCTGGTCGTCGAAGCGATAACGGGTCACCCCGTACAGAATGCCGTTGGGCTGGACCGAGTTGATATGGATGAACTCGTCGCCCTGGCGGTGCCACAGGCCGTGCTTGGCGCTTTGCGCATCGCCGCCGCCCTGGGCCAGGGAACGGTTGGCCTGGGCAGTATTTTCGGTGGCCGGGGCGATGTATTCGCCGATCAGCACACCCACCAGCATCAACACCAGCATGGGCTTCATCACCGCCCAGACGATCCGACCAATGGACACGCCGGCGGCGCGCATGATGGTCAGTTCGCTGTTGCTGGCCAGGCTGCCCAGGCCGATCAGGCAACCGATCAGCGCGGCCATCGGCAGCATGTCGTACAAACGCCGTGGCGCCGTCAGCAGCACGTAGCTCGCCACGTCCGTCAGCGTATAGGTGTCGCTGACATCGCTCATTTCATCAATGAAGGCAAACAGGGTCGCCAGGCCGAGGATGATCCCCAGCACCGCAAGGATCGCCATGAACACGCTGCTGCCGATGTAGCGATCGAGTTTAACCACGGGCCACCTCCAGCGCGCTGCGACGACTGGCCAGCTTCAGGCGTAGCGGCTCCCAATAGAGCAGCCCCAGGCCGATGGCCAGGAAGATCGAGTGCACCCACCACAGGCCCAAGGCGGGCGGGATCTTGCCTTTCTCCAACGCACTGCGAGCGGAAATCAGGATGGTCAGGTAAGCCATATACAGAAGAATCGCCGGCAGCAGCTTGAGGAAACGCCCCTGGCGCGGGTTGACCCGCGACAGCGGGACCGCCATGAGGGTCACGATGAACACCAGCAGCGGCAAGGACAGGCGCCATTGCAGCTCGGTACGGGCACGAATGTCCTTGTTGCCCAGCAGGCTGGCGGTCGGCATCGCGTCGCGATCAGTGACTTCATCGCTGACCTCGGGCTTGGGCAACAGCACGCCATAGGTGTCGTACTTGATGGCCCGGTAATCGGCCTGTCCCGGCTTGCCGTCATAGCGATAGCCGTTTTCCAGGATCAGGTAGCGGTTGCCGTCGGGGTTGATTTCCTGCCGGCCCTTCTCGGCCACCAGCACGGAAATGCCACGGTCCTTCTTGGTATCCGAAGACAGGTTCTTTTGGGTAATGAAGACGCCGGCCAGGTCGATCCGGTCGTCCGAGAGCTGTTCGGTGTAGGTCACCCGCGTACCGTCGCGCAGGGCCTGGAAACGCCCTGGCACCAGGGTGTCGAACTCGGTCATGGCGTCCTGCTGGTTGATCAGCAACTGGAACTGGTTGGCGCCTTGGGGGGCCAGGCTCAGGCTCAGCCAGGCCACCACCAACGCCACCAACGTGGCCGGGAACAGCGTCATGCGAAACAGGCGCTGTTGGCTCATACCGGTGGCCGACAGCACGGTCATTTCGCTGTCCAGGTACAAGCGCCCGTAGGCCAGCAGGATGCCGAGGAACAACCCCAGCGGCAGGATCAATTGCAAGAAGCCCGGCAGGCGGAACCCCATGATCAGGAACAGCGAGCCCGGGTCCAGGGCGCCGGAGGCCGCCTGGGCGAGGTATTTGATGAAGCGCCCGCTCATGATGATGACCAGCAGCACGGCGCTGACGGCGCTCAGGGTCAGCAGGACTTCACGGGATAGATAACGAAAGACGATCACACCAGACACTCCAGGGTTGTCAGGCTGGGTTTTGTATGAAAAGTGCCTGCGCGACGATCATGCTGCGTTGAAAACAGGCTCGGAATGCTCATTGACAGCCAGTCAACTCCGCTTCCTCGCCTGTTTTCGCCTTGCCTGATCGCCGTTCGGCGACTTTGCATAAAAACCCTTAAGGCGGCCAAACAAGCAAACGTATCGAGTCGGCCCGCCAACGCGAGCCGCCGAAAAAAGAGCCGCATTATCCTGTGATTGGAGGCGCCTGTCACTTCGCACGCTTTAAGCCGGTGCTTAAAGCCAAAAGTTAGCGCCGTCGAGGGTTGTCAGGCTCGGGCGCCGAGGTTCAAACTGCGGCCTTTGTCGCCGGCGCGACCGTGACCGTTTCACTCAGGACTTGTGGCGAGGGAGCTTGCTCCCGCTGGGCTGCGCAGCAGACCCCGCTTCTTTGCGGTTGCTGCGCAACCGAGCGGGAGCAAGCTCCCTCGCCACAAGTCAGCGCCTGGCATCTTGACCATTGACTCAGGGATCCGGACATGGAACTGGTTGTAAAAAGCGTCAGCCCAGAAACGTTGAAAACCGCCACGCTGGTGGTTGCCGTCGGTGAAAACCGCAAGCTCGGCGTGGTCGCCACCCAGCTCGATACCCTGAGCGGCGGGGCCATCAGCGCCGTGCTCAAGCGCGGCGACCTGGCCGGCAAGGTCGGCCAGAGCCTGTTACTGCACAACCTGCCCAACCTCAAGGCCGAGCGCGTGCTGCTGGTGGGCGTGGGCAAGGACGCTGAACTGGGCGATCGCCCATTCCGTAAAATCATTGCCGGCGTGCTGGGCACCCTCAAGGGCCTTGGCGGCGCTGATGCCGCCCTGGCGTTGGACGAGTTGGTGATCAAGGGCCGCGATAGCTACGGCAAGAACCGCTTGCTGGCCGAAACCCTGGTGGACGGCGAATACCGGTTCGACCAGTTCAAGAGCCAGAAAGCCGAACCCCGCACCCTGAAAAAAATCACCGTGCTGACCATCAAAGCCGCCCAGGCTGAAGTCCAGCGCGCCGTGACCCACGCCACCGCGATTGCCAACGGCATGGCGTTTACCCGCGACCTGGGCAACCTGCCACCGAACATCTGCCACCCGACGTTCCTCGGCGAACAAGCCAAGGCACTGGGCAAGGAATTCAAGGGCCTGAAGGTCGAAGTCTTCGACGAGAAGAAGATCAAGGACCTGGGCATGGGCTCGTTCTACGCCGTTGGCCAGGGCAGCGCCCAACCACCGCGCCTGATCGTCATGCAATACAACGGCGGCAAGAAATCCGAGAAGCCGTACGCACTGGTCGGCAAGGGCATCACCTTCGACACCGGCGGCATCAGCCTCAAGCCGGGCGCTGGCATGGATGAGATGAAGTACGACATGGGCGGCGCCGCGAGCGTGTTCGGCACCCTGCGCGCCGTGCTCGAACTGCAACTGCCGATCAACCTGGTGTGCATCCTCGCCTGCGCCGAGAACATGCCCAGCGGCACGGCCTCGCGTCCGGGTGACATCGTCACCACCATGAGCGGCCAGACCGTTGAAATCCTCAACACCGACGCCGAAGGCCGCCTGGTGTTGTGCGACGCCCTCACCTACTCCGAGCGCTTCAAGCCGCAAGCGGTGATCGACATCGCGACCCTGACCGGCGCCTGCATCGTCGCCCTGGGCTCCCACACCTCGGGCCTGCTGGGCAACAACGACGAGCTGATCGGCCAACTGCTCAGCGCCGGCCAACAAGCCGACGACCGCGCTTGGCAACTGCCGCTGTTCGACGAGTACCAGGAACAACTGGACAGCCCGTTCGCCGACATCGCCAACATCGGCGGCCCGAAAGCCGGGACCATCACCGCGGCGTGCTTCCTGTCGCGCTTCACCAAGAACCTGAACTGGGCGCACCTGGACATCGCCGGCACGGCGTGGACCAGCGGCGGCAAGGACAAAGGCGCCACCGGTCGTCCGGTGCCCCTGCTGACCCAGTACCTGCTGGACCGCGCCAAGGCCTGACACCAATGACCGTCGCTGGCCTCACCCTCGGGTGGGGTCATCGGCGGCTCAGGAACCGTAATGACCAAAGTCGATTTCTATATCCTGCCCAGCGCCGCCCCGTCGGCGCGGCTGGATTTCGCCTGCAAGCTCGTTGAAAAAGCCTGGCGCATGGGGCACCGCATCTACCTGCATTGCAGCGATGCCGCCCAGCGCGAGGACCTGGACGCACGCCTGTGGGCTTTCAAGGGCGAGAGCTTCGTGCCCCACGGCCCGGCCGAAAGCGAACCCGAGGGGGTGATCGTGCTGGGACTGGGGGACGACTGCGGCCAGCACCAGGACCTGCTGGTCAACCTCGACCTGAAAGTTCCGGCCTTTGCCCAGCGCTTCGCCCGTGTGGCGGAAGTGGTGGTCGAAGACCCGGCCATCCGACAAGCCGCGCGGGAGAGTTTCCGTTTCTACCGCGAACAGGGCTATCCTCTGCAAGACCACCGTTTACAGCGACTCTGAGCCCTACGATGGACACTCCAAAACCGCCACAAAAACCCGCGCACCTGCTGGATGACCTCGAGTCGATCCGCCAACTGCTCGGCGACGACAACCTGCAACCGCCACTGCTGACCGACACGGTCGTGCACGAGCCGGTGCATGACGAACAGATCCCCCTGCTGTTCGACCCGATCAACGGCCAGCCGGAACCCAAGCCTGCTGCCAAGACAGAAGCCAAAGGGCCCGACGCCCTGTTGCACCTGGACCGCGAACTGCGTGCTGCTGCGCAGTTGATCATGCAAGACGTCATCGACGACTTCGCCCCGCACATCGAGACCGAGATCAAGCGGCGGCTGGATGCACGGATGGAGCGCTTGCTCAGTCAGTACGAATAAAAGCACTCCCCCGCTTTTTGTGACGAGGGAGCTTGCTCCCGCTCGGCTGCAAAGCAGCCGTAACACTGGCGAACAGCCCCCTCTCACTCACCTTGACACTTTTGGGGGCCGCTTCGCGCCCCAGCGGGAGCAAGCTCCCTCGCCACAGGATTTGTTGCGCCTGTTAATACGCGCTCACTGCGTACTGGCTCGCCCTGCGTCCTTCGCCCCGCTATACTTCCCGGCTTTTCCTGAATAAATGCCAATAGGGTCCCGCCGCGCATGGATAAGACCTACCAGCCGCACGCCATTGAAACTTCCTGGTACAACACCTGGGAGTCCGAGAATTATTTCGCTCCGCAAGGCGCGGGCGATTCCTACACCATCATGATCCCGCCGCCTAACGTCACTGGCAGCCTGCACATGGGCCACGGTTTCAACAACGCGATCATGGACGCCCTGATCCGTTTCCGCCGCATGCAAGGTCGCAACACCTTGTGGCAGCCGGGTACCGACCACGCCGGTATCGCCACGCAGATGCTGGTGGAGCGTCGCCTCGAAGCCCAGGGCCAGAATCGCCATGACCTGGGTCGCGAAAAATTCCTGGAGAAAGTCTGGGAATGGAAAGACGAGTCCGGCGGCAACATCAGCCGCCAGATCCGTCGCCTCGGCTCGTCGGTAGACTGGAGCCGCGAGCGCTTCACCATGGACGATGGCCTCTCCGAAGCGGTGAAAGAAGCCTTTGTACGCCTGCACGAAGACGGGCTGATCTATCGCGGCAAGCGCCTGGTCAACTGGGACACCAAGTTGCACACGGCCATTTCCGACCTCGAAGTGGAAAACCACGACGAGAAAGGTTTCCTGTGGAACCTGAAGTACCCACTGGCCGACGGCGCCAAGACCGCCGAAGGCAAGGATTACCTGATCGTCGCCACCACGCGTCCGGAAACCATGTTGGGCGACTCTGCCGTGGCGGTGAACCCGAACGATGAGCGCTACCAGGCGCTGATCGGCAAGTTCGTCGAACTGCCCCTGGTTGGCCGTCGTATCCCGATCATCGGCGACGACTACTGCGACCCGGAATTCGGCACCGGCTGCGTGAAAATCACCCCGGCCCACGACTTCAACGACTACGAAGTCGGCAAGCGCCACAACCTGCCGCTGCTGAACATCTTCGACAAGAACGCCAACGTCCTACCGGCAGCCCAGGTGTTCAACCTGGACGGCACGCTGAACGAGAGCATCGACGGCCAGATCCCGGCTGAATACGCCGGCCTCGACCGTTTCGAAGCACGCAAGCAGATCGTCGCGGCGTTCGACGCCGCCGGCCTGCTGGTCAGCGTCGACGATCATGCCCTGAAAGTTCCGAAAGGCGACCGCTCCGGCACCATCATCGAGCCGTGGTTGACCGACCAGTGGTACGTGTCCACCAAGCCGCTGGCTGAACCTGCGATTGCCGCCGTGGAAGATGGCCGCATCCAGTTCGTGCCCAAGCAATACGAAAACATGTACTTCTCGTGGATGCGCGACATCCAGGATTGGTGCATCAGCCGCCAGCTGTGGTGGGGCCATCGCATCCCGGCCTGGTACGACGAGTCGGGCAAGGTCTATGTCGGCCGCGATGAAGCCGAAGTCCGCGCCAAGCACAACCTCGGTCCGGACGTCGCCCTGGCGCAGGACAACGACGTCCTCGACACCTGGTTCAGTTCGGGCCTGTGGACCTTCTCCACCCTGGGCTGGCCGCAACAGACCGAGTTCCTGAAGAAATTCCACTCCACCGACGTGCTGGTCACCGGTTTCGACATCATTTTCTTCTGGGTCGCCCGGATGATCATGCTGACCATGCACCTGGTGAAGAACGAAGACGGCACACCGCAAGTGCCGTTCAAGACGGTCTATGTCCACGGCCTGGTACGCGATGGCCAGGGCCAGAAGATGTCCAAGTCCAAGGGCAACGTCCTCGACCCGCTGGACATCATCGACGGCATCGACCTGGAAACCCTGGTGCAGAAACGCACCTCCGGCCTGATGCAGCCAAAACTGGCGAAGAAGATCGAGAAGGCCACCCGCGAAGAGTTCGCCGAGGGCATCGCCAGCTACGGCACCGACGCCCTGCGCTTCACCTTCTGTTCGCTGGCGTCCACCGGTCGCGACATCAAGTTCGACATGGGTCGCGTCGAAGGCTACCGCAACTTCTGCAACAAGATCTGGAACGCCGCGCGCTACGTACTGGATAAAGGTGAAGACTGCGGCCAGAACGGCGAAGCCTTCGAGCTGACCCTGGCTGATCGCTGGATCATCTCCCAGCTGCAACGCACCGAGGCCGAAGTGACCCGCCAGTTGGATCAGTTCCGTTTCGACCTGGCCGCACAAGCCTTGTACGAGTTCATCTGGAACCAGTACTGCGACTGGTACCTGGAGCTGTCCAAGCCAGTGCTGTGGGACGAAAACGCCCCGGTCGAGCGCCAGCGCGGCACCCGTCGCACCCTGGTGCGCGTATTGGAAGTGGCCCTGCGCCTGGCGCATCCGTTCATGCCGTTCATCACCGAGGAAATCTGGCAGCGCATCGCACCGCTGGCCGGCGCCCAAGGCAAGACGATCATGCTGCAACCTTGGCCTGTGGCCAACGAAAGCCGCATCGATCCGGCGGCCGAAGACGACATCGAATGGCTCAAGACCTTCATGCTCGGCCTGCGTAACATCCGCGCCGAAATGAACATCGGCCCGGGCAAGCCGCTAACCCTGTTCCTGAAGAATGCCAGCGCCGAAGACCTGCGCCGCCTCAACGAGAACGAGGCGCTGCTCAAGAAACTGGCGAAGCTGGAATCGGTGACCGTCCTGGCTGCCGGCGAAGAAGCGCCACTGTCGGCCACCGCCCTGGTCGGCGAGATGGAAGTGCTGGTGCCAATGGCGGGCCTGATCGACAAGGCCGCGGAACTGGCGCGCCTGGACAAAGAAATCCTGCGCCTCAAAGGCGAAGTGCAGCGGGTCGGCGGCAAGCTGTCCAACGCCGGCTTCGTCGACAAGGCGCCGGCCGAAGTCATCGAGAAAGAACGGGCCAAACTGGCCGAGGCGGAACAGGCCTTGGGCAAACTGGCCGAGCAGCACGCGCGGATCTCCAGCCTGTAACGGTGGTTCGTCGCTGAAGGAGGAGGCCCTGGTGGCCTCCTTCTTTTTGCCTGGCACTTTCTCACTCCTGCTCGCTCCCACATTTGAACTGTGCAGTCATCAAGACCAGGCCGGATGTGGGACAATGCCCGCCACTTTTGAGCCATCCCGAATCGACCCGCCCATGACCGCCCCCCGCACACCCAAACCAGCCCGTCAGAAGCCCAAGTCCACCCCAGAGGCTAAAACCGTAGCGCCGCGTGAGAAGGCCAGCCTGCATCCGCGCAACCGCCACCAGGGCCGCTATGACTTCCCAGCGTTGATCAAGAGCACGCCGGAACTGGCGAAGTTCGTGATCATCAACCCCTACGGCAAGGAAAGCATCGACTTTGCCAGCCCCGAAGCCGTACGGGTGTTCAACCGGGCGCTGCTCAAAGCTTTCTATGGCATCGCCCACTGGGATATCCCGGCCGATTACCTGTGCCCGCCGGTGCCAGGTCGGGCGGACTATGTGCACTTCCTCGCCGATTTGCTCGCCAGCCACAACGCCGGTGAAATCCCCCGCGGGGCAGCAGTCAAGGTGCTGGACATTGGCACCGGCGCCAACTGCGTCTATCCGTTGATCGGCTACAGCGACTACCGCTGGCACTTCCTCGGTTCGGAGATCGACCCGACGGCCATCGCCTCGGCCAAGGCCATCGTCCAGTCCAATGGCTTGAACAAAGCCATCCAGTTGCGCCAGCAAGCCAACCGCAAGCAGATTCTCCTGGGCCTGCTGGAAGACACCGAACGGTTCGACCTGACGATGTGCAACCCGCCGTTCCATGCGTCCCTGGAGGAAGCCACCAAGGGCAGCCAGCGCAAGTGGCGGGCACTGGGCAAGGCCGATCCGAAGCGCAAGCTGCCGGTGCTGAATTTCGGCGGGCAGGCTGCGGAGCTGTGGTGCGAGGGTGGGGAAGCCCGGTTCGTGACGCAACTGATCGGCGAAAGCGCGCAGTTGGCCGGGCAAGTGCTGTGGTTCAGCACCCTGGTCTCAAAAGCATCGAACCTGCCGGCGATTCAAACCGCTCTGAAAAAGGCCGGGGCGCTGCACAGCCAGGTGGTGGAGATGTCCCAGGGCCAGAAGCAGAGTCGCTTCGTCGCCTGGACCTTCCAGACCGAGGCCCAGCAACAGGCCTGGCGCCAGGCGCGCTGGGTCCGTAAGGACTGAATCGCGATAGCGCCACGCCTGTGGCGAGGGAGCTTGCTCCCGCTGGGCCGCGAAGCGGCCCTAAAACCCGGCGACGCGGTGGATCAGGTTGATTGAGTGAGCTTGAGAGGGGGGGCTGCTGCGCAGCCCAGCGGGAGCAAGCTCCCTCGCCACAAAAGCTCAAAAGCTCAAAAGCTCAAAAGCATCCCGGTCGACCAACCGATTTGCTCGTGAAACTGACACTGATTCGAGACACTCCCTTAACCCACGCCGCGCCCAATCCCCCGTGGCGAGGGAGCTTGCTCCCGCTGGGGCGCGAAGCGGCCCTAAAACCCGGCGACGCAGTGGATCAGGTTGATTGAGTGAGTTTGAGAGGGGGCTGCTGCGCAGCCCAGCGGGAGCAAGCTCCCTCGCCACAGGCCACTTTCTTCGAGGCAACAAAAAACCGTGCCCGGATCGCTCCGAGGCACGGTTTTTTTTACTGCGGTCTTACTTGTTGACCGCGTCGGTCAGGCCTTTGGCCACAACCAGCTTGATCACTTTCTTGGCAGCGATTTCGATGGCAGCGCCAGTCGAAGGGTTGCGGCCGGTACGGGCAGGACGCTCGGTGACTTTCAGCTTGCCAACACCTGGCAGAGTGATTTCGCCGCCATTTTCCAGCTGATCGGCAACGACTTGGCCCAGTTGGTCCAGCAGCGAACGCACGGTAGCTTTTGGTGCGTCTACAGATTCAGCCAAATCAGCGATCAGTTGGTCTTTAGTAAGAGCCATGTAGTGTTCCTTCCCTATCAAATTCATATGGATTGCAGAGTGCAGTGTCAGCCATCGAGCCCGATCTCTCTTGATCAGGCACCCTCGGCAATCACCACGACGGATCGGGGTAATAGATGCCGAAAACCGGGATTGGTTCGACCTGACAGATGCTGAATGCACGCTTAACGCAGTGACTTCGCGTAAGACCGGGCAAAACTAGCACAACGCCTCTGAAATATCCGCCTCTAGCTACCCATTTGGTCAGCTTTCTTGCGCTAAAACGTTAAAAAAATGCATATAGGATGTCGGACGGGTCTGAAAGGGCCTTTGCCGGGTTCCAAAACCAGTGATTGCGGTACACTGGACCCTTTTTCGGGGAGCGCGCCCTCCTCTCTTTCAACAGCCGAGAAATCCATGCCGATCCGTCATTGCATCGTCCACCTGATCGACAAAAAACCCGACGGCACCCCTGCTGTGCTCCATGCCCGCGACTCCGAACTGGCAGAGTCCACGGCCATCGAGAACATGCTCGCCGACCTCAACGAGAGCTATAACGCCAAGCAAGGCAAGGCCTGGGGGTTTTTCCATGCCGAGTCCGGGGCGCATCCGTTCAGCGGCTGGCTGAAGGAGTACCTGGACGGCGGCAAGGACTTCACCGCCTTCAGTCGCGTGGCGGTGGAACACCTGCAAAAACTGATGGAAGAGTCCAACCTGTCGGTAGGCGGCCACGTGCTGTTCGCGCATTACCAACAAGGCATGACCGACTACCTGGCCATCGCCCTGCTGCACCACAGCGAAGGTGTGGCGGTGACCGATGAGCTGGACGTGACCCCGTCCCGCCATCTGGACCTGGGCCAGTTGCACCTGGCGGCACGGATCAATGTGTCGGAATGGCAGAACAACAAGCAATCGAAGCAATACATCTCGTTCATCAAGGGCAAGAACGGCAAGAAGGTCTCGGAATATTTCCGTGATTTCATCGGCTGCCAGGAAGGTGTCGACGGCCCCGGTGAGACCCGCACCCTGCTCAAGGCCTTCAGTGACTTCGTCGAAAGTGAAGACCTGCCGGAAGACGATGCCCGGGAAAAGACCAAGACCCTGGTCGACTACGCCAGCAGCCAGGCCAAGCTCGGCGAGCCGATGGGCCTGGAAGAACTGTCCGAGCTGATCGACGAAGATCGACCGAAAGCCTTCTACGATCACATCCGCAACAAGGACTACGGGTTGTCGCCGGAAATCCCGGCGGATAAACGCACCCTCAACCAGTTCCGCCGCTTCACTGGTCGCGCCGAGGGCTTGTCCATCAGCTTCGAAGCGCACTTGCTGGGCTCCAAGATCGAGTACGACGAAGAGGCTGGCACGCTGATCATCAAGGGCCTGCCCACGTCGCTGACCGACCAGCTCAAGCGGCGTAATTGATGCTCGGTAGGGTGCTGAAGAAATTCCTGCTGATTCTGCTGGTGGTGGTGGCCTACCAGAACTGGGGCAAGATCGAGCGGGTATTCAACCCGTCACAGATGGTTTCCGAGCAGATTCGCAGCAACGCCCGCGTCGTGCTGTATGCCACCGACTGGTGCGGCTACTGCAAGGCCACCCGGCGGTTCCTGGATGAGAAAGGCGTGCCGTTTCGCGAGTTCGATATCGAGAAAGATGCCGAAGCGCGCAAGGCCTACGAGGCGTTGGGAGGCCGGGGGATTCCGATCCTCGATGTGAATGGCACGTTGATGCGTGGGTATGAGCCGGAGCATATTCTCAAGGCGTTATCTGCCATCTAGTCATCGCCGCAAATCCCCTGTGGGAGCGAGCTTGCTCGCGATAGCGGTGGGTCAGCTTGCATCAATGCTGGATGTGTCGCCGCCATCGCGAGCAAGCTCGCTCCCACAGGTCATTCGTTGCTCAGCGCGCCTCGATCCGAAACCCGAACCGCGGAAAGTGCACATGCACCACCCCGCCACGCTCATCTTCGCGACGCAGGATCAATTCTTCGCGGCCAGCAAACAGTAACTCCCCAACCACCGGATCAACGCCATAGTCCGTCGCGGCTATGCTTACCTGCTGCCCTGCGGTGAACCCGTTCGGCTCTTCGAACGACTCATCCGGCAGCGCTTGCGGCGTCGCGTTGCGGGCAACGTCCAAGGCTTCTTCGGCACTCATCTGGCTCGAGGCACCATGGCCGAAACCCAACACCCGCGCCAACCAGGCCGAGACAGCCGGATAGGCATCCACCAGCGACGAGGTGACCGGAGTACCCTTGAGGAACCACAGTGGATGGGCCATGGCGAAGTCGGCAATCGACGGATCACCCAACAGGAAATCGCCCTCCTCGCGCTGCAACTGTTGCTCGAGACGCGCCATGATCGTCGGCCATTGGTGCTTGGCCTGCTCGGCGGCCAAGCGTGTCGTCGTGCCGCCACTGAACAGCCCGGCGCGGTCGCTGATGAACGCCTTGATCGCTTCGGGCGATAGCTTGGCGAACCGCACCGCCACCGATTCCGGCTGGAACACCAGGCTCACCGCATGCTGGAACACCACCGAATCGGCCCACGCAGCAAAGGATGCGGCAAGCATTTCCCGGCCTTCGGGGAACAGCGCCGGCGAGGCTTTTTCCTGCTCCAGGCGGCGGGCCATCAGCGACGTATCGCAATAGATATCCGCGCCGACCTGCAACACCGGCGTCTTGCGGTAGCCACCCGTCAGCGCCGTCAGGTCAGGCTTGGGCATCATCGGCGGGATGCTCACCGAACGCCAGGACAGCCCCTTGAAGCCCAGCAGCAGCCGGGCCTTTTCCGCGAAAGGAGACGTAGGGTAATGATGAAGGATCAGCTCTGACATGAGATTAGCCACTGCAGGAATGAAGTCCTACAGCTTAGCGCGCCTGATCGGGACAGCCTACCGGCCTGATAAAGGCCTATCAGCCCGGCTGATCGAGCGACAGCGCACTGGCCACCAGGCATTCCTTGGCGCTTTTCTTGAGTTTTTTGATCAGCCGCTCCTGGCGCAGGGCCTCGCCCTTGTCGCGACAGGCCTCGGTGTACACCAAAGCCACTGCCGGGCTGGAAAGGAAGAAACGTGCACCCTTGCCACTTTGATGCTTGGCGAAACGCCGCACCGGGTCATCGCTGATGCCGCAGTACAGCGAACCGTTGGCCGCCCGCACCAGGTAGACGAACCAGGGTTTGTCCGGTTCGGCGGGGCCTTGTGCTGGCAGATCGGGAGAGGGGGTGGCGATCGTCACTAGATGTTCAACAGGTTGGCAAAGACAAGCCGCGATCTTATCAGCGACTGGCCTGGAACGCCCGCAGCCCCTTGAGCGCCTGGGCCCTGACAGCGTTACGTACCAGTGGTGTCCAGCCCAGCAACAGGCCCTTGGCACCCAATGCCTGGCGAGACCAGCGCCACAGATCGAAGCTGTCGTGGTGCTCGCAGATCTTGCCGTCGCGAAAAACGAAGCGTGCCTGAATATCATTGATCACCACGTTGCCGGTCTGGCTGAACAAGTACGTCGCCACCCAATGAGCACCACCGGTACGCTCATCACTGCGCACGTTATCGAAGGTCAGGGAAAAGTCCTTGGCCCGGGTCGTCAGCATGCGCCACATGTCGCCGGCATCGCGCCCGCGCAGCTCACCGAACGCCGGATCGCTGAACAGCACGTCGTCGGTGTAGCAAGCGCTCATGGCTTCGGCGTCCAGGCGTTGGAAGGCCTGGTAAAAACGGCTGATCAAGGCGTTGTGGGCATCACTCATGGACAGGCTCCGAAAAACGTTTCAGTAGGCCAGCACGATAATCTGCCGCCGCCGGGAAGACTATCGTCATTCGCCATGAAAATGATATCAACGAAGATCAGTGACCCTTTCGCTGCTGACCCCGACGTACAACGCCCGGCCTGCGCCGATGCCGGCGATGATCGCCCCCAGGCCAACCAGGCCGAAGATCCAGCCCAGGGCGTTCCAGCCGCCGGTCAAGTCGTGGACCACACCCACCGCGAACGGCCCCAGCGACGCCAGCGTATAACCGAAACCCTGGGCCATGCCGGAAAGGTTGGCGGCCACGTGGGCGTCCCGCGAACGCAGCACGATCAGTGTGAGCGCCAGGCTGAATGATCCGCCCTGTCCCAAGCCCAGCAGGATCGCCCAGCCCCACAAGCCATCGAGCGGAGCGTAGAGGCTACCGAACAACCCGCCCAGGACCATGAGCATGACGATCACGATGGCCAGGCGCTGGTCCTTGCCACGTGTTGCCAACCAGGGCGCCGCGAGGGAACTGATCAACTGCACGATGACCGAACCGGATAGCACGAGCCCGGCCTGGGTCGGCGTCAGGCCACGCCCAATCAGGATCGACGGCAGCCAGCCAAAGACGATGTAGGCCAGGGACGATTGCAGCCCCATGTACAACGTCACTTGCCAGGCCAGGGGATCACGCAGCAAGCCGCGGACTCGATAAGCCACTTGGTGGGCACCGTGTTTCTCGCCCACTTGCGGTAACCAGAACACCGAGGCCAGCAGCGCCGGGACCACCCAGAAACCCAGGCCCAAGGCCCAGCTGTGGCCAAGCTGCTCGCTCAGCGGCACGGTCGCCCCGGCCGCCATCGCCGCGCCCAGGCACAAAGCCATGGTGTAGACGCCGGTCATGGTGCCGGCCTGCTTGGCGAAGTCGCGCTTGACGATGCCCGGCAACAGCACGCCGATCACCCCGATACTCGCGCCGGCCAGGATGCTGCCGACAAACAGCCCGACCTGGCCGAAGGCGCTGCGCAAGACAATCCCGCCCGCCAGCGTCAACAAGATCCCCAGCACCACGCGCTCGGCACCGAAGCGCCGCGCCAGCACCGGCGCCAGCGGCGCGAACAGGCCCAGGCAAAGCACAGGCAATGTGGTCAGCAAACCGGCCTGGGCAGCCGACAGGTCGAGGCTTCTTGACACTTCGCTGAGCAACGGCGCCATGCTCGACAATGCCGGACGCAGGTTCAGCGCCACCAGGATCAGCCCGAGCAGCAACAGCCAGGGCCGGCGCACCAACGGAGGGCGCTGCTGGGCCTGCTCATCGTCGGCCTCGGCATCAATCAACAGTTCTTCGAGTTCGGCGGCGCGTTTGGGCGTCGTCGAAGTGGCAGGGTCAAGCAGGTCGCGGGACATGGAAAGCTCGGGTTCGGGGTTCGGGGCTCAGGGTTTCAAGCGCTCAGGGTTCATTGATCAACTGGCGACACAGGGACTTGGCCCGTTGCGGGTCCTGTTGCTCGACGGCGTCCAGGATTTCGACGTGCAGGTCGAAGACATGCTGATGACGCGGGGCGATGTTGAGGCTCTGGCGCAACTGTGCGCCGATGACGCTGGAGAAGTAGCGATAGAGTTCACTGAGCGCAGGGTTGTGCGCGGCATCTACCAAGAGGCGGTGGAACACCAGGTCGCAGGCGATGTACTGCTCCAGGTCGCCGTGATAATGCTCGCCGCTGTCTTGCAGCGCCCGGCGCAAGGCAAGTAGATCCTCATCGGTGCGCCGCAGCGCCGCCAGGCCAATGGCCTCCACCTCCAGGATATGCCGGGTTTCCCGGGCCTGTTCCAGCGAACAACGGGATAGCACCTTGAGCGTATCCAGCGGATCAACCACCGCCCGCACGTAGCTGCCATCGCCCTGGCGGATCTCGATCAACCCGGAAAACGCCAGCACACGCATGGCTTCACGCACGGTGTTGCGGCTGATACCCAGCTCCGCCACCAACTCCGGCTCGGTGGGCAAGCGCTGGCCGACGCCCCACACACCATCGCTGATACGCCGACGCAATTGTTCCAAGGCCTGGTCGACGAGGGAGCGTTTCATCAGTGGAGAAATAGCTGACATAGAATTCGCCCTTTCATCCAATCATAGGATGAATTTTCTGACATGTTAGTCAGCTTCGCGTAGGACGGCAACCGCCTAGGGTCAACGGGAGGTAAAGAAACGAGATTTTCGATTAGTCAAAATTACCCTTTGAGGGTAATTTTAAGGACAAGGCACGCCGTTCCATGGAAAAGAACACACCCCACTACGCCCTGGCGGCGATACAGGCAGATGTCAGGCGGCTTAAAGGGAAAGCGTTCACCAGCACTGCGAAGAACACTGCTCGGACGCTCGGTTTAAACGTCTCGGACATGCAGCAGGTCATCCATGGGCTGGAGCGAAAACAGTTCTACAAATCGATGACCACCTATGACGATCATCGAGTCTGGCATGACGTCTACCACGCCAATTCACACGGTCTGCAGATTTACCTGAAGGTGACGTACCGCCCCAGCGGAGGCCCACCGGTAATTTCCTTCAAGGAGAAAAACTCATGAAACACCAGCAATGCTTCAGCTGTGGTGCCCCGGAGGGCATGTTGCATTTCGAAGGTCGCGGCGAAACCATGAGCGTCAAGGGACTGGAACGCCGGGTCGATGACTTGTCTGGCTGGGAATGTCAGATGTGCGGCGAAGTCGAGCTCGATTCAAGCTGCTCGGATCGCTACGACCACGCAGGTGATGAGCTGGTCAACGCGGCCAGGCGAATGATCGGCGAAGAGATCAAACGTGTCCGGCGCAAACTGCATCTATCGCAAAAGGAAGCGGTACTGCTGCTATCGGGCGGTGGACACAATGCGTTTTCCCGCTACGAGCGCGGCGAGGTAGTGCCACCCAAGGCGTTGATCTTGCTGATGCGCCTGCTTGATCGCTATCCGCATTTGCTTGCCGATGTCCATGCCTTCGCTGAAGACGCAGACTTGCGGCAATTCAAGACGACGGTGCACAAGGAACACGAGACCCTCACGGCTTGCTGAGCGGCCTATTAAAAACAAACCCGGACAAGTCCGGGTTTGTTTCACTGCCTAAGGCCGGATCAATGCAGGATCTGGCTCAGGAACAGCTTGGTGCGGTCGTTCTGCGGGTTGTCGAAGAAGTCGTTCGGCGCGGCCTGTTCGACGATTTCACCCTTGTCCATGAAGATCACGCGGTTGGCCACGGTGCGGGCAAAGCCCATTTCGTGGGTCACGCAGAGCATGGTCATGCCGTCTTCGGCCAAGCCGATCATGGTGTCGAGTACTTCCTTCACCATTTCCGGGTCGAGAGCCGAGGTCGGCTCGTCGAACAGCATGATTTTCGGCTTCATGCACAGGGCACGGGCGATAGCCACACGTTGCTGCTGACCACCGGAGAGCTGGCCCGGGTACTTGTGCGCCTGCTCTGGAATGCGTACGCGCTCCAGGTAATGCATGGCGATTTCCTCGGCCTTGCGCTTGGGCATCTTGCGTACCCACATCGGCGCCAGGGTGCAGTTCTGCAGGATGGTCAGGTGCGGGAACAGGTTGAAGTGCTGGAACACCATGCCGACTTCACGGCGGATCGCTTCGATCTGTTTGAGGTCGTTGGTCAGTTCCACGCCATCGACCACGATGCGACCCTGCTGGTGCTCTTCCAGGCGGTTGAGGCAGCGGATGGTGGTGGACTTGCCGGAGCCCGACGGGCCGCACAGCACGATACGCTCGCCCTGCTTGACGTTCAGGTTGATGTCTTTCAACACATGGAACTGGCCGTACCACTTATTGACGCCCTGCATCTGAATAATGCCTTCAGGGCTCACAGGCTGTTTGATCGCTTCACTCATAAACTACGCTCCTAACGCTTGTGGCCAGTGTCCAGCTTGCGTTCCAAATGCATGGAATAGCGGGACATACCAAAACAGAAAATCCAGAACACCAGGGCGGCGAACACATAGCCTTCAGTGGCCATGCCCAGCCATTTCGGGTCGGCGGCAGCTTGTTTCACGCTGTTGAGCAGGTCGAACAGGCCGATGATGATCACCAGGCTCGTATCCTTGAACAACGCAATGAAGGTGTTGACGATACCCGGGATCACCAGCTTCAGGGCTTGCGGCAGAATCACCAGGCCCATGCTGCGCCAGTAACCCAGGCCCATCGCCGCGGCCGCCTCGTATTGACCCTTGGGAATGGCTTGCAGGCCACCACGTACCACTTCGGCAATGTAGGCCGACTGGAACAGAATCACCCCGATCAGCGCCCGCAGCAGCTTGTCGAAGTTCATGCCTTCAGGCAGGAACAGCGGCAGCATCACCGAGGACATGAACAACACCGTGATCAACGGCACGCCGCGCCAGAACTCGATGAAGGTCACGCAGACCACGCGAATCGCCGGCATGTTCGAACGTCGCCCCAGCGCCAGGACGATGCCCAGTGGCAAGGCGCCGACAATACCGACGGTCGCGATCACCAGGGTCAGCATCAGGCCACCCCATTGGCTGGTCGCCACGGCGTCCAGGCCGAACACGCCGCCGTGCAGCAGGCACCAGGCGCTGATCGGATACAGCACCAGGAAACTCAGGCCGTAGATTGCCTTGCGCGGGAAGCGCGAGATGAACAACGGCGCCACACCGATCACTGCCAGCCACACGGTCAGGTCGACGCGCCAGCGCAGGTCTGCCGGGTAGTAGCCGTACATGAACTGCCCGAAGCGCTGCTGGATGAAGACCCAGCAGGCGCCTTCCTTGGTGCAGTCGGCACGGGTGGTACCGACCCAGTTGGCATCGAGGATCGCCCATTGCACCAGGGGCGGCACGATCAGGTAGATCAGGTAGAACGCGAACAGGGTCAGCAGCGTGTTGATCCAGCTGGAGAACATGTTGGCGCGCATCCACGCCACCACGCCGATGCTGCTGCCCGGCGGGGGCATGTCTGGTTTGAAAGTATGAGTCGTCATGCGCGTTTCCTCACCGCTCGATCAGCGCAATGCGCTTGTTGTACCAGTTCATCAGCAACGAAATGCTGATACTGATCGCCAGGTACACACTCATGGTGATCGCAATCACCTCGATGGCCTGGCCCGTCTGGTTCAACACTGTGCCGGCAAACAGCGAAACCATTTCCGGGTAGCCGATACCGGCCGCCAGGGAGGAGTTTTTCGCCAGGTTCAGGTATTGGCTGGTCAACGGCGGAATGATCACACGCAGGGCCTGCGGGATGATCACTTTGCGCAGGGTCGGACCGTTGCGCAGTCCCAGGGAACGGGCGGCTTCAGTCTGACCGTGGCTGACCGACTTGATGCCCGAGCGCACGATCTCGGCGATGAACGCCGCGGTGTACACGGTCAAGGCCAGGGTCAAGGCCAGCAGTTCCGGGATCAGCACCCAGCCACCGACGAAGTTGAAGCCCTTGAGCTCCGGCATTTCCCAATGCACCGGCGCACCAAAAAGCAGCGCGCTCAACGCAGGGATCACCAGGAACAACGCCAGGCCGACCCAGAACTTATGAAACGGCTCGCCTGTCGCTTCGAAACGCTTGTTGGCCCAGCGCGTCATCAGCACGATGGCGACGATCGCCAGCACTACGCTGATCACGAATGGCCAGAACCCTTCGGCCACCAGCGCGGCAGGCATGTTCAGACCCCGGCTGCTGACAAAGAAGGTGTCGCCGAAGTTATGGGCGGCCCGCGGTCCTGGCATGCTCAGGAATACCGCGAAGTACCAGAACAGGATTTGCAGCAGTGGCGGGATATTACGGAAAACCTCGACATAAACGGTTGCCAGCTTGGAAATGATCCAGTTCTGCGACAGCCGTGCCACGCCGATGATGAACCCCAGGATGGTTGCCAGGATCACGCCGATGAACGTGACCAGCAGCGTGTTGAGCAACCCGATGAGAAAGACCCGGGCATAGCTGTCCGCTTCGGTGTAGTCGATCAGGTGTTGGGCGATGCCGAAACCGGCACTGCGCTCCAGGAAGCCGAAACCGGAGGTGATGCCTCGGTGCTGAAGATTGGTTTGTGTGTTATCGAACAGAAACCAGCCCAGCGCGATAACCGCCACGACAGTGACGACTTGAAATACCCACGCACGCACTCGTGGATCGCTGAGGCTGAGCCTCTGCTTAGGTGCGCCGATTGAATTTTGCATGAAGTGCCCCGCAAAGAATGGAACAGAACATCACCCGGTGGTTGGCCCACCGGGTGATAGAACCATCAGCGCACTGGTGGTGCGTATTGAATGCCGCCAGCGTTCCACAGAGCGTTCAAGCCGCGATCGATTTCCAGCGGAGTGCCCTTGCCGAGGTTGCGCTCGAACATTTCACCGTAGTTGCCGACCTGCTTGACGATCTGCACAACCCAGTCTTTCGGCAGTTTCAGGTCTTTGCCGTATTCACCGTCAGCGCCCAGCATACGAGCGACGTCAGGGTTCTTGGTGGACTTGGCTTCGGCCTCGACGTTCTTCGAGGTCACACCCGCTTCTTCAGCGTTGAGCAAGGCGTAGCCAGTCCAACGGACAATGGCCAGCCACTCGTCGTCGCCGTTACGCACGACTGGGCCCAGGGGCTCCTTGGAAATGGTTTCCGGCAGAACCACGTAGTCCTTTGGCGAAGCCAGCTTGCTGCGCTGGGCGAACAGCTGGGATTTGTCCGAGGTCAGCACGTCGCAACGACCGGATTCCAGCGACTTGGCGCTTTCATCGGAGGTGTCGAAAGTGATCGGGGTGTACTTCAGGCCGTTGGCGCGGAAGTAGTCGGAAACGTTCAGCTCGGTGGTGGTACCGGCCTGGATGCAGATGGTTGCACCGTCCAGTTCCTTGGCGCTCTTGACGCCCAGCTTGTTGTTCGCCAGGAAGCCGATGCCGTCGTAGTAGGTGATGAAGCCTGGGAATTTCAAGCCCATGCCCGCGTCACGGGAGCTGGTCATGGTGGAGTTGCGCGAGAGCATGTCGATTTCGCCCGATTGCAGCGCGGTGAAGCGCTCCTTGGCGTTCAACTGGCTGAATTTGACCTTGGTCGCATCGCCAAATACAGCAGCGGCCACGGCACGGCAGAAGTCAGCGTCGATACCGACGATCTTGCCGGTCGAATCAGGCACCGAGAAACCCGGCAGGCCATCACTCACACCACATTGCACAAAACCTTTTTTCTGCACGGCATCCAGAGTTGCACCCGCCTGAGCGAACCCGCTGACACCAAGGACCGCTGCTGCAGTCATGACGGCCAGGGTGGATTTCAGTAACTTCATTCAAACCTCCAGTTTTGCTCTTGTTGTGTCGGAGCTCGAGTCCTGTCGCACCCTTTTGGGGCATTGCCGACCCTTGTTGGCTTTTTTTAGGGTCAACCGACGTCTGGACCTTCGCTATGAGTCTAATAATGAGGATGTCCGTAAACAGCGGTCATGCCCATCTCTCACCAATCGGCCGAACGGGCTGTAGCCCTTCACGTTCGCGAAGCCCGTAGCGGCTGCTGGCGAACATTCATCACCGGATTTCTGATATCCCATGCGTAGCGGTGAACTGATAGTGTTACCGCACAGCGTAAGAATCATCACTCAGGTACACCCATAGCAAAGCCCGTACCAGACCGCTGCGCTTAGCCCTTGTAAAACACGTCAAGACAAAAACTTTCAACTTTGCGACATCTAATTAACTGAGACACCGGACACGCACTGTAATCACGCACTGATTGGGCGCGCCCGCACAGATTTGGAGCACAACCATGACCGACCCCCTGATTCTCGAGCCCAGCAGCACTGCCGACGCGTGCGTTATCTGGCTTCACGGCCTGGGCGCCGATCGTTTTGATTTCCTGCCAGTCGCCGAAATGTTGCAGCAAAGTTTGCTTACCACACGTTTCGTTCTGCCCCAGGCACCGACCCAACCAGTAACGATCAACGGCGGCTATGAAATGCCCAGTTGGTACGACATCCGCGCCTTGAGCCCCGCCCGGGCCATTGACGAACAGCAGCTCGAAGCTTCGGCACAACGGGTCATCGACCTGATCGAAACCCAGCGAGCCAGCGGAATAGACGCCTCGCGGATTTTCCTGGCGGGTTTCTCCCAAGGCGGCGCGGTGGTCTATCACACGGCATTCGTGAAATGGCAGGGCCCGCTGGGCGGCGTGGTCGCGCTGTCTACTTATGCCCCGACTTTCAGCGATGAGCTGCAATTGTCGGCCAGCCAGCAACGCATTCCGGTCCTGGCGCTGCACGGGCAATACGACGAAGTGGTACTCAACCCCATGGGACGGACCGCGAAAGAGTATTTAAAGCAGCATGGTGTCACCGTGACATGGCAAGAATACCCAATGGGCCACGAAGTGTTACCCGAGGAGATTCGCGACATCGGTACCTGGCTGGCCGAGCGGTTGCGCTAAGAGCGCCGATCGCCACGCCGGTCCTTTGACGATCACACTACGCCGCGCCCGTTTCTTGCATTACACTGGCCGGCGTACATTCCTTAACCAATCGATGAGATGACCGTGCTCAAAGCACTCAAGAAGATGTTCGGTAAAAGCGAGGCCGAGCAACTCGCGCCTGGCTCCACTGCGCCGACCCACGGCCCGAGCCGCACCGATGCGCAACAACCGCACCGCACCGCACCTGTTGCAGGCGTGACAAAAGAGCCGATGACACCGCCAACCGCACAGCCTGTCACCGCCCCGGCAGCGGAAAAACCACGCAACGAAGCCCCCAAGCCACGCCGCGAACGCGCACCGAAACCGCCGGTCGTCGCCTGGAAGCTCGAGGACTTCGTCGTAGAACCCCAGGAAGGCAAGACCCGCTTCCACGATTTCAAGCTCGCCCCGGAACTGATGCATGCCATCCAAGACCTGGGTTTCCCCTATTGCACGCCGATCCAGGCGCAAGTGCTCGGTTACACCCTCGCCGGCAAAGACGCCATCGGTCGCGCCCAGACCGGCACCGGCAAGACGGCCGCGTTCCTGATTTCCATCATCACCCAGCTGCTCCAGACCCCACCGCCCAAGGAACGCTACATGGGCGAACCGCGGGCACTGATCATCGCGCCGACCCGCGAGCTGGTAGTGCAGATCGCCAAGGACGCCGCCGACCTGACCAAGTACACCGGCCTGAACGTCATGACGTTCGTGGGCGGCATGGATTTCGACAAGCAGCTCAAGCACCTCGAAGCCCGTCACTGCGACATCCTGGTCGCCACACCGGGCCGCCTGCTGGACTTCAACCAGCGCGGCGACGTGCACCTGGACATGGTCGAAGTGATGGTGCTGGACGAAGCCGACCGCATGCTCGACATGGGCTTCATCCCGCAAGTGCGCCAGATCATTCGCCAGACGCCACCGAAAAGCGAACGCCAGACCCTGCTGTTCTCCGCCACCTTCACCGAGGACGTGATGAACCTGGCCAAGCAGTGGACCACCGACCCGGCCATCGTCGAGATCGAAGCCGAGAACGTCGCCAGCGAAAACGTCGAACAACATATCTACGCAGTCGCCGGTGCCGACAAGTACAAGCTGCTCTACAACCTGGTCAACGACAACGGTTGGGAGCGCGTGATGGTGTTCGCCAACCGCAAGGACGAAGTGCGGCGCATCGAAGAACGCCTGGTGCGCGATGGTGTCAACGCCGCCCAGCTCTCGGGCGACGTGCCCCAGCACAAGCGCATCAAGACCCTCGAAGGCTTCCGCGAAGGCAAGATCCGCGTATTGGTCGCCACTGACGTGGCCGGTCGCGGCATCCACATCGACGGCATCAGCCACGTGATCAACTTCACCCTGCCGGAAGTGCCGGACGACTACGTGCACCGCATCGGCCGTACCGGTCGTGCCGGGGCCGCCGGGGTTTCGATCAGCTTCGCTGGCGAAGATGACTCCTACCAGTTGCCGTCGATCGAAGCGTTGCTGGGCCGCAAGATCAGTTGCGAAATGCCCCCGACCCACCTGTTACGTCCGGTCGAGCGCAAGCGCCCTTAGCATCGAGACGGACGCAGAGCGTAGGAACGAACAGCGCAGCCAAGACAGGCTGCGCTTTTTTTTGCCTCGGGATATTGCTCGATTAAACTAAAAGTCCATAATGGACAAATTAGTTTACGTGAGCATCCGGAGCCCCCATGTCCAGCACGCCCTATGTGATGACCCAAGCCCAGGCACGAGAACTGCTCGGGCAAATCGACGTGCCGCACATCCTGCGCAAGCTGTTCCGCGATCTTGCCGCCGGACAGGCGGTGCAGCCATCCCAGCAACTGGTGGTGTTTCCCCAGGGCGCCGGGGACTTCATCAACTACCTGGGGGTGCTGGCTGAAGACCAAGTCTACGGGATCAAGACCTCGCCCTACATCGTGCGCGAGCAAGGCCCGCTGGTGACTGCCTGGACCTTGTTGATGTCGATGCAGACCGGCCAGCCGCTGCTGCTGTGCGATGCCGCCGAGTTGACCACCGCTCGCACCGCTGCCACCACGGCTGTTGCCGTCGATGCCCTCGCCCCACACAACGCCCGGCGCCTGGTGGTCATTGGCAGCGGCCCCGTGGCGCGGGCACACGTGCAATACGTCAAGGGCCTGCGGGACTGGCAAGCGATCAGCCTCTATTCGCCAGGCCTGAAGACCAAATCGGCACAAGAACTTGCCTCCATCACCGACCTGGACCCTCGCCTGCACATCGCCGACAGCCTTGAAGCGGCGCTGCACGACGCCGACGTGGTGATGCTCTGCACCTCGTCCGCCAAAGCGGTACTCGACCCGCAGACCCTGGGCAAACCGGCGCTGATCACCTCGATCAGTACCAACGCTCCGCAGGCCCATGAAGTCCCCCCCTCAAAGCCTCAACGACATGGACGTGTTCTGCGACTATCGTCAGACCACCCCAGGCTCGGCCGGTGAAATGCTGATCGCCGGTGAACAGCATGGCTGGCAGGCGTCGAGGATCATCGGCGATTTGCCTGAATTGCTCAGCGAACAGGTGGCGCGTCCCGACTACCAACGCCACGTGTTCTTCCGCTCCATCGGTCTGGGGCTGGAGGATGTTGCACTGGCGAATGCCCTTTACCGATTGCACCACCACTGACACAACTCGATTCCCACAGGTTCCGCGAACGCCCGGCAATGTGCTCCACAGGAGAGCTTCATGACCTCAGCAGACTTCATCATCATCGGCGGCGGCATTGCCGGTGCATCCACCGGTTACTGGCTCGCTCCCCACGGCCGTGTAATTGTGCTCGAACGCGAATCCCATCCGGCCTATCACTCCACCGGACGCTCGGCGGCGCTGTATACCGCCGCCTACGGCCCCCCCTCAGGTGCGAGCGCTGACCCAGGCCAGCCGAGATTTTTTCGACGCCCCGCCGGCCGGTTTCTGCGAACACCCCTTGCTGACCCCACGGGGCGAAATGACGGTGGATTTCACCGGTGACCCGGCCGAGTTGAACAACCAGTACCTCAGTGCCAAGGCCACGGTGCCGCAGATGCAACTGCTCAGCGCCGACGAGGCCTGTGCAAGGCTGCCGATCCTGCGACGGGACAAGGTCCACGGAGCGATCTACGACCCCACGGCCTGCGACATCGACACCGATGCGCTGCACCAGGGCTACTTGCGCGGTATTCGTCGCAATGGCGGTGAAGTGCACACCGACAGCGAAGTGCAGCAATTGAGCCGCGATGATCAGGGGCTGTGGCAGGTGAAAACCGCCAACCAGACGTTCACAGCCCCGGTCCTGATCAATGCCGCCGGCGCATGGGCCGATCACGTTGCCGAGATGTCCGGCGCCCGGAAGCTTGGGTTGCAACCCAAGCGGCGTGCAGCATTCATTTTTGCCGGGCCCGAGGGCGTGGACATCCATGACTGGCCGATGCTGGTGAGCCTGGACGAATCCTTCTATATGAAGCCCGACGCCGGCATGTTCCTCGGCTCGCCGGCCAACGCCGACCCGGTGGAACCTCACGATGTACAGCCCGAAGAGCTGGACATCGCCATGGGCATCTACCAGATCGAAGAAGCCACCACCCTGACCATCCGCCGCCCGACCCGCACCTGGGCCGGCTTGCGCAGTTTCGTACACGATGGGGACCTGCTGTCCGGCTTCGATCCACAGGTGCCCGGACTGTACTGGGTCGCGGCCCAGGGTGGCTACGGCATCCAGACGTCGCCGGCCATGGGCCAGGCCAGCGCGGCACTGGTGCGTGGCGAACCGCTGCCCGAGACCCTGGCCCGTTTCGGCCTGAGCATCGCCATGCTGTCACCCGAACGACTGGGCTGAGCCACCTTGAGGTGACGCATCGCCGCGATTGCGGCACACTCCCCCGCGCCCCTGTTCCACGGGGCGCTGACGCTGCCTGGAGCCCTGTCATGACTGCCTCGCCACCCGATCCGGCGCTGGAAAACTTCCGCACTATCGCCGACGCTATCGCCACGCTGTTCTACCCCCACGCCGAAGTGGTGCTGCACGACCTGCGCACCCAAAAAGTCGATTACATCGCCAATAACCTGTCCAAGCGTGAAATTGGCGATGACTCGTCCCTGGAAGACATGCTCAGTGAGGACGTCAGCGAACGTAATATCGGGCCCTACGAGAAGCTGAACTGGGATGGACAGAAGATTCGCAGCCTCAGCAGCGTACTGCGTAACGCCGACGGACATCCGCTGGCGGTGCTGTGCATCAACCTGAATATTTCGCTGTTCGAGAACGCCAAGGCTGCGCTGGATCTGTTCCTGTCGCCAAGCAAGTTGATCCCCCAGCCGGACTCACTGTTTCGCGATGACTGGCAGGAGCGGATCAACACCTTCCTGCATGCCTGGATGCGCGAGCGTCAATTGAGCCTGAACCTGCTGACTCGCGACCACAAACGCGAGCTGGTGCTGGCGCTGCATGCCGAAGGCGCGTTCAAGGGCAAGAGCGCGTCCAACTATGTGGCCAATGTGCTGAATATGGGGCGGGCGACGGTGTACAAGCATTTGAAGGAGTTGAAGGGCTGAGACCTTGGGTTGCCTTTGCTGACGCCTTCGCAAGCAAGCCCGCTCCCACAAGGGATTTACGCTGAACTCAAGATCTATGTTCGACGAAGATCCAATGTGGGAGCGGGCTTGCTCGCGAAGGCGATGTATCAGTCGCCGTAGATGTCTGACTTGAAATACTTGCCCTGGATCTTCTGATACTCCCCATTGGCGCGAATCCCATCGATGGCCTTGTTCAAATCCGCCACCAGTTGGGTATTGCCCTTGCGCACCGCGATACCGGCGCCTTCGCCGACGTATTTCGGGTCCTTGAGCTCGGGGCCGACAAAGGCGTAGCCCTTGCCACGGGGCATCGACAGGAAGTCTTCCAGGGGGATGGTGTCCGCAAAAATCGCGTCGAGGCGACCGGACGCCAGGTCCATGTAGATTTCTTCGTTGTTGCTATAGCGCTTGACGCTCACACCCTTGGGCTCGAGGACTTCAGTGGCGTAGCGGTCAGTGGTGGTGGCCCGCTGCACACCGACGGTCTTGCCCTTGAGGTTGACGTACTGGTCATCGACCACCGCCCCTTCCTTCATGACCAGGCGCGACGAGGTGAAGTAGTACTTGTGGGTGAAATCCACCGACTTCTTGCGCTCTTCGGTGATGGTCATGGACGACAGCGCCAGGTCGATCTTCTTCACCTTGAGCGCCGGAATCAGCCCGTCGAACTCACCTTCGATCCACTCGCACTTGACCTGCATCTGCGCGCACAGGGCATTGCCGATGTCGTAGTCGAACCCCACGATCTTCCCTTCCGAGGTCTTGGAAGCAAAAGGCGGGTACGCCGCCTCGATGCCGATGCGCAAGGTTTTCTCAGCGGCGAACAGGCTGCTGGAGGCCAACAGGCTCAAGGCCAGGCCGGTGATGAGGGGGGAGCTTCTTCATGATCGATCTCTCGCGGGTTGTTGTTGGTTTGGCAGAGAAAGGTGGGGCGATGACTTTTATGTACTTATAAATCCATACTGGACTTTTATGTACAAATCGTCAATTGGGGAAACAGGGGAAAGTGATGGGAGGCTGCCGGCCTCATCGCGAGCAAGCTCGCGCCCACAAAGGACCTGTGTACAACGAAGATCCAGTGTTGGAGCGAGCTTGCTCGCGATGGCGGGCTCGTGGCTTGCGAAAAAAAGACGGGGGGGTTTACTGCTTCCAGCGATCCGCTGCCGCATGATCACTGTCCCGCCCTTCAACCCAGCGCGGGCCGTCGACAGTGTTTTCCTTCTTCCAGAACGGTGCTCGGGTCTTGAGGTAGTCCATGACAAAGGCGCAGGCGTCGAATGCCGCCTGGCGATGGGCACTGGCGGCCCCGACGAAGACGATCGGCTCGCCCGGTTCCAGGGCGCCGATACGGTGCAGCACCTCCAGCTTGAGCAACGGCCAGCGCTGCTCGGCCTCGCTGGCGATCTTGCCCAGGGCTTTTTCGGTCATGCCTGGATAATGCTCCAGGAACATCCCGGACACATCGAGGCCGTCATTGAAGTCGCGCACGTAGCCGACAAAACTCACCACCGCCCCCACGCCGACATTGGCCGCGTGCATCGCGTTGACTTCGCCCCCTGCGTCGAACGGTGCGACCTGCACACGAATCGCCATGGTTCAGCCTCCGGTCACGGTGGGGAAAAACGCCACTTCGTCGCCGTCCGCCAGCGGTTCGTCGAGCTGGCACAGGTCTTCATTGCGCGCGCACATCAGGTTTTGTTCCTTCAGCACCTCGGCCCCGTCACGCTGGGCAAGCAGCACGCGCACATCGTCGACCGTGGCGAAATCGCCTTCCACCTTTACCGAGTCCACACCCAGCGCTTCACGGTAACGGGCAAAGAACTTCACGTTGATTTTCATGACGCATCCGCCTGGAAATGGCCGCTCTTGCCGCCGAGTTTTTCCAGTACCCGCACGCCTTCGATGGTCATGCCGCGGTCGACGGCCTTGCACATGTCGTAGATGGTCAGTGCAGCGACGCTGGCGGCGGTGAGGGCCTCCATTTCCACGCCGGTCTGCCCTGACAGTTTGCAACGGGCGACGATGCGTACCTGGTCCTCGCCTTCGGCCGTGAGCTCGACCTTGACGCTGGTGAGCAACAGCGGGTGGCAGAGCGGAATCAGGTCACTGGTTTTCTTGGCCGCCTGGATGCCGGCAATGCGTGCGACGGCGAACACATCGCCTTTGGGGTGACCGCCGCTGACGATCATCTGCAGCGTGTCGGGCAACATGCGCACAAAGGCTTCGGCCGTGGCTTCACGGAACGTCACGGCCTTGTCGGTCACGTCGACCATGTTGGCGCGACCTTGGGAATCGAGATGAGTCAGCACAGGGTTACTCCTGATCGGGAGTGTCGATTGTAAACCCGTAAGTCAGAAACCGGCAGGGTCGATTGTCGCACCCCACTTGGGTCTTGGAGTCGAAAGTCAGCGCTACCACAGTTTTTTTTGTACAGCATAAAAACCGGGCGGCTAGAAGGCCGCCCGGTTTGGCTGGGGTTACAGGTGGGATTCGGCGTATTCGGCCAGGATCGAGCGCGGTACGCCCTGCAGGGTGATGTGGACCCCGTTGGGGAAGTCCTTGAAGCGTTCCGTCAGGTAGGTCAGCCCGGAGCTGGTCGCGGACAGATAAGGAGTATCGATCTGCGCCAGGTTACCCAGGCACACCACTTTGGAACCGGCACCGGCACGGGTGATGATGGTTTTCATCTGGTGCGGGGTCAGGTTCTGGCATTCGTCGATCAGGATCAGGCTCTGCTGGAAGCTGCGGCCTCGAATGTAGTTGAGGGATTTGAACTGCAACGGCACTTTGCTGAGGATGTAGTCGACGCTGCCATGGGTGCTTTCGTCATCCATGTGCAAGGCTTCGAGGTTGTCGGTGATGGCGCCGAGCCAAGGTTCCATTTTTTCCGCTTCGGTACCGGGCAGGAAGCCGATTTCCTGGTCCAGGCCCTGCACGCTGCGGGTGGCGATGATGCGCCGGTAGCGTTTGCTGACCATGGTCTGCTCGATGGCAGCGGCCAGGGCCAGGATGGTCTTGCCGGAACCGGCGGCGCCGGACAGGTTGACCAGGTGGATATCCGGGTCGAGCAAGGCGAACAGCGCCAGGCTCTGGTAGATGTCACGGGGCTTGAGGCCCCAGGCTTCCTGGTGCAGCAAAGGCTCTTGGTGCAGGTCGAGGATCAGCAGCTTGTCGACCTGGATTTCCTTGATCCAGCCGACGAAGCCTTGTTCGTCGATGATGAACTCGTTGATGTGCACGGCCGGCAGGTTGTCGATCAGTTGCACCTGGTGCCAGGTGCGGCCGTGGTCCTGGCGGGTCTCGACCTTGCTCACACGGTCCCAGAAGGAGCCGGTCATGGTGTGGTAGCCATTGGGCAACAGCGAGACGTCGTCGACCAACTGGTCGGTGCTGTAGTCCTCCGCCGCAATCCCGCAGGCGCGGGCCTTGAGGCGCATGTTGATGTCTTTGGTCACCAGCACCACGGCCTGGTCCTTGGTGCGCGCGTGCAGGTCGATCAACTGGTTGATGATGATGTTGTCGTTCAGGTGTTCTGGCAGCACCAGGTTGGGTTCGGTGCGCTTGCTCATCAGGATCGAAAGCAGGCCCTTGGGACCACTTTTACCACGCTGGATCGGCACGCCGAGCTCAACGTCCTCCGGAGAGGCGTCACCCAGGGTCTTGTCGATCAGGCGGATCGCCTGCCGGCATTCGGCCGCAACGCTGTGGTGTCCGCTCTTGAGTTTGTCCAACTCCTCAAGCACGGTCATCGGGATGGCAACGTGGTGTTCTTCGAAGTTCAGCAGGGCGTTTGGATCGTGGATCAATACGTTGGTATCGAGTACATAGAGGATTGGCTGGTTGGAGGAAGGGCTACGTCCGTGGTCATCCATACTCGGTCACCTATGTGGGGGCCATTCGACGCAATACCGTGACAGTGCTGCGCCTCGAGGTAGCCACCGAATTCACCCGCGACGATTCAGGTGAACTGCACACAATCTGGGTCTTGGAAGACGCCACCTGTGTTGCAGGTTTCGGCGGTCTGTCTTCTTGATACTCCAAAAACCATGACAGGAAAAAGCACTTTGACGCTTTTTTGAAGTTTATTTTTCAGAGTGACGAATAACCCTTGGCGTACCACCATTGCGCCGTTAAAGTCGGAAGTCCGGTTGTCATGAATATGCGCCGATTTTTCCTCTTCGCCCAATGTTTCCGGGCCTTTTCAGGTTTCAGCGAAACGCTTCCTGGCAGTCCGCCCAACCGATCCCGCTTTGTGCCGTCTGCGTCATCAACCAGGGCATCGCCGTTTTCACCCCATCCTGCTTGGCATTGAAATTGATCACCCCGTGGCGCCACAGCAGCATCAGGGTCAGCACACGCTGGGCACTTTGCTCAGGCTTGAGTCGATTGTTGCTGTCCTGGGGATCGATGTCCCACAGCGCCACTTGCAAGCCCTGCTGCTCAAAGAACGCTTGTGCATCGCCACGACGCTGGCCCTGGGGCGGACGAAACAGCGGCACATAATTTTCGGGCAGCTTGCCCTTGACCAGCTCGACACTGCGCCGGACCGAGTCTTGCCAGTCCTGCCAATAACTGTGGGAGCGGAACTCCCAGCCCTGCACGCCCACGCATTGTCTCGAATACAACGCCTGGAGATTGTTGACCGAGCCCTCTTGCAGCCGCGCCTGGATGTCCTTGCCCAGCACGAAGAAGGTGCCATTGATGTTCGCCTTGCGCAGGTATTCGGTTAGCCACGCAGTGTTGTCCGGCACCACGTTGGCGGCGCTGTCGAAGGTCAGCAGGAACAGGCGGTCGTTCATGTCTTCGCCGTTGCGTTCGTAATCGCCGAAACGTTCGATTTCGCTGCTGGTTTGCGGAAAAAGCGCGGCTTTACGCAGCAGTTCGTCGCGGTATTGGGTATGAAAGATCTGGCTCGGCGCGGCCCACTTGATGTAGTAGGAATCGTCATCCAGATGAAACCTGCGCGCTTCTTCGCGCAGGGTCGCCATGTCCTCGACCAGGTAACAGAAGGAAGCGTCCTGATCGCAACTGCGTTGGGCAAAGTTGTAGCTGGCCAACAACCGCTGCCACAGCCGGGCGCGAAGCGCATCGATCGCAACCATGTTGACCGAGCGCAGCCCCAAGTACTGCTTGAGTGCGATCTCGTCCATGGCATCGACGTCCAGCAGGACCCGGGCGAACATCAGGATCTCGGCCCGCGAGGCCACGTCGAACAGCGTCGGGCTGGTGAGTTGTTCCGGCCAGGTGCTGCGGTCCAGGGTCGCGACATCATTGGGCGCAGGCGCGGCAATGGCACCCAGGCTCAACAGCCAGGCCGATAACACAAGAGCGATACGCAAAAGGGATGTCTCCATAACGAAACCCGCGCGGCATCATAGCCGATCCTGGTGCAATACCTGCCGGCGAACGCCTCATGGCAAAGCGGCTTCTGCGGTTGGAGGATTTTGTGGTGGAAGTGCTTTTTGTGGCGAGGGAGCTTGCTCCCGCTGGGCTGCGAAGCGGCCCCCAAAATTTTGCGGTCGCTGCGCAACCGAGCGGGAGCAAGCTCCCTCGCCACAAAAGCATCACCACCGATCACCTATCACCCCAATAGCTGGAGTCCACCCGGACAACCCCCTAGAATCGCCGCACCCTCAAGGAGACGATTTCATGCTGATGGTGATTTCCCCCGCCAAGACCCTCGATTACGAAACACCGCCGGCCACCGAGCGTTTTACCCAGCCACAGTACCTGGATCATTCCCAGGAACTGATCGAGCAACTGCGCGAACTCTCCCCGGCACAGATCAGCGAGCTGATGCATGTCTCCGACAAGATCGGCGGCCTCAATGCCGCGCGATTCGGCAGTTGGACACCGGCGTTCACTCCGGCCAATGCCAAGCAGGCGCTGCTGGCCTTCAAGGGCGACGTGTATACGGGCCTCGATGCGCAAAGCTTTGGTGACGCCGACTTCGACTACGCCCAGCAACACCTGCGCATGCTCTCTGGCCTCTATGGCCTGCTGCGGCCACTGGACCTGATGCAACCCTATCGCCTGGAAATGGGCACGAAGCTGGCCAATGCCCGGGGCAAGGACCTTTATGCTTTCTGGGGCACACGCATCAGCGAATGGCTGAACGAAGCCCTCGCCGACCAGGGCGACGACGTTCTGCTGAACCTGGCTTCCAATGAATACTTCTCGGCGGTCAAGCGCAGCGCACTGAAAGCGCGCGTCATCGATACCGAATTCCGCGACCTGAAAAATGGCCAGTACAAAATCATCAGCTTCTACGCCAAGAAAGCCCGGGGCCTGATGAGTCGTTTCGTGATTCAGGAACGGATCAACGACCCTGCGGCACTCAGCCAATTCGATGTACAGGGCTACCGCTTCAACGCCCAACAGTCGAGCAGGGACAAATTGGTTTTCCTGCGCGATCACGCCCCCGAATAAGGCATGACCCTATACCGCCCCCTGATCGGGGGCTTCGATCATCTGCCTATTTGTCATCTTAGTTCATCGCCCACCTCGCCAGTTTCATGGCGCCAATAAATCGCCCCACCCCTGCGCTAACTTTTCTTTCACTCGACACTCGTCAGTTTTTTGCGTAGTGGCACCGATTTTTTTCATCGGTAGTGGCACAAAACTATCTACCCCTCCTAACTCCCCATTAATAAAGGGCAAAACGGCAAGTGCCATCATATTGAGGCCAGTGCCATCTTCGATAATATTTCGAAAAATTTCGAAAATCGCGATGAGCGGATCGGAACTATGTCAAATTGCATGGCTCATACCATCCGTAACGATTCTCGGCGAGCGTGTACGAGATAACTTACAAAGGACGTCGAACGGATTAACCAAGTTGTCACGACAACTTAGCGAAACGGTCGTCTAATTGGATCCACCCTTAAAGGATGGGAGATAAAGCACCATTACTATCCCCTACAAGGCCAAGGCTGCGCCCCTATAACGTGCTCACCCGAGCACACAAACTTTTGATTTTGTGGGCTTTTTGCCAGGGATCGGAAGTGAAGGACCTTTGCACGAGCGTCCCCGATAACGAGGACTGGCTGCATAACAGGGCAGGTCATAACAACTAGGCCACATTGCGCACAACTTGAGTGCATTTATTTAGACACTCGGAACTTAGTATGCCTGCACACGGCATTGTGGCGCCTGCATTCCACACTTCCGAGTGCACTATGACCGCTGAACACTATTAACTCCGGCCATTTAATGGCGTGAAAAACAGAGGGAAATGCGATGCGCATTAGCATATTTGGTTTGGGTTACGTCGGTGCAGTATGTGCCGGTTGCCTGTCTGCACGGGGCCATGATGTAGTTGGCGTAGATGTCGCCAAAGACAAAATCGACATGATCAACGCTGGCAAATCGCCAATCGTTGAACCTGGTCTTGGTGAGCTATTGGCGCAAGGCATTCAAACTGGTCGACTGCGCGGCACGACCAACTTCGCCGAAGCGATTCGCGATACTGACCTGTCGATGATCTGCGTCGGTACACCGAGCAAAAAGAACGGCGACCTGGAACTGAACTACATCGAAGCGGTGTGCCGCGAGATTGGTTTTGTCCTGCGTGACAAGACCACCCGCCACACTATCGTAGTTCGCAGCACCGTATTGCCGGGCACAGTGGCAAACGTTGTGATCCCAATCCTGGAAGACTGCTCCGGCAAGAAAGCCGGCGTCGATTTCGGTGTCGCGGTCAACCCTGAATTCCTGCGTGAAAGCACCGCGATCAAGGACTACGACCAGCCGCCGATGACCGTTATCGGTGAGTTCGACACCGCCTCCGGTGACGTTCTGCAGTCGCTGTACGAAGAGCTCGATGCGCCGATCATCCGCAAGGACATCGCCGTCGCCGAGATGATCAAGTACACCTGCAACGTGTGGCACGCCACCAAGGTGACCTTCGCCAACGAGATCGGCAACATCGCCAAGGCCGTCGGCGTCGATGGCCGTGAAGTGATGGATGTGGTCTGCCAGGACAAGACCCTGAACCTGTCCCAGTACTACATGCGCCCAGGCTTCGCCTTCGGCGGCTCCTGCCTGCCCAAGGACGTTCGCGCCCTGACCTACCGCGCCGGTTCCCTGGACGTGGAAGCGCCGCTGCTCAACTCGCTGATGCGCAGCAACGAATCCCAGGTGCAGAACGCCTTCGACATCGTTTCCAGCCACGACAAGCGCAAAGTCGCCCTGCTGGGCCTGAGCTTCAAGGCCGGTACCGACGACCTGCGCGAAAGCCCACTGGTAGAACTGGCGGAAATGCTGATCGGCAAGGGCTTCGACCTGAAGATCTACGACAGCAACGTCGAATACGCCCGCGTCCACGGTGCGAACAAGGATTACATCGAGTCGAAGATCCCTCACGTCTCGTCCTTGCTCAACTCCGACTTCGACTCGGTGATCGACAGCTCCGACATCATCATCCTGGGCAACCGCGACGAGAAGTTCCGCGCGCTGACCGAGAACGTACCGGAAGGCAAGCAGGTCATCGACCTGGTCGGCTTCATGTCCAAGGCCACCAACCCGAGTGGCCGGACCGAAGGCATCTGCTGGTAAGTCTGTTTGCCGGCCGGGGCATGCTCCGGCCGGCCTTTCGCCTGCCTTAACCCATCGGGCCGCCCACAAGGCCCGCCCGAGATAGAGACGGATGCAGATTATGCACAGGCTAAAGCACGGCCTGCTTCAGGCCGCCGGTTGGCTGTTTTACTTGAGTTTATTGATGGGCATCGCCATGGCGCTGCCCACGTCCACGTTCGACTCCGAATCCAAGGACTTCATCTTCCTGATCGGCGCCGTGGGCATCTGGCGTTACTCCATGGGAGCAACGCATTTCGTGCGCGGCATGATCTTCCTGTACATCGTCTACCCGCACCTGCGCCGCAAGGTACGCAAGCTGGGCAAGGCGGCGGATCCGTCCCATGTGTACCTGATGGTCACCAGCTTCCGGATCGATGCGCTGACCACCGCCCAGGTGTACGGCTCGGTGATTCGCGAGGCCATCGAATGCGGGCTGCCCACCACCGTGGTCTGCTCCATCGTGGAAATGTCCGACGAACTGCTGGTCAAGAGCCTCTGGGCCCGCATGAACCCGCCAGCGCGGGTCAAGCTGGACTTCGTGCGTATCCCTGGCACCGGCAAGCGCGACGGCCTGGCCTACGGTTTCCGCGCCATCTCCCGCCACTTGCCGGATGACCGCGCCGTCGTAGCGGTGATCGATGGCGACACCGTGCTCGCCGAAGGCGTCGTGCGCAAGACCGTGCCGTGGTTCCAGCTGTTCGGCAACGTCGGCGGCCTGACCACCAACGAGTTCTGCGAAGTGCGCGGCGGCTACATCATGAGCGAATGGCACAAGCTGCGTTTCGCCCAGCGGCACATCAACATGTGTTCCATGGCCTTGTCCAAGCGCGTGCTGACCATGACCGGCCGCATGTCGGTGTTCCGCGCCACCGTGGTCACCAACCCGGACTTCATCGCCGACGTGGAAAGCGACTCGCTGCAACACTGGCGCCTGGGTCGCTTCAAGTTCCTGACCGGCGATGACAAGTCGAGCTGGTTCAGCCTGATGCGCCTGGGCTACGACACGTTCTATGTGCCCGATGCGGCGATCAACACCGTTGAACACCCGCCGGAGAAGAGCTTCATCAAGGCCAGCCGCAAATTGATGTTCCGCTGGTACGGCAACAACCTGCGGCAGAACTCCCGGGCACTGGGCCTGGGTCTGCGCCGCCTGGGCCTGTTCACCTCGGTGGTGCTGCTCGACCAGCGTGTGTCGATGTGGACGTCGCTGCTGGGCCTGACCGTGGCACTGATCGCCAGCTTCAAGTACGGCACCGCGTTCATCCTGGTGTACCTGCTGTGGATCGGCATCACCCGGTTGCTGCTGACCCTGTTGCTGTCGTGCTCCGGACACAAGATCGGCCCTGCCTACCCGGCGATTCTTTATTACAACCAGATCGTCGGTGCCCTGGTGAAGATCTATGTGTTCTTCCGCCTCGACCAGCAGTCCTGGACCCGCCAGCCCACCTCACTGACCCGTGATCTCGCCAGCTTTCAACGTTGGTTCAACACTTGGTCGTCTCGGACCATGACCTTCTCCGCCGGCAGCATCTTTGTCGCCGTGCTGCTGACGATGGTCTGACCGGACTTGAATGAATTAACTAGGAAATCGCCCCTATGAACACCGCCGTGAATGTCAACGTAGTGCATGAATCCGAAGCCCAGCGCCAACACGCCCGGGTCAAAATCCCGGCCAAGCTGCGCTTCTTCGGCCCTGACCGTACGCCGATGGAAGTCAAGGTCCTGGACTTGTCCGCCGGCGGCCTGAGCTTCAACGCCGGCCAGATGCCCCTCAAGACCGGGGAGTCCTACAAAGGTCGCCTGCAGTTCGTCATCGACAACCTTGGCCTGGCCATGGACGTGGAGTTGCAGATCCGTTCCTACGACCGCCAGACCGGCCGCACCGGTTGCCAGTTCCAGAACCTGGAGCCGCGGGACATCTCGACACTGCGTCACATCATCACCTCGCACCTGGCCGGCGACATCGTCGGTGTCGGTGACGTGCTGGCTACCCTGCAGCGCGACAACTTCACCAAGGCCCGCAAGCAGAAAGACGAAAACGGCGGCATGAGTGCCATGGGTCGCCTACGCGCCGTGACCTTCAGCCTGGGGGTCTTCGCCGTTGGCCTGGCGGCGTTCGGTTTCATCTTCAAGTCGGTGTACGGCATGTACTTTGTCAGCCACGCCCAGGCCGGCCTGGTGAACGTGCCGGGCATGGCCATTACCATGCCGCGCGACGGCACCGTGCAGAGCCTGGTCAAGGCCGACGGCGTGGCTGCCAAAGGCGCCCCGCTGGCGACCTTCAGCACCAGCATGCTCGACGTGCTCAAAGGTCACCTGGACGACAACCAGTTGCAGCCGGCCAAGGTCGAGGAGCTGTTCGGCAAGCAAATGACTGGCACCCTGACGTCGCCGTGCGACTGCATCGTGTCCCAGCAACTGGTCGCCAACGGCCAGTACGCCAGCAAGGGTGACGTGATCTTCCAACTGGTCCCACGGGGCACCGAAGCCAACGTCGAAGCCCGTTTCTCCTATCGCCAGTTCGGCGACGTGCGCCCAGGTACGCCAGTCAACTTCCAGGTCGCCGGCGAAGACACCACCCGTACCGGCAAGATCGTCAGCAGCACCAGCCTGAAAAGTGCCGACCTGTCCTCCGATATCCGTGTGCTGATCCAACCTGACGAACCCCTGGACAGCTCGCTGGCCGGCCGGCCGGTAGAAGTCACCAGCGACCGTGGTCCGAACCTGAACTGGCTGATCGACAAAGCCATGGCCGTCGGTATTTAAGTCGAGGATATGCCCGTGACCATTATAAAAATCCTGAACACCCCACAGGCTCTGTGGGAGCGAGCTTGCTCGCGAAAGGATCAACGCGGTCAGGATGCTATGCCGCAAACTCGTTCCCACATGGGAACACTGTGTGCCCTGGCACTGGCCGTCAGCCTGGCCGGTTGTGCCGGCCTGCCCGACCAGCGCCTGGCCAACGAAGCCCTCAAGCGCGGCGACACGGCGCTGGCGCAGCAGAACTATCAGCAACTGGCAGACCTGGGCTACAGCGAAGCCCAGGTCGGCCTGGCCGATATCCAGGTGGACAGCCGCGACCCCGAGCAGATGAGAAAAGCCGAGGCGACTTACCGCGCCGCCGCCGATATCTCGCCACGGGCCCAGGCTCGCCTGGGTCGCCTGCTGGTGGCCAAGCCCGGTTCCACTGAAGCGGAAAAACACGAAGCCGAAGGCCTGTTGAAGAAAGCCTTCGCCAACGGGGAAGGCAACACCCTGATCCCGCTGGCGATGCTGTACCTGCAATATCCCCACAGCTTCCCGAACGTCAACGCCCAGCAGCAGATCAGCCAATGGCGCAGCGCCGGCTACCCGGAAGCGGGCCTGGCGCAGATTCTGCTCTACCGCACCCAGGGCACCTACGACCAGCACCTGGATGAAGTCGAGAAGGTCTGCAAGGCCGCGCTGGCGACCACGGACATCTGCTACGTCGAACTCGCCACGGTCTATCAGAAACGCGGCCAGCCGGAACAGCAGGCCGCATTGCTCAAGCAGATGCAGGACGGTCACGCCCGTGGCGTCGTATCCGCCCAGCGCGTGGACAGCGTCGCCCGTGTCCTGGCCGACGCCAGCCTGGGCAAGACCGATGAAAAGACCGCCCAGTCGTTGCTCGAAGGCATCGCCCCTGGCTACCCCGCTGCCTGGGTCAGCCTGGCGCAACTGCTCTACGACTTCCCGGAACTGGGTGACGTCGACAAGATGATGCAATACCTGGAAAACGGCCGCGCCGCCGACCAGCCTCGTGCCGAGCTGTTGCTGGGCAAGCTGTACTACGAAGGCAAGTGGGTTCCGGCCGATGCCAAGGCCGCCGAGGCGCATTTCCAGAACGCCGTTGGCCGCGAAGTGGCTGCCGATTACTACCTCGGCCAGATCTATCGCCGCGGTTACCTGGGCCAGGTGTACTCGCAAAAAGCCCTGGACCACCTGCTCAAGGCCGCCCGCAACGGCCAGAACAGCGCCGACTTCGCCATTGCCCAGCTGTTCTCCCAGGGCAAGGGCACCAAGCCCAACCCGGTCAACGCGTATGTGTTCAGCCAGTTGGCCAAGGCGCAGAACACCCCGCAAGCCATCGAGCTTGCCCAAACCCTCGAAGCACAATTACCGCCGCAGCAACTTGCACAAGCCCAACGCCTGCTACAACAAGAGCAGGCCATTCGCGGCGCAATGAGCCCCGATACGCTGGAACTGCAAGCCCTAAAAGAAGATGACGGCGAGGAACCTCTATGAAGCTTTTGAAGCTCAACCCTTTTGTGCAGGCTGGTATTGGCCTGTCGTTTGCCCTGCTGTGGTCCTGTCCGACCCTGGCGGCACTGACCGATAGCAAGAATTTCGGCCTGGAAGTGAAGATCACCGGGCAGTCCGAAGATGACCGTGATCTCGGCACCCAGAGCGGTGGCGACGTCAACGGTGTCGGCCTGGACCTGCGTCCATGGGTCTACGGTGAAAGTGAAAGCGGCGCCTGGAGCGCCTACGCCATGGCCCAGGCCGTGACGTCCAGCGACATCATCGAGACCGACACCCTGCAACAGTCCGATGGCAGCACCCAGCAAACCGACAGCGGTGACCGCGAAGCCAAGAAAAGCTACCTGGCCATGCGCGAGTTCTGGATTGGCTACCGTGGCTTGACCCCCTACCCGGGCGAGCAGTTGAAGTTCGGTCGCCAGCGCCTGCGCAACGACGACGGCCAATGGCGCGACACCAACATCGAAGCCCTGAACTGGACCTTCGACACCACCTTGCTGCGGGCCAACCTCGGCGTGGCCGAACGGTTCAGCGAATACCGCACCGACCTCAAGGAATTGTCCCCCAAGGACAAGGACCGCATGCACGTCTACGGCGACGTGGGTTACCAGTGGATGCCAGGCCAATGGGCCGGTATCCGTGCCCACCACTCCCATGACAACGGCAGCCTCGACTACCCGACCCCGGGCGAGCCCACCGATACCCTGGACAAGACCGAGAACGGTGACTTGACCTGGCTCGGCCTGGAAGCCAACAGCGACGCCTACAACTGGCGCAACACCAACACCGTCAACTACTGGGCGAGCCTCACGGGCATGACCGGTGACCGCGACACCGTCAACCCGCTCAATGCCGACGGCACCCGCCCGACAGAAGCCAAGCACAGCGATGATGTGGACGGCTGGGCCACTGACCTGGGTATCCGCCTGCGCCTTGACCCGCAATGGCAAGTCGGTGCGGCCTATGCTCGCGCCAGCGAGGACTACGAACAGAACGGCCTGCAAAGCAACCGTTCGAACTTCACCGGCACCCGTTCGCGCGTCCACCGCTTCGGCGAAGCATTCCGTGGCGAAATGGCCAACACCCAGAGCGCCAGCCTGTTCGGTTCCTGGCAACTGCGTGACGAATACGACGCCAGCCTTGTGTATCACAAGTTCTGGCGCGTGGACGGCAACAAGCCAGTGGGCAGCAACGGTATCAATGCCGTGGAAAACAACACCGACGACGTGACCGGCGCAATCCTGTCCACCTCGACCCTGCCGCTGCGTGATGGCGACAAGGACCTGGGCCAGGAAGTCGATCTGGTCGTCACCAAGTACTTCAAGCAAGGCCTGCTGCCGGCCGCGCTGAGTCAGTCAATTGATGAGCCGTCGGCGCTGGTGCGCTTTCGTGGCGGCGTGTTCAAGCCAGGCGACGCCTACGGCAAAGAGGTCGATTCGTACATGCATCGCGCCTTTGTCGACGTGATCTGGCGCTTCTGATGCGAATGGCCATGGGAGTGCCCGAAATGAACCGCTACCTCAGGAACAGCCAGGCGATGAAAGGTTCGATCAGCCTGTTGGTCGCAGCGATGCTGCTGGCCGGCTCGCCGGCGTTCGCCAACGTTGAACCGGTGGTCAAGCCGGGCAACGTGGCCAAGGAACTGCAACGAGCCAAGACCTATACCGTCAGCAGCGCGCCGACCGCACCGCTGGAACTGGCCAAGCCGACCTTGCCCGACCTCAAAGGCTATACCGCCGAAGCGGTCGCGGCCAAGATCGTGCGCACCAAGCCCGGCAAGGTCAGCGTGCGCCGGATGATGCAGGAAAACGCCTTGAAGGACTTCATCGGCGGCGACAACAAGATGGCCGAGTGGGTCGTGCGTCAGCACGGTATCCCACAGGCCATCTTCCTCGACGATGGCTACATGAACCTCAAGGACCTGGCCAAGAAACAGCCCAAGTACCTCATCGAAACTTCGCCAGGTGTCTACCTGGCGAAGATTCCGATCGTGGTCGGCCAGAAAGGCATCCTGGAAATCGACAAACAGACCCAGGAACTGCGCCTGTCCCAAGAGGGCGGCTCATTCCTGGTCAACGATGGCCAGATGTTCATCCGCGACACCAAGGTCACCGGCTGGCGCGAAAAGGACAACGGCCCTGCCACGTTCCGCTCGCCCAAGGAGTTCCGTCCATTCCTGCTGGCCTGGGGTGGCACCGAGACCTACATCGTCAACACCAAGATGGCCAGTTTCGGCTACGCCAACAGTAAGTCGTACGGGGTGAGTATTTCCCAGTACACGCCGAACATGGCCAAGGTCCTCAAGCGCCCGGAACCGACCGGCTGGATCATCGGTTCCGAGTTCTCGGACATGTGGTACGGCTTCTACTGCTACGAGACCCGCGACTTCGTGGTCAAGGGCAACACCTACAAAGACAACATCGTCTACGGCATCGACCCCCACGACCGTTCCCATCGGCTGATCATTGCCGACAACACCGTCTACGGGACCAAGAAGAAGCACGGGATCATTATTTCCCGTGAGGTCAACGACAGCTTCATTTTCAACAATCGCAGCTACGACAACAAACTCTCGGGCCTGGTGATCGACCGTAACAGCGTCAACAACCTGATCGCCTACAACGAGATCTACAAGAACCACACAGACGGCATCACGCTTTACGAGAGTGGTGACAACCTGCTGTGGGGCAACAAAGTGATCAGCAACCGCCGCCACGGCATCCGGGTTCGTAACAGCGTGAACATTCGCCTCTACGAAAACGTATCCATGGCCAACGGCCTGACCGGTCTCTACGGTCACATCAAGGACCTGTCCGACACCGACCGGGACATCAAGCTCGACCCGTTCGACGCCGAGGTCTCGCTGATCGTGGTCGGCGGCGAACTGGCTGCCAACGGCAGCGGTCCGCTGTCCATCGACTCGCCGTTGAGCGTCGAGCTGTACCGCGTGTCCATGCTCGCGCCGACCAAATCCAGCGGCATCAGCTTCACGGGAATCCTTGGCGAGCGCCAGGATGAAATTCTCGACCTGCTGGTGCGCCAGCAGAAAGCCGTGCTGATCGACCCTGTCGAACGCCAGACCGAAATGCGGGACTGAGGATGACCTTTATGAACCCACAGATGATCAAACTCCTGGGCCTGTCTGCCCTGACTGCCGGCATTCTCGCCGCTGCAAGCGGCGCCCGCGCCGATGAAATCAAGGCCCCGAGCTTCACTGCCGAGCCCTGCTGCAACCTGTGCCCGGCGGCCCATGATGCGAAGAACTACACCACGCGCTACCAGCAGAACTTCACCACGCTGGTACAAGCCCAGGGTGACTGGCTGTTCCGGACCCAGGAAGACCTGCGTACCGAATTCAACACCACCCCGGCCGGCTACAAGCGCCTGCAGCAGTTGCACGATGCGTTCAAGGCAAAAGGCGTCGAGTTGGTGCTCGTCTACCAGCCGACCCGGGGCCTGGTGAACCGCAACAAGCTCAACCCACAGGAAAAGGCCGCTTTCGACTATGAGAAAGCCCTGACCAACTACAAATCCATGCTCGGGCGTTTCGCCCAGATGGGTTACGTGGTGCCGGACCTGTCGCCGCTGACCAACGAAAACCTGCCCGAAACCCTGCCGGCCCACGATTTCTATTTCCGTGGCGACCAACACTGGACACCTTACGGCGCCCAGCGCACCGCCAAGATCGTCGCCGAGAAGGTCAAGCAGCTCCCGGCCTTCGCCGACATCCCCAAGCGTGAGTTCGAGACCAAGAAGTCCGGCCGCATGGGCAAGACCGGCACCCTGCACAACATGGCCGGGCAGCTGTGCGGCACCAGCTATGCGATCCAGTACATGGACCAGTTCACCACCGAGCCCAAGGGCGAGGCGGGTGACGGCGATCTGTTCGGCGATTCCGGGAACCCGCAGATCACCCTGGTGGGCACCAGTCACAGCGGCAAGAACTACAACTTCGCCGGCTTCCTTGAAGAAGCCATCGGCGCCGACATCCTCAACGTAGCCTTCCCCGGCGGCGGTTTCGAGGGCGCGATGATCCAGTACCTGGGCAGCGAAGAGTTCCAGAAGAGCCCGCCGAAAATCCTCATCTGGGAATTCTCGCCGCTGTATCGCCTGGACCAGGAAACCATCTATCGCCAGATGATGGCGCTGCTGGATAACAACGGTTGCGAAGGCAAGCCGGCATTGATGAGCAGCAAGACCGCGCTCAAGCCGGGCAAGAACGAATTGATGGTCAATAGCAAGAACATGGATCTGCGTAACGGCAGCCACCAGGTCGACATCCGCTTCGCCGACACCTCGGTGAAAACCTTGCAAGCCACCCTCTGGTACATGAATGGGCGCCACGAGGATATCAAGATCGAAAAACCGGATACCTCCGAAACCGACGGACGTTTCGCCTTCCAGCTGCGCACCGACGAGGACTGGGCTTCGCAAAACCTTCTGGCTGTCGAAGTCCAGGGACCCGAAGCCGGTAAAGAGCCGCAGCAGATCGAAGCGAAAATCTGTAAACGCAACGTATCTCCGCAAGCCGAACAAACGGCTCAAATCGGACAATGAGGTCTCGTCTCATGACCAGTACCACGCGCACCCGAACGTTGAAAACGCTGCTGGCGCCCTCCCTGCTGACCCTGGCAATGTTCGCCGGGGCCACGCAGGCCGCGGCCCCGCTGCGCCCGCCACAGGGTTACTTCGCACCGATCGAAAAGGTCAAGGCCGGCGAAGCGGCCCAAGGCTGCGACGCCACGCCGACGCCCTACACTGGCTCCCTGCAATTTCGCAGCAAGTACGAGGGCTCCGACAAGGCCCGTGCGACCCTGAACGTGCAGTCGGAAAAAGCCTTCCGCGACAGCACCGCCGACATCACCAAGATCGAGCGTGGCGTCAGCAAACAAGTGATGCAATTCATGCGTGACGGCCGTCCCGAACAATTGGAATGCACCCTCAACTGGCTGACCGCGTGGGCCCAGGCCGATGCGCTGATGTCCAAGGACTTCAACCACACTGGCAAGTCCATGCGCAAATGGGCATTGGGCAGCATGGCTTCGGCCTATGTGCGCCTGAAGTTCTCCGAGTCCCGCCCACTGGCCAATCACCCGGAGCAGGCGCAACTGATCGAGAGCTGGTTCAGCCGGATGGCCGACCAGGTGGTCAGCGACTGGGACAACCTGCCGCTGGACAAGACCAACAACCACTCCTACTGGGCCGCCTGGTCGGTGATGGCCACCTCCGTGGCAACCAACCGCCGCGACCTGTTCGATTGGGCCGTCAAGGAATACAAGGTCGGCGTCAACCAGATCGATGCCGACGGTTTCCTGCCCAACGAACTCAAGCGCAAGCAACGCGCCCTGTCCTACCACAACTATGCCCTGCCGCCGTTGGCGATGATCGCCAGTTTCGCCCAGGTCAATGGCGTGGACCTGCGCCAGGAAAACAACGGCGCCCTCAAGCGACTGGGTGACCGGGTGCTGGCCGGGGTGGAAGACCCGGACATCTTCGAAGAGAAGAACGGCGACAAACAGGACATGAAGGACCTGAAGGTCGATTCGAAATTCGCCTGGCTCGAACCGTTCTGCAGCCTCTACACCTGCAGCGAGGATGTGCTGGAACGCAAGCATGAGATGCAACCGTTCAAGACCTTCCGCCTAGGCGGTGACTTGACCCGGGTGTACGACCCTTCGCGGGAGAAAGGTGAAAAAGGAAGCTGATTCACAACACATTTCCTGTGGCGAGGGAGCTTGCTCCCGCTGGGGTGCGTAGCGCCCCCAAGCCTGACGATGCGACTGCTTCGCAGCCGAGCGGGAGCAAGCTCCCTCGCCACAGGTAAGTGTCGGAAATGTAATCAACCACCCGGTTTTCATGGGGGGTTTGGGGGGCTCTGGCCCTTGACTGTTGATTCAACATGGAGAGATCGGGATGGTATTTTCATCCAATGTGTTCCTGTTTCTGTTCTTGCCGATCTTTCTCGGCTTGTACTACTTGAGCGGGCAACGCTATCGCAACCTGCTGCTGCTGATCGCCAGCTACGTGTTCTATGCCTGGTGGCGGGTGGACTTCCTGGCGCTGTTCGCCGGCGTCACCTTGTGGAACTACTGGATCGGCCTGAAAGTCGGTGCCGCCGGTGTGCGGACCAAACCGGCCCAACGCTGGCTGTTGCTCGGCGTGGGCGTGGATTTGGCCATCCTTGGCTACTTCAAGTACGCCAACTTCGGCGTGGACAGCCTCAACGCAATCATCACCAGCTTTGGCCTCAACCCGTTCATCCTGACCCATGTGCTGTTGCCGATCGGGATCTCGTTCTACATCTTCGAGTCCATCAGCTACATCATCGACGTCTATCGCGGTGACACGCCGGCGACCCGCAACCTGATCGACTTCGCAGCGTTCGTGGCGATTTTCCCGCACCTGATCGCCGGCCCTGTGTTGCGTTTCCGCGACCTGGCCGACCAGTTCAACAACCGTACCCACACGCTGGACAAGTTCTCCGAAGGCTGCACCCGCTTCATGCAGGGCTTCATCAAGAAAGTGTTCATCGCCGACACCCTGGCGGTGGTGGCCGACCATTGCTTCGCCTTGCAGAACCCGACCACGGGCGATGCCTGGCTCGGCGCCCTGGCCTATACCGCGCAGCTGTACTTCGACTTCTCCGGCTACAGCGACATGGCCATCGGCCTGGGCCTGATGATGGGTTTCCGTTTCATGGAAAACTTCAAGCAGCCCTACATCAGCCAGTCGATCACCGAGTTCTGGCGCCGCTGGCACATCAGCCTGTCCACCTGGCTGCGCGACTACCTCTACATCACCCTGGGCGGTAACCGCAAAGGCACGCTGATGACCTATCGCAACCTGTTCCTGACCATGCTGCTCGGTGGTCTTTGGCACGGCGCGAACATCACCTACGTGATCTGGGGTGCCTGGCACGGCATGTGGCTGGCCATCGAGAAAGCGGTGGGCATCAACACCACGCCACGCAGCATCAACCCGATCCGCTGGGCGCTGACCTTCCTGCTGGTGGTGATGGGCTGGGTGATCTTCCGGGCCGAGAACCTGCACGTGGCCGGTCGCATGTACGCTGCCATGTTCAGCTTCGGCGACTGGTCGCTGTCGGAACTGACCCGCGCCAACCTCACCGGCCTGCAGATCGCCACGCTGGTGGTGGCCTACATCACCCTCGCCTTCTTCGGCCTGCGGGACTTCTACACCAACCGTCCGCCGGTCAAGACCAAGCCTGAGGTCAATACCGAGGCCAACGGCCCGGCCACCGCACAACCGGGGATGATCAAGGCCGTACCGGGTGACAACCCATCGACGATCCATGAGCCGGGCTACACCGTGGGTGTCGAAGCCCAGGTGCAACCGGCCTACTGGACCGTGGACTGGTCGCGCTACGTGATGCGCGCCCTGGTGCTGCTGCTGTTCATCGCTTCGATTCTCAAACTCTCGGCGCAAAGCTTCTCGCCGTTCCTTTACTTCCAGTTCTGAGGGATCTGAACATGACCCGCTCATTACGCATCTTTTACATCGCACTGTTCATGCTGATCCTGACAGCACTGGGCCTGTGGTCGATGCGCAGTTTCTTCGGCTTCAGCACCAACCCCGACGCCACCGTGCTCAACGGGCGCTGGGCCAAGGCCGTGGAAACGCACTACGACGACGAGTTCCCGATCAAGCGCCTGGGCACCAACATCTGGGCTGCGCTGGACTACAAGCTGTTCAACGAAGGCCGCAAGGGCGTGGTCCTGGGCCGTGACCAGTGGCTGTACAGCGACGAAGAGTTCAACCCGATCGTCAACGAAGAGCTGAACCTGCAAGGCAACTACGCGCTGGTCGAAGGCGTGCGCCAGAAGCTCAAGGAACAAGGCATCACCCTGGTCATGGCGATCCTGCCGGCCAAGGCGCGGCTGTACCCCGAGCACCTGGGTGACGTGAAGCCATCGAGCATTCACGCCAATCTCTACCAGGATTTCCATGCTCGCGTGGCGGCCGACAAGATCCTCGCGCCTGACCTGCTCGGCCCGCTGCAACAGGCCAAGCAAGGCGGCCAGCAAGTGTTCCTGCGCACCGACACCCACTGGACCCCGGAAGGTGCCCAGGTCGCTGCCGAGAACCTGGCCAAGGCCATCGCGGAAAAGGCGCCGCTCAATGGCGAACCACAGCGCTTCGTCACTGAGCCTGCGGAAAAAATCACCCACAAGGGTGACCTGCGCCAGTTCCTGCCCCTGGACCCGCTGTTCGAAAACCTGATGCCCGCCCAGGAGCCGCTGGTCAAGCGCAACACCCGCGAAGCCGACGACCAGCCAGCCGGCGACGACGCGCTGTTCGCCGACGCCCAGGTGCCCGTGGCCCTGATCGGCACCAGCTACAGCGCCAACCCCAACTGGAACTTCGTCGGTGCACTCAAGCAAGCCCTGCACAGCGACGTCGTCAACTACGCCGAGGACGGCCATGGCCCGATCCTGCCGATGCTCAGCTACCTCAAGAGTGATGCCTTCAAGAACAGCCCGCCACAGGTGCTGATCTGGGAGTTCCCTGAACGTTATCTGCCCGTGAACAACGAAATCGGCGACGCCGACCCACAGTGGGTCGCAGAGCTCAAGCAAGCCGGCGCGCGCCAACAGAACGTAGCCGCCAACACCCCATCCGAGACGCCCGACCGGGCGCAAAACTGAAAGAGAGGTCCATCATGACTTTCAACACTACTCCTCGCCGTCTCGCTGCTCGCTCCTTCAAGGCCGTTGCCCTCGTCGCCAGCATGAGCGCCCTTTCCCTGTCCGCCTTTGCCGGTGACTCGGCCCTGTACGGTCCGGTCGCGCCAAAAGGCTCGAGCTTCGTACGTATCTACAACGCCAGCAACGCCGAAGTCAGCGCCACCGTCGGCAGCACCAACGTCAACGACGTGGCCCCACTGGCCAGCAGCGACTTCAGCTTCATGCCTGGCGGTGACTACAGCGCCAAGGTCGGCAGCCAGACCGTCCCGGTCAAACTGGCCCCCGATCACTACTACACCCTGGTCAACAACGCCACCGGCCAGCCTCAGCTGATCGAAGAACCGCCGTTCAAGAACAAGCAGAAGTCCCTGGTCCGCGTGCAGAACCTCACCGACAAGGCCCTGACCCTCAAGACCGCCGATGGCAAGACCGAAGTGGTGCCGAACGTCGCGGCCAAGGGCCGTGGCGAGCGTGAAATCAACCCGGTGAAAGTGACCCTGGCACTGTTCGAAGGCGACAAGAAAGTCGGCGACCTCAAGCCTGTGGCCCTGGAGCGCGGCGAAGCGGCTGTGCTGTACGTCACAGGCTCAGGCAGCAGCCTGTCGCCAGTGTGGGTGAAACGCCCGGTGTCGACACGATAAGAGCAGCGGCGAGCTTCTAGCTTCAAGCGGCAAGCTTTTACTTGCAGCTTGAAGCTTGAAGCTCGCCACTGCCGCAGGAACAACAACAAGAGAGTGAAACGACAGAACGCAGTAGCTCTAACAACCATTTCGCTTCAAGGAGTAACAAACATGATTCCGGTGATCTTGTCAGGTGGTAGTGGCTCACGTCTTTGGCCGCTTTCGCGCAAGCAATTCCCTAAACAGTTCCTGGCCCTGACCGGTGAACACACCCTGTTCCAGCAGACCCTCGAGCGCCTGGTGTTCGAAGGCATGGACACGCCGATCGTGGTCTGCAACAAAGACCACCGCTTCATCGTCAACGAACAGTTGAGCAACCGTAAGCTTGAAGCCCAGCGCATCCTGATGGAACCGTTCGGGCGTAACACCGCACCGGCCGTGGCGCTGACCGCGATGATGCTGGTCAACGAAGGTCGCGACGAGCTGATGCTGGTGCTGCCGGCCGACCACGTGATCGAAGACCAGAAGGCCCTGCAACGCGCCCTGGCCCTCGCTACCGTGGCTGCCGAGCGTGGCGAGATGGTGCTGTTCGGCATTCCGCCAACCAAGCCGGAAACCGGCTATGGCTACATCAAGTCGACCAACGATGCGCTGCTGCCTGAAGGTGTGAGCCGGGTTTCGCACTTCGTCGAAAAACCCGACGCCAAGCGCGCCACCGAGTTCCTGGAGGCCGGCGGTTATTTCTGGAACAGCGGCATGTTCCTGTTCCGCGCCAGCCGCTTCCTCGAAGAGCTGAAAAAACACGATCCGGACATCTACGACACCTGCCTGCTGACCCTGGAGCGCAGTGAGCAGACGGCCGACACCATTACCTTCGACGAAGCCACCTTCGCCTGCTGCCCGGACAACTCCATCGACTACGCCGTGATGGAAAAAACCCAGCGCGCCTGCGTGGTTCCCCTGGCCGCCGGCTGGAGTGATGTCGGTTGCTGGGCGTCGCTGTGGGAAGTCAACGAAAAGGACACCAACGGCAACGTCACCAAGGGCGATGTGGTGATCCAGGACAGCCGCAACTGCATGATCCACGGCAACGGCAAGCTGGTGTCGGTGATCGGCCTGGAAAACATCGTGGTGGTCGAAACCAAGGACGCCATGATGATTGCCCACAAGGACAAGGTCCAAGGCGTCAAGCAGATGGTCAACACCCTCAACGCCCAGGGCCGCACCGAGACCCAGAACCACTGCGAGGTCTATCGTCCGTGGGGTTCCTATGACTCGGTGGACATGGGCGGTCGCTTCCAGGTCAAGCACATCTCGGTCAAGCCGGGCGCGTGCCTGTCCCTGCAGATGCACCACCACCGTGCCGAACACTGGATCGTGGTCAGCGGCACCGCCGAAGTGACCTGCGACGAGAACGTGTTCCTGCTCTGCGAAAACCAGTCGACCTACATCCCGATCGCGTCGGTCCACCGCCTGCGCAACCCGGGCAAGATCCCACTGGAAATCATCGAAGTGCAGTCCGGCAGCTACCTGGGCGAAGACGACATCGAGCGTTTCGAAGACATCTACGGTCGCTCTACCCCGATCGAACGTGGCGTCTCGGTGAAGACCATCGCACAGTAACCAGCAACAACGATCAGTTGTACAAGAAGCCCCCATCCAGCCCACTGCGTCCCTATCCGCAGTGAGTTGGGTGGGGGCTTTTTTTTGCAGTCGGTGATGGCCAGGCATCATTGCTTCAACATTGCCCGCCCCCTTCGGTAGGATGTGCCTACGGTAACGGAGGCTTCCACCATGCTTATCGGCGTCTTGCTGGTCATCACCTGGCTCATCCTGCTGTTGCGCTACCCGGCCAAGGCCTTGCCGGTCTCCCTGGCGGCGTTCATCGGTCTCGGGCTGGTCGCTGCGTGGGTGCTCTGGCAGGAAAACCGCGAGACCCGGCAATTGGAGCGCCTGGAAATGCGCATAACCTATACCCCCGGACAATGCCCCGCCGACCGTCCGCTGTCGCTGAACTTGAAGAACACCAATGACGTGCCGCTGATCGAACTGCGCTGGCAGGTCGCGGCCTATGCGCCTGGCGACACCATCAACCTGGCCGACACCCCCTACGACGCACCGCGCTACCGGGGCCCCGGCCAATTGCAGGCCGGCGCTGACTGGCAAGACTGCCTGCCCCTGCCCCCCCTGCGTCCGGGTTATCGCCCGCAGACCCTGGAGTTTCGCGCCGAGCGATTGCACGGCAGCTTTTCCAACTGATTGCTCTCCCCTCCACTTTTTGCACAAGGAATGCGCCATGCCTGTTGCGCTGATTACCGGATGTTCCAGCGGCATTGGCCGCGCCCTCGCCGACGCCTTCAAGACTGCGGGTTATCAAGTCTGGGCCACGGCGCGCAAGGTTGAAGACGTAGCGACGCTCAGCGCTGCCGGGTTCACCGCGGTGCAACTGGACGTCAACGACGGCCAGGCCCTGGAACAACTCAACGAACGGATCAACCAGCAGCATGGAGGCCTGGATGTGCTGGTCAACAATGCCGGCTACGGCGCCATGGGCCCTCTCCTGGACGGTGGCGTGCCGGCCATGCAGCGTCAGTTCGAAACCAACGTGTTCGCCATCGTCGGGGTCACCCGCGCGCTGTTCCCGGTGTTGCGTCGGGCCAAGGGGCTGGTGGTGAACATCGGCAGCGTTTCCGGGGTGCTGGTCACGCCGTTTGCCGGGGCCTACTGCGCCTCGAAGGCCGCGGTGCATGCCTTGAGCGATGCCTTGCGCATGGAACTGGCGCCGTTCGGCATCCGCGTGATGGAGGTCCAACCCGGCGCCATCGCCTCCAGCTTCGCCAAGAATGCCGGCCACGAAGCCGAACAGCTGATCAGCGAACAATCGCCCTGGTGGCCCCTGCGCGACAGCATCCGCGCCCGGGCCAAGGCGTCCCAGGACAACCCAACCCCGGCCAGCGAGTTCGCCGCCGGGCTGCTCAAGGCCGTGCAACAACCCAAGCCACCCCGCTTGCTGCGCCTGGGCAATGGCAGCCGGGCATTGCCGTTGATGGCGACCTGGCTGCCCAAGGGGTTGCTGGAGAAGGGGTTGATGAGGCGGTTTGGGTTGGGTGGATCGTTGTAAGGGATGGAGGGATAACAGGCTTAAACCTTTGTCCCGAGGACATGGTTAACACCTGTGGCGAGGGGATTTATCCCCGCTGGGCTGCGAAGCAGCCCCAAACCAGGCAACACGGTGTACGAGTCGAAACCGCATCAGTCAGATGACGACTGCTGCGCAGCCGAACGGGGATAAATCCCCTCGCCACAGGGATTTGGGTGCACATGGAACTCATGCCCACAGCTTCCACAGGAATGGGTGACGACAAGCCTTTTTGTCCCCCTGCCAGCGTCGCCTCAGCGCTCGGTTTGTGGCTCGACCACCACCGTGCAAGTCATCCCCGCCGCCAGCAACACCCCGTCGGGTACTTCATCGAGATGAATGCGCACCGGCACCCGCTGGGCCAGGCGAACCCAGTTGAAGGTCGGGTTCACGTCGGCGATCAGTTCGCGGCTTTCGGGGTTGTCCCGATCGTAGATGCCGCGGGAGATGCTTTCCACATGCCCCTTGAGCATCTCACCGCTCATCAACTGCAACTGCGCTGAATCGCCGACCCGCACCTTGGGCAACTTGGTCTCTTCGAAGAAGCCATAGACCCAGAACGAATTCATGTCCACCACGGCCATCTTCGCCTCGCCAATGCGGGCGTAGTCGCCACGGTGCACATTGAGGTTGGTGACGTAGCCGTCCACCGCCGCGCGGACTTCGGTGCGCGACAGGTTCAGCTCGGCGGCTTCCAATTGCGCCTGGGCCTGCTGGTAATCGGCCAGGGCCGAGTCGGCGATATTGCTGGCGTCGTCGCGGTTTTCCCGGGAGATCACCAGGCTGTCCAGGTCGGCACGCCGATGGGCGTTGACCTTGCGCATCTCCCAAGTGGCTTTGCGCGACGCCACCAGGGAGCGCGCCTGCTTCACGGCGATGCGGTAATGCTCAGGATCGATGCGCATCAACAGGTCGCCCTTTTTTACCGATTGGTTGTCGCGCACCGGCACTTCGACCACCTCGCCACTGACATCGGCGGCCACATTGATGATGTCGGCCCGAATCCGCCCATCGCGGGTCCAGGGTTCGTTCATGTAATGGACCCATAACGTGCGGCCGATCCACAGCGCCAGGGCCAGAACCAACAGCGTCGCCAGCAGGCTGAAAAACTTTCTCATCGCATCGATCTCAACGGTAGACCGTCAGCGCCAGCGCGCCGAACAGACAGGTAAACAGACTCAGGCGCAGCAACGCCGGGTGCCAGAAGAAGCGGTACAGGTCCAGCCCCGACAGGAAGCGGTCCAAGGCCCAGGCCAGGCCGGCGGCGATGAAAAACATCAAGGTCATGGTGGGCATGTACACACCATGGAAGGCGATCTCACGGGGCATGTTCAGGTTCCTGGGGAAGCGGTGTGGCAGGCGGCATGGCATGCGGTATGACATAGCCGGCCAATGGCGATTGCGGGTCCAGCAACGAGGTGCGGATGAAATGCAGGTAGCTTTTCACGCGGCGCAGGGCCGAGGTGTCGAAATGCGGGGCGAAGGGTTCGTCGGTGGCCTGCACGCGGCCGATGGCATGGTCCACCGCCACCAGGGCACGTTCCAGATTGCTCTGGCTCGGTTGGCGGAACAACCGCACCAGCGCCCGCCCCATCACACGAATCGCCTGGCGCCACGGTTGGCGTTCGGCATACGCCGGATGCACCGGTAAAATCGCCTGTTCCTTGCGCAACTCGATAATCGCGTGGCCGACCTCCAGCACCACAAACATCCAGCGCAGCAAGTCCCGTTGCACCCGCGGCTGCCCCGCCGCCAGCCCGTAGGCCTGATGCAGCAAGTCGCGGGTACCACTTTCGAAGCTCGATGCCAGGCCCTTGAGCTTGCCACTGATGGCAAACACCACTTGCTCGCGCAAATCCTGTTCGAGCCGGCGCCACAACCAGCGACTGTTGGGCGGCAGGATGATTGCCCCGGCCGCGGCACACACCAGCATGCCGAGGATCATCGCGATGTAATCGTTGATAAAGGCGTAGGGGTTGTAGACCGTCAGGTTGTCCGGCACCGAACCGGTGCTGAAAAAGATCAGCAGCCCCAGCCCGACCCCGGCGTATTTCGGCCGCGAGCTGAGGAACGAACCGAGCATGATCACCGGCGCCAGCATCACGCAGAGCAAAGGGAAGCCGTCGATCAGCGGGAAGATGAAGAACATCTCGACAAAGCCGATCAACGCCCCGAACAACGTGCCGCAGGCCATCTGGAAAGCCATGCGCTTGGGGTTCGGCGTCGCGGCCGACAAGCCCACGGTGGCGGCGGCGATCATCGTCATGGTCGCGCCGCTCGGCCAGGCCGTGGCGACCCAGTAACTGCCCAGCACCAACAGGATGAAGGCGGCGCGAACACCCGATGCCGTGGCGGCCAGCCAGTTGGTCTGCGGCACGAACGGTTCGTCCCAGCGTTCACGTTCGTGGCGATGATCGGCCAGCGAGGCGTGGGTCAGGGCATAGCCGTGCAAGTCGTCGACGAAGCGATAAAGCAGCTCGTAGGCGGTATGGAAATCCAGTTGCTGCCCATCACTGGGCGCCGTTTCCTGGAACAGCGCCCGCAGCCTTCGCACCTGGGCCGGCAGCTCGGCCTTGTACTCGGCCAGCGCCGCCGCCAGACGGGCCGCATCGGCATCGGTCAGGGCGCGGCCACTGAAACCGTCGAGCAGTTCGGCCAACGTTTGCAAGCCCGGCTTGATGGCGTCTACCACATGATCCGCGGCGCTGCCGCGCAAGCGCTCCAGCAATTGGTGCAAGGCGTTGAAGCGGGTGGTGATGCCCATGAATTCGCTGTTCAAGCGACTGAGCCGGCCGTTGCGCCGACGCATGTGCGGGTCTTCGAACACGGTCACGCTGCGCAGGCTTTCCAGGCCCACCGCCTCGGCAATGAAGCCCACGTTGCGCGCTTCGAAGGTCTCGCGCTTGCTGCGCCCACGCAGGCCATCGGTGACAAACAGGGCAAATACCCCAAAGCGCTGGTACAAGGCATTGCGCATGGCGGCACTGGCGGTTTGCGGCAGGATCGCGGCGCTGACCAGGGTGGAGCAGAGAATGCCCAGGGAAATCTCCAGCACCCGCCAGACCGCCGCCATGAACGCACCTTCCGGATGGGCCAGGGCCGGCAGGCCGATCATCGCCGCGGTGTAGCCGGCCAGCACAAAACCATAGGCCCGGAAGTTGCGATATCGCGCCGCCCCTGCCGAACAGAGGCCAACCCAGACCGCCAGGCAAGCGAGGAACGGCTCGGTGTTCTGGGCAAACAAGGCGATCAGCGCCACCATCACCGCCGAGCCGGCCAGGGTGCCAAGGAAGCGGTAGAAACTCTTGGCGAACACCTGCCCGCTCTGGGGCTGCATGACAATGAACACGGTGATCATGGCCGTGCGCGGTTGCGGCAACTCCAGGCGCATCGCCAACCACAAGGTCAGGAACGCGGCAAACAGGACCTTGAAGATATAGACCCAGGTCACCCCGTCGCTGCGGGCCCAGTCGAAGAAACCCCGGCGCCATTCAAGACGGTACAGCCAGCGTGCGGGGGCAAGTAAAGACGTCACAGGAAAAAGACTCAGCATCGTGGCGAGGGAGCTTGCTCCCGCTTGGGCGCGCAGCATCCACTTGAGGGGACTGCCGCGCAGTCCAGCGGGAGCAAGCTCCCTTGCCACAGGGCATGGCTCAAGTCAGGGCTGTCGTTGCCGGCCTCAAGCCCGCCACCCAGCGCCGTCACCAGGTCGGCATGGGCGCTCAAGCGCGCCGCCTGCACTTGCTGTTGCACCTGTTGCTGCTTGAACAACAGGCTTTGGGCGTTGAGCACGTTGAGGTAGTCGGTGAGCCCGCGCTGGAACGCCACCATTGCGATGTCGTAGGTGCGCTGGGCTGCGGCCACCGATTCGGCAGCGAAAGCCTGCTGCTTGTCCATGGATTGGCGGCGGATCAGTTGGTCGGAAATGCCCTTGAGGGCGTTCACCAGTGTCTGGTTGTAGTGCGCCACGGCGATGTCATAACCGGCCGCCGCCTCACCCAGCTGTGAACGCAAGCGGCCGCCGTCGAAGATCGGCAACGTGATCGCCGGCCCGACGTTGTAGGTGAGCTTCTTGCCCGTCAAAAACTCCAGCGCCCCACCGCCAGTGGCCATGTAGCCGAGGCTACCCACCAGGTCGACATTGGGATAGAAGCCGGCCCGGGCCACATCGATACCCCGGGCCTGGGCCGCTACTTGCCAACGCCCGGCGACCACATCCGGACGCTGGCCGAGCAGTTCGGCGGGCAAGGCCGACGGCAGCTTCAAGGGCGCGCCGAGGGCCAGGGTCGGACGGTGCAATTGCGCGCCCTCTCCCGGCCCCTTGCCGGCCAGGGCCGCCAACTGATTACGGCTCAAGGCGATGGCTTCGTCCAGCGCGTCGAGTTGGCGATGGCTCTCGGGCACCGGTGCCTGGGCCTGGCTGACTTCGAAATGGGTGCCGATGCCGCCGTCCAGGCGTTTCTGCGCAAGGTCGAGAATCTGCTCTTGTTGGTGGAGAGTCGCGGCGACGATATCGCGCTGGGCGTAGTACAGCGAAAACTGGATGTAGGCGCGCACGATGTTGCTTTGCAGTTCCAGTTGCGCCTGGCGCGCCTCTGCGACACTGACATGGGCCAGGTCAACCGCCCGTTCGCTGGCATTGCGCTCGCGGCCCCACAGGTCCAGGGCGTAGCTCAAGCCCAGGGCGGCATTGTTGTCCCAGGTCGTGGTGTCGGCCAGCTCGCCCGGGCCATAGAACTGATCGGTGGGCCAGTTATGGCGCTTGAGGGTCGCCTCGCCATTGATCTGCAGCGACTCGGCAGCCTCGGCAACACCGGCCATGGCCTTGGCCTGGCGCACCCGCGCGGCGGCCATGGCCAGGCTCGGGCTGTCCTGCATGGCCAGGTCCACCCAGCGATCCAACTGCCGATCACCATAGGCTTGCCACCACTGGCGGGTGGGCCAGCGGGCATCGCGAGCCGCCTCGCGGATGGCGGCATCGGTCGCCAGTTGATTGGCCGGCAGTACCTGGCTTTGCGGCCCAATCCCGCCTGTCCCGATGCACCCGCTGATGGTTAATGTCAGAACCCAAACACTGAGAGTCTTCAGCTCTCTGCTGATGCAACGCGGCACTTGCGCAAAATTCCTGAGATGGAGCATGACGACGAGGATGGCGGCCTGTTAACGCAAAACTTGTGGGAGCGAGCTTGCTCGCGATGGCGTCCGAACATTCACTTCAGGTGTTGAATGTGATGGTCTCATCGCGAGCAAGCTCGCTCCCACAGGAATCAGTGACCCAGGATTGGTGGCAATTCTAGGCATCGCCCTCCCCGCCGATAAGCCGACCTTTCTGTGAATCTTTGTTACCGTTAACGCGATAATCCATTAGTCGGGTCCCGCTGCTCTGTAACTTCGTGTCACAATTTGCCACCTCCCAAGAGAGCCCTCCATGGACACCTTGCAAAACATGCGCGCGTTCAGTTGTGTTGCCGAAGCTGGCAGTTTCACCGCTGCCGCCGCGCAACTGGACACCACGACGGCCAACATCTCGCGCGCGGTTTCCAACCTGGAAGCCCATCTGCAAACCCGCCTGCTCAACCGCACCACTCGCCGCATTGCCCTGACCGAGGCAGGTAAACGCTACTTGTTGCGTTGCGAGCAGATCCTGGCTTATGTCGAAGAAGCGGAAGCCGAGGCCAGCGACGCCCATGCCCGACCGGCCGGGCAGTTGAAGGTCCACACGATGACCGGCATCGGCCAGCATTTCGTGATCGACGCCATCGCCCGTTATCGCAAGACCCATCCGGATGTGACCTTCGACCTGACCCTGGCCAACCGCGTGCCGGACATCCTCGACGAGGGCTACGACGTCTCCATCGTGCTCGCCAGCGAGTTGCCGGATTCGGGCTTCGTCTCCCAGCGCCTGGGGATCACCTACAGCATCGTCTGCGCATCGCCCGCCTATGTGAAAGCCAGCGGCTGCCCGCAAAAACCCGGCGACCTGCTCAACCACGCCTGCCTGCGCCTGGTCAGCCCGGTCATTCCGCTGGAAAAATGGGTGTTCGACGGCCCGGAAGGCCAGGAGATGGTCACCATCAATAGCTCACCGTTCCTGGTGAATTCCGCCGATGCGATGAAAACCGCGATCACCAGCGGCATGGGCGTGGGGGTGTTGCCGGTGTACGCCGCCATCGAAGGCCTGCGCAACGGCACGCTGGTGCGGGTCATGCCCAACTACCGCTCCCAGGAACTGAACCTCTATGCCATCTACCCGTCGCGCCAATACCTGGATGCGAAGATCAAGACCTGGGTCGAGTACCTGCGAGGCTCGTTGCCTGAAATCCTCGCGGCGCACCAGTCTGAGCTGGCGGCTTACGAATTGAGTGGAAGCCTGGCAGGCGCACGGGTCGCGAACTGAAGTCGCCCCCGTGCGTGAAGGATGATGTCAGCGCTTGCCCATCGAACGACGCGTGCCGGGAGGCGCGGCGCCCGGGGTCTTGGTATGGCCATTCTTCGCGCCGTTCTTGTACCACGGCTGTTGGCCGGCGCCCTTGGCCGCAGCCAGTTCACCGGGTTTGAACGGGAATTTGAAGGCAGGGATCGCCGCTTTGGCGTCCTCGGTGCAGGAAACATCGCTGTCGGACAAATCGGCCTGTTCGCCGCCGGGGAGTTCATCCGCAGGCGAAGGTGTGGGGGAAGTCATGTGAGGCTCCGGGTCATGCATGCAAGTCGGGCCCGAAGGGCGAGCCGCGAAAGGCGGCAGTATACCTGCCCGATATCACCGCGCGCAGGGCAGTTTCATCTGGCACGACCATTCATCTGACGGCAAGCCAGGACAAAACTGACAAGCCTGTCAGTTAGCCGTCACCTTCCTGACCGGCTCGTAACGCTATATAAGAAAGCTCAAACTCCTGTGTCCCGAACCGGCCCTTCATATCCATGCACACCCAGAAGAAAACCGTCCTGCTCGTCGTGCTTTTGGTCGCCCTGGCGGCCCTTGTCCTCTGGTTTGTGCTCAGGCCCGTGACCGCCAAGCCCAGCGCTCCCGCCGCCGTTCCGGTGCGGGTCGTCAGCGTGGTGCAAAAGGATGTGCCGCGCTTTGCCAGCGGCATCGGTACGGTCCTGTCGCTGCACAGCGTGGTCATCCGGCCGCAGATCGACGGCATCCTCACCCGGCTGCTGGTCAAGGAAGGGCAACTGGTCAAGAAAGGTGACCTGCTGGCGACCATCGACGATCGTTCGATCCGCGCCAGCCTCGACCAGGCCCGGGCCCAGCTCGGCGAGAGCCAGGCGCAGCTGGCGGTGGCCCAGGTCAATCTCAAGCGCTACAAATTGCTGAGCGTCGATGACGGCGTCTCGAAGCAGACCTACGACCAGCAGCAGGCGCTGGTCAAGCAGCTCAAGGCCACCGCCCAGGGTAACCAGGCGGCCATCGACTCGGCGCAGGTGCAACTGTCCTACACCCAGATCCGCTCCCCGGTGAGCGGTCGCGTCGGCATTCGCAATGTGGATGAAGGCAACTTCCTGCGCACCAGCGACGCCGAAGGCCTGTTCACGGTGACCCAGATCGACCCGATCGCCGTGGAGTTCTCCCTGCCCCAGCAAATGCTGCCCACCTTGCAACGCTTGATCGCGGCACCCGAGCAAGCCTTGGTCAAGGCCTATCTCGGTGCCGATGGCGCTAGCGGGGAACTGCTCGGCGAGGGGCGCCTGAGCCTCATCGACAACCAGATCAACGCCAACACCGGAACCCTGCGGGCCAAGGCTGAATTCGACAACGCCGCGCAACGGCTGTGGCCCGGGCAACTGGTGACGCTGAAGATCCAGACCGCCCTCGACAAGGACGCCCTGGTGGTGCCTCCCTCCGTGGTCCAGCGCGGGCTGGAGCAACACTTCGTGTACCGGATCAAGGGCGACAAGGTCGAGAGCGTGCCGGTGGTCATGGTTTACCAGGACAGCGACATACACATCATCAAAGGGGTGAACGCTGGCGATCAACTGGTGAGCGATGGTCAGTCACGGCTCAAGCCGGGCAGCCACATCCAGGTGCTCAGTGCCCCGCCCGCCCTGGCCAAGACCGCGGAGCCGCAACCGTGAAGGGCCGCGGCTCGGTTTCAGCGTGGTGCATCGACCACCCCATCGCCACGGTGTTGCTGACGTTCGCCCTGGTGCTGCTGGGGATGATCGCGTTTCCTCGCCTGCCCGTCGCGCCGTTGCCGGAAGCCGAATTCCCGACCATCCAGGTCAACGCCCAGTTGCCCGGGGCCAGCCCCGAAACCATGGCCTCGTCAGTGGCGACGCCGCTGGAAGTGCAATTCAGTGCCATCCCCGGCATCACCCAGATGACCTCCAGCAGCGCCCTGGGCTCGACCAACCTGATCCTGCAATTCAGCCTCGATAAAAGCATCGACACCGCCGCCCAGGAAGTGCAGGCGGCGATCAACACCGCCGCCGGCAAACTGCCCAACGACATGCCGAACCTGCCGACCTGGCGCAAGGTCAACCCCGCCGACAGCCCGGTGTTGATCCTCAGCATCAGCTCCTCCCTGATGCCCGGCACCGAGCTGAGCGACTACGTCGAAACCCTGCTCTCGCGCCAGATCAGCCAGATCGACGGCGTAGGACAAATCTACATCACCGGCCAGCAGCGTCCGGCGATCCGGGTCCAGGCCTCGGCCGACCGGCTCGCCGCCATCGGCCTGACCCTGGCGGACATCCGCCTGGCGCTCCAGCAGGCCAGCCTCAACCTGGCCAAGGGCGCCCTGTACGGCGATTCGAGCATTTCCACCCTGTCCACCAACGACCAGCTGTTCCAGCCTGAGGAGTACGGTGAGCTGATCGTGTCCTACAAGGACGGCGCACCGGTTCACCTCAAGGACATCGCCAAGGTCGTCAACGGCTCGGAAAACGCTTACGTCCAGGCCTGGTCCGACAGCGAACCAGGGGTCAACCTGGTGATCTTCCGGCAACCGGGGGCGAACATCGTCGAGACCGTCGACCGCATCCAGGCGGCCCTGCCCACCCTGCAAGCCATGCTGCCCGCTGCCATACAGGTCAAGGTACTGATCGACCGCACCCAGACTATCCGCGCCTCGTTGCACGAAGTGGAGATCACCTTGCTGATCGCGGTGCTGCTGGTTGTCGCGGTGATGGCGCTGTTCCTGCGCCAGCTCTCGGCAACCCTGATTGTCTCGGCGGTGCTGGGGGTGTCGCTGACCGCCAGTTTCGCCCTGATGTACGTGATGGGCTTCAGCCTGAACAACCTGACCCTGGTGGCAATCGTCATCTCGGTCGGGTTCGTGGTGGACGATGCGATTGTGGTGGTGGAGAACATCCACCGGCATCTGGAGGCCGGCGACGGCATGCGCGAAGCGGCGATCAAGGGAGCGGGTGAGATCGGCTTCACCGTGGTCTCCATCAGCTTCTCGCTGGTAGCGGCATTCATCCCGCTGCTGTTCATGGGCGGTGTGGTCGGGCGCCTGTTCAAGGAATTTGCCCTGACCGCCACCTCGACCATTCTGATTTCGGTGGTGGTGTCGCTCACCCTGGCACCGACCCTGGCCGCGCTGTTCATGCGTGCCCCGGTACATCATGCCCACAGCAAGATGGGATTCGGCGAGCGTCTGCTGGGCTGGTACGAGCGCGGCCTGCGTCGGGCCCTGGCCCATCAAAAACTGATGATAGGCGTGTTCGGCCTGACCCTGGCACTGGCGGTGGTGGGCTACGTGTTCATCCCCAAGGGGTTCTTTCCGGTACAGGACACCGGCCTGGTACTGGGCACCAGCGAAGCCGCCGCCGATGTGTCGTTCCCGGACATGGTCGCCAAACACAAGGCCCTGGCCGACATCGTCGCCGCCGACCCGGCGGTGCAGACCTTCTCCCATTCCGTCGGTGTTTCGGGCAATAACCAGACCATCGCCAACGGCCGTTTCTGGATCGCCCTCAAGCCCCGGAGCGAGCGTGACGTGTCGGCCAGCGGCTTCATCGACCGAATCCGCCCGCAATTGCTGAAAATCCCCGGTGTAGTGCTGTACCTCAGGGCCGGGCAGGACATCAACCTCAGCTCCGGCCCCAGTCGCGCCCAATATCAATACGTGCTCAAGAGCAACGACGGGCCGAGCCTCAACGCCTGGACGCAAAAACTCACCGACAGGCTGCGCGGCAACCCGGCGTTCCGTGACATCTCCAACGACCTGCAACTGGGCGGCAGCATCACCCACATCAACATCGACCGCAGCGCGGCAGCGCGCTTCGGCCTCACCGCCACCGATGTCGACCAGGCCCTGTACGACGCCTTCGGCCAACGTCAGATCAATGAATTCCAGACCGAGACCAACCAGTACAACGTGATCCTGGAGCTCGACACCCAGCAACGCGGCAAGGCCGAAAGCCTGGCGTATTTCTACCTGCGTTCCCCCCTGAGTGGAGAAATGGTGCCGCTCTCGGCCCTGGCCCGCTTCGATGCGCCGAGCAACGGCCCGCTGTCGATTGCCCACGACGGCATGTTCCCGGCCGCCAACCTGTCGTTCAACCTGGCGCCCGGCGTCGCCCTGGGAGACGCGGTGCGCCTGCTCGACCAGGCGAAGAACGAAATCGGCATGCCCGCCGCCATCACCGGTAATTTCCAGGGCGCGGCCCAGGCCTTCCAGAGCTCGCTGGCGAGCCAGCCATGGCTGATCCTCGCCGCGCTGGTGGCCGTGTACATCATCCTCGGCGTGCTCTACGAGAGCTTCGTGCACCCGTTGACGATCATCTCCACCCTGCCCTCGGCCGGCCTCGGCGCGCTGATCATGCTCTGGCTGCTGGGCCAGGATTTTTCGATCATGGCGCTGATCGGGCTGGTGCTGCTGATCGGGATCGTCAAGAAGAACGGCATCCTGATGATCGACTTCGCCCTCGACGCCCAGCGCAACAAAGGGTTGGCGCCCCAGGAGGCGATTTTCCAGGCGTGCCTGACACGCTTCCGACCGATCATGATGACCACCCTGGCCGCCCTGCTCGGCGCCTTGCCGCTGATGCTCGGCTATGGCCCCGGCGCGGAGCTGCGCCAGCCCCTGGGCATCGCGGTGGTGGGCGGCCTGCTGGTGAGTCAGGCGCTGACGCTGTTCACCACACCGGTCATATACTTGTGGCTGGAGCGACTGTTCCATCGGCCCGCCCATCAGCCAGGGTCGGCGCCGACGGCGGCGCTGGCGAGCACAGACCACTGAGGCAGGGCCATGCGCGTTCTGATTATCGAAGACGAAGAAAAAACTGCGGACTACCTGCACCGCGGCCTGACCGAACAGGGCTATACCGTGGACGTGGCGCCGGACGGTATCGAAGGGCTGCATCTGGCCCTGGAAACCGACTATGCGGTGATCGTGCTCGACGTGATGCTGCCGGGCCTGGACGGCTTCGGCGTACTGCGGGCCCTGCGCGCCCGCAAGCAGACACCGGTGATCATGCTCACCGCCCGGGAACGGGTCGAGGACCGCATCAAGGGCTTGCGCGACGGCGCCGATGACTACCTGGGCAAACCTTTCTCCTTCCTCGAACTGGTGGCCCGCCTGCAAGCCCTGACCCGCCGCAGCGGCGGCCATGAGCCGGTGCAGGTGAGCATCGCCGACCTGTGGATCGACCTGATCAGCCGCAAGGCCACACGGGCCGGCCAGCGCCTGGACTTGACGGCCAAGGAGTTCTCCCTGCTCAGCGTCCTGGCCCGCCGCCAGGGTGAAATCCTCTCGAAAACCGCCATTGCCGAAATGGTCTGGGACATCAACTTCGACAGTGACGCCAACGTGGTGGAAGTGGCGATCAAACGCTTGCGGGCCAAGCTCGACGGGCCATTCGAACAGAAGTTGCTGCACACCATTCGCGGCATGGGTTATGTGCTGGAGAGTCGCAGCGATGAGCGTCCCTGACAGCATCGCCCTGCGCCTGAGCGGCATGTTCACGCTGGTGGCGGCGCTGGTGTTCCTGTTGATCGGTGGCGCTTTATACCAGCAGGTCGGCAAGGGCCTGGGCCTGTTGCCCGAAGCCGAGCTCGATGCCCGCTACAGTGTCCTGGAGTCCACCGTTGGCCGCTACGGCACGCCTGAACACTGGGTGAAGATCAACAACAAGCTGCGACTGCTCGGTGAAGAAGACAAACGCATCCATTTCTGGATCGTCAGCGACGATCCGCGCTTTGAATACGGCGCTCCCGATGCACAGATCCGTGCCTTTGCCCAAGGCGCCCTGGGGAAGCGCGACCTGACCTTGCCCCATCGGGACTACCCGATGAAAGTATTGGTGAGCCAATTCCCGGCCAAGGACCAACGCCCGCCGCTGCGCTTCATGATCGGCATTGACACCCAGACCTTCTACCAGACCCAGCATCGCCTGCTGGTGGCGCTGGTGAGCCTGGCGATTGTCGGTGTGCTCCTCGCTTCGTTGCTGGGCTACTGGGTCGCGCGCATCGGCCTCAAACCGCTGATCAAGCTGTCCGATGAAGCCCGACGCCTGGCCCCGCCCCGCCTCTCCGGGCGCTTGCAGCTGTCGCCCTTGCCGCCGGAGCTGAGCCAGTTCGTCAGTTCCTTCAACGCCACCCTCGACCGGGTCGAACAGGCTTACTCGCGGCTGGAATCGTTCAACGCCGACGTCGCCCATGAATTGCGCTCGCCCCTGACCAACCTGATCGGCCAGACCCAGGTTGCGTTGACCCGTGGACGCTCGGCCGAACACTACTTCGAAGTGCTGCAATCGAATCTCGAGGAGTTGGAGCGGCTGCGTTCGATCATCAACGACATGCTGTTCCTGGCCAGCGCCGACCAAGGCAGCAAGGCCACCAAGTTGACCAGCGCATCCCTGGCCGGCGAAGTGGCGACCACCCTCGATTACCTGGACTTCATACTGGAAGATGCCCAGGTCCAGGTCCGGGTCAGCGGCGATGCCCAGGCCAACATCGAGATCGCCCACTTGCGACGGGCGCTGATCAACCTGCTGAGCAACGCCGTACAACACACCGCGCCCGGGCAAGTGATCGACGTGCACATCGAAGCCCTTGGCGACCAGATCACCCTCGCGGTCACCAACCCCGGCGAACCGATCGCCGGCGAGCACTTGCCACGCCTGTTCGAACGTTTCTATCGCGTCGATGCCTCGCGCAGCAACAGTGGCGCCAACCATGGACTGGGGCTGGCCATCGTCAAGGCCATTGCACTGATGCACGGTGGCGATGTGTTCGTGCGCAGCGACCAGGGTGCCAACACGTTCGGGATCCGCTTGCCAGCCTGAGGCCTTCACAAGGTTCGATCTTTCCAGCATTGAATGCTGGGCGAAAGCCAACTCGATCAAAATCGACAGATCGCAGCCTTCGGCAGCTCCTACCCAGTTATTGCGCAAACACTGATTGCCCGCTCTCATTGATCCAAGCACAATCAGCAAAAGGCCAGCATCTGGTTCATTGCCGGTTTGCAACCCTTTGGGACGGACCCCAGCCACATGACAATGCAGACATCGGAACCATGAGCGCGCGCAGTGCGACACCCGGCAACACCCCGCTTTCGAGACGTTCGGAACGGGTATTCGTACTGGCCAGCTCACTGGTTGTCATTGCCATCCTGAGCATCGTGACGTTTCTGCTGATCCGCGAACATGCCGCCGCACAAGAGGCGGCGACCCGTGCGGCGACCAATATCGTGCAATTGATTGACGCCGATGTGCTGCGTAACGTGGAGCTCTACGATCTGTCGCTGCAAGGTTTGGCCGCCGCCGCCAAACGCGACGACCTGAAAGACGTTTCGCCGGCGATTCGCCATCTGGCGCTGTTCGACCGCGCCACCGCCGCCCCCTACAAAGGCGACATCCTGCTGCTCGACAAGCGTGGCGATGTAATCGCCGACTCCGCCTCGCTCGAACCGCGCAAAGGCAATTACGCCGACCGGGAATATTTCCAGTCCCATGTCCAGGACCCGAGTCTGGGCATGATGATCAGTCGCCCGTTCCGCTCCAGGAGTGCCGCCCACGATTGGCGCATCAGTTTCAGCTATCGACTGAGCGACGAGCGGGGTGAGTTCATGGGCGTGGCCGAGGCCGCAATGCGCCTGAACTACTTCAGCCAGTTGTTCAAAAGCCTGAACATCGGCCACGGGACGGTCAACCTGATCAGCCGCGATGGGATTCTGTTGGCCCAGGAACCGCCCCTGGCCGACGACATGATCGGCAAGGACTTCAGCAACCGACCGAACTTCGTACGCATCCTGCGAGAAGGTAACGGCAGTTTTACCGGCATCTCCAGTGTCGATCAGACACAGCGGCTCTACACCTTTTCCCAGGTGGGCGACCTGCCATTGATTGTCGTGGTAGCGCTCTCCTACCAAGAGGTCTTCGCCTCATGGCAACGCACGGCGTTGTTGGTCAGCGGCGCCACCGGCGCGCTGTGCATCGGTTTGCTCTGGCTTACCTGGCTGCTACGCCGCGAATTGCGACGCCGCTACAGAGCTGAACGGGAATTGGCCCAACTGGCGTCCATCGACGCCCTCACAGGACTGGCCAATCGACGAACACTGGACGAGACGTTGCAACAGGAATGGCTGCGCGCCCAACGTTCGGGCCAACCGTTGTCTGTGCTGATGATCGATGCCGATCATTTCAAGGCGTTCAATGATCGCCATGGTCATCAAAAGGGTGACGAGGCCCTGCGCACCTTGGCGCAATTGATCGGCCAGCATGTCCGACGCCCCGCCGACCTGGCAGCGCGCTATGGCGGTGAGGAGTTCTCGGTGGTGCTGCCGGAGACCACCACCGCTGGCGCCTTCACCATGGCCCAGCATATTCGCGACGCGGTCGAACAACTGCCACCTGTGTCCGAGGGAGGAGCGCCCATGACGGTCAGTATCGGCATCGCCACTTGGACTCAGGGACCGTACAGCGAACTCAAACAACTCTTGTTCGCCGCGGACAAGGCGCTTTACCAGGCCAAGGCCAGTGGGCGTAATCGTGTGGTTTGCGCAATGTGACACCGGAGCACCCAAAGGCGATGGGCATGACGCCCTCTGTGCATGGATAGGATGCCCTCTGGGTAGGATAGGGTGCTCTCTGTGGCGAGGGGATTTATCCCCGCTGGGCTGCGATATAGGTAGTCCGTTCCTTGCTCCCCCATACTGATACTCGCTGGAGTCCGGTTGTCGCGAGGAAGGAACATGCACCTGCGAGCTACGAATAGGGCTGCAACGCATTTCGATGATTACTGCTTCACCTTCGAGCCCAGCAGGTGCGCTTGCGCCCTCTAACGAACACTCAGGGAAAGCCGGGCACGGCTCTCTATATCGCCTTCGCTGGACGCAAGCATGCATGTTCCTGCATGTACTTTAGCGTCTGTGGAGGTGTGCAATGCAAACGCTCTTGTCTCAGAAATTCACTGCTTATATCGGAATTGATTGGGCCGATACCAAACATGACGTCTGCTTGCAGGTTGCTGGGCAAGCCCAGCGGTGCTTCTCGGTCATCCGACACAACCCCGAAGCTATTGATCAATGGGCTCATGCGCTGTATCAGCGTTATGGCGGTCCTATCGCCATTGCCGTGGAGTTAGACAAAGGACCGTTGATAGCGGCCCTGCAAAAATATGATTTTTTTTGTTTGTTCCCAATCAACCCCGCCACCTTAGCCAAGCAGCGTAAGGCCTTTGTTCCCAGCGGTGCGAAGGACGATCCGAGCGATGCCCAGTGGGCACTTGAGCTATTGCTCAAGCATCCCGACAGATTTCCCCTGCAGGAGAAACAAAGTCCTGCCATACGCTCTCTGGCTAGCTTGACTGAACATCGGAGAACCTTGGTTGATGAGCGGGTAAGAACCAGTAATCGGTTGGTTTGCATGCTCAAGCAGTACTATCCGTTGGCGCTGGAGTTGTTCCACGACCATGACACACAGGTGTTTTGTGATTTCCTGGAGCGCTGGTCGACGTTGGAAACACTTAAACGTGCTCGGCCTACAAGCGTTTTGAAGTTTCTTAACGCGCACAATGTTCGCCATGCAGAACTCAATCAGCAGCGCCTGGCCTTGATCCTCAAGGCCACGCCGCTGACAGAGGATCCGGGGATTGTTACCCCTTCAGCGCTGTATGTGCGGACCCTGGCATCGCAACTGAGTGGGATGCTGGTGGCGATCAAGCAGTTTGATGCGGCGATCGAAGAAACGGCCAATACCCTGGCCGATTACAGCCTCTTCAAATCCTTGCCTGGAGCCGGGCAACAGCTTGCACCACGGCTAATGGTAGCTTTTGGTGAGCAACGTGATCGCTTCAAGGATGCTGGTGCTATGCAGCGATATGCCGGGATCGCTCCGGTTACCGAGCGCAGTGGCAAGAAGAAAATCGTTCGCTGGCGCTATCAATGTTCAACCTTTTTGCGCCAGACATTTGTCGAGTGGGCTGCCCACAGCATCAATCAATCGGTATGGGCAGGGGCGTACTATCGCCAGCAGAAGGCCAAAGGCTGCTCTCATCAAGCAGCCCTGAGGGCACTGGCTTTTAAATGGATCAGGATCGTTTATCGGTGCTGGAATGCTGGATCCCAGTATGACGAGAGCGTCTATTTACAAGCCTTGGCCCGCCACGACTCGCCTTTGATAAGAGCACCGGAGGCAACGAAAGCATGTTGACGGAAGAGCTCAGGGCGTGAAGCAGCCCCAATGCAGACGACTCAATCAGCCTGGCGCACCGAGTTGCAGTGGGTGGGACTGCTGCGCAGTCCAACGGGGATAAATCCCCTCGCCACAGGGGCTCATCTGATCCTCAGGAAACACCCATAAAAAAAGGCCACCCAAAGGCAGCCTTCAAAAACTAGAGAGGTTTTTTTGCCTACACGGCCGCAACAGGGCGCATGTAAGAGATTGGTGCGGTGCTGGCGTCTTCGAACGTCACGACTTCCCAAGCATCTTTCTGCTCAATCAACTTGCGCAGCAGCTGGTTGTTCAGTGCATGGCCGGACTTGAAGCCCTTGAACTCACCAATCAGGCTATTGCCCAGCAAGTAGAGGTCGCCGATTGCATCGAGGATCTTGTGCTTGACGAATTCGTCTTCATAACGAAGACCGTCTTCGTTCAATACACCATCGGAATCGACCACGATCGCGTTTTCAACACTGCCGCCGAGTGCGAGGTTGTGCTTGCGCAGGTACTCGATGTCACTCATGAAACCAAAGGTACGGGCGCGGCTGACTTCTTTTACGAACGAAGTGCTGGAAAAATCCACGCTTGCACTCTGGGTGCGGTCACGGAAAACCGGGTGATCGAAATCGATCTCGAAGCTCACCTTGAAACCTTCGAAAGGGACGAAAGTGGCGCGCTTGTCGCCATCTTCCACGGTCACTTCCCGCAGGATGCGGATGAACTTCTTGGCTGCGTCCTGCTCTTCCAGGCCAGCCGATTGAATCAGGAATACGAAGGGTCCGGCACTGCCATCCATGATCGGGACTTCGGACGCGGAGAGCTCGACGTAGGCGTTATCGATGCCCAGGCCAGCCATGGCCGAGAGCAAATGCTCCACCGTATCCACTTTGGTGTCACCGTTGACCAGAGTGGTCGACATAGTGGTTTCACCAACGTTTTCCGCGCGAGCAGGAATCTGCACCACAGGGTCGAGGTCGGCACGACAAAACACAATGCCGGTATCGACAGGCGCGGGCTTGAGGGTCAGGTAGACCTTCTCGCCGGAGTGCAAGCCGACACCTGTGGCACGGATAATATTCTTCAGGGTGCGTTGTTTAATCATGGCATGGGCCGCTTCAGCGCAAATTGCGAACTGGTATCAACAAAGGCTGGCGATGATAGCAGACCAGACCTTTGCTGAACACCAATCACCCGTATCCCCCTGATACATTTCATCAATCGGCCTGACGACGCAGGAAAGCCGGGATGTCCAGGTAATCCAGATCGTCTTGCGGATTCATCTTCGCGGCAGTCGCAGTACCGGCCTGGGCCTGGTTGCGCATGACGGTCGGACGGTCCAGGTCACGGTAGTTCACCGCAGGCGCTTCCTGACGGGCAGACACTTGTTGTTGCGGTTGCGAAGCCATGGAAGTGTGAACGGTGTTGTCGATGACCTTCACAGGCTTCTCGATTTTGGCGCCCAGACCGGTGGCAACCACGGTGACGTGCAGCTCGTCGCGCATGTCCGGATCGATAACGGTACCGACCTTGACCATCGCGTGCTCGGAAGCGAAGGCTTCGATGATGCTACCCACGTCGGAGTACTCACCCAGGGACAGGTCAGGACCGGCGGTGATGTTCACCAGGATGCCACGCGCACCTTGCAGGTTCACGTCTTCGAGCAACGGGTTGCGAATGGCCGCTTCGGTGGCCTCGCGTGCACGGTTCGGACCGCTGGCGCAGCCAGTGCCCATCATCGCCATGCCCATTTCGCTCATGACCGTCCGTACGTCGGCAAAGTCGACGTTGATCATGCCCGGACGCTTGATGATGTCGGAGATACCGCGAACGGCACCGGCCAGTACATCGTCAGCCTTGGCGAAAGCCGACAGCAGGCTGGCGTCTTTACCGAGGATGGTCAGCAGCTTCTCGTTGGGGATGGTGATCAACGAGTCGACGCTTTCAGACAGCAGACGGATACCTTCGTCGGCGATCTGCATGCGCTTGCGGCCTTCGAACGGGAACGGACGGGTCACCACCGCAACGGTGAGGATGCCCATTTCCTTGGCCACTTCGGCGATGATTGGCGCCGCACCGGTACCGGTACCGCCGCCCATGCCCGTGGTGATGAACACCATGTTGGTGCCTTGCAGGACTTCAGCGATACGCTCACGGTCTTCGAGAGCGGCCTGACGACCGACTTCAGGGTTGGCGCCGGCGCCCAGGCCTTTGGTCACGCCAGTGCCCAGTTGCAGGATGGTCCGCGCGCCGATGGATTTCAGCGCCTGGGCATCAGTGTTGGCGCAGATGAATTCAACGCCTTCAATGTTGCTCTTGACCATGTGGTTGACAGCGTTGCCGCCGCCACCGCCGACACCGATTACCTTGATAACCGGGCTAGCGGGGATGTTGTCTACGAGTTCGAACATTTTCCCTCTCCTTTCATTCTCTAGTTTTTTCGCCTACTGCGTTTGCTGCGTCTTCCAGCACCAAGCCTGAAACTTGCCGCTTGAAGCTTTGAAACTGTTTAAAAGTTGCCTTTGACCCAAGCCTGGAGCCGCTCGAACAGCGGAGCCTTCGGCTCGTCGCTGCTATAGCTGTCGCGGCTGCCGATGCCTGAGAACGAAATCCCGTCGGACTGCTTCTGCAGGCCGTACATCAACAGGCCCACGCCAGTGGAATAGATCGGGTTGCGGACCACGTCATCCAGGCCCTTGACGCCATGGGGCACGCCCAGGCGCACCGGCATGTGGAAAATCTCTTCGGCCAGCTCGACCGCGCCTTCCATCTTCGACGTACCGCCGGTCAGCACGATGCCGGCCGGGATCAGGTCTTCGTAGCCGCTGCGACGCAGTTCGGCCTGGATCAGCGTGAACAGCTCGTCGTAGCGCGGCTCGACCACTTCGGCCAGGGCCTGGCGCGACAGCTCGCGCGGTGGACGGTCGCCGACACTCGGCACCTTGATGGTTTCACCGGCACCCGCCAGCTTCGCCAAGGCACAGGCGTAACGGATCTTGATTTCCTCGGCGTATTGGGTCGGGGTACGCAACGCCATGGCGATGTCGTTGGTCACCTGGTCACCGGCAATCGGGATCACCGCCGTGTGGCGAATGGCGCCTTCGGTGAAGATCGCGATGTCGGTGGTGCCGCCGCCGATGTCCACCAGGCACACGCCCAGTTCTTTCTCGTCGTCGGTCAGCACCGAGTAGGCCGAGGCCAGTTGCTCGAGGATGATGTCGTCGATTTCCAGGCCGCAACGGCGCACGCATTTCTCGATGTTCTGCGCCGCGTTCACTGCACAGGTCACCACGTGGACCTTGGCTTCCAGGCGCACGCCGGACATGCCCAGGGGCTCACGCACGCCTTCCTGGTTATCGATCACGTAATCCTGCGGCAGGGTGTGCAACACACGCTGGTCCGCCGGGATCGCCACGGCCTGGGCCGCGTCGAGCACGCGCTCAAGGTCGGCGGAGCTGACTTCGCGATCACGAATCGCCACGATGCCGTGGGAGTTCAGGCTGCGGATGTGATTGCCCGCCACGCCGACGAACGCCGAGTGGATCCGGCAACCGGCCATCAGCTGCGCCTCTTCGATGGCGCGCTGGATCGATTGCACGGTGGACTCGATGTTCACCACCACGCCTTTTTTCAAGCCACGGGACGGGTGTGTACCGATCCCGACGATGACCAGCGTGCCGTCGTCCGCGACTTCGCCTACCAGCGCCACCACCTTGGAAGTGCCGATATCAAGACCGACGATCATTTTCCCGCTTTGCACGTTTGCCATGGGTCCTGCCTCTTCTTAATTCTTCGCGACGGCGGGTTCGGCCGTCGTCGGCGCTACAGGTTCCCGCCAGCCAACGGCCAGGCCGTTGGCATAGCGCAGATCGATGCGCGCAATGTTCGTAATCTGTTCTTTGAGCGTCTTGTCATAGATGGCGATGAAGCGGCGCATCTTTTCCACCAGGTTGCCGCGCCCGAGCAACAGCTCGATGCCCGGCCCCGAGCTACCCGCGCCAGTGGTCAGGAACCAACTGCCGCGCTCACGCAATTCCAGGCGCGCGATGGAGAAGCCCAATGGCCGCAACATCTGGCTCAACACCTGGTACTGCTGCATCACTTGCTGCTGGGCCCGCTGTGGACCGAACAGTTGTGGCAAATGTTCATAGTTGGCCAGTTCCCGCGGCGTAAACGCCTGGCCCTGGTTGTTCAACAACGACTCGTCGCCCCAACGGGCCACCGGCAATTGCTCTTCCAGGCGGATCGACACCTGGTCGGGCCACACCCGGCGGACTTCGGCGTGGGCGATCCAAGGCATCTGCTCCAGTTCTTTGCGCATGCCCGCCAGGTCGATGGTGAAGAAACTCGACGCGACGAACGGAGCGATCCGCTGCTGCACGGCCTGCTGACTGATGTAGCTCAGGTCGCCCTGGACGTTGATCCGGGCAATCGGCCGGTCGGCATAAGGCAGCAACCGTTGCGCGCCTTCATACGTACCGAACCCCAACGCCACCAGCAGCACCGGCCAGAACAAGCTCTTGAGAAAACCAAAATTGGCTTTCGGCAAGCGCGCCGACATCGGCTCTTTGGCCACCATTCGGCTGGCACCCCGCGGCACCGGCTTGCGACCGGGTGCGGATGGCTGATGACGAAGCGATGCGCCTTGCATGGCTTAACCTCTTGGCTCTTGATGGCCGACACTGGCGGCCAGGATCGACAGCACCAGTTGCTGGAAATCCAGACCGGCGGCGCGGGCCGCCATCGGTACCAGGCTGTGATCGGTCATGCCGGGCGCGGTGTTGACTTCCAGGAACCAGAACTGCCCATCGGCGTCCTGCATCACGTCTGCCCTGCCCCAACCGGCGATACCCAGCGCCTCACAGGCCTTGGCCGTGAGGTCCATCAGTTCTTTTTCCTTGGCGGCGTCCAGCCCGCAGGGAATGCGGTACTGGGTATCGTTCGCGACGTACTTGGCGTCGTAGTCATAGAACGTGTGGGGCGTGCCCAACGCAATCGGGGGCAACACCTGGTCACGCAGGGTGGCGATGGTGAACTCGGGACCGGAGATCCATTGTTCGACCAACACTTGCGAATCGTAGGAACTGGCGTCTTTCCATGCCGCGGTCAACTCAGGCAGCGAATTCACTTTCGCCATGCCGATACTTGAACCTTCATGGGCCGGTTTGACGATCAAAGGGAAGCCCAGTTCCGTGGCCGCCGAAATACAATCGGCCTCGGACGCCAGCACGGCGTGACGCGGTGTCGGGATGCCAAGGCTGTGCCAGACCTGCTTGGTGCGCAGCTTGTCCATCGCCAGGGCGGAAGCCAGGATGCCGCTGCCGGTGTAGGGAATGCCCAGGCACTCGAGCAGGCCTTGCATGCTGCCGTCTTCGCCGCCGCGACCATGGAGAATGATGAACGCGCGGTCGATCTTCTCGTTCAACAGGCGCTGCAGGAAATCGTCGCCCACGTCGATGCCGAAGGCGTCGACACCGGCGCTTTGCAGGGCTTGCAGCACGGCGTTGCCGGACTTGAGGGACACCTCGCGCTCGGCGCTCTTGCCGCCGAACAGCACGGCAACGCGGCCGAAGGCTTTCGGATCAAGGGTCGAGACCAGGTTGGCGTAGGCTGCAGTCATTTCAGTTTCCCCTCGCTGGAAGCCACGATTGCCCCGGCGAATAACGGACTTTTCAACAGTTTCGGGGCCAGGCCACCAATGTCACCGGCACCCTGGCACAGCAGGATGTCGCCGGCGCGCAGCAGCGGCTTGACCAGCGGCGCCAACTCCACGCCACGCTCGATGTAGATCGGGTCCAACTGACCGCGCTGGCGAATGCTGTGGCACAGCTGGCGGCTGTCGGCCCCCGGGATCGGCTCTTCACCGGCCGGATAGACTTCCATCAACAGCAGCACGTTGGCGTCGGCCAGCACCTGGACGAAATCGTCGTACAGGTCGCGGGTGCGGCTGTAGCGGTGGGGCTGGTAGACCATCACCAGGCGCCGCTCCGGCCAGCCACCGCGCACGGCCTTGATCACCGCCGCGACTTCGGTCGGATGGTGGCCGTAGTCGTCCACCAGCATCACGTTGCCGCCGTCCACCGGCAGTTCGCCGTAAACCTGGAACCGTCGGCCCACGCCCTGGAACCCGGACAGGCCCTGGACGATGGCTTCATCGCTGACGCCTTCGTCGGTGGCGATGCAGATGGTGGCCAAGGCATTGAGTACGTTGTGGTTGCCGGGCATGTTCACCGACACATCCAACGGCTCGCGATCGGGGCGCAGTACGGTGAAGAACGTCTGCATGCCCTGCTGGCGCACGTTGATGGCGCGCACGTCGACGTCTTCGCCGAAACCGTAGGTCACGGTCGGACGCTTGATCAGCGGCAGGATTTCGCGCACCACCGGATCGTCCAGGCACACCACCGCCAAACCGTAGAACGGCAGGTTGTGCAGGAATTCGACGAAGGTTTTCTTCAGCTTGTTGAAGTCGCCGTCGTAGGTCGCCATGTGGTCGGCGTCAATGTTGGTGACCACGGCCACCAGCGGTTGCAGGTGCAGGAAGCTCGCATCGCTCTCGTCGGCTTCGGCGATCAGGTAGCGGCTGGTGCCCAGCTGGGCATTGGTGCCCGCGGCGTTCAGGCGACCGCCGATCACAAAGGTCGGGTCCAGGCCACCGGCCGCGAACACCGAAGCGATCAGGCTGGTAGTGGTGGTCTTGCCGTGGGTACCGGCGACGGCGATGCCGTGGCGATAGCGCATCAGCTCGGCCAGCATCTCGGCCCGTGGTACCACGGGGATACGGCGCTCCAGGGCGGTGGCGACTTCCGGGTTGGATGTGTTCACGGCACTGGAAACCACCAGCACGTCGGCATTGGCGGCGTTCTCGGCACGGTGGCCGATAAATATCTGGGCGCCGAAGGATTCCAGGCGCTCGGTGACCGGGGAGGCTTTCAGGTCGGAACCGGAAACCTGATAACCCAGGTTCAGCAGCACTTCGGCAATCCCGCACATGCCCACGCCGCCGATACCGACGAAGTGGATGCGACGGATACGGCGCATTTCCGGTTGCGGCATGGCTTTGCGATTCTCAACCATGGGCCACCTCCAGGCAGGTATCGACCACTTGGCTCGTGGCATCGGGTTTGGCCAGGCGGCGGGCGGCGCGGGCCATGTCTTCAAGTCGTTGCGGCTGCATCAAAACCTCTGTCAGGCGGGCGGCAAGATCCGCGGCGCCAGTCGTTCTTTGCGGCATCAGGAAGGCAGCGCCTTCACGGGCCAAATAATCGGCGTTACGGGTCTGGTGATCGTCGATGGCGTGGGGCAAAGGCACCAGCATCGAGGGCAGACCGGCGGCAGCCAGTTCACTGATGGTCAGCGCGCCTGCGCGGCAGACCACCAGGTCGGCCCAGCCATAGGCTTGGGCCATGTCGTTGATGAAAGGCTGTACTTGCGCCTCGACGCCGGCCGCGCGATAGCGCTCGGCGGTCACTTCATCGTGGTTTTTGCCAGCCTGGTGAAACACTTCCGGCCGCAGCTCGGGGGCAACCTGCGACAGGGCTTCGGGCAGCAATTTGTTCAACGGTTCGGCCCCCAGGCTTCCGCCCAAGACCAGCAGACGTGCCTTGCGTCCAGCCAGGGCCGGGCGCGGCGCATCAAAAAATAGCTCGGTACGCACCGGATTACCGGTGGTGCGGCGGCTGCCCGACAGGGTAAAGGTGTCGGGAAAGGCTTCACAGACCCGGGCGGCCAACGGCACCAGTAACCGATTGGCGGTACCGGCCACGGCGTTCTGTTCGTGAACGATCACCGGCACACCGGCCAATTTCGCCGCAACACCACCAGGACCGGTCACATAACCGCCAAACCCGACCACGCACACCGGGCGCAACCGACGGATGATCGCCCGCGCCTGCCTGATCGACTTGAGCAGCATCAGCGGCGCCTTGAGCAACGACAACTTGCCCTTGCCCCGCAGGCCGCTGGCGTCGATCCGGTGCAGCTCAAGGCCGGCAGCTGGCACCAGTTCGTTCTCTATGCCCCGTGGCGTGCCCAGCCAGTGCACGGTGTAGCCGCGCGCCTGGAACTCCCGGGCACAGGCCAGCGCCGGGAATACGTGCCCGCCGGTACCGCCCGCCATGATCAGCACGTTAGCGCCCATGAATCGGCTCCTCGGCGAAGTCGCTCTCCTGGAATTCCATCTCTTCGCTGCCCAGGTGGGTTCGGCTCTCCCATTCGATGCGCAGCAACAGGCCGAGACAGGCACAGCAGATCACCAGGGAACTGCCGCCATAACTGAGGAACGGCAGCGTCAGGCCCTTGGTCGGCAACAGGCCAACGTTCACGCCGATGTTGATCAGGAACTGGCCGATCCACAGGAACGACAAGCCATACGCCACGTAAGCGGCAAAAAACTGCTTGGCCTTTTCGGCCCACAAGCCGATGTACATGCCGCGTACGCAGACGAACACGAACAGGGCGACGGTGCACAGGGAGCCGACCACGCCCAGCTCTTCGGCCAGGACCGAGAACACGAAGTCGGTGTGGGCTTCCGGCAGGTAGAACTGCTTCTGCACACTGTTGCCCAGGCCCACGCCCAGCCATTCGCCGCGACCGAAGGCAATCAAGGCCTGGGTCAATTGATAGCCGGAGCCGAACTGGTCGGCCCACGGGTCGGTAAAGGTGATCAAACGCGCCATCCGGTACGGTTGCGCCTGGACCAGCACGGTCACGGCCGCCACCGCCAACGCCACCATCAGGATGAAGCGAAACAGCCCGACCCCACCGAGGAACAGCATCGCCGCCGCGGCGCCCATCATCACCACCGTGGCGCCGAAGTCCGGCTCCATCAGCAGCAGGCCCGCCATCGGCAGCAAGACGATGAACGGCTTGAAGAACCCCATCCAGCTCTCGCGCACTTCTTTTTGGCGACGCACCAGGTAACCGGCCAGGAAAATCACCACGAAGACCTTGGCGATCTCCGAAGGCTGAACGTTGAAGAAACTGAAGCCAATCCAGCGCATCGAGCCGTTGACCTCTCGGCCGATACCCGGCACCAGCACCATCACCAACAGGCCGAAGGCACCGAGCAGCATCATCCAGCCCAGGCGCTGCCAGGTAGCGATTGGCACCATCATGGTGACGATGCATGCGCCCAGGCCGATCACCAGGTAAATCAGGTGGCGGATCATGTGATAAAGCGTGTTGCCCGACTGCACGGCGGCCACTTCCGACGAGGCGGACGTGATCATCACCAGGCCCAGGCCCAGCAGTGCCAGGCAACCGGCAAGCATCGGGAAATCCAGGTCGATGCCGCGCCCGGTGATCAGCGGCGACGGGTACGGCTTGATGATGTTCATCAGGCTCATGCCAAGTCCTCCGCGGCCCGGGCGAACAGCTGCCCGCGCTCTTCATAGTTCTTGAACATGTCGAAACTGGCGCAGGCCGGCGACAACAGCACCGCATCGCCTGGTTGCGCAAGGGCGCGGCACTGTTGCACCGCCTCGTCCAGCGAACCGACCCGAACCAGCGGCACGGCATCGCCGAGCGCCTGGGCGATCAATTCACGGTCGCGGCCCATCAGCACCACGGCACGGCAGTTGGCCGCCACCGGGTCGCGCAGGTCCTTGAAGTCGGCGCCCTTGCCGTCGCCGCCGGCGATCAGCACGAGCTTGCCTGCGATGTCCGCCCCCAGCCCTTCGATGGCCGCCAGCGCGGCACCGACATTGGTGGCCTTGGAGTCGTTGTACCAGGCCACGCCATCGAGGTCGCGCACCCACTGGCAGCGGTGTTCGAGACCGGCAAACGTGCGCAGGGCCGAGAGCATGGCATCGAACGGCAGGCCGACCGCATGTCCCAGGGCCAACGCGGCCAAGGCATTGGCCTGGTTGTGGGCGCCACGAATCTTCAGTTCGCGCACCGGCATCAGGTTCTGGAATTCGAAGGCCAGGTATTTTTCGCCATTCTCTTCGCGCAGCCCGAAGCCTTTGAAGTCCGGCACACCCAGGCCGAAGGACCAGCACGGCATGCCCTCGCCCAACAATGGACGAGTCAGGGCATCCTGGCGGTTGAACACCACTTGCCGGGCACCACGGAAGATCCGGTGCTTGGCCAGGTGATAAGCCGGCAGGCCGCTGTAGCGGTCCATGTGGTCTTCGCTGATGTTGAGCACGGTCGCCACTTCGGCGCCCAGGTGGTCGGTGGTTTCGAGCTGGAAGCTCGACAACTCCATCACGTACAGCTCGACGTCGTCACTGAGCAGGTCCAGTGCCGGGGTGCCCAGGTTACCGCCCACGGCGACGCGCTTGCCGGCCGCCGCAGCCATCTCGCCCACCAGGGTAGTGACGGTGCTCTTGGCGTTGGAGCCGCTGATAGCAACGATCGGCGCCTTGGCGTTGCGCGCGAACAGCTCGATGTCGCCGGACAATCTCACGCCACGGGCAGCGGCCGCCTGCAGGGCCGGAGTCGCCAGGGCCAGGCCGGGGCTCACGTAGAGCTCATCGGCGCGGCACAGGAACTCGACGTCCAGCTCGCCACAACGCACGTCCACCTGGGGATAGTCACGGCGCAGCGTGGCCAGCTCAGGTGGATTTTCCCGCGTATCGGCGACGGCAAACGACACGCCCCGGCTCGCCAGGAAGCGAACCAGGGACATGCCGCTCTTGCCGAGGCCGACAACGATGCGGAAGTGGTCAGAAGCGATCAGGGACACTCGTTCTACCTCAGCTTCAGGGTGGCAAGGCCGACCAGTACCAGAATCACGGTGATGATCCAGAAACGGACGATCACACGCGGCTCGGGCCAGCCCTTGAGTTCAAAGTGGTGGTGGATCGGCGCCATGCGGAATACGCGGCGGCCGGTCAATTTAAAGGAAGCAACCTGAATGACGACTGACAGGGTCTCCATCACGAACACACCGCCCATGATGAACAGGACGATTTCCTGGCGAACGATGACCGCGATGGTGCCCAGGGCCGCGCCCAGCGCCAGCGCGCCGACGTCGCCCATGAAGACTTGTGCCGGGTAGGTGTTGAACCACAGGAAGCCCAGGCCGGCACCGATCAGCGCGCCGCAGAACACGATCAGTTCACCCGCCCCCGGTACATAAGGGATCAGCAGGTATTCAGCGAATTTCACGTTACCCGACAGGTAGCAGAAGATCCCCAGGGCGCCGCCGACCATGACCGTAGGCATGATCGCCAGGCCATCGAGGCCGTCGGTGAGGTTGACCGCGTTGCTCGAACCGACGATCACCAAGTAGGTCAGCACGATGAAACCTGCGCCCAGCGGAATGCTGTAGTCCTTGAGCATCGGCAGGATCAGGGTGGTCTCCACCGGCGAAGCAGCGGTCATATAAAGGAAGATCGCCGCGCCGAGGCCGAACACCGACTGCCAGAAATACTTCCAGCGGCTTGGCAGCCCACGGGAGTTCTTCTCGATGACCTTGCGGTAGTCGTCAACCCAGCCGATGGCCCCGAAGAACAAGGTCACCAACAGCACGACCCAGACATACCGGTTCGCCAGGTCGGCCCAGAGCAGGGTGCTGATGCCGATGGACGACAGGATCAGCGCGCCGCCCATGGTCGGGGTGCCGGATTTGGACAGGTGCGATTGCGGGCCATCGTTACGGACCGACTGGCCGATTTGCAGGTTCTGCAGGGTGCGGATCATCCACGGGCCCAGGAACAGCGACAACGACAGCGCGGTCAGCACACCCAGGATCCCGCGCAGGGTCAGGTACTGGAAGACCGCGAAGCCTTTGTGGAACTGTTGCAGGTACTCCGCTAGCAGCAGCAGCATTAATGTTTCTCCGTGGAGGCGCCGCACAGCGCCGCGACGATGTTTTCCATCGCTGCGCTGCGTGAGCCCTTGATCAATAAGGTGGTGTTCGGATCCTGCTCGGCGCCCAGGGCCTGGATCAACTCGGCCTGAGTGGTGAAATGCCGTGCGTGCTCGCCAAACGCGGCGACCGCATGGGCCATCATCGGACCGACCGCATACAGCGCGTCGACCTTGCCGCGCGCATAGGCACCGACATCGTGATGCCCCTGTTGCGCCCATTCGCCCAGCTCACCGATATCCCCCAGCACCAACACGGTACGGCCGGAGAAACCGGCGAGGATATCCACGGCTGCGCACATGGACGACGGGTTGGCGTTATAGGTGTCGTCGATCACGCGCATGCCATTACTGGCCAGTTGCGCAACAGAGCGCCCCTTGACCGGCTGCACGGCGTTCAGCCCGGCGACAATGCCCGGCAGCGACACGCCCAGCGCATGGGCGGCAGCCGCCGCGGCCAGGGCGTTGGCCACGTTATGCGTGCCAAGCAGGTTCAATTGCACCCGCTCGGCGCCATCCGGGCTGTGCAGGTTGAAGGCCGGGCAACCGCGGGCATCGCGGTCCAGGTCGCTGGCGTAGAAATTCGCGGCGAGGTTGCTCAGGGCAAAAGTCAGCACCTTGCGCTCGCCCGCCCGGGTCTTCCAGATTTCGAAGGCCTTGTCGTCGAGATTCAGCACAGCGACGCCATCGGCATCCAGCCCTTCGATGATCTCGCCCTTGGCCTCGACGATTTTTTCCGGGCCGCCGAACTCGCCGACGTGAGCAGTCCCGGCGTTGTTGAGCACCGCCACATGAGGCTTGGTCATGGCCACGGTGTAGGCAATCTCGCCGAGCCGCGAAGCCCCCAGCTCGATGACAGCGGCGCTGTGTTCCGGCGCCAGCTCCAGCAGGGTCAGCGGCACGCCGAGGTCGTTGTTCAGGTTGCCACGGGTCGCCAGCACCGGGCCGCGGGTGCGCAGGATGCTGGCGAGCATTTCCTTGACGGTGGTCTTGCCGCTGGAGCCGGTGATGGCCGCCACCGGCTTGTCAAACCCGGCGCGGTTCAACGCGCCCAGTTGGCCCAGGGCCTGACGGGTGTCAGCGACCAGCAACTGCGGCAGCGTAGTGTTGGTCACTTCCCGTTCTACCAGTGCCGCGACCGCCCCTTTGGCGGCGACTTCGTTCAAGTAATCGTGGCCGTCGAAACGCGGGCCGGCCAGGGCGACGAACAGCTGCCCCGGAGCAATGGCCCGGCTGTCGATGCTGACGCCGTCGAAGCTGGCGTCCGCCGCGATGAGGCGCCCGTTCAGGGCGTTGGTCAGTTCGCTGAGCTTCAGGGCCTTAAGCATGGGCCACCTCCCACGCGGTCAGGGCATGATCGGCTTCCACCAGGTCGGAGAACGCATGGCGTTCGCCGTTGATTTCCTGATAATCCTCATGGCCCTTGCCGGCCAGGACGATGACATCGTCCGCCGAGGCGCTGGCGATCAACTGGGCAATGGCCTGACCGCGGCCGGCGACGAAGGTGACGTTATCCACAGCCGTAAAACCGGCGCGGATGTCGTCGAAAATCCGCTGCGGATCTTCGGTACGAGGGTTGTCGTCGGTGACCAGCACGCCGTCTGCCAACCGCTCCACGACTTCAGCCATCAGTGGGCGTTTGCCGCGGTCACGATCGCCACCGCAGCCGAACAGGCACAGCAACCTGCCCTTGGCGTGAGGACGCAGGGCCGTGAGAACTTTTTCCAACGCGTCAGGCGTATGGGCGTAATCGACCACAACCAATGGTTGAGTCCCACCGCCCAAACGCTGCATGCGACCGGCCGGGCCCTCGAGCTTCGGCAAGACCTTGAGAACTTCGTCCAGCGCGTAGTCCAGGCCGAGCAAGGCGCCGATGGCCGCCAATACGTTGCTCAGGTTGAAGCGGCCAAGCAAAGTGCTGCGCAAGTGGTGCTCGCCCTGGGGCGTGACCAGCGTGGCGCGCACGCCTTCGTCATTGAATTGCGCCTGGCGTACATAAAGGTAGGCACTGGCATCTTCCAGGCTGTAGGTAATCAATCGCGACTCGCGCTTTTCGGCAGCCAGTTGCCGACCGAATTCGTCATCGAGGTTGATGACCCGGCACTTCAGGTCATTCCAGGCAAACAGCTTGGCCTTGGCTTCGCCATAGGCCTGCATGGTGCCGTGATAATCCAGGTGATCCCGGGACAGGTTGGTCAACACCGCGACATCGAACGCCAGCGCGGTTACACGGCCCTGGTCCAGACCGTGGGAAGAAACTTCCATCGCAACGGCCTTGGCACCGGCCTTCTTCAGGTCCGCCAGGGTCGCTTGCACGGCAATCGGGTTCGGCGTGGTGTGCAGGCCGCTTTCCAGCGCGCCATGGAAGCCGTTGCCCAGGGTCCCGACGATGCCGCAATGCTGGCCGAGCAGGTCCAGGGCCTGGGCCACCAGTTGGGTCACGCTGGTCTTGCCGTTGGTACCGGTCACGCCCACCAGGTTCAGGTGACGGCTCGGGTCGCCATAGAAACGCCCAGCGATGTCCGACAACTGGGCCGCCAGGCCCTTGACCGGAATCAGCGGAACGTCGGTGATCGGCAGCACGGTCGCCCCGGCCACTTCATACGCCACGGCAGCCGCGCCACGCTTCAAGGCATCGGCGATGTGGGCACGGCCATCGAAACGGGCACCCGGCACCGCCAGGAACAAGTCCCCGGCGCGGACATTGCGGCTGTCCAGGGCCAGTTCGCGAATCAGCAGATCGTGACCGGCGTGGGCGAAAATCTTGTTCAGGCTCAGGGACATCAGCCACGCCCTCCTTCGGCTTTCAAGGGCACGACCGGTGCGGTATTGGCTTGCTGGGTCGGCGGCAGGTTATCCGGGGTAATGTTCATCAGGCGCAGGGTGCCGGACATCACTTTGCTGAACACCGGTGCCGAGACCAGGCCACCGAAGTAGCCCGCCTTGCTCGGCTCATCGATGACCACAACGATGGCGTAGCGCGGGTCGCTCATCGGGCCGAAGCCGGCAAACAGCGAACGGTAGGAATTCTCGGCGTAGCCTTTAGTGCCCACGGAGGTTTTACGGGCGGTACCCGATTTACCTGCCACGTGATAGGCCGGCACCTGGGCGCGATAGACTCCGCGCGGGGCCTCGATCACCTGTTGCAGCATGCCCTGCATGGTCTTGGCGACGTTCTCCGGGATCACCTGGGTGGTCTGCGGCGCCTTGTCGGTCTTGATCAGGGTCAGCGGGGCGATACGCCCGTTGTTCGCCAACGCGGAGAACGCGTGGACCAGTTGGATCGCGGTCACGGAAACACCGTAGCCATAGGACAACGTAGCGGTTTCAGCCTTGCGCCAGTCCCGGTAGTTCGGCAGGTTGCCGACACGCTCGCCCGGGAAGCCCAGGCCGGTGTCCTGGCCGAGGCCGATTTTCTGGGCCAGGCGATAAATCGTCTCGCCGCCGATATCGAAGGCGATCTTGCTCATGCCCACGTTACTGGAATTGATCAGGATGCCGGTCAGGTCGAGCACCGGGCCTTCGGTCTTGGACACGTCACGAATGGTGTACTTGCCGATCTGCAGGGTGCCCGGGTACACCTCGACGGTGTCGCTTGGTTTCCAGCGCCCGGTTTCCAGGGCGGCGGCCATGGACACGGCTTTCATGGTCGAACCGGGCTCGAACACGTCGATCATCGCGCGGTTGCGCATCATCGCCGGTTGCAGGTTGCGACGGTTGTTCGGGTTGTAGGTCGGCTGGTTGACCATCGCCAGGATCTCGCCGGTCTTCACGTCCATGATCACCAGGCTGCCGGCCTTGGCACCGTTCTCGACGATGGCATTGCGCAGTTCACGGTTGGCCAGGTATTGCAGGCGCAGGTCAATGGACAACGCCAAGGGCTTGCCGGCCTTGGCGTTTTTGGTGACTTGGACATCCTTGATCAGCCTGCCGCGCCGATCCTTGATGACTTGGCGCTTGCCGGCGACCCCGGCGAGCCATTCGTCATAGGCCAGCTCGACACCTTCGCGCCCTCGGTCATCAATGTCGGTAAACCCGACCATATGGGCCGTGACTTCACCGGCCGGATAGAAACGCCGGAACTCTTCGATGCCGTAGACACCAGGTACTTTCAGATCGAGCACGCTCTGGCCCTGTTCGGGGGTCAAGCCGCGCACCAGATAAATGAATTCCTTGTTGGCCTGGGCTTCGAGGCGCTCGGCCAGGGCCTTGGGATCCTGCCCGAGGGCAGCGGCCAGTGCCGGCCATTTTTCCTTGGCCAGCTGCATTTCCTTGGCGTTGGCCCACAAGGTGGTCACCGGGGTGCTCACGGCCAGGGGTTCGCCATTGCGGTCGGTGATCAAGCCACGGTGAGCCGGGATCGGAATATGCCGCACACTGCGCGCATCGCCCTGCCCCTTGAGGAAATCACGGTCGACGACTTGCAGGTCGATGATGCGCCACGAAATCGCCGCCACCATGATCCCGAGCAAGCCCAGGACCAGACGAAACCGCCACGGGAACAGCGCCCCTTCGAGTTTCATCATGGCGCCACCATCTGCACTTCGGCGGCGCCGGGAATGCGCATTTTCAGCTGTTCGGTGGCCAACACTTCGATACGGCTATGGGCAGTCCAAGTGCTCTGCTCCAGGATCAACCGGCCCCACTCGGCCTGCGCCTTGTCACGCACGCTCAGCTCGTTGTAAAGGGAATTGAGAAGCTGCCGATTCCAGTGCGCACTATAGGACACGGCGATGGCCGACACGAGCACGCCGATAAACAGCAGCAGCATGAAAAAGCTGCCGCCGGGCAGAGGCCTGGCGAAGAGCTTGCTCACCGCAACTTCTCCGCGACGCGCATGACGGCGCTACGGGCACGTGGGTTGGCCTTGAGTTCAGCCTCGGAGGCGAACTGCGCTTTGCCATGGATCTTGATTTTTGGCACGAAGGCTTCGAAACGCACCGGCAGGTTGCGCGGCAGGTTATCGGCTTCACCCTTGGTGAGTTTGCGCATGAACAACTTGACGATGCGGTCTTCCAAGGAATGGAAGCTGATCACCACCAACCGACCGCCGATCTCCAGCGCTTCAAGCGCCGCTTCGAGACCGACTTCCAGATCGCCCAACTCGTTATTGACGTGGATGCGCAAGCCTTGGAAAGCCCGGGTCGCCGGGTTCTTGCCCTTTTCCCAGGCCGGATTGGCCACTTTCAGCACCTCGGCCAGGTCGCCGGTGCGCTCGAATGGCTTGATGTCGCGGCGTTCGACCACGGCGCGGGCCATGCGGCCGGAGAAACGCTCTTCGCCGTATTCCTTGAAGACACGGGCGATTTCTTCCACCGGGGCGGTATTGACGAATTCGGCGGCACTGATGCCACGGGACGGATCCATGCGCATGTCCAGCGGGCCGTCATTGAGGAAACTGAAACCGCGCTCCGGGTCGTCCAGTTGGGGCGAAGACACGCCCAGGTCGAGCAGCACGCCACTGACCTTGCCGGCCAGGCCACGCTCGGCGACTTCCGAAGCCAGCTCGGCAAAACTGCGTTGCACAATGACAAAGCGGCCGTCTTCGGCCGCCAGCGCTTGCCCGGTGGCAATCGCTTGAGGATCCTTGTCGAACCCCAGCAACCGGCCACCCGGACCGAGCTTGCTGAGAATCAACCGGCTGTGTCCGCCACGCCCGAATGTGCCGTCCAGATAGCAGCCATCAGGACGTACGGCGAGAGCCTCGACGGCTTCGTCAAGCAGTACGGTGATGTGGTTAAAGCCGCTATCAATAGTCACAGGATCAAATCACGCAGTTCATCAGGCATGGCGCCCGGTTGTTGAATAGCAGCGAGGTCGGCGGCAGAAACCGCATTCCAGGCATCTTCGTCCCACAGCTGGAACTTGTTCAGTTGGCCTACCAGCATCGCGCGCTTGTCCAGCTTGGCGTATTCGCGCAGGCGCGGCGGAACCAGGAAACGACCGCTGCCATCGAGTTCAAGGTCGACGGCATTGCCGATCAGCAAACGTTGCAAACGGCGGTTTTCTTCACGCAACGAGGGCAGTGCGCGCAGTTTGGTTTCGATGATTTCCCACTCATCAAGAGGGTAAACACACAAACATGGGTCAACGGCATCGATCGTGACGATTAACTGCCCCGAACTTCGCGAAACGAGCTCGTCACGATACCGGCTCGGCATGGCGAGACGGCCTTTTGCATCGAGACTGATAGCGTTAGCTCCGCGAAACACGTCTGCGTTTCTCCACTTTTTGGCGTTTTACCTTCAAAAAAACCCACTTCATGCCACTTTCCGCCACTTGCGCACACTATAGGAATGCGCCCACCGCACCGTCAAGGCGCGGATTGAAGGAAAAGCCTTATAGATCGGAGATTTAGGAGCGTTTCAGGAGGGGTAACAAGAATCTGACGTAGGAAATTTCACCTCAACCCGAGGAAGCACAGGAGGCTGCGCGCACAAGTTAAAGTGATTTGTTAAGAGTAAGATTTTTTTGGTATTAGGAACTGCGTCTGCCAGTGATTCCAGCAGGAAGGGAAAAGGTGGAGAGTCGATCTGTAAGCCGGGTTCTGTCTTGAACAGTCATTCGTCTACGATGGCCATCACTGGACATCTTTAGCAACCTACCCGGTCCCAGCGCGGGCCACGCCTTGGGACCCTATTTGGTCTTGCTCCAAGTGGGGTTTACCTAGCCACGAACTGTTGCCAGCCGTGCGGTGCGCTCTTACCGCACCTTTTCACCCTTACCGGCGCCGAAGCGCTTAGGCGGTTATTTTCTGTGGCACTTTCCGTAGGCTCACGCCTCCCAGGCATTACCTGGCACTTCGCCCTATGGAGCCCGGACTTTCCTCCCCCCCCTAATTCTCATAGAGGGCAGCGACTGTCCGATCGACTCTCCGCCGCGAAGGTTAACGGTAGAGCGCTTGAAGAACAAGCGCTAAAAGCCTTGGGCCAGACCCACGCCTTGGTTTCACTGGCCTTTCTGTTTTTCCAGTGCGACCTGGTACAGCACATTCTTGCGCTCGCCAGTGATTTGCGCCGCAAGGGCCGCGGCACGCTTGAGCGGCATTTCCTCGAGTAGCAGGTTCAGGACGCGCATCGCTTCGCTGCTGACAGCGTCTTCACTTTCCGGGGCTGTCCACCCGGCCACCAGCACGACACACTCGCCGCGCTGCTGGTTGCTGTCGCTTTCGACGAAGGCTCGCAGCTGCGCCAACGGCAACCCCTTGAGGGTTTCGAAGGTCTTGGTCAACTCGCGAGCCAGCAGTGCCGGGCGCTCGGCGCCGAACACCAGTTCCATGTCTTGCAGGCATTCCAGAATGCGGTGCGGCGCCTCATAAAAGATCAGCGTGCGCGGTTCTTCCTTTATAGCCTCCAGGCGCGCCCGACGCCCCACCGCCTTGGCCGGCAGGAAACCTTCGAAGATGAAACGGTCCGACGGCAGGCCCGCCGCCGACAGCGCCGCGATCAATGCACAAGCGCCCGGCACCGGCACCACGCTGATGCCCGCCGCCCGAGCCTGACGCACCAGATGATAGCCGGGGTCGGAAATCAGCGGCGTACCGGCATCGGAAATCAGCGCGACGTTATCGCCCGCCAACAGCCGGGTAATGAAACGACTGCCCTCATCCCGCTCATTGTGTTCATGACAGGCCGCCAACGGCGTGGAAATGCCGAAATGCTGCAGCAGGCGCTGGGAATGACGGGTGTCTTCGGCTGCGATAAGGGCAACCTCTTGCAGGATTCTCAGCGCACGGGCACTGATATCGTCCAGGTTGCCGATGGGCGTCGCCACCACATAAAGCGCGCCGGCAGCGGAATTCAAAGCACCTGGAGCAGTCAAGACACATACCTCATGATCGGTAAAAACCGCCATTGTAGCGTGTGCAGGCCGTCTCGGCTGTTCACATCAGCCATTGTGGCGAGGGAGCTTGCTCCCGCTCGGCTGCGCAGCAGCCGTAAAATCTGCCAGCCGTCCCCCCCGGATATACCGTGTTGAATGGGTTTGGGGCTGCTGCGCAGCCCAGCGGGAGCAAGCTCCCTCGCCACGGAGGGCAGTGCCTTTGTGCTGTGCCGCACTCTTTGCAATACCTAAATTGATCGATTCACACCACTAACATCGCGCCCCGGCCAGCGCTTGGGTACAATTCGACGCTAATTTGATCTCGTATCAGGAACACTTACATGATCGCTTGCCTGCGGCTGCTCTCCGCCCTCTGCCTCGCTGCCCTCCTGGCGGCCTGCGCCAGCTCGCCCTCGTCCAGCCTTGGCGAACTTCCACGCACCCCGGATGCCAGTATCGAGCAGTTGCTCGAACAGGCCACCCAAAGCAAAAATCCGGAAAAAGCCGCCCTGCTGCGCCTGAGCGCTGCCGACCTGGCCTACCGCCAGGGCAATGCCGGCCAGTCCGCACAGATCCTGCAACAAGTGCCGATGGAACAACTCAAGCCCGGCCAGCAGATTTTCGCCAGCACGCTGTCGGCTGAACTGGCGATGACCCGCAACCAGCCCAAGGCGGCACTGACCGCCCTGGGCCACCCAAGCCTGCAACACCTGAGTGAAATGCCGGTGGAGCAGCAGGTCCGTACCGGTACCGTCCGCGCCCGCGCCCTGGAGGCCGATGGCCAGACCCTGGCCGCCGCCAAGGAGCGCATTTTCATCGCGCCCCTGCTGGAAAACGACGCTGCGGCAAAAAACCACGAATCCATCTGGTCGTTGATCGCCTCGCTGCCCACCGACCAGTTGCAGCCAAGCTCCAACGACGACCTTGGCGGCTGGCTGAGCCTGGCCCAGGCCGTCAAGACCGCCGGCACCCTGGAACAACAGCAGGCGGCGATCGACCACTGGCGCGAACAGAACCCGAAGCACCCCGCCGCCCTGCAACTGCCGATACCACTGGTCAAGCTCAAGGAACTGGCGAGCCAGCCGCTGAGCAAGATTGCCCTGCTGCTGCCACAAAATGGCCCGCTGGCTGCGGTTGCCAAGGCCTTGCGTGAGGGCTTCATGGCCGCGCACTACCAGGCCCAACAGGCCGGCCAGAAGCCGCCAAGCATCCAGTTCTACGACAGCTCCAGCCTGACCTCCATGGACGAGTTCTATCGCAAGGCCCAGGCCGACGGCGTGCAACTGGTAGTCGGACCGCTGGAAAAACCACTGGTCAAGCAGATCAGCACCCGCCCGCAACTGCCGATCACCACCCTGGCGCTGAACTACAGCGAAGGTGAACAAGGGCCGCCGCAACTGTTCCAGTTCGGCCTGGCACCCGAGGATGAAGCCCGCGAAGTCTCCCGTCGCGCCCGCGCCGACGGCCTGCATCGTGCCGCCGCCATGGTACCGAAGGGTGAATGGGGCGATCGCGTCCTGAAAGCCTTCAGCCAGGACTGGCAGGCCAATGGCGGCACCATCATCGCAATCGAACGGGTCGACCAGCCGGTCCAACTGGCCCAGCAGATCGCCGACATGTTCCAGCTGCGCCAGAGCGAAGGTCGCGCCAAGAGCCTGCAAAGCACCGTTGGCACCACGGTCGCAGCCCAGCCGTCCCGTCGCCAGGACATCGAGTTCATCTTCCTGGCCTCGACGCCGCAACAGGCCCAGCAGATCAAGCCCACCCTGAACTTCCAGTACGCAGGTGATGTGCCGGTCTACGCCACTTCTTCAGTGTTCAGCGCCAGCGGCGACCAGAACCAGTACAACGACATGAGCGGCATCCGCTTCTGCGAAACCCCGTGGCTGCTCGACGCCAATGACCCGCTGCGCAAGCAGGTCACCGCCCAGTGGCCCCAGGCAGGCGGCAGCCTGGGCCGGTTGTACGCGATGGGTGTAGACGCCTATCGCCTGGCACCGCGCCTGGGCCAGCTCAAGACGCTGCCGGACAGCCGCATCGAAGGCCTGTCGGGCAGCCTGGCCGTGTCTGCCACCCAGCGCGTACAGCGTCAACTGCCTTGGGCCGAGTTCCTCAACGGCCAGGTGCAGCGCCTGCCGGATACCCAGCGCTGATGCCCGACCGATCACGCCAGCAAAGCGGACGGGATGCCGAGGGCCAAGCCCTCGCGCATCTCCAGCAACACGGCCTGCGGCTGGTGGCGCAGAACTGGTTGTGCAAACGCGGCGAGCTTGATCTGGTCATGCTTGACGGCGATACAGTAGTATTCGTCGAAGTCCGCTACAGAAAAAATACTCAATGGGGTGGCGCGCTCGACAGCATTGACGAGCGCAAGCGCCAGAAGCTGGTTTTGGCCGCACAGTATTTTCTGCAAAGCGAGCCTCGCTGGGCCGATCATCCCTGCCGCTTCGACGTGGTTGCCATCGACAGCAACGCCGCCCAGTTGAACTGGCTGCAGAACGCCTTCGACAGTTGAGCGCCCATGCCGAGCCGGACACCTTCACCTAACTTTTTTGCTCTTTGCTTTGCGCGCCGCACATGTTTGTGCCGATAAGCCGCGCTACTTAAGGTCACACAGATGGACATGCAATCGCGAATTCGCCAGCTTTTTCAGGCCAGTATCGACACCAAACAACAGGCGATGGACGTACTTGCACCGCACATCGAGCAAGCCAGCCAAGTGATGGTCAACGCCCTGCTCAACGAGGGCAAGATGCTTTCGTGCGGCAATGGCGGCTCGGCCGGCGACGCCCAGCACTTCTCTTCGGAACTGCTCAACCGCTTCGAACGCGAGCGCCCGAGCCTGCCAGCGATCGCCCTGACCACCGACAGCTCGACGATCACCTCGATCGCCAACGACTACAGCTACAACGAGGTATTCTCCAAACAGATCCGCGCCCTGGGCCAACCCGGCGATGTACTGCTGGCGATTTCCACCAGCGGCAACTCGGCCAATATTATTCAAGCGATCCAGGCCGCACATGATCGCGAAATGATTGTCGTAGCATTGACGGGTCGTGACGGCGGAGGCATGGCGTCCCTGCTATTGCCAGAAGACGTCGAGATCCGCGTACCGGCCAATGTCACCGCACGTATCCAGGAAGTCCACCTGCTGGCGATCCACTGCCTTTGCGACTTGATCGACAGCCAACTGTTCGGGAGTGAAGAATGACCCCTAATCGCCTAGGCCTTCTGGCCCTGACCCTGTGCCTCGGCATCAGCGGCTGCACATCGGTGGTTAACGCCAGCCGGGAAAAGCCGATTGAAGATGACCGTGGCACCCGCACCTTCGGCAGCAAGATCGACGACTCCCTGATCGAAACCAAAGTGGGAGTGAACATCGCCAAGGCCGACCCGGACCTGGACAACAACTCGCACATCGTCGTCACCAGCTTCAACGGTGTCGTGTTGCTGGCGGGCCAGACCCCACGCGCAGACCTCAAGGCCAAGGCCGAGCAGGAAGCGAGCGCTGTACAGCGGGTCAAGACCGTGCATAACGAATTGCAGGTCTTGCAGCCTTCCTCGCTGCTGGCTCGCCAGAACGATGCGTGGCTGACCACCAAGATCAAGACCCAGATGCTCACCGATGCCAGCATTCCTGGCTCACGCATCAAGGTTGTGACCGAGAATGGCATCGTTTATCTGCTGGGTTTGCTGACCAAGAAAGAGGCCGCCCAGGCGACCAACCTGGTGCAGGGTGTGTCCGGGGTGCAGAAGATCGTCAAGTTGTTTGAATATATCGATTAAGAGGGGGCGGTTGCGGGCTTTGTGAGACGCAGCTTGTTGGCCATGTTGATCACTTAAAAAACGGCGCTTCTTCCAGGGTGGGAAGGCGCCGTTTTTTTATGGGCGGGTTTTTCGGGTTTTGGGTGTATATCCGTTGCTGCGGTAACGGCCACTTAGGGTTCCGCCCTGACGGCGGGTCACTTTCGAAAAGCGCGAAAGTAAGCAAAGCGCTCCTGCCCCACCACTCGGCACCTCGCTTAGGCTCGGTGTGCCCTCACTCCGGCATTGCTCCGTGGGCCGCCGCGAAGGGCCATCCATGGCTCAGCGCGGCTAACCCGGCATCCATGCCGGGTTGCCCACTGCGCAATGCCTGCGTTCGGGCATGCCGAGCCCTAGCGAGGCACCGAGTGGTGGGGCATACCGCATAAAGCGTTTTGCTTACTTTTGCGCTTTTCAAAAGTGAGCCCCTGTAAGAGCGGAACCATAAGTAGCCGTTACCGCAGCAACGGATATTCACACCAATCCACCAATAAATGCAGCCAAAAAAAATGCCCACATCTCACGACACAGGCATTTTCCTCAGCGAACAGCGAACAGATCACCCGCTCCGCTACTTCACCACCTTAAGACTAGGCCTACCGCTAGGACGCGGCGGCTCGTCATCCGGTGGTGGCAGGTCATCATCCGGCTCGAACTCTTCTTCACCGTCCAACGGCGCTTCCAGCTCAAACACCATGCCCTGGCCATTCTCCCGGGCATAAATCCCCAGAATCGCAGCAACTGGCACGTACAGGGTGTGCGGCACACCACCGAAGCGCCCTTCAAAGCTGACGGCGTCATTATCCATGTGCAGGTGACGCACAGCGGCTGGCGACACGTTCAGGACAATCTGCCCATCATTGGCAAAACCCTGCGGCACCTGCACCGACGGAAATTCGGCATTGACCAACATGTGCGGGGTGCAATCATTGTCCACAATCCACTCGTAGAGCGCGCGGACCAGATAAGGTCGACTGGAGTTCATAGCGGCTCCCTAAGCCTTAGCGCATGTCACGTTCGACACCAGACAGACTCGCCTGGAAAGCCTCACGCGCGAATTGGCGCTCCATATAATCAAGCAGCGGCTTGGCAGGCCGCGGCAGTTCGATACCCAGAATCGGCAAACGCCAGAGTATGGGCAATAGGCAGCAATCCACCAGACTTTGTTCCTCACTGAGGAAAAACGGCTTATCGACGAATAGCGGCGATACGCCCGTCAGGCTTTCACGCAATTCCTTGCGTGCCACGACCCGCGCCGGCTCCTTGGTCCGGGAATCCAGGATCAGATCCACCAACCCGCACCAGTCACGCTGGATGCGATGGATCAGCAAACGGCTATTGGCACGTGCAACAGGGTACACCGGCAGCAAAGGCGGATGCGGATAACGCTCATCCAGATATTCCATCACCACGGTCGACTCCCACAATGCCAGGTCACGATCGACCAGCGTAGGCAGGCTGCCGTAAGGGTTCACCTCGATCAGCTTCGGCGGCTGACGGCCCGCTTCGACGTAAATGATCTCGGCGCTGACACCCTTCTCTGCCAGTACGATGCGTACCCGGTGGGAATAGTGGTCGGCGGGGTCGGAGTAACAGGCCAACCGATTGGTCACGCCCATGGCGATCCTCCTCGCTTGTTGAAATTATCGAAAAACGGAAAAACGAGCGCGCCCAGAGGGCGTCTCCCGTAACACCTGGCTGGCCAGGCTCGTTACATTAGAGACGCCCTTGGGCGCGCACGATTAACAGCAACGGCTTACAGCTTTATCAATGCACGTCTTTCCAGTATTCACGCTTGAGCAGGTACGCGAATACGAAGAAGAACGCCAGGTACAGCAATACATAGGTACCGATGCGCTGATGCTCCAGCTTCACCGGATTGGCCGAGTAGGCCAGGAAGGTCACCAGGTTCTTGACCTTCTCGTCGAACTGCTCCGGCGTCAGGCTGCCGGTATTCGGCAATACAGTCAGCTGGTCGCAGGCTTCATGAGTCAAAGCGGTGCCGGTCAGCGGGTCGAATTGCTTTTTGCCGCCCTCAACGATCTGAACCTGTTTGCAGCCTACCACCTGGCGCCCCTGGAGGCCGACCAGTACGTTAGGCATGCCGACGTTCGGGAAGACCTTGTTGTTCACGCCCCATGGACGCGCAGGATCTTCGTAGAACGAACGCAGGTAACCATAAAGCCAGTCAGTCCCACGCACACGGGCGACAAGGGTCAGGTCCGGCGGCGCGGCACCGAACCAGGTCTTGGCATCCGCAGGCTGCATGCCGATGGTCATGTGATCGCCCAGCTTGGCACCGGTGAACACCAGTTTCTCGAGCATCACTTCATGAGGAATGCCCAGGTCATCGGCAACACGCTCGTAGCGCTGGAACTTGGCACTGTGGCAACCCATGCAGTAGTTGGCGAACGTACGTGCGCCGTCCTGCATGGCAGCTTTGTCGGAAACGTCGATGTCGACCTTTTCCAGCTCTGGACCACCGTGTTCAGCCGCGAAGGACAATACAGGCATGGCAGCAAGAATCAGTACAGCAAATAGCTTTTTCATCAGCCAGTCACCCTTTCCGGAACCGGTTTGGTCTTCTCGAGCCTTGTGTAGAACGGCATCAGAATGAAGTAGGCGAAGTACAGGAAGGTGCAGACCTGCGACAGCAGCGTCCGACCCGGCGTTGGCGCCAGCACACCCAACACACCCAGGATCACGAACGAGATGCAGAACACCACCAGCCAGATCTTGCTCAGCCAGCCTTTGTAGCGCATCGATTTGACAGGGCTGCGGTCCAGCCACGGCAGGACGAACAGCACTGCGATGGCCGCGCCCATGGCGATAACGCCCATCAGCTTGTCCGGGATCGCCCGCAAAATCGCGTAGAACGGCGTGAAGTACCAGACCGGGGCAATATGCTCAGGGGTCTTGAACGCGTTCGCCTGCTCGAAGTTCGGCTTCTCGAGGAAGTAACCACCCATTTCCGGGAAGAAGAACACGATGGAGCAGAAGATGAACAGGAAGACCACCACGCCGACGATATCTTTCACGGTGTAGTACGGGTGGAAGGCGATGCCATCCAGCGGTACACCGTTCTCGTCCTTGTGCTTCTTGATGTCCACGCCATCGGGGTTGTTCGAGCCGACTTCGTGCAAGGCCAGGATGTGCAGAACCACCAGGCCAAGGATCACGATCGGCAGGGCGACCACGTGCAGGGCGAAGAAGCGGTTCAGGGTAATGCCCGAGATCAGGTAGTCACCGCGAATCCACTGGGTCAGGTCGTCACCGATGACCGGGATCGCACCGAACAGCGAGATGATCACCTGGGCACCCCAGTAGGACATCTGGCCCCACGGCAGCAGGTAGCCCATGAAGGCCTCGGCCATCAGCGCCAGGTAGATCAGCATGCCGAAGACCCACACCAGCTCGCGAGGCTTCTGGTACGAACCGTAGAGCAGGCCACGGAACATGTGCAGGTAGACCACGATGAAGAACGCCGAAGCGCCGGTGGAGTGCAGCAGACGCAGGATCGAGCCGTACTCGACGTCGCGCATGATGTATTCGACGGAGGCAAACGCTTCTTCCGCCGACGGGGTGTAGCTCATGGTCAGCCAGACACCGGTGACGATCTGGTTGACCAGAACGAGCAGCGCCAGGGAGCCAAAGAAGTAGAAGAAGTTGAAGTTCTTCGGAGCGTAGTACTTGCTGAGATGGTCTTCCCACATTTTGGTCGCGGGAAAGCGCGCATCAACCCAATCCATGAATTTGCTCATCACGCTTTCTCCGTATCGACGCCAACGACAATGATGTCATCGGTCTCATAGGAATGCGGGGGAACTGGCAGGTTCAGAGGTGCAGGCTGCGACTTGTAGACGCGACCGGCCAGGTCGTAGTGGGAGCCGTGGCAAGGGCAGAAATAACCACCGACCCAGTCCTTGCCCAAGTCGGCAGGCGCCACTTCAGGGCGGAACGTTGGCGAGCAACCCAGGTGCGTACAGATCCCGATCAGCAGCAGGACCTCTGGCTTGATCGAACGCGTCTGCGGGTCGACATAGGTCGGTTGCGTAGAGTTCTTGGAGGACGGGTCGGACAACTGACCCTCGATCTTTTTCAGATTCCCCAGGATTTCCTCTGTACGGCGGACGATGAACACCGGCTGGCCGCGCCACTCAGCAATCATCTGCTGGCCTGGCTCGATCTTGCTGACATTCACTTTCACCGGTGCACCTGCGGCTTTCGCCTTGGCACTGGGAAACCATGACCCCACGAACGGGACCGCAGCCCCCACCGCTCCTGCAGCACCCACCACGGATGTGGCTGCTACCAGGAAGCGACGCCGGCCTGCATTCACGCCGTCATTGCTCATTCAGTCCTCTCCCATCAGCTTTGTGGCCTGTTAGATCAGGCGTCTACTAAGTAAAAATCTGAACTTATAAAAATTTTGCCGAATGGTAATGAAAAGCCCCAATTCTGACAAGGTAATTACCAAGCGGCCAAACCGCCAAGCCTTGTAGTATAGGGGCTCTACGAATGTGGCAAGTTGTCACAGAGCAATTCTTTTGCCCATAAAAAAACGCCCAGCTCCGTGAGGAACTGGGCGCCTTTTGAAAGCGGAAGCGAAATTAACGCTTCGAGTACTGCGGACGCTTACGCGCTTTACGCAGACCGACTTTCTTACGTTCAACTTCGCGAGCATCGCGAGTTACGAAGCCGGCTTTGCGCAGAGCACCACGCAGAGTCTCGTCGTAATCCATCAGGGCGCGAGTGATGCCGTGGCGGATTGCGCCAGCTTGACCACTTACACCACCACCGATAACGGTGACGTAGATGTCGAATTTTTCGACGGTCTCGGTCAGTTCCAGCGGCTGACGAACTACCATGCGGGCAGTTTCGCGGCCGAAGAAGTTATCCAGGGAGCGGTTGTTGATGGAGATATTACCAGTGCCCGGACGCAGGAAAACGCGTGCGGTTGCAGTCTTGCGACGGCCAGTGCCGTAATTTTGAGTCGCCGACATAATGAACTATTCCGTTAAAACTTCAGTTCTTGGGGCTGCTGAGCAGTATGAGGGTGAGCAGCGCCCGCATAAACCTTCAGCTTACGATACATGTCGCGACCCAGTGGGTTTTTAGGCAGCATGCCTTTAACCGCGGTCTCGATCACGCGCTCAGGGGCTTTGGCGATCAGCTTTTCAAAGTTGATCGACTTGATGCCGCCAGGAAAACCGGAGTGGGAGTAGTACATTTTGTCAGTGGTTTTAGCGCCAGTAACACGTACTTGCTCAGCGTTGATCACGACGATGTAGTCACCGGTGTCAACGTGAGGGGTGTACTCAGGCTTGTGCTTGCCACGCAGACGGCTCGCGATTTCGGTGGCCAGACGACCCAGGGTCTGACCAGCAGCGTCGACGACAAACCAGTCGCGCTTTACTGTTTCCGGTTTAGCAGTAAAAGTTTTCATTCTTTATAGCCTCAGGGGCCGCCCTGTAAATTAGACGGCGGATCTTACTGAATAGTGCGTACTTTGACAAGTCAAAGGCAGCCGGATACAGACGCTTTCGGGGGCTCGGGTCGGCGCGTCCGTTCAACGGCAAGATTCTTCGGCGGCGGCGCATCACTTCCACTGCAGAAAGAGGTGCGCAATTATGCAGATTGCGAAAAATATTTCAACCTGCTTTTATGATTGTTTTGCCCAAGGAGTTCCCGATGGACTATCGCCCGCTAGGCCGTACCGATCTGAACGTAAGTGCCCTGTGCCTCGGAACCATGACCTGGGGTGAGCAGAACAGCGAGGCCGAGGCCTTCGCCCAGATCGAACGCGCCAAGGGTGCCGGCATCAATTTCATCGACACCGCCGAGATGTACCCGGTGCCGCCCAAGGCCGAAACCTACGCCACCACCGAGCGCTACATCGGCAATTACTTCAAGAGTCGCGGCGATCGTGCCGACTGGATCCTGGCGAGCAAGATCGCCGGCCCCGGCAACACTATCGACTACATCCGCGACAAGAACCTCAAGCACAACCGCCGCCACATCGTCGAAGCCGTGGACGCCAGCCTCAAGCGCCTGCAAACCGACTACATCGACCTCTATCAGTTGCACTGGCCCGAGCGCAGCACCAACTTCTTCGGTCAACTGGGCTACCAGCACAAGGCCGACGAAACGTTCACCCCGCTGGAGGAAACCCTCGAAGCCCTGGACGAACAGGTTCGCGCCGGCAAGATCCGCCATATCGGCCTGTCCAACGAAACGCCGTGGGGCACCATGAAGTTCCTTGCCCTGGCCGAGGCCCGTGGCTGGCCGCGAGCGGTGTCGATCCAGAACCCGTACAACCTGCTCAACCGCAGCTTCGAGATCGGCCTGTCGGAAATCGCCATTCGCGAGCAATGCGGCTTGCTGGCTTATTCGCCACTGGCGTTCGGCTTTCTGTCGGGCAAATACGAAAACGGCGCACGGCCAGCCAAGGGCCGCCTGACGCTGTACAGCCGCTTCATGCGTTACTTCAACCCGCAATCGGAAGCGGCGTGCAGCCGTTATGTGGCCCTGGCCCGCGAACATGGCCTGGACCCGGCGCAGATGGCCCTGGCGTTCGTCACCCGGCAGCCGTTCGTGACCAGCAACATCATTGGCGCCACCACGCTGGAGCAACTGGACAGCAACATTGCCAGCTTCGACCTGAAGCTGTCGGACGAAGTGCTGGCGGGGATCGAGGCGATTCACAAGGATCAGCCGAACCCGGCCCCTTGATCGATTCATAGGCCCCATCGCGAGCAAGCTCGCTCCCACAAGGGTTCTGTGCTGGTTACAACACAGTGATCAGACACAAATCGCCTGTGTGCGAACTTGCTCGCGATAGAGGCCCCAAGTTCACCACCGCATCAAAGCGACCGCGCAATGATCTCCTTCATGATCTCATTGGTCCCGGCATAGATCCGCTGCACCCGCGCATCCGCCCACGCCCGGGCAATCGGGTATTCCCACATGAAGCCGTAGCCGCCATGCAACTGCACGCACTCGTCGAGCACCTTGCATTGCAGGTCGGTGCCCCAGTACTTGGCCATCGCCGCCGTCGGCACGTCCAGCTTGCCTTGCAGGTGCAATTCCAGGCAGCGGTCGACGAAGACCCGGCCGATCTGGATTTCGGTGGCCATTTCCGCGAGCTTGAAACGGGTGTTCTGGAAGTCCGCGATGGATTTGCCAAATGCCTTGCGCTCGCGGGTGTAGTCCAGAGTCCATTGCAGCGCCGCTTCAGCCGATGCCAGGCCGCCGATGGCGACGGTCAGGCGCTCCTGGGGTAGCTCCTGCATCAAGTAGGCGAAGCCCATGCCGGCCTGCCCCAGCAGGTTCTCCTTCGGCACGCGGACATCCTGGAAGAACAATTCCGACGTGTCCTGGGCCTTCATGCCGACTTTTTCCAGGCGTTTGCCCTTTTCAAAACCCAGCGTGCCCGCCTCCACCAGGAACAGGCTGGTGCCCTTGGCGCCGGCCTTCGGATCGGTCTTGGCGACCACGATCACCAGGTCCGCCAGGAAACCATTGGTGATGAACGTCTTCGAGCCGTTGATGACGTATTCGTCGCCGTCCAGCACCGCCGTGGTCTTCACCCCTTGCAGGTCGGAACCGGCGCCCGGCTCGGTCATGGCGATGGCCGTGACCATTTCGCCGGACACCAGTTTCGGCAGGTACTTGTGTTTCAGCGCCTCACTGCCGTAATGCAGAATGTACGGCGCGACGATGTCGGAATGCAGCGAGAACCCGATCCCCGTCAGCCCCAGGCGGCCGATTTCCTCGATCACCACCGTGCTGTAGAGAAAATCGGCGTCCAGCCCCCCATAGGCTTCTGGAAGGTGCGAGCACAACATGCCCGCCTCCCCTGCCTTGTTCCAGAGCTGGCGATCGACATGTCCCTGTTTTTCCCACTGGCTGTGGTACGGCACGGCTTCTTTTTCGAGGAAGGTTCGTACGCTGTCGCGAAACAATTCGTGTTCGGGACTGAACAGTGTTCTGGGGATCATGGCGCACCTTTGGTTTTTGTTGGGCGTGGTTATCCGACAGAGCCTAAGCCTGCGGGGTACGACAGGACACTGGACACATCCGACAAAAAATAAGACGATCCAGCCGTCTGGTGACCACTTTCCCCTATAAAAATAAAGATGAATTATGTCTATGCACGCCTCCACGCCCTTGCGGCGCGTCAGCATCCTGGCAATCGACCGGGTCTTCGCCTCGACCCTCATGCAAGCCAAGGATTTTTTCCACCTGGCCAGCCTGCGCTATGGCAAACAACTGGGCCACGGCCTGACGCCGGCTTTTGAAACCCGACTGGTCAGCCCCGATGGCAAACCGGTGAACAGCTTCAGCGATGTAATCATGCCGGTGGACGGTGGCCTGGATAACACTGATGTCATCATCCTGCCGGCCTTCTGGGATGATTTCGCCACCCTCTGCCAACGTTATCCCCAGGTCCTGCCTTGGCTGCGAGAACAACACGCGCGCGGCGCGGTACTCTGCGGCGAAGCCACCGGGGTGTTCTGGCTGGCGGAGGCCGGGCTGCTCGACGGCAAGGAAGCCACCACCTACTGGCGTTTCTTCAATGCCTTCAAGGAACGCTTCCCCCAGGTACACCTGAACCAGGACAAGCACCTGACCGACGCCGACAACCTGTTCTGCGCCGGCGGCACGACCTCAGCCTGCGACCTCTACATTTACCTCATTGAACGCTTCTGTGGCGCCAACGTCGCCCAGGCCGTAGCGCGGGACATCTTGTATGAGGTGCAACGCAGCTATTCGCCAGGACGGATCGGCTTCGGCGGGCAGAAACTGCACCAGGACGTGATCATCCTCCAGATCCAGCAATGGCTCGAAGAGCACTTCGCCGATAAATTCCGCTTCGAGGATGTTGCCCGGGAACATGGCATGAGCATCCGCAATTTCATGCGCCGCTTCCAGACCGCCACGGGCGACAAACCGCTGCATTACCTGCAACGGCTGCGGATCGAAACCGCCAAGGGCCTGCTCTCCGGTAGCCGCAAGAGCATCAAGACCATCAGCTATGAAGTTGGCTATGACGACGCGAGCTTTTTCGCCCGGCTGTTCCGGCAACATACCGACCTGTCGCCGAACCAGTATCGGCAGCAGTTTCAGCAGGCGGCATGAACCTGAGCTGAATGCAAGCCCGCTCCCACAGGGTTTTGCAGTGAATGACTGATTTCGAGCGTACAAAAAAAGGCCTGCGATCGCAGGCCTTTTTTTTGCTTTGCGAATCGCCCTACGGCTTATGCGCCCGCGCCAGGAATTCGTGGGACTGCATTTCCAGCAGGCGACTCAGGGTCCGCTGGAATTCGAAGGTCAAGCGACCGCCGGTGTAGAGGTCCTTGAGTTCGACTTCGGCCGAAATGATCAGCTTCACGTTACGGTCGTAGAACTCGTCGACCATGTTGATGAAACGGCGGGCGATGTCGTCGGTGGTGACGCTCATCTGCTCGACATTGCTCAGCAGCACGGCGTGGAAGATCTTGCCCAGTTCGATGTAATCGTTCTGGCTGCGGGGCCCGTCACACAGTTCGCGGAAGTCGAACCAGGCCACGTCATCGCACGTACGCACGGCGCGGATTTCGCGATTTTCGATGACCAATACATCATTTTCCACGGCCTGGGTGCATTCCGGCGTCAGGGCGCGGAAGCTCTTGCGCAGGCTCTCTTGGGCAGCGGCATCCAGCGGAAAGTGGAACAGCTCCGCTTGTTCGAGGTGACGCAGGCGGTAGTCGACGCCGCTGTCGACGTTGACGATTTCAGTGTGTTCCTTGATCAGCGCGATGGCCGGCAGGAAGCGCGCCCGCTGCAGGCCGTCCTTGTACAGGCCGTCCGGCACGATGTTCGAGGTGGCGACCAGGGTCACGCCGTTCTTGAACAGCTCTTCCATCAAGGTGCCGAGGATCATGGCGTCGGTGATGTCGGAAACGAAGAATTCATCGAAGCAGATCACCCGGGTCTCGTCGGAAAACCGCTTGGCGATGATGGTCAGCGGGTTCTTCTCGCCGCCCAGGGTCTTCATTTCCTCGTGCACGCGCTTCATGAAGCGGTGGAAGTGCGTGCGTGTCTTTTCCTTGAACGGCAGCGCTTCGAAGAAGGTGTCCACCAGGTAGGTCTTGCCACGGCCCACGCCGCCCCAGAAATACAGGCCCTTGACCGGTGCCTGGTCTTTTTTGCCGAACAGTTTGCCCAACAGACCCGGCTTGTTGTTCGAGGCCGCGACCAGGTCGTCGTACAGGCGCTGCAAATGCCGCACCGCCGTTTCCTGGGCTGCGTCGTGGAAGAACTCCGGGCGTTTCAGATCAGCTTGATATCGTTCTAGGGGCGTCATATTCGTTAGCAAGGCAACAAAAACGGGCCGTCACTGTAGCGACGGCCCAGAGGAATGGCAATCGGCCCTTACTCGGGCCGATGGTCGGATGACGTGCCGGATCAGTCCTGGGCAGGCGTCAAGGCAACACGCAGCGCATCGACGGCGGCATCCCGCGCGGCGCTGTCAGCAAAAGCCGGGCTATTCGCCACGCACTCGCCGTCGAGCCAGACGCTGAAACCCAGGTCGTCGCTGCGTACATCCAAGGGCTGGCCGGACTGCAATTGCTTGGTCACCTGCCCCGCGGTCTTGCCGTCGGCAAAATGGTTCGACAGCAACAGTTGCTCGCCGTCGGCGGACAGCAGTCGGAAGCGGAAACTGCCGTCGTCTTCGCGAAAACTGACGAAGCGTGCTGTCTTGGCGGCTTTCTTCTTGGTGCTGGCGGCCACCTGGACCTGGCTGACAAACGAACGCAGGCCAACGGCCTCGCGCAGTTCGTTGAGGAACGGCGTTGCCACGGCCCGGGCTTTTTTCGCGCCCAGTTGCAGGATGTCTTCAAGGTCCGATGGGCGCTCGATGAACTGGTGATAGCGCTCGCGCGCTTCACCCAGCTCGCTGTCGAGCAACTGGAACAGGCGGTTCTTGGCTTCGCCCCAACCCAGGCCCTGCAGCAGTTCGTTGCGGAACTCGGCGGACTGTTCGGCAGTGGCGAAAGCCTGGAACAGGGTGAACAGATGCGAATTGTCCGGATCCTTGGCTTCGCCCGGGGCACGCGAGTCGGTGACGATCCGCGAGATCGCGTCCTTCATGTCCTTGGCGCTGCTGAACAACGGGATAGTGTTGTCGTAGCTCTTGGACATCTTGCGGCCATCGAGGCCCGGCAGCGTGGCGACGCTTTCTTCGATCAGCGCCTCGGGCATGGTGAAGAACTCCTTGCCCTGGCCGAACAGGTGGTTGAAGCGCTGGCCGATGTCGCGGGCCATTTCCACGTGCTGGATCTGGTCGCGACCGACCGGCACCTTGTGGGCGTTGAACATCAGGATGTCGGCGGCCATCAACACCGGGTAGCTGTACAGCCCCATGGTGATGCCAGCGTCCGGGTCTTCGCCGGCCTCGACGTTCTTGTCCACCGACGCCTTGTAGGCGTGGGCACGGTTGAGCAAGCCCTTGGCGGCGACACAGGTCAGCAGCCAGGTCAGCTCCGGAATCTCGGGAATATCGGACTGGCGATAGAACGTCACGCGGTCCACATCCAGGCCACCGGCCAGCCACGTAGCGGCGATTTCCAGGCGCGAACGCTGGATACGCAGCGGGTCATCGCACTTGATCAGGGCGTGGTAGTCAGCCAGGAAGTAGAACGAATCGGCGTTGCTGTCTCGGCTGGCGAGGATCGCCGGACGGATGGCGCCGGCATAGTTGCCCAGGTGTGGGGTGCCGGTGGTGGTGATGCCGGTCAGAATACGGGTACGCGTCGTCATGGGTTATCGCTTGTCAGACTGCTGTCAATTCGAGAGGCGCGGCAGGATCAGATCCTTGAGATCGGTCAGCTTGCCATGAAAAAAGTGTCCGCATTCTGCCACTTTCAGCAGCTCATGGGGACGTTGGAGCGTGTCGGACCATTCGTAAACCAATTGCGGATCGACCACTTCGTCGGTTTCCGGCTGGATCACGGTCAACTGGCCGCTCATCGGTAAGGGCGACTGCTCGTCCAGGCGCATCACCGCCGGGGCCACCATGAACAGGTGCTTGACCGGCTGACCCTGGGCTTCCAGGCGCCCGCCCAGGCTGGCGGCGACGAAGCCACCGAAGGAAAAGCCGAACAGTGTCAGGGGCAATTGCGGGTATTTTTCCCGCAGCCATTGCGCGACAGCCTGGGCGTCGTCCACTTCTCCGGTGCCCATGTCATGATTGCCGGCACTGGCACCTACGCCACGATAATTGAAACGCAACGTAACCAGGCCAGCATCGCGGGCAGTGCGTTGCAGGGTCGAGACCACTTTGTTGAGCATGGTCCCACCCTGCACCGGGTTCGGGTGGCAGATCAGCGCCAGGCCACGGGGAGCCTCGCTGTCCAGGTACAAGGCTTCCAGTTGGCCCACCGGGCCATCGATGACTACAGGGGTTTCGCGCATAAGCAAGGGAAAGAACTCCGTGACCTCGAATAGGGTCGACTCGTCTAGCTAAAGTCTGTGCCTGGCATGATTGCGATGTTCTTCGCGGTATACAGCGCAGGTCCGAGCCGTTAACGTAAAGCAAAGCCGTTTATAGAGGAAGGACTCGTGGAACACTCGCTCTTAGTTTGGTTGTTGCCGACTCTTGCCCTGGTTGCCGGTGTCGCCATTGGATTCCTGCTTGCCCGACTGCTGCCCAACGCGGTGCCCAACAGCACGCAACGTCAGCTGGACGACATCCAGGAACGTTTCGACAGTTATCAGAATGAAGTGGTCACTCACTTCAACAGCACCGCGTCCCTGGTGAAAAAACTCACCCAGAGCTACCAGGAAGTCCAGGATCACTTGTCCGAGGGTGCCAATCGCCTGGCCCTGGACGAGCAGACTCGCCAACGCCTGCTGGCTGCCCTGCACGCCGATTCGGCGCAGGCTCCACGGGAACGCCTGACCCCGCCAAAGGATCAGGAACCGCCCCGGGACTACGCCCCCAAGGCCCCGAATTCGCCCGGCATGCTCGATGAGCATTACGGTTTGAAGAAGTAATCGCCAAGCAACAACCAAAAGCCCGCCCGATCATGTGATCGGGCGGGCTTTTTTATGGGTTTCAGATCCGTTGTGGCGAGGGAGCTTGCTCCCGCTGGACTGCGCAGCAGTCCCAAATCAGCGAACGCGGTGTGCCTGGGAGACCGAGGCGAATGATCTTGGGGCTGCTTCGCAGCCCAGCGGGGATAAATCCCCTCACCACAGGGTTTGGTGTCAACTCAAGGGAAATGGCAGCCATAAAAAAAACGGGGACCATGTCTGCATGGCCCCCGTTTCATTTACTGCCCAGCGATCAAGGGTACTGCTGGTAAGTCTGCCCCTGCTGCTGCGGCGCCTCCTGATATTGCTGGCCCGGAATCGCCTTGAGGTTGACCTCGACACGACGGTTCTGCGCACGGCCATTGACGTCGGCGTTGCTGGCCACCGGGTTGTCCGGGCCGGCGCCACGGGCCGACAGGTTGGCACCGCTCACGCCCTGGGACGTCAGGTAGGTCGCCACGCTCTGCGCACGACGCTGGGACAGGTCCATGTTGTGCTGGCGGCTGCCGGTGCTGTCGGTGTAGCCGACGATTTCGATCTGGTTCTGGTTGAACTCCTTGAGGGAGTTGGCCAGGTTATTCAGCGGCTGGTAGAAGCTGGACGCGATGTTCGCCGAGTCGGTGGCGAAGGTGATGTTACCCGGCATGATCAGCTTGATCTGGTCGCCCTGGCGCTGCACTTCAACGCCGGTATTGGCCATGCTGGCGCGCAGCTTCTTTTCCTGCTGGTCGGCGTAGTAGCCGTAACCGGCCGCGGAAGCCCCCACCACCGCTGCACCGATCAACGCGCCCTTGCCACGGTTATCGTGACCGATGGCCGCACCGGCCAACGCCCCCGCCAGTGCACCGAGGCCGCCATACTTGGCGGTTTTGCTCATGCCCGAAGATTCGGTAGAGGCCTGGCCCTGATTGTCATAGGGGTTAGGCGACGCACAGCCGGACAACAAGGCCACAGCAGTAGCGACAACGATCAAGCGACGCGAGGTGAACATGAAGATGCTCCTGGGTTTTCAGTCTGAATGCCAAAGTGTAGGCAATCGACTCTGGCAGGCGTTGGAACACGGCAATCGTTAAAAATTCCGTCGCGCTGCGTTGCGCTTCGCCCGGCTGACCGATAAAAAACCGGCACCCCGGCGAGCGCCCCTCACCCCTGCGCCAGACAGCGGCTCACGCCCCTGACAATCATCTCCACTTCCCGCCCATCGATCGTCAACGGCGGCAGCAGGCGTATGGTCTGGCCCCGAGTGATATTGATCAGCAGGCCGTGATCCCGGGCGGCGCGAAGGGCCAGGTCGCGGACCGGTTGCTTGAGTTCGATGCCGATCATCAACCCCTGGCCGCGGATCGCCAAGACATTCGGGTTGTCCGCCAACTCGATGCGCAGCCGGCCCAGCAACTGGTCGCCCTGGTGCCTGGCGTTGTCCACCAGCGCTTGTTGCTCGATGATCTCCAGCACCGTGCAGCCGACTCGACAGGCCAGCGGATTACCGCCAAAGGTGCTGCCATGGCTGCCAGGGGTAAACAGCTCGGCAGCCTTGCCCCTCGCCAGGCAGGCACCAATGGGTACGCCATTGCCCAGGCCTTTGGCGAGGGTCATGACGTCCGGCACGATGCCCTCGTGCTGGAACGCGAACCATTGGCCAGTGCGACCGATGCCGGTCTGGATCTCGTCGAGCATCAACAACCAGGCGCGCCGGCTGCACAGTTCACGCAAGGCCTTGAGATAGCCCGGCGGTGCGAGTTGCACACCGCTTTCGCCCTGGATCGGTTCTACCAGTACTGCGACGATGCGCTCGGCATGGGCTTGCTGGATCGCTTCCAACGCCGCCAGATCGCCGAACGGCACCTTGATGAAATCCCCCGGCAACCGATTGAAACCAAGCCGCACGGACGGGCCGTCACTGGCGCACATCGTGCCCAAGGTGCGCCCGTGGAACGCATTGTCCATGACCACTACCAACGGCTGCTCAATGCCTTTATGCCAACCATAGAGGCGCGCCAGTTTCAATGCGGTTTCGTTGGCCTCGGCGCCTGAGTTGTTGAAGAACGCCCGCTCCAGCCCAGACAGCTGGGTGAGCTTTTGCGCCAGGCGTTGTTGCCAATCGATGCTGTACAGATTCGACGTGTGCAACAGCAGGCCGGCCTGCTCGCTGATGGCGGCCACCAACCGTGGGTGGGAATGGCCGACATTGGTCACCGCCACGCCCGCCACCGCATCGAGGTACTCGCGGCCATCCTGGTCCCACAGGCGCGTACCCAAACCATGGGTGAAACTCAGCGCCAGGGGTTGGTAAGTGGTCATCAGGCAGGCAGCGGTCATGGCATCAAGCTCCATTGGGTTGGTTTTTTCCAGTATGGTTAGCCACCAAGGCTGGATAAACGCTGCTTTACTTCAATCATTTAAAAGCCGAGCTTGATAATGGACTTGTTCCAAGCAATGACCGTTTACGTGAAGGTAGTAGAAACCGGAAGCCTGACGGCGGCGGCCCAGGCGTGCGAAATGTCCACCACCATGGTGGGTAATCATCTTCGTGCACTGGAGCAACGTCTCGGCGTACGCCTGATCAACCGTACGACGCGGCGCCAGCGCCTGACTGAGTTTGGCTCGACCTACTACCAACGTTGCCTGGAAGTGCTGGGGCTGGTGGCCGATTCCGAGCGCCTGGCCGAACAGACCCAAGGCGAGCCCAGCGGCACCCTGCGCATCACCGCGCCGCTGACCTTTGGTACCGAACGCCTATCGCCGGCGCTGGCCGAATTCAGCCAGCGCTTCCCCCAGGTCAAGCTCGACGTGATGCTGACCAATCAGCGGCTGGACCTGCTCGAACATGGATTCGATGTCGCCATTCGCCTCGGCCATCCCGACCCGAAACTGATTGCCCGTCCGTTGGTGGACTACACCCTGACCATCTGCGCCTCCCCTGCCTACCTGGCCCGGCGCGGCACGCCGGAACAACCGGCGGACCTGCAACGACACGACTGCCTGTCGTTCGCCTATTCGGCAGCAGACGAATGGCGCTTCGCCCAGGAACACTGGCCCATCAACGGCCCGGACGGCGAGATCAAGGTCCCGGTAAACGGACCGATGCTGATCAACAGCTCCTCGGGCCTGCATCGCGCCGCCTTGGCCGGGATGGGCGTGGTGATGCTGCCCGATGCGCTGGTGGCCCAGGACCTGAAGGATGGTCACCTGGTGGCGTTGTTGCAGGACTATCAGTTGCCCCATCGCCCAATGAGCCTGATGTACGCGCAGGACCGCTACCGTTTGCCGAAACTGCGCAGTTTTGTCGAGTTCGCACTGGAGAAATGGGGCAAACCCTAACCCAATGATGCTGTGGCGAGGGGATTTATCCCCGCTGGGTTGCGCAGCAACCCCAAGACTGTCGGTTCACATCGCAAGTGATGTCGGGTTCGAGGACTTTGGGGGCCGCTACGCGCCCCAACGGGGATAAATCCCCTCGCCACAAAAGCAAACCCCGTCTGAACATCCGCCGCTAGTTCCCCACCCCCCCATCAGCTACTCTTCCTCCTTGGACGAGCATTTTGATATCAAGGCCGATGGGGAAACGACGATGGGAGACGCCTCGAACATCGATATGCTGCGGTTCGACCTGTCCGATCTGGACGAAGGCGTACTGCACACCATCCTGGAACTGGTCAGCGATGGCATCTGGGACTGGAATGCCAGCACCGGCTTCGTCTACCGCAACCCCGGCTGGTACACGATGCTTGGCTACCTGCCTCATTCACTGGACAACAACGTGCTGACTTGGGAGAGCGTGATTCACCCGGATGACTATCCACGGGTCATGGCGTTGTTCGACGACTACCTGGAACAACGATCCCACGGTTACCAGGCCGAATACCGCTGCCGCACGCGCGATGGGACCTACATCTGGATCGAGGATCGCGGCTACGTGATCGCCCGTAATCCGGACGGCACGGTGGCGCGCATGATCGGCGCCCATCGCAGTATCGACGACAAAAAGCGTCTGTTCGAACAACTGGAACAGCGTAACAAATCCCTGGAAGCCATCATCGAAGAACGCACCCGCGAACTGTCCCGGGTCAACCATCAGTTGCAGATCCAGCTCGACGAGAATCGCCGGCTTGCCGAAACCGATGCCCTGACGCGGGTCGCCAACCGTTATCGCCTGGAGCAGGCACTGCCGCTGGCCTGTGAGCGGGCACAGCGTTTCCGCGAGCCGTTGTCGCTGATCGCCATGGACGTGGATGATTTCAAGGACATCAACGACCGCTACGGCCACGCCTTTGGCGACGCAGCGCTGGTGCAAGTGGTGCAAAGCGTCAAGCGTTGCCAGCGCGACGGCGATTTGCTGGTGCGCTGGGGCGGTGACGAATTCATCATGATCTTGCCCAATACCACCCTGGCCGACGCCCGCCTGCTGGCGGAAAGCATTCGCCGGGGTCTGTCCGACCTGTTGCCGGTGGGCGACTTCCAGATCACCATGAGTTTTGGCGTGGTGCAGCGACTCGAGAATGAACAGCACGCGACGTTGCTGCACCGGGCGGATCAGGCGCTGTATCGCTCCAAAATGTCGGGCAAGAATGTGATTTGTGAATGAGGTCCGACCGTGACAACACCGCCCGCGTCCAATAGATTAGGCGACCGGAAAAAAGCTCAATGCCTTTCTCGCCTCATCCCGCTAACAGAAGTAGTGAAATTTCAATGTCCGATTCCAACACCGCTGAATCCGTAGTCACCCTGTCGTCCAAAGCGGAATACGAAAACTCCATCAATCTTTCACAGCATCTGCCCCAGGCCAAAAACATCAGTGAGATGGTCCTCGATGCGTTCCAGTCGAATCGCGAAAGCGACCAGATCCGCGAACTGCGCAACGCCATCCGCCAGGCTCACGATGCGTTCGACGACGACAAGGCCTACGAACTGATGGGCCAGCTCAAACAACTCAAAGACGCCGAAGCCGCCGATTTCGCGGCCCTGGAAGACCTGAGCAGCCGCTTCCCCATCAGCCGTATCCTCTCCAGCTACAAGGACGACCCGTCGTTTCAGGAACTGGTCTACGGCCTGGCCCTGAAAGTACTGAACCAGACCCATCAGGCCATCAGCAATCCGAGCGGCAGCAAGGGCAAGGCCTCGCGGGCCAAGAAAGAAGCCGAAGTGTTTGTCATCAGCAAGGACGGCATCAGCGTCACCCTGCCCCTGCGCACACCACGCTCCAAGCCGAACGTCGACCGCGAGGCCTTCGAGTTCCTGGGCTTCAACTTCGTAGGCGAAGGCGACGAAGCCGAGCTGGAAAGCGAAACCTTCCTGGACAATGACGGCACCGAACAACAGGCCACCCGCAAAAGCATCGTCACCGCCTTGCAACAGCAAAAGGCATTCGACGGCTACAGCATCGCCCAGCAATAAGCCATCGCCCAACGATCGTTCCTACGCTCCGCGTGGGAATGCCTCCTCGGACGCTCCGCGTTCGGCTTCTTGGGACGCAGAGCGTCCCTGGCTGCATTCCCACGCAGAGCGTCCAGGCAACGCCCATGAAAAAGCCCCGCTCTTCTCTCAAAGGCGGGGCTTTTTCATGGGGATGAAGAGATCGTCTCAAACCGCTCCGAGCCGCTCAACCATGTCTGGAAACTTCTCGACCAGCCTGATCAGAAGAGCCGCCTGGGCATTGGGTTTGGACTTCTCCTGCTCCCAGTTCCGAAGGGTGCCAGGACTGGTCCTGATGCTCTTGGCAAAAACGGCCTGAGACATATGGAGCTTGTCGCGCAACGCTACGATTTCTTGCGCCGACACCTCGGGAACCGGTTTGTCTTCGATCGATATCTGGCGAAGGGTAATCTTGCCCTCACGGTGAGCAGCCATCTCCTCGACGCCTTGCATCATCTCGGCAAACAGATCACGTTTTTTCATAAGGTACCTCGCACTTTCAACTCAGCTCCTATTCACTCGAACAAAGACGTTTCAATAAATAGGATTCGCATGCCAAAAACTATAGGCAAATTGCTTACAGTTAAACAACCAAGTTTTTTTGCTTCAGATGACATGCCACGCTGTCCAGGAACAGCGCCCCATGAAAAAACCCCGCGCTTCTCTCGAAGGCGGGGCTTTTCGTGCAGCTTCTGAAGCTTAAGGCGCGTACGTCAGCAGCAGCTCACTCGGCACTTTGAAGTCCAGGGACATCATGACGCTCAGGGCGGTGATGGTGAAGATCGAGAACACGAACAGCTTGCGTGCCCAGACCGTGTCATCCACCGCCTTGTAGCCGGTCCAGGCCATGTACAGCCAGTACATGCCCATGGCGGCGGCGACGGCGAGGTAACTCATGCCGGCGTAACCGCTGAAAGTCAGCATCAAGGTCGCCACGAGGAAGGCCAGGATGTAGAGCAGGATGTGCTTCTTGGCTACCAGGATACCGCGCTTGACCGGCAACACCGGAATCGACGCTGCCAGGTAGTCGTTGAAGCGGAAGATCGCGATGGCATAGGAATGCGGCATCTGCCACAGGCTGAACATCACCAGCAGCGTCAGCGCCGCCATGTCGAAGCTGTTGCTCACCGCCACGTAGCCGATCACCGGCGGCATCGCCCCCGACAGGCTGCCCACCAGCGTGCCGTGGACCGACTTGCGCTTGAGGTACAGGCTGTAGAGGCCGACGTAGATGACAAAACCGATCACCGCGAACAGCGCCGCCAACGGATTGGCCACCCAGTACAACAGCGCCACACCGGCCACGCCCAGCACCGTGGCGAATGCCAGGGCCAGTTGCACCGGAATCAGGCCTTGGACCAGCGCCCGATTCTTGGTGCGCTCCATCTTGATGTCGATATCGCGGTCGATGCAGTTGTTGAACACGCAACCGGACGCCACCACCAGGGAAGTGCCGATCATCGCCGCCAGGAAGATGGCCAGATCGACATGCCCTTTCGAGGCCAGGAAAAACCCGCCTGCCACAGAAAGCACGTTACCGAAAATGATCCCCGGCTTGGTGATTTGGATAAAGTGCTTCAGGGACATCCGGACTTTCCTCAGTGCGCCATCATGTTGGTGTGGATGCTGAACATGATCCACAACGACAGGCCGACCAGCAGGACAATCACGATCGCGGCAAAGACAAACGCGACCACGTTGTTACGTTGGGCGGCGGAGCGGTCCAGGTGCAGGAAGTACACCAGGTGCACCAATACCTGGACCACGGCGAAGATCAGGATGATCCACAGGGTCAGGCTCTTGGGCAGCGACGGGTACATCACCAGGCCGAACGGAATGACGGTCAGGATCACCGACAGGATGAAACCGATGGCGTAGGACTTGACGCTGCCGTGGCCGGCGTCGTGGCCATCATGGGAATGTGCGTTAGCCATTTACAGGGTCCCCATCAGATAAACAACGGTGAATACGCAGATCCACACCACGTCCAGGAAGTGCCAGAACAGGCTCAGGCAGCTCAGGCGCGTCTTGTTGGTGGCGGTCAGGCCGTTTTTGTGGACCTGGTACATCATGATCGCCATCCAGATCAGGCCGCTGGTCACGTGCAGGCCGTGGGTGCCGACCAGGGTGAAGAACCCGGACAGGAAACCGCTGCGGCTAGGACCGAAGCCTTCGGAGATCAGGATGTGAAACTCGTTGATCTCCATGCCGATGAAGCCGGCACCGAACAGGAAGGTCATGGCCAGCCAACCCAGTACCTGGGTTTTCTTGCCCTTGAACAACGCCAGCATGGCGAAGCCGTAGGTGATCGAGCTGAACAGCAGCAGCGCGGTTTCGCCCAGTACGTACGGCAGTTCGAAGATGTCGTGGCCCGATGGGCCACCGGCGACGTTGTTAACCAGCACCGCGTACGCTGCGAAGATCGACGCAAACAGAATGCAGTCGGTCATCAGGTAGAGCCAGAAACCGAATACGGTCATCTCGCCCGAGTCGTGGTGATGGTCATCGTGCCCATGGTCATGACCATGGGCGTGTCCAACAGTGGTCACTAAGTTCGACATGGTTTAAGCCTGTTCCAACGAGGTTTCAACACGGGTGGCGGTGGCTGGGACTTTCCCGGCCGCTACCAGACGTTTGTGCTGCTCGGCTTCGATGCGCTCGATGACATCCACCGGCACCATGTAGCCCTGATCGTCACGGGCAGCATGGATAGCGAAATACACCACGGTGCCCACCAGGCTGGCGATGGCCAGCCACCAGATGTGCCAGATCATCGCGAAACCGAACACGGTCAGCAGCGCGCCCATGACCACACCGGTAGCCGTGTTGTTGGGCATGTGGATCGGCTCGTACTTGGCCGGGACCGGGTACGCGGTACCGTTTTCCTTGGCTTCGGTGAACGGGTCGATGACGTCTGCTTTTGGCAGCACGGCGAAGTTGTAGAACGGCGGTGGCGAAGAGGTCGACCATTCCAGGGTATGGGCATTCCACGGATCGCCGTGTTCGCACATGTTCTCTGGCTTGTTGCGATCGCGCACGCTGACATACAACTGGATCAGCTGGCAGGCGATACCAACAGCGATCATCACCGCACCGAACATGGCGACGTACAGGTACGGCACCCACTCAGGGTTGGTGGTGGTGTTCAGGCGACGGGTCATGCCCATGAAGCCCAGTACATAGAGCGGCATGAACGCGACGAAGAAGCCGGTGATCCAGAACCAGAACGCTGCCTTGCCCCAGCCTTCGTGCAGCTTGAAGCCGAAGGCTTTCGGGAAGTAGAAGGCGAAGCCGGCGATGTAGCCGAACACCGCACCGCCGATGATCACGTTGTGGAAGTGCGCGATCACGAACAGGCTGTTGTGCAGCACGAAGTCAGCACCCGGGATGGCCAGCAATACACCGGTCATGCCGCCGATGGCGAAGGTCACCATGAAGCCCAGGGTCCACATCACGTGGCTGGTGAAACGCAGACGGCCCTGATAGATGGTGAACAGCCAGTTGAACAGCTTCACCCCCGTCGGGATCGAAATCAGCATCGTCGCCAGGCCGAAGAAGGCGTTGACGCTGGCACCCGAACCCATGGTGAAGAAGTGGTGCAGCCAGACCATGAAGCCCAGTACCGAGATCGCGCCGGAAGCGTAGATCATCGAGTGGTGGCCGAACAGTTTCTTGCCGGAGAAGGTCGAGATGACTTCGGAGAAAATGCCGAACGCCGGCAGGATCAAGATGTACACCTCGGGGTGACCCCAAGCCCAGAACAGGTTGACGTACATCATCGGATTTCCACCCAGTTCATTGGTGAAAATGTGGAAATCCATGTAGCGGTCAAGCGTCAGCAGGGCCAGGGTAGCGGTCAGGATCGGGAAGGAAGCGACGATCAGCACGTTGGCCCAGGTGCAGGTCCAGGTGAAGATCGGCATGTCCATCAGCTTCATGCCCGGGGTACGCATTTTGACCACGGTGGCCAGGAAGTTGACCCCCGTCAGCGTCGTACCCAACCCGGATAGCTGTAGCGCCCAGATGTAATAATCCATCCCCACGCCCGGGCTGTATTGCAGGCCCGACAGCGGCGGATAGGCCACCCAACCGGTCTTGGCGAACTCACCAACGCCCAGGGACAGGTTGATCAGCACCACGCCGGACACCAGCAACCAGAAGCTCAAGGAGTTCAGGAACGGGAAGGCCACGTCACGGGCGCCGATCTGCAGCGGCACTGCGAGGTTCATCAGGCCGGTGAAGAAAGGCATCGCCATGAAGATGATCATGATCACACCGTGGGCGGTGAAGATCTGGTCATAGTGTTCAGGCGGCAGGTAGCCAGGCGAACCCTCGGTGGCCATGGCCAGCTGGGTACGCATCATGATGGCGTCGGCAAAACCACGCAGCAGCATGACCATGGCGACAATGATGTACATCACGCCGATTTTCTTGTGGTCGACCGAGGTCAGCCACTCGGTCCACAGGTAGGTCCACTTCTTGAAATAAGTGATGCCTGCAAACAATGCCAGACCACCGAGCGCGATGATGGCGAGGGTCACCATGACAATCGGCTCGTGGAACGGGATCGCTTCCCAACTTAATTTACCAAACATCGTTTACTCCTCTGCCCCGGCAGCTGAATGCGAGCTCATGTCCATCCCTTCCATGTTGTGAGCCACTTCCTTCTCGTTCTTCTCGTGGTGCATCGGCTTGCCCGGATTCATCCCTTCATACTTGTCGATGATGGTCTGGAACAGGTTCGGCGTAACCGACGAGTAGAGTTCGACTGGGTTGTTCTGGCTCGGCTTGGAAAGGGCTTCGTATTCAGCTTTTTCAAGCTGTTTAGGTGCCTTCTTCACATCGTTGACCCAGGCGTCGAAATCTTCCTGGGTCGTGGCGATTGCTTTGAACTTCATGCCGGTAAAGCCCGCGCCGCTGTAGTTGGCGGAGATACCGTCGAGTTCGGCGTTCTGGTTGGCGATCAGGTGCAGCTTGGTCTGCATGCCCGCCATCGCGTAGATCTGGCCGCCCAGGCCCGGGATGAAGAACGAGTTCATCACGGTGTCGGAAGTGACCTTGAAATTGATCGGCGTGTGGGCCGGGAACACGATCTTGTTGACCGTGGCGATGCCTTGTTCCGGGTAGATGAACAGCCACTTCCAGTCCATGGAGACCACTTCAATGGTGATCGGCTTGACGTCCGAATCCAGCGGACGATAGGGGTCCAGGGCGTGGGTCGACTTGTAGGTGATGTAACCCAGGGCAATGATGATCAGCACCGGGATGGTCCACACCGCCACTTCGATCTTGGTCGAGTGCGACCACTTCGGCGTGTAGGTGGCATTGGTATTGGTTGCGCGGTACTTCCAGGCGAACAGGAAGGTCATGACGATGACCGGCACAACGACCAGCAACATCAGCAGCGTAGCGGTGATGATCAGGTTTCGTTCATCCAGGCCGACCTGGCCCTTGGGATCGAGCAAGGTCATGTTGCAGCCTCCCAGCAGCAACGTGCCGAGCAGCGGCAACAAGCCTAGTAATCGGGGGTACCTGTTTTTACTCATCTCACGACCTCTAAAGCAGCTTGCGCAATGCAGTTGGGTTTTGATCGCCAACACTTCACCCTGCCAAGGGTTGGCATTTTCTTGGATTGAATAAGGGCTGCCCGTCGAACGTCAGCGGCAGTTCGACACATCCTGGGCCAGCAGTGAGTTCTTATTCGTTGGTCAAAGGCCTAGTTCAAGCCCAATTCCATTTGGTGCGGGTAGTTGGAGGCACCGACACCTGGGGTCGCATGGGGCGCTGGCGCCCTTCGACCACTCTCGTGCTCAAGCTTGAGCCGGGTCGGAAAATCGGTGCGGGCGATTGTAGTGAGCTGACGCGCTGTAGACCATGTCTCATCTCGAAATAATTTTTATCCGATCCGGCAACAATCTCTTGCCGATATTGCAACGAGCCAGCATGTTATCGAAATTCATTCTCAACAAGAACCCCAAAAAACGTAGGCCTACTACGCCCGATTTAGACAGCTCGAGAGGATCATCAAGAGGTTTTTTGCCCGGCAAGCGCCCAGTTTTCGGGGCCTGCGGCGCCTGACGCGGCGCTGTTAAAAATGCCTGCTGCAGGCGATACCCTGATTGCGAAACCAGACATTTTTTTGTTACAGGAAAGCGTGCTTTATCTCCCTCGCAAGGGCTGAGCGCCGCAAGATGTGTGACAACGTGTCGCACATTGCCGCAGGTCATTCTTGCCTCGGATCAAGGACGCTCCGGCTTGAGCGTGAAACGTAAAACGCCCCGGCTCTCCAGAAGAGAACCGGGGCGTTTCATCGAGGCGTTTCAGCGAAGCGGTTTGCGGTTACGTGACACCAGCAACGGCACCAGCACCACTGTCAACACAAAGGCCACCAGTGCCCACTGTGCCAGGGACAGCCCCAGGATCGGTGGGTAGGGGGTGGAGCAAAAGCCGTCGACCTGGAATCCCAACGGAAAGATCTTCGCCAACGGCAGGTCATCGACAATCGGTTGCAACACGTCGATGCCGCAACTGACCGCCGGGAAGAACTGGGTGTACACGTGATGCCCTGCCACACCAGCACCGGCCAGGGCGCTGAGCACCACCAGGCCTTCGAAGATCGTCAGGCTGCGGCGGGTGCGCATGGCGGCACCGATGAAGGCGAAGATTGCGATCAGCAACAGCGCATAGCGTTGCAAGATACACAGCGGGCACGGCGCCTCACCGAGGGCCACCTGCATATACAGCGCACCGCCAATCAGCGCCAGGCAGATCAGCCCCAGCAGCACCAGATAGCGCCGCTCACGCCCTAACCGCATCATTTCCTCACTCATTGCGTTTCCCTTTGTCTGCATGGATCGACGCGCGGCACGGCAACATTCGGGCGCGCGGTCGGATGCCCGAAGTCTACACGCAGACCATGACAGTGAACGAGCAGCGGGCGTCGACATTGAAGGGGAATAGACCGCAAGAAGCTTAAGTGCGGATTAATTCTGGCAGCTGGACAAGGATGGACCTGCCGTCGCCATCGCGAGCAGGCTTGCTCGCGAAAGCGATGGGTCAGCTTGCATCAATGTTGGATGTGCCGCCGTCTTCACGAGCAAGCCCGCTCCCACAAGGGATCTGTGGCGGGTGTGGAGACCTTATTCCAGCGCTGCCGCCGGGCCGAAGAATTCGTAACGGCTCTGCTGCTCCGGCACGCCCAAGGCCTTGAGGTGACGCTTGACGGCACCCATGAAGCCCTTCGGGCCGAGGAAATAGGCGTCCACGTCACGTTGCTGCGGCAGCCATTGCGCCAGTTGTTCCTGGCTCAGCAGCCCCACCTTGTCGGCCGCCGGGCTCAAGCCGTCGTCTTCGTCGTAGCAGTAGAAACGCTTGAGCTGCGGATGCCGCTTGGCCAGGTCGTCGATCCAGTCGCGGAAAGCATGGGCACGGCCGTTGCGCGCGCAATGAATGAAATGCACCGGCCGCTCGGTTTGCAGCGCCGCCTGCAACATGGCCAGGGTCGGGGTGATGCCGACGCCGCCACTGATCAGCACCAGCGGTTTGTCGCTGGCAGTCAGGTAGAAATCCCCGGACGGCGGGAACAACTGGATGCGGCTGCCGACGTCGAAATGATGATGCAGGTGGTTGGACACCCGCCCGCCCGGCTCGCGCTTGACGCTGATACGGTATTGACCGTTGTCCGCCAGGGCTGACAATGAGTAGTTGCGGCGTACTTCCTCGCCATCGAGCATGAGCTTCATGCCGATGTACTGGCCCGGCTCGGCCAACAGGATCGGGCCCTTGTCCGCCGGTTCGAAGTAGAACGAGGTGATCTCCGAGCTTTCCTGGACCTTGGCCGCCAGGATGAATTCACGCTCGCCACGCCAGCCGCCCGGCGCCTCGGCCTTCTTGTCGTACATGCCGGCTTCGGCACCGATCAGGATATCGGCCAATTGGTTATAGGCAGCGCCCCACGCCGCAATCACCTCGGGCGTGGCAATCTCTGCGCCCAACACCTCGGCAATGGCTCGCAGCAGGCACGCACCGACAATCGGGTAATGTTCCGGCAGGATCTGCAAGGCAACGTGCTTGTTGACGATCTTCGCCACCAGGTCGCCCAACTGGTCGAGCTGGTCAATGTGCCGCGCATACATCAACACGCCGTTGGCCAGCGCACGGGGTTGATCGCCACTGGCCTGGTGAGCCTGATTGAACAGTGGGCGCACTTGCGGGTATTCGGACAGCATCATGCGATAGAAGTGAGTGATCAGCGCTTCACCACCGCTTTCAAGCAATGGCACGGTGGAGCGAATGATGGCGCGTTCTTCTTGACTGAGCATAAGGTGACTCCTGGCGAATGATCGATAACAGTTACCTAAGCCTTATCAGTTTCCATGCCATAAATTTTTATCTTAAATATCAGTCATTTAAAAACAATGTAGTCATATTGACACAAGTCGTTTTATAGTCGTTACGACTACATGGAGTCATTATGACCGCAACCGCCCTGCTGACCTCCCTGCTGCCACTGGTGGCCGATCTGTCCCGCGAACTGCCTGAAGGCGAACGTTATCGGCGCCTGCTCGGCACCTTGCGAGCCCTGCTGCCCTGCGATGCGGCGGCGTTGTTGCGCCTGGACGGCGACTGCCTGGTGCCGCTCGCCGTGGATGGCCTGAGCACCGATACACTGGGCCGGCGATTCCGGGTCAGCGAACACCCGCGCTTCGAAGCGCTGCTGGCCAACCCTCAGCCCACCCGCTTCGCCGCCGACAGCGGCCTGCCCGATCCATACGACGGGTTGGTCGAGGGGCTCGCCGAGCATCTGGAGGTTCACGACTGCATGGGCTGCCCGCTGTTCGTCGACGAGCGGCCCTGGGGCCTGCTGACCCTGGATTCGCTGGATCCGGAGCGCTTCGAGCCCATCGACCTGAGTGCCCTACAAGCCTTCGCCAGCCTCGCCGCCGCCACGGTCAGCGCCGCCGAGCGCATCGAGCGCCTGGCCCTGAAGGCCGAGGACGAGCACCGCCGCGCCGAGGTCTATCGCCAGGCCAGCGGCCAGCAACCTCGCGACATGGTCGGCCAGAGCAAGGCCCACAAACGCCTGGTGGAAGAGATCACGCTGGTGGGCAGCAGCGACCTGACGGTATTGATCACCGGCGAAACCGGCGTGGGCAAGGAACTGGTCGCCCAGGCCATCCATGCCGCGTCAGAACGTGCCGAGCAGCCACTCATCAGTCTCAATTGCGCCGCCCTGCCCGATACCCTGGTGGAAAGTGAACTCTTCGGCCATGTACGAGGCGCCTTCACCGGGGCCACGAACGACCGGCGCGGCAAGTTCGAACTGGCCGACGGCGGCACCTTGTTTCTCGACGAAGTGGGCGAGTTGTCCCTGGCCGTCCAGGCCAAGTTGTTGCGGGTACTGCAAAGCGGCCAACTGCAACGCCTGGGCTCGGACAAGGAACACCGGGTCGATGTGCGCCTGATCGCGGCCACCAATCGCGACTTGGCCGAGGAAGTGCGCAACGGCCGTTATCGGGCCGACTTCTACCATCGCTTGAGTGTGTACCCGCTCCAGGTGCCGGCGCTGCGCGATCGTGGACGTGATGTGCTGCTGCTCAGCGGATTTTTCCTGGAGCACAACCGCTCGCGCATGGGCCTGGGCAGCCTGCGCCTGACCGGCGACGCCCAGGCCGCGCTGCTGGCCTACGACTGGCCAGGCAATGTGCGCGAACTGGAACACCTGATCGGCCGCAGCGCCTTGAAGGCCTTGGGCCGGTGCGCGACGCGCCCGAAAATCCTCAGCCTCAGCGCCCAGGACCTGGATTTGCCCCAGGCGCCTGTGGACAACCCCACGCCTTCGTCCATCAGCCCGGCGTCGACCGCGCAGGGCGTAACGGGGGACTTGCGCGAAGCGGTGGACGAGTTCCAGCGCACGCTGATCGCTGCCTGCCTGGAGCGTCACCAACACAACTGGGCCAGCGCCGCCCGGGAGCTCGGGCTGGACCGGGCGAACCTGGGGCGGATGGCCCGGCGGTTGGGGCTGAAGTGATCGGCCCTGTGGCGAGGGAGCTTGCTCCCGCTGGAGTGCGAAGCACTCCCATCAGACGCGGTGGGAGGTCGAATTTGGCGACCGCTACGCGCTCGAGCGGGAGCAAGCTCCCTCGCCACAAAAACGCCTCACCACCGGGATCTTGTTACAACGCCCCCTGTTATCGACAGCTTTCATCCTAAAGCCTGCCCCCGACAAGTCGATAACCCAATATCAAAAGCTGTTTTGGCGAGCGGCATGCTCGCCCCACCTTTTTCCACAGAAGGTTTTTATGTCTTCCAACAAAGCCCGCGCAGATTCACTTTCGCTTCTGCTGTTTACCTTGCGCAGCGGCAAGCTGATGGCGATCAACCTGCTCAAGGTCAGTGAAATCATTCCCTGCCCACCGTTGACCAAACTGCCGGAGTCCCATCCGCACGTCAAAGGCATCGCCACCCTGCGCGGGACATCGTTGTCGGTGATCGACCTGAGCCGCGCCATTGGCGAGCGGCCGCTGGAAGATCCGGACGGCGGCTGCCTGATCGTCACCGACGTGAGCCGCTCCAAACAGGGTTTGCATGTGCAGGCCGTGAGCAAGATCGTGCATTGCCTGACCACCGACATCAAACCACCGCCCTACGGCTCCGGCGGTGTGCGTTCGTTCATCACCGGCGTGACCTCGGTGGACGGCACGCTGGTGCAAGTGCTGGACATCGAAAAGGTCATCCACGGCATCGCGCCAGCGCAGATCGAAACCGCGCCGACCGAACTGAGCATGGAAGACGCCGAGGTGCTGGGCAACGCACGGATCCTGGTGGTCGATGACAGCCAGGTCGCGCTGCAGCAATCGGTACACACCCTGCGCAACCTGGGCCTGCAATGCCACACCGCCCGCAGCGCCAAGGAAGCCATCGACTGCCTGCTGGAACTGCAGGGCACCGCGCAGGAGATCAACCTGATCGTTTCCGATATCGAAATGTCGGAAATGGACGGCTACGCCCTCACCCGGACCCTGCGCGAAACGCCGGACTTCGCGCACCTCTACGTGTTGCTGCACACGTCGCTCGACAGCGCCATGAACAGTGAGAAAGCCCGACTGGCCGGCGCAAACGGGGTGCTCACCAAGTTCTCGTCGCCTGAATTGACCAAGTACCTGATCACCGCGGCCAAGGCCGTCGCCGAACAAGGGCGCTGACCCCACCGGGAGGCTGCGATTCTCGCGGCCTCTGAACACTGTTCCGACCTCAGGCATACTCCTGTCCTGGTTCCCCTGAACAAGGACATTGTTGATGAAAGCTTCTGTGCTGATGCTCCTCGGCCTCACTGTCGCCATGACCTTTCAGGCTCAGGCTTCCAGCCCCGACGCCTGGGCCGCCTACGACAAAAAAGTGCTCGCCAGTTGCCTGAAGGCCAGCGGCCTTAAAGACCCCGAACCCGTCGGCACCGCCGCGCAATTCGACGATCGGGTGGGCTACACCGCTGTGTTGCTGCAAGGCCAATACCCACAGAAACACATGAAAGGCGCAACCGGCACCGAGTTGTGCCTCTACCGTAAGAAAACCAGGACCGCCTTCGTCACCGAATGGGACTCGATCCGCTCGACCGATGCCCCTCGATGAATGGCGCATAACTTGCTTCGCAGGGCTTATCGCGGCGTTTTTCCGGCGCTGCTTTCAGCCTATTGCCTTCGGTCGATCAATGAACACAACGTTTTCCTGTGTAGGGTGCGGCAAATGCTGCACCGATCACCACGTCCCCCTGACCCTCGACGAGGCCCGGATGTGGGCGGACGACGGCGGCCAGGTGATTGTCCTGGTGGAAGCCTTCCTGCCCAATGGCCTCGGCCTGCCGGCAGGGCAACGCGAGCATGCAGAACGACGCTCGGCGGTGGTCCGTAGCGGCACGAGCGACGCGCTGGTGGCGATCACGTTCGCCGCTTATAACGTGGGTCGTTGCCATAATCTGGACGACGAAAACCTGTGCCGCATCTATGAGCGCAGACCCTTGGTGTGCCGCATCTATCCCATGGAAATCAACCCACACATCCCGCTCAATACCGCCGCCAAGGATTGCCCACCGGAGTCGTGGGGAACGGGGCCGCAGTTGATACTTGGCGGTGAATTGGTGGACCAGGAACTGGCCCGGTTGATCGAGCGTTCACGCCAGGCCGATCGTGAGGAAATCGCGATCAAGGAACGCATCTGCATGTCCCTGGGTATCCACACGACGGCGTTGAAGGGCGACGGATTCACGGCCTACCTGCCGAACATGGCTGCGTTTGCCGCCGCCATCGATCAAGCCCGCTCTCGGCCGTTGGACCAAGCGCCTGGCGAATGGCAGTTCCACCTGTCCGGCGAGGATGTGGCCAACCAGGTCTCGGCCAGCGGCGCGCGGGTGGTCACTGAAGCACCGGTCACCTACGCGTTCATTTCCCTGCGAGCCGCCTGAGTCTGTAAAGATCCCCCAGAGGACTGGCGGCGCTGCGATTACACTCTCCCCTCTCGCCTAACCCGCGCCATGAATGTTAGCGTGCTTGGTATTCCCTGCAGATGAGCCTTGCACGATGAAAAAAACCGTACTTGCCTTCAGCCGTATCACGCCCCCCATGATCGAACGCCTGCGCCAGGACTTCGACGTGATCGTCCCCAACCCGTCGAACGGCGACATCAACGCGCAGTTCAACGAAGCCTTGCCTCACGTCCACGGGCTGATCGGTGTCGGTCGCAAGCTCGGCCGCGAGCAACTGCAGAGCGCCACGAACCTGCAAGTGGTCTCCAGCGTGTCGGTGGGCTACGACAACTATGACCTGGCCTACTTCAATGAACGTGGGATCATGCTCACCAACACCCCCGACGTACTCACCGAAAGTACCGCCGACCTGGCCTTCGCCCTGCTGATGAGCAGCGCCCGGCGCGTGGCAGAGCTGGACGCCTGGACCAAGGCTGGCCAATGGCAGGCGACAGTCGGCCCGCAACTGTTCGGCAGCGATGTACATGGCAAGACCCTGGGTATCGTCGGCATGGGCAATATCGGCGCGGCCATTGCCCGGCGTGGCCGACTTGGATTCAACATGCCAATCCTCTACAGCGGCAACAGTCGCAAGACTGAACTGGAAAACCAACTGGGCGCACAGTTTCGAGAATTGGATCAGTTGCTGGCCGAAGCGGACTTCGTCTGCCTCGTCGTACCGTTGAGCGAGAAGACCCGCCACCTGATCGGCCAGCGTGAACTGGGCCTGATGAAACCGAGCGCCATCCTGGTCAACATTTCCCGGGGCCCTGTGGTCGACGAACCCGCGTTGATCGAAGCGTTGCAGAACAACCGCATCCGCGGTGCCGGGCTGGATGTCTACGAGAAAGAGCCATTGGCCGAATCGCCGCTATTCCAGCTGAAAAACGCCGTGACCTTGCCCCACATTGGCTCGGCGACTCACGAAACCCGTGAGGCCATGGCCAATCTGGCTGTGGATAACTTGCGCAGTGCCTTGTTGGGCGAGCGACCAAAGAACCTGGTCAACCCGCAAGTCTGGAAGTAAACCTTCCGCAAAAGTCCCCGGCGGAACACACCGTGGCGAGGGAGCTTGCTCCCGCTGGGTTGCGAAGCAACCCCAAGGTCTGTCTACCACCGCAAAGCGTCAGATAAACCGCAGGGGGCTGCTGCGCAGCCCAGCGGGAGCAAGCTCCCTCGCCACGGGGTTATCGCCAGGCGTTCTGTCTCAGCGGGCACCCAGCGCGACATTCGTCGCCACCGGCCGCGGCTTGCGGAACACCAGCACGTTCCCCAGCATCACCAGGACCAACCCGACCAGCGCCGGCGCGGTCCACTGATACCCTTCGGCAAACGCCGAGACATTCAACGCCACCACCGGGAACAACACGGTGCAATACGCCGCTCGCTCCGGGCCCATGCGTCCCACCAGCGTCAGATAGGCCGTAAAGCCGATCACCGAACCTGGGATCACCAAGTACAACAGCGAGCCGATGTAGCGCGTGTTCCATTCCATGTCGAACGGAATGCCTTTGAACGCACACCACACCGCCAGCATCGCCGCGCCATAGGCCATGCCCCAGGCGTTGGTGGTCAACGGCTTGAGGCCCGCCTTCTGCTGCAGGCTCGACAGCATGTTGCCCGCCGAAAAACACAACGTCCCCAGCAGCGCCAGTGCCAAACCGAGCACCGTTTGCGGGCTTGCGCTGTGGCCGGCCAGTTCCGGCCAGAACAGCAAGGCCAGCCCCGAAAGCCCCAGGCCGCCCCCCAACAGCACGTTACGGGCAATCCGCTGACCGAAGAACACGCGGGCATTGAGGGCGTTCCAGAGCGTGGCGGTGGAAAACACCACAGCGACCAACCCGCTGGGAATCCACTGGCTGGCAGTCAGGAAGCACATGAAATTAATGCAGAACAGACACAGGCCCTGGGCAACGCAAATCAAATGGCCGCGCCGATTCATCACCTGCAAGCGCCGGCTGAGCAAGAGCATCGCAAACAGGATCAGGGCTGCAAGGCCGAAGCGATAGACAATCGACACGGGAATGGCGACGACGCCCAACTGCAATTTCAGGGCAATCCAGGTGGTGCCCCAGATGAGCACGGTAAGCAGGTACAACGAGAGGTTCATGGTGACGGCTCCTGACAATGACGCTCAGTGTCCCGCTGCCATTGACCCGGCGCTTGCGTAAACTTGCGGTTTTGTCGGCTGACAGGCTGGCACGGATCGACCGACAGAGTAGGATGCAAGCGTTGGAGAACCGATCATGTCCACACTGCAAACCCTACAAGTCTTTCAAGCCCTCAACAGCTCACCCAATGCTCGCCTGGAGCACAGCGCCGAGCTCGGAGACGGCATGGCGGCCGCTTTGTGGAGCAACCACCACGACGCCCGGGACTACGAGGCGCCAACGCACCATACGCTGTCGTGCTACATCGCTGGCGGCACCGGTACGTTTCGCCGCGAGCGGCCCGACACCACGGGGGCACCGGACAAACTCTGCATCCTGCCGGCCGGGCATGAATCGGCCTGGGTCATCAACGGCGACATTCGCCTCGCCCATCTGTATTTCAGCGCTGAACAATTCGCCCTTGGGTGCATCACGCTACTGGACCGCGAACCGCGGCAGGTGCAATTGCACGAGGAGACATTCCTCGACGACCCGCGACAGGCGCATCGCTTTCGCCAGTTGATCGCGCTGAACTGGGACGAACCCGGGGAACGCCTGTTGACCACCAGCCTGGCCCATGACCTGCTCAACCACTTGCTGCTCAGCCAGGTCGGCCAGCGCCAGGGACTTCGCCTCAAAGGCGGCCTGGCCGCTCATCAGCGGCGGTTGCTGGTGGATTACGTCGACAGCCACTTGGCCGATGCCATCAGCCTCGGCCAATTGGCGGCGTTGTGTGCGTTGTCCGAATACCACTTCGCGCGAATGTTCCGCGAAAGCTTCGGGCTGCCTCCTCATCAATATGTGCTGGCCAGACGCTTGACCTGCGCGCGGCATTTGCTGCGCACCACCTCACAACCACTGGGCGACGTGGCGCTGGCCTGCGGATTTGCCAGCGCCAGCCACTTCACCAATCGTTTTCGCCAGACCTTGGGGGCAAGCCCCGGGGAATATCGACAGGCATTCTTGCGCTAGGCACCACCGCGCTCCGGTCAAATGAAACAACCAGGCACTGATCCCGATTGCCGTAGCTACTGCCGCGCCCCTACAATGCGAACAATTCTTGTTCTCTAGCACAGCTCAGCGCTGTCGGGATGTTCCTCGTTGCCGCCTGCACACACCGTCGAAGTGCTCTACAACGCCCATCACAGTTGGCTCAACAGCTGGTTGCGAAGAAAACTCGGCTGCCCCGACAGTGCCGCCGACCTGACGCAGGACACGTTCATGCGCGTACTGACGACGCGCGATCCGCAGCCTATCCTGGAACCCCGCGCGTTCCTTACGACTATTGCCAAGCGCGTACTGTTCAACCATTACCGCCGCCAGGACCTGGAGCGCGCCTACCTCGACACCCTCGCCCAACTGCCGGAGCAGGTGGCGCCGTCGGAGGAAGAACGGGCAATCATCCTGCAAACCCTGACGGAACTGGATCAACTGCTCGATGGGTTGCCGCGAGCGGTCAAGCAGGCGTTTCTGCTGGCCCAGGTCGATGGCCTGACCTACAACGAAATCGCCCGTGAACTGGGGATTTCCCTGGCAACGGTCAAGCGCCATCTGAACAAGGCAGCGATGCGCTGCTACTTTGCTTTATGACCCCGTCGATCAATGGCGCACCTGACGTCAGCACCCAAGTCGCCGAGCAGGCCGTGCACTGGCTCCTGGAAATACAGCAAGGTCCACTCGACACCCGCCAGCAGCAAGCCTGGGAGCAATGGCTCGATGCCCATAGCGAACATCGCCGCGCCTGGGAACATATCCAACGGGTCAATCAACGGCTGCGTAGCGTATCCCCTGCGTTAGCCCATGCGGCCCTCAATGCACCGAAGTCCGCCATGCGGCGGCGGGCACTCAAGACGTTGCTGGTACTGGGGGCCGGCTCAACGTTGGCCTGGGGCCTGCGTGAGCGCCAATGGCTGCCACCCTTGATGGCCGATTTCCGCAGCCCGGTGGGCGAACGGCGTCGCCTGATGCTGGATGACGGCAGCCAGTTGCAGCTCAACAGCGGCAGCGCGGTCGACGTTCGCTTCGACGCTCAGCGTCGCTTGATCCGCCTGCTGGAGGGTGAACTGTTGTTGACTGCGGCCCGGGACCCCAGGCCCCTGTACGTACTGACCGCCCATGGCCGGCTGGAAAGCCGCAACGCCCGGTTCAACGTACGTGAATATCCGGAACACACCCAAGTGGCGGTGTTTGACGGCGAGGTGGACATTCGCAGCCGAAACGGCCCGTCTTCGTTGCTGGGCACATCACGGCAACTGAGCCTTGGCATCAACGGCGCCGGGCCCGCCACGGCGCTGGATGCCAACAGCGGTGCCTGGACGGAAGGCATGCTGATAGCTGCGCACATGCGCCTGGCGGACTTTCTCGACGAACTCGGCCGGTATCGCCGCGGCCAATTGCGCTGCGACGAGGCGGTCGCCAACCTGTTGATCTCCGGAACTTATCCGCTGGACAACAGCGAACGAATCCTCGATCTGCTGGAGGTCAGCCTGCCGGTAAACGTACGCCGCTTTACTCGCTATTGGGTCTCGGTCGAGGCTCGCGCTTGAACCATGATCGTCTTGCCAGAAAAAAACACGCAACCGTGAGCCGTTTTCCCGGACTCGGGTGACAGAGAAGGAAAGCCACTTCGATACAACCTTCTCGGGATCCTCATCCATGCCGCAGCAACCTACCCGCCTCACCCCGCTCGCCCGTACCGTGCGTCAATGGCTCCTGGGGGCCAGCTTGAGTTTCGTCGCACTGCCTTGCGTACAGGCTGCAGATGCCAAGGCCTATCACATCGCGCCGTCGTCACTGGAAAATGCCCTCAATCAGTTCGGGCGGGAGGCCGGGGTGTTGATTTCCTTCGGCTCGCAGACGACCGCTGGTCTGCAGAGTCGTGGCCTGGAAGGCAGCTACAGCCCAGAGCAAGGGCTCAGTGCGCTGCTCGAAGGCACAGGCCTGCAAGCCCGGCCCGAGGGAGATAATGCCTTCAGCCTGCAGCCGGCCACCACCACCGCGCTGGACATCGGCACCACCACCGTGGTCGGAGACTGGCTCGGCGACGCCGCGCAGGCCAATGTCTTCGAACACCCCGGCGCCCGTGACGTTATCCGCCGTGAAACGTTCGAACGCCAGGGTGCGACGCAGGCGCGGGATGTGCTCAATCGCATTCCCGGCGTCAATGCACCGGAAAACAATGGCACTGGTAGCCATGACATGGCGCTGAACTTCGGTATTCGCGGGCTCAACCCTCGCCTGGCTTCACGCTCCACGGTGCTGATGGACGGCATCCCGGTGCCTTTCGCACCTTACGGCCAACCGCAGCTATCGTTCGCGCCGGTCAGCATGGGTAACATGGACGCGGTAGATGTCGTGCGCGGCGGCGGCGCAGTGCGCTACGGCCCGCAAAACGTCGGCGGCGTGGTCAACTTCGTGACGCGGGCGATTCCCGATGCACCCACGGTAAAAGGGGGCTTGCAGACCGAGACGAGCCCGTCCTCCAGCCATGACGGCTTCAAGACCTCCTCCAATCTGCTGGCCGGCGGCACCGCCGACAACGGCTTGGGCGGTGCCCTGCTGTATTCCGGCACCCGCGGCGGCGACTGGCGCGAACACAGCGACACACAAATCGATGACCTGATCCTCAAGGGCAACTACCAGTTGGACGAGGCCAACAGTTTCAATGCCATGGCCCAGTATTACGAAGGCGAGGCCGACATGCCCGGCGGCCTGAATGTGGCCGACTACAATGCCGACCCCTATCAATCCACGCGTCCGAACGACCGTTTCTGGGGCCGTCGCACCCTGGTCAATGTCGGCTACCGCTACCAACAGGACCGCCGGGAATTCACCGCCAGCACGTTCTTCACCAAGACCTTGCGCAGCGGCTACCTGGACCAAGGCACCTTCCTGTCCCTGTCACCCCGTGAATATTGGGTACGCGGCCTGGAAACCCGTTTCGCCCAGGGTTTCGACCTCGGCCCGACCAGCCACGAGGTTGGCATCGGCTATCGCTACATCAACGAGGCCGGCCACGAACTGCGATACCGCACGCCGATCGCCAGCAACGAATTGCCGACAACCTCCAGCCGCAACGACCGTGATACGCGCGGGGGCACCGAGGCCAATGCATTTTTCATCGATGACCGGATCGACATCGGAAAATGGACCATCACGCCGGGTGTTCGCTACGAAATGATCGAATCCCAGCAGACCAACAACCTGACGAATGTGAAGTACAAGGGCGACTACAACACGGCCTTGCCGGCATTGAACGTGCTGTATCACCTGACCGATGAGTGGAATCTGTATGCCAACACCGAAGGCTCGTTCGGCAGTGTGCAGTACAGCCAGATGCCCAACCGTGTCAGCAGCGGCGAAGTGAAACCGGAAAAGGCCCGCACCTGGGAGCTTGGCACCCGCTATGACGATGGCAACCTGCGGGCGGAGATCGGCGCGTTCCTGATCAACTTCGACAACCAGTATGAAAGCAATCAGACCAACGATTCGGTGATCGCCCGAGGCGAGACTCGCCACCAAGGCATCGAAACCAGCATCAACTACGCCCTTGATGTCCTGAGCCCTGCACTGGCCGGTTTCGACGTGTATGCCACGTATGCCTTCGTCGATGCCACCATTCGTGAAGACGGACCGAACAAAGGCAACCGCGTGCCATTCTCTTCGAAGCACAAAGGCACACTGGGCGTGGGTTATACAGACGGGCCGTGGAAGCTGAACCTGGACAGCACCTATCAGAGCGCGCAGTTTGCCGACAACGCCAACACCCGGGCTGAAAGCGCCGACGGCAGTACCGGCAATATCCCCGGCTACATGCTGTTCAGCAGCCGCGCTGCCTATGATTTCGGCCCGCAACTGTCGGACCTGAACGTGGCGGTGGGCGTGAAGAACATCTTCAATACCCAATACTTCACCCGCTCGTTCGACGACAACAACCGAGGCAAGTACGTGGGGGAACCGCGCACGGTGTATGTGCAGACGTCCGTGGCGTTTTGATTCGGGGCTACGGTGAACCGCTGAAACAAGACGGGCCTGCGATTGCAGGCCCGTTTTTCGGTACGTGAAGTGAACGAGGTTTCAGCCGTGAAGCGCGGCGCGTTCGTTTTCCAGGAATTCCTCTTCCAGCATCGCATCGGCCAAGGCTACGGATTCACTCGGCTTCTCAACGGCGGCGCGCTTGCCGCGCAGTTTGCCGAACAAATGCTCCAGGGCATTTTCAAGTTTGGCGGCCGCGCCTTCGATCGCCAGTTCCAGCGATTCGGCCTTGTGCGTCACGGAAATCGGCTGATGGCCCTTCGGCCGTGCTTCAAGCTGGCAACGCAGGTCATGGGGACCCGGCTTGTCGCCGTTCTCGTCCCGCAAATGAACCTCGACCCGTGTCAGGTCCTCTTCATAACGTTCGAGCGTGCTTTCGATGGTAGTACGTACCCACTCCTCCAGTCGGATGCTGCTTTGAATATGGTTATCGCTATTGACTTGGATTTGCATAGTTCATCCCTTATTTCAGCTAGCTCGCCGGGGGCCGTCGACGTTGATGCAACGGCCCCTTGAATACAGAGTCGGGCTGGCGGAAGAACAATTCAACCCTAAAAAAAGATAAATATTCATACGCAAATAAAGCCAGACAACAGGCAAAAGCGCTGTTAATGTCGGGAGTTGCCCCGCCCTGCCTACCCACCGTAAATCGCCTCCCCACCTGCACCGTCAGCGAACATCCGCGCGTTATTGCCCCGAAACGGGCAGCGACCACAGCCGCATTCCAGAGCGTTCGGCGCCCAGGCTCCGTGATCATTGTCCGACAGTTTTTCCGGCATGCCACTTGCTAACTCCCTGTAGGAGCTGTCGCAGGCTGCGATCTTTTGATCCTGAGGCCTGCCTGGCCCCTGGAATCTTGAGCTGAACACGATCATGGAATGGCCGGTGGTCCGGCGTTGCGAACTAATCCCGATCATGGCCGGTCAACAACTGCACGTTCAATCAGGCGGTGACGCATCATGGACAACCCTTTTCAGATCATTACCGACGCCTTTGCGCCGCATTATCAAATCAACCTGAGCATTCAGGGCCTGGACGGCAGCATCATGCTGACCCTGTCCAAGAGCGGGCGCATCGTCGCCAAACGCATGATCAGCGCCCTGCAGCGCAACGACCCGGAGCGCCTCAAGCGCCTGGTGCAAAGCATTCAGTTCGGCATCGCCATTGAGCAGGGCCACAGCGCCGTGGCCATCCTCGAAGCCATGACCGGCGGTGACAGCATCAAGCTGCCACCACCGCACGCACAGGGGCCGGCGCCCTCTGCCGCCGGGATCTAGATTTCTCCTTTCTCCACCTCGGCATGTTCGCTGGAACCCGCGCCGACCTTGCGGTGCGGGTGCTCGATCTTCACCGAGGGGAACTGCGACGAAGCGTAGCGCACCACCAGGATCGCAAACGCCAGCAGCAGGATGCCACCGCACAAGTAGATGATCCCCAGGTCTGGCGGGCTGTGATGGGAAACGTTGGAAATCAGCAGCCGCGTCAGCGCCGTGATCGCCACGTAGATCAAAAACCGCACCGGCATGTGGTTGGTCTTGAAGTAGATCCCGACCATCGCCCCCAATTCCAGGTAGATGAACAGCAGCAGGATGTCATCGATCTTGATGTGTCCTGCTTCGATCATCTGCAAGAATTCCATCACCGCCGCCCACGCGGTCACCGCACCAATGGCGAACAGGGCCAGGTAATGGAAGGTCTCGACGAACAGGTTCCCCAGGGACTCGGCCAGTTGATGGACGTTCTGGCGCAGGGTCTCGGCCCAGTTGATTTTCACGATGTAGTTTCCTTAGGTCGACTCGACCGGATGATGCGGGTTGGACGTGACGGTTGTTCTGCATGCAGAAAAAAGGCCAGCGACTGAAGGTGAGATGGCGATAGGCTGGTATCCGGCACTTTTGGGAGCTTCATTCGCCGTATCGCGAGCAAGCTCCCACACCAGCTTTGCTCCCACAAGCTTTGCCCTCACATGCCGAAACCGGTCTACATTAAAAAGCCACTATCCAAAGCAACAGGATTCGCTTATTCTTTTGCCTGTATATAAATACAGTAGTCACAAAGACAACCAATGTGAAGGCATGTGAGGTGGTGAATGGCCGTCGAAGTGGTATACCGCAGCAGCCGAGATCTGGAGCGCTTGTTCATGGATAAAGCCGAAGCTGACCGTCATGACAAAATGCTGGAACTCGCCGAATTACTGGCAGAAGTGTTGCAAAAAGCCGTTCCATCGCTGAGCGAGCAACAGGTCGAGGAAGCCGGGATCTACATGGCGAAGAATCGTGATGTGTTCGCCAAGGCGTTCAAGAGCCAGCCGGACGCCTTGTCCGAACTGCTCAATCCGTCGAACGAGTAACTAAAAAGATCGCAGCCTTCGGCAGCTCCCACAGGGAATACACCGTGCGGGAGCTGCCGAAGGCTGCGATCTTTCTAGTAATAACGGCGCGGATCCGAATCGATCAGGCTCGCCAGCTTGGTCAGGGCGAAACGCAGTTCGTCCTGGCTGGTGGGGGACATCAACACCAGCCGTACACAGCGAGTGGTGCCTGAGCGCTCAGCCTGGAACTGGGTGCCGCTGAGCACCAATACGCCGTTGGCCCGGGCGAGCATGGTGAACTCATCGCTGGTCCATGGCTCCGGCAGCGTCAACCAGACGTGATAGGAATATGGCTGGGTCTTGAGCTCGAAATTGGCAAAGATTTCCCGGGCGATCGCTTGTCGCCCCGCCGCCTCGTTGCGCTGGATGCGAATCAGTTTCTTGTCCAGGCCTTCGGTAATCACATTGCTGGCCAACTGCGCGGTCAATGGCGACGGCATCCAGACGCTGCTGCGCACCATCGAGGTCAGGCGCGACAGCAGTTTCGGCGGGCTGTAGATATAACCGACGCGAAGCGCCGGCATGACCGATTTCGACAGGCTGGTCAGGTACACCGAACGGTCCGGCGCAAAGGCCGACAGTGGCTTGATCGACGGATCGGTGGCCAGGAAGCCATAGATATCATCGTCCAGGATGATGAAGTCGAATTCCTCGGCAAGCGCGGCGATCTGGGCCCGACGCTTCTGCGACATGATCGCCGCCGTCGGATTCTGGCAGGTCGCCACGCAGACCAGCATCGCCGGCTTCTCTCGCAGACACAGTTCGCGCAACGCTTCGGGAATGATGCCTTCGTCATCCATTGGCACGCCACGCAGGCGACGCTCAAGACCGTGGGCCAGGGAAATGATGCCCGGGTAGCAAAGCGCTTCGCAGAGCACTAGGTCACCGGCGTTGGTCAGGGCGCTCATCGCCACCATCAAGCCATGCTGGGCCCCTGCCGTAATCACCACTTGCTGCCATTGCGCGTCGGGCAATGAATGACGCAACCATTGCGCCCCCGCCTCGCGATGCGCCGGGTGACCGCCATCCGGCGCGTAATCCAGTGCGCGAGCGAAATCGGTGCTCTTGGCCATGCCCACCAGGGCGCCACGCAACCAGTACTCCAGGGTTTCGCTGTAGGGCTTGATGATCGAAAGATCGAGCAGCTCGGATTGCCCCAGGTTCAGCGGCGCGGCGGCACTGTTGCTGGCCGGCAGCTCCAGCTGCTTCTGGTTGAGCACGTAAGTGCCACGCCCCACCTCCCCCTGCACCAACCGACGCCGATGGGCCTCGCTATAGGCCCGACTGATGGTGCCCGGCGTGACATTCAAGGTGGTGGCCAACTCCCGCAAGGTCGGCAGGCGATCGCCCTCGTTCAGCACGCCGTTGTTGATATCGCGCGCCAACGCATCGGCAATCGACAAATACATCGGTTGGCTGAACTCGCTTAGCTGGGGAACCCACATGAATGATCACTGCCCATCGTAGAAATGATGAATATCCGAGCATATCACATGGAGGTTAGGCAACTAATAATTCGACACAATCGACACATTGAATCGATTGATACGATTATTGAATCGTTTTTCAATGCGACATGAAGAAAAATTTATTAGAAATAATATTATTTAAAATCAAATAGTTAACTCATAAAAATCGCAAAAATAGCCTGTCATGGCAGAAAAATATCTCGTAACAATCCCGCCCCCTATTGAATCAACTCAATTCATTCAAATACACTGATCTCGAATCGAAGCAATCGACTCAATCATTCACTGCGCGCTCCTGTCGCGCCAAGTCGAGACATCATGGACACATTCAGAAAGGATCTATCTCTGTCGGCGATCATCGCGGGCTTCATCGCCGTGATCATTTCCTACGCAGGCCCACTTATCATCGTGTTCCAGGCAGCCAAGGAAGCGCACCTGCCCAATGACGTGGTGTCTTCATGGATCTGGGCCATTTCCATTGGCAGCGGGATTACCGGCTTGTTCCTGAGCTGGCGCCTGCGTGTTCCGGTCATTACCGCTTGGTCGACACCGGGTGCAGCGTTACTGGTGTCGATGCTGCCCACCGTGACCCTGCCCCAGGCCATCGGTGCCTATGTGGTGGCGTCGATGATCATCGCGTTGGTCGGCCTGTCCGGTGCGTTCGACAAACTGATGAGCCGCCTGCCCAAGGCCATTGCCGCCGCCATGCTCGCCGGGATCCTGTTCCGCTTCGGCGCCGAGCTGTTTACGTCGATCAAACTGCAGCCGGCGCTGGTGTTGGCGATGATCGCGGCGTACCTGATCTTCAAGCGCTTTTCGCCACGCTACGCGATCCTGTCGGTGCTGATCGTCGGTTGCGCGGTGGCCGCCTCGTTCGGCGAACTCAACAGCACCTCGATCACCATCGCCGTGGCCCAACCGGTCTTCATCGCCCCTGAATGGAACTGGCATGCAATCATCAACATCGGCCTGCCACTGGCGCTGGTGACCTTGACCGGCCAGTACGTGCCAGGCATGGCGGTATTGCGCACCTCGGGCTACAACACGCCAGCACGCTCGATCATTTCGGTCACCGCGATTGGCTCGATCCTGATGGCCCCGTTCGGTTCCCACGGTTTGAACCTGGCGGCCATTACCGCAGCGATCTGCACCGGCCGCGAAGCCCACGAAGACCGCGACAAACGCTACATGGCCGGGATCGCCTGCGGGGTGTTCTACATTCTGATGGGGACCTTTGGCGCCACCCTGGCCTCGGTGTTCTCCGCACTGCCAAAAGAATTGATCGCTTCCCTCGCCGGTCTCGCCTTGTTCGGCGCGATCAGTGCCGGGCTGACCGGCGCCATGGCTGACGAGAAACAACGCGAAGCGGCACTGATCACCTTCCTGGTAACGGCTTCGGGCATGAGTTTCCTCGGCCTGGCCGCCGCGTTCTGGGGCTTGATCTTCGGCCTCGTGGCGCACTTCGTGCTGACCTACACCCGCGAACGCAAAGCCGCCGTTATTGCCGAGGGCAGCCGACCATGACCACTCGTTACGACTTCATTGTGGTGGGTGGCGGCATCGCCGGCGTGTCTGCCGCTTATGAGTTGGCAGCCCATGGCAGCGTCTGCCTGCTCGAACAGGAACAGCAACTGGCCTATCACACCACGGGGCGTTCAGCCGCGATCTCGATGGAAAGCTACGGCAACCAACAGATCCGCTCACTGACCTGCGCATCCCGGCGCTTTTTCGAGAACCCGCCCGAGGGCCTGGCCGAGCATCCGCTATGGTCGCCCCGGGGCGCGCTGATCGTGGCCCAGGCGGCACGGGTGGACAAACTCAAAGCGCGTTTCAGCGCCGTCCTGGGGCAAGTGCCCACGGCCGAGCTGCTCGACGACAAGCAAGTGCAGGAGCTGGTCCCCTACCTCGCCGAAGGCGCCTGGAGCGCCGGGATCTACGAGCCCAGCGCCTTCGATCTGGATGTGCATGGCATCCACGGCGCCTACCTCGGTGGGCTGCGGGCCCGCGGCGGCGTGATCAAGCGCGAGACCGAAGTGCTGCGTGGCGAACATCGCGACGGGCACTGGCGCTTGCACACCCAGGACGGCCAGCAATTGCAAGCAGCCGTCGTGGTCAACGCCGCCGGTGCCTGGGCCGATGAATTCGCCGAGCGCTGCGGCGTGCCCAAGGTTGGTGTCCGACCATTGCGGCGCACCGTACTGGCGGTCGATCCACAGTGCGACGTGCACCACACGCCCTACCTGGGCACGGTCGACGAGGACATTTTCATCAAGCCTGAAGCCGGGCGGCTGATCGTCTCCCCCTGCGATGAAAGCCCTTCGTTGCCCTGCGACGCACTGCCGGAAGAGCTTGACCTGGCCATCACCATGGATCGCCTGCAAAACACCACGCGCCTGCGTCCGCGTTCGATCATCAACAAATGGGCGGGCCTGCGAACCTTCGTCGCCGACCGCTCGCCGGTGCTCGGCCAGGACCCACAGCAAGAGAGTTTTATCTGGCTCGCCGCCCTCGGTGGCTACGGCATCCAGGCTGCGCCCGCCATTGCACGCCTGTGCAGCCATGCGGCGCTGGGCATCGCCATGCCGGACGACCTGGCGGCGCTGCAGCTCAACTATCAGCATTTTTCCCCGGCCCGTTGCCGCGATGAGGAATTTTCCAGCCAGGCCGTCAAGCAGGTTGCCGATTTGCACTAACCCCCATCCCACTTAACAAGGAACGTCACTATGCAAACCACCGCTCAAATCCAGCCCGCCGCCAAACCTTTCCTGGGCGAAGAGAACGTCATTTTCACCGACAAGGCGCCATTGCCGCTGGGTACCTATTCCCAGGGCATCAAGGTCAGCCACGGGCAGACCATCTACCTGTCGGCACAGACCCCGGTCTCGGCGCTGAACAACGAAGTGCTGGCCAAGGATTTCGAAGGCCAACTGCGCCAGACCCTCGACAACCTGGTGCAAATGGCCGAAGCGGCAGGTGGCACCCTGGCGAACGTGGTCAAGGTCACGGCGTTCATCACTGACTTGAGTGAGTTCCCGACCCTCAACCGCGTCATGGAAGAGTACTTCACCAAGCCCTACCCGGCCCGCACCACCGCGGGCGCCAGTGCACTGGCACGCAACACCCTGGTTGCCATCGACGCCATCATGGTGATCTGAAACACCTTCTGTCAGCGGAGTGCCCGTCGGTCTGGTGAGCTGGACCGACGTTGGCAAGGAAAGCACCAGCACAGCGTACTTTCGGAGGGTGACATGAAAAATTCGTACAGAGAGTATGTATTGCAGTGCCTGGTTTGCGATCGAAGCTACCAGCCCCATGAGGTCAGCTATTACTGCCCTCATTGCAAAGTCGATGGTGCCCTGGACGCGCTTTACGATTACCCGGCACTCAAGCGCGAATGGTCCCGGGACAGCCTGGCCCATGACCACGCCCGTGGCATGTGGCGCTATGACCGCTTGATGCCGTTGAGCTCGACGCAGTTCATTCCACCGTTACTGGTGGGCAACACGCCGCTGTACTCGCGCCCGGAATTGCTCGGCAAGGGCGCCCGGATCAAAGTCTTCGTAAAAGACGAATCGCGGCAACCGACCGGGTCGTTGAAGGATCGCGCCAGCGCCCTGGCGGTGGCCCACGCCCTGCAATCCGGTGCACGCACCGTGGCAGTGGCCAGCACCGGCAATGCCGCTTCGGCATTGGCCGGGATGAGCGCCAGCCTGGGCTTGCACAACGTCATCTACCTGCCCAAGAGCGCGCCCCGCGAAAAGCTCGCGCAGATGCAGGGCTACGGCGCCGAGATCGTGCTGGTCGACGGGCAATATGACGAAGCCTTCGAACAATGTCTCAACGCCTGCCAAGAGCACGGCTGGTACAATCGCACCACCGGGATCAACTCGTACATGAGCGAAGGCAAGAAGACCGTCGCCTTCGAGATGTGCGAACAACTCAACTGGCAAGTGCCGGACCTGGTGTTCGTGCCCGTCGGCAACGGCTGCATCCTGGGCTCGGTCTACAAAGGCTTTTTCGACTTGCTGCAATTGGGCTGGATCGAACGCATCCCACGCCTGATCGGCGTGCAGGCCGAGCACAGCAACTTCATGTACCGCGCCTGGCGCAACGACCGCTCGATGCAGAAAACCGAGCGCCGCCCCCCCACCAGCCTGGCCAGCAGCATCAATGTGGCGCTGCCGCGTGATCGCCTCAAGGCCATGCGTGCGGTCACCGCCAGCGGCGGTGAGTTCATCTGTGTCAGTGATCCGAGCATTGTCGCCGCCGCCTCGAGATTGGCCGCCAGCACCGGCGTGTTTCCAGAAGCCGGCGCCGCCAGTGCCTTCGCCGGTCTGCTCAAGTACGCCGAAATACACCCCGACACACCGCAAACCGCCGTGATCCTGATCACCGGCAGCGGTTTGAAAGACACCTCCATTTTTCTATCCGACTCGACCAAAAGCCAGCCACGGGTGTTGCCGCATCACGTGACTGCGCCGCTGGCCGAGGCGCTTATCTAGGGAATCGCACCATGAGCCTGCAAAATTTCGACCCCACCCTTGCCCGCCTGATCGACCGCGAGCGCAACCGCCAGGAAACCCACCTGGAGCTGATCGCTTCGGAAAACTATGTCAGCGAGGAAGTGCTCCAGGCCCAGGGTTCCGTGCTCACCAACAAATACGCCGAAGGCTATCCGGGCAAGCGTTACTACGGCGGCTGCAAGGTCGTCGATGAAATCGAGAACCTGGCCATCGAACGCGCTCGCAAGCTGTTCAACTGCGAATACGTCAACGTGCAGCCGCACTCCGGCTCCCAAGCCAACCAGGCGGTTTTCCTGGCGGTACTTGAACCCGGCGATACCATCCTGGGCATGTCCCTGGCCCATGGCGGCCACCTGACCCACGGCGCCTCGGTGAATTTTTCCGGCAAGATCTACCGGGCATTTTCCTATGGCCTGGACACGGAAACCGAAACCCTCGACTACGAAGAAATGGAAGCCCTGGCCAGGGAACACCGGCCGAAGATGATCATCGCCGGGGCCTCGGCCTATTCGCGGACCATCGACTTCCAGCGCTTTCGCAAGATCTGCGATGAAATCGGTGCCTACCTGATGGTGGACATGGCGCACTACGCCGGCTTGATCGCCGCGGGCGTCTATCCGTCGCCGGTTGGCATCGCCGACTTCATCACCTCCACCACCCACAAGACCTTGCGCGGCCCGCGCGGCGGCCTGATTCTGGCCAAGGCGCAATATGGAGCCCTGCTCGACAAGACGATTTTCCCGGTGTACCAGGGCGGCCCGCTGATGCACGTCATCGCCGCCAAGGCCGTGGCGTTCAACGAAGCCTTGGGCGACGGGTTCAAGCATTACCAGCAGCGGGTGATCGACAACGCCCGCGTCATGGCCGACGTCCTGACCCGACGCGGCTTGCGGGTGGTGTCCGGCGGTACCGATTGCCACATGTTCCTGCTCGATCTGCGCTCGATGAACATAACCGGCAAAGACGCCGAAGCGTTGCTGGAAAGCGCCCATATCACCTTGAACAAAAACGCGATCCCCAACGATCCGCAGAAACCGGCCATCACCAGCGGCATTCGCATCGGCACGCCGGCGCTGACCACCCGTGGCTTTGGTGAAGCGGAATGTGCCGAAGTCGCGAACTTGATCGCCGACCTGCTGGAACAGCCGGACAACGCAGCACGCCTGGACAACACCCGGCGTCGAGTGATGCATTTGTGCGAATGCTTTCCGGTGTATCTGTTGAGGTAAGCCAACACCCGTCGGTTAAGCGCAATGCAATAGAGGCGAGCACAAACCGTGGCGAGGGAGCTTGCTCCCGCTGGGCTGCGAAGCGGCCCCATTGGATCACTGCGACCGTTCAGGCAGACCGCGTCAGCCGGTTTTACGACGGCTGCGCCGCCGAGCGGGAGCAAGCTCCCTCGCCACAGGGGTGGTGTTTTGTTGGCGGGAATAGTCAGTCTGTGAGCACCAGAAAAACCTGTGAGAGCTCGCTCCCACAATTGGCTTTTCAGCGGTACAACAAACGCTCCGCCAGCTCATCGGCCACCCGGGCCGGTGAGCGCTTCTCCGCCTGGGCGTGGGCAAAGACTTCCGTAAGCCGGGCACCGATCTTCGACAAATGCGCGGTGATCGTCGACAGCTCTTCGCCGCGATGCTTCAGGGCGACGTAGATCAGGCCACCAGAGTTGATCACATAGTCCGGCGCATAGAGGATTCCACGTCTTTCCAACTGGTCGGCCACTTGCAGGTTGCTCAACTGATTATGGGCCGAGCCGGCAACGGCCGAGCAGCGCAGTTGTGCCACGCTTTGGCTGTTGAGCACCCCACCCAGCCCGCAAGGAGCAAGGATGTCGCAGGGCGTGCTGAGCAGCGCGTCGTTGGCGATCGGATGGGCGCCGAGTTGCTCCATCGCCAATTGCACCTTGCCTGGGTCAATGTCACTGACCAGCAGCTCGGCACCTGCGGCGTGCAGTTGTTCGGCCAGGGCATAACCGACGTTGCCCAGGCCCTGGATCGCCACCCGCAGGCTTTCGAGGTTATCGCTGCCCAGGCGGGCCATGGCGGTGGCACGGATACCGGCAAAAACCCCCATCGCCGCGTGGGGCGCAGGGTCTCCCGAGGCGGTGGTGCTGGTGACATGGCGAGTCTGCTGGGCGATGCAATCCATGTCGGCCACTGACGTGCCGCTGTCGATGGCCGTGATATAGCGACCGTCCAACTGCTCGATACAACGACCAAAGGCTTCGAACAACGCTGCCCGACTCTCGACATGGGCGGGGCGCATGATCACCGCCACCCCGCCCCCCACCGGCAAGCCGGCCAGCGCCGCCTTGTAACTCATGCCTTGGGCCAGGCGTACGGCATCAGCCACGGCACTTTCGTCGTCGGGGTAGGCAAGATAACGACAACCCCCCAGGGCGGGCCCCGGACGACTGCAATGAATGGCAATCACCGCCTTCAACCCGGTTGCCGGGTCTACGCTTAGGTGCAGCGATTCAAGGCGGGAGCTTTGCATGAGAGCAAACATCGAAAGGCTCCCGAATCACTTTTGTTTGTTTCGCCAGTATAGGCGCGCAGTCGAAATTTGCTGGAGCACGCAGGAATAAGTCGCCACGGTGCTCAGTCTTTTTCGGCATAACCTGTCATAGCCTCTGTCCGAGACTGGACGAAAATCCACGGCAGGGCTAAAACGGGAGCGTAGCCCGGAGAGTTCGATGAAACCGCGCCAAGCCTTTTTTGATTGTCTGCACCGCTCCCCACCGGCGCTGTTCGAAGCGGCGCTGTGGATCGCCGCCGAACATGATCGCGAGGTCGACGTACCGGCCTTGCTGAAGGATTTCAAGGAGCTGCAACAGCGGGTCAGCCATGGCCTGCCGATGCTGCCTGTCAGCGAACTGGGCCAGCCCTTGCTGCGACGGCTCAATGACTTGGGCTTCGCCCAGGACGACTTCACGCCTCTGCGACCACGAGCGGCGTTGCTGGACAAAGTCCTGGCACGCAAACGCGGGCAGCCCCTGGCTCTCGGGCTGATTGCTCTGGAACTGGCCCGAGGCCTGGAAATTCCGATGGTCGGTGTCAATTTCCCCGGGCATTTCCTGTTGAAGGTACCCGGCGCCGATCACCTGCTCGATCCGTGCGGCGGCCGTCGGTTGTACCCCAATGACTGTCGGGAACTGCTACAGCGCCAATACGGCGCGAACATGCAGCTCAAGGCTGAACACCTGGTCAATGCCGAGCCGATGCAGATGCTGCAGCGCCTGTCGCGCAACCTGCGTCAACTGCATCTGGCGAACGACGATTACATCGCCGCCTTGATCGACGCCGAACGGGTACTGGAACTGGGAAACGCCAGCGCCGCCGACTACCTGGCCCGCGCCAGCCTGTACCAGCGACTCGATTGCCCCAACGCCGAACGCTTCGACCTGGAGCACGCCCTGATGCTCAGCGACGATCCGATCCAGCGAATCCGACTGACGGAGCGGCTGGGGCATTTGCCGCCGAATTCTGTGGTGCATTGAACCGGTGGACTTTGTTCAGGAGCGATGACGGCCCTGTGGCGAGGGAGCTTGCTCCCGCTGGGACGCGAAGCGGCCCCAAGCTTTTCGGCGGTTGCTGCGCAACCGAGCGGGAGCAAGCTCCCTCGCCACAAGATCACCTGGCCTTCAGACCCGTGCGGGCCCTCAGGGGGTATCCGGCTGATTCGCCGGGTGCGCCTGTTGGAACGCCGGATGCCCAGCCGCCAATGCCGCGACCCGACGAATCCGTGGATACGCCTGCAAAGACACATTGAACCGCTCAGCCGCGTACAACTGCGGGATCAGGTACACATCCGCCAGCCCCGGCGCTGCACCGAAGCAATAACCGTCGTCACCCATCAACTGCTCCACGGCCGCCAATCCCTGGCTGATCCAGTGCCCGATCCACTCCGTCACCTGCGTTTCATCGTGGCCCCACTGCCGCAATTTGTTGAGCACGCTGACGTTGTGCAGGGGGTGAATATCGCAACCGATCAGCGCGGCGACGCCACGCTCATGGGCGCGCACCGTCAGGTCGGCGCTGAGCAGCGGCACCTGTGGATAGCGTTCCTCCAAGTATTCGATGATGGCGGGCGATTGCACCAGCAGCGCGCCCTCATCGGTACGCAACGCCGGTACCCGGCCCTGGGGGTTGATCGCCAGATAGGCCGGCTGGCGATGCTCGCCCCCAGGCGCAGCGATCAAGTTGACGGGCAAGGCCTGGTAATCCAGCCCCTTGAGCGCCAACGCAATGCGCACCCGATAGGACGAGGTGGAGCGGTAGTAGGTGTAGAGCTCCATGCCCTGCCCCTCAACTCGCCGGCAGGATCTTGCCCCGGCACTCGCCGAAGCCGATGGACGCGAAGCCCTCGCGGCGGCAACGGGCCCGCAAGATGATTTCGTCACCGTCCTCGAGGAATCGGCGCACTTCGCCAGACGCCAATTCGATCGGTTTTTTACCGCCTTCGGTGATTTCCAGCAGGCTGCCGAATTGATGGTTTTCAGGGCCCGACAAGGTGCCCGAGCCAAACAGGTCGCCGGCCTGCAACTGACAACCGTTGACGCTGTGATGCGCGACCATTTGCGCCACGGTCCAGTACATATACTGGGTGTTGCTCAGGGTCAGGCGCTGGGCCGGCAGGTTTTGCTCGCCCATGGCCTCGGTCAGCAACAGGACTTCCAATTCGATGTCGAAGGCACCACCGGCCTGGTCACGCTTGTCCAGCAAATACGGCAGCGGTTGCGGATCGCCTTGCGGGCGTGCCGGTTGCGGACGACGGAACGGTTCCAGGGCTTCAGCCGTTACCACCCATGGCGAAATACTGGTCAGGAAACTCTTCGACAGAAACGGTCCCAAAGGCTGGTATTCCCAGGCCTGGATATCCCGGGCCGACCAGTCGTTGAGCAGGCAGAACCCGCCAATATGCTCGGCGGCATCGCCGATGGGGATCGGTTCGCCCAAGGCATTGCCCTTGCCGATCCAGATGCCTAGCTCCAGCTCATAGTCCAGCCGTGCACACGGGCCGAACGTCGGCTCGGTCTGGCCGGCCGGCAGGGTCTGGCCCTTGGGGCGGCGCACGTCGGTGCCGGACGGGCGAATGGTCGAGGCGCGACCGTGGTAACCGATGGGGACGTATTTGTAGTTGGGCAGCAACGGATTGTCGGGGCGGAACAGCTTGCCGACATTCTGCGCGTGCTCGATACCGACGTAGAAGTCGGTGTAGTCGTTGATCCTGGCCGGCAGGTGCATCTGGCAGTCGGCAGCGAGGAGCAGCAGTTTCGCGCCCTGGGCTTCGACCTCGCCCCGCAGGGGGCTGTCCTCGCGCAGCAGTTCCAGCAGTCGCTCACGCAGGGCAACCCGGGCGCCTCGGCCCAGGTCGAAAAACCCATTCAACTGGCCGTCGGCCATGGCTTCGACAGCTTGGCGTGCAGCGCCGTCAAACAAGCCCGCGTGCAGCGCCGCCTGCAGATCGAAAATCCGCTCGCCAATCGCCACGCCGCTGCGCAGGGCACCACCATCGACACTGAAGATACCCAAGGGCAGGTTCTGCAACGGGAAGTCCGCATGGCCGTTGGCACAGGCGACCCAGCTACGGGCAGGGGAAAGTTGAGTCATGGGTTATCTCCGGGTCGGGTCGAACGTGACAGGCAGCGAGGCCCAACATGCATCGTAGTCGGTTTGCAATTGCGGGCAGTCCAGGGCGAAACGGCTTGGGCGCAGCACCTGGCTGGTCTCGAACATGAAGGCCATGGTGTTGTCGATTTTCACCGGCTGCAGTTCAGCGTTGATCGCCTTGGTACAGGTCTCGCCGTCCGGGCCATGGGCACTCATGCAGCTGTGCAAGGACGCGCCACCCGGCAGGAAACCTTCGGCCTTGGCATCGTAGGCACCCTGGATCAGGCCCATGAATTCGTTCATCAGGTTGCGGTGGAACCATGGTGGACGGAAGGTGTTCTCTGCCACCATCCAGCGAGGCGGGAAAATCACGAAATCGAGGTTGGCCAGGCCGTGGACGCTGGTGGGCGAGGTCAACACGGTGAAAATCGATGGGTCCGGATGATCGAAGCTGACCGTGCCGATGGTGTTGAAGCGGCGCAGATCATATTTATACGGCACGTTGTTGCCGTGCCAGGCCACCACGTCGAGGGGCGAATGGTCCAGCTCGCAACCCCATAACTCACCGAGGAATTTCTGCACCAGCGAGGTGGGTTGCGCGAGGTTCTCGTAATGGGCGACCGGTGTCAGGAAGTCCCGTGGGTTCGCCAGGCCATTGCTGCCGATGGGCCCGAGATCCGGCAGGCGCAGCGGTGCGCCATGGTTTTCGGCAAGATAACCACGGGCCTGCGGGTCGAGCAGTTCAATGCGAAATTTCAGGCCCCGGGGCAGCACGACGATTTCCAGCGGTGCCAGTTCCAGCACACCCAACTCGGTGGTGATCCGCAGCCGTCCCAGTTGCGGCACGATCAACCATTCACCGTCGGCATTGAAAAATACCCGCTCCATGGAACGGTTGGCCTGGTACTGATAAAGGCTGATGCCGGCCGGTTTGTCCGCACCGGCATTAGCCGCCATGCACACCAGGCCGTCGATGAAATCGGTGGGCTCGGCGGGGATCTCCAGCGGGTTCCAACGCAGGCGATTGGGCGTGACCTCGCCCAATGGGCCACCCGCCAGTTGCCGTTCGAGCCTGGTGAAGGCCGGATGATTGGCCGACGGTCGGATGCGATACATCCAGGTACGCCGCGCTTCGCTGCGAGCCATGGTGAACGCCGTACCGGAGAACAACTCGGCATAGAGACCGTATGGGACTTTCTGCGGCGAGTTCTGGCCGACGGGCAAGGCGCCGGGCAAGGCTTCGCTGGCAAATTCATTGCCGAAGCCTGATTGGTAAGCCAGGTCCGACGCGGGGGAAACGAGGTTCATGGAGCCTCCAGGAATGCGGCCCGTCACTCAACAGAGTGGTTGAGGCGTACCGGGTTGTTTTTATCGTAATTCAATTACGCATAACGTAATTTGCTCGACGGCGACCGTCAAGCTATAAAGACGCCCATTCGCCTCAGGACCCAGCGCCTCCATGGAAACCCCGCTCAGCAACGGTAAACAGAAAGTCCGCTCGGCCGAAGTCGGCACCGACATCCTCAAGGCCCTGGCCGAACTGTCGCCCTCCACGTCGCTGTCGCGGCTGGCCGAACACGTGCAAATGCCGGCGAGCAAGGTTCATCGGTATCTGCAAGCCTTGATCGCCAGCGGGTTTGCCGAGCAGAACGCCGCCACCAACCACTATGGCCTGGGCCGCGAGGCCTTGCGCGTAGGCCTGGCAGCGCTCAACGGCATGGACGTGCTGCAAGTGGCCGCCCTGCCCCTGGCCGAATTGCGCGACGACTTGAACGAAACCTGCTTCCTGGCGGTGTGGGGCAACCATGGCGCGACCGTGGTGCGCATCGAACCCGCCGTGCGGGCCGTGACCGTGGTAACGCAACTGGGCTCGGTATTGCCACTGCTCAGTTCGTCCACGGGGCTGGTATTCAGCGCTTATCTGCCGGAGCGCGAGACCATCGGCTTGCGCGAACAGGAAGTACAAGGCACCGAGCACCACGCCCTCGCCGACGACCGCGCTTATGCCGTGTTATGCGAGCAGATTCGCAGCCGCGGCCTGCACCATGTGCATGGCTTGCTGATGCCGGGGGTGGATGCCTTGTCCGCCCCGGTATTCAATGCCGTCGGCCAAGTGACGGCGGTCATGACCATCGTTGGCCCGGCCTCGCTGTTCCATGCCGACGAGAACGGCCCGGCGGCGCAACGCCTGCTGGCAGCGACCCAGGCCGTGAGTTGGCGAATGGGCTATGAAGCGAGTTCGGAATCAGCCCAGGAAATCCGGGACAATCTTGATCATTAGATCATTAAGGTGAGCGGGGGCCAGTCGCGGATGGAGATGGCGGTCATCCCCACTGAAGGGCACCATGTAAATAGCTTGGTGATCGCCTTTGGAGTGGTAGGGAATCTCATTATTGTCGAAATGCCCCAGTAGATAGTCGATCAGCGGTTCAGAAGAAGACACCACGCGCTCACCAGCGCCATGGGTTACAAAACCGGTGACGTAGACTTTATCCAGATCGACTCCGGGCAAGTGCAGTTTCAATGCACCATGAACATCCTCAACGGACAAAGGCTTGATGGAACGCCAGGATAAATCCATTGCAGGTTTTTCAGTCAGTTGGGTGACGATATCCGAAACGATTTTTTCGAACGCGATCAAATCCAGCGTCCTGACACGGTCTTCAACGGCAAAAGAATAACGCTTGTTGAACACGTTACTGACGCCTTGTTTGTAGATGGGCACCCGCTGCTTTTCAACCCAGGCCAATGCTTCATCGAACAGGGTTTCGGACGAGCCAACTTCGGGATTCGGAAAGTCTGCCAATGTATTCAGATAACTGCTGAACGGATTGACACCCAGCGCTTCCAAATAGCGCCCCAACAACACCTGCACGGCAAAATCCACACGGGTATTCTTCAGTGCGAGCAGTTTTTCAGAGTAAGAAGAAAACAACTTGGTATTCATAAGACATCCTTGTCATGTCATAGACCGAACTTCCTGTTCGATCCGCAGGCTTAGTTATACATCAGACAAACCCCATACTGTAAAAAGACAAATGTAAGCGTGCGTAAAGACCTTCGGGAGTTGTTTTCAATCTAATCCATCACCCCCATGACTTTAGCCTTCGCAACTGCTTGAGTACGCCGCTGCACCCCCAACTTGCTATGTATGCGACGCGCATGGGTTTTTACCGTGTGCAACGATATGAACAGTTGCTCGGCAATTTGTTGATTGGAATGACCTTGTGCAATCAATTGCAGAACTTCAAGCTCTCGGTGACTGAGTAACGTATCTTCGGCGCCAGTCGTTGATGGTTCGATGGGCGCTGCCGATTGCGTCCAGTGGCCCAGCTCGGGCTGGCGCAAGCGCAGCTCGCACAAGGCTTGCTGGGCCCGCCAGCACGTGACTCGCTTGAGCCCTTCTTGCAGGAGTGTCCGGGCCTGGGAGCGATCGCCGGACAACCAGACAACCTCCGTCAACACCAGATGCAGTTCGGTCTCCAGGCTGTGCATTTCACTCTGCTGTGCCCGGGTGATCATGGCTTGCAGGCACGCCTGCGGCTCCTGTGCCCGTTGCAGGTAGACCTCGGCCAGCACCAGCAGGTATTCAAGTCGCGCAATCAATTCCAGCGTCGCGGGAGGCGCGTGCTTGGCCTGCGGCCCACGAAAGTGGCGCAAGACGCGGGTCAAGGCTTCATGGGCCAATTCCGCCCGCCCCTGTTGCAACCAGAACTGACAGCTGGTTTGCAATAACACGCCACGGTAAACGGTGTCGGGGATGTGCCGCTGCTGCATGATCCGCTCGGCATCGCGCAGTTGCATGAAGGCCTCGCCATAATCGCCCTGGTTGGCAGCCAGGCTGGCCTTGCCGAGAAATCCGTAGAGCACCTGTTTGTCCAGGCTGTGCAGGCCCGTTTCCAGACCCGCTTGAAACTGCTCGGCGGCGCGCTCTTCAAACCCCATGCGCAATGCCAGGCGCCCGCGCCGCAGGGCAATACGCCCCAACAACGGGGAAAAGTCCTGGCCTGGTTTATCCAGCAGCGCCTGGACAGCGGCCAGCAGATGATCGGCCCGATGAGGCGCGCCACGTTGCTCCAGGACTTGGGCGTGGTCCAGTTCCAGCAATCCTTCGAACACCAGCGAACCCTGTGCGCGCGCCAGGCACAGCGCCTGGCGGTTGATCCGATGCGCGGAAGCCAGTTCGCCTTCAAGCAGCGCCTGCTGCGTCAGCCCACCCAGGCACAGCAACCGTTGGGCCCAGGCCTCGGGGTCCAGGCTGGCCTGGGCCTGGAGAAAGTGCTCGCGCGCCTGTTCGCCATCGCCCGAGAGGTGCAGCAACCAGCCTTGCAAGACCTGCCACCTGGCCAGCAGCTGTCGCTGCCGGCAGGCCGAAGGCTGCGGCATGAACCTGGCCAACTGCTCAATGCATGTCGACGCCTGGTTGAAGCGTCCGGCGAACAACAGCGCAGCGGTGAGCAACCCCACCGATTGCGGCGTACAGAGGGTCAGCGCTTCACCTTGTTGATCGTGCAGGCCCAGCAACAGCACCACGTTGCGACGCTGCAAGACGTGCTCGAAGCTCAAATGCTGCAAGAAACTCACAGCAGTCTCGAACTCCTCGGCCAACATGGCTTGCTCGAACGCCATTTGCCAGTCCTGCTCGGCAGCAAACCACTGGCAGGCCCGTCGATGCCAGGAACGCCCCTGCGGCCAGGGCTCTTCACGTACCAGCCGGGCCAGCGCCGGAAAAATCTGCAACCAGTCCGACGTCTGCTCCCATGGTTCGATGAAACACCCCAGGTCCAGCAACAAGGGCAGGCATTGCACGCCCACGGTGTCGCCGAACAGATGCTCGCATAGCCGGGCATTGAAGCGCGGTAGATGCGCCAGCACATGCCAGGCCTGCGCCAGGTCTGGAGTCAGCGCGCTGAACAGTTCGTACTCCAGATAGTCGACCAAGGTCCCCGGCCGTCCGGGCGTTGCATGTTTGCGCGCCCAATCGCAACGTTCCAGCAGCGTGATGCGCACCCCGGCACACCAGCCGCCACTACGTTGAATCACCTCGCGGGCAGTGCGGGCAGCCTGGGGGCCGGGCAGATGACGCAGCAATGGCAGGACATCGTCCGGGGTGAAGAACAACGCCTGCGCATCGAACTCGTGCAGTTCGTCATCGAGCAACAGCCGCGGCCAGTTGCATTGGGGACGGCGGCGGCTATTGAGCCACAGGTGCAACGCCGGACTGCTGGTGTTCAACAGACGGTCGAGCAACTGGTCCAGTTCGGGATTCGGCACCCGGCAGTAGTCATCCAGGAACAACCACGTGGGTGTCTGCAAACGCGCCAGGTGGGCCAGCAGTCCCGCTTCATCAAGCATCGGCAACCCGAGGGCCTGGGCCAGGCGCTCGCACAGTTGCACCGCGCTCAACGCCGCGCCTCCCAATGGCAACCAATGCAACCGACACCCGGCGGGAGCCTGCAGGAAGCACTCGGCGAACAACGCACTCTTGCCACTGCCCGCTGGCGCGCAAAGCAGTTTTACCCGCGCTTCGGACGTCAGCAAAGACTCACTCAGGGACCGCCGCGGCACGTGCGTCGAGGACAGGCGAGGCAACAATCCTGGACGGTCCGGACACGGGGTCATGGCGGTCATGTGGGGTGATCCTGTTTATTGTTATTTCACCACCCTAGTCCTGTGTCGCCGAGCTTTGGAGAAGTATTCAGCGCGCTGATTGGCGCCCATAAAAAAACGACCGGCAGGTTTGCTGCCGGTCGTCATGTCGGGTTCAAATCAGACTCGGTCCCGTGGCGAGGGAGCTTGCTCCCGCTGGGTTGCGCAGCAGCCCCAAAACGGTCCACTCAATGCACCTGATACATCGAGCCGTCTGGTTTCAGGGCCACTGCGCGCCCCAGCGGGAGCAAGCTCCCTCGCCACAGATGCGGTGTCCGTCCGAAGGGTTAGCGAACCCCGGTCGAACGCAGCGCTGCCGGTGTGTAGTCGGCGGCCCGGGCTTCGAAGCCATACTCGTAGCTGTGTTTCTCTTCGTTCTTCATGCCCAGCGCGATGTAGCGGCCGGCAATGATGTCGTAGAGCGCCTCGAGGGTGTAGCCCGGGTTCTGATGGTCGTAGTAGAACTGGGCATGACCTTCGGCCACCCGCCACAACTGGCCGCGACCGTCGTAGTGATCCACCAGCGCCGCCTGCCAGCTGTCTTCGTCGATGTACATGTGGCGCTTGGCATAGATGTGCCGCTCGCTGGGCTTGACCGTGCCGACCACTTCCCAGACCCGGTGCAATTCATAACGAGTCAGGTCCTGATTGATATGGCCGGCCTTGATCACATCGTCGTACTTGAGGCTGGGCGAATCGAGCTTGTAGCTGTTGTACGGGATGTACATTTCCTTTTTGCCGACCAGCTTCCAGTCGTAGCGATCCGGGGCGCCGGAAAACAGGTCGAAGTTGTCGGAGGTGCGCAACCCGTCGGCGGCGGTGCCCGGGCCGTCGTAAGCCACTTGCGGGGCACGACGCACCCGGCGCTGGCCGGCGTTGTAGATCCAGGCCAGGCGTGGCTCCTTCACTTGGTCGAGGGTTTCATGCACCAGCAGTACGTTACCGGCCAGACGTGCCGGGGCAGTGACCTCCTGCTTGAAATAGGTCAGCACGTTGCTGGCCTTTTCCGGATCGGCGTCCTTGATCAGGAACGGCACGGCGATTTCTTCTTCGAAGCGGATCGGCGTGAAGCTGCCATTGGTCTGCGGCGTCACCTGGGTGATGACCCGGCGCAGGTTGCCGCCGTGATAACGGGTGACGTGGTTCCACAGCACTTCCACGCCGCTCTTGGGAATCGGGAAGGCGTAGTAGCGGTTGCCGGTGAAATTGGCCAGGCCATTGCCGTCGTTGATGGCGTTCACGTTGAGGGCGCTGCGCTTGGCCGACTCGTAGATTTCCGGCGGCAGGCCCACGCTGCGGTGGGTCGGATAGACCGGGATCTTGTAGGTTTCCGGGTAGCGCTTGAACATCGCGACCTGGCCTTCGGACAGCTTGTCCTTGTACTTGTCCACGGTCGCGGCGGTGATGGTGAACAGCGGTTTTTCATTGGCGAACGGGTCGGCCAGAAAGCCCTTGCTGTCCACGGCACCGGCGTTTTTCGGAATGCCGCCGGTCCAGGCCGGAATCGAGCCATCGGCATTGCCGGCTTTTTCCGCGCCCAACGGCGTAAGGCTGGTACCCAGTTTATTCGCTTCATCCGGCGAGACCGCCGCCATCACGTTCGCGGCCAGCAGGCTCAGGGCCAGGGCACCGCATTGCAGGATCATCTTGCGCATTGGGTTTTCCTTGTCAGCCAGATCAGAAGTTCACGCCGAAGCTCAACGCGAGGAAGTCGCGGTCTTCGAGAACGTTGTAATCGCCGCCAAAAAAGTCGGTGTAGCTCAGGCTGGCGGTGTAGGTGTTGCGGTAGTCGGCATCGACACCAACGCTGATGGCCTTGGCGCCTTCGTTGAACAGACCGTTGGGGCCATAGCCGGCCACGTCGTGGGACCAGGACACGTTGGGCTTGAAGTTCACCCCGCCGATCACGTTGGAGTAATCGAGGATGGCCCGGGCGCGATAGCCCCATGACGTCGAGGTGACGAAACCATCGGTGTCGCCCTGGAAGCCGTATTGGCCATAGACCGAGTCACGGCCATAACGCAGCTTGTCCTTGGACTCCAGGCCACCGACATGCACGACTGCCGCTTCGCCAACCAGCGTCAGGCGATCAGCCCCCAGCACCTGATCGAAGAAGTGCGTCAGGGTGCTCTGGACCTGGGTCACTTCCTTGCGCCGGTAGCCGGTGTTATCCGCCCCGGCCGAGGTCGCGATGGGCGATGTCGCGCCACCGGCAATCGGGTTGAGCAGCGCCAGGGTCAGGTCGTTGGTGTTGACCTGCACCGGTGCGTTGGGACGGTAGCTGACTTCCCCGGTCCAGGCGGTGCCGGTGGGCAGCGTCGTGGAGAAACTGGCGCCGTACAGGCGGATGTCTTCCGGGTATTCAAGGTAGTACCCACCACGGCCCAGCATCACGCTTTGCGCCAGACCCGCACCGCTGCCAGGGGCCAGGCCGTTGGCGATCGTGACCATTCCCGGCAACGCCGCCAGCGTCGACAGCCCCGCCGTGGTGGTCCCGACGGTAGGCGTACGGCTGTGATAATTCATGAAGTACAGGCCGTACTCGGTATCATCGCCGAGCCAGCGCAACGCCGTGCCCCACTGGCCGGAGTCGCGGGCGTCGCGGTCGCCGCCACGGGGAATGATCACCCCTTCGCTGGACACCTGGATCTCCTGGCCGAATGCCCGGGTCAAGGGCACGAACGGCGCAATCGCCGGGCTGCCCACCGTGTACCCACTGGTGCAACCATCGGCCACCACGTCGTTGCCGAAGAACGTGCCGCAGTTATCCACCACGGTCTGGTCCCACTCCAACTGATAAAAACCTTCGATGGTGAGCTTGTCGGTCAGGCCCTGGGAGGCGAACAGCATGTTCACGGGGATCAGGCCTTCCTTGATCTCCGCACCAGGACGACGGAACGCGGACACGTCCACCGGGTTGATGCTGTTGATCGAGTTGCCGATGAAGGTACTTTCCCCCCAGCTGACCACCTGCTTGCCGGCGCGCACGGTGCCCGGCAAATCGGCGATGGAATAGTTGTGATAGACGAAGGCATCGAGAATCTGCGCCCCCGAGGACTTGGCGCCTTCCTTGCGATTGCTGTCGCTGATGTCCTTGAACTCGCGGCCTTCATCCTTGAGTTCGAAGTCATACCAGTACTTGCCACGCACGAACACGCCGGTATCGCCGTACTTGAGTTCAAGGTCGTGCAGGCCTTTGAAGATTTTGGAAAAGGTCTCGCCCTTCTTGAAATTCAGCCGCCCATCATCACCGGTGGACGATTGGCCCCGACCGCCGTTGACCGTGCCAACCAGGTCGTTGTCGGCATCGCGCATGCCCCAGCTTGCGCCCACGGACAACGACGAATCGAACTGACCCTCGATCTCGCCAATGTTGAATGAAACGGCCTGCGCCTGGGCACAGCAACCCAAGGCCACCGCGACGGCCAGCGCCTGCGGCTTGAAGATGGCGCGCATTGTTATTGTTGTCATGCGTCTTCCCCGGTGAGTGACAGAGGCTTCACCCTACTGCCGCACGCCAGGGGCGATAAGCGCACCAAGGAGGTATTCGCGCTGTACCTAAAAAGGATTACAGCCCATGCGGCGCAGGCCTTTGCGCCGTGCATGGATGGACTGGATGATGGGTCATCAGCGCCGCGCATACCCATGCCCAGCCTTCGACTGTTACGCGCCCTGCAACGGTGCATGTCTGAATCCGGGCTGTTTCCCGCGGGGCTCGATGCCTATGCTGGCCGGGCTTTCAGGGCAACGGGCCTGCAAGCACAAGCCTCATGGCATCCCTCATGCCTGGCACACCGTCTTCGGATGGATTGGCGTATCGGTCCATCATCCCGTGTTTACCGACGTTGGTTTGTAGCTCCTTTGCAACGTCACGCTTAGGCCGCTGCTTTTTGCAGCGGCCTTTTTTATTTGCGGGTTATTTCTCGATAGGTGCGTGGTTTGATGAACCCACGCAAAAGGCCTACTCGCAGGCTTACCAATGCAACGGTTTGCCGACTCGCGAGCAACTGCTCGGGCTGTTCAAGAAATATGGATATGACACGTCGGCCGCCACGACAGGTGCGGGTTTTCAGAGGCTGGTACGCGCGTTTCAGCTGCACTTTCGTCCGGCAAAACATGACGGCGTGATGGATATCGAGACCGCTGCCAACCTGGCAGCGCTGGTGAAGAAATACATTCCCTGACCGGCGTTGCCGTCGCTGACGGCAACCGGTCGAGGCGGCGAGTCAAACAGCGTAGCGCTGCAAGTTCGCCATCATTTCTTTCAAGGCTTCCAGATTGTCGTTCGGGTGTACCGCACCCTCGAAGTCGCAGATCTGCTGCCAATGGGCGGCGACGTCTTCGGGCGAAAAACCTTTGCGCGGATCAAAGCCCGCCCCCAGGCTGCGCTCCCAGCGCACCTTGCCCATCCAGCCGCCGCCCACTTCGAACAGGCCGGAGGTTTCCTGGCAGGTTTCACTGGCCAGGTACACCACCAGCGGGCTGACGAGTTCAGGTTTGAGTTGCTCGAATACCTGCGGCGGGATCAGGCCTTCGGTCATGCGCGTGCCGCCGGTGGGGGCGATGGCGTTGACCAGGATATTGTTCTTGCGGCCTTCGATGGCCAGGGTGCGGGTCAGGCCATACAGGCCAAGCTTGGCCATGCCGTAGTTGGATTGGCCGAAGTTGCCGTAGATGCCGGACGTGGACGCGGTGAAGATCACCCGCCCGTAGTTTTGCTCACGCAGGTGCGGCCATGCGGCGCGGGTGACCTTGTAGGCGCCTTCGACATGGACGCGGTAGACCAGGTCCCAATCGGCGTCGTCCATTTTGTGAAAGGTCTTGTCCCGCAGGATCCCGGCGTTGTTGACCACCACATCGACCCGGCCGAACGCGTCGAGGGCATTTTGTACCAGCTTGTCGCCATCGGTCACCGAGTCGTGGTTGGCCTCGGCGATGCCGCCCGCCTCGCGGATTTCGGCGACCACCCGGTCTGCTGCCGAGGCGTTGGCCCCTTCCCCTTGAGCCGAGCCGCCAAGGTCGTTGACCAGCACTTTTGCGCCTTGCTTGGCGAACAGCAGCGCATGGGCGCGGCCCAGGCCCCCGCCGGCTCCCGTGACGATCACGACTTTATCTTCGAAGCGCACAGACTCACTCATGGCAGAACTCCAGCAGGCGGACAGGACAATGGGCACGAGTGTCCGGCACAAGTCGACCGGTCACAATCAACACGGTTGCAAGTGAATGGTGGGCGATAAGGTGAGGGGATGATGCGGGCCCAAGCCACAGCGGCCTATTCGATTTTCCTGCTGGCAGAGGCACCGCTATCGCGAGCAGGCTCGCGATAGCGGTCTTTCAATCAGAATAGATGCTGGATGTGCTGACGCGTTCGCGAGCAAGCTCGCTCCCACAAGGTATCGTCATGAACAGGCCATTTGTCTGTGCGGCGCGGCGATGGCTTCGCGAAACGCCAGGTAATGCTTGAGCACCTGCACCGGCGCCTCGGTGTGCGGGTAATGACCAATGTCGGGCAACAACACCGTGTCCGGGCTCGGGATCAGGGCCTCGTAGCGCGCCACCATGTGTTCTCCGGAAATCGGGTCGACCGCGCCGTCAATCACCCGCAACGGCACGTCGCCGCGCTGCATCGCCTGCACCCAGCGATCCCGCTGCACACGGCGTTCGGGAATATAGGCAATGAGCTTGTGCATGATCCGCGGACCACGATGGGCTTCTACCAGACTCCAGAAATCATCTAGCTCGCTTTCAGTAGGGGTGGTCCGGGGGCCGAAAATCTGCCGAAAGCTGCTGACCAGGCTTTCCCGGGAGAACGCCCGCCCCAGCAGCCACCCCAGGGGGCTGAGCAAGAGTTTCTGGGCCCAGACTGGGCGGTGAGTTTCCGGGAACAGGCCGCCATTGAGAAAGACGCAACTGGCGAGATGGATGCGCGCTTCGTAATGCCGCGCCAGCAGTTCCTGGGCCACGCTATCACCGTAATCGTGGGCCAACACATGCAGCGCACCCCTCACATTCAGGTGCGCGAGCAGGGCCTGTTGCAGATCGGCTTGCTCCAGCAGGCTGTAGACGTGATCCGTCGGTTTGGCGGAGTCGCCGAAACCGAGCATGTCACACGCGATCACCCGGTAGCGTTGCGCCAACGGTTGCCACAGGTAATGCCAATCCCAACTGGCTGTGGGGAACCCGTGGATCAGCAGCAGCGGCTCGCCCTGCCCGGCCACCCAGTAACGGATGGCATGACCTCGGAACATGAAGATCTGGCTGCGCTGGCGCCAGATACGCAGGGGAATCTGGGCCAGGGGCATCAGCTTCGATACCCGGCGTCTTGTTGATCGAGCTTGCGTAACAACGCCGGCCAGGCCAACGCGCCGCCCATGCCCTGGGCGCTTTTGGTCACCCCGGCGATCATCGCCCGGGCGCCAGCCAGGATCTGCGGCTCGATGGCAATCAGCTCGGCCCCGCCGCTCTGCGCCAGGACCTGGATGTCACAGGCCCGCTGGAAGGTGAACATCATCAGGAAGGTATCGGCGATGGTACCGCCACAGGTCAGCAAGCCATGGTTGTGCAGCATCAGGAAGTTGCTCTCGCCCAGGTCCGCCTGCAGGCGAGCCTTTTCTTCGTGATTCAAGGCCACCCCTTCGTAGGCGTGATAGGCCAGGCTCGACAGCACGAACAGCGATTGCTGGCTGATCGGCAGCACCCCCTGTTTCTGGGCCGATACCGCCACGCCAGCAGCGGTGTGGGTGTGCAGCACACAAGCCACATCATGGCGTACCTCATGCACCGCGCTGTGGATGGTGTAGCCAGCCGGGTTGATCTCGTAGGGGCTGTCCATCAATTTGTTGCCGGCCTGATCCACCTTGACCAGGCTCGAGGCGGTGATTTCATGGAACATCATCCCGAACGGGTTGATCAGGAAATCCTCGGTACCGGGAACCTTTGCGGAAATATGGGTGAAGATCAGGTCATCCCAACCGTGCAGCGCAACAAGCCGATAACAGGCGGCAAGGTCCACCCGGGTTTGCCATTCGGCCGCACTGACCTGATCTTTGATGCTGAGTGTCGTTTGGACGGGCGCTACGCTCACGGCTCTGACCTCTGGTTTCTTGTTATATGTTTCGATCGAAACGTCTTACGCAAGAAAATCAGTCTAGTCAGCTCTTTCAGAGGCGGTAGTTGCGTTCGCAGCCAGCTTACTGGCCGAACGAGTCAGCGCATCCGCTTCAAGGGCGCAGCGTGTCAATCAACTCAGCAAGCCATGGCTCGGCGTCGGTTTCCGGCGTGACGCTCTCGCTGGCATCCAGACGCAGCATCGGCAGCACCTCACGTACGCCCAATTCGACGAACAGCTCGCACATCTGCTCGCCACCGGCGCAGAAGGTATCCCCATAGCTGGCGTCGCCCAGGCCGATCACCGCGCCAGGCAAACCGCGAAAGAACCCGGGCAACTGGTCGCGGATGACCGAATACAACGGCATCAAATTGTCCGGCAACTCACCCATGCCGGTCGTGGAAGTCACTGCCAGCACGGCCTGCGGTGCGAATGCCTGCACATCCGCCAGGGTCGCACGAGGGTCGTGCCAGGATTCAAAGCCTGCCTCGCGAAGCAGTTTGGCGGCGTGCCGGGCGACTTCTTCGGCGGTGCCATACACTGAGCCGGAAAGAATGGCGACTTTCATCGATCTGATCCTGAACCTGAAAAAAGAGCCAGGATAGTAACAGTTGCACCTGTCAGGCTGCGAATGGCTCTCAACGGCCCTAATGGCCAGTGGACAGCCTATCGATTTCTTTTAGAATGCTGCTTCTACAAGGATGTTCAAAGGGTTCTCCCCATGATCAACGCTCAACTGATGCAACTGGTCATCAATGCTTCGAACGATGGGATTGTCATCGCCGAAAAAGAAGGTGAAGACAATATCCTGATCTACGTGAACCCGGCCTTCGAACGATTGACCGGTTATCACCGCGACGAAATCCTTTATCAGGATTGCCGGTTCCTGCAATCGGGTGATCGGGACCAGCCCTCGCTGGAGCCCATTCGCAAAGCCTTGAAAGAGGGCGGTACCTGTCGTGAGGTGCTGCGCAACTACCGCAAGGACGGCACGCCGTTCTGGAATGAGTTGTCACTGTCCACGGTAAAAAACCAGGCTGACGGGCATACCTATTTCGTGGGTGTGCAAAAAGACGTCACGACCCAGGTCAAGGCTCAACAACGCGTCGCCCAGCTGGAAAAGGAGCTGGCCGAAGCGCGGCAGACAATTGCCCGACTCGAAGCGACGGACGGTTCAAACAAAACCACGAATTAATGGTCAGTCACTACAATCACCAGTGAACACGTAAATTATCATTTCGAGCAGATCATGCAGCGCGATGCCCTCCTGACGCAGGATGAACTGGATTTCATCCGGACCATGCAACACAACCCGCAGTTGAACGAGCGGGATGTCACGTCGAGCTTGCTGGTAAACGGTGGGTCGCAGATCCGTGACTTGCTGACACGTCTGGCGGCAAATGAGCAGGTTACGCTGCAAGCCAATTTCGAAAACCAGCAAATGACCTTTCCGCTGCATCTGGTGGAAGACGAATTCCACGCGATGCACCTGCGCTTGGGTGTGCCAAGCATCTACGAGGACGGACCGAAGATACGCCCATGGCGCCTGGCGCTCGAAGAGCCGGTGGCGCTGGAAAACATCAAGGGTCAGCCGGGACCGCTGTGGGTCCACGAAGTCTCCTGCAAAGGCGTATTGCTGGAAAACCGCAGTCGGACCAAACCGCCGAAGCAGTTTGCCTTATGGTTCAGCCCATCAGGCTACGAGAGAATTTCGCTGCGAGGCACCTTCGAACGGGAAACCGATCGCGGCCTGTTTGCCTACCACTTGAGCCAGAATGACCAGGACGAGACGGAGCGCCTGCGCCAGTACATCCTGCAGCAACATCGCCTGACCCATCCGACCATGCACCTCTAGTGCCCTGTTTCGCCAATACGTTTCTTTTTGACGAGTAGCTGTTGTCGTCAGGCAAGACGCCGCGACGAGTCATAGCCCGACGCAGCATGACGGCAACAGACGCCGTCAAAAAGCAACAGTACTGGTGATACAGGACACACCATTCAGGTATCCAGGTTGCCTGCCAGAAATTGACGCAGGCGCTGGCGCATCACTGCCCCCTCATTCCCCAGGCAACCGACCGACGATCCAACCAGGCTCTCCTGTGCCAGATCGGATGCATCACCGGCCAGCATCAAAGGACAATCCAGGCTCATCGCCAATTTGCCCAGGCGCTTGGGCAAGTCTGGCGCCGGCGCGTGATTGGAAACCAGCACCAATGCCACCGGCTGGATCTTCTGGCACACCAGGGTCAGCTCCTCGAACGGCAGGCCGATCGACAACAGCCTGACGCCCACTTCCGCCTTGGACAGGAAAAGCCCCGTGACCAGCAACTCCAGTTCATGGCAATGATCGGCAATCGCGCAGACCAGGACACGCGGCGACGTACCTTCGCGCTTGAACAAGAGCCGCTGGATGATGCGCGAACGCAGGAAACCATCAAGAAACACCCATTCGCTGGCTTGCCCAAACGTCTGCTGGCGTTGCAGTAGTTGTCGCCAAAGCGGCATCAGGATGTCCTGGAAGACGATCGGCACGGTATAGGTGGAAAAGATCTGGCCGTAGACACGATCAAGCTCCACATCGTCAAAGTTGCTAACCGCGTCCGCCACCTGTTGTTGCCAGTGGGCATGATCGGCCCTGACCAGATCGGATGAAATCAGCGTGGAGACCGGTTGCACCGACTCGGTCTTCGCCAGGATCTTTCCCACTTTGCTGACGGCCACCCCGCGCTCGATCCAAGCCAGGATGCTGCGCACCTTTTCAATATCGCCCAACGAGTACAGGCGATGCCCGCTTTCGGTGCGGGTGGGTTGGATCAAACCGTAGCGCCGCTCCCAGGCTCGCAGGGTCACGGGGTTAACGCCGGTCATGCGCGCGACTTCGCGAATGGGAAACAGGTCTTCCCGTTTCAAGGCGCCTGATGCCTGGAAAACGAAGCCATCCTCTGTGATTACACTCATTTTGGCAGACAATTCCGGCTGGGAAATTGGATCCTAGTTTACCCCTCCCAGGACATGTCATGACAAGGACAAACGTACTCGATGTGCGTTTTTGTTGTTTTACGCACAATCAGGAATAATCCTTGCCTGTTTTTTGGCGACCAGACGCTGCCCACCACCCCGGGGGCGTCCCCCGCGAACCTCCTACCCGGAGTGCCGCGCCTGTCTTACGGAGATGCATAATGTCTACCTCACCCGTCACCCTGATGGTTGCCCGCCGCGTCGCCCATGGACGCTATCAGGATCTGATCGCCTGGTTGCGCGAAGGCGAACAACTGGCAACCGATTTTCCCGGCTACCTGGGCTCAGGCGTGCTCGCGCCACCGCCCCAGGACGATGAATTCCAGATCATCTTCCGTTTTGCCGACGAGCAGACGCTGTACGCCTGGGAACACTCTGCCTCCCGCACGGCCTGGCTGGGACGGGGCAGCGATCTGTTTGCCCATCCCTCCGAACACCGCGTGCGTGGCATCGATGGCTGGTTCGGCGCGGTCGGTCAGCGTCCGCCACGCTGGAAACAGGCCGTGGCCATCTGGCTGGCGTTTTTTCCCGTCTCGCTGTTGTTCAATTTCCTGTTGGGGCCGCTGCTGGGCGAACTGGGCCTGTTGAGCCGCGTGTTTATCAGTACGCTGATCCTGACGCCACTGATGGTCTACCTGTTTATTCCGATGTCGACCCATCTGCTGGCGAACTGGCTCAACGGCGCGCCACAGCGGACGTTGCCGGCTACGCAGAATCATTGATGTCGCCAGCTTCATGGGCGACAAAAAACCTGTGGGAGCGAGCTTGCTCGCGATGAGGCCGGTACATCCACACCAGGTATTGCCTATGAGTGCGCTATCGCGAGCAAGCTCGCTCCCGCAGGGGAACTCTGGATTCAACTTTGTACATAGGAGGCGCCCCGCGTCGCTGTTATAGTTTTGCTCTAGCCGTGAACCGAGCCGTCCTATGTCCAGCGCCACCGCTCCGATCCTGATCACTGGCGCAGCCCAGCGCGTCGGCCTGCATTGTGCCCGGCGATTGCTGGAAGACGGGCAACCGGTGATCGCGACCTACCGGACCGAACGTCCAGGCGTGCAAACGTTGCGGGACCTGGGCGCGGTCATGCTGTTTGCCGACTTCTCCAGCGAAGCGGGGATCCTGGCCTTTATCGAGCAACTCAAGCAGCACACCGACCGGCTGCGGGCCATCGTACACAACGCCTCGGCCTGGCTGGCCGAGGGCCCGGGCTGCGAAGCCGCGGCCTTCAAGGCCATGTTCGGCGTGCACATGCTGGCGCCTTACCTGATCAACCTGCACGGCGCCGAGCTACTGCGGCGTTCAACCCCGGCGGATATCGTGCACATCAGCGATGATGTGACCCGCAAGGGCAGCGCCCGGCATATCGCCTATTGCGCCACCAAGGCCGGCCTGGAAAGCTTGACCCTGTCGTTCGCGGCCAAGTTCGCCCCGGCGATCAAGGTCAACGGCATCGCCCCGGCCCTGCTACTGTTCAACCCCGAAGACGACGCGGCTTACCGCGCCAAGGCCCTGGCCAAGTCCGCACTGGGCATCGAACCCGGCAGCGAAGTGATCTACCAGAGCCTGCGTTATCTGCTGGACAACCCTTATGTCACCGGCACGACCCTGACCGTCAACGGCGGGCGGCACGTCAAATAGCCTTGTTTCGAGGATGCACCATGACGCTATCCCTGCCCCAGAACTACCGCGAGATCCTCATCGGCCTGGGGGAAAACCCCGAACGCGAGGGTCTGCTCGATACCCCGGTCCGTGCCGCCAAGGCCATGCAGTACCTCTGCCATGGTTATGAACAAAGCGTCGAGCAGATCGTCAACGGCGCGCTGTTCACCTCTGACAGCGATGAAATGGTGATCGTCGCCGACATCGAACTCTATTCACTCTGCGAACATCACCTGTTGCCCTTCATCGGCAAGGCCCATGTGGCTTATATTCCTACGGGCAAGGTCCTGGGGCTGTCGAAGATCGCCCGATTGGTGGACATGTTCGCCCGCCGCCTGCAAATCCAGGAGAACCTGACCCGGCAAATCGCCGACGCGGTGCAGCAGGTCACCCAGGCCGCCGGCGTGGCGGTGGTGATCGAAGCCCAGCACATGTGCATGATGATGCGCGGTGTCGAAAAACAGAACTCGACCATGAACACCTCGGTGATGCTCGGCGTCTTTCGCGATTCCAGCACCACGCGCCAGGAGTTCCTGCAATTGATTCGACGGAGCAAGTAAATGCCACAACTTCAGCCAGCCATGGCACGCATCAAGGTCAAGGACCTGCGCCTGCGCACCTTCATCGGCATCAACGAAGATGAAATCCTCAACAAACAGGATGTGTTGATCAACCTGACCATCCTCTACGCCGCCCAGGAAGCAGTACGCGACAACGACATCGACCACGCGCTGAACTACCGCACCATCACCAAGGCGATCATCGCCCACGTGGAAGGCAACCGCTTCGCCCTGCTCGAACGCCTGACCCAGGAATTGCTCGACCTGGTCATGACCAACGAGTCGGTGCAATACGCCGAAGTCGAAGTCGACAAACCCCACGCCTTGCGATTTGCCGAGTCGGTGTCGATCACGCTTGCGGCAAGTCGGGCTACTTCGTAGCAGCTGCAAGCCTCAAGCGGTAAGCTTCAAGCCTGACCACCGCAAATCCAAACTTGCAGCTTGAAGCTCGCCCCTTGAAGCTGCCTCGCAGAGATCCCCATGAACGACCAACAACGCCTCGAACTCGAAGCCGCCGCTTTCCGTCGGCTGGTTGCCCACCTGGACAGCCGCAAGGATGTGCAGAACATCGACCTGATGAACCTCGCCGGCTTCTGCCGCAACTGCCTGTCCAAGTGGTACAAGGCCGCCGCCGATGAACGCCAGATCGAGGTCAGCCTCGATGACGCCCGCGAAGTGGTCTACGGCATGCCGTACGCCGAGTGGAAAGCCCAATACCAGAAAGAAGCCAGCGCCGAACAACAAGCGGCGTTCGCCAAAGGAAAACCCGATGCCTGATCTCAATACCCTGCGTACCCGTCTTAAAAGCGGCGAACATGCCTTCGCCGACACCCTGGCCTTTATCGCCGCCGGTTACGACTACCAGCCCCAGGCCTTCAACAACGGTGGCGTGCAAAACGCCGCGGGGCAGAACGAAGGATCCTGCAAGACGCTGGGCCTGGCGCTGCTTGAGGGCTTGAGCGATGAAGAAGCGCTGCTGGCGTTTGGCGAACACTACCGTTCGGTGCTGGCCACGCCTGACGGCAACGATCACGGTAATATCCGCGCGCTGATGACCCATGGGTTGGCCGGGGTGAAGTTCGAGGCGCCGCCGCTGCAACGGCGCTGATCGCCCCTTCCATTACGACGAGGCCCGCTGTTGTGGCGAGGGAGCTTGCTCCCGCTGGGCTGCGCAGCAGACCCAAACAGTCAAACTCAATTTGCCTGACACACCGCGTTGCCAGGTTTGGGGGGCCGCTTCGCGCCCCAGCGGGAGCAAGCTCCCTCGCCACAGGCTGAGTCCAAGTGAGCGGCGCCTCACCACATCCCGACTTTTAAGATTGACCCGGCAACTTTATTTCGTTTGCCGGGCCCCTCTGCTCGCGGCTTAGATAACGGAAATTTCTCCATCGTCCGGGCCGTCATCCATGAGCAGCGAAACCATCAGCCAATCGATCTCCATCGTGCATCCCGTCAGCCTCAGCCACGGCAAGAATGCCGAGGTCTGGGACGCCGACGGTAAACGCTACATCGATTTCGTCGGCGGCATCGGTGTGTTGAACCTCGGCCATTGCCATCCGCGCATCGTCGAGGCGATCCGTGAACAGGCCACCCGGTTGACCCATTACGCATTCAATGCCGCCCCCCATACGCCGTACATTGAATTGATGGAACGGCTGGCGGCGTTCGTCCCGGTGGATTATCCGGTCAGCGGTATGCTCACCAACAGCGGCGCCGAGGCAGCAGAGAACGCCTTGAAGATCGTACGCGGCGCCACGGGCCGTACCGCCGTGATTGCGTTTGATGGCGCCTTTCACGGCCGCACCCTGGCGACCCTCAACCTCAACGGCAAGGTCGCGCCTTACAAGCAGAAAGTCGGCGTACTGCCCGGGCCGGTGTATCACCTGCCGTACCCCAGCAAGGACAACGGCGTCACTCGCGAAGAAGCCTTGAGGGCCATGGAGCGGCTGTTCAGCGTCGAAATCGACGTGAATGACGTGGCCTGTTTCATTGTCGAACCGGTGCAGGGCGAAGCCGGCTTCCTGGCGATGGATGTGCTCTTCGCCCAGGCCCTGCGGCAGTTCTGCGACGACAAGGGCATTGTACTGATCGTCGATGAGATCCAGTCCGGCTTCGGCCGCACCGGCCAGCGCTTTGCCTTCTCACGGCTCGGCATCGAGCCTGACTTGGTCCTGCTCGGTAAAAGCATTGCCGGCGGCGTGCCCTTGGGCGCGGTGGTGGGACGCAAGGCGCTGCTGGACAACCTGCCCAAGGGCGGCTTGGGCGGCACCTACTCGGGCAACCCCATCGCCTGCGCCGCCGCCCTGGCGACCCTGGATGAAATGACCGACGCCAACCTGCATGCCTGGGGCTCGCAACAGGAGGAGGCGATCGTCAGCCGCTACCAATCCTGGCGCAACCGTGGGCTGACGCCCTACCTGGGCCGCCTGACCGGCGTCGGCGCGATGCGCGGCATCGAGCTGACCCACGCCGACGGCACCCCGGCTTCGGCACAATTGACGCAACTGCTGGCCCTGGCGCGGGAATCGGGCTTGTTGCTGATGCCCAGTGGCAAGTCGCGACACATCGTGCGGCTGCTGGCGCCATTGACGACCGAGCCGAACGTGTTGGAGGAAGGCTTGGATATTCTGGAGGCGTGCCTGGCGAAGCTGGTCTAGACATCCCCACTCACCCTGTGGGAGCCGAGCTTGCTCGCGATGACGGCGGCACATTCAAAAATGACTGCACATGACCCACCGCGATCGCGAGCAAGCTCAGCTCCCACAGGAGACCACTGATAAACATCCCCCCATTAAAAAACCGGCCGAAGCCGGTTTTTTAATGCCTGATGGATCAGAACGAAGCGTTCTGCAGGCCATCCAGGTAGCGCTCGGTGTCCAGGGCTGCCATGCAACCGGCACCGGCCGAGGTGATCGCCTGGCGGTAGACGTGGTCGGCCACGTCTCCGGCCGCGAAGATACCTTCGACGCTGGTGGCGGTGGCATTGCCGTCGCGGCCGCCCTTGACCACCAGGTAGCCGTCCTTGAGTTCCAGCTGGCCTTCGAACAGCGAGGTGTTCGGGGTATGGCCGATGGCGATGAAGACACCGTCAACCTTGATCTCGTCGAAGCTGCCGTCGTTGTTCTTCAGGCGGGCACCGGTCACGCCCATGTTGTCACCCAGCACTTCGTCCAGGGTCGCGTTGAGCTTGAGAATGATCTTGCCTTCGGCGACGCGGGCATTGAGCTTGTCGATCAGGATCTTCTCGGCGCGGAAAGTCTCGCGACGGTGGATCAGGGTGACCGTGCTGGCGATGTTGGCCAGGTACAGTGCTTCCTCGACCGCAGTGTTGCCACCACCGACCACCGCCACAGGCTTGTTGCGGTAGAAGAAACCGTCGCAAGTGGCGCAGGCGGAAACACCTTTGCCCATGAAGGTTTCTTCCGACGGCAGGCCCAGGTAACGAGCGCTGGCACCGGTGGCAATGATCAAGGCATCGCAGGTGTAGGTCGCGCTGTCGCCAGTCAGGGTGTATGGCTTGGCGGCGAAGTCCACGGCATTGATGTGGTCGAAAACGATCTCGGTCTCGAAGCGCTCGGCGTGTTCCTTCATGCGCTCCATCAAGGCCGGGCCGGTCAGGCCATGGACATCGCCCGGCCAGTTATCGACTTCGGTGGTGGTGGTCAATTGACCGCCGGCCTGCATGCCGGTGATCAGCAGTGGCTTGAGGTTGGCGCGGGCCGCATAAACCGCAGCGCTGTAACCGGCAGGGCCGGAACCGAGAATAATCACTCGCGAATGACGCACTTCAGACATGACCTGCTCCTGTTGACCGGACCTTGCGGGCCGGAACGCCGGGTGAGCGGCGTGAATAAAAAGGACCGTTGACGCACTTGGGGAAGGCTTGGGTTCGACAGTCCTGGAAAAGAATGGGTGCAGCGTATCGAGGGAGCGAAGATTAAGGAAATACGGATTAACAATCCAGCTCATAGGTGAGCTCTATCCCCAGCGGCCCTTTCAATAGGCGCCTTCGCCTCAAGAAACGTTGTTACACGCCATGTCGCCGCTTTCCCGGGCGGGGCAAAGCCGGTAAGGTCGGCGCGTTCACCTTCGCTCGGAGCCACCTATGCCCGCCCCCGTCCTGTCCGGCCCGCAATATTTGCGAGAGGGCCTCAAGCTGGTCTTGAGCCCGGGCCTGCGCTTGTTTGTACTCTTGCCCCTGGCGATAAACCTGGTGCTGTTCGTCGGATTGATTTACCTGGCCGGCCACCAGTTCAGCCTGTGGGTCGATACGCTGATGCCGTCGCTACCGGACTGGCTCAGTTTCCTCAGCTATGTCCTCTGGCCCCTGTTCGTGGTGCTCGTCGTGCTGATGGTGTTCTTCACCTTCACCATGCTCGCCAACGTCATCGCCGCCCCGTTCAACGGCTTTCTCGCGGAAAAAGTCGAAGTGGTCATCCGTGGCACCGACGACTTCCCTGCCTTCAGTTGGGCCGAGTTGATTGCCATGATCCCGCGGACCCTCGGGCGGGAAGCGCGCAAGCTTGGCTATTTCCTGCCCCGCGCCCTGGGGTTGTTCGTGCTGTCGTTCATCCCCGTGGTCAACCTGGTGGCGGCACCGCTGTGGCTGCTGTTCGGCGTGTGGATGATGGCGATCCAGTACATCGACTACCCGGCGGACAACCACAAGCTGGGCTGGAACGAAATGCTCGCCTGGCTGCGGGAAAAGCGCTGGCAGAGCCTGGGCTTTGGCGGCAGCGTGTACCTGGTGTTGCTGATCCCGGTGGTGAACATCCTGATGATGCCGGCAGCGGTGGCCGGCGCGACGTTGTTCTGGGTCCGTGAGCAAGGTGCCGAGACCGCGTTGGCCCGCCAGGGCTGAGCCCGTCACAAATCCATCATCCTGGCGTCACAATGACGAAATGGCCCCGGTCGACACTGGGGTCATGACCACACCTCTGCACATTACCCTGATCACCGAAACCTTCCCGCCGGAAATCAATGGCGTGGCCAATACCCTGGGCCGCCTGTACGACGGCCTGCTCGCCCGCGGGCATCAAGTCGAGCTGATACGACCGCGCCAGGTCGACGACCAACGCCAGGCCAGTGACGAGCAGTTGCTGCTGTGCCGGGGCTGGCCGCTGCCGGGCTATCCGGGTTTGCAGTGGGGCCAGGCGTCGATGCACAAACTGCTCAGACGCTGGAAACGCCATCGTCCGGACGTGCTGTACATCGCCACGGAAGGCCCCCTGGGTCTGTCGGCCCTGCGCGCAGCCCGACGCCTGGGTATCTCGGTGGTCAGCGGCTTCCACACCAACTTCCAGCAATACACCCAGCAGTACGGCCTTGGGCTGTTGAGTCGCGTACTCACCCATTACCTGCGCTGGTTCCACAACCGCTCCAGCCTGACCCTGGTGCCCAGCCTCAGCCAGCGCCTGGAACTGGAGCGACGACATTTCGAGCGCGTGGCGTTGTTGTCCCGCGGCGTGGACAGTCAACTGTTTCACCCGGTCAAGCGCTCGTCGAGCCTGCGCCAAGCGTGGGGCCTGGACGACGATGACATCGCCGTGCTCCATGTCGGACGCTTGGCACCGGAAAAAAACCTGGGGCTGCTCAAGCGCAGTTTCGACACGCTGTGCAGCGCTTTCCCGGGGCGACGGATGGAGCTGGTGGTGGTCGGCGACGGCCCGCAGCGGTCCGAGCTGGAACAGGAATTGCCCGAGGCGATCTTTTGCGGCTCGCAACGCGGCGAGGCGCTGGCCAGCCACTATGCGTCCGGGGATGTGTTTGTCTTTCCGAGCCTGACCGAAACCTTCGGCAACGTGGTGCTGGAGGCGCTGGCGTCCGGGCTGGGCGTGGTGGCCTATGACCAGGCCGCCGCCGCGCAGCACATTCGCCATGGGTACAACGGTGTGCTGGCAATGCCGGGGGATGAAGAAGCGTTCTGTGAGGGGGCCCGTTGGCTGCTGGAAGAGCGCGAGGCCTTGCGTTGCGTGAGGCTCAATGCGCGCCAACATGCCAGTCGCCAAGGTTGGGCGGCGGTGATCGAGCAATTCGAGGCGCAGTTGCGTGGGGTTTGTGTCGGCGAATCAGTGATACCCGCTGCGCCGACAGTGCGCTGAGTCTTCGGCGATATTGAGATCGCCATCGCGAGCAAGCTCGCTCCCACAGGGGATCTTTGTCGAACACCAGACTCATGCTCGCTGAAGATTAAATGTGGGAGCGAGCTTGCTCGCAATAGCGTCAGATCAGGCGCCGCTTAAACCAGGGTCATCAACGCCTCGCGACTGAACGGCAGGATCTCCTGCTCCCGTCCTTCGCGCACTTTTTGTGCCCAGTCCGGATCCACCAGCAGCGCACGCCCCACCGCCACCAGGTCGAACTCCTCGTTATTCAGGCGCTCCAGCAATTTCTCCAGGCTGGCCGGTTGCGCGACTTTGTCGGTGTTGACCATGAACTGCAGAAACTCGCCGTCCAGGCCGACGCTGCCGACGGTAATGGTGGGCTTGCCGGTGAGCTTGCGGGTCCAGCCGGCCAGGTTCAGCTCGGAGCCTTCGAACTCCGGCTCCCAGAAGCGCCGTGTCGAGCAGTGGAAAATATCCACGCCCGCCTCGGACAATGGCTTGAGGAATTCGCCCAAGGCTTCAGGGGTTTGCACCAGACGCGCGGTGTAGTCCTGCTGTTTCCATTGGGAGAAGCGGAAAATGATCGGGAAACCCTCGCCCACCGCCGCGCGCACGGCACGAATCAATTCGATCGCAAAGCGCGAACGGTTGGCCAGGCTGCCGCCGTAACCGTCGGTGCGCTGGTTGCTGCCTTCCCAGAAGAACTGGTCCACCAGGTAGCCGTGGGCGCCGTGGATTTCCACCCCGTCCATGCCGATGCTTTGAGCGTCTTTTGCCGCCTGGGCGAACGCGGCGATAACCTCGTCAATGTCCGCCTGGGTCATGCCGTGGACCACCACCTGGCCGTCCTTGAGCTTTTCGCTCGGGCCATAGCCCGGCACGCTGGCGTCCGGCTCGGTGCCGATGCGTCGCACACTGCCCACATGCCACAGCTGTGGAACGATCTTGCCGCCTTCGGCGTGTACCGCATCAACCACTTTTTTCCAGCCGGCCAACGCGGCGTCACCATAGAAATGCGGCACGTTCGGGTAGCCGTTGGAAGCCTTGTGCCCCACCGTCGTGCCCTCGGTGATGATCAGGCCAACCCCGGCCGCCGCACGACGACGGTAATACTCGATCACCTTGCTGTTCGGCACGCCGCCCGGCGAAAAGGAACGGGTCATCGGCGCCATCACCACGCGGGTCGGCAGCTCGAGCGTGCCGAGGTGGAAGGGTTTGAACAGGGCTTTTACAGGCATGGGGGCACTCCACGGGACAAGGTCGCAGGTCGATATGACGGCGATAATATGTGCCGTGCCGAGTGCTGGGTAGCACTATTGATTGGAATGATTAAGGATTAAAAGGGAGCCGAGCGGATCGCGATTGGGTGGACTGACCCGACCGCGCAGCCGGATGCAAAACCTGTGGCGAGGGGATTTATCCCCGCTGGGCTGCGCAGCAGCCCTAAAATCTGATATCTCGGTGTGTCAGCCTAATCAAGTTGCTTGCTCTTGGGGCTGCTTCGCAGCCCAGCGGGGATAAATCCCCTCGCCACAGGGGGGGCAGCGCCGGGCTTTCAACCCAACGCTTTTTCGATCGCCTGGATCACCGTGGGGTCATCCGGCGCCGTGCGCGGCGAGAAACGCGCCAGCACCCGGCCGTCCTTGCCGAGCAGGAATTTTTCGAAGTTCCAGGTAATGTCCCCGGGAAACTCGGCCCCCTCGCCCGCCAGCAGGCGGTACAACTGGTGACGATCATGGCCGTTCACGTCCAGCTTGCTGGACAGCGGGAACGTCACGCCGTAGTTGAGGCTGCAAAAGTCCTGGATTTCCTGCTCGGTTCCCGGTTCCTGCCCGGCGAACTGATTGCAAGGCAGGCCCAGCACGCTGAAGCCCTTGGCCTTGTATTGCTGATAGAGGTTTTCCAGCGCCGCGTATTGAGGCGTCAGGCCACATTTGGAGGCGACGTTGACCACCAGCACGACTTGCCCCTTGAACGGCGCCAGAGCAAGCTCCTGACCATCCAGGGCTTTGAGTTTAAGGTCGTGGAAAGCACTCATGACGAACTCCAGGTTTGCGGATCTTTTCGAAACAGCCATGGTTGATGCTAACAGCAACCGACTAAAAAGGCGCCGTATGGCGCCTTTCCAGTTCACTGGTCATTTGAGCGTAGCGCACAAATCAGTGGTGATGGCCGCCTTCGCCATGGACGTGACCATGGGCAATTTCTTCTTGGCTGGCGTCACGGATGTCGACGATCTTGACTTTGAAGTTCAAACGCTGGCCGGCCAGCGGGTGGTTGCCGTCAACGGTGACGTCGTCGCCTTCCAGGTCGCGAATGGTGACGATCTGCATCTGGCCATCGGGGGCGGAAGCGTGGAACTGCATGCCCACTTCCAGCTCATCAACGCCTTCGAACATGCTGCGGCTCAGGGTGCTGACCAGTTCGGCGGAGTACTCGCCATAGGCGTCTTCCGGCTCGACGGTAACGTTCAGGTCGTCACCGACCGTTTTGCCTTCCAGGGCTTTTTCCAAGCCCTGGATGATGTTGCCTGCGCCATGCAGGTAGACCAGCGGAGCGCCGCCGGCAGAGCTGTCGATGACCTCACCAGCGTCGTTGGTCAGGGTATAGTCGATGGAGACAGCCTTATTGGCGGCGATCAGCATGGGGCGAGACCTTTTGCATAAGAATGAAGAACGGACAAGTCTAAACAAGGATTTGCCCGAAAGCGAACGGAACCCGGACAAACGGACTTGCCCGAACAGACCGAGGGTCACCGGTTTCCATCAGGACGAGGACGGGCACTGGGTGGCCGAGCTTTCCTGTGGCCATACCCAACACCTGCGCCACCAGCCACCCTGGCAGTCCCGGGCCTGGGTACTGGACCCTGCGCAACGCATTGAAAAAATAGGCCAGCCCTTTGACTGCGGCTGGTGCGCACAGGCCCCGGTTAGCGATAACCTTGGCGACTGGAATTGATGGTAGATGACCAGTCATAGGTCACACCCTTGCCATGCTCCCTTAGAGAATCCGCATGCAAACTTTTTTTATCGCGCCCACCGATTTTGGTGTGGGCCTGACCTCCATCAGCCTCGGGCTGGTGCGTACCCTTGAACGGGCCGGGCTGAAAGTCGGCTTTTTCAAACCCATTGCCCAACCTCATCCCGGCGACACCGGGCCGGAACGCTCCACCGAGCTGGTGGCCCGCACCCATGGCCTCAAGCCGCCGCAGCCCCTGGGCCTGGCGCACGTCGAGCGCATGCTCGGCGACGGCCAGCTCGATGAGCTGCTGGAGGAAATCATTACCCTTTATCAGCAGGCGGCCATCGGCAAGGACGTGCTGGTCGTCGAAGGCATGGTCCCGACCCGCAACGCCAGCTACGCCGCCCGGGTCAACCTGCACCTGGCCAAGAGCCTGGACGCCGAGGTCATCCTGGTGTCGGCACCGGAAAACGAAGTGCTGACCGAGCTGTCTGGCCGGGTAGAGTTGCAGGCGCAGTTGTTTGGCGGGCCGAAGGACCCGAAAGTTCTCGGGGTGATCCTGAACAAGGTCCGCACCGACGAAAGCATGGAGGCGTTTTCCGCACGCCTCAAGGAGCACTCGCCCTTGCTGCGCAGCGGCGATTTCCGCCTGCTCGGTTGCATCCCGTTTCGCCCCGAACTCAATGCCCCGCGCACCCGCGACGTGGCCGACCTGATGGGCGCGCAGGTGCTCAATGCCGGCGACTACGAAACCCGGCGCATGAGCAACATCATCATTTGCGCCCGCACCATGCGCAACACCGTGGAACTGCTCAAGCCCGGCGTGCTGGTGGTGACCCCCGGCGATCGCGACGACATCATCCTGGCCGTGAGCCTGGCAGCGATCAACGGCGTGCCGCTGGCCGGCCTGCTGCTGACCAGCGACACCCTGCCCGACCCGCGCATCATGGACTTGTGCCGCGGCGCCTTGCAGGCGGGGTTGCCGGTTCTGTCGGTCAGCACCGGCTCCTATGACACCGCTAACCTGCTCAACGGCCTGAACAAGGAAATCCCCATTGATGACCGTGAACGTGCAGAGATCATCACCGATTTTGTCGCCAGCCACCTGGACGCCAAATGGCTGCACCAGCGCTGCGGCACGCCACGGGAAATGCGCCTGTCGCCAGCGGTGTTCCGCTATCAGTTGATCCAGCGCGCCCAGGCCGCCAACAAACGTATCGTGCTGCCCGAGGGCAGCGAACCTTTGACCGTCCAGGCAGCCGCCATTTGCCAGGCCCGGGGCATTGCCCGCTGCGTGTTGCTGGCAAAACCGGCCGACGTCGAAGCGGTGGCCCGCGCCCAAGGCATCGAACTGCCGCCGGGGCTGGAGATTCTCGACCCGGATTCGATTCGCGAACGCTACGTCGAACCCATGGTGAGGTTGCGCAAGAGCAAGAGCCTGAACGCGCCGATGGCCGAGCAGCAATTGGAAGACACCGTGGTCATCGGTACCATGATGCTGGCCCTGGATGAAGTGGACGGTCTGGTATCGGGTGTCATCCACTCCACCGCCAACACCATCCGCCCGGCGTTGCAACTGATCAAGACCGCGCCAGGCTGCTCCCTGGTGTCCTCGGTGTTTTTCATGCTGTTTCCCGAAGAAGTGCTGGTCTATGGCGACTGCGTGATGAACCCGCACCCCAGCGCTGCGGAGCTGGCGGAAATCGCCCTGCAAAGTGCCGACTCGGCCGCCGCGTTCGGCATCATGCCGCGGGTGGCCATGCTCAGCTACTCCAGCGGTGAGTCGGCCAGTGGCGAAGAAGTGGAAAAAGTTCGCGAAGCCACCCTGCTTGCCCACGAGGCCCAGCACGGCCTGTTGATCGATGGTCCGCTGCAATACGACGCCGCCGCCAACGAAACCGTGGCACGGCAATTGGCGCCCAACAGCCAGGTGGCCGGTCGGGCGACGGTGTTCATCTTCCCGGACCTCAACACCGGCAACACCACCCACAAGGCCGTGCAGCGCAGCGCCGATTGCGTCAGCCTCGGGCCGATGCTGCAAGGCTTGCGCAAACCGGTGAATGACTTGCCGCGCGGCGCCCAGGTCGACGACATCGTGTACACCATCGCCCTGACCGCGATCCAAGCCGCCAACCGACCTTTGGACATTTAAATGCTGGACTTTCTGCCTGCCCCCTTGCGCGGCGTCATTGCCTCGCTGCTGTTGGCGCTGAACACCATCGCCTGCTGCACACCGCTGTTCATCGTGGCGATCTTCAAGCTGTTGCTGCCCTTCCCCGCTGCCCAGCGCTTCACTGACTGGTTGATGGGCCACATCCACGAAGCCTGGATCAGCAACAACAAGGCCTGGATGAACCTGCTGCGTCGTACCCGCTGGCACCTCAGCGGCCTGGAGGGCCTGGACTACCAGCATTCGTACCTGATCACCAGCAACCATCAGAGCTGGGTCGATATCATGGTGTTGCAGTACGTGCTGAACCGACGCATCCGGCCGTTGAAGTTCTTTCTCAAGCAGGAACTGATCTGGGTACCGGTGATCGGCCTGGCCTGGTGGGCGCTGGGCTTCCCGTTCATGAAACGCTACTCCAAGGCTTACCTGGAAAAGCATCCGGAAAAGAAAGGCAAGGACCTGGAAACCACCCGCAAGACCTGCGCGAAGTTTCGCGACAATCCCGTGGGTATTTTCAATTTCGTCGAAGGCACGCGTTTCACCGAAGGCAAGCATGCCCAGCAGCAGTCACCGTTTCGCTACCTGCTCAAACCCAAGGCCGGCGGCATCGCGTTTGTGCTCGACGCCATGGGTGAACAACTGGAGTCGATCATCAACGTGACGATCCATTATCCGGGCGGGCGTCCGGGGTATTGGGATCTGCTGTGCGGCAAGATGGACGAGGTGGTGGTGCATTTCCAGGAACTGAAGATCCCACCGCAGTTCATTGGCAAGAACTACGATCAGGACGGCGTGTATCGCCTGGAGTTCCAGGGCTGGATCAACCAGTTGTGGCAGGACAAGGATGCGTTGCTTTCGCAGATGCACCGCGAGTATCCCTCTAAGTCTTGAGGTGTCTGTACTGGCCTCATCGCAAGCAAGCCCGCGATAGCGTCCCTCCAGACAACAAAAAGCCCGCCGATGATCACTCACCTGCGGGCTTTTACTTGCCGCTTGCAGCTAAAAACTTACAGCTGCACCTCTTTATATCGCCCCACGCTTGCGCAGCAGATCCAGCACCTGCTTGACGCTTTCTTCCAGTGTCAGCGACTGGGTGTCGATGACCAGGTCGGCATCCAGCGGCACGTCATACGGGAAGGATTCGCCTGGGATGTTGTCGCCAGCGGCGGCATACAACCCTTGCGGATCACGCTGGGCGCACACCGCTGGCGAGGCCTGGACGTAGACCGTCAACAGACGCTCCTTGCCGATCAGGTCTTTGGCCTGCTCACGCCCTTCGGCATTTGGCGCAACGAACGCGGCGAGGGTCAGCAGGCCGGCTTCGTTGAACTGACGGGCGACGTGAGCCGCACGGCGCCAGTTCTCGGTACGTCCGGCACGATCCTGCGGCAGCCCCTTGTTCAGGTCATGGCGCAGGTTCTGGCCATCGAGGACGAAGACCGCACGCCCCATGTCGAACAACTTGCGTTCCACCGCATAGGCCAGGGTGCTTTTACCCGCGCCCGACAAGCCGCTGAACAACACCGTGGCCGGCTGCTGGCCGAAGCGCTGGGCGCGCTCTTCCACCGACACGTGGGCCTGTTTGCCGTGGTGCGTGCTGCTGCCGTGAGCCAGCGGCTGGGCGACGATCATGCCGGCACCGACTGTGCCGTTGGTCAGGCGATCGATGACGATGAACGCACCGGTGGTGCGGTTGCTCTCGTAACCGTCCAGGGCAATCGGCGCATCCAGGGCGATCTTCACCTTGCCGATTTCGTTGAGCTGCAACGCGCTGGCCGGACCTTCTTCAAGGGTGTTCACATCCACCTTGTTGACGATGCTGGCAATCGAGCCCGGCACGTAACTGGTGGCGCGCTTGATGTCGTATTTCTTGCCCGGCAACATCGGCTCTTCGGCCATCCACACCAGCATCGCTTCGAAGCTGTCGGTGACCGGCGGCACGTTGTCGGCATGCACCAGCAGGTCGCCACGGGAGATGTCGATCTCGTCTTCCATGGTCAGCGTGACTGCCTGGCCAGGACCAGCGTGTTCCAGCTCGCCTTCGAAAGTGACGATGGATTTCACGCGGCTGCTCTTGCCCGACGGCAGCACCACCACTTCGTCGCCCTTGTGCACGATGCCGCTGGCGAGGGTGCCGGCGAAACCGCGGAAGTTCAGGTTCGGACGGTTGACGTACTGCACCGGGAAACGCAGGTCGGTGAAGTTACGGTCGCCCGCCACTTCCACCGTCTCGAGGATTTCCATCAGCGACTGGCCGGTGTACCACGGCGAGCGCTCGGATTTGTTCACCACGTTGTCGCCCTTGAGGGCCGACATCGGCACGAAGTGCATGCTGGTGGGCTTCATCTTCAAGCCTTCGGCGAACTTCAGGTAGTCGGCCTTGATCGACTCGAACACACCTTGGTCGAAGTCCTTGAGGTCCATCTTGTTGATGGCGACGACGATGTGCTTGATGCCCAGCAACGAGGCGATGAAGCTGTGGCGTCGGGTCTGGGTCTGCACGCCATAGCGGGCGTCCACCAGGATGATAGCCAGGTCACAGGTGGACGCACCGGTGGCCATATTGCGGGTGTACTGCTCATGGCCCGGGGTATCGGCGATGATGAATTTGCGCTTGGCGGTGGAGAAATAGCGGTACGCGACATCGATGGTGATGCCTTGTTCGCGCTCGGCCTGCAGGCCGTCGACCAGCAACGCCAGGTCGATGTCGTCACCGGTGGTGCCAACTTTCTTCGAATCGCGGGTGATGGCTTCCAGGTGATCTTCGTAGATCATCTTGGAGTCGTGCAGCAGGCGCCCGATCAGGGTGCTCTTGCCGTCGTCGACGTTACCGCAGGTCAGGAAACGCAGCAGCTCTTTACGCTCGTGCTGGCCCAGGTAGGCGAGGATGTCCTCGCTGATCAAATCAGATTGGTGCGACATGACAACCCCTTAGAAATAACCCTGACGTTTTTTATCTTCCATCGAGCCTGCGCCATCGTGGTCGATGACCCGGCCCTGGCGCTCGGAAGTTCGCGTCAGGAGCATTTCCTGGATGATGTCCGTCAGGCTCTCGGCCTCGGACTCCACCGCGCCCGTCAACGGGTAGCAGCCAAGGGTACGGAAACGCACTTTCTTCTTGACGATACGGGCTTTGTCTTCATCCGACAGGTGCTCGAGGATGCGCTCGTCGTCAATCATGATCAGCGTGCCGTTCTTCTCGATCACTTCACGCTCGGCGGCAAAGTACAGCGGCACGATCGGGATGCCTTCGAGGTAGATGTACTGCCAGATGTCCAGCTCGGTCCAGTTCGACAGCGGGAATACGCGGATCGACTCGCCTTTGTTGACCTTGCCGTTGTAGACGTTCCACAGTTCCGGGCGCTGGTTCTTCGGGTCCCAGCGGTGCTTGCTGTCACGGAACGAGTACACGCGCTCCTTGGCGCGGGATTTCTCTTCATCGCGACGGGCACCGCCGAACGCGGCGTCGAAACCATATTTGTCCAGGGCCTGCTTGAGGCCTTCGGTCTTCATGATGTCGGTGTGCTTGGCACTGCCGTGGGTGAACGGGTTGATGCCCTGCGCCACGCCGTCCGGGTTCACGTGGGTGATCAGGTCCAGGCCCAGTTCCTCGACCATGCGGTCGCGGAACTTGTACATTTCCTGGAATTTCCAGCGGGTGTCGACGTGCATCACCGGAAACGGCAGCTTGCCGGGGAAGAACGCCTTGCGTGCCAGGTGCAGCATCACGGCGGAGTCTTTACCGATGGAGTACAGCATCACCGGGTTATCGAACTCGGCGGCCACCTCGCGGATGATGTGGATGCTTTCCGCCTCCAGCTGTTTCAGATGCGTCAGTTTGTCGACCATGGCTACTCACGAAAACTTTCTTATGAACGGCCAGCGGGCCGTGTTCGAGCGGGGAATCCTAGCACAGCGACCTCTTCTAATCAGGGCGCCAACTAGATCGAAACAGCATATGGATATGCCTGGTGGTTCGGGTATTGCAGTGAACGCTGTGGGAGCGAAGCTTGCTCGCGATAGCGGCGTTGCCTGTGGCCAACGTCATCGCGAGCAAGCTTTGCTCCCACAAGGGATCTGAGTGAGTCAAATGGGATTCGGGCAATCGATGAAGATGTGCTCCAGGGCAAAGCGTCGCGCCAGGTAATCGCCCAATGCCTGGACACCGTAGCGCTCGGTCGCATGATGCCCTGCGGCGATGAAGCTGATGCCGTTTTCCCGCGCACTGTGGAACGTCTGCTCCGACGCCTCGCCGCTGAGATACAGGTCGACGCCGGCCAATACCGCCTGATCGATATAGCCCTGGCCGCCACCGGTGCACCAGCCAACCCGGCGGATCATCTGCTCGCCTTCGATCAACAACGGCTCACGCCCCATGACTTCCTGGACCTTGCGCGCGAAATCCCGGGCCGTCATCGGTTCGGACAGGGAGCCGACCAGGCCGACGATCTTGGGATTGTCCGGATCCAGCGGTCCCTCGACCGTGATGTCCAACTGGCGGGCCAGTTGCACGTTATTGCCCACCTCCGGGTGCAGGTCCAACGGCAAGTGATAGGCCAACAGGCTGATATCATGCTTGAGCAAGGTCCTGAGACGACGCTGTTTCATGCCGGTGATGCAAGGGTTTTCGCCCTTCCAGAAATAACCGTGATGCACCAGCACCAGGTCGGCCTCGGCCTCGACGGCAGCGTCAAGCAAGGCCTGGCTGGCGGTGACACCACTGACAATGCGCATCACCTGGGGTGCACCTTCGACCTGCAGGCCGTTGGGGCAGTAATCGGCAATCCGGCTGCTGACCAGGTAACGGTCCGCTTCTTCGACCAGGGTGTTCAGGGCTACTGCCATGAAAAGACTCCTAAATATCCCGTTCAGAGGCACGCGCGGCCTCGTATAATGCGCGACATTATGGGCGGTCTCATACCGCCTGCAACCTTTGTAGGACGTGCTTAATGCTCAAGGCGCTGCGTTTTTCCGGCTGGCCGCTGTTGGCCGGCGTGCTTGTCGCTCTACTGATTATCCAGCGCTACCCGGAATGGGTCGGCCTGCCAAGCCTTGATGTCAACCTGCAGCAGGCGCCGCAAACCAAGGCTGTGCAACAGGGGCCGGTGTCCTACGCCGACGCCGTGACCACCGCCGCGCCAGCCGTGGTGAACCTGTACACCACCAAGGTCATCAACAAGCCCAGCCATCCGCTGTTCGAAGACCCGCAATTCCGGCGGTTCTTCGGCGACAACTCGCCCAAGCAGAAGCGCATGGAGTCGAGCCTGGGATCGGGCGTGATCATGAGCCCGGAAGGTTATATCTTGACCAACAACCACGTCACCAGCGGCGCCGACCAGATCGTGGTAGCCCTCAAGGACGGTCGTGAAACACTGGCGCGAGTGATCGGCAGCGACCCGGAAACCGACCTCGCGGTGCTGAAGATCGACCTCAAGAACCTGCCGGCCATCACCATCGGCCGCTCAGACAGCATCCGCATCGGCGACGTCACCCTGGCCATCGGCAACCCGTTCGGTGTCGGCCAGACCGTGACCATGGGCATCATCAGCGCCACCGGACGCAACCAGCTGGGCCTGAACAACTACGAAGACTTCATCCAGACCGACGCCGCGATCAACCCGGGCAACTCCGGCGGCGCGCTGGTGGATGCCAACGGCAACCTCACTGGGATCAACACGGCGATCTTCTCCAAGTCCGGCGGCAGCCAGGGCATCGGCTTCGCCATTCCGGTGAAGCTGGCGATGGAGGTGATGAAGTCCATCATCGAGCACGGCCAGGTGATCCGTGGCTGGCTGGGTATTGAAGTCCAACCGCTGACCCAGGAACTGGCGGAGTCCTTCGGCTTGTCCGGGAGGCCCGGTATCGTGGTGGCGGGAATTTTCCGCGACGGCCCGGCGCAGAAGGCCGGCCTGCAACTGGGCGATGTGATCCTGAGCATCGATGGCGAGCCGGCCGGCGATGGCCGCCGCTCGATGAACCAGGTGGCGCGGATCAAGCCCACCGACAAGGTGACGATCCAGGTCATGCGCAACGGCAAGGAGCTCAAGCTCACCGCTGAAATCGGCCTGCGCCCACCGCCGGCACCGGCAGTGCTCAAGGAAGAGCAGTAGCCGCGAAGCACATCCTGTGGCCTGGCAAAAACCTGTGGCGAGGGGATTTATCCCCGCTGGGTTGCGCAGCAACCCCAAAATCAGACACCGCGGTCCATCAGATGAACCGCACCAACTGGTCTACGGCTGCTGCGCAGCCGAACGGGGATAAATCCCCTCGCCACAAAGATTCCTACCTGCATTTCCAAGTGATCCCCTTGGCAAACCCATCCAGATTTCACTTGAAATTACAGATAGCATAAATTCTCATTAGTAGTGTTATATTGTTTCAATTATAAGATTTGGAACAACATAACATGTCATCCTTGAAACGGCTCTCTCTCGCCAGCCTGGCCTTCGGCCTTTTGGGCGACCCGGCCTACGCCGAAGACCTCCAGCCTCTGGAGCTGGACGCCATCACCGTGACGTCCGACTACGAATCCCCCACCGGGCCCGTCACAGGCTATCGCGCCACCCGCTCCGCCAGCGCCACCAAAACCGACACCGCCCTGCGCGACATCCCGCAATCGATCAGCGTGATTCCCGCCAGCGTGCTCAAGGACCTGGGCAGCACCAGCGTCGAACGGGCATTGGAATACGCCGGCGGTGTATCGAAGCAGAACAACTTCGGTGGCCTGACGCTCTACGAATACAGCGTGCGCGGCTTCACCACATCGGAATTCTACAAGGACGGCTTCAGCGCCAACCGCGGTTATCCAAGCACCCCAGACGCCGCGAACATCGAACGCATCGAAGTACTCAAGGGCCCAGCCGCCAGCCTGTATGGACGGGGCGATCCCGGCGGTACGGTGAACATAGTCACCAAGAAACCCCAGCCCGAAGCCTTCACCACCTTGCAAACCAGCGCTGGCAGTTGGGATCGCTACCGCACTGCGCTGGACGTCAACACGCCACTGGACACCGAAGGCAACCTGCTGTCGCGGGTCAACCTGGCGGTCGAGGACAACAATAGCTTTCGCGACCATGTCGGCAGCAAACGTGTTTTCGTTGCGCCTTCCATCAGTTGGCAACTGAGCCCCGATACGCGGTTGCTGGTGGAAAGCGAAATCGTGCGCCACAGCTCGACGTTCGACCGCGGCATCGTCGCTCCGAACAATCGCTGGAGCGGCGTTTCCCGATCGACGTTCCTGGGCGAGCCCAACGACGGCGACATCGACAATCACAACAACATGCTCCAGGCCGCCCTCGAGCATCAGCTCAACGACGCCTGGCAGTTACGCTTGGCCAGCCATTACAAGCAGGGTGAGCTCTGGGGATTCGCTTCCGAAGCACGCCCGTTGAATGCCGACGGCCACACGGTGAACCGCCGCTACCGCGAGCGCGACAACAATTGGCACGACAGCATCACCCAACTTGAATTGCGTGGAATGTTCGACCTCGGCCCCTGGCAGCACGAACTGTTGATCGGCACGGAATATGAGGACTATCGCAAGAACGAGCGCGTGACCACCATCAACGGCAGCGCTTATCCCATCGACATTTATCAACCGATTTATGGCCAGCCAAAACCTGATGGCAAACGCACCGGCCCCGATTTTTTCGAACATGTACAAAGCCGCGCACTGAACCTGCAGGACCAGATCGTCTTCACCGACAAGCTGCGAGGCATGCTCGGCGTGCGCTATGAGCATTTCGAGCAAAGCATCGACGACCACAACACCCACCTCACCAGCCGCCAACGCCACGACGCTCTGACGCAACGGGCCGGCCTGCTGTATCAGTTGACGCCCGAGGTCGGCCTGTTTGCCAACGCCTCCACCTCGTTCAAACCCAACAACGGCCTGGATGCCGGCGGCAAGACTTTCGATCCCGAGGAAGGGGTCGGCTATGAAGTGGGGATCAAGAGCGAGTTGTTCGACGATCGCCTGAGCACCACCCTGGCGGCCTTCCATATCGAGAAGGAAAACGTCCTGAGCCCGGTCGCCGGCACCGACTTCAGCCGCGCCATTGGCAAGGCCCGCAGCCAGGGCATCGACTTGCAATTGACCGGGCAGGTGACCGACGCCGTGCGGGTGATCGGCGCCTATGCCTACATCGACGCCGAAGTGACCAAGGGTGACCCGGGAAACCCCACTGGCAGCCGGATCCTCGGCGTCGCTAAACACAGCGGCAGCCTGCTGGGGGTCTACGAATTCCAAGATGGGCACCTGCGCGGCTCGGATGTTGGCGCGGCGTTCACTTACGTCGGCGATCGCTCGGGCGAAGCCGGCAAGGATTTCGAACTGCCGGCCTACCACACCGTGGACCTGCTGGCCCATTACAAGGCCAGCGATGAGGTCACCGTGGGCCTGAACCTGAATAACGTCTTCGACGAAAAATACTACGAACGCTCCTACAGCAATTACTGGGTCACTCCCGGCGATCCGCGCAACTTCACTGTCAGCCTCACCCTCGATCTATAAGGAAGTCAGCATGAAATACCCCAAGACCTTCGCCCTGCTTGGCCTGCTCCTGGCCGCGCAGGCCTCGGCCCATGGCCTGTGGACCGAACAGCGTCGCGGCAACGTCGAAGTGATCTACGGCCACGGCGCCGAAGACAACGCCTTCAAGGCGCAGAAAATCAGCGGTGCCTGGGCCTATGACCTGGGCGGCAAGATGATCCCCGTCACCGTAGAGCGCCTGCCGGACCACGCCCGCCTGCAACCGCTCAAGCCGCCAGCGGTGCTGGCCGTGGCGCTGGACAACGGCATGTGGTCCCAGACGGCCGACAAGAAGTGGATCAACGAAGGCCGCAGCAAAGTACCCGGGGCGATCGAATCGACCCATACGTTCAAATACAGCCTGGCGATCTATGAGCCGGGGGCGAAACTGCCGGCGCTTGCACCGATCAAGTTCGTGATCCTGCCGGAAGTCGACCCACTGACCGTTGGCCCGGGCCAGTCATTGCCGGTACGGGTGCTGCTGGACGGCAAACCCGCGGCTGGTGTGAAACTGGTGGGCGACTACCGCAGCATGCCGAACACCGTATCGACTGAAACCGACGCAGAAGGCCGGGCCAAGGTGCTGGTGCGCAACGAAGGCTTGAATGTGATCGCGGCGCAGATGGAAATTGCGCTCAAGGACAACAAGGACGTGGCCACCCGTGGCGTGTTCACCTCATTGACCTTCCTGGGTGAGCCGCATCACGAGTAACGCCCAGAACCTAATGTGGGAACGAGCTTGCTCCGGGCGGCGATCCGACGATGAGGCCGGCACAATCACCGCAACGCTCAAGCCGGAGTCAAGCACTCCGGCCCATTGAGTTTCGGATCATTGACCATATTGGCCAATACCCGCTCGCGCAATGGCGCCGGCTCGCTTGCCAGCAGCCCTTGCAAAGCATGCAGCGGTGTCTCGGGGTCGAGCCACAGGCGCTGGCCTTCTTCGTCCAGAATCAACGGCCGGCGCTGGCCCGCCGCCGGTTGAGTGATGACAGCCGTGCTCAGCCACACCTGTTCCTGCACCGGATACGCTTCCCAGATCGCGGCGAAAAACAGCGACGAACCCTCCCCCGGCGTCAACCAGTACGGACGCTTGCGCGTACCGCCGCGCCATTCATAGAAACCATTGGCCGGCAGCAGGCAACGGCGCAGGCGCAAGGCCTCGCGGAACATCGGCTGCTCGGCCACGGTTTCGGCCCGGGCATGGGCCGGCGTGCGGGACAGGTCGGTCAACCAAGGCGGCGTCAGGCCCCAACGCGCCCGGGCCAGTTCGCGCTGGCCCTCGGCGTCGGCCCGCAGGATCAACACCGAATCGTTGGGCGAAATGTTCCATTGAGCCTTCTGATCGGCGGGAAAACCGGGCAGGGCCGCGAAGGTGGGGTTCCAGCGAAACAGGGCATAACGTCCACACATGGGGCAACACGACTCTTGATCGAACAAACGGCCGCCAGCCTAACAGACCAGCGTACCGGGATAGCTGTCCGGTTCATCGCCGGGCAGCGGCAGCGCGACATTGTACGCGGCGATCAACTCACGGGCGTATTGCGCCTGCTCGTCCTCCACCGCCAGCCCCAGCAGGCCCTGCATGGGCAACTCCCCCGCGCCGCCGAGCAAATCACGCCCCACCAAATGCGCCGTGATGCCTTCGCTCGCAAGCATCCCTTGCAACAACTCGCCTTCCATCAGGTTTTCCAGCTCGTAGATTCGCTGCATGGGCGCCCCTTCATTCGTTTTCGCTGAAGACCTCGAGATGCCATTCCTCGCCATGGACCTGCAGCACAAAGGTGATCGGTCGACAGCACACCTGACAGTCCTCGATGTAGGTCTGGTCGCCGCCGGACAAGTCCACGGTTGTCTCCACATCCTCCCCACAATAGGGACAATCATAATGAGCCTGCTCCAGCATCGCGGTCTCCCAAGTGACTTGTGCGTATAATCGCCGGTCTATTTGCAGGGCTATTTTCGTCTGGCTTATCTTCCAGGCCGTGCCCCGTCGTTTTTTCGATCGAACCTTTACTTACCCTAGCCGTTTCCAACAAGAGAGCATGATGGGCGAATTCGATGCCATCCGACCTTACGACGACAGCGAAGTCCCAGCGGTGCTGGCACGGCTGCTCGGCGACAAGGCGTTTCTAGATATCCTCACCCACTTCCGCTTCCCACGCCTGGCCGGCGCCTTCGGCTGGATGCTCAAACCCCTTATAGCGCAAAGATTGCGCCGTGAGTTCGCCGGTGTGACGTCGGTCGCCACTTTGCAGGACAAGGTGGAGTTCTATGTCGACCACACCATCGAGCGCGCCACCGATGGCGTGACCTACACCGGCGTGGAGCAATTCAAGTCCGGCAGCGCCTACCTGTTCATCGCTAACCACCGCGATATCGTGATGGACCCGGCCTTCGTCAACTACGCCGTATACCACGCCGGCCTGCCGACGCCGCGCATCGCCATTGGCGACAACCTGCTGCAAAAACCTTTTGTCAGCGACCTGATGCGCCTGAACAAGAGCTTCATCGTGCACCGCTCCATCACCGGACGGCGGGAAAAAATGGCGGCGTACCAGTTGCTGTCGGCGTACATCAACCATTCGATCCGCAACGACTGCGCCTCAATCTGGATCGCCCAGGCCGAAGGACGGGCCAAGGACGGTGACGACCGGACCGAATCGGCGATCCTCAAGATGTTCCACATGAGCCGCAAGGACGAGCCGTTCGGCGAGGTGATCCAGTCACTGAACCTCACCCCGGTGTCGATCAGCTACGAATACGACCCGTGCGACCAGGCCAAGGCCCGCGAGTTGTACATCCGCGCAACCACCGGCACCTACACCAAGGCTCCGGGCGAGGACGACGTGAGCATCGCCAAGGGCATCACCGGCTACAAGGGCCGGGTCCACGTTAACTTCGCCGCGCCCATCACCGAGCTGTTCGAGGACACCAAGCAACTGGCCCAGGAGATGGATCGGCAGATTCTCGGCGGCTACCGCCTGTTCCCGGTGCACTACCTGGCTTATGCCCAATGGGCCGACGCCGACCCGCAGTTGCAGGTGCCCAAGGCGGCCGAGGTGTTCGGTGCCGAGGAGCTGGTCAAGGCCCAGGAAGAATGGCAGCGCCGGCTGGACGCTTGCCCGCCGGAACACCGGCCGTTCCTGGTGCTGCAATATGCGACGCCGGTGCGAAATCAGTATCGGGTCAAGGCGGGGTTGGCGCTTTAAGCGACAGGTCTGAGGACACGGGTTCCCTGTGGCGAGGGAGCTTGCTCCCGCTCGATTGCGCAGCAATCGCAAAACGGGCTTGCGGTTAGTCAGAGCCTTGGGGTTGACCGTTCGAGGGGGGGCTGCTGCGCAGCCCAGCGGGAGCAAGCTCCCTCGCCACAAAAGCATCTCTGCCTGACAAACCTCACTTACCCTGCCACGGCTACGCAGTCAGAACTGCGTACTGATCCACGACATCAGCAACGCCAGCGCCAGGCAGCCAAAGCCAAACCGGTAGAAAAACCGGTTCATGCGCTGAGTGGCCAGGTCCAGCAGCGCTTCGAAGCGTTCGTTGCCATCGCGATTGCGCGCTTCAAGGCAAGCCCGCGCCCGTTGCTCACGGCGGCGCGTCGCATGCAGCACCCAGCCGCCCGGGCAGGCAAACAGCAACGCAAGCAAGTTGATCAGTTTGGCGGGGTGGGCGGCGAACAACGAAAGCAGATGCAGCGACATCACGAACCTCAAGCGAAAAACGGACAGGACACGTCCGTGGCCTACGAACAGGGCGCGGATTCTACCGAAAGCCTGCCGCCCTGCACCGTTTTTTCCGACCAGTAACGATCGGCTGGGATAATGGCCTGGTGACTTCGTGGCGAGGGAGCTTGCTCCCGCTGGACTGCGAAGCAGTCCCAAAAAAAGCTTGCACGATTAACCTGACACACCGAGACGCTAGTCGGGGGCTGCTGCGCAGCCCAGCGGGAGCAAGCTCCCTCGCCACAGGGTCCGTAATCAATCCTCGGGTTAATTTCCCCCGTCACGGTTTCGTCATCTGATTAGGCCACTCTGTCGCCCTTCAAACCTGCCCGGAACCCCTCATGTTGCACGCCGAAAACCAGGATCGCCTCTATCTCATCAGCCCAAGCGACGAACAACAGAACCTCGTCGACAGCCTGTCCTTCAACGTGCAGGACCGACATTGGCTGGTGTATTGCGCCCTCGGCGGCCATCAACATGCCGACCTTCCAGAGACCGACCTGCTGACCGGGATCAGTGTGCTGGAATTCTATTCCCAGGCCGCCTGAGAACATCGCCCATAAAAAAAACCCTGTGGGGCAAGCTCCCACAGGGGTTGTGAGGTTTGTTACTTATTCAGCCAGCACTTGCCCAATGGTCGGATCCTTGAACAGCCGGGTCAGGGCATCGCTCAAGACGTCGCTGACCAGCTTGGTGTTGGTGTCCTGGTTAGGCGCCATGCCGAAACGCTGGTCCAGGGAAGCACCGTAACGACCGCTGTAGCGGCGGTTGGCGTTCTGCACGTCGGAGCGGAAGGTCGCGCCGATGGTGGCTTCGGTCACGTACATGCCTTCCTTGGGCGACTGATACTTGAGCTCGGCCAGGGTTACGGTCAGTTGCGGTGCATTCAAGGCATTGGCGGTCGGCGTGAAGCCCAGCAAACGCACGGCAGCTTCAGCCTGGGCCTGCAGCTTGGGCAGGATCTGCGCGCCCTGCACCGTGATCACACTGGTTTCCGGATACAGCCCGCCACGGGTGCCGAGCGTCGGCGACGGACGACCGTCCACCACTCGCACCACCACCGGCTGGCCACGCCCCACGGGCGCCAGTTGGGCATTGAGCTTGGGCTCCGGGTTAAGTTGTTGCGGGCTGTGGGCGCAGCCGACGAGGGTCAGACTGGTCACAGCGATCAAACCGAACAACAGGCGTTGCAACATGCTCTTCTCTCCAGAATCGGGCACAAACAGGCCGGCAGTATAGCGGTGCGCCATCGCCGTGAACTAGCGTCGCACGATGAATACTGAAATGTCTGACACGGGCCGTGGTTGCCGGTTCCTGTCACCCCATTGTCACGGTCCTTACACCGGCATGTCATAGCCCGCTGTCAGGCTTGCCCCAAGCTCCCTGACCCGGTATCCGCTCATGCGCTTCCTTATTTCCATGTTCACCCCTCGCCCTCATCACCGCAGCTTCGCCTTGCTCGATCGCAACGGCCGTTGCCAGGCGTTCAAACAGTGCAGCCTGCAACCCATGGGCGAAGGCTGGGTGGAAATCGAAGAGATCCGTCTCAACTGGCTGCACCAGCCATTGCCCGCCAGCGCCCGCGTGCAACCGCTTCCTGCCCGCGCACGTAACCGGCAGCTGTTGACCATCTGACCGGACGGCTAATAAAAGTCATTAAACACGACCATTTCCCTGCGTTTCTTCGATACAATCTCCCCCCGATTATAAGGACGTCTCCTGATCGGGCCTCGCAACACCGCTGATGCGCTGGTATTGGCACCCCGCAACGCCCACAGAGAGCCGCCCACACAGATCGAGTGAAGCTGGCGCGCTTGCTGTTCCTCCAGGCAAATCACCACTTTTCGCGAATCTGCAGAGCTGTCATTACGCTCGGTCACTGAGCTGTCTGCCCGTTTTGCCTGTCATGTACTCCATGGGGGCAACCAAAGCGGGCGCAGTGCCAGGCTGGGACAGCCCTTTTTTGAGGTTCACGTCTTCAAAAGAGCGTGAAAAAACGGGTTTTCACAACTTCACGAGAGTGTGGCGAGCAAATGAAGAGTTTTGCGTCTGAACAAGCACCATTAGCGTCTGAAACAGCCCAACGACACAGGACCGGATATCGCTCAAGAACCGGCGCCTGAAGCCTGTCCGCTACGGATTTGGTTGCACGAACGGATGTCTCGGCCATAAGTCGAATTGCCTGCCCGGCGCTTAAATGAGTTCATGTGACTCTTGAGGCCAGGCTGCATGCATCCGCAGTAGGTGCGAAAAATTGCGAAGATTCGGACATGGCGATCCTGGCCATGGATAACTGGGGCGCAACTGACCTGCCCCGCCACTCCTGGCCGCTATGCCGACAATTTGGTGCTGCAGATTTTGGAGACGCGTTAAATGGCGCATAACGAAGCAGTCGATGTAGTTCTGGTAGGGGCCGGCATCATGAGTGCCACCCTGGCCGTACTGCTCAAGGAGCTCGACCCCGCGATCTCGCTGGAAGTCGTCGAGCTGATGGATTCCGGTGCCGCGGAGAGTTCCAACCCGTGGAACAACGCCGGCACCGGCCACGCCGGGCTGTGTGAACTCAATTACACGCCCCAGGCAGCCGACGGCAATGTCGACATCAAGAAAGCCGTGCACATCAACACCCAGTTCGAGGTGTCGAAGCAGTTCTGGACGTACCTGACCAAAAAAGGCACGTTCGGCTCCTCCAAGTCCTTCATCGCCCCGGTGCCACACCTGAGCTTCGTGCAAGGCGAGAAAGGCGTGTCGTTCCTGAAGAAGCGCTTCGAGCTGATGCGCCAGCATCACGCCTTCGCCGACATGGAATACACCGAGGACAAGGCCCGGATGGCCGAGTGGATGCCGCTGATGATGCCCGGCCGGCCGGCCGATGAGGTCATCGCCGCCACTCGCGTCATGAACGGCACCGACGTCAACTTCGGCGCCCTGACCAACCAGTTGCTCAAGCACCTGACCAGCGCCCCGGACACTCAGGTCAAATACTGCAAGCGCGTCACCGGTCTCAAGCGCAACGGCAGTGGCTGGACCGTGAGCATCAAGGACGTCAATTCCGGCAGCAGCCGCGATGTCGACGCCAAGTTCGTGTTCCTCGGTGCCGGCGGTGCGGCGTTGCCGCTGCTGCAAGCCTCGGGCATCGAGGAAAGCAAGGGCTTCGGCGGCTTCCCGGTCAGTGGCCAGTGGCTGCGTTGCGACAACCCGGAAGTGGTCAAGCACCACCAGGCCAAGGTCTACAGCCAGGCCGCCGTGGGCTCGCCGCCGATGTCGGTGCCGCATCTGGACACCCGTGTAGTCGATGGCAAAAAATCCCTGCTGTTCGGGCCATACGCCGGTTTCACCACCAAGTTCCTCAAGCACGGCTCGATCATGGACCTGCCGCTGTCGGTACGTGCCGGCAACATCGGCCCAATGCTGGCCGTGGCCCGGGACAACATGGACCTGACCAAGTACCTGATCAGCGAAGTGATGCAGTCCATGGAGCAGCGCCTGGAATCCCTGCGTCGTTTCTACCCCGAGGCGAAAGCCGAGGACTGGCGCCTGGAAGTGGCCGGCCAGCGGGTGCAGATCATCAAGAAAGACCCGAAGAAAGGTGGCGTCCTGCAGTTCGGCACCGAACTGGTGGCGGCCAAGGACGGCAGCCTCGCCGCCCTGCTCGGCGCATCGCCGGGTGCTTCGGTGACCGTGTCGATCATGCTGGAACTGATCGAGCGCTGCTTCCCGGACAAAGCCAAGGGCGAGTGGGCTGCCAAGCTCGCAGAGATCTTCCCGGCCCGGGAAAAAGTGTTGGAAACCGACGCGGCGCTGTATCGCAAAATCAACGCGCAGAACAACATTGCGTTGGAGTTGGTTGAAGACAGCAAGGCTCAAAGTTACGCCTGATACTGTGTACTGATAAAAAGCCTCCCGTGCAAACAGGAGGCTTTTTATTACCCGTATTACGACTTCATACTGAACTTGACGCGTGTTCCGCCATGACGAACATAATCATCGTCATCTTCAACCTCTAGTAACTCCGCAACACAGGCACCTGCCGGTTTCGCTTCAACCCAGCGACGATAAGGCATTGTCTGTCCGTCACTCACCGGCACGCCAGGAATATGCCCGAAACTGAAATGGCAGGTGCGGTTTCCCTGGGTGTAGGTAAATGACTCCCGCTCGGCACGCGCCTGGGGCAGATAATAGGTTAGCTCCTGGCGTTCCCCAGGACTTATCGAAAAGCTGTGGCCCGCATTTTCCGGGGCCAGAGACCACGTGAAATCGCTACCCGGCACAATGACCGCTGACGTTGCGTTGAATATTTCCACATTGACGATCTCATCGAACGCATTGGAAACCGAACTTGCCAGACAGCCGATCAGGGCCAATAAACACCCGGCGATACATTTACCTTTATCTTCCATGATAAATAAAACTCCATTTAACGATTGAAATGAAACCCCTTGGTTTCAACCCAAAAGTAATGGAAATCCAGATAAAACAAAACAGCCCGAATGGTGACATAACCTTTCGGGCTTAGTTGAGTACGTCATGAAATACTGATGCAGACATTCAAACGCCGCGACGGCGCGGACATGACATTAACGCGATCAGCCACGCGCCTTATTGATCAGTTCAATGTATTCCTCGGCGTTACGCTGGTCCTGGATCAACGCCACGAAATCCTTGCCTTGCTCATCCTTGCCATTAAGGTCGTAACCGGCCTCGACGAAAAACGTCAGGAACCGCTCGAAGTCATCGACCCGCAGCCCACGGTAGGCCTTGATCAGTTTGTGCAGCGACGGCGACGTGGCATCGACCGGTTCGAAATTGAGGAACAGCTTGATCTGTTCATCGCCAATCTCGTCGCCAATCACTTGTTTCTTGTCTTTACGCATTGCCGGCTCCAGCTCGCACAGTTCACGGGGCGGGCAGTTTACCCCCGGCAGGCCTCGCGGCTCAACGCGGGCGTTCGGCACCGGTGTGCAGGTCGGCCCAGATATGACCGTTGGCGTAAGTGAGAAACTGCACATAGACCGTGTTGTTGCGCAGCAGATCGATGACCACCCGGTACTGAGCCTGAGGATAAGACAGCGTCAGGGTCTTGCTCGCCTCGTCGAAAACCGGTTTCTTCAGGCTTTTGCTTTCGCCGTCGAAGTTAAGGATCACCTGGCTGAGGGTCGCGCCCTTGTTCATCGGCTTGCCCTTGAGACGGACCAGCAAGGGCGAAGTGACCGGAATCGGTTGCTGGTTGGACTGACGCTGGTTACCCAGCACCACCGAATACTCGGTCACTTGCAGCAACTGCTGCTGTTCAGGCTGCTCCTGGCGCACCACCAGGTCATCAGGCGGTAGGAACTGGCTGTGCATCGGTGCAGCCACGACCGCCAAGGGCAGGCTGGAGATCAACAGCAAAGTAGCGCTACGGCGGATCGATACACGCATGACAAGCTCCGGGGTCTTGGCCGAGCACTCTAGCATGAGCCTGGATGGTAAAAATAACGATCCAGATCAATACATCCGCGCAACGAGCACGGCATACTCAAAGAGCCATCAGCCCCGGCCTACCGGCGCATGCCTTTGTGGCGAGGGAGCTTGCTCCCGCTGGGTGGCGCAGCCGCCCCATAATATTTCGAGCGCTACGCACTCGAGCGGGAGCAAGCTCCCTCGCCACAGGGCCAGTGCCAGTGTCCCCCTTGCGAGGAGTATTCATGTCTTTCTCCGCCCCACCGTTGTTTGCCGCCTGGCGCCAGGCCTGGCGCGCCGGTTACACCCTGGAGCGCTTGCGTGGCGACCTGGTGGCCGGGCTCACCGTCGGCATCATCGCCATCCCACTGGCCATGGCCCTGGCGATTGCCGTTGGCGTGCCGCCGCAACATGGCTTGTACACGGTGTTGGTGGCCGCGCCCTTGATCGCCCTCACCGGCGGCTCGCGCTTTAACGTCAGCGGGCCGACGGCGGCGTTCGTGGTCATCCTGCTGCCCATCACACAACAGCACGGCCTGGGCGGCCTGTTGTTGTGCACCATGCTCGCTGGTCTGATCTTGATCACCCTGGGCCTGATGCGCGCCGGACGGCTGATCCAATACATCCCCTACCCGGTGATCCTCGGCTTCACCGCCGGGATCGGCGTGGTCATCGCCACCTTGCAACTGAAGGATCTGCTGGGGTTGACCACCGTCGGGCAAGCCAAGCACTACATCGAACAGTTGGGCGAACTGATCGTGGCATTGCCCAGTGCCCGGCTCGGCGATGGCATCATCGGCGTCACGTGCCTGGCGGTGCTGTTTGCCTGGCCACGCTGGGTACCGCGGGTTCCCGGGCATTTGGTTGCCTTGCTGGTCGGGGCGCTATTGGGACTGGCGCTGGAACGCGGCGGTTGGCCGGTGGCGACATTGGGTGAGCGTTTCAGCTACATGGTCGATGGCATCAGCCACCCCGGTATCCCGCCGTTTTTACCGAGCTTCGAGTGGCCTTGGAACCTGCCAGATGGCCAGGGGCATCCCTTGACGCTTTCCTATGATCTGATCCGCCAATTGCTGGGCCCGGCCTTCGCCATTGCCATGCTTGGCGCCATCGAATCGCTGCTGTGCGCCGTGGTGGCGGATGGCATGACCGGCAGCAAGCATGACCCCAACGCCGAGCTGATCGGCCAAGGCCTGGGCAACCTCGTGGCGCCGCTGTTCGGCGGTATCACCGCCACGGCGGCCATTGCCCGCAGCGCGACCAATGTGCGCAGCGGCGCCTCTTCACCGCTGGCCGCGATCATTCACAGCCTTGTGGTGCTGCTGGCGATGGTGTTGCTGGCGCCCCTGTTCAGCTACCTGCCCATGGCAGCCCTGGCGGCGCTACTGGTGATAGTGGCCTGGAACATGAGCGAAGCCGGACACGTGTTGCATACCTTGCGCATCGCCCCGCGCAGCGACGTATTGGTGCTGCTGACCTGCCTTAGCCTGACCGTGCTGTTCGACATGGTCATGGCCGTCGCCGTCGGCCTGCTGCTGGCCGCCGGGCTGTTCATCAAGCGCATGAGCGAACTGACCGACAGCGCCGAACTGCCTCGCCACTTCCACCAGGCCCTTCTGGACATGCCCGAGCATGTGCGCTGCTACGCAATTCGTGGGCCGCTGTTCTTCGGTGCGGCAGAAAAAGCCCTGGACGTGCTGCGCAAGTTCGATCCGGGGGTGCGCGTGGTGGTGGTGGAAATGAGCGCCGTGCCCATGCTGGACATGACCGCGCTGGCTGCGTTTGAAAACATCCTGAAGGATTACCGCAAGCAGGGCATCGGCCTGATCCTGGTCGCGACGGCGCCCAGGGTGCGCCTGAAGCTGCGCCGCGCCGGTATTCATCGCGAACAGCGGCAATTGGCGTATGTGCAGACCCTGGAGCAGGCGCGGGTCAAGAGCGAGCAGTGGTTGGCTAGCGGCAGCAACGCTCATCCACGACTTGCTTGAACTGTGGCGAGGGAGCTTGCTCCCGCTGGGCTGCGCAGCAGCCCCAATTGCAGGTGGGTGCTACGCACCCAAGCGGGAGCAAGCTCCCTCGCCACAAAAGCTCCGTGCCGGCGACTGATTCGGTGCTCAGTCGAACTGGGCACGCATCCAGGCCCGGTACTCGGCGACGCCTGGCTCGCCTTCACGGGGCGCCCAGTGGGCCAGTTCGCCCTCGCCCACGGGGCGGTAGGGGCCGGCTTTGCATTCGAACATCAGGCTGTCGGCTTCCAGCACCACCAATCCGTGATACACGCCGGCCGGCAGGTCGACGCCGAGGCAATCGCCACCGGCCTGCAGGATGCGCTTGTCCACCACCGCGCCAGCTTCATCGAAGATCAATATCCCCAGCCGGCCCTTGAGCACCAGCAAGGTTTCCGCCTTGTCGGCGCTCAGATGGCGGTGCGGCGGGATGTAGGTCGAAGGCTGCAAGCCCACCGCCATGCGGTGGCACGGCTCATCCATTTCGTGGAAGTTATGGTGCTGCCGTCCGCGAGGGCTGGCCGCGGCTTTTTCGGCCAATCCATCGAACAGTGCATGATCCAGAAAGCTTGGCCGGGTCATCGACTACATTCCCTTGACGGCGAAAATGCCATTGGCGTTGCGCCAGTAACCTTTGTAGTCCATGCCGTAGCCGAAGATGTAGCGGTCGATGCACGGCAAGCCGACGAAATCGGCTTTCAAGTCCGGACGGGCCTTGCGGTCGTGGTCCTTGTCGATCAGCACGGCGGTGTGCACGGCGCGGGCACCGGCGTGTTTGCAGAAGTCGATGATCGCGCCCAGGGTGTGACCTTCGTCGAGGATGTCGTCGATGATCAGCACGTCGCGGTCGATGAACGAGACTTCCGGCTTGGCCTTCCAGAACAAGTCACCGCCGCTGGTTTCGTTGCGATAACGGGTGGCGTGCAGGTAGGACGCTTCCAATGGGAAGTTCAGATAGGTCAGCAGCTTGCCGGAGAAAATCAGCCCGCCGTTCATGACGCAGAACACCACCGGATTGGCATCGGCCAGCTGTTCATTGATTTGCGCACCGACACGGGCGATGGCCGCTTCGACTTCGGCTTCGGTGTACAGGCAGTCAGCCTCTCGCATGATTTGACGGATATGCTCGAGATCAGCGGACATGGCGCTCTCCAGGGGTGGCAGGGTTCGGAAAAGCCGGCAAAGGTACGCATCCCGCCCGGCCAGATCAAGCGTTTGTGGACTAACGTTCTGTATTGTCTATAGGACAACACCCTCGGATAGATTAATCTAGGCCGGTTTTTTTGCCCGCCGCCGGAGCCTTCCCCATGCCCATCCTCGAGATCCGCCATCCGCTGATCAGACACAAACTCGGCCTGATGCGCCGCGCCGATATCAGCACGAAGAACTTCCGTGAACTGGCCCAGGAAGTCGGTGCCCTGCTCACCTACGAGGCCACCAAGGACCTGCCGCTGGAGTCCTATGAAATCGACGGCTGGGCCGGTACGGTCCAGGTGGAGAAAATCGCCGGCAAGAAGATCACCGTGGTGCCAATCCTGCGCGCCGGCATCGGCATGCTCGAGGGCGTACTGAGCCTGATTCCAGGGGCCAAAGTCAGCGCCGTGGGTGTGGCTCGCAACGAGCAGACCCTGCAGGCGCACACCTACCTGGAAAAACTGGTGCCGGAAATCGACGAGCGCCTGGCGATGATCATCGACCCGATGCTCGCCACCGGCAGCTCCATGGTCGCCACCATCGACCTGTTGAAAAAAGCCGGTTGCCGGGACATCCGCGCCATGGTGCTGGTCGCCGCGCCCGAAGGCATCAAGGCCGTGCAGGACGCCCACCCGGACGTGACCATCTACACCGCGTCCATTGACCAGAAACTCAACGAGCACGGCTACATCATCCCGGGCCTGGGCGATGCCGGCGACAAGATCTTCGGCACCAAGCAGAAGGACGCTTGAGCATGCAGGATGAGTTCAACGATCCGCTCTGGCGCCAGGTGCTGTCCGGCGCGCAGATGCTGTTCGTCGCCTTCGGCGCGCTGGTACTGATGCCGCTGATCACCGGGCTGGACCCTAACGTGGCGCTGTTCACGGCCGGCCTGGGAACGATCCTGTTCCAAATCGTCACCGGGCGCCAGGTGCCAGTGTTCCTGGCTTCGAGCTTTGCCTTCATCACGCCGATCATCCTCGCCAAGGGCCAGTTCGGCCTGGCCGCGACCATGGGCGGCGTGATGGCGGCAGGTTTCGTCTACACCTTTCTTGGCCTGGCGGTGAAGATCAAGGGCACCGGGTTCATCGACCGGCTGCTGCCGCCGGTAGTGATTGGCCCGGTGATCATCTCCATCGGCCTGGCCATGGCGCCGATTGCCGCCAACATGGCGATGGGCAAGGCCGGCGACGGTACCGAGCTGATCCATTATCAGACCGCGATGATGATCTCGATGCCGGCGCTGCTCACCACCCTGATCGTGGCGGTGTTCGGCAAAGGCATTTTCCGCCTGGTGCCGATCATTTCCGGCGTGCTGGTGGGCTTTGCCATGGCGTTTTTCTTCGGCGTCGTGGACACCGCGAAAATCGCCGCCGCGCCGTGGTTCGCCCTGCCGGCCTTCACCGCACCGGAGTTCAATTGGCAGGCGATCCTGTTCATCGTCCCGGTGGCGCTGGCGCCGGCCATCGAGCACATCGGCGGCGTGATTGCCGTGGGCAGCGTGACCGGTCGCGACTACCTGAAAAAACCCGGTCTGCACCGCACACTGCTCGGTGACGGCATTGCCACCACCGCCGCCGGCCTGTTCGGCGGCCCGCCCAACACCACCTATGCCGAGGTGACTGGCGCGGTGATGCTAACCAAAAACTACAACCCGAAGATCATGACCTGGGCGGCGATCTTTGCCATCAGCCTGGCATTCATCGGCAAGTTCGGTGCGCTGCTGCAAAGCATTCCGGTGCCGGTGATGGGCGGGATCCTGTGCCTGTTGTTCGGTTCGATTGCGGCAGTGGGCATGAACACCTTGATCCGCCACAAGATCGACCTGGGCGAGGCGCGCAACCTGGTGATCGTTTCGGTCACGCTGGTGTTCGGCATCGGTGGTGTGCTGGTGGGCACCGGCACTGGGCCGGACGATTTCGGCCTCAAAGGCATCGCGTTGTGCGCGGTGGTGGCGATCGCGCTGAACCTGCTGCTGCCGGGCAATGACAGTTGGAAGCAGAAGAAGGCGGATGAGCCGCTGCTATAAATCAGCCTGTCCTTCTATTGTGGCGAGGGAGCTTGCTCCCGCTGGACTGCGAAGCAGTCCCGCTGTTGTGGGCGCTTCGCACCCAAGCGGGAGCAAGCTCCCTCGCCACAGGTTTTGTATTACAGCGCGATCGGCGCCCGCTCACACAGCGTGCTCAACGCCTTGGCCCACTGCGGCTCATCATTGAGGCAAGGCACCAGCACCAACTCCTCCCCTCCGGCCTCACGGAACAGCTCGCGCCCGCGATCGCCGATTTCTTCCAGGGTCTCGATGCAGTCGGCAACGAACGCCGGGCACATCACCAGCACCTTCTTCACGCCACTTTTAGCCAACTCTTCCAGGCGTGCTTCAGTGTAAGGCTCGATCCACTTGGCACGGCCCAGTCGCGATTGGAACGATACCGACCAACTACCATCCGCCAGCCCCATCTGCTCGGCAAACAGTTGCGCGGTGCGAATGCACTGGGCGCGGTAACAGGTCGCCATGACCTCCGGCGGCGCGTTCTTGCAGCAGTCGGCGTCTTTGAAGCAATGAAAGCCCGTTGGGTCGAGCTTGGTCAGGTGCCGCTCCGGCAAACCATGGAAACTCAACAACAGGTGATCGTGTTCCTGCATCAGGTACGGCTTGGCGCTGGCCACAAGGGCGTCAACGTATTCGGGCTGATCGTAGAAGGGCTGGAGAATCGAGAACTGCACATCGAGTCTCTTTTCCCGCACGACCCGCTTGGCCTCTTCGATCACCGTGGTCACGGTGCTGTCGGCGAACTGCGGATACAACGGCGCCAACGTGATCTTCTTGTGACCCTGGCTCGCCAGCCGCACCAACGCCGACTCAATGGACGGCTCGCCATAACGCATTGCCAGTTCTACCGGTCCCTGGGTCCACTGCGCGGTCATGGCCTGTTGCAGCCGGCGGCTGAGCACCACCAACGGCGAACCCTCCTCCCACCAGATCGAGGCATAGGCATGGGCCGACTGCTCGGGACGCTTGATCAGGATCAGCGACACCAGCAAGCGCCGCACGGGCCATGGCAAGTCGATGACATAAGGATCCATCAGGAATTGATTGAGGTAGCGGCGCACATCGGCCACCGAAGTGGAGGCAGGCGAACCCAGATTCACCAGAAGCAACGCGTGATCGGTCATGCAACGTCCTATTTCAAAGGCGGCTGGACAAGTCTTCCAAGGCCGCGGGCAAATCAGTGAACCGGAATGTGAAACCCGCCGCCTGCAATCGGGCCGGCGTGGCGCGCTGGCCGCCGAGCAACAGCAAGGACAGCTCCCCCAGCGCGACTTTCAACGCAAGCTCCGGCATCGGCACCACGGCTGGCCGATGCAATACATGCCCCAGGGCCTTGGCAAAATCGCGGTTGCGCACCGGGTTCGGAGCGCACGCATTATAAGGACCGCTGGCATCAAAGCGGTGCAGAAGAAAATCAATCAGGGCGATTTGATCGTCAATATGAATCCACGGCATCCACTGCCGACCATTGCCGATACGCCCGCCCAGCGCCAGTTTGAACGGCAGCCGCAGCCGCGACAAAAAGCCGCCCTCGGCAGACAGGACCAGGCCGGTACGAACCAGCACCACGCGTATGCCCAACGCCTCGGCCCGTTGCGCGGTTTCTTCCCAGGCGATACACAACTGACTGGCGAAATCTTCACTCACCGGCCCCGACTCCTCAGTCAGCTCACGCTCGCCACCGTCGCCATACCAGCCTACCGCGGAACCGGAAATCAACACCTGCGGTTTCTGCTCGCAACGCTCCAGCCACGCTAGCAAAACTTCCGTCAACGTGATGCGACTGCTCCACAACAACATCTTGCGCTTGTGGCTCCAGGGCCGGTCGGCAATCGGCGCTCCCGCGAGGTTGACCACTGCGTCCACCGGCTCGACAACCTCATCGAGCCTGGCAACGCCTCGTACATCTGCCCCACAGATTTTCGCCACCTCTTCGGGCCGGCGACTCCATACCGTCAAGCGATGTCCCTGCCCCAACCAGAGGCGGCAGAGCTGACGTCCGATCAAACCAGTACCGCCGGTCAGCAATATGTGCATGAGATGTTCCTCGCAACGCGTTTTACCCGGCCCATTAGTCTATTTTTATAAGCAGGGATTTTTCGTATCGGACAGGGTCTGTGTTTAACAATAGGACAAGCTGTCCAAACGCGAACGGTAAAACTTATACCAGAAACCCGAATTGTACAGGTTTAAACGACGGCGTAGTCTGTACAGAAAGGTAAACGAGGCCCTCATGACTGTACCTATCGCAATCATCGGCACCGGCATCGCCGGACTTTCAGCCGCCCAGGCCCTGACGGAGGCCGGGCATATCGTTCAACTCTTCGATAAAAGCCACGGCAGCGGCGGACGCATGTCGAGCAAACGCAGCGACGCCGGCGCATTGGACATGGGCGCGCAATACTTCACCGCCCGTGATCGCCGCTTTGTCACGGAGGTCCAGCGCTGGCAAACCAACGGCTGGGCGGCGGAATGGAACCCGCAACTCTACAACTTCCAGAACGGACAACTGAGCCCATCGCCGGACGAACAGACCCGTTGGGTCGGCACGCCGCGCATGAGCGCCATCACCCGCGCCTTGCTCGACAAGTTACAGGTGCAGTTTTCCTGCCGGATCACCGAGGTGTACCGCGGCCAGGAACACTGGCATTTGCAGGACGCCGAAGGTTTCACCCACGGCCCCTTCGGCCAGGTGGTGATCGCCACGCCCGCGCCCCAGGCCACCGCATTGCTGGCGGCCGTACCGAAGCTGGCCGCAGTGGCCGCCGGCGTGAAGATGGACCCGACCTGGGCCGTGGCGCTGGCCTTCGAAACACCGCTGGATACGCCCATGGAAGGCTGCTTCGTGCAGGACAGTCCCCTGGACTGGCTGGCGCGCAACCGCAGCAAGCCGGGACGCGACAACACGCTCGACACCTGGGTACTGCACGCCACCAGCGACTGGAGCCGGCAGCACATCGACCTGTCCAAGGAAGCGGTGATCGAACACCTGCACGGCGCCTTCGCCGAACTGCTGCACAGCGCGATGCCCGCACCGAGCTTCAGCGTGGCCCATCGCTGGCTCTACGCCCGCCCCGCCGGCAACCACGAATGGGGCGCCTTGGCCGATGCCGACCTGGGCCTGTATGTGTGCGGCGACTGGTGCCTGTCCGGCCGGGTCGAAGGCGCATGGCTCAGCGGCCAGGAGGCCGCACGCCGTCTGCACGCAAGCCTGCAGTAAGCGCATCCCCCATCGATATTCGCTGCTGTCGAAAGAGACAGCAGCCTGCCTGCGACACAGATTGACGTCGCCTCGCCACACAATCCGGTTGACTTGTGCACGTTCGGACCTATGATGAAAATATTGTACAGAAACACAAATCTGTACAAGATTTAGCAATCAGAGGTCGCCTATGTCCAGCACAGCCATCGCCAAACCCAGAATCGCCATCAGCGCCTGCCTGATGGGGGCTGAAGTTCGCTTTAACGGCGGGCACAAGCAATCGCAGTTGTGCAGCCGCACCCTCGTCGACTATTTCGATTTCGTGCCGGTGTGCCCCGAAGTGGCCATCGGCCTGGGTATCCCCCGGGAGCCGATTCGCCTGGTGGGCGACCCCAAACATCCCGAGGCGCTCGGCACGGTGAATCGCGAGCTCAACGCGACCCGGCCACTGGCCGACTACGCAAAGCAAATGGCTGGGGAACTGGATGACATCTGCGGCTATATCTTCATGCAGAAATCGCCGTCCTGCGGACTGGAGCGGGTCAAGGTTTACGACCACAACGGCGTGACCCAGGACGGCGGCGGCCGCGGGATCTATGCCCAGGCCTTCTGCGAACGCCATCCCGACCTGCCAGTGGAGGAAGACGGTCGCCTCAACGACCCGGTGCTGCGCGAGAACTTCCTGACCCGGGTGTTCGCCTATGCCGCCTGGCAACCTTTGCGTCGCGACGGACTGACCCGTCGCGACCTGATCGAATTCCACTCGCGCTACAAATACCTGCTGATGGCCCACAACCCAGTGCAATACAAGGCCCTGGGCAATTTGCTGGGCAACATGGGCAAGGCCGACCCCAATGAGTTGGGCCCACGCTATTTCAGCGCATTGATGGCCGCCTTGAAGAAATGCGCCACCCGTCGCACCCACACCAACGTGCTGCAACACCTGAGCGGTTACCTCAAGCGCGCCATCGACGCCGATGACAAACAGGAAGTACAGCATCTGATCGGGCAATATCGCCTCGGCATCGTGCCCTTGGTGGTGCCACTGACGTTGCTCAAGCATCACCTGCGCCAGCACCCCGATCCTTACCTGACGCAGCAGGTCTACCTGCAACCACACCCGGAAAACCTCAGCTTGCGAAACGCTATTTGATGAAGAACGAACCCGACTCCAGCGCCAGCGAAGACCTGGGAGCCGACTTTGCCAAGGCCTTGGCGCAAGGCTGGCTGCCTATACGCGAGGTCGCCCGGCAAACCGGTGTCAACGCCGTCACGCTGCGAGCCTGGGAACGCCGTTATGGCCTGATCGTGCCGCACCGTACCCCCAAGGGCCACCGACTGTTCAATGCCGACCATGTGCAACGGATCCTGAGCATTCTCACCTGGATCGACCGTGGCGTTGCGGTGAGCAAGATCAAACCTTTGCTGGACACACCGCAGCCACCGACCGAACCCACACAGGTGCCGGAGAATGACTGGCAGCGCCAGCGCCACGCCTTGGTGCTGGCGGTGACGCAACTGGCCGAGCGCCAGATCGATGACCTGGTCAACCAGGCGATGGCGCTGTACCCACCCTGGACTGTGTGCGAGCAATTGCTCTTGCCGTTGCTGGCCGAGTTGCACTTGCGCTGGCAAGGCCAGTTCGGTGCGCAGCTGGAACGGGTCTTCCTGTACTCGTGGCTGCGCAGCAAGTTCGGCAGCCGGATCTACCACAACAACCGTCAGTTGCGCGGCGCGCCACTGTTGCTGGTCAATCATTCGGACTCGCCCCAGGAGCCGCACTTATGGCTCACCGCCTGGCTGGCCAGCAGCGCCGACTGCCCGGTGGAAGTGTTCGACTGCCCTCTACCGGCCGGCGAACTGGCCCTGGCGGTCGAGCGCCTCAAGGCCCGCGGCGTCCTGCTGTATTCCAGTCACGCACTCAACCTGTCCCAACTGCCCAGGCTGCTGGGCGGAATCGATTGCCCGATCGTCATTGCCGGCCCGGCTGCGTCGATCCACCAAGCCAGGTTATCCACAGGCGTGTCGATGATTGACGTGTCCTGGGCCGAAGACCCGTTATCGGCTCACCGCGAACTGAGTCGTCGAGAACTCCTTTAGATGGAAGACAGCATGCAACTGATCTGGCTGCGCAGCGACTTGCGCCTACACGACAACACCGCCCTCACGGCGGCCGCAGCCCAAGGCCCCTGCGTGGCGGTGTACCTGACCAGCCCCGAACAATGGCGCGCCCATGACGACGCACCGTGCAAGATCGATTTCTGGTTGCGCAACCTCAGCGCGTTGAGTGCGGCCCTGGCCGAATTGAACATCCCACTGCTGATCCGCGCCGCTGCGCATTGGCACCAGGCACCGCAGGTACTGCTCAAGCTGTGTCGCGAACTGAACGTCGACGCCGTGCATGTCAACGAAGAGTACGGCCTGAATGAAACACGACGCGACGCCGAAGTCGCCCGCACGCTGAATGACCAGGGCGTTGAATTTCACAGCCACCTCGATCAATTGCTGTTCAAGCCTGGCAGCGTGCTGACCAAGACCGGCAATTATTTCCAAGTGTTCAGTCAGTTCCGCAAAGTCTGCTACAGCCGTCTGCACCTCTCATTGCCGAGCCTGGTCGCCACGCCGGCCCGGCAGGCCTCCACCGGCATTGCCCGCGACCCGGTGCCGACACAAGTCGATGGCTTCGCCCCGCCCAGCGAAGCGCTACGAGCCCTCTGGCCCGCCGGGGAAACCGAAGCCCGTCGGCGCCTGGACACCTTCGTCGACCAGCACATCGACGATTACCAAGGCGAACGGGATTACCCCGCCAGGCCCGGCACCAGCCAGCTCTCGGCCTATCTGGTGGCCGGCGTGGTGTCGCCGCGTCAGTGCCTGCACGCCGCGCTGCAAGCCAACCAAGGTGAATTCGAGAGCGGAAATGCCGGCGCTGTGACCTGGATCAATGAATTGCTCTGGCGCGAGTTTTATAAACACATTCTAGTGGGCTATCCACGCGTGTCGCGCCATCGTGCGTTTCGCCCCGAAACCGAGGCGCTGGCATGGCGCAAGGCCCCCGCAGAATTGGAAGCCTGGAAGCAAGCACGCACCGGCCTGCCGATTATCGATGCAGCCATGCGTCAAATGCTGGAGACCGGTTGGATGCACAACCGCTTGCGGATGGTCGTAGCCATGTTCCTGACCAAGAACCTGTTGATCGATTGGCGCGAAGGCGAGCGCTTTTTCATGCAGCACCTGATCGACGGCGACCTCGCCGCCAACAATGGCGGCTGGCAATGGAGCGCCTCCACCGGCACCGACTCGGCACCCTGGTTCCGCATCTTCAACCCGTTGAGCCAGTCGGAAAAATTTGACCGCGAGGGCTTGTTCATCAAGCACTGGTTACCTGAACTGAACGATCTGGACAGGCAACAGGTCCATAGCCCAAATACCCAGGGCGGCTTGTTTGGCGCCGTGGATTATCCGGCACCGATTGTCGACTTGAGCCAATCCAGGGCGCGTGCGCTGGCAGCGTTCAGAAACCTGCCAGCGCGACAGGATGCAGCCGTTGAAGGGATGGGCGATTAGCGAACACGAAATTGCCGGTCTAGGGGATGCATCATTTACCCGATAACATATAGTCTTACTAATCGTACGGACTCTACTGAAAAGCCACGGATCAGTATGCTGTCCAATCGAAAGGAGAAGGGAATGGGTCTCAGACTGCCACGGCGCTATTGGCTCACCGGGGCTGGCAACGGAATCGGCGCTTCGTTGGCTGAAGCGATACTGGAGACAGGTGCATACCTGGCCGTCAGTTCGCGCTCGACCCGATCATGCGAAACCCTTTCGGTACGTTATCCAGGACAAGTGCTGGCCGTGCCCGGCAATTTGACCGACAGCCGGGCCGTGCGCGAGATCGGCGAACAGATCACCCGGCAATGGGGCGCCCTGGATCAGGTGATCGTCAATGCCGGGACGGCTGAGTACATTGACGGGCAGCCGGCTGATCACACATTGATCGAGCATATTGTGCGCAGCAATCTGCTGGCTGCCAGTTTCTGCATCGAAGTGGCCATGCCCTTGTTGCGCGCCGGGACCGAACCTCATCTGGTGGGTATTGCCAGCCCGGCGACTTACCTGCCGCCTTCGCAAACCGAAGCCGGTGGCAGCGGGATGCGTCATCTGTTCGAATCGGCTCGGGCAGACCTGGCGCGCGCGGGTGTTGATGCGACATTGGTACACCCTGGCTACGACGGCCCATTGCAGGGGACCGAAGACAGCTTCCCAACCCCGGCTCACTGGTCGGCGGACGAAGCAGCGCAACATGTGCTGAATCAGCTGGTCAAGCGCCCGCGGGAAGTCGCGCTCCCCATTGCGTCCATGACCGCACTCTGGCCTTTGCCTTCGTCGACCGAAACCGTGCCGCCCGACATTGACTCATGCCAGGCGAAAAACGGCTATCCGATCAAGGGACAACCCTGAGCCGCCGATTGCCTTACACTGCGCGCCATGAAAACCATCCCTGTCCATGAAATCCCGGCACCGGCAGTCACGTGCTCGACGTGCGCGGCGTGCTGCTGCCAGTTGGAAGTGATGCTGATCACCGACACAGGGGTTCCGGAGCGTTTTATCGACACGGACGACTGGGGTGGGGAAGTGATGCTGCGGCTTGATGACGGTTGGTGCGCGGCCCTGGATCGCGACAGCATGATGTGCACCATCTACGAAAAGCGCCCGCTGATCTGCCGGGAGTTCGAGATGGGCGCACCGGAGTGCCTGGAAGAACGCCAAGGGATTGCGACGGCGTATCGATAAAGCTCTGGTCTGATCTACTGTGGGAGCGAGCTCGCTCCCACAGCTCTCAAACTGTTTTGTTATAGCGGCATCGTGTAGTGCAGCGAGTAGCTTTCTACACCATCGTTGGTCGACTTGATGCCGGCGTTGGAGTAATGAGTGGCGCGAATGCCCACTTCATGTCCACCGTTGAAGCGCAGGCCGAAGCCGATACGATCTTCAAACTGGAAAGCCGTACCGAGCTTGTTGTCTTCCACTTCGGTATTGGCGAACAACGCCACACCGACACCCGCCTCGATGTAAGGCTTCACGTTCTGGCCGGAAAATTCATACACAAACACAGGCGAAAACGACAGGCTGTGATTGCTGGATGTCTCGTCCCCTTGCCAATAGGTATAGGCACCGCTCCAGTAGCCGGTCAGGCGACCGACATCACTTTGCAGCCAACTCTTGTCCCAGTCGAACTGCATGCCCAGGCGATAGGTCATGGTCGAATCGCTGGTCTGGCCAACCCCAAATTCCACACCCGCTGCTTGTGCAGTGTAAGTGTGCCCCAACAATGCAGCCGCAAACGCGGCGAAGCAGAATAAGCGCTTCATTAGAAACATCCTTTTCCGAACAGACTTAGTTGATTTTGTTACAAACAGACAAAGCTATAGAAATCTGCCCCCAAACAGAAGTTCAGCCCGTTTCACACAGCTTTCACATTTTTCTTACAGATCGAAGCTTCGCACAACGCCGGACGAATGCCATAGCGTAGGTAGGATTTTTCTTAAATGTATCGGGTCTGCACTCGTCCAGAAATACGTTTCGCCGGCTGGTCCCTCAGCCAGCAGCTCTCGCTCAGCCAAAAGACGCTGAAGTTGCCGGGCCACGGCGGCACCGGTGTCGATCAGGCTGATGTGCGCCGGAATCATCCGCGCGAGCAATGGCTTGAGGAACGGATAGTGCGTGCACCCCAGGATCAGCGTATCGCAGCCGGCTGCCAGCAAGGGGTCGACGTAATGTTGCAGCAATTGATACAAGGCCGGACTGTGCAAATCACCCGTCTCGATCAGTTCAACCAGGCCCGGACACGGTTGCGTGATGACTCGCACATCGGTGGCGAAACGGTCGAGCAAAGCGGCGAACTTGGCGCTCTGCAAGGTGCCGGTGGTGGCCAGCACACCGACGATACCGCTGCGGGTCGCGGCAGCCGCCGGCTTGACCGCCGGCTCCATCCCGACGATGGGCCAATGGGGGAAATCACGGCGTAGATCGGCAACGGCAGCAACCGTTGCGGTGTTGCAGGCGACAACCAGCGCCTTGGCGCCCTGGCCCAGGAGAAAGTCGGCAATGATCGCGCAGCGTTGCCGGATGTATTCCGGGGTCTTCTCGCCGTAGGGAATATGCCCACAGTCCGCCACATACAACAGCGACTCATTGGGCAGCAACTGGCGAATTTCCCCCAGCACCGACAACCCGCCGACACCCGAGTCAAGCACACCAATCGGCGCTTCACTCATGTTGGCCACCGCAGACGCTGCAACCTGGGTCGCGCTTGACCCGCAGTTCACGGAAACGCGTGCCCAGGGCATCGATCAACAGCAAGCGCCCCACCAGCGGCTCACCGAAACCGGCCAGCAACTTCAAGGCTTCAAGGGCTTGCAGGCTGCCCACCAATCCCACCAGCGGTCCGATCACACCGGCCTCGCTACAGGTCAGCTCGGCTTCGCTGCCGTGACCATAAAGGCAGTGGTAGCAAGGGCTTTCGGGGCGGCGTGGGTCGAACACCGACAACTGCCCTTCCAGACGAATCGCCGCGCCACTGACCAGCGGCTTACCCGCCGCGACACAGGCCGCGTTCACCGCTTCGCGGGTCGAGAAATTGTCGGAGCAGTCGAGCACCAAATCCACTGTCGCGACCACCGCGGCCAGACTGTCTTCGTCCAGGGCCACCCGGTGAGGCATCAGCCGAACCTCAGGGTTGATCGCCCCCAGGCGTCGCATCGCTGAATCGACCTTGCTCAGGCCGACGCTGTCCGTGTCGTGAATGATCTGGCGTTGCAGGTTGGTCAGGTCGACGGTGTCGAAATCCGCCAGGTGCATCTCCCCCACCCCAGCGGCGGCCAGGTACAACGCTACCGGGGCGCCGAGACCACCAAGGCCGATGATCAGCACGCGGCTTTGCTTGAGACGCAATTGGCCGTCGATGTCGACGTGCTGCAACAGAATCTGCCGGCTGTAGCGCAACAACTCCTGATCGTTCAGCACGGCAGGCACCCCAGGCTGATGCGCTCATGACCACCCAGGTCCTTGCGGCTGTGGATTTCGACAAAGCCTTGGGTACGCAGCAAATCGCGCACTGCTTCGGCCTGGTCGTAGCCGTGCTCGAGCATCACCCAGCCACCCGGCTCAAGGTGAGCCGGGGCCTGGGCAACGATCTGGCGCAAATCATCGAGCCCGTCCGGCCCGGCAACCAGGGCGCTGGACGGCTCGAAACGCACGTCACCCTCGGCCAGATGCGGATCGCTGGCTGCAATGTATGGCGGGTTGCTGATGATCAACTCGAAACGCGTGTCTTCCAGCGCACTGAACCAGTGGCTGCTCAGCACCGTGACGTTGTGCAGATCCAGGCGCTGGCGATTGCGTTCGGCCAGGGCGACGGCCTCCAGCACCCGGTCGACCGCGGTGACTTTCCAGGCAGGGCGCTCGCTGGCCAATGCCAGGGCAATTGCACCGCTGCCGGTGCCCAGATCCAGGACCCGGGCCGGTGTGGCCGGCAACAACGCCAGCGCGGTTTCCACCAGCAGCTCGGTGTCGGGACGCGGGATCAAGGTATGAGGCGCGACTTCCAGGTCGAGTTTCCAGAAGCCCTGTTGCCCGAGGATATACGCCACCGGCTCGCCGGAGCGACGCCGCCGCAGGTATTCGGAGAACAGCAACGCTGCCTCACTGGGTACGATCCGCTCGGGCCAGGTGTGCAGGAAGCTGCGGGACTTGCCCAAGGCTGCGGCAAGCAACAACTCGGCGTCCAGCCGTGCCGTGGGCGAATCCGGCAACTCGGCGGCGCGTAACAGACTGGCGATGATGGTCATTTATTCACCTGTGCTTACTCGCCAATCGCCGCCAACTGGTCGGCCTGGTATTCGGCCAGCAACGGCTCGATCACCGCATCGACCCCACCGGCAAGGATCTCGTCCAGGGAATACAGGGTCAGGTTGACGCGATGGTCGGTGACCCGGCCCTGGGCGAAGTTGTAGGTACGGATCCGCTCGGAACGATCCCCCGAGCCCACCAGCAATTTGCGCTCACTGGCGATGGCATTGGCAGCGGCGCTGGTCTGCTGGTCGTTGAGCTTGGCCGACAACCAGGCCATGGCCCGCGCGCGGTTCTTGTGCTGGGAACGTTCTTCCTGGCACTCGACCACGATGCCCGAGGGCAAGTGCGTGATGCGGATCGCCGAGTCAGTCTTGTTGACGTGCTGGCCGCCCGCGCCGGAGGAACGGTACGTGTCGACCCGCAGGTCCGCCGGGTTGATCTCGATGGCTTCCTGCTCGTCCGGCTCGGGCAATACCGCCACGGTGCAAGCCGAGGTGTGGATACGCCCTTGGGATTCGGTGGCCGGCACACGCTGCACACGGTGGGCACCCGATTCGAATTTCAGCTTGCCGTAGACATTATCGCCTTCGACCCGGGCGATGACTTCTTTATAGCCGCCGTGTTCGCCTTCGTTCTCCGACAGGATCTCCACCCGCCAACCGCGACGTTCGGCGTAGCGCGAATACATGCGGAACAGGTCGCCGGAAAAAATCGCCGCCTCGTCGCCGCCGGTGCCGGCACGGATTTCAAGAAACACATTGCGCCCGTCATTCGGGTCCTTGGGCAGCAGCATGCGTTGCAGGTTGCTTTCCAGTTCGAGCAACTGCTCCTTGGCTTCGCGCACTTCTTCCACGGCCATTTCACGCATGTCCGGGTCGCTGTCCTTGAGCAGCGCCTGGGCGCCTTCGAGGTCGCCCTGCACTTTGAGCAACTGTTTATAGGTGGCGACAATCGGCTCGACTTCCGCATATTCCTTGGAATAGGTGCGGAATTTGTTCTGGTCGGAAATGACTTCGCCGTCGCCCAGCAAGGCGGTCAGTTCTTCGAAACGGTCCTGGAGGATATCCAGCTTGTTGAGCAGTGACGCTTTCATTGCGGTTTTTTATCCGAAAAGCTATCCGGTGAGCCCTCACCGAGGGCGAAGAGTTCCTGGGCCATGGCCAGCGCATCGAGGCGGCCTTCGGCGGTCAGCTTCTTGAGCTGGACACTGGGGGCGTGGAGCAATTTGTTGGTCAGGCCGCGAGCCAGTTGCACCAGCACCTCTTCGGCACTGCCGCCGTTGGCCAGCAGGCGCTGGGCCTTTTGCAGCTCCTCGTCGCGCAGGCGTTCGCTCTGCTGACGATAGGCCTTGAGCACATCCACCGCCGCCAGCTCGCGCAGGCGGACCATGAAGTCGTCGGCGCCGATGGTGATCATCTCTTCCGCCGCCTGGGCCGCGCCTTGTCGGCTCTTGAGATTCTCGGCGACCACCTCGTGCAGATCGTCGACGCTGTAGAGATACACGTCGTCCAGCTCGCCGACTTCCGGCTCGATGTCCCGGGGGACAGCAATGTCCACCATGAAAATCGGCTTGTGCTTGCGCAGTTTCAGGGCACTTTCCACCGCGCCCTTGCCAAGGATCGGCAACTGGCTGGCGGTGGAACTGATGACGATGTCGCTGTGCACCAGCTCCGCGGGAATGTCCGACAACAGCACCGCATGGGCGCCGAACTGCTCGGCCAGGGTACTGGCCCGCTCCAGGGTCCGGTTGGCGACGACTATACGCTTGACCCCCAGGTCGTGGAGATGGCGGGCGACCAGGGTGATGGTCTCACCGGCGCCGATCAGCAGCGCCTGGCTGCGTTGCAAATCGCTGAAGATCTGTTTCGCCAGGCTGACAGCGGCAAACGCCACGGACACCGGGTTTTCGCCGATGGCGGTGTCGGTGCGCACTTGCTTGGCGGCATTGAAGGTGGCCTGGAACAGACGGCCCAACAGCGGACCGACGGTGCCGGCCTCGCGGGCCACAGCGTAGGCCGACTTCATCTGGCCGAGAATCTGCGGCTCGCCCAACACCAGCGAATCGAGGCCCGAGGCGACGCGCATCATGTGACGAACGGCCGCATCGTCTTCATGCACATAGGCACTGGCGCGCAGTTCTTCGAGGCTCAGGTCGTGATAGTCGGCCAGCCAGCGCAGAATCGAATCCGCCGAAACGTGATCCTGTTCTATATAAAGCTCGCTGCGATTGCAGGTGGAGAGGATCGCAGCTTCGCGGCTGTCGGTGAGTCGGCAGAGCTGCTGCAGGGCCTCAACCAGTTGCTCAGGCGTAAAGGCCACGCGCTCGCGGACGTCTACTGAAGCAGTCTTGTGGTTAATACCGAGTGCAAGGAAGGCCATTCAAGGTCGCTGATAGTGACGTGAAGCCGGCAATTGTCCTACTTCGTCAGATTCAGAACAACCACTCGATCTCTATCGCCCTGCCCTGGCTTGTAAATCGACGGGGCGGTTATGTTTGACCCAAGGCTTGTGTCATGATGATCCGACCGCAGGTTAGTCGTCCTCTTCCTATATGAATAGATCTTCCGCGTTGCTCCTCGCCCTTGCCTTGCTCAGCGGCTGCCAGTCCATGGCCCCCGTTTCGACGGACGGTACGCCGCCGGTCGAAGACAGCGTGCAGGCACCTGAAAAACCCAAGGTCTACGGCTCGTTCAGCGAAGAAACCATCTTCAGCCTGTTGAGCGCCGAACTGGCAGGCCAGCGCAATCGCTTCGACATTGCGCTGGACAACTACGTGACCCAGGCCATCAATACCCAGGACCCGGGAATCTCCGAGCGGGCATTTCGCATTGCCGAATACCTGGGCGCCGACCAGCCCGCGCTGGATACCGCGCTGATCTGGGCCAGGAATGCCCCCGATGACCTGGAAGCGCAGCGCGCCGCCGCCGTGCAACTGGCCCGGGCCGGGCGCTACGACGACTCCATGGTCTATATGGAGAAAGTCCTGCTGGGCAAGGGCGACACCCATTTCGACTTCCTGGCCCTGTCCGCCGCCGATACCGACCAGGAAACCCGCAACGGCCTGATGAAAAGCTTCGATCGCCTGTTGCAGCGCCACCCGAACAACGGCCAGCTGATTTTCGGCAAGGCCCTGCTGCTGCAACAGGATGGCGACACCCAGGGCGCCCTCACGCTGCTGGAAGACAACCCGCCGGAAGCCGGCGAAGTGGCGCCGATCCTGCTGCGTGCCCGCCTGCTGCAAGGCTTGAACCGCGGCGACGAAGCCTTGCCGCTGCTGGAAAAAAGCATCAAGAAATACCCGGACGACAAACGCCTGCGCCTCACCTACGCCCGCATGCTGGTGGAAAACAACCGCATGGACGACGCCAAGGTGGAGTTCTCCAGCCTGGTCCAGCAATACCCGGAAGACGACGAGTTGCGCTATTCCCTGGCGCTGGTCTGCCTGGAAGCCAAGGCCTGGGAAGAGGCCAAGGGTTACCTGGAGGACCTGATCGCCCGGGAAAGCCACGTCGACTCGGCCCATCTGAACCTGGGGCGCATCGCCGAGGAACGCAATGACCCTGAGAGCGCACTGATCGAGTACGCCCAGGTTGGCCCGGGCAACGACTATCTGCCGGCGCAATTGCGCCAGGCCGATATCCTGATGGGCAACGGCAAGACCGCCGAGGCCCAGAGCCGCCTCGCCGTACAGCGCGACTCCCAGCCAGACTACGGCATCCAGTTGTACCTGATCGAAGCCGAAACCCTGTCGGCCAACAATCAAGGCGACAAAGCCTGGAACGTGTTGCAACAAGCCTTGAAGCAGTACCCGGACGATCTGAACCTGCTGTACACCCGTGCGATGCTGGCGGAAAAACGCAATGACCTGGCCCAGATGGAAAAAGACCTGCGCCTGATCATCCAGCGTGACCCGGACAACGCCATGGCCCTCAACGCCCTGGGCTATACGTTGTCGGATCGCACCACCCGCTATGACGAGGCCAAGGTGCTGATCGAACAGGCCCACCAGATCAATCCGGAAGACCCGGCGGTGCTCGACAGCCTTGGCTGGGTGAATTTCCGCCTGGGCAATCTCGACGAAGCCGAACGCCTGTTGCGCCAGGCCCTGGAGCGCTTCCCCGACCAGGAAGTCGCCGCTCACCTGGGCGAGGTCCTGTGGGCCAACGGCAAACAACGCGAAGCCCGGCAGATCTGGAGCAAGTTCCTCAAGGATCAGCCTGACAGCCCAATCTTGCGCAGCACCATCAAACGCCTGACCGGATCCGAGACTCTTTAAGATTATGTTTTTGCGCCATCTCATCGTTTTCAGCTTCATTGCCCTGCTCGCCGGCTGCGCGGGCTTCGGCGCCCGTGAATCCGTCCAGGGCCAGGGCAACCAGGCCCAATGGCGCGAGCACAAGCAACAACTGAGCGGCCTCGACGGCTGGCAGATCGACGGCAAGATCGGCATTCGCGCCCCGAAAGACTCCGGCAGTGGCACGCTGTTCTGGCTGCAACGCCAGGACTACTACGACATCCGCCTGTCGGGCCCACTGGGTCGCGGTGCGGCCCGCCTGACCGGTCGGCCGGGCCAGGTATCGCTGGAAGTCGCCAACCAGGGACGCTACGAGGCACCCACGCCCGAAGCGTTGCTGGAAGAACAACTGGGCTGGAAGCTGCCGGTTTCCCACCTGACCTGGTGGGTTCGCGGGCTGCCGGCACCGGACAGCAAAAGCCGTCTGACCCTCGATGCCGACAGCCGCCTGTCCAACCTGGAACAGGATGACTGGCAGATCGAGTACTTAAGCTATGCCCAGCAGAACGGCTATTGGCTGCCCGAACGCATCAAGCTGCACGGCAGCAACCTCGACGTCACGCTGGTGATCAAGCAATGGCAGCCGCGCAAGCTGGGGCAATGACATGAGCGCCGCACGCCTGACCCTGCCCTCCCCGGCCAAGCTCAACCTGATGCTGCACATCCTCGGTCGTCGTCCGGACGGCTACCACGAGTTGCAGACGATTTTTCAGTTCCTGGACTACGGCGACGAAATCACCTTTGCCGTACGCGACGACGGCGTGATTCGCCTGCACACCGAATTCGAAGGCGTTCCCCACGACAACAATCTGATCGTCAAGGCCGCGAAAAAACTCCAGGCGCAATCCGGTTGTACGCAGGGCATCGATATCTGGATCGACAAGATCCTGCCCATGGGTGGTGGCATCGGTGGCGGCAGCTCGAATGCGGCTACCACGCTGCTCGGTCTCAACCACTTGTGGCAGCTGGGTTGGGACGCGGATCGCCTGGCCGCCCTGGGCTTGACACTGGGCGCCGACGTGCCGGTTTTCGTGCGTGGCCACGCCGCTTTCGCTGAGGGCGTAGGGGAAAAACTCACCCCGGTGGACCCTGAAGAACCCTGGTACTTGGTACTGGTGCCGCAAGTCTCTGTAAGTACAGCAGAAATTTTTTCAGATCCACTGTTGACACGTAACTCTCCTCCCATTAAAGTGCGCCCCGTTCCCAAGGGAAACAGTCGAAATGACTGCTTACCGGTGGTAGCAAGGCGTTATCCAGATGTTCGTAACGCTTTGAATTTGTTAGGTAAATTTACCGAAGCAAAACTCACCGGAACTGGAAGTTGTGTGTTTGGGGGCTTCCCAAGCAAAGCTGAAGCTGATAAAGTCTCGGCCCTTCTGACAGAGACCCTTACAGGGTTTGTAGCAAAAGGAAGCAACGTTTCGATGTTGCATCGCAAGCTGCAAGACCTGCTCTAAAAGGAATCGAGTGCTGGGCACTCGCAGCAACAGATACAGGGGCGTCGCCAAGCGGTAAGGCAGCAGGTTTTGATCCTGCCATGCGTTGGTTCGAATCCAGCCGCCCCTGCCATTTTCCTATACTCATCCAGGTATACCCTCAGCCTTCAGGTACTGCGCGTGTCCAAGATGATGGTCTTTACGGGGAACGCTAACCCCGATCTGGCTCGGCGTGTTGTACGTCAGCTGCATATCCCTCTCGGTGACATTTCTGTCGGTAAGTTTTCCGACGGCGAAATCACTGCCGAGATCAATGAAAACGTTCGCGGTAAAGACGTTTTCATTATTCAGCCGACTTGCGCCCCGACCAACGATAACCTGATGGAACTCGTCGTGATGGCTGATGCCTTCCGTCGCTCCTCGGCTACTCGTATCACTGCTGTTATTCCTTACTTTGGTTATGCCCGTCAGGATCGCCGTCCGCGTTCCGCACGTGTGGCAATCAGCGCAAAAGTCGTGGCTGATATGCTGACCGTAGTCGGCATCGACCGTGTCCTCACGGTTGATTTGCATGCTGACCAGATCCAGGGTTTCTTCGATATTCCCGTGGATAACATCTACGGCTCCCCGGTTCTGGTGGATGATATTGAAGATCAGCGCTTCGAAAACCTGATGATCGTGTCCCCGGACATTGGCGGCGTCGTGCGTGCACGAGCAGTTGCCAAATCCCTGGGCGTGGATCTGGGTATCATCGACAAACGCCGTGAGAAAGCCAATCACTCCGAAGTGATGCATATCATCGGCGACGTCGAAGGGCGCACCTGTATTCTGGTCGATGACATGGTCGATACCGCCGGCACCCTGTGCCATGCGGCCAAGGCCCTGAAAGAGCATGGCGCTGCCAAGGTCTTTGCCTACTGCACACACCCTGTGCTGTCGGGTCGAGCGATCGAGAACATTGAAAATTCCGTGCTGGACGAGCTGGTGGTCACTAACACCATCCCGCTGTCCGCTGCAGCACAAGCCTGTGTGCGTATCCGCCAACTGGATATCGCACCGGTTGTTGCCGAGGCGGTTCGCCGCATCAGCAACGAAGAATCGATCAGTGCGATGTTCCGCTAAGGGCCCTGCCCTTTCCAGGACATCTCGTTGACGAAAAGCGCCCCGCCCCGGCATTACCTGTCGGGGCGGGGCTTTTTTGCCCATATCGCCTTAAGCGCTGGTCGCAAGCGCTGGGGTGAATGTGGTTACTTTGGAGATACAACATGAACGATTTTACTCTGAATGCTGAAGTGCGTTCCGACCTGGGGAAAGGTGCGAGCCGCCGCCTGCGTCGTCTCGCAAGCCTGGTTCCAGCTGTAGTCTACGGTGGCGAGAAAGCCCCTGAGTCCATCAGCATGCTGGCCAAAGAAGTTGCCAAACTGCTCGAAAACGAAGCGGCCTACAGCCACATCATCGAGCTGAACATTGGCGGCACCAAGCAGAACGTCGTGATCAAGGCCCTGCAGCGTCACCCGGCCAAAGGCCACGTGATGCACGCTGACTTCGTACGCGTAGTCGCCGGCCAGAAACTGACCGCTATCGTGCCTGTGCACTTCGTTGGTGAAGCTGCTCCGATCAAGAAAGGCGGCGAAATTTCGCACGTTGTTTCGGAAATCGAAGTGACCTGCCTGCCGAAAGACCTGCCTGAATTCATCGAAGTCGACCTGGCTAACGCCGAAGTCGGCACGATCATTCACCTGTCCGACCTCAAGGCTCCTAAAGGCGTTGAGTTTGTTGCTCTGGCACACGGCGATGACAAGGCTGTTGCCAACGTCCACGCTCCACGTGTTGCTCCAGAAGCTACTGAAGAAGGCGCTGCAGAGTAATTTCACTCTGTCGCCGGAGTGGCCGGAAACATCGCGGACTGGAACGTAGCGAGACAGCGGGCGAGAACGCGAAGTTTACTTAACGGTAAATCCGCCATTTTCGTCCATTGCCGCAACACCGCCTGATTGCGACATCGTTATCCACACTCCAGGAAGGGCCCCTATCGTGACTGCCATTAAACTGATCGTTGGCTTGGGAAATCCAGGCGCTGAATACGAACAGACCCGGCATAACGCAGGGGCCCTTTTTGTTGAGCGCATCGCGCAAGCACAAGGCGTCAGCCTGGCAGCCGATCGCAAGTATTTCGGCCTGACCGGTCGCTTCTCGCACCAGGGTCAGGATGTTCGCCTGTTGATTCCCACCACCTACATGAACCGCAGCGGCCAGGCCGTAGCGGCATTGGCCGGTTTCTTTCGCATCAAGCCTGAAGAAATCCTGGTGGCCCACGACGAACTCGACCTGCCTCCGGGCGTTGCCAAGCTCAAGCAAGGCGGCGGCCATGGCGGTCACAACGGATTGCGCGACATCATCGCGCAACTGGGTAATCAGAATACCTTTCACCGCCTGCGGCTCGGCATCGGCCACCCAGGCGTCGCCAGTATGGTTTCAAACTTTGTCCTGGGTCGTGCGCCTCGCGCCGAACAGGAAAAACTCGATGCCAGCATCGACTTCGCCCTCGGCGTGCTGCCGGATATCCTCGCCGGTGAATGGAACCGCGCGATGAAAAACCTGCACAGCCAGAAGGCCTGACACTTATCCGAGGGGAAACACCATGGGATTCAATTGCGGCATCGTCGGCCTGCCTAACGTCGGCAAGTCCACCCTGTTCAACGCCCTGACCAAATCCGGTATCGCGGCCGAGAACTTTCCCTTCTGCACCATCGAGCCGAACAGCGGCATCGTGCCGATGCCCGATCCACGCCTGGACGCCCTGGCGGCCATCGTGATCCCGGAGCGCGTGCTGCCGACCACCATGGAATTCGTCGACATCGCCGGCCTGGTGGCTGGCGCCTCGAAGGGTGAAGGCCTGGGCAACAAGTTCCTGGCCAACATCCGTGAAACCGATGCCATCGCCCACGTGGTCCGCTGCTTCGAAGACGAGAACGTGATTCACGTTTCCAACAGCGTCGACCCGAAACGCGATATCGAGATCATCGATCTGGAACTGATCTTCGCCGACCTCGACAGCTGCGAAAAACAGCTGCAGAAAGTCGCTCGCAATGCCAAGGGGGGGCGACAAGGACGCCGTCGCCCAGAAAGCCCTGCTCGAGCAACTGATCGCTCACTTCACCCTGGGCAAGCCGGCACGCAGCCTGATCAAGAACATGGGCGCCGATGAGAAACAGATCATCCGCGGCTTCCACCTGCTGACCACCAAACCGGTCATGTATATCGCCAACGTTGCCGAAGACGGCTTCGAGAACAACCCGCTGCTGGACGTGGTGAAAGCCATCGCCGAAGAAGAAGGCGCGATGGTCGTACCGGTCTGCAACAAGATCGAAGCGGAAATCGCCGAGCTTGAAGATGGCGAAGAAAAGGACATGTTCCTGGAGGCCCTGGGTCTTGAAGAACCCGGCCTGAACCGCGTGATTCGCGCCGGCTATGAAATGCTCAACCTGCAGACCTATTTCACCGCTGGCGTAAAAGAAGTCCGCGCCTGGACCGTTCGCGTCGGAGCCACCGCGCCACAAGCCGCGGCCGTGATCCACACCGACTTCGAAAAAGGCTTCATCCGCGCCGAAGTCATCGCCTATGACGATTTCATCCAGTACAAGGGCGAAGCGGGTGCCAAGGAGGCTGGTAAATGGCGTCTGGAAGGCAAGGAGTACATCGTCAAGGACGGTGATGTGATGCACTTCCGCTTTAACGTCTGACGGTTTTCCGTGGCTCTCCACGGTACTTGATGGACCTCAGACCCCCCGTCATCGTTAAGCGATACGGGGGTTTCGCGTCTAAGCCCCACCATCCCCATCCATTGAGATCCGAGCGTTGCCAGTAGAGATTCACATAACCGACATTCAGCCCGTACAGTTGTGCTTTCGACCTAACCGCTCCTCCAAACCGAATCCAGTACGAATGTCGCTGCTGATAAGCCCGCCCAGTGCTTTATCGACGGCTGCCAATGCGCCCTCCATGTAGCCGCCTTGATCGCCACCTACCTCGCTGCCGATCAAATGAAATATATCGCTCCATGGTGAATCGAGCGACAGCGTGAACTCATGCCGTCCGTGCCACCCCAGCGAAACCTGATCCTCGTCTGTCGCAGTAAATGGATCGGTTGCCCAGTCGTGTATGAAGTCCTCAATTGGATTGAGCGCTTCATCGCCAAAGAGACGCTTCAGTTGTTCCCGGCATAACGCCTTCAAATCCGACATATTCATGCTTTGGCGTCGAGCCGCATTCATACTTAGAAAACCGAAGAGTGCTGCCCCGCTTTCATTACAGGCGTCGTGAACTTCACCTAGTGGGCCAACACCGCTGAACGCATCGCCCGAGAGACCGTGCTCACGCCAGAATGGCCTGGCATATCGTGCAACGTATTTAGCGTGTGACGCCATCCATGTCGGCATGCTGTTCATCTGCTGCAATTTTTGCCGAGAGAGGGGCGGCGTAAAATGAATTTTCCCTGTTAGCCGAGGAGGTATAGCCAGCCAAATCTGTGAGTAAATCGAAGAGTGAACTCGGCCTTCAGAGAGCGTTAAGCGTATAGCCTGATCGTCGATTTGGATGTCCGTCAGCGCTGCATCGACGTGGACAGATGCTTGTGGCAATGAAGCCGCGAGCGCTTTAACCAAGCGGCCTGTTCCCCCTTCTATACGCATCGAAACGTTGCCCGAGCGATACCCCTCTCTACGAACCAGATCAGTGGCCCAGCGCTCTACCAGCGCATCCCCTTCTTCGTGTTGCTGAAACGTAGGTAAGCCCAACTCCTCGACCAGGCTTTGCATGCGAGGCTGGCAGTCTGGCCAGAACCACGTCGGCCCGAGATCAAAGCCACCCACCTCCGTTGAAAGAATTCTTCCACCAAGTCGACCTTGTGCTTCGAACAGATCGAAGTCTATGCCAAGACCACGAAGGCGATAGGCTGCATAAACACCAGCCAGACCTCCTCCAATGATGGCAATTTTCTGTGTAGTCATGGGTGCCCTCCGGGACAAAAAAAGGGCGCCATCCGGCGCCCAGTTATATCAGTGTTTCTCGAAGGCAGACACGGCATCGAATACCCGCGCGGTGTAAGTCAGTGCCGCCCCAGCATTGAGCGAGATGGCTACGCCCAGCGCTTCAGCGATTTCTTCGCGGGTTGCATCATGCTTGAGCGCAGCCTGGACGTGGGAGGCAATACAGCCGTCACAACGTGTGGTGATTGCCACGGACAAGGCGATCAGCTCATGGATCTTCGGCTCCAGGTGCTTAGCCGGGGCGCTGCCGATGGTGTGGAGGCCACGCATGGTTTCCGGGGCCAGTTTGGCGAACTCACTGACGTTACCCATCAGGCCCGCAAAATACTCATTCCAGTTCATCATGTTGCATCTCTCCTGATTAGTTACGACCGGCAGTCACGCCGCCATCGACTGGCAATACAGTGCCGGTGATCCACGAGGCTTCATCCGAGGCGAGGAACAACATCGCTTGGGCCACATCTGCTGGCTGACCGTTGCGGCCAAGCGGGTGGAAAGCGTTGAAGGTCGGTAAGACTTCCTTGACCTGATCAGCGTCCATGAAGGTCCCGTAGACCGGAGTTTCAACCACTGCGGGCGCCACCGTGTTAATGCGGATGTTGGAGCCGGCCAGCTCAAGCGCCAAGTTGCGAGTCAGGGCGTGGACGCCCGCATTCGCGGCGGAATAGGCAGCCGAGGGCGTCGCGCCGATGGCCTGGATCGCCCACAAAGAACCGGTCTGGACGATTGCGCCGCCGCCGCGCTTCAGCATGGCTTTGGCCGCAGCCTGGGCCATGAAAAACTTGCCTTTGAGGATAATGTCCAGAAACGCGTCATATTCCTCCGGGCTCACCTCAAGAAATGGCTTAGGGTTGAAGATGCCGGCGTTGTTGATGAGGATGTCTACGCCGCCGAAGCTGCTCGCTGCGAGGTCAACCAGTGCTTGCGCGGTGGCAGGCTTGGCGATATCCCCCGCATGAAAGCGGACCTTTTGACCCGAGGCATCAATTTCCTGGGCAACCTGGGCCAGTTTCACAGCATCTCGACCACCGATGACAACACTGGCGCCCGCTTCAACGAGCCGTTTGGTTACTTCCTTACCAATGCCTGAACCACCGCCGGTAACAATCGCAATCTTGTTAGAAAAACTATTCATGCTTTGATCTCCTCAGTGACACTGAGCGCAAGGGGTGAGAAACAACTACGCCTTGGAATTGACCCTGTTTCTGCTATCTTCTGGGTACTAATCCGTTGGCTTGGTGTGCATTCTTCACGGCTGCGCTCACAGCGACAACGCAGAAGATTTTGTTTTAAGAGATAGAAAAACTATCAATGACCACTCCCGCTTATCTAAACGCCCTGCGTGCATTCGAAGCCGCCGCGCGGCACCAAAGCTTCTCCGCAGCCGCCGCCGAACTGAACGTCACGCCAGCCGCCGTGGGGCAACAGGTCCGTAACTTGGAGTCGTGGCTGGGTATTTCCCTGTTCACGCGCGCGAGTAGCGGTACTGCGCGCCTGATGCTCACGGACGTCGCCCGAGTGGCCTTGCCGGATATCAGAGAGGGCTTTGATCGGCTGTCGATTGGTCTCGCCCGGCTAAAGGATGCCAGCGTACATGCCGGGCTTACGGTCACGGTGAGCCCGGCCTTCGCATCCAAGTGGCTACTGCCACGAATCGAGCGCTTTCAGCAGGACCACCCGGATCTGGATGTACTGCTGGACACGAACGCTCGATCCGTGGATTTTCAGGTCGAGCGCATCGATGTCGGAGTGCGATACGGTGCAGGAAAGTGGCCAGGTCTCATCGCCGTGCACTTGATGGATGAGGTGATGTTCCCCGTCTGCGCGCCCGACTTCCCTCTGCTCAAGGACGGCAAGCTGATAGCCGAGGCTTTGGCCGATTGCACGCTGATCCATGATCTATCCATGGCCAACGATCGTGACTATCCCACGTGGCGAATGTGGCTGGACGCCTCTGGTTTTACGCACATCAAGTCTGACCACGGATTGCGGATCAACAACTCGGCTTCAGTCCTGCAAGCCGCGATAGACGGCCAAGGCTTGGCGCTCGCCCGCAGCGTGATGGTGCGCGATGATTTGTCGACGGGCCGCCTGATACGGCCGTTTGCGGACAAAGGGCTGGACTGCCCGTTGACCCAGGCCTATTACGTCGTCTACCGCGCTGAGTGCAGTGAACTACCGAAAATCCAAGCCTTCCGGGACTGGTTGATTGCCGAGGCAGAGCAAGCCGGATCACACGCCTAGATCTGGCGAAGCATCCTTGATCCAGACGCGAGCACCTTGCGTGCCCGCTTTCACCACAAAGTGTTCGCCCTGCGGTAAACGCAACCAACTGAGTGGTTGCAGCAGGAAACCTTCGCCTATCAATTCGCCCTCCAGCACCAGCAACTCCAGTCCTCTGTGATTAGCTCGAGTCTGCTGGGTTCCAGCCGGTATAGCCTCCACCCAGACGCGCTCATGCTCACTCTCGTACAGAAGCTGATTGTTTTGAGTTCCAATACGCAAGACTACCGGGTGCCGGTCTGCGGGATGGAACTGGCGCAAGCGAACAAAGATTGTGCAGCCGCAGCTCGCTCCTGGAGCGTGCCGGCTGCCAGGAGGATTACGTACATAAGTACCTGCGGGATATCGGCCGTGTTCATCTTCAAAGACACCCTCCAACACCAGGAACTCCTCTCCGCCCGAGTGAACATGCGCGCTGAACGCACTGCCGGGAGCGTACCGCACCATTGAAGTTGCCCGCGCCTGTTCGCCACCGACCCGATACAAAGGGCGCCGATCCACTCCTGCGATCGGGCTATGAATCCATGGCAGCGTAGAGCTATGCACAATTGCCCTTTTTTGGCGGTCGTCGTTAACAAGCTCCTCCATCACAACTCTGCCCTGCCACCATCGACGACTACTTCAGCACCCAGCATGTAGCTTGAAGCATCACTGGCTAAAAAGAGCACCGCCGCCGCAACTTCCTCAGCGCGCCCCATACGGCCGATGGGCGCTTGCGCACCCACTCGCTCGGCATAAGCACGGTACTCCTCTTCACTTTGGTTTGGCTGATGGTGAATCGGGGTTTCGATAGCACCGGGGCTGACCGCGTTGACTCGAATGCGACGCTCCAACAACTCTGCCGAAAGGGTACGCGCGAAACAGCGGACAGCAGCCTTGGAAGCCGATAACAGCGTCCGGTCCGGAGCACCAACCTGATTGAGCCAGGATGTGGAAAGGATGATAGAGCCGCCCGGGCGCATGATCGGTTCAATGGCTTGTACCGAGAAGAAAACGCCCTTCACGTTGATATCCATAAGCCTGTCGTACTGCTCTTCGGTCGTGCTGGACAGCGGCGTTCCAAACGCGACTCCAGCATTGGCGAAGAAGATGTCCAAGCCGCCGAACTCCTGCTCGACAACCTTCGCCATTTGCCGGAGTTGCTCGCTTGAACTTACATCAGCGACCAACGTGATAACACCTGGGCCAAGCTCTCTGCGCGCCGCCGCCAATTTATCCGCATCGCGGCCGGTGATCGCAACGCGCGCACCGTGAGCCAGAAACACCTTCGCCGTGGCCAGGCCGATGCCTGAGTTACCGCCAGTGATCAACGCTGTTTTACCGGTGAGCATATAAGACTCCTGTTGCGAGCTGGGCTATGTAGGGGGGTGCATTCAGCTCGAATGAAGTCATGGTGTGAAAACAAACGCCGCATCGCGACTGATTAAATCTACGCATCCGACATAGAAAATCTTCGTTGTGGAGAACCCTACTGATCTCCAAAGATTCCATTAGCTCTGAATTGTTGAGCTCAATTTCGGCAACTACAGAGCAAGTCAGTAAAGTTTTTCTATTGGTTGGAGCGTTTGCCTGATGACTGCGATAACTGACCCAGACCGCAATGAAACCAGCCGTTCGATCTGGGCATTGCAGGCGATTCTGTGCCTGGTTGCCTTCGCCGCAAATTCGATTTTTTGCCGCCAGGCACTGATGAACGGTCAAATTGACCCCGATTCATTCACGGCGATTCGGTTGCTCAGTGGCGGGGTATTTCTGCTGCTCTTGATCTGGCGTCGTAATCCTCGTCCAAGCATCGGCGGTAGCTGGAGGGGTGGCCTTTCTCTTTTTCTTTACGCCTACCTTTTCTCCATTGCCTATGTTCAGCTAGGTGCAGGCGTGGGCGCCCTGATCCTGTTTGGAGCGGTGCAAATCACGATGTTCATCCGTTCCTGGCAAGAAGGAGAGCAGATTCAGAAAAAAGTGCTGATAGGCATGATAACGGCGTTCTGCGGTCTGCTTGCAATGTTGCTGCCGGGCGCTGATGCGCCGCCTATTGGCAGCGCATTGCTCATGGCGATGTCGGGAGTGTCGTGGGGCATTTACTCGGTGCTCGGCAAAAGGTCCGCCAACCCGCTCGCCGACACCACGGGCAATTTTGCAAGAAGCCTTCCGTTGCTGTTTTTGCTTGGCCCCGGCATGGCTTTCGGAAGTGGTGCTCACATGAGTTCGCCTGGCGTGCTGTACGCGCTGGCTTCAGGTGTATTGGCGTCAGGTTGCGGCTATGCGCTCTGGTACGGCACGGTTAAGCAAATCAGCTCGCAGCAAGCGGCAACCCTTCAATTAAGCGTACCCATCATTGCTGCGCTGGGGGGCGTCTGGCTCTTGAGCGAGCCTATGTCGATCCGCTTGTTGATGGTCTCAGCCGTGGTACTGGGGGGCATCGCGCTGGCTTTGCCGGCGAACCGTCACCACGGCAATTGATCCATACGAACCATCACGCATGGGCAGCCTGCATGAGGCTGTTTATTAGATTCTTCTTGCCAGTATCGGCCGCCAGTAGCCCTTACCGCAGAAACGGATACACACACCCTCCCAAACCGTCTCTATCGCACCCAGAGATCATCGGCTCTTTGAAATCACGCCATCCATATACTGATTCAAATCGCGAAATTCCTTAACACTCCAAGAATGCGGCGGCAGCTTCACACCATTCTCTCGCAAGGTCCTCGGAATCAAATCCCCATTGGGTCGCAGTATTATCGACGACACGATGACACCCGGATAATCACTCAGTCGTTTCTTGAAAGCGGACGTTGTAAGGTCAGGCGTAGGAGGATTGCTTTTATGAGCCAACGGCCCTGTCCCCTTGATATCCGCCCCATGACACATGGCACATCTCTGTAGATAGAGATTTTTCCCATTGGCATTATCCGCAAAGGCCAGTGATGTTTGAATGAGCGATAAAAACCCTAGCGAAGCGATGACTGATATTTTCATTATGCTTTCGGCACATGCCAATTTTTATGGGTGCAACTCCCTGCGGGAACAAACTCATTCCCACAGGTTTTAGATGCCGGGATTGTTGTTCGCTCGCACAATCCGACTAGAATAGATAGCCCATGTAGATCGCCGCGCCACCACCGGCCTGCAGGCCAGCGTTCACCCCGGCCATGACCACCGCGCCCTTGGCCGAGCGTGCCAGTTGCCGGTTGACCGTGGTCGAAGCGATGAGCGAGGTTGCCGGGTTGGAACTCAGGGCCACCGATAGCGCCAGCAACTTGGGATCGAGCCCGAACAGCAGCGCTGTGGCCGAACCGCCGATCCCCAGGCCCACGCCCACTTCGGTATACATGCAAGGGCCGGTGATATCGTCACTGGTCAGGTCGCGATCGACCAGGGCGTCGCTGACAAACACCTTGCCAGTGCTGGGAAACGCCTCTGCCGCACCGGCCGCAGCCACACCCTTGCCCTTGATCTGGATATTGATCTTGCCGAAACGCGGCAGCCTGGCGCCAAACCCGACACCCACGCCGACCCCGCCATAGCGGTAGCTGACGTCTTCGCCCTGGGGCGAGCGCAGGATAATCGAGCCACCACTGCCCGCCACCATGACCACGGTCAGGCCACCACCGCTAGCGGTCTGGTACTGCCAGCGACTTTCATTAACCGGGAGTGGGATGTTGTAGCTCATACGTTCAAAGTCCTTTATGTGAATGAACCGCATCGCGACCGCGTTGACGGGTGGCTTTCAGCAGGCCGACAAGAGTGAACACCAGGCCGATAAAACCCAGTACACCGGAAGTGCCCCACAGTGCCGCCGGGGCATCGACAATGGCGCTGGCCGTCGGCTGCTCGGGCAGGTAATGCACCCGCACCGGCTGGTCCTTCTGATAGCCGAAGATAAAGCCGCCCTGGGGGTAGGAAATTTTTTCACCACTGACGGTGGTGAAGGCGATCTCAGGATGCGAACCACCGGCATTCAAGTGGCTGACGATGCCATCGACGGTCTGTGCCCGGGCGAGGAAGTCGCGACGGTCGAGGGTGAGATTGACGGCAATGCCCAGCAAGCCAATGCCGATCAGCGCAAAAAGCAGGCCCAGCAGTATCGTCCCGGTGCGTGACGGGGGGTTGTTAGCCATAGCTTGTCCCGGTATTCGTCCATGAAAGAAGGCGGGGAGGATAACAAAAAGCCTGCTATGTCGTAATGCGGTTCATTCGAGGTTTGTGATCGCCGTGGCGAGGGAATTTCCGCCCTCGCCACGGATGCCCATTAGCCTCTTTTGACCTTGAAGCGTCCCAACACCCGCTGCATCAGGGAAGCTCGCTCTGAGAGGTCCTTGGCCGCCACTGCACACTCTTGCGAATTCGACTGGTTTTTCTGCGTCACTTCGTCGATCTGCTCAAGCCCGATACTGGCCTGCTGCAAGCCTGAAGCCTGCTCGCTGGAGGCCTGGTAGATCAGCGAAACCAGGCTCGACACCGCGCCCGTTCCACTGACGATGTTCTTCAGCGATTCGGCGGTCCGGCCGGCGATGATCATGCCACGCTGAGTCTTGCTCGATGAATCGGCGATCAGCGCGGCAGTCTGCTGGGCGGCCTCGGCACTGCGGGCGGCCAGGCTACGCACTTCATCGGCGACCACGGCAAAACCGCGCCCAAGCTCACCAGCCCGGGCAGCCTCGATCGCCGCGTTCAAGGCCAGCAGGTTGGTTTGTGCGGCGATGTTGTCGATGGTGGTGATGATCGCGGTGATGTCCTTGCCCGAGTTGTCGATTTCGGCCATGGCGGCAATCAGTTCGCTCATCAGTTTGTCGCTTTCCCCGGCATCGGCCCGCGAGGCCTGGGATTGCTCATCGGCCTTCTTGGCGTTGGCGGCATTGTCCCGGGTCTGGGCGGCCATCTGCGTCATCACCGCGCTGATTTCGGTGATGGACGAGGCGGAATTGGAAGCTCCGTCCGAGAGTGACTGACTCAAGTCGGTGACCTGCGCCGAGCTGCCGGTGATCTGGGTGGCGCTGATTTGAACCTCGGAAATCAGCTGGTTCAGGTTGCTGACCATTTTCTCCAATGACTTGCCAAGGGTGTCATGGGGCGAAGACAAGCGGACCTCCAGATCCAGGTCACCTTCGGAAATACGCTCGGCCACCCGCACCTGCCGTTGCAGGCTTTCAGACATGTCGTTGAGGGCCGCAGACAACTGCCCGACTTCATCTTCGGATTTCTGCACCAGGCGACGAGAGAAATCCCCCAGGCTGATGGTGGCGGCCAAGGCGGCGGCTTCGCGAATCGGCCCAACGATTTTTGCCGCAGCATACCACAGGGCAGCCAGGGCCAACAACGAAATGACCAACCCTACCGATACCTGCCAGATGCTGTTGTTGAGGCTGCGCGCTTGCAGTTCCTGCTCCAGGGCGATGGCCTGGCTCATGACCACAGCCTTGGGCAGGCGAATCAACACCGCCCAGGGCTTGCCCGTGCGACCGAGCGCAATGGGCATCAGCACTTCGATGTTCTGTGTTTGCGCATTGAGCAGGCCATCACTCCGACCGCCCTGGATATCGCGGAGCACTTTTTCCCAGGAGTCAGGCAACAAGGCCTTGATCGGCTGGCCAATCAGGTCGGTCCGCTGGCTGTCCGCAACCACCAAGCCCTGGTTACTCAAGATCGAAACCGTGCCTTTGCCGCCGTAGAGATCGGCAGACATCTGCTCGCTGAGTTTCTGGATAAACGCGATATCGAAGTCAGCCCCGACCACACCGTAGAACTTGCCGTTGGATACGATGGGCACCGACAAGGTGGTCAGCCAGACGTTTTTCCCCTGGACCACATAAGGAATCGGGTCGAGCACGCTTTCCTTGAGGGTGTCGCGCGGGCCGCTGTACCAGCCGCCCTTGGGCACACCGTTGGGATGGCGGTCCGGGGAGTCATATTCGACCAATGGTTGCACCGCGATGTGGCCATCGGCGCTGCGCGTCCAGTAAGGCGTGAAGCGCCCGGTCAGCGGGTTATTGCCATCCTCTGCATTGCGGAACGCCGGATCCTGCCCGTCCAACGCATTCGGTTCCCAGCAGGAGTAGGTGCCGTTGAAGTCCGGGTTATCCTTGAGGACGCTGAGCAGTACGCTGTTGATCTGTTCACGGCCCAATGCCAGGGGGCTTTGCGAGGCCTTGCTGGCGGCAAAGGCATTGGCCATGGTGCGGGCTGCATCCAGCGCATTCTGCAACTTGGCCTGGATGGCGTTGGCCCGGGACTCGGCCAGGTTCTGGATTTCCCGGATCGCTGATTTTTCAACCAGTGCGCTGACCTCGGTCGAAACATATTGCTCGTTGGCCCGGGCGCTGAAGAGCCCGTAGACAATCAGGCTGATGGATGAAACAAACAGGCATACGCCTGCCGTGACACAAATGCGTGCCTGCAATGACTTGAACTTCATATCATTCCCCACCTGATTCTATTTATGGCCAACGTCAAAAGACGGCAGCATCTAACGTATGCACGACACGGCATGACAATCGATTACGGCTGCTACGCCGCCCCCGAGGCAAACACCTTGGAAGAACTTGGCGATACAGCTCTTTATAAGAATTTCAATATGGCAGATGGGGGGCGCAACCCCTGTCCGCCCGCAGCGCAGAAGAGGTCATCAAACCAAGAATCGAAGGCCTTATGTCCGGGACAATAAGGGCGATAGCTGGAAAGAATGTGAAAACCTGCTTTTTCAGTCACCACAGGGGTCACCCTTGAATAATGCTGCAGATTCCCTTCTAACCATTAACCACAACAGCAAATTAACACGACCAACCTTTATACAAATACCCACTTAAGGCTTATACAAACCAGTACTTTAGTCGCAACAGCAACGTACTCATCAAGTACAAGATTCACAGCGTTTCAAGTTTGGACTCACTCCTTGCACGGCACTGGCCACCACCGCGCAAAAGGGAGGGCTCAGGCAAGATATGGGCGCCGGGCTACACTCCATGCGCGCCCAGCAAGGCACAACGCTCGAACGCCTTCTTCCGCATAGATAGGGAGATTCTCATGCACCGTCTCGCAAACCACGGATATACGAAGAGACCCGCCCCCACCATTTGTGCAGTGCTGCCAGCCACTGGCGACATTGAACGGCACCTCCCTGGCTGAGCATTCCCTCGGCCACCTCAAGTCCGGGAACGATTGATTCGCTCCGGGACTTCGCAACCCGACACTTGAAAAGACTTCCCGATCAATGCATCGGCGTAGCAGGCACCGGCGCGCCGGACTCTTGGGAGCGCAGCCGTACCCATGCACTGCGCGCGCTCACGTGTGAAAACAACCGCAAGGCGTCCACCCAATGTCGTGAAAAGGAGATCCACATGAACAACCTGAGCGATATAACGCTGGCAACATCCACCAACCCCAGCGCCTTCCTCACGGTCCCGCTCGGCGATCCGGTCCAGGCTGACAACGGCAACATTCCACCCAACACGCGGATGCTGCCCGGCCAGTGGGCGGCAGCGGCCGACAACGGTTACGTGTTGCTGCTGCAGCCTGACGGCAACCTGGTGCTGTACCAGGTCGTCACAGGTCCCGTGGCGGCCAACAGCTCGTTCACCGGTAGCGCGATCTGGGCCACAGGCACCAACAACGGTGCCTACTTCGATGTCCAGACCGATGGCAACCTGGTCCTGGGTACCAGCGACGGCAACGTGGCATGGTCACCCTACACCAACGGCATCGACCCACAGGAACTGCTCGTCCAGACCGACGGCAACCTCGTGCTGTACAACACCCTCAACCAAGCCTGCTGGGCGTCGAGCAGCAATCACTATCAGGTTTGGCCGCCGACTCGCTGGGTCAATGTACAAAGCCGCCTCATCGCGCCCGAGAAAGGTGTGCCCTTTGTGCTCACCGCCAGTTCCGACGGCGTGACGCTGAGCCCCTTCATGGCCGGTTCGCCAAACCAGATCTGGCAAGTCACCGCCGATGGACGGCTGCTCAGCGGCCTGCTCGCCGGGTTGGTGCTGGGTCAGGATGCCGGCAGCAGTACGCCAATCAACACCACACAGAGCGTACCCGTCCCGGTCGAGCAGACCTGGCTGTGGGGAACGGGACTCGGTCCCACGACCATCCAGAACAGCGCCTCGAATCAGTATCTGAGTGTCGATATCACGGGGGGCTCGGTTCAGATGCAAGACACCGACACCTCGAGCCAATGGTACTTCATGCCTACCACGCCCCTGGACAGCATCATGGCCTTGCCGGCGTCCGACCCGGCCTTCCCGGCCTTTACGCCTGACCAACAGGCTGTCTATGACTGGATCAACAACAAACTGGCGGCCATGAACAATCAGCGCCATTTGATCCTGCGCGAGCAGTACACCAACGGCGCCAGCACCCTGGACAATTACCGGCAAGACATGCTCGGCCTGGACTACAGCGCGTTCCCACCGCAAGTCTGGCAACCCGTAGTGGACCAGTTGAAGTTGGAGCTCAGCGCGGCGAGCGCCGTCAACAGCCTGTTCGCCTGCTACACCAGTTTCCACACCCTGTTGTTCGAAGACCAGGGAGCGTTGCTCTCCGAACTGGGCCTGGATGCTAGCTTCGAGGACGGTGACTCGACCAATATCGGCGGCATCATCCTGGCGGTGCTCTCGGGCGTCATCTACACCGTGCTCTCGGCTGAAACGATGGAAGGCGAGATCAATTATTTCGCCGTCGCGGCCAACGTTCTCCAGAGCGGCATCAATGTGGCGGTCGCGGCCCAGAGTTCGAGTGTTTCTCCCAGCCTGTTCCAGGTAGCCTATGCCGACCTGTGGGGACAATTGAGCACTACCTTCGAAGGGTTGCTGGACACTTTCGGCACCATGGAATCCACGATCCTGACCGACTGGGCCAAGCTGAAGATCACCTATACGCTGATCGCTTCCACTGCGCCCGACGGGTTGTTCTGGAACTCCGGTGAAACTGGAAATATGGTGAAAGCCGCCAAGCAAGGTTACGTGCTGTCGGTGATGCAGATGCTGCTGCCGGCCAAATACCAGATCTACCAATACCTGGACGTCAATAACAACCCCATCGACGGTGTGCCCGCCTATGCGCAGTACATCACACCCGCGATCGACGGGACCTACTTCAAATACTGGATCGCCGATTCGACGGATTGGTCAATCTATCCACAAGAAATCGCGCTCACCCAGGTCTGGGACAACGGCGGCTCGAAGGACGACTTCTTTAACAACAGGAACGGTTGGGCGTTCGCCCTGACGCGGCCCTACACCTACAGCGGCAACGCCGCCAATTACCTGGTAATCGCACTTACCAACCTGAGCCCGAACACGCTGGTGGCCACGGTGTTCAATCCGTCCCCCACCTCCGCCGGGCCGTCCCCACAAACCCTGTATCCCTACGAGACGGTGTTGATCGAGGCCGAAGCTGCATATCCTGGTGGCGTAGCGATCACGCTCTCGATCTTCGACCCTTCCCGTGGCAACTACTTCGACGAGCCAATCGCCTCGTTCGATGCCTTTCAGGATTACTCTGGGTTCGCGGCCGGGAATGTGCGCACCGCCAACGCCACGACGGCGGGCGATTATCAACTGTCGACTCCACTGTGCAACTCGGGCGGGTACAAGCAATACCCCGGCGCCATCCAGGCCAGTATCTACCGTCCTTGAGGGGTGAATCGCAGGCATGAGGAGCGGGAATTGCGCTCGAAGAAAAAGCCGCGTTGACAGGCGGGCTTGCGCCGAAGGCGCTGGGTCGGTTTGCAATGATGTTGGATGTGCCGACGCCTTCGCGAGCAAGCTCGCGTTGGCGTCGGCTCAGCTACATGGACCTTCGCGCCTCAAGCCTTTCGAGTCCTCGGCAAGAAAATCGCCAACACCCCGAACAGCGGCAGGAACGAGCACAACCAGTACACATACTCGATGCCACGGATGTCCGCCAGATGCCCCAGCAGCGCGGCGCCAATCCCGCCGAAACCGAACATCAGCCCGAAGAACACGCCGGCGATCATCCCGACATTGCCCGGCACCAGCTCCTGGGCATACACCACGATGGCCGAGAACGCCGAGGCCAGGATGAAGCCGATGACCACACTGAGGATGCTGGTCCACAACAGGTCAACGTGAGGCAGGATCAGGGTGAACGGTGCCACGCCGAGGATCGAGAACCAGATCACCGCCTTGCGCCCGATCCTGTCGCCAATCGGTCCGCCGAAGAACGTCCCCGCCGCCACTGCCCCGAGGAACAGGAACAGGTGCAATTGCGAAGAGGCCACCGACAAGTCGAACTTCTCGATCAGGTAGAACGTGAAGTAGCTGGTGAAACTGGCCATGTAGAAATACTTGGAAAACACCAACAGCCCCAATACCACCAGCGCACTCAAGACCCGGCCTTTGGATAAGCCATGCGTGGCCGCTTGGCCTTGCTTGAGCTTGAACAAGTTCAGGTGGTTGGCGTACCAGCGGCTGATGCGGTACAGCACGAACAGCGCTAACAGGGCGAACAAGCCGAACCAGGCCACATTACCTTGCCCATAGGGAATGATGATCGCCGCCGCCAGCAGCGGGCCGAACGCTGAGCCGGCGTTACCGCCCACCTGGAACGTCGATTGCGCCAGCCCATAACGGCCGCCCGAGGCCAATCGCGCCACCCGCGACGCTTCCGGGTGAAAGGTCGACGAGCCAATGCCGATCAATCCCGCCGCCAACAGGATCAAGGCAAAACTGCCGACCATGGACATCATCACAATGCCGATCAACGTGCACACCGTCCCGGCCGGCAGCAGCCAGGGCTTGGGGTGCCGGTCAGTGTGATAGCCGACCCAAGGCTGCAACAAAGAGGCGGTCAACTGGAACGTCAGCGTGATCAAGCCAACCTGAGTGAACGTCAGGCCATAGCTGTCCTTGAGCATTGGATAAATCGAGGGCAGCACGGCCTGGATCAAGTCGTTGATCAGATGCGCCAGCGCCACGGCGCCGATGATCCGCATGACCAACGGGCTGCTTTGCGCAGTGGTGGCAACGAGTGGGGTCTCGGCCTGGGTATTGCTGATAACCATGGGAGTTTCCATACGACAGAGGGTGCACACGGGCAAGTGCGTCAATGTGCCATTTTTCGGTGCGGCCAGGCTATCCCCTTAGCTAGCTATCGACCTCGAAAAATTGTCGAAATCCAAGGTGATAGCCCAACGCCATGGTCTGAATCTTGCCTTGTTAACGGTCTACAACACGGCTCCTTACAAAGGAGACCGAGAATGGGAAGTTTCGCTACAGAGCTGGCCTACCGAGCCGATTTGGACAAACTTTCGAGGCCTTTTAAAAGAGCACCTGTTTCGACACTTGTGTAGAAAACGCACAAAAATAGTGCAAGGGTGTTCAGGGGAGTATGGGCATGCAGGCTTTTTTATCACCTGGAATCAGGTTGTTGGGGCATTTCGGCTTCGCCCGCAAATTCCAATTGCTGTTCCTGCTTTTTATCCTGCCGCTCATGGGCAGCCTATGGCTTATCGGCCAGGACTATCGCGACAAACTCAGCCTGATTTCCGGGGAACGCGCCGGGGTGCGCCAATTGCTGGCCCTGGATAACCTGGACAACCTGCTCACCGCGCAGCGCAACCGCGCAGCCCGCTGGCGTGCCACCGAAACCAATCGGCAGCCGACACCCGCGACGCTGGCCGCCATGGCAGCGTATGACGCAGTGCAACCGGCCCTTACCCAGGCCGCCAGTGACCTGGGCAACGCCCTGCAAACCGAAGGCGCCGAAGCCGATACCCTCGCCCGCTATCAAGCCCTGCAAACCAGCCTCAACGGTCTGGATTCGAAAAGCCTGGGCAGCGTGGGCTGGTGGCCGGATGGCTACGACCGCTTCACCGCCGCCCTCAGCGCCCTGCAAGCCTTGCGCGAACAGATGGTCATGGACAACCGCCTGACCCTCGCCTCCTGGCTGGAAACGTATTTGCTGACACAGATTTCCACCCAACAGACGCCGGACCTGATCGAACGGGTCGGTCGCCTGGCCAGCGTTGGACAAGCCTCCGTGGTATCAGGCCAGTTCACGTTGCAGAGTCGCCTGCAACTGCGGGACCTGCGCAGCCGTATCGGCGACGCCCGGGACCAGTTGGTCAAGACCGGAGCGCTGCTGGAAACCCGCCTGCCCAGCGATCTGCAAACCTGGGCCGGACAATACCAGGGCAGCCTCAAGCACTTGGATGCTGGCCTGAAAGTGTTGGATGACGGCGTGTTCGGCGGTTCCATCAATCTCAAGCCCGAAGACTTCGAAAAACACATGGACGCCCTCCTCGCCGACCTGGCGACCCTGCGGCAACAGTCACTGGTGGCACTGGATACGCGGCTGGACCACTACCACGGTTCGGCGATTCGCCAGTTCACCCTGGTGGCGACGGTACTGGGCTGCCTGCTGCTGGCGGCGCTGTATCTTTTTGTTTGCCTGCAAGCGTCGATCCGGCGCAGCGCCAGCGGCATTACCCTGCTGGCCGAAGCCCTGCGCGACGGCAATCTCAGCCTGCAAGTGCCGGTGCAAGGGCGCGATGAACTGGCGGCCATCAGCACCGCTCTCAACGTCGCCGTGGTGCAATTGCGCAACAGCCTGCTGGGGGTCGACCACGAAACGTTGCAGTTGAGCAACGCTGTACGCACCCTCAATACCCATTCCAGCGGCGCCCTTGGCGAAGTCGAGGCCCAGCAGATGCAGATCAGCCAGATCGCTGCCGCCGCGACACAACTGGCCGCCACCTCCCAGGGCGTGGCAAAGAGTTGTGAACAGGCCTCCGATAGCGCGCAGCAGACCCGCCGCATCGCCACCGACAGCAGCCACGACAGCCAACGCACCACGGCCAGCATCCAGCAGCTCAACCAGCGCCTCAACGAAACCGCCGCCGCACTGGGACGGGTCAGCGAACAGGGGCAACAGATCCAACTGGTGGTCGATACCATTCGTGGCGTGGCCGAGCAGACCAACCTTTTGGCCCTCAATGCCGCCATCGAAGCCGCTCGCGCCGGGGAACAGGGCCGTGGTTTCGCGGTGGTGGCCGACGAGGTGCGCAGCCTGTCGCAACGCACCCAATCCTCCACACAACAGATTGCCGCCACCGTCGACAGCCTGCGCGCCACGGTCAACGAAGCCGTCAGCCTGATGGAAGCCGCCTGCGGCCAGGCCCAGACCGACGCCCAAGCCGTCACCGGTCTTGGCGAACGGCTGGGAGAAATTGCCAGCGCGGTGCAAAGCGTCACCGATACCCTGGCGCAAATCGCCACCGCCGTGGATGAGCAAGCCAGCACCGCCGACGAGGTCAGCGGCAATATCCAGCAGGTCGACCAGGCAGCAATGCGTTTGCTTGAAGGCGCAAGGGCCGTGAACCTGGCGGCGGATACCCTGAGCCAGGGAAGCCGGGCCCTGAGTGCCAACACAGGGAGATTTCAGCTCGGTTGATAGCGATTTGCAGCGAGGATTGTTAAGCGGTTGAAAGCGCAGAGAAATATTTCAGATTTACGCTTGACACATCTTCGTTACCGGCGAATAATGCGCGCCACTTGGCTACATAGCTCAGTTGGTTAGAGCATAGCATTCATAATGCTGGGGTCCGGGGTTCAAGTCCCTGTGTAGCCACCAAGTACTAAAAACGGCCTATCGAAAGATAGGCCGTTTTTTTATGCCTCAAGAAAACGCCTGCGCTCTCGGATTTGTTCGCTCCACCGTGGCGAGGGAGCTTGCTCCCGCTTGAGTGCGCAGCGCTCACAAAAAAAAGGGCTGCTGCGCAGCCCAGCGGGAGTAAGCTCCCTCACCACGGTGCAGCCAGGCAAGCCGGAAATCAAGGCGACCAGCCTCGTGTTGATTTGCGCCCCACGCCTCGCATCGCTACAGTCGATCCCTATACCCCCAAGTCCACGGATGGAGCGACACGTGCTTACAGATCTGAAACCGAACCTCCATCGCCTGTCAGCCGTTTCGCTGCTGGCTGTCGCTCTAACACTCGCGGCCTGTAAGGCGCCACCCTCCTCCACAGCGACACCGGCATTGCCCGCTCCACCAGAGGTCGTCTCCGGCTTCCGTACCGATCTGCAGACCCGCTACGCCGACAAGCACATGGCGGCCGCGGCCAACCCGTTGGCGGCCGAGGCCGGGCGGGAGATGTTGCGACGCGGAGGCTCGGCTATCGACGCGGCCATTGCGATGCAGGCCGTGCTGACCCTGGTGGAACCACAATCCTCCGGCATCGGCGGTGGTGCATTCATTGTGTTGTGGGACGGCAAGGCTGTGAGCACTTATGACGGGCGCGAAACGGCACCGGCTGGCGCCACCGAAAGACTTTTCCTGCAACCCGACGGCAAACCCATGCCCTTTACGGCGGCGCAGATCGGCGGTCGTTCCGTGGGTACACCGGGGGGTGTTGCGCGGGCTGGAATTGGCCCATCGCAAACATGGCCGCCTCAAATGGGCGACGCTGTTCGAGCCGGCCATCACGCTGTCGGAACAGGGCTTCGCGATCTCGCCCAGACTGCACTCGCTGATCGCCGCCGACGCCTCCCTGCCGGGTTCGCCAGACATGGCCGCTTACTTTCTCAATGCCGATGGCAGCCCGAAGGCGGTTGGCACCGTGCTGAAAAATCCAGCATTGGCCGGCGTGCTCAAGCGCATCGCCAACGAAGGTCCCGACGCGTTGTACAAAGGCCCGATCGCCGAGGAGATCGTCGCCAAGGTGCAAGGCCACGCCAACCCCGGCAGCCTTTCGCTGAACGACCTCCAGGGCTACACCGCGCGGGAACGAGCACCGTTGTGCACCGACTACAAGCGCTGGCAAGTCTGCGGCATGCCACCACCGTCTTCGGGCGGGGTTGCCGTGGCGCAGATCCTCGGGACGTTGCAGGCCCTGGAACAGCGCGACAGCCACGCAGCCCTCGCACCTTTGAAACCCGTCAAGACCGACAAGCCCGCCGGCATTGAACCCATCCCCGAAGCGGTGCACCTGATCGCCGAAGCCGAGCGGCTGGCCTATGCCGACCGCGCCCAATACATTGCCGACCCCAATTTTGTCGCCGTGCCGCTCAGCGGCTTGGTCGATGCCGGGTACCTGGCCAGCCGCGCCAGCCTGATCGGCCCTCGTAGCATGGGCGTCGCCAAGCCCGGCACACCACCGGGTATCCAGGTGGCCTACGCCCCGGACCGTTCCCCCCTGCGTATTTCCACCTCGCAAGTGGTGGCCGTGGATGACCAGGGTGGCGCCGTGTCCATGACCACGACCGTGGAATCGGCGTTCGGCTCACACTTGATGGTCCAGGGCTTCATGCTCAACAACCAGATGACCGATTTCTCGTTCATCCCCGAAGAGAATGGGCAAAAAGTCGCCAACCGCGTCGAACCGGGCAAGCGCCCACGCTCGTCCATGGCACCGACGCTGATCTTCGATCATCGGGGGGAATTGGTGGCCGCTGTCGGCTCCCCCCGGTGGCTCTCAGATCATCGAATACGTCGCCAAGTCAATGATTGGCCTGTTGGATTGGGACCTCGACCCGCAAACCGCCATCAACCTTCCCAACTTCGGCAGCCGCAACGGCCCTACCGAACTGGAGCGGGGCCAATTCAGCCCGGCGCTGATCCAGGCGCTGAAAGACAAAGGCCATGAGGTGAGCGAAATTGACATGACCAGTGGCACCCAGGCGATTGTCCGGGTGCGCGATGCGCAAGGGAAAACCACACTGGCTGGCGGGGCGGATCCACGGCGTGAGGGTCAAGCGCTGGGGGATTGATCAACCTCGCTCTGGGGCTGATAGACCAGCAGATCGGCGGGCTGACATTGCAGATAACTGCAAATGGCTTCGAGGGTCGCCAGGCGTATACCCTTGACCTTTCCTTGCTTGAGCAAGGAAAGGTTGGCTTCGGTAATGCCTATGGCGGCGGCGAGGTCCTTGGATTTGACCTTGCGTGTCGCCAGCATTACATCGAGTTGAATCACGATAGGCATGGGGTTCTCAAACGAAAGTTCGGTTTTCTGAGTCGACTTCACTGGCTTGGGACAGGATCCGGGCAATGATCGCAATACAGGCCGCAAGAAACAAAGCCACAAAGGAGGGGGCGGTAATACTGAGGGTCAACAATCGTTGGCCAACCGGCGCATGGATTGTCATCAGCAGGCTGAGAAACGGCTCGCACAGGAAATCCAACAGCACCCATAGCGCAACCGCGCGCCCGACCTTACCCAGATAGACAGCCGCTTCGCTGGAAAAATACTGGCCATGGGCATACCGCTTGAACAACTGCCGCAAGTTGGCCAGGCCAGCCGCCAACGCCAACAAAGGAATACTCGACAGCAAAATGCCGCCTAGCGATTGCCAGCCGGTCAAGTGCAGCGCCTCTTCGGACAAACTCGACAGCTGTCGTTCGGTCAGGGCAAATCCCAGGCCGTATCGTGATGCAACATCAGGAAAGAGCCAGGCCGCGGCATTGACGGCCATCATCGCGACGATGAAGAAAAGCGTTATGGCAGCCATGCGCTGGCTGTACAGGGCAAGACGATTCGTACGCATGTTGAGGCTCCAACAGAATAAGAGGAGCCCAGAACATAGCCATGAAATTATCGCAAAACAATAATTAATATGTAAAAAACAATAATAATCGAAGCTTAGGTCGATAGCTGATTGGCAAACTGGCTCACCGCATCGACCACTTTCTTCGCCCCGTCCTGGATCTCGACGATCACCGTTCCCGCCTCGGCTGCCAAGGCCAGGCCGTGTTCGGCCTGGTGCTGGCCGTCAGTCATCAGGGCCACGGCGTTGCGGGCCATGTCCTGGTTCTGACGGACCACGCCAACGATTTCATCGGTCGCCTGGCTGGTACGCGATGCCAGTTGTCGCACTTCATCGGCCACCACCGCAAAGCCGCGACCTTGCTCGCCGGCCCGGGCCGCTTCGATTGCAGCGTTGAGCGCCAGCAGGTTGGTTTGTTCGGCGATACCACTGATGGTCTTGACGATGGTACCAATCACCAGGGATTGCTCATTCAGCGCCTCGATGCCTTCGCCAGCGGTTTGCATGTGCCGGGCCAGGTCGCGCATCACGTCCACGGCCTGGGTTACCACCGTCGTGCCGCGCTGGGCGCTGTTGTCAGTCTGCAACGAGGTGCTGTAGGCGATGTTGGCCGCCTCGGCGACGGCTTTTTCCTGGTTGACTTGGTCGGTGATGTTGGTGGCGAACTTGACCACTTTGTAAAGCCGCTCATTGGCATCGAGCACCGGGTTGTAGGAGGCTTCCAGCCAGACCTCACGACCACTGCTGTCGATACGCTTGAAGCGGCCGGCCACAAATTCACCACTGTTCAGGCGCTTCCAGAACTGCTCGTAGGCCGCGCTGTTGTATTCCTCAGGTTCACAAAACATGCGGTGATGCTTGCCCTTGATTTGCGCAAGGCTGTAACCCATGGCGTTGAGGAAACGATCATTGGCCGTCAGTACGTGACCGCCCAGATCGAATTCGATCACCGCCGTTGAACGCACCAACGCGCCAATGAGGTTTTCATGCTCGCGGGACGCCTCGATGGTGCGGGTCAGGTCATTGGAGTACATCGAAAAAAAGCGAACCCGCCCGTCAGCCCCTTGTACGGGCTGGAGGATCGAACGCAGCCAGGCTTCCTGGCCATTGCCTCGCAGCAGGCGCACGGCGCCGGAAAAGTGCTCGCCACGGGTCAACGCCGACTTGAAGCGAACCTGGAACTCATTGGTTTTCAAATACCCAGGGACCAGCTCATCCACAGCCCGGCCAATCAAGTCCTGGCTCTTGTAGCGCATCTCGTCGAGAAAATTCTGATTGACCGATTGAATCCGTCCATCGGCGTCCAGGGTGAGGCCAAGCATTTCACGATCCAGGCTTTCCTTGACTTGCACAAGGCTGGACAGTTCTTGGCGAAGAGCCAGCAGCTCCTGCTTCAGGCGGTTGTTAAACATGGGCAGCTCCGACAGCAGGAAAATTAAATGCTGTTCCCTTGCCATCGGCCCGGCGATTTTTTTCTAAAGAGCGCCTGGAGCCACCAATGAAAATATTCCAGGACACCCTCGAACCCGATAAGCCTCCCATGGTCACTGGATTGTTCTACTGTTGCGCCTGACCCTTGAAGCCTTTGCCGCCATCAATACCCATAACCATAAAAACGAGGTAATTGCCGTGACCACCGACATCGAAGACAGCCGTTCCGCCCGCTTCGCCTTGCGCTGTTCCAGTTTCGCCGAACGCTGGTTTCCCGACTCCTGGGTCTTCGCCGCGCTGGCGGTGCTGGTGGTCGCCGTGGCGACACAATTTATCGGCGCCACGCCCACGGCGGCTGCCATGGCGTTCGGCGACGGCTTCTGGAGCCTGATCCCGTTCACCATGCAAATGGCCTTCGTGGTGATCGGCGGATACGTGGTCGCCAGTTCGCCACCGGCCGTCAAATTGATTGACCGCCTGGCACGACTTCCGACCAACGGTCGCTCCGCCGTGGCCTGGGTGGCGCTGATCTCCATGGTCGCGTCGTTGCTCAACTGGGGCCTGTCGTTGGTGTTTGGCGGCTTGCTGGTGCGCGCCCTCGCCCGGCGCACCGACTTGAAAATGGACTATCGCGCCGCCGGGGCCGCTGCTTACCTGGGCCTGGGCGCAGTGTGGGCCCTGGGCTTGTCTTCTTCGGCAGCGCAATTGCAGGCCAACCCGGCCAGCCTCCCGCCTTCGATCCTGTCGATTACTGGCGTCATTCCCTTTACCCAGACCATTTTTCTCTGGCAGTCCGGGGTCATGTTGCTGGCGCTGATCGTGATTTCCCTGATCGTCGCCTACGCCACCGCTCCCGGGCCGAACAGTGCCCGTGACGCTGCCGCTTGTGGTATCGACCCCAGTTTCAGCATGCCGGCGCTGCAGCCCCGTACCCGCCCAGGGGAATGGCTGGAACACAGTCCACTGTTGATCATCGCCCTGGTGCTGCTGGCGGCCGGCTGGCTGTTCCACGAGTTTTCGAGCAAGCCTGCGATCAGTGCCATTTCCGGGCTCAACACCTATAACTTCCTGTTCATCATGCTGGGCGCCTTGCTGCACTGGCGGCCGCGCAGCTTTCTCGACGCCGTGGCCCGTGCAGTGCCGACGACCACCGGCGTGTTGATCCAGTTTCCGTTGTACGGCTCGATCGCCGCGTTGCTGACCACGGTCAAAGGCAGCGATGCCCAGACCCTGGCCCACCACATCTCGACCTTTTTCGTACAAATCGCCTCCCATGACACCTACGCCCTGTTGATGGGTGTCTATTCGGCGGTACTAGGCTTTTTCATTCCTTCTGGCGGCGGCAAGTGGATCATTGAAGCGCCTTACGTCATGCAGGTGGCCAACGACCTGAACTATCACCTGGGCTGGGCGGTGCAGATCTATAACGCCGCCGAAGCGCTGCCGAACCTTATCAACCCCTTCTACATGCTGCCGTTGCTCGGGGTCTTGGGGCTGAAGGCCAGGGACCTGATCGGTTTTTCCTTCGTGCAGTTGCTGGTGCATACGCCGTTGGTGCTGGTGCTGCTATGGGCGCTGGGGACGACATTGAGTTATTTGCCGCCAGTGATGCCATAAAGCCATAAAAAAGGGCCGAAATTTCCATCGGCCCACTTCTTCTTCGGCCCGGTCTGTTTCAGTATGGATGCGCCCTGTTTTGAGGGGCCCACACGCTGAAAAGGATCTGAGCATGTCCAAACTCGCCGTACTTTCTTTTGCCGCCCTGGCCTTCAGTGCCGCCGCCCACGCCACCGACATTGACGTACAACTGGGCAGCACCGAACGCGTCACTCGGCTCTTCGCCTACCCCAACAACTGCAATGTCATCTGCTTTCGCGACTGGACCCTGGAGCAGACCGTCGAGCACTACCTGACCCAAAGCGTGCAGCGCGACGGCTACGGCACGGCCAAGGTCCACGTCAAAATCGATAATGACAAGGTCTATGCCAGCATCAGTGGCGTACCGAAGAGCTACGGCCAACCGCTCAAGGCCCTGCTTGACGCCGGGGACCTGGCGTACAACGGCGCATCCAAACTCAACAGCGACAAGAAATGGTCCTATAACTGGTACCTGTTCCTGCCGCTGGGCATGGCCCTGGAAAACCGCAAGAGTGTCGAGTTGCTGCACTTCCCGCCGGATTACTCCCTGACCCAGGCCCAGGACTACCTGGAGTCGGCGACCACCGATCGTTGGGCCACACTGCTGACCGTCAACGGCATTGCGGTTGAACAGACGCCGGCCTACCAGACCATCATCGACATTGCGCCCATCGCAGCGCCGTCCAATGCTGGCAGCACATTGGAGGGGCTTTATAGCTACTTCAACGATTACCAAACCACCATGGTCACACAGGTCACCCAAACCGCCAGCGGCGCCGCATTGCCGATGGTCGCCTTCGGAGCGCCCGTTCGGAACTGGATCAAGACTCAGTACGGCCAGACCGTGAATGTGCTCAGCCTGGCGACCATCACAACCGGTAGCGGGGTCAAGGTTCCGGTCCTGGGCTCCAACCATCCGAGCTACATCTGGTACGCCGCCGACAAGGACAACTACGACGGCGACGAAGCCAAGGCTGATGCCGCCGGCCTGAAAGTCATGGGCCAGGACCTGAGTGCTGCATGCTGGCAGGCCGGCATGGGCAGCAAGCCGGGCACCGACCCGAACACCCTGCTGAACCAGTGCACGCAGACCTGGCAGGTCACGCAGAAGGAGAAAACCTGCGAGTTGTTCTACACCTCGGTTCGGAAACTGAGCGAGGAAGACGCAGCGAAAAAATGCGAAACACCGGCGATCAAGTCGCAACTTCCACAACTGAAGGTACCCATGCCGCTGCCAGCCGAGGCGGTCTAAACCTTGAGGCGTCTTCCCGCGTAGGCTGGCGCTGACGCGGGAAAGCGCCTTTGGCACCTGTCAGAGTCGACAGTAGATGACGCCCCCGACTTGGGCGAAGCTATCAAGGTTTTTTCAACGACCGCCGGCAGGATCGCCAGCGCCAGCAAGTCGAGTGTTTAGCACCGACAAGGACTGTCATGACTACGTTCATCACAGATAGCGCCTGTTCACAGCACCGGGATTGCATCTACCCGGAAAAACAACTCAGCACCCGCCTGGGCTACCCATCGGTGCACGACTTCGAAGTGCATCACACGACCGACGGTCGCGGCAACGGCATCATCGCCCGTAAACCATTCGCTCCCATGACGAGGATGTGCAGGGTTTCGGGGTTGTTGGTGAGCCGACGGCGCCTGCACACGTTGCAGATCCTGCCGGACGTGCACATGTATGACCCACGCTTCGCCGGATTGCTGCGGCACTCCTGCAACCCGAATGTATTCCTCGACATGAGCGAATTGTGGCTGTGGTCACTGGGCCGTATCGATGAAGGCGACTGCCTGACGATGGACTACGCCAGTACCGAACAGAAACTGTACCGCCAGTTCGCCTGCCGGTGCGGTTCGTACAACTGTCATGGCTGGATTACCGGCTATGACGAACCGCCCAATGAACAGGGAATGAAGTTTCTACGGCACTGGCGCCGTCAATGTCACCGCGACTGACGAACCGGACTCAGGGCGCGCCGACCGGCCGTAGCCGATACTGCGGCGGCAACTGTTCGAAACCACTGATCGTGGTGTCCAGGCTCTTCCAGCGTCCGTCCTTGATGCCGTAGATGCAGCCATGGATCGACAGTTTCTGCCCGCGGTGCCAGGCGTTCTGCACGATGCTGGTATGGCCGACGTTGGCCACCTGCTGGATCACGTTCAGCTCGCACAAGCGGTCGACACGTTCCTCCTCGGTCGGCAATTGGCCCAACGCCTCGCGATGCTCGTAGTACAGGTCGCGAATCGAGCGCAGCCAGCCGTCGATCAGGCCCAGTTGCCGGTCCTGCATCGAGGCACGCACACCGCCACAGCCGTAATGGCCGGTGACCAGGATGTGTTTGACCTTGAGCACGTCCACCGCGTACTGGATCACCGACAGACAGTTGAGGTCCGTGTGCAACACTACGTTGGCCACATTGCGGTGTACGAACAGATCGCCCGGCAGCATGCCAACGATCTCGTTGGCCGGCACCCGCGCATCGGAACAGCCGATCCACAGGTATTCCGGGGTTTGCTGACGAGCCAGCTTGGAGAAGAAGTCAGGATCTTCCTGCTTGATCGCATCGGCCCAACGCGCGTTGTTATCAATCAGATCTTGTAATTCGTTCATGCTGTCTAGCCCTCGAGAATAGTGCGCAACTTTGACAGTCGACCGCCTGTCGAGGTCACTTCGATGATGCCGTTGGAATTCCCGGCACGGCTGCGGGTCCACCCAGTAAGGCCCACAGTATGAGGAATTGCCATGAATGATTCACGACGCCCTTTCGATGCGGTGCAACCGGAACCCATCGACGACAATGAAGATCGCATGGGCTCGATGCATGAACTGGAATTCGACGAAGAAGAACCCAGCGCGAAAATCGGCGATGAACTGCCGGACAACGAGCGCGAGCAACTGATGCCGCGTGAGCGCGTTCGTGAGGCCGGCCTGACGGGGGCTTCGACGGACGATCACCAACCGACCGACGACGACATGAGCCCGGAAACGCTCATTCGCGAAGACGGCGCCCGGGACACCCACGAAACCGAAGCCGACGAGCGGGCGGACTGGGACCTGAGCGTGGTGGATGAAAATGATATTGGCGGGGGCGACGGGCTGGACGAAGCGGAAATGGCCGATATCGATCCACTGGATGGCAAGCGTTGACCCGGCACTCGCCATCACGAGCAAGCTCGCTCCCGCAGGGGTCGCGGTGCTTCAGTCCACCAACGTGCAGGCCATGACCACCGCGTCTTCGCGCCCGCCCACCGCCGGGTAGTAATCCCGGCGCCGGCCCACTTCATTAAAGCCATAGCGCTCATACAGCCGGAACGCCGTGCGGTTGCTGTCTCGCACTTCCAGGAAGCACTCTCGGGCCTCAGCCTTGTAGGCAATCGACATCAAGTGCTCCAACAGGCGCAAACCCAGGCCACGGCCCTGGTTTTCCGGTTTGACGGTGATATTGAGCAGGTGCGCCTCATCCAGGATGATCTGCACCACGCCATGGCCCACTTGCTGCTGGCCTTCGAACATCAGCCAGATCTGGTATTTGCCCAGCCCGTCGAGAAAGATCCCGCGGGTCCACGGGTGGCTGTAGGCTGCATATTCGATTTTCAGCACAGCGTCGAGGTCCGCCTCGGTCATCGGGCGGAACGATACAGCGTCACTCATTCGATTCTTTCCAGCGCGCCATCAGCCGGCGCATGGCTTGCCAGACATCAGCCTTGCGCTGTGGCGTTTCCATTAACAGTTCCAACCCGGGCAACGCCCAGGCCGAGCCCAGGCCTTCGACCTGCAGTTCACGATTGAACGCCTCGGCATCCGCCTCGCCGGCAAACTTCACCGCTGGCAGGCCGATCAGCCACAGGCACACGCAGGGCTCGTCTTCGAGCCGCGCCGAAACGAACCCCTGGACAAAATCCCGCGCCGCTTCGGGCCCCTGGTCCATGGTGCCGCGCGACAACAGCGGCCAGCGCACCGGCTCGCCAATGATCTGCGGGCTGTCCGGCAGACCGGCGGCGCGCAGCATGTCCTTGAGCAGCAAGTAGGCTGGATCGCGGCTTTGGAACGGCTCACCCGTCGGCAACTCCACCAACAGCAGGCAACGCCCGGCCCGCAGCAGTTGCAGGGCGAAACGCGGCGGGACGACGTAGGGGGCCTTGGGCGGCGCCTCGACAACCTCCTCCACCGGCTTGGCGTTGGTACGGGTCGAGGCCAGGCTCGGGCGTGGCACCTCGATTTTCGGCCGCTCCGCCACCGCAGCCACCGGCTCGGCCACGGTCTTGGCCACAGGCGCCGTCACGACCGGCACGCTCTCTACCGGTTCGGGCGCTTCCAACAGCTCGGGCCGCGACGGGGCGGCGAACGGCAATTCGGTACGCGGCAGCCAGTTGACCACCTGCATGGCGGTCAGATAGGCGCGGCGACGGGACTCGATAAGCAAGGGTCGGCCACTTGTGGATAACTGAAAGTGGGAGGGATTCTACCGCCCTTCGAGGCGGATCGCTTCCCTGTTGAGCCAATAGTTGATCGATAGCGAACGACAGTCCGTCCAAGGGGTGAATCGCAACCGGCTCGATGCAGTACAATCGCCGCTTTTAATTGCCAACCCGACGGCCATTGCGATGATCGAACCCAAGCGCGTCTTGCGCGCCCTCGCTGAACACTGGGCATTGCTGGAACCTTTGTGCGAGCACTTCGACCAGGGCACCCTGAGCCTCAACGAATTGCGTTCACAGCTGGCCGCCCAACAACTGGACAGCACGCCCCAGGACATCACCAGCCTGCTGGATGTGTGGATCCGCCTGGACATTCTCGTACCGGTGGCGAAGAGCCCGAACCGCTTCGAGCTCAACGCCCAGATCCATGACTTCCTCGCCTACCTGCGCCGCGAACACCGCCTGGGCCTGTGCCTGGAGATCGAAGCCTACCTGCGCCACCTCGAGCGCCTGGCCGGCTATATCCAGGATGCCTTCGACATTCGCGACGGCAACGACCTGGCCCGCCAACTGCGCCTGCTGGACATGCGCGTGCGCGACGTGCTCAAGAAACTCGCCAACGACGAACAGGCCCTGGTGGCCGTGGCCGAGCGGGCCAAGACCAGCGACCGGCAGATCCCGCTGCGTCAGCGTTATGCCGAAGTGCTGGCGACCTGGGACGAATACGTCGAACCGATGATCCAACTGGTGAACGCCGACGGTGCGTTCGAGCAAGGCGTGCGCAAGGTCGAGAACGTGCTGTTGCGCATGCTCACCGAACAGCAGCGCCTCGGCCACCTGGTGGACGACGACATGCTGCTGCGCACCCACGCGCGCATCCTTGAAATGCAGACCAGCGCCCAGTTGACCCTGCGCCATGCCCGTGAACTGCTCCTGCCACTGCGCGAAGAGGCTCGCCGCCATAACGCGGTGACCCGTGGCGCTGCGTTGGCCCTGGCCGCCATTCGGCGCAAAGGCATCGATGCCGTGCCGCAGGCCGCCATGCCGCTGTTCACCCGGCCGCAAAGCACCTTCCTGGGCAGCGCCAGCCAGGTCGAAGCCTACGTCTATGCCCTGGCCCGCTTCGAACCGAAACCGGCGCGTTTCCCCAAGTCCCACAAGACCCACAAGGGCGGCGAGGCGCCGCGCGCACCACGCACCGTGCGCGAGATGGTCGAGCGTTGCGAAGACGCCCTGCCGATGCCGGACCTGATGACCTGGCTGCTGGAACAGGAACCGGACGGCGCCACCGACGAATTGCTGTACTGGTTCTCGCGCCTGTCGCGGGAAAAACGCTTCAAGCGCGAGCGCCTGGAGCGCCGCGACTACCACACTCACGAGCATCAGGTCAGCCTGCGCTCCTTCGCCCTGCTCTCGGCCGGCGACACCGCCGCCGAGGATTCTGCGAGCATCCCCCATGCATCTTGATCTATCCGAACTGTCCCAGCTGGCGCCGATCTTCCGCGAACTGTTCAAGGGTTACCACGTCAGCCGCCGCGACCCGGAGCTGTACGCCCAACTGTCGAACTTCCAGGACCAGTACCGCACCCTGTTCAAGGCCCTGGGCTTCGAGCTGGTGTGCGACACCCGTGGCTTCTACTACTTCGTCCCGGACCTGGCCGCCGCGGCGGTGAACAAGACCGCCCAGCGCCTGGCCCTGTTCACCTTCATCCTGGTCGAGCACCTGGCCGACCAGGGCCGCGACCCGATTGCCGTGCTCGACGGCGGCAGCCTGGGCCGCGATGAGCTGCCTTCGCTGCTGGAAAAATACCGCGACCTGTTCATCCAGGCCGAAGTACAGACCCAGGAAGAGCTGGAAGAAAAAATCATGCGGCGCATGACCCAACTGGGTTTCGCCAGCGAAGACAACGGCGTGTACCGCTTCCTGCCGCCGATGCATCGCTTCCTCGACGTGTGCCTGTCGGTCCAGCAGGACCGCGACCTGGCCGCCAGCCTGCACAGTGTGCTGCCGCTGCCCGCGCCGGTGCTGATCGACGAAGACAGCGACGAGAAACTGCTACAGACCGATGATCCGCTGGACCTCAGCGAATTCGAAGGTGAAAGCGAAGAAGACGCACTGGCCCGTGCCATTGCCGAAGAACAGGAGACCGACGCATGAGCAAGGAACGCTACGGCATCCGCCGCTTTGCCCTTTTGAATACCGCCGGCTACAGCCTCGGTTTGTTCCCGCTGGAAGAGCCGCTGTCGGTCTATGGCGCGAACAACCTCGGTAAATCCGCCTCGATCAACGCCTTGCAGTTCCCGATCCTGGCGCGCATGTCGGACATGAGCTTCGGCAAGTACAGCCTGGAACAGTCCCGACGTTTCTACTTTGCCTCGGACACCAGCTACATCCTGGTGGAAGTCGCCCTGCCCCATGGCCCGCACGTGATTGGCGTGGTCGGTCGCGGCCCTGGCGGCGGTTTCGGTCACCAGTTCTTTGCCTACGCTGGCAAGCTGGACTTGGCCCACTATCAGAAAAATGACACCTGTCTGCGTCAGAAAGAGTTGTTCACCAACCTGGAGCGCGAAGGCCTGAAAGCCTACGAACTCAAGCCGGATGAGCTGCGACGCCTGCTGGTGGGTGGTCACACCTCGATCCCGCTGGACCTGACGCTGATCCCGCTGCGTTCCACCAGCGAGCAAAGCCTCAAGACCTTCCGCGCGCTGTTCATCAACCTGCTGCACATGCGCGAAATCACCGCAGCCAAGCTCAAGCAACTGTTCCTCGACGCGTTCGAGCACAGCCTGCGCTCCGGTAGCGTGGACTACATCGCCGCGTGCGAAGAAGCCTTCCGCGACGTACGCCGCATGGAGCAGGACTACAACTCCCTGGTGGCGGCCGGTCCGCTGGTGGAAGCCTTGGCCAATGGCGTGAAGCAGCGCGATATCCTGCGCGGCAAATTGCATCGCCTCTCGCCACTGCTCGATTCGTTGCTGGGCACCTGGTCGGACTACGCCAGTGCGCGCAAGGAAGAGCTGACCATCCAGGCCGAACACTACCGCAACGAACAGGATTCGCTGCAGAACGACCAGCGCGGCGGCACTCAGGAGCTGATGCGCCTGGAGCGGGAAATCAGCGGCATCCAGCGCTGGCTCGGCGAGCTGTCGGTGCTCAAGCATCGGTTTGCCCTGGTGGATGACGTCAAGGTCCTGGAGCAGCAACTGCTCGCCGCCAAGGACGCCCACGACGAACTGGCCGGCGCCCTGGCCCAGTCCCGGCAATTTAGCGCCGAAGACCTGGAAGAGCGTCTGCGGGATCTGGAAAAACGCCTGAAGTCGGTCAAGCAGCAACTCGATCACGCCGACAACAACAGCTACGCCCGCCTGCGGGAAGAGTTCTCGCAGCAGGACGTCGAACGCCTGATGCGTCTGTTCAACAGCGCCTTGTTCAGCCTGCCATTGGGCGAACACGGCATCGCGCTGGACGAGAACGGCGAGTGGGTCAAATCCATGGAGCTGATCCTCGACGGCTTCAAGGGCGAGCGTTTTGAAGTGCCGGGCCTGTCCATCGACCTGTCCCACATCGAGCCACCTGCCCTGCAAGCCCTGGCCGACCGAGCCGCGCTGCGGGACCAGAAAGAACGCCTGGAAAAAGAACTCAAACAGCTCAAGACCCAGCAAGCCGTGGCCGCCGACCGCGCCGCGAGCAAGACCCAGACCGAAGCGCTGTACCAGCAGGTCCTGGATGCGCAAAAGGCCTTGGAAGACTTCCGCCGTACCCAGACCTTGAGCGCCGAGGAAGGCGAGAAGCTCGAACAGCTGGCGCAAATGGAAGCCGCCCAGGACGAACTCAAGCGCTCCAGCGATGCCTTCACCGAGCGCGTCCAGCAGTTGTCCGCCAAGTTGCAGTTGGTGGGCCGGCAGATCGCCGACATGGAAGCCAAGCAACGCACCCTCGACGACGCCCTGCGCCGCCGCCAACTGCTGCCGGCGGACCTGCCGTTCGGCACGCCGTTCATGGACCCGGTCGACGATTCCATGGACAACCTGCTGCCGCTGCTCAATGACTACCAGGACAGCTGGCAAGGGCTGCTGCGGGTCGACGGCCAGATCGAAGCGCTGTATGCCCAGGTGCGCCTCAAGGGCGTGGCCAAGTTCGACAGCGAAGACGACATGGAACGCCGCCTGCAACTGCTGATCAACGCCTATGCCCACCGCACCGACGAGGCCCTGACCCTGGGCAAGGCGCGCCGCGCGGCCGTGACCGACATCGCCCGGACCTTGCGCAACATCCGCAGCGACTACGACAGCCTCGAGCATCAACTGGCGCTGTTCAACCGCGAGATCAACAAGCGCCAGGTGTCCAACCTGCAGAGCTTCCGCATCGTCCTGGCGCCGAACAAGGAAGCGCTCAAGCACATCGACCAGATCATCCACAGCGCCGGCCAGTACGAAGAAGGCGAGACGCTGTCGGTGTTCGACCTCAGCCAGAGCGCCGAGCAGGACAACAAGAACGAAGAAGCCAAGGAGTACCTGGCGCGGCTGGTGGCGGCGAACCACAACCAGCTCGGCCTCAAGGACCTGTTCGAACTCGCGTTCGAGATCACCAAGGTCAACGGTCAGCCCGTGATCCACACCGATATCGACGGCGCGGCGTCCAACGGCACCACCATGACCATCAAGGCGCTGACCAACATGTACTTGTTGCTGCACCTGATGGACCGCGAACAGGCCGGCCGCGTGCGCCTGCCGTACTACCTGGACGAAGCGGCGGACATCGACGAGAAGAACCAGGCCGCATTGCTGGAAACCAGCCTGCAACTGGGCTTCGTGCCGATCCTCGCCAGTGTGAAGCCGCAAGTCTGCGCCAGTGTCGCCATCGACTTGGAAGGCGGCAGCGGGCCGAACGGCATCTACATAGACGAAGCGGATTGGAAATACATCCGTCGTCACGATGCGGTGAAGGCCACGGTGAATGTCCAGGCCGACGAGCCGGAGCTGGATCCGGTGTGATGTGAGACACGGGCATGAAAAAGGCCGCGATCTAATGGATCGCGGCCTTTTTCATGGTTAATACATAATCTGCGGCGAGGGAGCATGCTCCCGCTCGGCTGCGCAGCAGCCGCTGGCTTTAGGACCGCTACGCGGTCCAGCGGGAGCAAGCTCCCTCGCCACGGGTATTACCGACCATTATGCTTACTTGCCGAGACTGATCTTTGGCGCCCAGGTCAGCCATTCATCTTCAAACTTATCGAACAACGGGAAAGTCTGCTCCGGTCGAGCCGGATTGCCCATTCGTTCGCCATCCGGCGTTGCAAACGCAATGCCGCCCTGGATAAGCGTTTCAAGCGACTCGGTTCGCACCGTCGCGCCCTTGAACAGCCCGAAGTCCAGACCGAAGCCACTGCTATTCCAGAAACGCGTGCCGCTGCGCACCAGCGGCGCGTACTTGGGCTCGATCAGGATATGGATCAACACCCGGTCCGCGGTCTGGCCCAGTTCATAACCCGTGACCTTGCCCACCGTAATCTCGCGGTAGGTCACCGGTACGCCGATCTTCAACGAACCACGGCGGGCCGCGCTCAGCACCAGGCTCAATCCCGCTTCGGGCACAGCGCTTTGCGGTGGGTTGGCCAGGGCCACGAAGTTTTTCTGCGGCCCGAGGTTTTTCGCCGAAGGCTGCACTTCAATGTATTGGCCGGTGACCAGCGTTTCCAGGTTGGAGGTCTTCATCAACCCCAACTCCGGCTTGACCACCCAGAACTGGGACCCGACCCGGGCGATGCGCTCGGGCACTTCGGTGATACGCGCCGTGAGCAGCACCGATTGCATATCGGCACTGAGATCAACATCCTCGACCTTGCCCACATCCAACCCTTTGAACCGGATCGGTGTACCACTGCGCAAACCATCGGCGCGATCGACCTTGATCGTGACCTCAGTGCCTCGCTGCTGTGCGGCTTCGTGATCGGCGAACAGGCGGAAACGCGGAATACGTCTTTTCAGCGGCACATTCGGTTCCGGCGTTTCAAAGGCAATCCCGCCGGCCATCAGGCTTTGCAGGGACTCGCTCTTGACCTGGATCCCGCCCGTCAAACCGCCCGTGAGGGTGATACCACTGGCGTTCCAGAACCGGGTCGAGCCGTTGACCAGCCCTTCGTACTCCTTCTCGATGTGCACACCGATGATCAGTTGTTTCTTCTTGCGGGAGAACTGATAGCTCTGCACCGACCCGACCTTGACCTGCTTGTAGAGGATCGGACTGCCGACCTCCAGCGATCCGAGGTTTTCGGTCAGCAGGACCAGGTGCAGCCCCGGGGAACGCAAGTCCAGCGGTGGAGCTTTTGCCCGAGCTTCGAACTCGCGTTGCGGCGCGCCGCCCTTGTCACCCGGACGCACGGCAATGTAATTGCCCTTGACCAAGGCTTCCAGGCCGGTGATACCCGCCAGGGAGATGGATGGCTTGACGACCCAGAACTGCGTGCCGGTTACCAGGTAATCTTCGGCCAAGGGGTCCAGGGTCAATTCAGCCGTGGCGCTGGCCAGGTCCGGATCGACCTTGAGGTTCTTCAGGCTGCCGACCTGGATACCTTTGTACATGACCGGCGTACGACCGGCCTGCAACCCTTCGAAATCGCTGAGCTTGACCTTCACCCGAATGCCCGCCGCAGCGGCGTCAAAGTCTTCGTAAAGACGGAACGGCAGGCTTGGGTCCGTCGGCGGGCTGTCCTTGCGGCTTTCCGGCGTGGCGAAGGCAATCCCTCCGGCCACAATGCTGGCCAGGGACTCGCTGCGCACTTTGACGCCCGAGAGGTTGGCATCGATGCTGATGCCACTGGCGTTCCAGAAACGCGTGTGTTTGCGCACCAGGCTGGCATAGGTCGGCTCGATGAAGATTTTGATCTCGACCTTGCTCTGATCCTCGGACAGCAGGTAACTCTTCACCTGACCGACCTGAATCTGTTTGTAGAACACCGGGCTACCACGGTTCAGCGAACCCAACCGATCAGCCTTGAGGGTCAGGTGCAAACCCGGCTTGGCGTCCGACAGCGGCGGCTCTTCGGCCAGGGCCTTGAACTTACGGGTCGACTCCCCTTCACCTGGGCTGATAGCCACATAGTTACCCGATACCAGGGTTTCCAGACCCGTGATCCCGGCCAGGCTCACGCTCGGCTTGACCAGCCAGAAACGTGTTCCGGTCTTGAGGTATTGCTCGACGTCCTTGTTCATCTCGATGGTCGCGACCACTCCCTTGGAGTTGCCTTCGTCATCGAGGGTAAGGGCCGTCACTTTGCCGACCGTCATCCCTTTGTAAACGACTTCGGTTTTGTTGACCTGAATGCCTTCTCCACTCTCAAAGCGCACGTTGATCTCGATTCCGGTTTCGTTATAAGCCCGCCAGCCAAGCCAGCCGCCGATGATCAAGGCAATCAACGGCAGGACCCAGATGGCCGACCAGTTCGAAGCCGGTCGAGTTTTAGCGGTAGGCAAATCAGTCATGGTCGTCATCCGACTCCGTGTTATCCCAAATCAGTCGGGGATCGAAGGTTACTGCGGCAATCATTGTCAAAATCACTACGCTGGCGAAAGCGATCGCGCCGAGACCGGCTTCAACACTGGCGAGCCGTCCGAAATTCACCACGGCCACCAAAATGGCGATCACGAAAATATCCAGCATCGACCAGCGGCCAATGAACTCGATGAAACGGTACATAAGGATGCGTTGCTGCGCCGACATAGGCTGATGCCGCTGCACGGAAAACAACAACAAGGCGATGCCCACCAGTTTGAAAGTGGGTACAACGATGCTGGCGATGAACACCACGGCGGCAATAGGAATCATGCCGTGTTGAACCAGCTCGATGACGCCAGCCATGATGGTGCTCGGGGCGCCCTGGCCCAGCGAGTTGATAGTCATGATCGGCAACATGTTGGCCGGAATATAAAGAATCGCGGCGGTGATCAACAACGCCCAGGTCCGCATCAAGCTGTTCGGGCGACGGGGGTGAACCAGCGCGCCGCAGCGAGTACAGGTTTGGTTGTCGACCTCAGCATCCTGCCGATTCAACTCGTGACACTCCGTACAGATCAGAATCCCTGCATCAATCGCCCGCATGGGCATCTTCTCCTGATAACGCCTGCCAGATCTGATGGGGTGACATCACCACCTCCAGCCAGACCTGGACCAGCAACAAACTGATGAAGCACACCAGGCCAAGGCCTACAGTGATGGCCGCCATGTCTGCCAACTTGACGATGGCCACCAACACGCCCATGAGGTAGACCTCAAGCATCCCCCAGTCTCGTAGATGGTGATAAATGCGATACAGCAACAAACCGTAACTACGGCCAAAGTCCAAGCGAATGGACAACAGCACCACCAACTGACAGAGCAACTTGAGCAGCGGAATGCCCATGCTGCACAGGAACACCACTGCCGCGATGCCTTGCATGCCGGTATCAAACAGACCGACCACCCCACTCCAAACGGTGTCCTGGGAGGACTGCCCAAGCAGATTGAGCTCCATGATGGGTAAGAAGTTGGCCGGCACATATAACAGCAGGGCCGCGATAACCAAGGCAAGGCTACGTTCAACTACATTGTGCCGGTGAGCATAGAGCTCATAGCCACAACGGGGGCACTCGGCTTTTTCACCATGGGCCAGTCGAGGCTTGCGCATCAACAGGTCGCACTCATGACACGCCACCAGATCGCTCAGGGGCAGATCTGACAACCTATCAATGTCTGACGGATCGGGCATAAACAGCTCTGGCTCAGCTAAGGTGGGGCTATTCTAGTGCTCCGGCTCGGAAATAACTGTGCAAATTTATCACGAGCGTTCGCAGACTTTTATGATGGGCAAAACAAAACCCCTACCTGCATCAGCAGATAGGGGTTTCGGAATTTAATCTTGACGATGACCTACTCTCACATGGGGAAACCCCACACTACCATCGGCGATGCATCGTTTCACTTCTGAGTTCGGGATGGGATCAGGTGGTTCCAATGCTCTATGGTCGTCAAGAAATTCGGTAGCCAGCGCGTGCCTTGCGGTCACGTTCCAGCGAATGGGTATGCGATAGTTTGTGTGCTGCAATCGAGCGTCTCGAACTTTCGGTTCGTTTCGTCTTCACACACCGCAATCTGGTCTCTTTCGCCTTTTGGCTTGGAGGTGACAAATTGCTTGGGTGTTATATGGTCAAGCCTCACGGGCAATTAGTACAGGTTAGCTCAACGCCTCACAGCGCTTACACACCCTGCCTATCAACGTCGTAGTCTTCGACGGCCCTTCAGGGACTCAAGGTCCCAGTGAGATCTCATCTTGAGGCAAGTTTCCCGCTTAGATGCTTTCAGCGGTTATCTTTTCCGAACATAGCTACCCGGCAATGCCACTGGCGTGACAACCGGAACACCAGAGGTTCGTCCACTCCGGTCCTCTCGTACTAGGAGCAGCCCCTCTCAAATCTCAAACGTCCACGGCAGATAGGGACCGAACTGTCTCACGACGTTCTAAACCCAGCTCGCGTACCACTTTAAATGGCGAACAGCCATACCCTTGGGACCGGCTTCAGCCCCAGGATGTGATGAGCCGACATCGAGGTGCCAAACACCGCCGTCGATATGAACTCTTGGGCGGTATCAGCCTGTTATCCCGGAGTACCTTTTATCCGTTGAGCGATGGCCCTTCCATACAGAACCACCGGATCACTAAGACCTACTTTCGTACCTGCTCGACGTGTCTGTCTCGCAGTCAAGCGCGCTTTTGCCTTTATACTCTACGACCGATTTCCGACCGGTCTGAGCGCACCTTCGTACTCCTCCGTTACTCTTTAGGAGGAGACCGCCCCAGTCAAACTACCCACCATACACTGTCCTCGATCCGGATAACGGACCTGAGTTAGAACCTCAAAGTTGCCAGGGTGGTATTTCAAGGATGGCTCCACGCGAACTGGCGTCCACGCTTCAAAGCCTCCCACCTATCCTACACAAGCAAATTCAAAGTCCAGTGCAAAGCTATAGTAAAGGTTCACGGGGTCTTTCCGTCTAGCCGCGGATACACTGCATCTTCACAGCGATTTCAATTTCACTGAGTCTCGGGTGGAGACAGCGCCGCCATCGTTACGCCATTCGTGCAGGTCGGAACTTACCCGACAAGGAATTTCGCTACCTTAGGACCGTTATAGTTACGGCCGCCGTTTACCGGGGCTTCGATCAAGAGCTTCGCGTTAGCTAACCCCATCAATTAACCTTCCGGCACCGGGCAGGCGTCACACCCTATACGTCCACTTTCGTGTTTGCAGAGTGCTGTGTTTTTAATAAACAGTCGCAGCGGCCTGGTATCTTCGACCGGCGTGGGCTTACGCAGCAAGTGCTTCACCCTCACCGGCGCACCTTCTCCCGAAGTTACGGTGCCATTTTGCCTAGTTCCTTCACCCGAGTTCTCTCAAGCGCCTTGGTATTCTCTACCCAACCACCTGTGTCGGTTTGGGGTACGGTTCCTGGTTACCTGAAGCTTAGAAGCTTTTCTTGGAAGCATGGCATCAACCACTTCGCCACCCAAAGGGTAACTCGTCATCAGCTCTCGGCCTTAGAATCCCGGATTTACCTAAGATTCCAGCCTACCACCTTAAACTTGGACAACCAACGCCAAGCTGGCCTAGCCTTCTCCGTCCCTCCATCGCAATAACCAGAAGTACAGGAATATTAACCTGTTTTCCATCGACTACGCTTTTCAGCCTCGCCTTAGGGACCGACTAACCCTGCGTCGATTAACGTTGCGCAGGAAACCTTGGTCTTTCGGCGTGGGTGTTTTTCACACCCATTGTCGTTACTCATGTCAGCATTCGCACTTCTGATACCTCCAGCAAGCTTCTCAACTCACCTTCACAGGCTTACAGAACGCTCCTCTACCGCATCACTTGCGTGATACCCGTAGCTTCGGTGTATGGTTTGAGCCCCGTTACATCTTCCGCGCAGGCCGACTCGACTAGTGAGCTATTACGCTTTCTTTAAAGGGTGGCTGCTTCTAAGCCAACCTCCTAGCTGTCTAAGCCTTCCCACATCGTTTCCCACTTAACCATAACTTTGGGACCTTAGCTGACGGTCTGGGTTGTTTCCCTTTTCACGACGGACGTTAGCACCCGCCGTGTGTCTCCCATGCTCGGCACTTGTAGGTATTCGGAGTTTGCATCGGTTTGGTAAGTCGGGATGACCCCCTAGCCGAAACAGTGCTCTACCCCCTACAGTGATACATGAGGCGCTACCTAAATAGCTTTCGAGGAGAACCAGCTATCTCCGAGCTTGATTAGCCTTTCACTCCGATCCACAGGTCATCCGCTAACTTTTCAACGGTAGTCGGTTCGGTCCTCCAGTCAGTGTTACCTAACCTTCAACCTGCCCATGGATAGATCGCCCGGTTTCGGGTCTATTCCCAGCGACTAGACGCCCTATTAAGACTCGCTTTCGCTACGCCTCCCCTATTCGGTTAAGCTCGCCACTGAAAATAAGTCGCTGACCCATTATACAAAAGGTACGCAGTCACCCAACAAAGTGGGCTCCCACTGCTTGTACGCATACGGTTTCAGGATCTATTTCACTCCCCTCTCCGGGGTTCTTTTCGCCTTTCCCTCACGGTACTAGTTCACTATCGGTCAGTCAGTAGTATTTAGCCTTGGAGGATGGTCCCCCATATTCAGACAAAGTTTCTCGTGCTCCGTCCTACTCGATTTCACTTCTAAGATCCTTTCGCGTACAGGGCTATCACCCACTATGGCCGCACTTTCCAGAGCGTTCCGCTAAAATCAAAGAAGCTTAAGGGCTAGTCCCCGTTCGCTCGCCACTACTAAGGGAATCTCGGTTGATTTCTTTTCCTCAGGGTACTTAGATGTTTCAGTTCCCCTGGTTCGCTTCTTGCACCTATGTATTCAGTACAAGATAACCATCTTATGATGGCTGGGTTCCCCCATTCAGACATCTCCGGATCACAGTCTGTTTGCCGACTCCCCGAAGCTTTTCGCAGGCTACCACGTCTTTCATCGCCTCTGACTGCCAAGGCATCCACCGTATGCGCTTCTTCACTTGACCATATAACCCCAAGCAATCTGGTTATACTGTGAAGACGACATTCGCCGAAAATTCGATCTTGCTCAAAGAGCAACTCACAAATTTTACCTTAGCCTGATCCGTTACCAGTGAAAGTAACGTCCAGTCTATCTTTCTATCACATACCCAAATTTTTAAAGAACGAACTAGTCAAAGACTAGAAATCAACATTCACCATCGTTTGATGGAATGCTCATTTCTAAGCTTTATACAATCGAAGCAGTAGTGGTGGAGCCAAGCGGGATCGAACCGCTGACCTCCTGCGTGCAAGGCAGGCGCTCTCCCAGCTGAGCTATGGCCCCGTATTTCTACAGGCGTTTCCCACACAAAATTGGTGGGTCTGGGCAGATTCGAACTGCCGACCTCACCCTTATCAGGGGTGTGCTCTAACCAACTGAGCTACAGACCCAATTTCGAGCTTGTAACTGTTAGCTATGAGCTATCAGCTTGGAGCTTAAAGCTGCTTCTATCGTCTTCTTCAATGAATCAAGCAATTCGTGTGGGAGCTCATGAAGCAGCTGCGGTCGTCGATTAAGGAGGTGATCCAGCCGCAGGTTCCCCTACGGCTACCTTGTTACGACTTCACCCCAGTCATGAATCACACCGTGGTAACCGTCCCCCCGAAGGTTAGACTAGCTACTTCTGGTGCAACCCACTCCCATGGTGTGACGGGCGGTGTGTACAAGGCCCGGGAACGTATTCACCGCGACATTCTGATTCGCGATTACTAGCGATTCCGACTTCACGCAGTCGAGTTGCAGACTGCGATCCGGACTACGATCGGTTTTGTGGGATTAGCTCCACCTCGCGGCTTGGCAACCCTCTGTACCGACCATTGTAGCACGTGTGTAGCCCAGGCCGTAAGGGCCATGATGACTTGACGTCATCCCCACCTTCCTCCGGTTTGTCACCGGCAGTCTCCTTAGAGTGCCCACCATTACGTGCTGGTAACTAAGGACAAGGGTTGCGCTCGTTACGGGACTTAACCCAACATCTCACGACACGAGCTGACGACAGCCATGCAGCACCTGTCTCAATGTTCCCGAAGGCACCAATCCATCTCTGGAAAGTTCATTGGATGTCAAGGCCTGGTAAGGTTCTTCGCGTTGCTTCGAATTAAACCACATGCTCCACCGCTTGTGCGGGCCCCCGTCAATTCATTTGAGTTTTAACCTTGCGGCCGTACTCCCCAGGCGGTCAACTTAATGCGTTAGCTGCGCCACTAAGAGCTCAAGGCTCCCAACGGCTAGTTGACATCGTTTACGGCGTGGACTACCAGGGTATCTAATCCTGTTTGCTCCCCACGCTTTCGCACCTCAGTGTCAGTATCAGTCCAGGTGGTCGCCTTCGCCACTGGTGTTCCTTCCTATATCTACGCATTTCACCGCTACACAGGAAATTCCACCACCCTCTACCATACTCTAGCTCGACAGTTTTGAATGCAGTTCCCAGGTTGAGCCCGGGGCTTTCACATCCAACTTAACGAACCACCTACGCGCGCTTTACGCCCAGTAATTCCGATTAACGCTTGCACCCTCTGTATTACCGCGGCTGCTGGCACAGAGTTAGCCGGTGCTTATTCTGTCGGTAACGTCAAAACACTAACGTATTAGGTTAATGCCCTTCCTCCCAACTTAAAGTGCTTTACAATCCGAAGACCTTCTTCACACACGCGGCATGGCTGGATCAGGCTTTCGCCCATTGTCCAATATTCCCCACTGCTGCCTCCCGTAGGAGTCTGGACCGTGTCTCAGTTCCAGTGTGACTGATCATCCTCTCAGACCAGTTACGGATCGTCGCCTTGGTGAGCCATTACCTCACCAACTAGCTAATCCGACCTAGGCTCATCTGATAGCGCAAGGCCCGAAGGTCCCCTGCTTTCTCCCGTAGGACGTATGCGGTATTAGCGTCCGTTTCCGAGCGTTATCCCCCACTACCAGGCAGATTCCTAGGCATTACTCACCCGTCCGCCGCTCTCAAGAGAAGCAAGCTTCTCTCTACCGCTCGACTTGCATGTGTTAGGCCTGCCGCCAGCGTTCAATCTGAGCCATGATCAAACTCTTCAGTTCAAACATCTTTGGGTTTTGAGAAAACCCTAAACTTGGCTCAGCAATCGTTGGTTACATCTTTGATTTCTCGCGGAGTAACTTGTGATGCTGATAATCTGTTGACTAGCAGTCTGACTCCACAAGCACCCACACGAATTGCTTGATTCAGTTGTTAAAGAGCGGCTGGCTGAGTCTTTCGTCTCAACCGAGGCGCGCATTCTACAGCGCCCCGTGTATCTGTCAAGCGGTTATTTTCAGAAGTTTTCAAAGTTTCGCTTCGGAAACATCAACAACTTCAACCACTTGCGCTTCCGATCTCTCGTTAGCGGGAGGCGAATTCTACAGCGTTACTCGCTGCTGTCAACACCTCTTTTTCACCACTTTCGACCGAGAAGATCGAACCGCCGATAGAGCCAAACAACACCGCTCCACCTGCTCCTTCCGGGCTTCGATGAACTGAAGCCCAACACCTTCGAAACTTACTTAACTCGTTGAATCTCAAGGAGTTTTCCGTTTCGACTGCGCCGGAAGTGGGGCGAATTATAGACTTCCAGAATCTGCCGTCAACCCTTAATTACGCTTTTGTTGCAGAAGAGACTTTCCTACCCCGCAAACGCGGGATCCGGCGCATAACCGGCGGGACTCTTAGCATCAACAGTACAGCCCCTATAAAGGCGTATATCGCCCACTCCTTCAGATCTGCACGCACGATCCACAGCATATGCAGCAACCCAAGCCCCAGGATCAGATAAACCAGGCGATGCAATTTCTTCCAACGCATGCCAAGCCGCCGCTGACTGTAGCGATTGGATGTGACCGCCAACGCCAGCAGGCCGAGAAACCCAAGCGCCCCGACGATAATGTAAGGCCGCTTGCTCAACTCGACGCCCAACTGCGACCAGTCGAAGCCCAATATGAACGCCGCATACCCACTCAAATGCAGCACCACATAAGCAAAGCACCACAACCCCAACTGCCGCCTGACCGCAATCCACCCCGCCCATCCCGTCAGCTTTTGCAGCAGCGTCATGCTCAAGGTGATCAACAACAGGATCAACGTGCCCAACCCGAGCCGATCCACCAGCACCTTGCCCGGGTCAGGACCCAGCGAGTTCATCAAGGCCTCGTAAAGCCAGAACAAGGGCCAGATCGCCGCCGCAATGAAGACGCCGACTCGCCAGACGGGAAAACGCATCAGTAGTCCTTCCTCAGGTCCATCCCTGCATATAAAGAAGCGACTTCATCCTGATAGCCGTTGAACATCAACGTATCGCGGACATTGGGACTGAACAGCCCGCTCGGTAAACGACGCTCATGCGCCTGGGTCCACCGCGGGTGATCGACCGTCGGATTGACGTTGGCATAAAAACCGTATTCGTCAGACGCAATGCTCTGCCAAGTCGTCTTTGGCTGCTCACTCACCAGACTGATACGCACGATGGACTTCACACTTTTGAAACCGTATTTCCATGGGACCACCAACCGCAGCGGCGCGCCGTTCTGGTTCGGCAACTCCCGCCCGTACATTCCCACCGCCAGAATGGCCAACGGGTTCATGGCCTCATCCAATCGCAAGCCTTCGACATACGGCCAGTCGATCAAGGCGAAACCGGAACGCTGCCCCGGCATGACCTTGGGATCCTGCAGGGTTTCGAAGCGGATGTACTTGGCCTTGGAGGTCGGCTCGACCTGCTTGAGCAAGGCAGAGATGGGGAAGCCAATCCACGGAATGACCATCGACCAAGCCTCGACACAGCGCAATCGATAGATACGCTCTTCCAGTTGATAAGGCTTCATGAAGTCTTCCAACCCGTAGCGTCCCGGCTTGCCCACCTCCCCGTCCACGACCACGCTCCAGGGCTCGGTCTTCAACGATCCAGCATTGGCTGCCGGGTCTCCCTTGTCAGTTCCGAACTCATAGAAGTTGTTGTAATGAGTTGCGTCCTTGAACGGCGTGATGGGTTCATTCTTGACCGTGACCACGCCCCATTGGACCGAGGGCAGTTTCTCGGCAAACCAGGACGGCGCCTTGCCGGGCTCGACATCGGCATAACGCGCCGCATCGGCAGCACTGGCCCATTGAGGCAAGCCGCTGACGGCGAGACCAGCCAGGGACGCACCGAGCATTTGCCGACGGGATAGATAGAGGGATTCGGGCGTGACGTCCGATTCACGGCAGTCGGACGACTTAGGGATCTTGATCAGCATGACAACTCCGCAGTATTGGAGGGCAGGTGCACCAATAGACTGCGGAGTATGGGGGAAATTACATTAAGGCAACGTTTAGCGTCGGCGAAGACGCAACAAGTATTGCACCGGTCCGGAAGCGGCATAGCCCAGGAAAACCAACAACAGGATACGCGGTGGATCACTGAACACCACTGCGAACACCAGCACCACCGCCAGAATCGCCACGAACGGCACACGCCCCTTCAGGTCGAGCTCCTTGAAGCTGTTGTATTTGATGTTGCTGACCATCAACATCCCGGCCGCCGCAACCAGCAACGCCACCAGGAACGACATTTTCGACCCCTGGATGCCGTAGTCGCTGAATGCCCAGACGACACCTGCCACGACACCCGCCGCGGCCGGACTGGCCAGGCCGATGAAGTAACGTTTGTCAGCCTTGCCAACCTGGGTGTTGAAACGCGCCAGGCGCAACGCCGCCCCCGCCACATAGATAAAGGCAACCATCCAGCCGACCTTGCCCATGTCTCCCAGCGCCCAGCCGAACGCCAGCAAGGCGGGAGCCACGCCAAAGGCGACCATGTCGGACAGTGAATCATACTCAGCGCCAAACGCACTCTGGGTATTGGTCATGCGGGCCACGCGCCCGTCCAGACCATCGAGCACCATGGCGACGAAGATCGCAATGGCGGCGAACGCGAAGTAACGGCTCGCCCCTGCGCCATCCCCGGCGCTCAAGGCAGCCTGGGCACTCATGGAGTTGATGATGGAATAGAAACCGGCGAACAGGTTCGCGGTGGTGAACAGGTTCGGCAATAGATAGATGCCACGATGCCGGACCTTACGGCCTTCAGCGTCATGGCCTTCTTCGACGTGTTCATCGATGGGTAGCAGGCTTTCGGCGTCAGGAGCCTGGTTTGGCTCGTCGGGACGTTCGCTCATGGACAATACCTTGCAACGGTGTGAAAAAATTCGACAGATGTCTGGGACGACGGTTCGGCCGCAAACGATGCAGCTTTATACCAGAAGCCACCGCCCAAACGAAAAAACGCGGCCAAGGCCGCGTTTTTCGACTCAAGTTCGCGACTTAGTTCTTGGCTTTGTCGACGATCTTGTTGGCGCTGATCCACGGCATCATCGAACGCAGTTGCTCGCCGATGATTTCGATACCGTGCGCAGCGTTGTTGCGACGCTTGGCGGTCATCGAAGGATAGCCGGTGGCGCCTTCGCTGATGAACATCTTGGCGTATTCGCCGTCCTGGATACGTTTCAGGGCGTTGCGCATGGCCTGACGGGATTCGGCGTTGATCACTTCCGGACCGGTCACGTACTCGCCGTACTCGGCGTTGTTGGAGATCGAGTAGTTCATGTTGGCGATACCGCCTTCGTACATGAGGTCAACGATCAGCTTCAGTTCGTGCAGGCACTCGAAGTAAGCCATTTCTGGCGCGTAGCCCGCTTCGACCAGGGTTTCGAAACCGGCCTTGACCAGTTCAACGGTACCGCCACACAGAACGGCTTGCTCGCCGAACAGGTCGGTTTCGGTCTCGTCCTTGAACGTGGTTTCGATGATGCCGGTACGACCGCCACCCACGCCAGCGGCGTAGGACAGGGCCACGTTCTTGGCATTGCCCGAAGCGTCCTGGTAGATCGCGATCAGGTCAGGGATACCGCCGCCTTTCACGAACTCGGAACGCACGGTGTGGCCCGGGGCCTTCGGCGCGATCATGATCACGTCGAGGTCGGCACGCGGCACGACCTGGTTGTAATGGATCGAGAAACCGTGGGAGAAGGCCAGGGTCGCGCCTTTCTTGATGTTCGGTTCGATTTCGTCGCGATACAGAGCGCCCTGGAACTCGTCCGGCGTCAGGATCATGACCAGGTCGGCAGCGGCAACGGCGGAAGCCACGTCAGCCACTTTCAGGCCATGGGCTTCTGCCTTGGCAACGGTGGCCGAGCCTTTGCGCAGGCCGACAGTCACGTCAACGCCGGAATCTTTCAGGTTGCACGCCTGGGCGTGACCTTGGGAACCGTAGCCGATGATGGCGACTTTCTTGCCCTGGATGATCGACAGGTCGCAGTCTTTATCGTAGAAAACTTTCATGAATTTCCCCTCTATCCGGCCGTTCAGGCCATTCGCTAATTTGGTTTAGATGCTCAGTACTTTGTCGCCACGGGCAATCCCGGTGACGCCACTGCGTACGGTTTCCAGAATCGAGGCAGTGCCGATCGATTGAATGAAGCTGTCGAGCTTGTCGCTGGTACCGGTCAACTGAACGGTATAGACGCTGGCGCTGACATCGACGATCTGCCCACGATAAATATCGGTAGTACGTTTGATCTCGGCGCGCTGGGCGCCGGTGGCCTTGACCTTGACCAGCATCAGTTCACGCTCGATGTGAGCGCTTTCCGACAGGTCCACCAGCTTGACCACCTCGATCAGCTTGTTCAGGTTCTTGGTGATCTGCTCGATGATTTCATCGTGCCCCACGGTGGTCAGCGTCAGACGCGACAGGGTCGGGTCTTCGGTTGGCGCCACGGTCAGGCTTTCAATGTTGTAGTTGCGCTGCGAGAACAGGCCTACAACACGAGACAGCGCACCCGGTTCGTTTTCCAGAAGCAAGGAAATAATGTGTCGCATGATTAGGTACGCTCCGTCTTGCTCAGCCACATATCGCGCATGGAGCCGTCTTTGATCTGCATCGGGTAGACGTGCTCGCTGGTGTCGACCGCAATATCGATCACCACCAGGCGATCCTTCATGGCGAACGCTTCCTCCATCTTCGACTTCAAATCCTTCGATTCGGTGATGCGCACACCAACGTGACCGTAGGCCTCCGCCAGCTTGACGAAATCAGGCAACGATTCCATGTACGAGTGCGAGTGACGGCTGCCGTAGCTCATGTCCTGCCACTGGCGAACCATCCCCAACACACCGTTGTTCAGGATCACGATCTTCACCGGCAAACCGTATTGCAGGCAGGTGGACAGTTCCTGGATGTTCATCTGGATGCTGCCCTCGCCGGTGACGCAGGCGACATCAGCCTCTGGAAAGCTCAACTTGATGCCCATGGCCGCCGGGAAACCGAAGCCCATGGTGCCCAGGCCGCCGGAGTTGATCCAGCGATTGGGCTTGTCGAACTTGTAGTACTGCGCAGCGAACATCTGGTGCTGGCCCACGTCGGAGGTCACAAAGGCATCGCCCTTGGTCACTTCGCACAGGGTTTCGATCACGGTCTGCGGCTTGATCACACTGCCGTCACCCTTGTCATAAGGGAACAGGCCACGATCGCCGCGCCATTCATCGACCTGCTTCCACCAGCTGGCCACGGACTCCTTGTTAGGAACCTCGCCGATTTCCTTGAGGATGGCGACCATTTCGGTCAGCACGCTCTCTACAGGACCGACAATCGGCACGTCTGCCTTGATGGTCTTGGAGATGGACGCCGGGTCGATGTCGATGTGGATGATCTTGGCGTTCGGGCAGAATTTCGCCGGCCCATTGATAACGCGGTCGTCGAAACGTGCGCCGACCGCCAGGATGACATCGGCGTGGTGCATCGCCAGGTTGGCGGTGTAGCTGCCGTGCATGCCAAGCATACCGATGAACTGACGGTCGGTGCCAGGGAACGCGCCCAGGCCCATCAGCGTATTGGTGACCGGCAGGTTGAGCATTTTTGCCAGTTCAGTCAGCGGCGCGGAGCCACCGCCGAGGATCACGCCACCACCGGAGTACAGCACCGGGCGCTTGGCCGCCAGGAGCATTTCGGCTGCCTTGCGGATTTGCCCGGAGTGGCCGCGTACGGCCGGGCTGTAGGAACGCAGCTTGGCTTTTTTCGGGAAGATGTATTCGAACTTCTCGGCCGGGTTGGTCATGTCTTTCGGGACATCGACCACAACCGGGCCAGGACGACCGGATTCAGCCAGGTAGAAGGCCTTCTTCATGACTTCCGGGATCTCCGATGCGTGCTTGATCATGAAGCTGTGCTTCACGATCGGCCGGGAGATACCGATCATGTCGGTTTCCTGGAATGCATCGGTCCCCACCATGGTGCTGGGCACCTGGCCGGAAATGATCACCATCGGGATGGAGTCCATGTACGCGGTAGCGATACCGGTGATGGCGTTCGTGGCGCCTGGACCGGAAGTCACCAGTACCACGCCGGCCTTGCCGGTGGCACGGGCATAGCCGTCAGCCATATGGGTGGCCGCCTGCTCGTGACGAACCAGGATGTGGGTCACTTCCGGTTCTTTGAACAGGGCATCATAGACATGAAGAAGAGCACCACCGGGGTACCCGTAGATATATTTGACGCCTTCGTCACGCAAAAAGCGGACGAGCATCTCACCGCCAGATAAAAGCTCCACGTTGTTCACCTCTAAAACGCCAGAATACCGACCCACAAGAAAGGGACGGGTCTTAATAGGTTTACTTCTCGGCAGAGCATGAGCGACGGTGGTCGCCGACTACGTCAGCACTGACTGAGCAAGTATTGGGATCGTCCCAAGTGTTGCGGGCCTTTCCCACCCAGCGCGAGGTAACGCGTTGCGGGTGTAACAGGTCGGCGCGGATGTGCGCCTCATGATCTGCTGAGTGGGTCTGCTTCTGGCAGTCCCTCTACAGCGGACTTTGGATTCTTCTGTTTCGCCTCCTTCAAGTCAAGTCGTCTATGTGTTTTATTCGAAGTAAGCGCATGAGAACGCAAGAAAAAACCTTTAAACGGCAACTGTGTTAGCTTCAATTGCGCAACCCATGACAAGGAAACAGCATGCGAATGATCTTCTTGACGGCCAGCCTGCTGGTTGGCCTGAGCCCGATGTGCATGGCCGGCCAGGTCTACAAATGGGTGGACGCCCAAGGCGTTACCCACTTCGGCGCCCAGCCGCCGGAAGGCACGGAGGCCACGACAGTGATCAAGTCCGCCCAGCCGCCCGCCAAACCGGCGGCACCGCCGTCTGGCGGAGTCATTGGCGACCAAAAGGCCATCGACCAACAGGTCAAGAAACAGATTGCCGAGCAGGAAGCCCAACTAAAGGCGTTCTGCGAACAGGCGCGGACCAACCTGGCGCAATTGCAGAACAATCCCAGGGTACGTGAAGACGTGGAGGGGGAAATGCGCCGCCTCACCGATGAGGAGCGGCGCCTGCGGATCGACGAGACCCGCAAGCAAATCGAGGAGAACTGTCAGTAACGCCGGTCAGCCGGCGTTGCTGATCAACTGATCGAACTGCGCCAGCAGCCGCTGCAACTCGATGCCCTGCCCTGGCCGCTGGGCATAGACCATCTCGGCCATGGCAAGGATGCCCGAGGCGTTGGGCAGCGGCAGGTCGTTTTCCAGGATAGTTTTCATCCTGGGCAGGAAGATCCATTGCAGCCATTGCTCGAAGTCCAGGGTGTCGACCGCGAACGGCTCGACGCTGGCCAGCGCCTGCGCCGAAGGCGACACATCGCTCCACCAGCCCTGGACCCGCAGTTCCCGCTCGATCAACAGCAACTGATCGGCGACTCGAGGAAAACGCGTATCCATCAGAGCGAAACCTTGGCCTTCTGACGGGCCAATGCCGCGCCAGCGGAATCGCCCTGTTTCTCACGGGCCTGGGCGATCAATTCCCACAGGCTGGCCTGGAGCGCCGGACGACCACTGGAGAATGTCAGGCCACGACGGGCCAGCTGTTCGGCTTGCGGCGCGTCGCCCTGGGCCATGCGCACCTGGGCCAGGCGATAAAGCACCTGGGGTTCGCGCGGCGCGACACGCTGGGCGCGCTCCAGGCTGGAGGACGCACCGTTGAGGTCACCGCCGGCCTGTTGCTGTTGCGCGGTGGTCAGCAGGGCCAGCACCGGGCCGTCGAGCTGTTCATCGGCGGACAGACCACCGGCTCCTGCCGACGGAATGCTGCTCGGCGTCGAAGGCATGCTGTAGCTGCCCTGATCGATCGGCGAGGTTTCGATTGGCCCGGGGGTGATCGGGCCCGGCGTGATCGGCGTGCTGCTGATCGGCGCCGAGGTCGTCGCGCCGCCACCTGGCACCATCACGACGACACCGGTGTCGCCCTGCGGGATTGCCTGGACCTGGCCCTGCACCGGCCGCTTTACCGTCGTCTGACGGAAACCGCCGTTGGCCGAGACCCGCTCACTGTTGGAAACAGCGGTGCCGGAGTCAACGACCGGAATCGAACCACGTTGTACGGTAGAACAACCACTGAGCAAAGCCACGGCTGTTACCGCTGGAATCAACCACTTGTTCACTTGAAACCCTCTTTGCTTAATTCATCCAGTCCTTGACCCAATCCATCACCGATTCGGCGGGATTCGTGCCGCCACAGGCAGCACCAGGTGGCGGTTCGCTGCCGCGAATATACGGCATCTGCACAGCGCCCGGGCAATTGGCATCGGAGCCTTGCCCCGTGCGCGAATCGACCCACGCCTGGACGATGTTGTCCGGTTGCGGCATGTCCAGCGGCAGCGGGTCGGCCTTGCGCATGAAACTGGTCCAGACCTGCAGCGCACCGGTAGCACCGGTGAATGGGGTCTTGCCGTTGTCATCACGTCCGAGCCAGACCACCGCCAGCAGGTCCTGGCTGAAGCCGGCGAACCAACTGTCGCGCGAGTCGTTACTGGTGCCGGTCTTGCCCGCCAGGGTCAGGGTCCGGGGCAGCACGTTATAGACCGAACTGCCGGTGCCTTCACGCATGACCCGCTGCATCGCGCTCTGGATCAGGTAAATGGAGGCCGGATCGAAACGCTGCTGGATCTGGAACGGATAACGCTTGAGCGGCTCGCCATCGGCGGTTAGCACACTGCGAATCCCGCGCATCGGCGTATTGAAACCGCCGTTGGCCAGCGTCTGGTACATGGCCGCCACTTCGATCGGCGTTAGGCCACCGGCCCCCAACAACATCGATGGGAACGCCGGGAGTTCGCGACTCACCCCCAGGCGCGCCAAGGTCTTGAGTACGTTCGGGACGCCGACCTCAAGTCCGAGGCGAGCCGTCGACAGGTTGTAGGAATGCGCCAGCCCCTGGTACAGGAACACCGTGCCGTGGGAACGACGATCATAGTTCTGCGGTTTCCAGACCTGGCCATCGGCCCCCTTGACCGAGAACGTCTCGTCCGACAGCCAGCTGGTCAACGTGTATTGGCTCGGCTTTTCCAGGGCGGTGAGGTACACCGCCGGCTTGATCAGCGAGCCAATCGGGCGCACCGCATCCAGCGCCCGGTTGAAACCGGCGAAACTGGCCTGCCGGCTGCCGATCATGGCCTGGACTTCGCCGGTTTCCGGGTTGGTCACCACCATGGCCGCTTCGACTTCGTCAGCGCCCTTGCGCCCACCCAGTCGCTTGAAGGTGTCCTCGACCGAGGCTTCGGCTTTCATCTGCAGGATCGGGTCGAAACTGGTGAAGATGCGCAGGCCTTCTTCGGTCAAGTCTTCGTCGCGGTAGTCTTCCCGCAGCTGACGCTTGACCAGGTCCATGAAACCGGGGAACGAACTGTCTGCCAGGCTGCCACGCTTGGTCACGCCTAACGGCATCTTTTTCGCCGCCTCGACTTGCTCGGCCGTCGCCACACCCTGTTGTTGCAGCAGGTCGAGCACCAGGTTGCGCCGTTCGAGGGCGCGTTCCGGATTACGACGCGGGTTATAGGAAGACGGTCCCTTGACCATGCCCACCAACAACGCCACCTGATGCAACTTGAGCTCGGACAGCGGTTGGCTGAAGAAGAACTGGCTGGCGAGGCCGAAACCGTGCACCGCCCGTTGACCGTCCTGGCCGATAAATACCTCGTTGAGGTATGCCTCCAGGATCTCCTGCTTGTCGTAGTGCAGCTCCAGCAACAACGCCATCATGGCTTCGGTGAGCTTGCGGGTCAGGCTGCGTTCGTTGGTCAGGTAGAAGTTCTTGACCAACTGTTGGGTCAGCGTGCTGCCGCCCTGGCGCATGTGGCCCGAGGAGGTATTGACCCAGACGGCCCGGGCAATCGACTTGGGCGAGACGCCGAAGTGATGGTAGAAGTCGCGGTCTTCGACGGCGATCAGCGTATCGAGCAGGAACGGCGGCACCTGGTCGATCTTGATCAGGATCCGGTCTTCGAGGTTCTTGGGGTACAGGCCACCAATGAGCAGCGGCTCAAGGCGCACCACCGACAGGCTTGCGTTGTTGGCGCCGGTCAGCGCAGCGACATAATCGCCGGAAAAACGCACCCGCACCGGTTGTGCCTGCTCCATGCCCTCATAGAACTGGAAGCCACGGGTATTGAGGTCGATGGTATTGCCATTGACCGAGGCCGCGCCCGGACCATTGGCCACGCTTTCACGGCGATAACCCAAGGCATCGAGCTCGGTCAGGAAATCATCCTTGCTCAGCTTTTGTCCGACGAACAGCTCCAGCGGCCGGGCATAGACCTTGGCCGGAATGGTCCAGCGCTTGCCGGAGAACTTCTCCTGGACCACGGCATCGAGATAGACCGCAAAACCGGCGAGCACGACGAGGCCCACCAGGCTGAGTTTAAGGGCCCAGCCCAGCCAGGGCCGCAGGCGGCTGGCGGGTGGTTTCTTGGGGGTACGGGGGGATCGGGTACGAGTCATGGCGGCGGATTATACGCACTTTGTCGGGGTTCAACATGAGCCCTCCACGCGGTTTGCGTTAGCGCGGCTTGCGGCCATAATGACGGCCTGAATTTTTCCAGTCTATGAAGGACCGCCCGTGAGCCAATCCCTGATCGCTGCCCTGCAAAACCCGGCCCTCTACCCGCATCCCGTCGAAGGGTTCCAGGTCATCGAGACCCACATTTCCTGGGTATTGCTCACTGGGCCATACGCCTACAAATTCAAAAAACCGGTCAACTTCGGCTTCCTCGACTTCACCAGCCTCGAGGCGCGCAAGCACTTCTGTGGTGAGGAGTTGCGCCTCAACCAGCGCCTGACCCAGGACCTGTACCTGGACGTCCTACCCATTACCGGCAGCGCCGAAGCGCCGCAGCTGGGTGGCGACGGCCCGGCCATCGAGTATGCCCTGAAGATGCGTCAGTTCCCGCAGAGCGAACTGCTCAGCACGCTGCAAGCCAACGGCGAACTGACCACCGCGCACATCGACGAGATGGCCGCGCAGATCGCCCAATTCCACCTCGCCACGCCCAAGGTGCCCGCCGAAAACGACGCCGGCACCCCGCAAAGCGTGATGGCACCGGTGCTGCAGAACTTCGAACAGATCCGCCCGTTCCTCAACGACAAGGCCGACCTGTTGCAACTCGAAGCCCTGCAAGCCTGGGCCGAAAGCAGTTTCGAACGCCTCAAGCCGCTGTTCACCCAACGCAAGGCCGAAGGCTTCATCCGCGAATGCCACGGTGATATCCACCTGGGCAACGCCACCGTGATCGACGGCAAGGTGGTGATTTTCGACTGCATCGAGTTCAACGAGCCGTTCCGTTTCACCGACGTCTATGCCGACACCGCATTCCTGGCGATGGACCTGGAGGACCGCGGTCTGAAATCGCTGGCACGGCGCTTCGTCAGCCAGTACCTGGAACTGACCGGTGACTACCAGGGCCTGGAGCTGCTGAACTTCTATAAAGCCTATCGTGCCCTGGTCCGGGCAAAAGTTGCGCTGTTCAGCATGCCGGCCGAAGCCGATCCGGTGCAGCGCGCCACCACCCTGCGCCAGTACCGCAACTACGCCAACCTGGCCGAAAGCTACAGCACCATTCCTTCGCGCTTCCTGGCCATCACCCACGGTGTCTCGGCCGTCGGCAAAAGCCATGTCGCGATGCGCCTGGTAGAGGCGCTGGGCGCCATTCGCCTGCGTTCGGACGTGGAGCGCAAGCGTCTGTTCGGCCAGCAACAAGTACCCAACGATCCACAGGCCGGCATTTATAGCAGCGACGCCAGCAGCGCTACCTACGCCCGCCTGCATGAAATCGCCGCGGTGATCCTGCGCGCCGGCTTCCCGGTGGTGATCGATGCCACTTACCTCAAGCGCGATCAACGCGACGCAGCAGCGAAAATCGCCGAAGCCACCGGTGCTCCGTTCCTGATCCTCGACTGCAATGCGCCGCAAGCGGTCATCGAAAGCCGCCTGGCACAACGTCAGGCCGACCAGAAAGACCCCTCCGATGCGAATCTGGCAGTCATTGCCGCCCAACAGTCCAGCCGTGAAGCCCTGACCCCGGCGGAAATTCTCTGCAGCAAACGGGTCCAAACCAACGAAAGCGGCACACTCGACATCGTGGTCGCGCAGATCCGCCAGCGCCTGCCAGGCCTGTAACTATTTCGGCCGTGAAGCGATGCCCGGCTTCACGGCCGACAAATAGTGGCACTATACTGGCGTCATAAAACCAACAGGTGATATGAAATGAGCCTTCCCAAGCTTCTCAACACCCCGCTGTATGCCTTGCTACGCAAAGACGATATCGCCGGGTTCAACAGCGAACGCCCACAAGGTCCGGTCGACATGCGTGGTGGCGACTTTCGCGGCCTTGATCTGCGGGAACTGAATGCGGACGACGTTGACTTCAGCGACGCCTACTTCCGCTCCGCCGATCTGCGTGGCATCGATTTTCGCAAGTCGTCACTGGAAGGCGCGAGCCTGGCCCACGCGCAAATCTCCGGTGCCTACTTCCCGCCGGAGCTGTCTGCGGACGAGATCCTGATGTCGATGAACTTCGGCACCCGGTTGCGCTACCGCACTCGCTGAACCTGTTTGAAGCGGGTCGGCCAGCGAGCGGAACCGCCACAGACTGAAATGGACCTCCAGCGCCCCCGCTTGCGCTGGAGCATGTAGTTTGCAGCCTTTTCCCACCCCATCGTGCGTAATGCATTAGAAGCTTTTGCGTCGAATCCGACCAAACAATCACGCTTTTCCTACTGACCGCTACACTGCTCAGAAGCTTGCCCACTGCACCAATCGGCCATTCGCAAGGAGGCTCGATGAATGATGAACTGCAACATCTGAAGAATCTGGGCAAGACATCAGCCCAGTGGCTGCACGCCGTGGGCATTCACAGTGCCTCGGATCTACGCCGGCTTGGCGCGGTGGACGCCTATCGCGCCGTACGCACTCGGGGCTTCCGGGCCTCCAAGGTGTTGCTGTACGCCATCGAGGGCGCGTTGATGGATGTGCATTGGAATGACATCCCCGCCGAGCGCAAAGAAGCCCTGAATAAGCAGCTGGACGCCATTTCAATGCGCCATAAGACCTGACGCCCCTTTCGTTTCCAGCGCGAACCCTGGTCGCGCGGTTATTTCGGTGAATCGTAAAACAATGTTTGACATGGTAATGAGAATCGCTATGATTAGCACATCCGGTCGCGAGACTGGTCGATATTTGAACAGCCCTTGGTTCGGACTCTCAGATATCTCCTCATCAGGCTAATCACGGTTATTTGACCCGGCTTTTGCCGGGTCTTTTTTTGCCTGTAGAAAATCACTTCCCGGCGTGTTCGCGCATCTGCGCGCAGTAATCCTGTGGCGGCACGGCCGGCGTGTACCACACGTAATCCGCCATGGCCGACGTCACCTCGCTGCCCTCCTCGGCCAGCATCAAGACGATGGGTGCCTCACTGGCGCCAAGATCCAACGCGTGCATCGGCACACCGACATCCTTGCGCGCATGCCAGGCACCGGCGAACAACAGTGCCGGTGTCGGCGCTTGCAACAAGCGTTCGGCCATGCGCCGGTCACGCTGCTGCTGCACGGCCAGCATCGCCGGCATTTGCGACTCGGGCAGCAAACCGCAGTGGGATTCACGGATTTGCCCCAACAACTCATCCTTCACAGTGGCTGCATTGGAGCGAGTGCCCATCAAGCTAGGGGCTTGTCGATAGAAACGCTGGATCTCGGCGGCGTCCAGATTGGCGGCCAACAACGGATAACGTTGCGCCAGGGCAAACTCGACGACGGGGCCATACAAGCTCCAATCCCAGCCCGGCGACCAGTCCAGTGCGCCGGGCAGGTCCTTCGGCAAGGTGGGTAACTGGCGGACCGAATCAACGCGTGGTTGCTGGGCGGGGGTGAGCATTTCCAGCAACAGGCTGCCCTGGGCCCGCTGCCCGGCCAGGGCCTGGAGCAGCCAGACCTGCAGTGCGTGGTGATCGCGATTGTCGTGCCGCTCCCCCACCACCACCCGGGGCGCCGTTGCCAAACGTTCGACCAATGCCTGGGGTGTCACGGCCTGGTCATTGTGCAAATCACGGATTCGTCCGCCGAGTGGGGGCGGTGCGATGCTCTGACACGCCGTCAGTACACTCAATGCCAGAATCAGAAGCAGGCGCACGTCCATATCCTCCAGGGCGCCCTCAGCGGGCAATGATCAATGGATGCCCGCGCTCCGGATGGTCTTGCACCAGCACCTCCAGGCCAAACACCGCCTTGAGCGGTTCCGGGCGCAGCACGTGCCGGGGCGTGTCCAGGGCCACTGGCCGACCGGACGCGAGCAGCAACAGGCGATCACAGTAACGCGCCGCCAGGTTCAGGTCATGCAGGATCACCAACACCGCAGCGCCGCGACTGGCGAACTCACGCACCGCCTGGAGGATGGTGTGCTGATGCAGCGGATCGAGCATCGAGGTCGGCTCATCCAACAACAGGGTTTGCCCCGTTTCACCTGGCCACAACTGCACCAACACCCGGGCCAGATGCACCCGCTGACGTTCGCCGCCGGACAACGCCAGGTAACTGCGGCCGTGCAGATGCGCAGCGTCTGCCACTTGCAGCGCCGAGGCGACGATTTGCTCATCGCGCACTCGACCACTCTGGTGCGGCAGGCGCCCCATGCCGACGACTTCCTCGACACGGAAGGCGAAATCCAGGGTCGAGGACTGCGGCAAGACTGCCAGGCGCCGGGCGCGCTCGGCCCCCTGCCACTGGGCCAGTGGCCGATCATCGAGCCAGACCTGCCCTTGGGCCGGGCGCAGTTCGCCGCACAGGCCCGCCAGCAAAGTACTTTTACCTGCGCCGTTGGGCCCAAGCACTCCGAGTACTTCACCAGGGTTGAGCGCGAGATCGACGTCCGCCAGCACCGTCTTGCGGCCACGTTGAATGTGCAGGTTCTGCGCTCGCAGCATCAGGCGCGCCCTCGCACCAATAGATAAAGGAAGAACGGCGCGCCGATGAAGGCCGTGACAATGCCGATCGGCAATTCCGCAGGGGCCAATGCCAGGCGTGCCACCAGATCGGCGAACAGTAGCAGGCTTGCGCCCGCCAACACCGAAGCAGGCAGCAACACACGGTGATCGGGGCCGGCCACCAGCCGCACCAGATGCGGCACTACCAGCCCGACGAAGCCGATCATGCCCGCAGCCGCCACCGCCGCGCCAACCCCCAAGGCCGTACAAAACACCAGTTCACGCTTGAGGCTTTCGACGTTAACGCCCAGGTGGGCAGCCTCGGACTCCCCTAGCAACAGCGCATTGAGTGCCCTGGCCCGGCGTGGCAGCCAGAGCGCCACTGCGGCACTGACCAGCAACAGCGGCCACAACCGCGCATAGCTGGCGCCGTTGAGACTGCCCAGGTTCCAGAACGTCAGGGTGCGCAGGGTCGCGTCATCCGCCAGGTAGGTAAACAGACCGACGGCCGAACCGGATAGCGCGGTCAGGGCAATACCGGCCAGGAGCATCGTCGCGACATGGGTCTGGCCGTTGCGTCGCCCGAAACGATAGACCAACGCCGTAACGCCGAGCCCGCCAAGGAATGCACACAACGACAACACGTAGGGACCAAAGGCTTCGGGCAACCCACCCAGCGCCGTGCCACCGACAATGGCGAACGCGGCACCCAGTGCCGCACCGCTGGACACGCCCACCAACCCCGGGTCCGCCAGTGGGTTGCGAAACAGTCCTTGCATCGCCACACCGGACAACGCCAACACCCCGCCCACCGCCAACCCCAGCAAGGTACGTGGCAAACGGATCTGGCCGAGGATCAGTTCGGCCTGCTCCAGGCCATCGGCCGCCACCGGCAAGCCCAACAGGCGCAAGGCGGCGCGCAAGGTGTCGAGCAGCGGCAAGCTCACCGGCCCCAGGGCCAGGGACAGCCAGGTTGCCAGCAGACACAGCAGGCCCAGGCCAATGAACAAGGTGCGTGGCTTGACCAACGAGGTCATGGCGCCGTGGCCGACGCAGCCGGATAGAAGCCCGCCGTCAGTGTCACCAGGCTTTGTGGCAACCGCGGGCCCAATCCGCCTACCAACAGCGTCGGATCAAGCTCAATGACGCGCCCGTCCCTGGCGGCCTGGGTCGAGGAAAGAATCGGGTTTTCCCTGAACAGCGCCGCACGCGCTTCTTCACCGCTCAAGGCACGGTCAGCAAAGACCAGCACTTGCGGATTCAGGCCGGCCAGGGTTTCCACGGAAAAAGACTTGTAGCCGTTGTGGGTCGCCAGGTTATGACCGCCGGCCTGCTGTAACAGCCAATCAGCCGAAGTGCCCTTACCGGCGACCAGTGGCTTGCCGCCGGAACTGCCCACCAACAGCAATACGCCAGGGGCCTTTTGCTTGCGCTGGGCCGCGGCCACCCGGGCCTGTTGCTGAATGAGTTGTTTTTGATAAAGGTCGAACAACCGCGCCGCCTCGGCCTCAGCCCCCAGCAATTGTCCCAAGTGCCGCAGATTGCCCTGCAGGGCCAACAGGTCTGGTGTAGCCGAGAACAGTTCGACCTGCACACCGGCGCTGCGAATTTGCGCCAACACGGGCGGTGGCCCCATTTCCTCGGTGCCCACCAGGATCTGCGGACGCAGGCTCAGCACGCCCTCCGCCGACAGCTGTCGCTGATAGCCAACACTGGGCAAGGCTCGCAAGGATTCAGGATGCTGGCTGGTGGTGTCCACACCCACCAGTTTCGACTCGCCCCCCAGCACACTGACCCACTCCGACACGGCGCCGCCGGCGCTGACCCAACGTTGCGGCGATTCAGCCGCGCTGGTTCCCTGGTTGACCAACAGTGCGACACAGAGCGCAACAACGCGGATGTTCAGGCGCATCGGGCAGCTTCCTCAAAGAAGTTTTTCGCAGGAGCGGGCCGGGCAAGTATCCTCAATCACCTGCGAAGGAGACGCCATTTGATAATTGTTTTCATTTGACCGTCAAGGGTGGATCTTTTGCTACATGAAGCCCATGTGCGAGCAAGCTCGTTCCCGCAGAGCCTCACTCCGTCAGACATATAGAGACACACATGAAGTTTCTTTGTACCGCCGTCGAACTGCCCGACAACGGCAGTCGCGGTTTCGACCTCGATGGGCGCAAAGTACTGGCCGTGCGACGCGCCGGCCAGGTCTATGCCTATCTCAACCGCTGCCCGCACCGGGGCGTGCCACTGGAATGGCAACCGGACCAGTTCCTCGACCCCAGCGCCAGCCTGATCCAGTGCGCCACCCACGGCGCGCTGTTCCTGATAGAAAGTGGCGAATGCGTGGCGGGCCCCTGCGCTGGTCGGTTCCTCGCTGCCCTAGACAGCCGGGAGGACGAGCAAGGCATCTGGGTCGAGCTCTAGCAGCACCGGCAACCCGCGATCCACCCACATCTGCTCGGGCGTCAGCGTGACCCCGTAGGCCAGCACCTCCACACCCGCCGCCACCGCATCACGCAGCGCAGCGGCGTATACCGGGTCGATTTCCTGTGCCGGGCGCACCGCTTCGATGCCGCTCAGGTTCACACAATACAACTGCACCGCCCGCACACCGTCCCGGGCCAGGCAGGCGAGCTCCCTCAGGTGCTTGGCCCCGCGCAGGGTCACCGCATCGGGAAACGCCGCCACATTCGTGCCATCGAACCCCAGCGTGACACTTTTGACTTCGACCCAGGCCGAGCCGTGGTCGTAGTCCAGGCGAAAATCGATACGGCTGTTTTCCACCCCATAAGCCACTTCACGCTTGAGCCCGGTAAACCCGTTCAGCTCGCTGATGACCCCGGCGCGCAAGGCTTCTTCGATCAACGCGTTGGCCCGCGCGGTATTGATGCAGGCAAGCCGCCCTTGAGGGGTTTCGCCAATTTCCCAGGTGCCGGGCAACTTGCGCTTGGGATCGCTGGAGCGACTGAACCAGACACGCGCGCCTTCAGCCATGCAATTGAGCATCGAGCCGGTGTTAGGGCAGTGAATAGTGAGCAGTTCGCCATGAACGGTCTCGATATCGGCGAGAAAACGCTTGTAACGTCGAATCAGGCGACCTTCTTCCAACGCAGGGGAAAATTGCATCAGCCTTGCCAGCTCCGTAGTCCACGTTCGATTCGTGCCACCGCTTCCTCCAGCCGCGGCAGGCTCTGGGTGTAGGCGAAGCGCACGTGGTGACCGGCCTGATGGCGACCGAAATCCAGGCCCGGCGTGAAGGCCACGTGTTCGGTTTCCAGGAAGTGCTGGCAGAACGCAAAGGCATCGCCGCCGAACGCACTGATGTCGGCATAGAGGTAAAACGCCCCTTCCGGCTCCACCGCAATACCGAAGCCCAATTCACGCAAGGCCGGCAGTAGAAAGTCACGGCGCCGAGCAAACTCGGCCCGCCGCTGTTCGAAGATCTCGATGGTCGCCGGCTCGAAACAGGCCAGGGCGGCGTACTGGGCCATGCTCGGCGCACTGATGTAGAGGTTCTGCGCGAGCTTTTCCAGCTCGCCGACAGCCGCCGAAGGGGCCACCAGCCAGCCAAGTCGCCAGCCGGTCATGCCGAAATACTTGGAGAAACTGTTAAGGACAAAGGCATCGTCATCGACTTCCAGCACGCTGGCGGCGTCGGTGCCGTAGGTCAGGCCATGATAGATCTCGTCCACCACCAGATGGCCGTTATGGCCCTTGATGACCTTGGACAGCCCAGCCAATTCGTCCCGGGTGAGAATCGTCCCGGTCGGGTTGGCCGGTGAGGCCACCAACGCACCGACGCTGTCCTGGTCCCAATGGCGGTTCACCAGGTCTGGCGTCAATTGGTAACGCACCTCGGGCCCCACCGGCACCAATTGCGCCGCCCCTTCGACCAGGCGCAGGAAATGACGGTTGCACGGATAACCGGGGTCGGCCAGCAGCCAATGCTTGCCTGGGTCCACCAACAAAGCGCTGGCCAGCAGCAACGCGCCGGACCCGCCCGGGGTCACGAGGATGCGCCGGGGGTCAATCTCCACCCCATAACGCTGGCCGTAGAAACCGGCGATGGCCTCGCGCAGTTCTGGAATGCCACGGGCCGCGGTGTAACGGGTCTTGCCCGCCGCCAGCGCGGCCTGGCCGGCCTGGATGATTGGCTCGGCGGTGGTGAAGTCCGGTTCGCCGATCTCCAGGTGGATGACGTCATGCCCGGCGGCCTGCAGTTCGTTGGCACGGGCCAGCAACGCCATCACATGGAAAGGTTCGATGGCGCGGCTGCGCGCACTGTAGGGCTGAGCCATTGGCCTTCCTTCAGGGGAAAAAAGAACCGATTCTACCCAACTATCCAGCCAAGTCAGAAACAACTGCGGGAACAGGTGCGAACCACAAATGGTCTGAGCCCGTGGATTGCAGGAAATGACTCCCGCGATTGGCCCAGGCTTGACTAGAATCAAGCATTGAGCAGGTTTAAATCCCCACCGAAGCGAACCCGGCCATGTTTTACAAGCCCCGGCCGCCGCAGGCTCGACAACCGGGAGTAGCGCGGCCCGATTTGATCTGGTAAGTTCGCCCGCTTGCAGCCGCAGGGCCGGCAGGTGTCGGTGATGGAGCAATCCTGCGTAGTGGATTACAAGAGTAGAGGCGGTCCATTCATGCCCACCCAAGCAAAGCAAAATCAAAATCAGTCGCTCAGCGGGTTTGAGCCTTACGTCCCGCAAGCTGGCGAAGAGTACATGGGCGCCCCCATGCGCGCGCACTTCACCAAGATCCTGAACAAGTGGAAACAGGATTTGATGCAGGAAGTCGACCGCACCGTGGATCACATGAAAGACGAAGCGGCCAACTTCCCCGACCCGGCCGACCGTGCCAGCCAGGAAGAAGAGTTCAGCCTCGAGCTGCGTGCCCGTGATCGCGAGCGCAAGCTCATCAAGAAAATCGACAAGACCCTGCAGCTGATCGAAGACGAAGAATACGGTTGGTGCGAGTCCTGCGGCATCGAGATCGGCATTCGCCGCCTGGAAGCCCGCCCGACGGCCGATCTGTGCATCGACTGCAAGACCTTGGCGGAAATCAAGGAAAAACAGGTCGGCAAGTAATCGCCGGCGCTGTCACCGAAACGGAGCGTTCATACGCTCCGTTTTTTGTTTCCGATATTTTCTCCAAGTCTGAAAAACCTGCTCGCTCCCACAGGGGATATGCTTTGTTGTCGAGATTGCATGCCCACCGCCCGGACCCAGTAACATTCGCCCTATGACTGCCTACATCGGACGCTTCGCCCCCACCCCCAGCGGCCACTTGCACTTCGGCTCACTGGTCGCCGCACTGGCGTCGTACCTGGATGCCCGCGCCATGGGCGGGCGTTGGTTGCTGCGCATGGAAGACCTCGATCCGCCCCGGGAAGAACCGGGCGCGCAAGCGGCGATTCTCAAGGCACTGGAAAGCTACGGGTTCGAATGGGACGGCGAGATGGTTCGCCAGAGCGAACGCCATGACGCCTATGATCAAGTCATCAACCGATTGTTCAGCCAAGGCCTGGCCTACGCCTGCACCTGTTCGCGCAAACAACTGGAAGCGTACCAGGGCATTTATCCAGGGCTGTGCCGCAATGCCGGGCACGGCACCGAGGACGCCGCCATCCGTCTGCGCGTCCCCGAGCTTGAGTACCATTTCACCGACCGGGTCCAGGGCGAGTTCCGCCAGCACCTGGGCCGTGAGGTCGGCGACTTCGTGATCCGCCGCCGCGACGGGCTCTACGCCTATCAATTGGCCGTGGTCCTGGACGATGCCTGGCAAGGGGTGACCGATATCGTGCGCGGCGCCGACCTCCTGGACTCCACGCCGCGCCAGCTCTATCTGCAAGAACTGCTCGGGTTGCCGCAACCGCGTTACCTGCACGTGCCGCTGATCACCCAACCCGACGGGCACAAGCTCGGTAAATCCTACCGCTCACCGCCCCTGGCGGCCGATCAGGCCACGCCATTGCTGTTACGGGCGTTGCGCGCACTGGGCCAGCAACCGGGCCTCGAACTGGTCGACGCCAGCCCACGGGAACTGCTGGCTTGGGGCATTCGCCACTGGGATGCAGGCAAGATCCCGCGCACACTGAGCCTGCCCGAAGCGCAAATACGTTGACGGCCCTTGCAGCTTGGCGCCCATCCGTTACCATCGCCGCACGTTTTTTGGGCACGCGCATAAATTAGAGAGGCCGGGATGTATATCTATCGCTTGGTCCTGCTCCTGGTAGTGGGGATTTATCTGTTCTCCCCGGCCATCATGGATTGGTGGATCGATGCCACGGGTGCCTGGTATCGGCCGTATCTGCTCTGGCTGATCCTGATTGTCGTGACCTTCATCCTGCAGAGCCAAAAAGATGCCGATGAGCTTTAGCCTGACCCAGATGGTCCTGATCAGCGCCGCCTACCTGGCAGTGCTGTTCGGCGTAGCCTGGATCAGCGAACGAGGCATGATCCCCCGGGCGATCATCCGCCACCCGCTGACCTACACCCTGTCGCTGGGTGTCTATGCCAGCGCATGGGCGTTCTATGGCACGGTCGGGCTGGCCTACCAGTACGGCTATGGTTTCCTCTCCAGTTACCTGGGGGTGTCAGGGGCGTTCCTGCTGGCGCCGGTGTTGCTCTACCCGATCCTGAAAATCACCCGCACCTACCAACTGTCGTCGCTGGCCGACCTGTTCGCCTTTCGTTTTCGCAGCACCTGGGCCGGCGCGCTGACCACGATCTTCATGCTGGTCGGGGTATTGCCGCTGCTGGCCCTGCAGATCCAGGCCGTGGCCGACTCCATCAGCATCCTGACCCGCGAGCCGGTGCAGCACCGGGTGGCGCTGAGCTTCTGCGTACTGATCATCCTGTTCACGATTTTCTTCGGTTCCCGACACATCGCCACGCGGGAGAAACACGAAGGCCTGGTGTTCGCCATCGCTTTCGAATCGGTGATCAAGCTGATCGCCATCGGTGGTGTCGGTCTCTATGCCCTGTATGGCGTGTTCGATGGCCCGCAACAGCTGGAAATTTGGCTGTTGCAGAACCAGACGGCCCTCGCCGCCCTGCACACACCGTTGCAGGAAGGCCCATGGCGCACGCTGTTGCTGGTGTTCTTCGCATCGGCCATCGTGATGCCGCACATGTACCACATGACGTTTACCGAAAACCTCAACCCGCGCTCGCTGGTCAGCGCCAGTTGGGGCCTGCCGCTGTTCCTGCTACTGATGAGCCTGGCGGTACCGCTGATCCTCTGGGCCGGCTTGAAGCTGGGCGCCAGTACCAATCCGGAATATTTCACCCTGGGCATCGGCATCGCCGCCAACAGCAAGGCCCTGGCGTTGCTGGCGTATGTCGGCGGCCTGTCGGCGGCCAGCGGCTTGATCATCGTCACCACGCTGGCATTGTCGGGCATGGCCCTCAACCACCTGGTGCTGCCGCTCTACCAGCCACCGGCCGAAGGCAATATCTACCGCTGGCTGAAGTGGACACGGCGGGCGCTGATCGTCGCGATCATCATGGCCGGCTACGGTTTCTACCTGATGCTGGGTGAGGGGCAGGACCTGGCCAACCTGGGCATCGTCGCCTTCGTGGCCACCTTGCAGTTCCTGCCCGGGGTACTGTCGGTGCTGTATTGGCCGACCGCCAACCGCCGCGGCTTCATCGCCGGCCTGCTGGCAGGGATCCTGGTGTGGCTGGTCGCGATGCTGTTGCCGCTGATGGGCAACCTGCAGGGCTTCTATATTCCGCTGCTGAACATGATCTACGTGCTCGACGACACCAGTTGGCATATGGCGGCCATCGCCTCCCTGGCGGCGAACGTGCTGATGTTCACCCTGATCTCGCTGTTCACCAACGCCAGCAGCGAAGAGGCCAGCGCCGCCGAAGCTTGCGCGGTGGACAATGTCCGCCGCCCGCAGCGTCGCGAACTGCACGCCGCCTCGCCCCAGGAATTCGCCACGCAACTGGCCAAGCCCTTGGGCGCCAAGGCCGCGCAAAAGGAAGTCGAACAGGCCCTGCGAGACCTCTACCTGCCTTTCGATGAACGTCGCCCGTATGCCCTGCGTCGCCTGCGCGACCGGATCGAAGCCAACCTGTCCGGCCTGATGGGCCCCAGCGTGGCCCAGGACATGGTCGAGACGTTCCTGCCCTACAAGGCCGGCGGCGAAAACTACGTCACCGAAGACATCCACTTCATCGAGAGCCGCCTCGAGGATTACCACTCGCGCCTCACGGGCCTGGCCGCCGAACTGGACGCCTTGCGCCGTTACCATCGCCAGACCCTGCAGGAACTACCAATGGGCGTGTGCTCCCTGGCCAAGGACCAGGAAATCCTGATGTGGAACAAAGCCATGGAAGAACTCACCGGGATCGCCGCCCAGCGCGTGGTCGGTTCACGCCTGAGCACCCTGGGCGAGCCGTGGAAAGGCTTATTGCAAGGTTTCATCGACCTGCCGGACGAGCACTTGCACAAACAGCACCTGGCCCTCGACGGCCAGACCCGTTGGCTGAACCTGCACAAGGCCGCGATCGACGAGCCGTTGGCACCCGGTAACAGCGGCCTGGTGCTGCTGGTCGAAGACCTGACCGATACCCAGATGCTCGAAGACAAACTGGTCCACTCCGAACGACTGGCAAGCATCGGCCGGCTGGCCGCCGGGGTGGCCCACGAAATCGGCAACCCGATCACCGGCATCGCTTGCCTGGCGCAGAACCTGCGCGAAGAACGCGAGGACGACGGCGAGCTGACGGAAATCAGCGGCCAGATCCTCGAACAGACCAAGCGTGTGTCGCGCATCGTCCAGTCGCTGATGAGCTTCGCCCATGCCGGCGGTCACCAGCACAACGACGAGCCCGTCTGCCTGGCCGAAGTGGCCCAGGATGCCATTGGTCTGCTGGCGCTCAACCGACGCAATTTCGAAGTGCAATTCTTCAACCTGTGCGATCCGGACCACTGGGTCGATGGCGACCCCCAGCGGCTCGCCCAGGTGTTGATCAACCTGCTATCCAATGCGCGCGACGCCTCACCGGCCGGCAGCGCGGTGCGGGTCAAGAGTGAAGCCTTCGAACACACGGTCGACCTGATCGTCGAAGACGAAGGCAGCGGTATCCCACAGAACATCATGGACCGATTGTTCGAACCTTTCTTCACCACCAAGGATCCTGGCGAAGGCACCGGTCTGGGCCTCGCACTGGTCTATTCCATCGTTGAAGAGCATTATGGACAAATCACCATCGACAGCCCGGCCGATGTACAGAGCCAACGCGGCACCCGTATCCGGGTGACCTTGCCGCGTCATGTCGAAGCGACGTCCGCTGTGAACTGAGACCGTCGAGAGAATCGAATCAATGCCGCACATTTTGATCGTCGAAGACGAAACAATTATCCGCTCCGCCTTGCGCCGCCTGCTGGAACGCAACCAGTACCAGGTCAGCGAAGCCGGTTCAGTGCAGGAAGCACAAGAACGTTTCAGCATTCCAACGTTTGACCTGATCGTCAGCGACCTGCGCCTGCCTGGCGCCCCGGGTACCGAGCTGATCAAGCTCGGCCAGGGCACCCCCGTGCTGATCATGACCAGTTACGCCAGCCTGCGCTCGGCGGTCGACTCCATGAAAATGGGTGCGGTGGACTACATCGCCAAACCGTTCGACCACGATGAGATGCTCCAGGCCGTGGCCCGCATCCTGCGCGACCGACAGGCGGCGACCAGCAACCCGGCGGAACCCGCCGGCAAGGCCAGTGCCTCGACGAAAGCCGGCGCCAGTAACAATAATGGCGAAATTGGCATCATCGGTTCCTGCCCGCCCATGCAGGACCTGTACAGCAAGATCCGCAAAGTGGCCCCGACCGACTCCAATGTCCTGATCCAGGGCGAGTCCGGTACCGGCAAGGAGCTGGTAGCCCGGGCCCTGCACAACCTGTCACGCCGGGCCAAGGCACCGATGATTTCGGTGAACTGCGCGGCGATCCCGGAAAGCCTGATCGAGTCCGAACTGTTCGGCCACGAAAAAGGTGCGTTCACCGGCGCCAGCGCCGGGCGCGCAGGCTTGGTGGAAGCGGCGGACGGCGGCACGCTGTTCCTCGATGAAATCGGCGAACTGCCGCTGGAAGCCCAGGCGCGGTTGCTGCGGGTGCTCCAGGAAGGCGAAATCCGCCGCGTCGGCTCGGTGCAGTCGCAAAAGGTCGATGTCCGCCTGATCGCGGCCACCCACCGTGACCTCAAGAGCCTGGCGAAGATCGGCCAGTTCCGCGAAGACTTGTATTACCGCTTGCACGTGATCGCCTTGAAGCTGCCCGCCCTGCGCGAACGTGGCGCGGACGTCAATGAAATCGCCCAGGCATTCCTGGCTCGCCAGAGCGCGCGGGTCAACCGCACCGATCTCAAGTTCGCCCCGGACGCCGAACAGGCCATCCGTCATTACGCCTGGCCGGGTAACGTTCGCGAGCTGGAAAACGCGGTCGAGCGGGCGGTGATCCTGTGCGAGAGCCCGGAAATCTCTGCCGACCTGCTGGGCATCGACATCGAACTGAGCGACCTGGACGACGAAGAGTTCATCGGCCTGGCCCCGCAACAGGGCGGCGCTGCCAACAACACCAGCCACGAGCCCACCGAAGACCTGTCCCTGGAGGACTACTTCCAACACTTCGTCCTGGAGCACCAGGACCACATGACCGAGACCGAACTGGCACGCAAACTGGGCGTAAGCCGCAAGTGCCTGTGGGAACGGCGCCAGCGCCTGGGGATTCCACGGCGCAAGACCGGAGCGACCAGCGAAAGCTGAGGTGTGGGGGTAACACCGCCGAATGTGAAAAAACTGTTACCTCAGCTTTTTCACGTAACAGAAGCCGGGGTTTACGGTAACGAAACCCCGGCTTTTTTTCGCCTCGGAAAAATGGTTATAACCCTGGAACCCCCCGGTTTCGCTGGCCCTCGCAAAAGTTGGCACGCACCCTGCTATAGCTTTGGTACAAGAACAATAACAAGCAATGCAAAAGACAATAAAAATAAGACGAATCGACTCACGCACAATAAAAACAAGACGGCGAGAGGCGCAGCTAACTGATTCTTTTGGAGAGGCGTTGTATTTGGGGCTTGCCCCACAACCAGGCCGAGAACAATAAAAACTGTCTCAAGACAGGTGCCTGAACTGGTTGGATCGATTGATCACTGCAACACAGCGACCAAAGCAATCCGTTTGCTCTTGGCTCCCGATTGGGAGGGTCACGAAGGGAAAACCTCGTGGCGCGGGCACTCAACAAAAACAAGAAGCCCAAAACCAATAATAAAAAACAGAGCACGTAACTAATTCTGGGGGAGCTTCGGCTCCCCTTGTGGTTTCTGTCGTTCCGCCTCCCCGCAGCCTACAAAGCTTGTCGCTTGAAGCTTGCAGCTCAAAACTGCTGCGTCCTACACCATCCCTCGACTAAATGCTAGAATCTCGGCCCATCATGCGGCCATTCTTCGTTTTTGGCCGAATATTCCTTCAAACAGTGCATCCCATGCTGAAGAAGCTGTTCCAGTCATTCCGTTCTCCCTTGCGTCGTACGCAACACATTCGCAGCACGCCTGAAGTGCTCAACAGCGGCCAGCATTCACTGCAAAAGGCCCAGTTCAGCCGTTATGCGGTGAACATCGTCGAACGTTTGCAGAACGCCGGTTACCAGGCTTACCTGGTCGGTGGCTGCGTGCGCGACATGCTGCTCAACATCACCCCAAAGGATTTCGACGTCGCCACCAGCGCCACGCCGGAACAGATACGGGCCGAATTTCGCAACGCGCGGATCATTGGCCGGCGCTTCAAACTGGTCCACATCCACTTCGGTCGCGAAATCATCGAAGTGGCGACCTTCCGCGCCAATCACCCGCAAAACGATGAAGAAGAAGACAGCAACCAGTCTTCCCGTAACGAAAGCGGGCGCATCCTGCGCGATAACGTCTACGGCACTCTGGAAGAAGACGCGCAACGCCGCGACTTCACCATCAACGCCCTGTATTACGATCCCGTCAGCGAACGCATCCTCGATTACGCCAACGGCGTACACGACATTCGCAATCGCCTGATCCGCCTGATCGGCGACCCCAAGCAGCGCTATCAGGAAGACCCGGTGCGCATGCTGCGGGCCGTACGTTTCGCCGCCAAGCTGGATTTCGGCATCGAAAAACACAGCGCCTTGCCGATTCGTGAACTGGCGCCGATGCTGCGGGAAATCCCTTCGGCGCGCCTGTTCGAGGAAGTGCTCAAGCTGTTCCTGTCGGGCAACGCCGCAGACACCTTCGAGATGCTGGTGGACCTGCAGTTGTTCGATCCGCTGTTCCCCGCCAGCGCCGAGGCCCTGGAGCACAACCCGACCTACACCCACACCTTGATCAGCGAAGCACTGATCAACACCGACCTGCGCATCAAGCAGAACAAGCCGGTGACGCCGGCGTTCCTGTTCGCCGCCTTGCTCTGGCCTGCCCTGCCGGCTCGGGTGCTGCGCCTGCAAGAGCGTGGCATGCCGCCGATCCCGGCAATGCAGGAAGCCGCCCACGAGCTGATTGCCGAACAGTGCCAGCGCATCGCCATTCCAAAACGCTTCACGATGCCGATCCGCGAGATCTGGGACATGCAGGAACGCCTGCCACGGCGCAGCGGCAAGCGTGCCGACCTGCTGCTGGACAACCCGCGTTTCCGCGCCGGCTACGACTTCCTGCTGCTGCGTGAAAGCGCGGGCGAGCAGACCGATGGCCTGGGTGAATGGTGGACCGATTACCAGGACGCCAATGACAGCGAGCGCCGTGACATGATTCGCGAGCTCAGCGGCAAGGATGACGGCGCCAGCGGCCCGCGCAAGCGCCGCCGCAGCAGCGGTGCCAAGCGCAAGCGTGCCGGTGTACCGAGCGCATCGGGCGAGTAATCGATGGAACGCATCTACATCGGCATGGGCAGCAACCTGGCCGAACCCGCCGAACAATTGCGCAGTGCCATCCAGGCGCTGGCGCAATTGCCCGATACCCAACTGGTGGGGGTCTCGGCGTTTTATCAAAGCGATTCCCTGCTGCCCGGCCAGCCGCGCTACACCAACGCGGTGGCGGTGCTGGACAGCCGCCTGGCACCGCTGGACCTGCTCGATGCGCTGCAAGCCATCGAAACCGGACAAGGTCGCGAACGCCTGGAACGCTGGGGCCCACGCACCCTGGACCTGGACATCCTGCTGTTCGGCGATCACCTGATCGACGAGCCTCGCCTCAAGGTCCCTCACTACCACATGCAGGCCCGAGCCTTTGTGCTGTACCCACTGGCCGAGTTGGCGCCCGCCGACCTGCGCCTGGCCGATGGGCGCTTGCTCAAGGATCTGCTCGCGGCGTGCCCATTCGTTGGCCTGGAACGCCTGCCGCCTATCTGACAAAGCCCCCACAGGATCAGGGACCCGGCAGTCAGATCCGAGACACGCCTCTACGCTGAAACGCATCAGTAACCCCGGTAACACCCGGCGGTAACACATCCAATTGACTTCCCGAGAGCTCCTCACGACTATAGGCGTCCCGATGCCGCCAACGCGGCGTTTAAAGGGCGCAATCCAGGCCTTACAAGCACCACACATAGAGGGTGCGCCTGTATAGATGACGATTCATGCGCGTTACTCGCAGTAGCTCAAGAGCGCCTAATGAGGACTTTTTCATGCCAGCTATTACCCTGACCACGCTGCAAGGTCTCAAGCAAAAAGGTGAGAAAATCGCCATGCTGACCTGCTATGACGCAACTTTCGCCCACGCCTGCAATGAGGCTGGTGTCGAAGTGTTGCTGGTGGGCGATTCCCTCGGCATGGTGCTGCAAGGTCACGACAGCACGCTGCCAGTGACCACCGCCGAGATGGCCTACCATGTGGCCGCCGTCAAACGCGGTAACACCGATGCGCTGATTCTCGCCGACCTGCCATTCATGGCCTATGCCACCCTTGAACAAACCATGACCAACAGCGCCATGCTGATGCAGGCCGGTGCCCACATGGTCAAGGTCGAAGGCGCGTTGTGGCTGGCCGATTCGATTCGGCTGCTGGCCGAGCGGGGCATCCCGGTGTGCGCGCACCTGGGCCTGACCCCACAAGCGGTGAACATCCTCGGTGGCTATAAGGTCCAGGGCCGCAATGAGAACCAGGCGCGGCAGATGCGCGCCGATGCGATTGCACTGGAGCAGGCTGGCGCGGCGATGTTGCTGCTCGAATGCGTGCCCAGCGAGCTGGCGGAAGAAATCACCCAGGCAGTGAAGATCCCGGTGATCGGAATCGGCGCCGGCCACGCCACCGATGGCCAGGTACTGGTGCTGCACGACATGCTCGGGCTGTCGATCACCGGTCGCGCACCCAAGTTCGTGAAAAACTTCATGGCAGGGCAAACGTCTATCCAAGGCGCCCTGAGTGCCTATGTCGCTGAGGTCAAGGCCGTGACCTTCCCGGGCGCCGAACACGGGTTTTCTGCATGAATACCGTCAAAACCGTACGCGAACTGCGGGCCGCCGTGGCCCGTGCCCGCGGCGAAGGTAAACGCATTGCCTTCGTGCCGACCATGGGCAACCTGCACAGTGGTCACGTGGCGCTGATCACTAAGGCCGCGCAACGGGCCGACTTCGTGGTGGCGAGCATTTTCGTCAACCCACTGCAATTCGGTGCTGGCGAAGACCTGGACAAATACCCCCGCACCCTGGCGGCCGACCAGGAGAAACTGCTCCAGGCCGGCTGCCATCTGTTGTTCGCACCCAGCGTCGAAGAGATGTACCCCGACGGCATGGCCGGGCAGACCCGGGTCAGCGTCCCGCAATTGTCCGAAGGCCTGTGCGGCGCCAGTCGCCCGGGGCATTTCGAGGGCGTGGCGACGGTGGTCAGCAAATTGTTCAACATGGTCCAGCCCGACCTGGCGGTGTTCGGCCAGAAAGACTTCCAGCAACTGGCGGTGATTCGCGCACTGGTCCATGACCTGAACATGCCGATCCAGATCATCGGCGAACCGACCGTGCGCGCCGAGGACGGCCTGGCGCTGTCCTCGCGCAACGGCTTCCTCAGCCCGGAGCAACGTGCCATCGCGCCCGTGGTCTATCGCGTCCTGAGCCAGATCGCCGAGGCCATCAAACAGGGCCGACGAGATTTCCCGGCGCTGATCGACGAGCAGCTCAAGCAGCTCGAAGCCGCCGGCCTGCGTCCCGATTACCTGGAGATCCGTCACGCCAAGACCTTGCGCCCGGCATTGAGCGAGGACCGTGACCTGGTGATTCTGGTAGCGGCCTTCCTGGGCACTACGCGGTTGATCGACAACCTGCACCTGGATCTCGACACGCCCGCCTAAGCATCACAAAACCCTGTGGGAGCGAGCTTGCTCGCGATAGCAATCCGTCAGCCAGCCTATCGGTCAACTGACCCACCGCTGTCGCGAGCAGGCTCACTCCCACAAGGGTCCTGCGGTGTTATTGCCGCCTCGGCAGGCTTCAGGCAGACTGCCCGCCGTTCGGACCCGACCAGAGGAAAAATTCATGCACGCCATCATGCTCAAGGCCAAGCTGCATCGCGCCGAAGTCACTCACGCGGTGCTCGACTACGAAGGCTCCTGCGCCATCGATGGAGAGTGGCTGGACCTGTCAGGGATCCGTGAATACGAACAGATCCAGATCTACAACGTCGACAACGGCGAACGCTTCACCACCTACGCCATCCGTGGCGAGGAAGGTTCGCGGATGATCTCGGTGAACGGCGCCGCAGCGCACAAGGCCAAGGTGGGGGATCGTGTCATCATCTGCGCCTACGCCCACTACAGCGAAGCCGAGCTGGTCAACTTCAAGCCCCGCATGCTGTACATGGCGCCAGGCAATGAACTGAGCCACACCAGCAATGCGATTCCGGTCCAACTGGCCTGATCGAAACACCTGCGTCACCGCTTTCCCCTGTGGAAGCGAGCCTGCCCGCGATGGCGGCGGACCCCTTGATACAGATGCCGGCTGCCACACCGCTATCGCGAGCAAGCTCGCTCCCACAGTAAGCAATCTGCGTTTCCGTTTGTCGGACCTTTTCCCGCCCAGCTGTATAAAAAAGTACCGGGAACCGGTCAGACAAAGTCAAGACAGATCGCAACGCGAGGTTTACTGTATTCGCCCTGCGTCCGGCGATCGTGTCGATGCAGTGTCCGGACGCCCACCTCGAGCCGCGCCGGAATTTTTAGTGTACAAAAGGTCGTTCAAGTAAAAAGGAAACCCGCAGCGATGGCGTATTACCGAACCCCTCATGACGTGACCGCTCTGCCAGCCTGGCAAGCGCTGAATGACCACCGCAAAGCCATGCAGGATTTCAGCATGCGCGAAGCGTTCAATGCCGATCCGCAGCGTTTCACTCAATTCACCCTGTCGAGCTGCGGCCTGTTTCTCGACTACTCGAAAAACCTGATCAACGCCCAGACCCGCGATCTGCTGGTGGGCCTGGCCAACGAAGTCGACCTCAAGGGCGCGATCAAGTCGCTGTTCGAAGGCGAAATCGTCAACGCCTCGGAAAACCGCCCTGCCCTGCACACCGCCCTACGTCGGCCGGTGGGCGACAAGTTGCTGGTCAACGGCGTCAACGTGATGCCGGACGTGCACAAAGTGCTGAACCAGATCACCGACCTGGTGGGCCGCATTCACGACGGCCTGTGGCGCGGCTACACCGAAAAGCCCATCACCGACGTGGTGAATATCGGCATCGGTGGTTCTTTCCTCGGCCCGGAACTGGTGTCCGAAGCACTGTTGTCCTACGCGCAAAAAGGCGTTCGCTGCCACTACTTGGCAAACATCGACGGCAGCGAGTTCCATGAGCTGACCATGAAGCTGCGCGCCGAGACCACGCTGTTCATCGTCTCGTCGAAATCCTTCAACACCCTCGAAACCCTGAAGAACGCCCAGGCCGCCCGGGCCTGGTACCTGGCCCAGGGTGGCTCCGAAGCGGAGCTGTATCGCCACTTCATCGCCGTGTCGAGCAACAATGCCGCCGCCGTGGCCTTCGGCATCCGTGAAGAGAACATCTTCCCGATGTGGGACTGGGTTGGCGGGCGTTACTCGCTGTGGTCGGCCATCGGCCTGCCGATCGCCCTGGCCATCGGCATGTCGAACTTCAAGGAATTGCTCTCCGGGGCCTATTCCATGGACCAGCATTTCCAGAGCGCCCCGTTCGAGCAGAACATGCCGGTGCTGCTGGCACTGCTGGGTGTGTGGTACGGCAACTTCTGGGGTGCGCAGAGCCATGCGATCCTGCCGTACGACCACTACCTGCGTAACATCACCAAGCATTTGCAGCAATTGGACATGGAATCCAACGGCAAGAGCGTGCGCCAGGACGGTACACCGGTGTCGACCGACACGGGCCCGGTCATCTGGGGCGGCGTCGGCTGCAACGGTCAGCACGCTTACCACCAGTTGCTGCACCAGGGCACCCAGCTGATTCCGGCCGACTTCATCGTGCCGATCGTCAGCTTCAACCCGGTTTCCGATCATCACCAATGGCTGTATGCCAACTGCCTGTCCCAGAGCCAGGCACTGATGCTCGGCAAGACCCGCGCCGAAGCCGAAGCCGAGCTGCGGGACAAGGGCGCCAGCGAAGAAGAGGTGCAGAAACTGGCCTCCCACAAGGTGATCCCGGGCAACCGTCCGAGCAACACCCTGGTGGTCGAACGCATCAGCCCACGTCGCCTCGGCGCACTGGTAGCGCTGTATGAACACAAGGTGTTCGTGCAGAGCGTGATCTGGGGCATCAACGCCTTCGACCAATGGGGCGTGGAGCTGGGCAAGGAACTGGGCAAGGGCGTCTACAACCGTCTGGTGGGCAGTGAAGAAAACCCGGCCGAAGATGCCTCGACCCAGGGCTTGATCAACTACTTCCGCGGGCGTCATCGCGGCTGATCGCAGGTCGAACACCAAGCACTTACTTTTGTGGGAGCGAGCTTCTCGCGAAGGCGGTGGATCAGTTGACACTCATGTTGACTGACACACCGCCTTCGCGAGCAAGCTCACTCCCACAGTTGTTTGTGCATGACTTGAACCCTCCGGCTACTCGGCGCATCTTTATCACTTGTCGCAAAAACAAGAATAAGGAACCGTCATGTTCGATATCAGCCAGTACCCCCAAGCCGATGCCGTCCGCCGGGCTGCGCAACTGAGTCAGGACGAGTACAAGCGGCTCTATAAAGAATCCATCGAACACCCCAGCGCCTTCTGGGCCGAGCAGGCCACACGCTTTCTCGACTGGATGACGCCCTGGCAAACCGTCCAGCGCTATGACCTCAAGAACGGCGACGCGACCTGGTTCGCCGGTGGCAAGCTGAACGTCAGCGCCAATTGCCTCGACCGTCACCTGCAAACACGCGGCGACCAGACGGCAATCATCTGGGAAGGCGACGACCCCGCCGAATCGGCAGAAATCACCTACAAAAAACTACACAACCATGTGTGCCGCCTGGCAAACGTGCTGAAAAGCCGTGGCGTGAAGAAAGGCGACCGGGTCTGCATTTACATGCCGATGATCCCCGAGGCCGCCTACGCCATGCTCGCCTGTACCCGCATCGGCGCGGTGCATTCAGTGGTGTTCGGCGGTTTCTCACCGGACTCGCTGCGCGACCGGATTCTCGACGCCGATTGCCGCACCGTGATCACCGCTGACGAAGGCGTGCGCGGCGGGCGCTTCGTACCGCTCAAGCGTAACGTCGACAAGGCCCTGGAAAGTTGCCCGAACGTCAGCACCGTGCTGGTGGTCGAGCGCACCCAGGGCGAGGTGAACTGGGTTGAAGGCCGTGACCTGTGGTACCACCAGGCCATGCACGAGATGAGCGACGACTGCCCACCCGAACCGATGGACGCCGAAGACCCGTTGTTCATCCTCTACACCTCCGGTAGCACTGGCAAACCCAAGGGCGTGCTGCACACCACGGGAGGCTATCTGCTGCAAGCGGCGATGACGTTCAAGTACGTGCTCGATTACCGCGACAACGAAGTGTTCTGGTGCACCGCCGATGTCGGCTGGGTCACCGGTCATAGCTACATCGTCTACGGCCCGCTGGCCAATGGAGCCACCACGCTGATCTTCGAGGGCGTGCCGAGCTACCCGAGCAGTTCGCGCTTCTGGCAGGTGATCGACAAGCATCAGGTCAATATCTTCTACACCGCACCGACCGCCCTGCGCGCGCTGATGCGCGAAGGTGCCGGCCCGTTGCAGGAAACGTCCCGCAAAAGCCTGCGATTACTCGGCAGCGTTGGTGAGCCGATCAACCCGGAAGCGTGGGAATGGTATTTCAACACGGTAGGCGAACAGCGCTGCCCGATTGTCGATACCTGGTGGCAGACCGAGACGGGCGGCATCATGCTCAGCCCGTTGGTGAGCGCCCCACGGCTCAAGCCAGGCTGCGCCACCCGGCCGATGTTCGGCGTGCAACCGGTCTTGCTGGATGAAGTGGGCAAGGAAATCAGCGGCGCCGGCAGCGGCGTACTGGCGATCAAATCCAGTTGGCCCGGGCAGATTCGCAGCGTCTACGGCGATCATCAACGCATGGTCGACACCTACTTCAAACCCTACCCCGGCTACTACTTCACCGGCGACGGCGCGCGCCGCGACGAAGACGGCGATTACTGGATCACCGGGCGCATCGACGATGTGATCAACGTTTCCGGGCATCGCATCGGCACCGCCGAGGTGGAAAGTGCCCTGGTGCTGCACGACAACATTGCCGAAGCAGCCGTCGTCGGCTACCCCCACGACCTCAAGGGCCAGGGCATCTATGCCTTTGTCACGCCGATGAACGGTGTGGAGGCCAATGACGAGTTGAAGAAGGAACTGCTGGCCCACGTCAGCAAGGAAATCGGCAGCTTCGCCAAACCGGAGCTGATCCAGTGGGCGCCGGCGTTGCCCAAGACCCGTTCGGGCAAGATCATGCGGCGCATCCTGCGCAAGATCGCCTGCAACGAACTCGACAGCCTCGGTGATACCTCGACCCTGGCCGATCCAAGTGTGGTGGAGGGGCTGATCGACAAGCGCCTGAATCGCTGAGCCAAACAACTTGGCTTCCCAGAAGCACCGTGCCTTTGTGGCGAGGGAGCTTGCTCCCGCTGGAGTGCGTAGCGCTCCCAAAAATGATAGGGCCGCTGCGCAGCCCAGCGGGAGCAAGCTCCCTCGCCACAGATCGGTGCCCGGCTCCAGATCCGTATGCAATCCCCCAACCTGGGTTTGTATAACTGCTAAACTCCCGCGCCTCATTTCTCTAAGGCGCGCCCGGCATGTCTTCCTTGAATCAGGCGCTGCGCGCCGCCCTCGACCAGCGCCACGAGTTGCTCGACCAACTGCACCAGCAAGGCACCGACTGCTATCGCCTGTTCCATGGCAGCCAGGAAGGCGCACCCGGCCTGACCATCGACCGCTACGGCCCGCAACTGCTGGTACAGAGCTTCCATAAAGCGCTGGAGCGCGACGACCTGCTGCAACTGCACGGCATCGTCAACGAACGGCTGGGCCTGGAGACGCTATTGGTCTACAACGACCGCGCCCGGGGCAATTCGCGCGTCGACCGCCAGGACACCGTCTATCAGGCGGACGAGGCCGCCCTGCAAGACCTGGTCGGGCATGAATGGGGCTTGAATTATCGCGTCCGCGGTCGCCATGCCGGGCAGGACCCACTGCTGTTTCTCGACCTGCGCAACGCCCGAGGCTGGGTCAAGGCACACAGCCGCAACAAAAGTGTGCTGAACCTGTTCGCCTACACCTGCGGCGTCGGCCTGAGCGCTGCGGCCGGCGGCGCGCGGGAAGTGTGCAACCTGGACTTCGCCGAAGGCAACCTGGCGGTGGGCCGCGAAAACGGCCTGCTCAACCCCGATTTGCCGCCGATGGCGTTCGTGCAGTCGGATTACTTTCCGGCGATCCGCCAACTGGCCGGCCTGCCCATCAGCCAGCGGCGCGGGCAGAAACTGCCCAACTACGTGCGCCTGGAACAACGCCAGTACGACCTGGTGCTGCTCGATCCACCGGCCTGGGCCAAAAGTGCGTTCGGCACCGTCGACCTGTTGCGCGACTATCAAAGCCTGCTGAAACCGGCATTGCTCACCACCGCCGACAATGGCGTGCTGATCTGCTGCAACAACCTGGCAAAAGTGTCCATGGACGACTGGCGCGAACAGGTACTGCGTTGTGCGGAAAAAGCCGGTCGCCCGGTGCGCGAGTGGAGCGTGCTGACGCCCGGCAGCGATTTCCCCTCCCTCGACCAGCAACCGCCACTCAAGACCCTGGTCCTCCAGCTCTAAGCCAGGCTCAGAATTCTCACGCAAAAAACGGACAAATCTCATAAATCACAGTGGCTTCGGAACCGTAAACGCATGCCATACTCCAAGGCATTCCGAATTCACACCAAGATGAAGCCGCACATGCCCAAAGGATTGATTCGCGCCATCGGCGCTCTGTTGACCGCACTGGCCCTCTACAGCCTGTTGGGCTTTCTGATTTTGCCGGGCATCGCCTTGCGCATCGCCAACCAGCAACTGGCCACCCTTGCGACGGTGCCGGCCCAGATCCAGCGCATCGAACTCAATCCCTTCAGCCTTGAAGTCACCCTCTGGGGCCTGAATATCGGCGATCCAGGCAAGGAACAGGTCGGCTTCGAACGGCTGTATGCCAACCTGCAGCTCGACAGCCTGTGGTCCGGCGCCCTGCATCTGGTCGACATCGAGCTGGACAAGCCCAAGACCGAAGTGATGTTCGCCAAGGACGGTCAGTTGAACCTGCTGGGCCTGTTCAAGCTGCCGGCCAGCGAGCCAACGCCCGCCGACCCCGAGGCCAAGCCGTTCCCCCTGCGGGTCGACCGAATCAAGTTGGCCGGCGGTTATGTGCATTTTCAGGACCTGCGCCCCAGCGAACCCATTGAGTTTCTCTACGACACCCTCGATTTCGAGCTGAAAAACCTCAGCACCCTGCCCGACGACAATGCCGACATGACCTTGGTGGCTGCTGGCCCCGAAGGCGGACAGATCGACTGGACCGGTAATTTCAGCCTCACGCCGATTGCCTCCCAAGGCACTCTCAAAGTCACTGGCGGCCAAATGAAAGCCTGGTGGCCCTATGTGCGCGACGCCGTGCCGCTGGTTCTGGAAAACGGCGTCCTGAACCTCAGCACCGACTACAAGCTCAACCTGGCCAAGGGCACCGAACTGCTGCTCAACAACGCCGCGGTCAGTGTCGCGCCCTTCGCCATCAAGGCACCCGATGGCCGTCCACTGGTGAAGCTCGAACGCCTGGACGTGAGCGAAACCTCGGTGGACCTGGCCAAGCAGCAAGTTATCGTGGGCAAGGTCCGTAGCCAGAAGCTGGAAACCTGGGCCGCTCGCGAGGCGGACGGGCAGCTGGACTGGCAGAAACTTTTCGCCAGCCAGCCGGCCAAACCGCAGGTCAAGGCTGAACCGGCATCCGCCCCGGCAGCGGCAGACTCGCCAAAAGCTGAACCGGCACCGCCCAGCAAACCCTGGCAGGTGATGTTGAAGGATGTGCAACTGCGCGACTATAAGGTGCACTTGGCCGACCGCCAGGCCCAGCCCGCCGTGGCACTGGAGGTCGGCCCGCTGAACCTCGACCTGCAGAACTACGACACCCTCAACGGCTCACCCTTTACCCTCAAGCTGGACACCGGGGTAGGCAAGCAGGGCAAGATCCTGGCCGACGGCGAGGTCAACCTGAACCCGATCACCGCCAAGCTCAAGGTCAAGACCCAGGACATCGACCTGCGCGTCGCCCAGTCGTACATCAACCCGTTCATTCGCCTGGAGCTACGCTCCGGGATGCTCGGCAGTGACCTGGCGGTCGACCTCAAAAGTACCGAACCGCTGGCATTTGCCGTCACCGGCCGCGCCCAGGTCGATCAGTTGCACACCCTCGACACGCTCAAGACCCGCGACTTCCTCAAGTGGCAAAGCCTGGTCCTCGAAGGCCTGAATTATCAGCACGGTGACAGCCTTTCCATCAACAAGGTCAACCTGTTCCAACCGTACGCGCGCTTCATGATCAACGACGACCGCACCACCAACGTCGATGACCTGCTGATCCCGCAACCGGCCGACAGCGGCACGAAGAACACCGCGGCAAAACCGGCGCCCCAGGAAAAACCGCTGGGCATCCACATCGGTGGTATCGCCATCAATGACGGTTCGGCCAACTTCGCCGACTTCAGCCTGACCCCCAATTTCGCCACGGCTATCCAACAGCTCAACGGTGCGATCGGCACGATCGACAGTCGCCAGGCCAAACCGGCCAGTGTCGACATCAAGGGCAAGGTTGATCGCTATGCACCGGTCACCATCAAAGGGGCGGTCAACCCCTTCAACCCGATGGCCAGCCTCGACATCGCCACCAGTTTCAAACGGGTCGAGCTGACCACCCTGACGCCCTACTCCGGCAAGTTCGCCGGCTATCGCATCCGCAAGGGTCGGCTCAATCTCGATCTGCATTACCGAATCACCCAGGGCAAGCTCCAGGCGGAGAACAAAGTGGTGGTCGAGCAGTTGCAACTGGGGGAGAAAGTCGACAGCCCGGACGCCGTGAGCCTGCCACTCAAATTGGCCGTCGCCTTGCTCAAGGATTCCGACGGCAAGATTTCCATCGAACTACCGGTGTCCGGCGATCTCAACGACCCGCAATTCAGCGTCATGCCGATCATCTGGCAGACCCTGCGCAACCTGGTGGTACGAGCGGCCCAGGCGCCGTTCAAGCTTATCGGTGGGCTGGTGGCCGGCGGCGGCTCGGAAGACCTGGGCAGCGTGGCGTTTGCGCCGGGCTCCAGCGACCTGAGCAAAGATAATGAAGGCGTGCTGCTCAAACTGTCCGAGGCCCTTGGCAAACGTCCGGAGCTGCGCCTGGAGATCGAAGGCACCGCCGCCGAAAGCAGCGACGGCCCACTGCTCGCCGCCCAACGCCTGGAGCGCGAATATCAATACAACTACTACAAGATGCTGCAGCGTCGGGGCGACAAAGTTCCTGCCCAGGCCTCGCTGATACAGGTGCCCGAGGACGAAAAGGCGCCGCTGCTCGAAGGCATCTACCGCACCCGCCTCAAGACCCAACCGCCCGCCGAATGGACACAATTGGATAAAAAGGCGCGTATCGAGAAACTGCGTGAAGGCGTGATCAAGTTCTGGAGCGGCAGTGACGTGCTCTTGCGCCAACTGGGGCAGGAACGGGCCAGTAGCATCAAGGACTTCCTGGTGGACAAAGGCCAGTTGGCCGATGACCGCGTGTATTTCATCGACGCCAACCTCGGCCAGGCCGAGAGCGATGGCCGGGTGATTACCCCGCTGCATCTGGATGCCGAATAGATGAAACCCTGGTTCGGACTCTGCCTGGGTCTATCGCTGGCCACCGGCCAAGCCGCGGCTGCAGACACGCTGCGCTGCGGCAGCCAGCTGATCAGCGTCGGCGACCGCTCGAGCGAAGTGCTGCAAAAGTGCGGGCAGCCTGTGGCGCGGGATGACCTGGGCTACAAGCGCAGTGTCAATCGCCGGGAAGAATACCCGGTGGAGGAATGGACCTACGGCCCCAACAGCGGCATGTACCAATACCTGCGCTTCGAGGGGAATCGGCTGGTGCAGATCACCAGCAAGCGGGGGCGCTGAGCTTGTCCGTACAGAGGCGTTGAATGTACTACCGCCATCGCGAGCAAGCTCGCTTGTATGGTAGGACTTGAAGGGAGGAGGAGGGACAAAGCTCGATTCTGACTGTTAGCCGCAGTACAGACCGTGGGAGATTTCACCCCTCCTCCTTTCACCCAAGCGCCGATAAAGAATGCATCTGGCCTAGACCGACGATAGGAACAAGCCTGCGCCTCTGGGTGAACCCTTCAAGTGTTCAAACCTTAGCCCGGAGGATTTTCAATGGCAATGCCGGTTTCTGTCGCAAAGCCGATCGTGGGTGTTGATGTCGCCAAAGATGAGTTGGTGATTTATCACGCAGAAACAGATCGACTGGAAGCGATCCCCAACACCAAGGCAGCGATCAAAAAGTGGCTCAAGGAGTTGTCCGCGCCAGTGGATGTCGCCATCGAAGCCACCAATATCTATCATCAGGAATTCGCCGACCTGGCTTATGCGAAAGGCTGTGTGATCTACATGATCGGCGGCTACGAGCTCAGCCATTACCGCAAAGGTGTGAAAGTTCGCGCTAAAACCGATGCGCTGGATGCTCGGTTGTTGGCTCGCTACTTGAACAACGAAGGCCACCAGTTGCACCCGTGGACCCCGCCATCGCCCTTGTATTGCCGGCTTATAAGCCTCTTCCGACGTCGGGCAGCCTTGGTCCAGGCGCGTGTCAGCCTCAAGCAAAGTTGGTCCAACGAACCGTTGCTCAAAAGGGCCTTTGAGAACCAGATAAAAGCCATGCAACGACTGGAGATCTTGCTCGAGAAAACAATCCAGACGCAGTTGGAAGCCGCTGGCTTGGGCGCTCAGCTCAAGCGTTGCATGAAAGTCGAAGGCATTGGCCTGTTGAACGGTGCCCGTTTGCTCACGTCGTTTCAGCGTGGGGATTTCAGAAATGCCGATGCCTTCATCGCTTTTCTGGGCCTAGACCTGCGTATATCGGACTCAGGGAAAAAGAAGGGACGCCGCTGCCTGTCTAAGCGAGGTGACCCAGAGGCCCGTCGATTGATGCATAACGCCGCGATGTCGGCAAGGCGCACAGCGGCATGGAAGGGTTTTTATGAGGCACTAAGGGCCCGGGGACTCAGCACAACCGAAGCATTAGTGGCACTGGCCCGCAAGCTTGCCCGAGTGGTATTCGCCCTGCTGAAGAACCAGAGCGAATACTTACCGAAAGGCATTTAGGGGGTAGTCCTGCACCATAGAATCTCCCACAGGAGGATGGCGATGAGCACTGATTTTGAGATCACCCAGAACAATGTGGGAGCGAGCTTGCTCGCGATGGCGATCCTACAGACTCATCCACAACCGCTGCCCCCCAATTGATCCACCCCACAATAGAACAGGCCCCCGGCACGAATGCCGGGGGCCTGTAATGGCCACGTCCGTGTGGCCTTTCGCATGAACTCCAAAGCGACGGCAAACGTATATCCTGGCCCGCTTGCCGCGCCTTCTCCCAGTCCAGGCGAGAAGTCTTAGCCTTATTCGGCTTTCAGGCCGTCAGCCGATACGGCCTTGACGCCTTTGATTTTCTTGGCGATCGCCACAGCGGTGTCTTTTTGTGCCTCAGTGACTTTGGTCATCGAAGATAGGGACACAACACCTTTGTTGGTTTCGACTTTGATATCAGTGCCTGGAATGCCTTTTTCGGTGACCAGGTCAGCTTTGACCTTGGTGGTGATCCAGGTATCGGAAACGTCTTCCTTGGCCTCTGTCACTTCGCCCGCAGCCAGCATCATTGGCGCCTGAGTTGCTTGAGTGGTCTCGGCGAATGCGCTAGCCATAGTCAGGGTCAGAGCGGTAGCAGCGGCGGCAGTGATAGCGAACTTCTTCATACGAGTAACTCCTGTTTTTCTCAAAAACTGCCGGAGGTGCATCCCGGCAGGGTTATCAGGAGTAGTGCGAAGGCTGTGCCAGCTTTGAAAAAATTATTAATTTCTTATAAATCAGCAAGTTAAGCGAAACGGTGATTTTCGTGATCATGCAAAATGCATGAAGCGCTGATTCTGGACATGCAACTTGCGGGTTTTGGCCTATTTCTAAGCTTATGAATTGCGAAGGTTTTCTGTATCGAGACAGTTCACTGCCTCGATACGTGTACTCAAATTACGGATTCGCTGCACCTGTGCAACCAGCCGGCAGGAATTCCTGAGCGGCGGTCGAACCGCAGGTCCACACGCCTTGAGTAGAGCGCGTCAGGGTGATCGCTTTGCCAAGCACTGGAGCGGGTGCATTCAAAAGGGTACACGCAATGGTGCCCGCTCCGTCCGCTGCCGTTCCTGAAGCCGTCAAGGTGCAATTGCTGGTGGGCGAGGTCCCACCGATGTTGGCCAACGATGGATTGGTACCCTGATTCATGACGTCTTCAAACGGCACTTTCAACGCAGAGACCTCCGCCAACCCCGCCGTCGCCTTCGCCCGCGCCTGATACTTCGAATATTGCGGCAACGCAAACGTCGCCAGAATGCCGATGATCGCCACGACGATCAACAGCTCGATCAAGGTAAAGCCACTCTGCTTATTCATAGACATCTCCCACGCATGAGTCGAAATCTCATGACCTGAAATAGCCATTGCAGGGCACATGCCAACCCTCAAGTCTCATCAATAAAGGGGGTTGCCCCCGCACAACGGCGACGTCCTACCTCAACAACCGCACTATCTGACGTTTTTTGTCACCCTGCCCCGCTGGTTTGGCGTCGAGGCTTGACTAGGCTATAAGTCATGAATTGTTCGTCGCCGGGATTCCCATGAATGACATCGCCCTCAGCGGCCTGACCAAGCAATTGGTGCTGGCCGAACTGCTCACCGAGCAAAGTGCGCAACAGGCGTATCAACAGGCCCAACGCAGTCGCATTCCCTTGGTCAGCTATCTGGTGCAGAACAAACTGGTCCAGAGCCGCCAGGTCGCGGAGATCGCCTCGGAGCATTTCGGCGTCGCCCTGCTGGACCTCAACAGCCTGGACAAAGAAACCCAACCCAGCGGCCTGGTCAGTGAAAAACTGGTGCGCCAGCACCACGCCCTGCCGCTGTGGCGGCGTGGCAACAAATTGTACGTAGGCATCTCCGACCCGACCAATCACCAGGCCATCAATGACATCCAGTTCAGTACCGGCCTGACCACCGAAGCCATCCTGGTGGAGGACAACAAGCTCAGTGACGCCATCGAAAAGTTTTTCGAATCCAGCAGTACAGGCCTGGAAGGCATGGGCGATGTCGATCTCGATGGCCTGGACATCGAGTCGATCGACGATTCCAAGCAGGACTCCATCGGCGGTCAAGACACCGACGACACGCCGGTGGTGCGCTTCGTCAACAAGATGCTGCTGGACGCGATCAAGGGCGGCTCTTCCGACTTGCACTTTGAACCCTATGAAAAAATCTACCGGGTGCGGGTGCGCACCGACGGCATACTGCGGGAAGTGGCCAGGCCGCCGATCCAACTGGCCAACCGTATCGCCGCCCGCCTGAAAGTCATGGCCAGCCTGGATATTTCCGAGCGGCGCAAACCCCAGGACGGGCGGCTGAAAATGCGTCTGTCGAAAACCAAGTCCATCGATTTCCGGGTCAACACCCTGCCCACGCTCTGGGGCGAAAAAGTGGTGATCCGGATCCTCGACCCCTCCAGTGCGCAAATGGGCATCGATGCCCTGGGCTACGAACCGGACCAGAAAGACCTGTACATGGCCGCCCTCAAGCAACCGCAAGGGCTGATCCTGGTGACCGGTCCGACCGGCTCGGGCAAGACCGTGTCGCTCTACACCGGGCTGAATATCCTCAACACCGTGGACATCAACATTTCCACCGCCGAAGACCCGGTGGAAATCAACATGGAAGGCATTAACCAGGTCAACGTGAATCCGCGCCAGGGGCTGGACTTCGCCCAGGCCCTGCGCTCGTTCCTGCGCCAGGACCCGGACGTGATCATGGTCGGCGAGATCCGCGACCTGGAAACCGCCGAGATCGCCATCAAGGCCGCCCAGACCGGGCACCTGGTGCTCTCCACCCTGCACACCAACAGCGCCGCCGAAACCCTGATCCGCCTGCAGAACATGGGCATTCCGGGGTTCAACATCGCCACCGCCGTGCACCTGATCATTGCCCAGCGGCTGGCGCGCAAGCTGTGCAGTCACTGCAAGAAAGCCATCGATATTCCCGAGGAAACCTTGCTCAAGGAAGGTTTCCCTCGGGAACACCTCGGCACATTCACGATCTATGAGCCGGTCGGTTGCGAACAGTGCAACAACGGTTACAAAGGGCGCGTGGGAGTTTACGAAGTGGTCAAGAACACGCCCGAGCTGCAACGGTTGATCATGGCCGAGGGCAACTCGCTGGAGATCGATCTGCAAATGCGCAAGGACGGTTTCAATGACCTGCGCACGTCGGGCCTGCTCAAAGTGATGCAGGGCGTCACCAGCCTCGAAGAAATCAACCGGGTCACCAAGGATTGAACATGGCGGTCAAGGCAGTCAAAACCGATGTTTACACTTGGGAAGGCAAGGACCGCAAAGGCACAAAAATGAGTGGCGAGCTGACGGGCCAGAGCCCGGCGCTGGTCAAGGCACAGCTGCGCAAACAAGGCATCAACCCGCAGAAGGTGCGCAAGAAATCCACTTCGATATTCAGCAAGGGCAAGCGTATCAAGCCACTGGATATCGCCCTCTTCACCCGCCAGATGGCCACGATGCTCAAGGCTGGCGTGCCACTGCTGCAGGCGTTCGACATCATTGGCGAAGGTTTCGACAACCCCAGCATGCGCAAGCTGGTGGACGAGGTGAAGCAGGAAGTCGCCGCCGGCAACAGCTTCGCCGCGGCGCTGCGCAAATGCCCACAATATTTCGACGAGCTGTACTGCAACCTGGTGGATGCCGGCGAACAGGCCGGTGCCCTGGACACCCTGCTGGACCGGGTCGCGACCTACAAGGAAAAGAGCGAAGCGCTCAAGGCCAAGATCAAGAAAGCCATGACCTACCCGGCGGCCGTGGTCCTCGTTGCCGCAGTGGTCACGGGGATCCTCCTGGTCAAGGTCGTGCCGCAATTCGAGTCGGTATTCTCCGGGTTCGGCGCGCAACTGCCAGCCTTCACGGTGATGGTCATCGGCCTGTCGGAAATCATGCAGCAATGGTGGTGGGTAATGCTGGGCGGGTTGATGGGGGCGTTTTTTGGCGTGAAGTACGCGCTCAGGCGTTCGGAGCGCTTTCGCGACTGGCGCGACAAATGGCTGCTCAAGCTGCCGCTGATAGGCACCTTGCTGTACAAATCCGCCGTGGCCCGCTACGCCCGCACGCTTTCCACCACCTTCGCCGCCGGCGTGCCGCTGGTGGAGGCCCTGGACTCGGTGTCTGGCGCCACCGGCAACGTGGTGTTCAAACATGCCGTGCAGCGCATCAAGCAGGAGGTCTCGACCGGCATGCAGTTGAATTTTTCCATGCGTGCCTCAGGGATCTTTCCGAACCTGGCGGTCCAGATGACCGCCATCGGCGAGGAGTCCGGAGCACTGGACGACATGCTCGACAAGGTGGCGAGCTTTTATGAGGCCGAGGTGGACAATCTGGTGGACAACCTCACCAGCCTGATGGAACCCTTCATCATGGTGGTCCTGGGGGTGGTCGTCGGTGGCCTGGTGGTTGCCATGTACCTGCCCATCTTTCAACTCGGCTCTGCGATCTGACATGCCCCTGAGCGAATTCTTCGTGCTGTATCCCCTGGCTTTCGTGCTCGTTGCAGCACTGCTCGGCCTGATCATCGGCAGCTTCCTCAACGTGCTGGTGTGGCGCCTGCCGAAGATGCTCAACCGCGAATGGCGCCTGCAGGCTCACGACCTGCTGGGCCTGCCGGCCGAAACCCCGGGCCCGGTCTACAATCTGATGCTGCCCCACTCCCAGTGCCCGCACTGCGGCCATCGCATCCGCGCCTGGGAAAACATTCCGCTGCTCAGCTACCTGATGCTGCGCGGTCGCTGTTCGAGCTGCGCCGCGCCCATCGGCAGACGTTACCCCCTGACCGAATTGGCTTGCGGCGCGTTATCGGCATTCGTCGCCTGGCATTTCGGCTTTGGCTGGCACGCCGTGATGGTGATGGTCTTGACCTGGGGCCTGCTGGGCATGAGTCTGATCGACGCCGAGCATCAATTGCTGCCCGATTCCCTGGTGCTGCCACTGTTGTGGCTGGGCTTGATCATCAACAGCTTCGGACTCTTCGTGCCCTTGAACCAGGCGATGTGGGGCGCGGTGGCCGGCTATCTGGCGCTGTGGTCACTGTTCTGGGTGTTCAAGCTGGTCACCGGCAAGGAAGGCATGGGCTACGGGGATTTCAAGCTGCTGGCGATGCTCGGCGCCTGGGGTGGCTGGCAGATCCTGCCACTGACACTGCTGCTGTCGTCGCTGGTGGGCGCCGTTGTCGGGGTGATTATGCTGCGCTTGCGTGATACTCCCGAGTCGACGCAGATTCCCTTTGGACCTTATCTGGCCATTGCCGGCTGGATTGCCTTGCTCTGGGGTGGTCAAATAACCGACTTCTATTGGCAGTCTGTCGGGTTTTAATGAATACCTCAGTGAAAAAGCCCTGGATTCTCGGCCTGACCGGTGGCATCGGCAGCGGCAAGAGCGCGGCGGCGCAGCATTTCATCGACCTGGGCGTGCACGTCATCGACGCCGATCATGCGGCGCGCTGGGTGGTCGAGCCCGGACGCCCGGCGCTGGCGAAAATCGCCGAGCACTTCGGCCCCGGCGTATTGCAGGCCGACGGCGCCCTGGACCGGGCGGCGCTGCGCAAGCTGATCTTCGAGAATGCCGATGAGCGCCGCTGGCTCGAGGCGCTGCTGCATCCGCTGATCGCCGAGGAAATCGCCCATCATCTGGCCCAGGCACAATCGCCCTATGCGATCCTGGTATCGCCGCTGCTGATCGAGTCAGGGCAGTACGCCATGACCCAGCGGATCCTGGTGATCGATGCGCCGGAACAGCTGCAGATCGAACGTACATTGCAGCGCGACCAGACCAGCGAACAACAGGTCCAGGCGATTCTCAAGGCCCAGTCCAGCCGCCAGGATCGCCTGAGCCATGCCGACGACGTGGTGGTCAATGATCGCGACCTCGCCTGGCTGCACAGCGAGGTCGAGCGCCTGCATCACTTTTACCTTACTTTGCGTGGAGGCCAATCATGAGCCAGACCCCAATCGTTGATTGCCCAACCTGTGGCGCCCCTGTGGAATGGACCCCGGAGAGCAAATTCCGGCCGTTCTGCTCTGACCGCTGCAAACTGATCGACCTCGGCGCCTGGGCGTCGGAAGAACACAAGATTCCGGTCAGCCCCGACGCCGAGGACGAGCTGTTCAGCGAAGACTTCGAGCCCCGCCATTAAGGCAGTGTCGCTCACTCAGGAAAAATCTGAGTCATTGTGGCGAGGGGATTTATCCCCGCTGGGCTGGGCTGCTGCCCCAAAAAGCTGAATGCAGTCGATCTGAAACACCACAGTGTCAGGTTTCAGGGCTGCTACGCAGCCCAGCGGGGATAAATCCCCTCGCCACAGAGTCATCGTTTTCTTGGGTGTACGGCATTCGCCATTAAGGCCGCATGAAACCGTAGTCCTGTTCATCGTCGAGGTTTTCCGCCAGGAAACTCAACTCATCGGCCAGGTCTTCAGGGCTGCGCACTGTCTTGCTCTGTTGCACGATCGCACTGAGCAAGGCGCGCAGGCTCAAGCCTGGGTCAAAACCGATCTCCATTGCGGCATCGTGGCTACGCCTGATCTCTTGTCTGGCCCACTCATAAACACTCATGGTTGTGCTCCTGGAAATTTTCCAAAGCATGAATGGCGTGTGGTGGGGCAGCCTTGACGTGAATCAAGGCTTGTCATCATCGTTCCACGGAGCCGACAGGTAGCGCGTGCGGTTGAAGGTCTCCAGCCATTCGGGACTGAACACCACCAATGCACTGATCACCATACCGTTGATAAAGGCCTCGGGAAAAATGATCAACCAGAGGTAGCCGACAAAATCTTCCAGCCAGTAAGGCATGGCGAATATACCGTCGTACCACAGCAGGCCAAGCCCCAGCAGCAGGCACGCCAACGCCGAAAGCGCGGCCGCGAGAAACCCCGAACAGAAGATATACACAAACAGATTGCGCGGCTGGGCGCGCTCCACCAGGATCGCGCAGCACTCGGTGACCAGCACCGGCATAAGGATCAGCAGCGCACCGTTGACCCCTACCGCCGCCATGTCCTGGCGGCCCAGCAGCACCAGCGCAAGTTGGGCAAAAAGTCCCCCGAGGATCGCCAGCGGCCAATCCAGCAGCAGGGTCACGGCGGTCATGCCGATAAAGTGGTACGAGACGCCCGTGTCGAAATCCCGTCGCACCAACCACAACAGAAACAGCGCCAGCACCGTGCCAAACAGCAGATGCTGGCGACGGCTGTCGGTGAACAACTCGACCCACGGTGCCCGCGATACCGCCCAAACCAGCATCGGTACATAAATCAGCCAGCCGCTCGCCAGGGTCTGCGGTGATAGCAGCTCGGCACCGATCATGGGTCTACTCCTTTCGCTTGCCCCTGCATCAAACAGGCTGTTGTGGCGAGGGAGCTTGCTCCCGCTCGAGCGCGAAGCGTTCGCAAATGCTTTGGGTCTGCTTCGCAGCCCAACGGGAGCAAGCTCCCTCGCCACGGTATTTCAAACCAGCAGTCTACACCTCACCCATAACGTCCATTAATCAACGCAACGCTTTCAGCTTGTCGCAATTGAACGCTAAGCTTGGGCTCATGGATGACTCCGATTACTTACGCCTGCTGACCATCGCGGCCGAGCAAGCCAACGCCTTTCTCTCCAATGCCCGCAAATGGGAGCGTGAGCGTTGGGTTTGCCAGCGTCTGCTGCAAGGGCTGAACGTACCTTATCGCGCCGACGAGTTCGCGCCGGCCGGCGAGCCGCCGGACGTGTTGTTTCGCGATGCCAATTTCGAAGTGTTTTTCGTGCTCGACGAAGGTCGACGCCTCAATGACGAATGGCGCGATGAACTGCAACGCCGCCGCAGCGCCTTCTCCCTGAGCCAACTGGTACGTCGCGAGGCCAAGCCGCGGCGGATTCCGGCCAATGAGTTCCTGATGCGGCTGGCCCCGACCCTGCGCAAGAAAGCTCACAACTACACCGAGCGCGGCATGGACCTGGGTGACTTGGACATCATCGCCTTCGCCAGCCTCAAGCGCGAAGTGCTGGACCTCAACAGTCACTTCCCACCGCCGACCGAATACCTGCGCCAGGGCTGGCGCTCGCTGTCACTGGTGGGGCCGACGTTTGCCCGGGTGCTGTTCGCCCACCCCGACGCGCCGGACTTCCTGCGCAGCAACCTGGGTCGCAGCATTGTGTTCGATGTCGGGATCAGCCTGTGAGCCCACTGCAGGAATTGATTGCCGCTGTGCCCCAGCAGGGCCGCGTACGCTGGATTGGCGTACGACCTCAGGGTCATGCGCCCATGATCGAACTGGACGCCGTGGAGGCCCGCCTGGAGGCTGGGCTGACCGGCGATCACGCTCGCCCCGGCGTGCGCAATGCGCGACAAGTGACGCTGATCCAATGGGAGCACCTGGCCGTGATCGGCTCGCTGATGGGCCGTCCCGAGGACCGGCCCGTGCTGCCACAGGCGCTGCGACGCAACATTGTGGTCAGCGGCATCAATCTGTTCAGCCTCAAGGGCCGGCGCTTTCGCATTGGCCAAGCCATTTTTGAAACCACCGGCTGGTGCCAGCCTTGTGCCCGATTGGAGCGAAACCTCGGCGAAGGTACGTTCCAGGCCGTACGCGGCCATGGCGGAATCACCGCCCGGGTGTTAAAAAGTGGAATCATTCGCCTGGACGACAGCCTGATCGTCGAACCCGTTCCGGCGAGCGGCTACGCTGCTTTCAATGCCGGCTAGCCGGACGCTGTAACGTCTTCACATTCCGCAACGTCTACCTGACGAGGCCTTTATGACCAGCCGCCTGAACCCAGAAGACCAGAAGCATGTCGAAGAGTACCTGCAACTGTCCCAGCACCGAGTCGAGCGCCGGCCTTTCCGGCCGTGGATGCTCCTGGTGGTGGTACTGGCCGTGACCATCGGCCTGGGCCTGTTGAGCCGACTGATCAGTTACCTGACGCTATGAGCCGCCCAGTCACACTGCCGCTCGCTCGGGTAACGGCACCGATTTCCTTTAGCCTTGCGAGATATCCCCATGACTCATCGTATTGTCATCGTTGGCGGCGGCGCCGGCGGTCTGGAGTTGGCTACCCGTCTGGGTAAGACTCTGGGCAAGCGCGGCACGGCCAGTGTGATGCTGGTCGACGCGAACCTGACCCACATCTGGAAACCGCTGCTGCACGAAGTGGCCGCAGGCTCCTTGAACTCCTCCGAAGACGAACTCAACTATGTCGCCCAGGCAAAATGGAACCACTTCGAGTTCCAGCTCGGGCGCATGAGTGGCCTGGATCGCGAGCGCAAGAGAATCCAACTGGCCGCCACCTACGATGAGGCGGGCGTCGAGCTATTGCCGGCCCGGGAACTGGGCTACGACACGCTGGTGATTGCCGTCGGCAGCACCACCAATGACTTCGGCACCGAAGGCGCAGCGCAGCATTGCCTGTTCCTCGACACCCGCAAACAGGCCGAGCGCTTCCATCAGCAACTGCTTCATCACTATCTGCGCGCCCACGCCGGGCAGACCGATATCGTCGAGCGCATCAGCGTCGCCATTGTCGGAGCCGGTGCGACCGGGGTCGAACTGGCGGCCGAGCTGCATAATGCCGCCCACGAACTGCACGCCTACGGCCTGGACCGGATCAAACCGGAAAACATGCACATCACTCTGATCGAAGCGGGCCCACGCGTCTTGCCAGCCCTGCCGGAACGTATCGGCGGACCGGTGCACAAGACCCTGGAGAAACTCGGCGTCAACGTCATGACCAACGCCGCCGTCAGCCAAGTGACCGCCGACAGCCTGATTACGGCAGATGGCAAAGTGATCGACGCGAGCCTGAAAGTCTGGGCCGCCGGGATTCGCGCCCCGGACTTCCTCAAGGACATCGACGGGCTGGAGACCAACCGGATCAATCAACTGCAAGTGCTGCCTACGTTGCAGACCAGCCGCGACGAGAACATCTTTGCCTTCGGCGACTGCGCCGCCTGCCCGCAACCCGGCAGCGAGCGCAACGTCCCACCCCGTGCCCAGGCCGCGCATCAGCAGGCCTCGCTGCTGGCCAAGTCCTTGAAGCTGCGAATCGAGGGCAAGGCCCTGCCCGAATACAAATACACCGACTACGGCTCGCTGATCTCGCTGTCGCGATTCTCGGCAGTCGGCAACCTGATGGGCAACCTGACCGGCAGCGTGATGCTCGAAGGCTGGCTGGCGCGGATGTTCTACGTTTCGCTCTACCGCATGCACCAGATGGCTCTGTACGGCATGTTCCGCACGGCCATGCTGATGCTGGGCAGCAAGATCGGGCGCGGGACCGAGCCACGGCTGAAGTTGCACTGAGACCTTACTGACGATCGTTCCCACGCTCTGCGTGGGAATGCAGCCCGGGACGCTCCGCGTCCTTTGTGACGCAGAGCGTCACTGGATTCACTCCCACGCAGAGCGTGGGAGTGATCACCCCTTCATGTCCCTTCAATAATCAAACCTGAAATCGCTGCACCATCGTGCGCAACGAATTGGCCAGTTGCGACAACTCATGGCTGGACGCACTGGTCTGGTCCGCGCCGGAAGCCGAACGCACCGACAAATCACGAATGTTCACCAGGTTGCGATCCACCTCGCGGGCCACTTGTGCCTGCTCTTCGGCGGCGCTGGCAATCACCAGGTTGCGTTCATGGATTTCATTGACCGACGCCGTGATGGTCTGCAACGCGTCCCCCGCCCGCTCCGCCATGGCCAGGGTACTGGCGGCGCGACTGGAGCTGGCCTGCATGGAGTCGAGTGCCTGGGTGGCGCCGCTGCGCATGCCTTGGACCATTTGCTCGATTTCCTGGGTCGATTGCTGCGTGCGATAAGCCAGCGCCCGCACCTCATCGGCCACCACTGCAAACCCACGCCCGCTCTCACCCGCCCGGGCCGCTTCAATGGCCGCGTTGAGGGCCAGCAGGTTGGTCTGCTCGGCGATGGCGCGGATCACGTCCAGCACCTTGCCGATATCCTGCGATTGGTTGGCCAGGGATTGCACCAGGCCGCCAGTCACTTGCACGTCGCTGGCGAGGGCGCCGATGGCGTCGACCGTGTCGCTGACTCGCTGTTGCCCAAGGGACGCCGACTCACTGGACTGACGCGTGGCATCGGAAGTGGAAACCGCATTGCGCGCGACTTCTTCCACGGCGGTGGTCATTTCGGTGACGGCCGTGGCAGCCTGTTCAATTTCGTTGTTCTGTTGCTGCAGGCTTTGGGTGCTGTCGAGCGTGACGGCGTTCAGTTCATCGGCTGCGGTGGCCAGTTGCGCGGCCGAACCGCTGATGCCCTGCAACGTCTCACGCAGATTCTGCTGCATGGCCGCCAACGCCTTGAGCAAGCGACTCACTTCGTCGTTGCCATGGGTCTCGATTGGCCGGGTCAGGTCACCCCGGGCGACGTTCTCCGCAGCATTAAGCGCCTCACCCAAGGGTTTGACGATACTGCGCGTGAGCAGCATGGCCAGGGCTACCGTGGCCAGGGCGGCGAACACAACGAACAGGCTGACGACCATTCGGGAATTGGCGTAGTGCTCCTGGGACTTCTGGCTCTCGATGGACACTTGCTTGGAGAACAGCTCCGCCAGGTCGTTGAGCTGTTTGCCGGAACCGTCCACCACGGTCTTCATGTCCACCAGCAGCAGCTTGATCAGCTCGTCCCGACGCCCTTGCTCTGCCAGGGTGAAGGATTGGGCGATACCCGTACGATAAGCGGCGAAGGTTTGCTTGAACTGGTCATAAAGCGCCTTGCCTTCAGGCGTCACGACGAGCTTTTCGTAGGCCGCGATTTTTTCGCTCAGCTCCTTGTCGCGCGTATCCATCTGTCCGCGATACACCGCAATATTCTTCGGGTCCTGGTCCAGGGCCATGCGCAGGGAAATGGTGCGGATGCGCAACATCCACTCGCGGATCTCATCACCACCGCGAATGCTCGGCAGCCACTGGGTCTCTACCGCGACTTCACTGTCACGGATACTCGACATCTGTCCCAGCGCGAACACCCCGAGCAATGCCACCAGCACGGCGATCAAGGCAAAACCCAACGCGGCACGAGGGGCGATATTCAGCTGACGAAGAACCATAGGGAATGCCTTTTTTATTATTGGCCTGAAGTGGGGCAAGGCCCCTGTCGGCGGGTTATCGGCAGGTTGTACGATGTCTTAAGTCAAATCCGCTTTATCGCACGCAAAAAAAAATCCCCGTATCTTTCGATACGAGGATTTTCAATATGGTCGGGGTAAGGGGATTCGAACTCCTGACATCCTGCTCCCAAAGCAGGCGCGCTACCGGACTGCGCTATACCCCGGTAAAAAAAAGGCGACCTTCGCAAGTCGCCTTCTCGATCAGCGCTTTTGGCCTCTGATCTTAAGATTCGATTCCAGCGAACTGGTTTCAAAAATGGTGGGTCGTGTGGGATTCGAACCTACGACCAATTGGTTAAAAGCCAACTGCTCTACCAACTGAGCTAACGACCCAAAAATGGTCGGGGTAAGGGGATTCGAACTCCTGACATCCTGCTCCCAAAGCAGGCGCGCTACCGGACTGCGCTATACCCCGATTGAAATGGCTCCGTGACCAGGACTCGAACCTGGGACCCAATGATTAACAGTCATTTGCTCTACCGACTGAGCTATCACGGAACTGATATTTCAAGTTACAACGTTGAAGCTAGCTTCAACCTCTTCTACCCTTACGCATCGCTGCGTTCGTGTGTCTGAGGCGCGCTATTCTACAATCTTCAAAACCTCTGTCAACCCCTTAAATTGCTTTCAAGACAATGATTTGCAACTTATTTTGGATTCCTTCTCAGCGAGAAGTAACCCTTGGGGTGACTGACTGCGGGGCGCACTTTACAAGCCTTTTCCTTTGAGTTCAACGGCCTGATGAAAAAAATGGCGCTTGGAAGCGAGCCCCCCCATAAATCAGGAAAAGAACACCGGCCGTGGCGAGGGAGCTTGCTCCCGCTGGAGCGCGAAGCACTCCTCGCTTTTTGAGGGGCCGCTACGCGACCCAGCGGGAGCAGGCTCCCTCGCCACAAAAGCCCAGACAATCGCCTCAGTTGAAGACGATTTCGTCGTTCTCCACTGTACCGGTCACCGTCTCACCCGGCATGAAGCGACCCGACAGGATCAACTGCGCCAGCGGGTTTTCGATCCAGCGCTGGATCGCCCGCTTCAGCGGCCGTGCGCCATAGACCGGGTCGTAACCCACCGCAATCAGCTTGTCCAATGCCTCGTCGCTCAATTGCAGTTTCAGCTCACGCTCTGTGAGGCGACTGCGCAGGCGACCCAACTGGATCTCGGTAATGCCGGCAATCTGATCACGGGCCAATGGCTCGAAGATCACCACTTCGTCGACGCGGTTGATGAACTCCGGCCGGAAGTGGGTGGAAATCGCGTCCATCACCGCCGCACGCTGCGCTTCGCGGTCGCCCACCAGTTCCTGGATCTGCGTCGAGCCCAGGTTGGAGGTCATCACGATCACCGTGTTGCGGAAGTCCACCGTGCGCCCGTGGCTGTCAGTCAGGCGACCATCCTCCAGCACTTGCAGCAGGATGTTGAACACATCCGGATGCGCCTTCTCGACCTCATCGAGCAGGATCACCGAGTACGGCTTGCGACGCACTGCCTCGGTCAGGTAACCGCCCTCTTCATAACCGACATAACCCGGTGGCGCACCGATGAGCCGCGCCACGGAATGTTTCTCCATGAACTCGGACATGTCGATGCGCACCATGGCCTCTTCGGTGTCGAAGAGGAACTCGGCCAGCGCCTTGCACAGTTCGGTTTTACCGACCCCCGTAGGGCCGAGGAACATGAACGAGCCGCTCGGCCGGTTAGGGTCCGACAGCCCGGCACGGGAGCGGCGTACGGCATTGGACACTGCCACGACTGCCTCTTCCTGGCCGATCACACGCTGATGCAGCAGGCTTTCCATCTTCAGCAGCTTGTCGCGCTCGCCTTCGAGCATTTTCGACACCGGAATGCCGGTCCACTTGGAGACCACTTCGGCAATCTCTTCCTCGGTGACCTTGCTGCGCAGCAACTGGTTTTCGCTCTTGCCGTGCTGGTCGACCATTTGCAGGCTGCGCTCCAGGTCCGGGATCACCCCGTACTGCAGCTCGGCCATGCGGTTGAGGTCGCCTTTACGACGGGCCGCTTCCAGCTCCTGGCGAGACTGTTCGATCTTCTGCTGAATCTGCGCAGAACCCTGGACTTCGGCTTTCTCCGAGTTCCAGATTTCCTCGAGGTCGGAATACTCACGCTCGTGACGAACGATCTCTTCCTGCAACCTTTCCAGACGCTTCTTCGCCGCTTCGTCGCTTTCTTTCTTCAGGGCCTGGGATTCGACCTTGAGCTGAATCAGGCGGCGCTCCAACCGATCCAGCACTTCGGGCTTGGAGTCGATTTCCATGCGGATGCGGCTGGCGGCCTCGTCGATCAGGTCGATGGCCTTGTCCGGCAACTGGCGGTCGGTGATGTAGCGGTGGCTGAGCTTGGCCGCCGCGATAATCGCGCCATCGGTGATCGCCACCTTGTGGTGAACTTCGTAGCGTTCTTTGAGGCCGCGCAGGATGGCAATGGTGTCTTCCTCGCTCGGCTCCTCCACCAGCACTTTCTGGAAGCGCCGCTCCAGCGCCGCATCCTTCTCTATATATTGGCGGTATTCGTTGAGCGTGGTCGCGCCGACGCAGTGCAACTCGCCACGGGCCAACGCAGGCTTGAGCATGTTGCCGGCGTCCATCGAGCCTTCGCCTTTACCCGCACCGACCATGGTGTGCAGTTCGTCGATGAACAGGATGATCTGCCCTTCCTGCTTGGACAGTTCATTGAGCAAAGCCTTGAGCCGTTCTTCGAACTCGCCACGGTACTTGGCACCGGCGATCAAGGCGCCCATGTCCAGGGACAACAGGCGTTTACCCTTGAGGCCGTCCGGCACTTCGCCGTTGATGATGCGCTGGGCCAAGCCCTCGGCAATGGCGGTTTTACCCACACCTGGCTCGCCGATCAGCACCGGGTTGTTCTTGGTGCGGCGTTGCAGCACCTGGATCGTACGGCGGATTTCATCGTCGCGGCCGATCACCGGGTCGAGCTTGCCTTCCTCGGCACGCTTGGTCAGGTCGACGGTGTATTTGTCCAGCGCCTGGCGCGACTCCTCGTGGTTGGCGTCGTTGACCGCCTCGCCGCCACGCAGGTTGTTGATAGCATTTTCCAGCGCTTTCTTGCTCACCCCTTGGCCGAGCAACAATTTGCCAAGCTTGCTGTTCTCGTCCATGGCGGCGAGCAGCACCAGCTCGCTGGAAATGAACTGGTCGCCCTTCTGCTGGGCCAGGCGATCGGCCTGGTTGAGCAGCCGCGCCAGGTCCTGGGACATGTTCACGTCACCGGTGGGATTCTGGATCTTGGGTAACTGGTCGAGTTCCTTGGCCAGTTCTTTGCGCAGACTGTTGACGTCAAAGCCGACCTGCATCAGCAGGGGCTTGATGGAGCCGCCCTGCTGTTCGAGCATGGCCTGCATCAAATGCGCCGGTTCGATACCGGGATGGTCCAGACCGACGGCCAGGGACTGGGCATCGGACAGGGCCAACTGTAATTTGCTGGTTAAACGATCAATACGCATGGGTCACCTTCCTAATGAGCAGGCCGGACCTTGGAAACATCCTGAATGAAGAAACCTGCCAGATACCGTTATAGATGTGGTCGATTCTGGAAGATTCAAGCCGGGCGCCCTTGATACAGATCAGAGAAGTCTAGCGTTCGATCCAGATCAGCGAAGCGAAGCGACCGGTGCGCGGGTTGCGGCGGTAGGAAAAGAAACGAGGGTCGGTCACGGTGCAGAGACCGCCACCGTAGACGGCCGTGACACCACGTGCGGCCAGGCGCAGCCGTGCCAACGCGTAGATATCGGCGAGGAACTTGCCGGCGTTTGGGCTCGCGGCAAAGGCTTGGGCTGCCTGGGGCAGTTGCGCGATGAAGGCTTCACGGACTTCCGGCCCGACTTCAAACGCTTGCGGGCCGATGGCCGGGCCGAGCCAGGCGAGGATTTCATCCGCGGGCACGGCAAGGCTGTCGAGGGTGGCTTCCAGCACGCCGTTCGCCAGCCCGCGCCAGCCGGCATGGGCCGCCGCGACGCGGGTGCCGGCACGGTTGCAGAACAGCACAGGCAGGCAGTCCGCCGTCATCGCGGTGCAGGCGATACCGGGCGTGTCGGTCCAACTGGCATCGGCGGTCGCCACCTGGGCCGGATCAGCCTCGACCACGGCAATGCCGTGGACCTGCTGTAGCCAGGCCGGGGTGATGGCGAATTGATCGGTGAGGCGACGACGGTTTTCGGCGACGGCCGCAGGATCGTCGCCCACATGATCGCCCAGGTTGAGGCTGTCGAACGGCGCCAGGCTGACGCCACCCTCACGGGTCGTGATGCAGGCCTTGACCCGGGCCGGCGCGGGCCAGTCGGGTATCAGCCAGTCACTCATCCGATGAACGCCTCGCGGTCCTGCTTGAGCAACGTCAGCAGCCAGACGAAGTCATCCGGCAACGGCGACTCCCAGCTCATGCGCTTGCCGGTCGTCGGATGATCCAGCTCCAGGAAACGTGCATGCAACGCCTGGCGCGGGAAATTCTTCAGCGATTCGACCATGGTCTGGCTGGCAGCCGGCGGAATGCGGAAACGACCGCCGTAGGCCGGGTCACCCACCAACGGGAAGTTGATGTGGGCCATGTGCACACGGATCTGGTGGGTCCGGCCGGTTTCCAGCTTGACCCGCACATGGGTGTGGGAGCGGAAACGCTCGAGCACGCGATAATGGCTGACCGCCTGCTTGCCGCCCTCCATCACCGCCATGCGTTGGCGCTGCTGGCCGTGACGACCGATAGGGGCGTTGATCTTGCCACCGGCGGTGACAACCCCGATCACGATGCATTCATAGATACGGCTGACGCTTCGGCTTTGCAGCTGTGTGACCAGCTGTGTCTGCGCCTGGATGGTCTTGGCCACCACCATCAGACCGGTGGTGTCCTTGTCCAGGCGATGGACGATGCCGGCACGCGGCACATTGATAATGTCCGGTACGTGGTGCAGCAGGGCATTGAGCAAGGTGCCATCAGCATGCCCAGCCGCCGGGTGCACCACCAGGCCCGCAGGCTTGTTGATCACCAGGATGTCTTCGTCTTCATAGACGATGTCCAGGGCGATGTCCTGGGCGACCCATTCTCCCTGGGCCTCCTGTTCGGCAGTCAGCTCGAGAATGGCACCGCCGTGGACGATGTCGCGCGGGCGGATCACCGCCCCATCCACAGTCAGGCGGCCGTCCTTGATCCAGGCGGAAAGGCGCGAGCGAGAGTGCTCGGCAAAGAGTTGTGCGGCGACTTGATCGAGGCGTTGGCCGCCCAATTCGGACGGCACCTCTGCGCGAAGTTCTATTTTATCGGACATGCTCGGACTGGGCGTCGGCACAGCCTTTGGTTTCGGCTGCGCGCTTGTGGTTAAATACGGCGTCTTTTGCCCCGAGGCTTTCAACGGGGCGCTCATCATAACAGGACGGCCCCGCCCAAGACAGCGGCCGTCATAGGGACGCAAGCCGCCATGCAAGTGAAACACCTGCTGCTGATCGCCATCCTCGCATTGACTGCTGCTTGCTCGTCGAAGGAAGTCGTAGACGAAAACCTGAGCGAAGTCGAACTGTACCAACAGGCGCAGAACGACCTGGACAACAACAGCTATACCAGCGCCACTGCCAAGCTGAAGGCGCTGGAGTCGCGGTATCCGTTCGGTCGCTACGCCGATCAGGCCCAGCTGGAGCTGATCTACGCCAACTACAAGAACGCCGAGCCGGAAGCAGCCAAGTCCGCCGCCGAGCGTTTCATTCGCCTGCACCCGCAGCACCCGAATGTCGATTACGCCTATTACCTCAAGGGCCTGACCTCCTTCGACCAGGACGTCGGCCTGCTGGCGCGCTTCCTGCCGCTGGACATGACCAAGCGTGACCCCGGCGCCGCGCGCGACTCCTACAATGAGTTCGCCCAACTGACCAGCCGCTTCCCCAACAGCCGCTACTCGCCGGACGCCAAGCAGCGCATGATCTACCTGCGCAACCTGCTGGCCTCCTACGAAATCCACGTGGCCGACTACTACCTGACGCGTCAGGCCTACGTCGCCGCCGCCAACCGTGGCCGCTACGTAGTGGAAAACTTCCAGGAAACCCCTTCGGTGGGTGATGGCCTGGCGGTGATGACCGAAGCCTACCAGCGCCTGCACCTGGACGAACTGGCGGCCACCAGCCTGGAAACCCTCAAGCTGAACTACCCGGATCACCCATCCCTGGTCGATGGCCAGTTCACCCCACGGGTCGACGAAGCGGACAACCGTTCGTGGCTGAGCAAGGCGACCCTGGGCCTGATCGAGTCCCGTCCACCTCTGCCGCCGGGCGAAACCCGCGCCAACCAGGACGTGCAGCGTCAGTTCCAGGACGCCAAGGAAGCCATTCCAAACGAGCTCAAGCCCAAGGACGAAAATGGCGACGTGATCGAAGAAGAAGAGCCTGAGAACGAATCCACCGATCGCTCCTGGTTCAGCTACATGACCTTCGGTATGTTCGACTGAGGCCAAGGCCTCAGCAAAAAGGGAGACCCACGGGTCTAATGCCAGTCAGTTAAGCCTTCTCGCTTGACCTTTGGCCGCAAGAAATCAAAATCCGATGCCTGTACTGGCATCGGATTTTTTTATGCGTCTCGCTCGGGCACTGGAACTGACCCACAACATCGCCTCTACCCCCAACGCCATCGAGGGATTAGATGCCTTGCTCGATCCTTCTTTGGTCGAACAGGCGCTTGAACAAGCCGGTGTGGCGACGCTGCGCAAGCGTCGTTTGCCGCTGGAAATGATGCTCTGGTGCGTGATTTCCATGGCGTTCTTCCGGCGCATGTCTGCTTGGGATGTGGTCAGTCGCATGAACATCATGTTGCCGGGCCAGCGCCCGTTGGTGGCCCCCAGCGCCGTAGTCCAGGCCCGTCAGAGATTGGGTAGCGAAGCTGTACGACAAGTCTTCGATTTGACCCAGAAAAGTTGGCATGAGGCGGCCGGTCATCCGACTTGGGCCGGTCTGCGTTTGTTGGGCGTCGATGGCGTTGTCTGGCGCACACCCGACACGCCGGAAAATCGGGCGCGCTATGACTCCGCCAGCAACCAGCATGGCGACACCGGTTTTCCTCAGGTGCGCATGGTCTGCCAAATGGAGTTGACCAGCCACTTGCTGATTGGAAGTGCGTTTGACGGCTACCGCAGCAACGAAATGAAACTGGCCGAGCAACTGATCGAAACCACCCCCGATCACTCGCTGACGCTGTTTGATCGTGGTTTTTACTCGTTAGGTTTACTGCATCAATGGCAGCAAGCAGGCGTCGAACGCCACTGGCTGATGCCGCTGAAAAAAGGCTCGCAGTACGAGGTGATCCAGCGTTTGGGGCGCCAGGATGCGATTGTTTCGCTGAGCACTTCGCCGCAGGCCCGCAAGCAATGGCCCGGGTTGCCGGAGCAGCTGACCGCGCGACTGCTGAGCAAAACCGTCGAGGGCAAGGTGTGTCAGATCCTGACGTCGATGGCCGATCCGCTGCGCTTTCCATCCGACGAAATCGTCGATCTGTACAGCCAGCGATGGGAGATCGAACTCGGATTTCGGGAGATGAAACAGACGCTGCTCAACAGCAGTTATACGCTGCGCAGCAAGACGCCAGAGATGATCGAGCAAGAGTTGTGGGGCGTGTTGTTGGGCTACAACTTGTTGCGCTATCAGATGGTGGAAATGAGTCGCCACTGTCCTGGCATTTACCCGTGCGAAATGAGCTTCACCGCCTGCACTTGGGCGATTCTCGGGTTTATCAACAGCGTCTCCGCCGACCGTTCCGGGAACATCCCCAAGTATTTGGCCGAGCTTCATGCTTCAGCGCCGCACTACGTGCTGCCGCATCGACGTGAGGAGCGCGTTTATCCTCGGGCGATTCGGCTGAAATCACCGAAATATCCGATCAGAAATAAAAATGCCAGTCAGCTTAACTGACTGGCATTAGACCCACGGGTCTCCCTTTTTTATGCCTGGGTTTTATTGCGCTGTGCGCCGTTCCTGTCCTTGGCTAAACTGCCTGATCTCTAGCCAAAAAGCCGCCCATCATGCTTCGTTTACTGTTCTGGATCGCCCTGATTGCCGCCGCGGTATGGTTCTGGCGCAAGTTCAAGAGCACCTCATCCGCGCCGAACGCTCCCCGGGAGCAGGACGCACCACCCATGGTTCGTTGCGCCCATTGCGGCGTACATCTGCCCCGTGACCGGGCCCTGGCCCTCGAACAACAATGGTATTGCAGCCAGGCTCATCTCGAGCAAGGCCCGGGCACTCGTGATCGCTGAGGCCTCAAGCCCACGCGAAAAACAGGCGCAGCGCCTGCTGCGTCTCTATCACCTGTATCGCCTGAGCATCGGCATCACCCTGGTGCTGCTGATCTCCAGCAAGCTGGACAACCGCCTGCTGGAGTTCGCCAACGACGACCTGCTGCGCAACGGCAGTTGGTTGTACCTGGTGCTGAACATCCTGCTGGTGGTGTTCCTTGAGAACATTCGCCGCCCCGCCCGGCTGTTCGGCCTGGCCCTCACCGACGTTCTGCTGCTTTCGTGGCTGTTCTTCGCCGCGGGCGGTGTGCCCAGTGCCATCGGCAACCTGCTCATTGTCTCGGTAGCCATCGGCAATACGCTGTTGCGAAGCCGGGTCGGCCTGTTGATCGCCGCTGTCGCCACGATCGGTATCGTCGGGTCGACTTTTTTCCTCGGCCTGAGCGATTCAAACCGTCCCAGCAGTTATCTGCAAGCCGGCACCCTCGGGGCACTGTGTTTTGCCGCCGCCCTGCTGGTACAGGGCCTGACCCGGCGACTGGAAGCCAGTGAAACCCTGGCCGAGCAACGGGCCAGCGAGGTGATCGGCCTCGAAGCGCTCAACGCACTGATCCTGCAACGCATGCGCACCGGTATCCTGGTGCTCGACCGCGAGCGGCGCGTGCAATTGGCCAACGAAAGCGCCTTGAACCTGCTGGGCATACACGACCTGGTCGGCCAGCGAATCGATGACTATTGCACCGCCTTGGTCGAACGCCTGCAATTGTGGCTGAACAACCCCAGCCTGCGCCCTCCCAGCCTGACCGTGACCGGCACAGGCCTGACCCTGCAACCGAGCTTCATCGCCTTGGGGCATTACGATCAACAGCAGTTGCTGGTATTCCTTGAGGACCTGGCCCAGGTTGCGCAGCAGGCCCAGCAACTGAAACTCGCTTCCCTCGGGCGCCTCACTGCTGGCATCGCCCATGAAATCCGCAACCCCTTGGGCGCCATCAGCCACGCAGCGCAATTACTGCGCGAATCCGAGGAACTGAACAACGCGGATCGGCGTCTGACGCAGATTATTCAAGATCACTCCCAACGAATGAACCGCGTCATTGAAAACGTCCTGCAGCTGTCTCGCCGCCAGCAAACCACCCCCCAACGCCTCGACCTGCGGACCTGGCTCGACCAGTTCGTCCGGCAGGCCCGTGAAAGCATGGCCGAGCACCAGCACTTGCACCTGAGCATCGACCCGGGTGACTACACCACGCTGATGGACCCCGACCAGTTGACCCAGGTACTCGACAACCTGCTGCGCAACGCCTGGCGCCACAGCGCCATGGCCCACGAACAGGCCGAGGCCTGGCTGAAACTGTTCATCGACCCCCACAGCCAGTTATCCACCCTGGACATCATCGACAACGGCCCTGGCGTGACGCCAGAGCAACAAGCACATTTGTTCGAACCCTTCTTCACCACCAGCAGCCAGGGCACCGGCCTTGGGCTCTATCTGTCCCGTGAGCTGTGCGAAAGCAACCAGGCCCGCCTAGACTTCAAACCACGCCAAGGCGGCGGTTGCTTTCGCATCACCTTTGCTCACGGACGGAAACAGATTTGAATACACGCTCACGGCAACGAATCCTGATCGTCGATGACGAACCGGACATCCGCGAACTCCTGGACATCACCCTGGGCCGGATGAAACTCGACACCCGCAGCGCCAAGAACCTCGCCGAAGCCCAGAACCTGCTGGCCGGCGAGGCCTTCGACCTGTGCCTGACCGACATGCGCCTGCCCGACGGCACCGGCCTGGAACTGGTGCAACACATCCAGCAGCGTTACCCCCAGCTCCCCGTGGCAATGATCACCGCCTACGGCAGCCTGGAAACCGCCATCGACGCCCTCAAGGCCGGCGCCTTCGACTTCCTGACCAAACCGGTAGACCTGGGTCGGCTGCGGGAGCTGGTCACCAGTGCCCTGCGCCTGCCGCCGGTCGCCACGCCTGGGACCACCCTCGAGCGCAGCCTGCTGGGCGACTCGCCCCCCATGCTCAGCGTGCGCAAGCAGATCGAAAAACTCGCCCGCAGCCAGGCACCGGTGTACATCAGCGGGGAATCGGGCTGCGGCAAGGAACTGGTCGCCCGGCTGATCCACGAACAAGGCCCCCGTGCCAACCTGCCCTTTGTACCGGTCAACTGTGGGGCAATTCCCACGGAGCTGATGGAAAGTGAGTTTTTCGGCCATCGAAAAGGCAGCTTCAGCGGCGCCATCGAGGACAAGCCAGGTTTGTTCCAGGCCGCCCATGGCGGGACCTTGTTCCTCGATGAAGTGGCCGACCTGCCCTTGGCGATGCAGGTCAAACTGTTGCGGGCGATCCAGGAAAAGGCCGTGCGCGCTGTTGGCGGCCAGCAGGAAGAAGTGGTGGATGTGCGTATCCTCTGCGCGACCCACAAGGATCTGGACGGCGAAGTGGCCGCCGGACGCTTTCGCCAGGATTTGTATTACCGGCTGAACGTCATCGAACTGCGCGTCCCGCCATTGCGTGAACGCCGCGAAGACATCGAGCTGCTGGCCAATCACATGCTTCAGCGCCTGGCAGCCAACACAGGTAGTCCACCGGTCAAGTTGCATCCCCAGGCGCTGGACGCTCTCAGGAGTTACCGCTTCCCGGGCAACGTGCGTGAACTGGAGAACATGCTCGAACGGGCCTACACCCTTTGCGAACAGCAGCAGATCGAAGCAGATGATCTGCGTTTGGCCGAGGGCAATGGCAGCGCAGAGCCGGGCAATCCCGACCTGATGCAGGTCGATAACCTGGAAGACTACCTGGAAGACGTCGAACGCAAGCTGATCCTCCAGGCCCTGGAGGAAACCCGCTGGAACCGCACGGCCGCGGCACAGCGGTTGAAGTTGTCGTTTCGGTCGATGCGCTATCGGTTGAAGAAACTCGGGTTGGATTGAGCATGTGGCCGGCTCAGCTCAACCAATGGCTGGGTTGCACCGAATGGCTGGGGCTACACCGAACTGTGTGGCGAGGGGATTTATCCCCGCTGGGCTGCGCAGCAGCCCCGAACCTGGCACCTCGGTGTATCAGGTTGTTTGAGTAGCTACTTTTTGGGGCTGCTTCGCAGCCCAACGGGGATAAATCCCCTCACCACAGGTGCTGTGTTCGCCTTGGCAGCTTTTTAGCCCTTCGGCACCGGCACCTGTTCGTCCAGCACACGATTGGCTAGCAACTCACTCAACTCGATCAGCTGTTGCACGCCCAATGCAACATGCCGTCGCGAGCCGTCGAGTTCGAAGGCCAGGTCGCTGATTGTTGCGTTGGCTGAGGCCAGGGTTTCGCTGAGGTTGGCGAGGAGGCATTCGACGTCGATGCCTTCCACGACGGTGAATAGCTGGTTTGAGGGTGGTTTCTTTTTGGCTTCAGGCTTTGGCTTTGGCTTTGGCTTTGGGGCTAGGTAATAGTCGAGAGCGCGCTGGGCGGCTTCGTCGAGTTTTTGAGAATCGAGCCCGTTTTGAGCTGATGTGGAATCGGTTTCGGGAGGATTGGGTGTAACCTTGATCATCGTGCATCTCCAAGTTATTGGAGCTGCCACCGATCGCCGCGACGCGATTGGAGGTGGCAGCTGTACGCAGGTTCGCGGACCGAGAACTTGGATACCCGGCATACCCGAAGGTATCCCACGTACAGCCAGCCATGACAAAACGACAAATACCGAAGCACCGTCGAGGGCTGGATTATGCACCAAGTTAGCGGGCCGCGACGCCCGGACGCTGAATTGGCAGCGACGGGGAAAGGTTAGCGAGAGCCCTTCCCGCTCGGCAACCGCCAGAGATCGTCGGAAAATTCAGCTCGACTCAGAGTTTTGTCCGACCTTTCTCACAAATCTGGTTTGGCTGTCAGGGCATCGGGAGTGTGTATATCCGTTACCGCAGGAATGGATATGTACTCAATCAACACACAGCCGTCGCGAGCAAGCCCGCTCCACAGGAAAAACCGGACCTTACAAGCGCCCCGCCGGCGCATAAGGCGCAGGATCAATCACCGCCTCCCGCCCCAACATCAGGTCCGTAAACAACCGACACGAAGCCGGCGCCAACACCAACCCATTGCGATAATGCCCACAGTTCAACCACAAACCGCCAACCCCCGGCACTTCGCCGATATAGGGAATGCCCTCTGGCGACCCCGGCCGCAGCCCAGCCCAATGCCCAACCACCTCAGCCCCCGTCAGCGCCGGAATCAACTGCTGCGCCGAAGCCTTCAGGCTGTCCAGGGCAGCATCGGTCGGCGTCTTGTCGAAGCCCTCACGCTCCAGCGTACTGCCAACCAGGATATGCCCATCGCGACGGGGAATCGCATAACGCCCCTTCGCCAGAACCATGCTCGACAGAAAATCCGACGCACACTTGTACAAAATCATCTGGCCCTTGACCGGCTCGACCGGCAACTTCAGCCCCAGCGTCTTGAGCAACTCACCGCTCCAGGCACCTGCAGCCAGCACCACCTGGTCGCCACGTATCGGGCCCGCCGAACTGTCCACCCCGATAACAGTCGCCCCCTCGCGAATGAACCCACTGACCTCACAGTGCTCATGAACCGTGACGTTGGGCAGCGCCAACAAGGCCGCCTTGAGGGATTTCACCAAGCGAGGATTACGCACGTTGGCCACATCGGCCATGTAGATCGCCCGGGAAAAACCAGGACCCAGTACCGGCACAGCATCATGAACAGCGGAGATATCCACAGCTCGCAGCGGGCGCCCTTCCCGCTCAGCCCAGGCCAGCGCCTCATCCTGATCGTCCAGGTCCAGCCAATACAGACCGGTGACATGCACTTGCGGATCAATCCCGGTCGCCGCGAATAAACGCTCGCCCAGCTGTGGATAAAAATCCTGTGACCAATGGGCCAGCGCCGTGACTGCTGGGCTATAGCGCCAGGGATACAACGGCGACACGATACCGCCGCCGGCCCAGGACGACTCCTGGCCGAGACTGGAACGGTCCAGCAACACCACACGCTGCCCTTCGGACGCCAGATTGAACGCCGTCAGCAGGCCAATGACTCCGCCGCCGACAATCACCACTTGCTGTTGCCTGGTCATGTTCTGATTCGACTCATAAGACAGAGGGCGCAAGGCTGCACCCGAAAAAAGAAACTCAGCGGCCCCAGCAATCCTTGGCGGTCATCCCGGCGGCGGTGTTTTCCACAGTTCGTGCGCCGGTATTGGTGATTCTGAAGTCACCGCATTTATCCGTGGCCATGGACGAGCCGCTCTTGCGCACAGCCGTCAGGATGAAGCTCTGATCCGTCAAAGTCTGGGTAATGGTATAGAAATCGTTGCCGCTGCTCAGGCCAGTCGCATCGGTGTAGCGGTTGTTCTTCGAGTAGTAGCGCTCGAGAATTTGCGCCTGCTCCGATAACAGCCCGGCAATTTCAGCCCGTCGGCCCTTCTTCATGTATTCGGTCAGGCTCGGATAGCCGACGGTGATCACGATACCGATGATCGCAATCACGATCATGATTTCGATCAAGGTGAAACCTCGGTTGGATCTGCGCATGCCTTGCCTCTTCATTGTATTTGTCGCCACATGATGCGGCGGCTGCCGCCCACGGATTTTTCCAGCAGTTCGGTGATGTTGCCGCTGGAGTCGTTGACGATCATGTTGGTGGCCCCGCTGGCGCTGACGACGGCGCTCAAGGTCGGGATTCCCCCCGTGAAGACCACCCCGCTGGAAATCGTGTCGGAGCTGTTGATCGTGCCATCGCCGTTGGTATCGAGCACCGCATAGTTGAGCATCTTACCGTTGAACGCATCCAATTCGATCAGTTTGCCGGTACCGAAGCTGGCACAAGGGTCGGTGGTGTCCACGGCGGCCGTGGTAAAGACCACGCGCCCGCTCACCAGATTTGCAGGGTTGATCACCCGCTCCCCGGTCAGCGCATTGTTGTACACCAACGGCAGGTACCAACCCTTTTTCGTCGGATAAGCCACGTCGGTCTGGCTGGTCGTCACGAACTGCCCCGTGCTGCCCGAGAACACCCCCGTGATCGACTGGGCTTGCAGGTTCGACACGGTGATTTGCCCGGCACCGCCGGTGGCGTCCCATATCGAGTAGAACCCTTGCAGGTCCTTGTTGAGTTTATCCGCCGTTTCGTTGAACTTGCCGGTGCCGAAAAACACCTGGGTACCGCCCTGCGGGTTGTCCGCCAGCAGCGGTTGAACGGTGATCGGCTGAGTCGCGCCACCGGAGGTGGTGAACAATGGCTGGCCGGCAAACGCCACACCCCAAGCAGTCGGGGAAGTGCCGCTGAGGTCGAACTTCCACAGCCGCCCTCTCAAGTCGCCCCCGTACGCGGCCTGCACCACGTTCTGGGAGTTGACCCGCAGCTTGACCGACGACAAGCCATTACCGGTCTCGCTGCTGTTGATGACGACTTTCCTGATCAACGAGCCGTCGCGGATATCCACCACGTACAGCGCCGCGACACCGCTATTGCTGCCGTAGCCGTTGGAGATGAACGCCGCCCAGCGCCCATCCGCCAGGCGGGCGACTTCGGGGCGGGCGTAGGCGTAGCCCAGGTCATTGAAAGCGTTGGTGGTGTTGGCAACGGTTGGCGCACTGATTTCCCACAATGCCCGCAACACATTGCCCGCCGTCGCATCGAACAGCTGAACCGCATAGAACGTCTTGCCCCCAGCACCAGTGCCGCCCAGGGCCACCGTCTTCCAGACACTCCCCGATTGCGTATCGAATACGCCGACCTGCCCATCCACCAAAAACTTGTGGCTCACGCCATTGACGTAGTTGGTGTCGGCAATGTTCTGCAGCGATGGCAGCACGCTCGACGGCATATAGGCATATCGCCGCGTACCGTTCGCACTGTTGATGACGCTGAAAAAACCGTCGTTGGCGTTCACCACCAGGCTGGTATTCATGTTCGCCGCCTTGGTCGTCAGATACGTGCTGTAGCTGGTGTCGTTGAGCAAATCCGCGGCGGTCTGTTCATTGGGTGAGGCCAGCACCAACGGCGAGTTGATGATGTCCCCCAGCAACACATTGCGCACCTTCAAGCCGGTTTTATTGACGCCCTTGCTCCACTCCACCAGATCGTTGCCGGTGATTCCCGTAGGCAGGTTCTGGCTGAGGCTGCTTTGCTGGGCAGGTGAAAGGTTAGCGTAAGCCAGGGTCACAGGCGCATTGGTCGCGGTATTCCACGACTGATAAATCGGCGCCGTGGCGCCGGGCACGATGGCCGTGTCGGTGGTCCATTGCACCGCGGCCCTGTTGACCGTGCCTGCCGAGGTGAAGCCGAACGCGCGGATGGTGCCGCGCCAATCCTTGGGGTCATACGTGGTCTGGTAGTAACTGGAGGTGCTGGACAACGTGGCGGCATTGGTCGTGCCGGCGCCCCCGGATCCAGCCTTGGAGGTAATGTCGCTCAGGGCGGAGGCCAACGCTGAGTTGAGGCCTTCGCTGTCGGTCGCCGGATAATACTTACCCGCGCCGTAACGGGCGGCGTCGGACAGCATCGGATTGGTGACGGCAAAACCCACGGTGTAGGTATTGAGGTACTGCCGGGGAAAATCCGTGGCGTTCCAGCTCTGGCCGGTGGCGTCGGTGCCAGTGGAGCGCATGTCGATGTCGAAGGCGAACTTGGCGATGTCGTCCAGGTAAAGCGTGTCGCCCTCGCCGTTACCACTGAGATCGGCGCCATCGTTGTTGATACCATCCCAGTTCGGTAGCCGGGCCAAGCCCTGCGGGTCGTTGGTGGGGAACGTCCGGTCATAGGTGGGCAACCCGTCGGTGATCACCACGCCGAAATTTTTCTGGCAACGGTACTGGATCGGGCTGGTGTAGGTGGTCGGTGTGCTGTTGTAGTACGGTGCCATGCCCCTGAAGTAACGGATGACTTCGTAATAGCTTTCGGCCAACGGCGTATTCGCGACGGCGCCCAGGGCGTTGATGGCATTGATCAGGGCGCTGTAGTTGGTGTTGGCCTGGGTCTGGGTCACGCTGCCACTAACCGGTGACAGGTCGCTGATGGCGCGGGCGATGTAGCCACCCGGGCCAGAGTTACTGCTGTTGGGCGGGTTGAACGTGGCGAGGCCAATGCGCAAGGCGCGGTTGCTGGCGACCAGGTCGTTGGAGACATCCCGTGCCACGTTGATTCGATAATCGTTGGGAATCGTGCCGGTGGTGAAATCCCGGCTCGATCCGTTGGCCAGGGTTACCAGATACGCCAGGTACTTACCGGTATAACGGGTATTGCCGCCTCCCACAGGGTCTGGCAACCGAAGGCACACCCGCCCAATGCTGGGTCGATAGAAACCGTACCAGCCAGACGAGCAGCCGCCACGCAACAGACCTACCAACAGGATGTTCGAATCTTCCAGGTCCAGCTCATACCTGTCGTTACAGTTGTTACTGGCGCTGCAGGCATAAGTGCGCGTCTGCGTCGCCGCCGGATCAAACCCCGCCGCCCAGATAATGTTGTTCATGCTCCCCGAATCATCGATCAGCAGCATCACGTTCGGCGTAACCGCAGCCGCACTCAACAGCGGCGAATCCGAGGGCGTGAACGCATAGGCCGGGGCCGCCAGGTAAAGGCTGAGCAACGCGCCCCACAGCGCCTGCCTCCAATTGCGGCGCACCTTAGTACTTCGCATAAATGCTCTCCACCACGCTGCGCTGGTTATTGCCCACCACCGCCACCGCCGTGATCCGGTACAACGTCGCCGAGGTATTGACCGGCACGTTGACCGCAGCAAGCGTAGTACCGATGTTCTGCACGCCATAAAACCCACCGGCAGCGGCAACCCAGAGCACTCCCGACGACGAATTGCGCCCCGCCGCCGTGATGGTCGCCGACTCGGCCGGCGGCGCGCATTGAGTCGCGGTGGTACAGACCGCCAGTGAATAGGTCTCGACCTGCACCGCACTCTCACCCATCCTCAACGCAGCCTCGGCGATCTGGAAGGACTGGTTGCGTTGCATGACGCTGCTGGTCATCTTTTCCTGGAGCGTGGCGCTCTGCATCGACGACAGGCCGATCAGCGTCAGCAGCAACAGGAACACCAGGCTGACCAGCAGTGCCATGCCATGCTGGCGATGCTTGAGATCCATCGAACTCATCGATCGCCCCCTCATAGAAGCCGGTTGCGCAAGGCGGCAACTACATTGAAGGTCTGCTCGCGTACCGTGTTCCTTGGATCAAAGAGCGTCAGGCTCAGGCGCACGCTGCGGATCAGTGCCGGGTCTGCCGGGTTGCCGGTGTAGCTTGACGCTGCGATGTCCGTGGCGCTGGCAGCCACGCCAAACGTCACGTCGAATGCCCGAACGTTGTCTACCAGCACCGACAGGGTCGGCGGATTGGCGGTGCCGCTGCCCAACAGCAATTGGTTGTTGTTGAAGCTGTAGACCAGCCGACGGATCGGGAAGGCCAACTGCCCCGTCGCCGGCACCCGCGCGTTCGAGTAGGCCGTCGCCGAGGTACGGCAATCGGAGACGACGGTCCAGGTCGGCGCGCTACCGCCATTCCCAATGTCCGCGGTGACCAGGGTCAACCTCCGGTTGGCGTTATCCCAGCGGATTGGAGTGGTCTGGCTGGCAGCGAAACTGTTATCCGTTGAGGCATCGATGATGGTCCCCACACAACCGAACATGCCCACCATGCGAATTTCCTGGACCATTTTGCTCAAGGCAAACCGCGCATCCTCCTGAATCACCGCGGCGGCATTCTGGCTGACGTAGGTATTTTTGGCGGCAATGAAAATCTGCACGACACCCAGCACGACGATCAGGCTGAGCACCAGCGCGATCATCAACTCAATCAGGCCGAATCCCCGGCAATGCCGGTTCATGGCGGCGTCCCCACCGGATCGACGGCGACGCGGCTGGTCAGCACAAAGCTGCGTCGCGCCTCGGTCGCGTCGGTGGTGTTGGCGGCCCGGGCGTCGTCCCAGGAAATGGTGATGGTGTAGACCCGCTGGTTCAGCGCAATGGTGCCCGTGGCTGTGGCGCCGCCGAAGGCAACGATGTTGGTCTTGAAATCGTAGAGGTCCTGGTCCCGGGCCACGTTGAGGTTCGGCGAGCTGGGCGGTGTGATGGTGTAGTCGGCGCCGGAGTTGGCGCGAATGCGGTCCAGCAGGTCGTAGGCAATGAAACTGGCCTGGCTGGTCATGCGCGAACTGTCGGTGTACTTGAGCGCATTGAGCTGGATCATCGCCGCCCCCAGCAAACCAACACCGAGGATCAGCACCGCCACCAGCACTTCGATCAGCGTCATGCCTGCCTGCGCGCTGTTACTGCAACCCTTCATCCGCAACTTCCACCCAATACGATTCGTCCATTGAGGCAAACATTCAGCGTCCGGCTCTGCGCCCCCCTTACATAATTGAAACTCACCGGCGTGGCCGGGGCCGACAACCCACCGAGGTTGTTGAAATCAATATTGCTCACCTCTGAGGTTAGCGTCAGAGTCGCGCCGCTGCTCATCGCTGGAACAACCCGCAATACACTGGGCGACGAGCCAGTACTGTCGTACACCGTGAGTTCGCTGCTCCAGGCCGCGCCGTCGACCGTGGGGCGAATTCGAGTGGTGGTACCCCGATCGATCGCCTCCATCCGGGCAAAGTTCAGCGCCCGACGCAAGTCATCAACCTCAGTGTCGGCCTTGGTGCTCTGCAGCGAGCCGGTGAATGACGGCACCGCCATGGTAATCAGGATCAGAAGCACGCCAAGGGCCACCAGCACCTCGATCAGCGTGAAACCTTTTGTACGAAGATCCATCGGTGCCCTCCGTTGCCGTCGGCTATACCTGCCTCTACACGCTAGAACAAACCACTGCCGTGTGCCCAATACTGCCCTGTGGTGAGGGGATTTATCCCCGCTGGGCTGCGCAGCAGCCCCAATGAAGCTGATTACGATCCAACCTGACACCCTGCGGAGGCTGGTCTGGGGCCGCTGCGCAGCCCAACGGGGATAAATCCCCTCGCCACAATGGGCTATAAAACCTGAATCCGCTTCATATTCTCCAGGGAGGAGATGCCATGCACCAACAGGGCTTCAGCCTCATCGAACTGCTCATGGGACTGGCGATTGCGGCAATTGTTCTGCCGTGGGCCAGCGCAAGCTATACAGCGCTGGTCGAAGCCACCGAGCGCAAAGACGCCGCGCAGTTGCTGGCCAGTGGTTTGCGCATTGCCCGCAGCGAAGCCATCACGCGCAGCCGGACCGTCGTGATCAGAGGGATAGACAACGATTGGGGCCGAGGTTGGCGCATCACCCTGGACGATAAGGAGAAGACCTTGCTGATGGAGCGCAGCGGTCGCGCGCGAGTGATAGGCAACCGGCCGGTGAAGCGTTCGGTGAGGTTCGGCAGCCAAGGGCAAGCGTTACTGCCCAGCGACGCATTCCAGGCCGGCACACTGCATGTCTGCGCCAAACGCGAGCCGGTCAGTCACCATCAGGTGGTGCTGGCGCGTAGCGGACGCATCAGCCTGCGCAGCGAGAAAGCCGAGCAGGCATTGTGCGGAAAAGGCTTAAAGCAGGGAGCGAACGCGTAGTTCCTTGGGCATGGAGAAAGTGATGTTCTCCTCGCGACCGGCCAACTCATCGGCCCCGGTAGCACCCCAGGCCTGCAATTGCTGGATCACACCGCGCACCAATACTTCCGGCGCGGAAGCGCCAGCGGTGATGCCGATGCGCTCGACCCCATCGAACCAACTGCGCTGCATGTCCTCGGCACCGTCGATCAGGTAGGCCGGGGTGTTCATGCGTTCGGCCAGTTCACGCAAGCGGTTGGAGTTGGAGCTGTTCGGGCTGCCGACCACCAGCACCACGTCGCACTCATTCGCCAGTTGCTTGACGGCATCCTGACGGTTCTGAGTGGCATAGCAGATGTCGTCCTTGCGCGGACCACCAATGGCCGGAAAGCGCGAGCGCAGGGCATCGATCACACGGCTGGTATCGTCCATGGACAAAGTGGTCTGGGTGACAAAAGCCAGGCTCTCAGGGTTGCGAACCTGCAAGGCCGCAACGTCCTCCTCGTCTTCGACCAGGTAGATCGCACCGCCGTTGCTGGCATCGTATTGGCCCATGGTGCCTTCGACTTCCGGATGGCCTTCATGACCGATCAGGATGCATTCACGACCATCACGGCTGTAGCGCGCCACTTCGATGTGCACCTTGGTCACCAATGGGCACGTCGCGTCGAAGACCTTCAGGCCACGGCCGGCGGCTTCGGTGCGTACTGCTTGGGAAACCCCGTGGGCGCTGAAGATCACGATGACGTCGTCGGGCACCTGGTCCAGTTCCTCGACGAAAATCGCCCCACGGCTGCGCAGGTCTTCGACGACGAATTTATTGTGGACCACTTCGTGGCGCACGTAGATCGGCGGTCCGAAGACTTCCAGGGCGCGATTGACGATTTCGATCGCCCGGTCCACACCGGCGCAGAAGCCACGGGGGTTGGCGAGTTTGATTTGCATGCTGTGCCTCGTGTCTTGCGCGCAAGAAATTGAATCAGTGCAATCCATTGTGGGAACGAGCTCGCTCCCACACTGGATCGGGTGGCAGCAGAAGCCGCCCGTCAAATGTTAAACCGCCTTGACCTCAAGGATTTCCACTTCGAAGTTCAAGGTCTTGCCGGCCAATGGATGGTTGAAATCCACGGTCACCTGGGCGTCATCGAACGCCTTCACCACACCTGGCAGCTCGGTATTGGCCGCGTCGTTGAAGATCACCAGCAAGCCCTGGGACAGTTCCATGTCCTGGAACTGGGAGCGTGGCATGGTCTGCACGTTTTGCGGGTTGGGCTGACCAAAGGCGTTTTCTGGCGGTACGACCACGGTGCGCTTGTCGCCGGCCTTGAAGCCGAAGATCGCTGCTTCGAAGCCTGGCAGCAGGTTGCCATCACCGACCTTGAACACTGCCGGCGCCTTGTCGAAGGTGCTGTCGACGGTGTCACCGTTTTCCAGGTACAGGGCGAAGTGAAGCTTCACTTCAGTGTTTTGAGCGATACGCTGCTCAGTCATGGACGGCTTCTCCGGTTTTCTTGCTCTTGAACATGTCCAGGGCGAGCATCACCGCGCCCACGCTGATGGCACTGTCGGCAAAGTTGAACGCCGGGAAATACCAGCGGTTCTGCCAATGCACCAGGATGAAATCGATCACATGGCCCAGAGCAATCCGGTCGTAAAGATTGCCCAGTGCGCCACCGAGCACCAACGCCAGTGCCACGGCCAGCCAGGTCTCGTCGCGGCCCAGGCGTTTGAGCCAGACCACGAGCACAGCGCTGACCACGACAGCGATCAGGGCGAACAGCCAGCGCTGCCAGCCCGAGCTGTCGGCCAGGAAGCTGAACGCCGCGCCAGTGTTGTAGGCCAGGGTCCAGCTGAAGTAGTCAGGGATGACCACGATCTGCTGGTACAGGGTCAACGAGCTTTCGAAGTAGAACTTGCTGGCCTGGTCGATGACCAGTACCAGCACGCTCAACCACAGCCAGCCCAGCCGTCCGAAACGGCCCGCCGTGTTAGGCATAATGACGAACCTCACCGGTGCCGCTGATGTTGTCGACGCAACGCCCGCAGATTTCCGGATGCTCCGGGTTCACGCCGACGTCTTCGCGGCAGTGCCAGCAACGGGCGCACTTGGTGTGGTTCGACTTGACGATCTTGAGCTTCAAACCGCTGACCTCAGTGGTCACCGCATCGGCCGGCGCCTGCACGAAAGGCGCGACGCTAGCGGTAGAGGTGATCAGCACGAAGCGCAGTTCGTTGCCCAGTTTGGCCAGGTCGACGTCCAGGGCTTCTTCGGCGTAGAGGGTCACCTCGGCTTGCAGGTTGCCACCGACGGCCTTGGCCGCGCGCTGGATCTCCATTTCCTTGTTGACCGCTGCCTTGACCGCCATGATCCGGTCCCAGTAGGCGCGGTCCAGCTCGAAGCCCTGGGGCAACTCGGTGAGGCCTTCATACCAGGTGTTGAGCATCACCGATTCGTTACGCTCGCCCGGCAGGTATTGCCACAGCTCGTCGGCGGTGAATGCCAGGATCGGTGCGATCCAGCGCACCAGCGCCTCGCTGATGTGGAACAGCGCGGTCTGGCACGAACGACGGGCCTTGCTGTTGGCGCCGGTGGTGTACTGGCGGTCCTTGATGATGTCGAGGTAGAAACCACCGAGTTCCTGCACGCAGAAGTTGTGGATCTTGGAGTAGACGTTCCAGAAGCGGTATTCGCCGTAGTGCTCCTGCAATTCGCGTTGCAGCAACAGGGTACGGTCCACGGCCCAACGGTCCAGCGCGAGCATTTCTTCGGCCGGCAGCAGGTCGGTGGCCGGGTTGAAACCGGTCAGGTTGGAAAGCAGGAAGCGCGCGGTGTTACGGATCCGCCGGTAGGCGTCCGCGCTGCGCTGCAGGATCTGCTCGGAAACGGCCATCTCGCCGGAATAGTCGGTGGACGCCACCCACAGGCGCATGATGTCGGCGCCCAAGGTGTCGTTGACCTTCTGCGGCGCGATCACGTTGCCCAGGGACTTGGACATCTTGCGGCCAGACTCGTCGACCGTGAAACCGTGGGTCAGCAGCTCGCGGTACGGCGCGTGGTTGTCGATGGCGCAACCGGTCAGCAACGACGAGTGGAACCAGCCACGGTGTTGGTCCGAACCTTCCAGGTACAGGTCGGCACGCGGGCCGATCTCGTGGCCCATCGGGTGCGAACCGCGCAGCACGTGCCAATGGGTGGTGCCGGAGTCGAACCAGACGTCCAGGGTGTCGCTGATCTTGTCGTACAGCGGCGCTTCGTCGCCCAGCAGCTCGGCGGCGTCCATCTTGAACCAGGCTTCGATGCCTTCGACTTCGACGCGCTTGGCCACGGCTTCCATCAGCTCGACGGTGCGCGGGTGCAGCTCACCGCTTTCCTTGTTCAGGAAGAACGGGATCGGCACGCCCCAGTTGCGCTGGCGGGAGATGCACCAGTCTGGACGGTTGGCGATCATCGAGTGCAGGCGCGCCTGGCCCCAGGCGGGCACGAACTGGGTCTCTTCGATGGCCTTGAGCGAACGCTGGCGCAGGGTGTCGCCAGTGGTGGGCTGCTTGTCCATGCCGATGAACCACTGCGCGGTGGCGCGGTAGATCAGCGGGGTCTTGTGGCGCCAGCAATGCATGTAGCTGTGTTCGATGACGGTGGTGTGCAGCAGCGCGCCGACGTCGGTCAGTTTGTCGACGATGGCTGGGTTGGCTTTCCAGATGAACTGGCCGCCGAAGAACTCCAGCGACGGCACGTACACGCCATTGCTCTGCACTGGGTTGAGGATGTCGTCGTTGACCATGCCGTATTTCTTGCAGGTCACGAAGTCGTCGACGCCATAGGCCGGTGCGGAGTGAACCACGCCAGTGCCAGCGCCCAGTTCCACGTAGTCGGCCAGGTACACCGGCGACAGGCGGTCATAGAACGGGTGACGGAAATTGATCAGTTCCAGTGCCGAACCCGGTGCGGTGGCCAGCACCGAGCCTTCGAGGTTGTAGCGCGCCAGGCAGGATTCGACCAGTTCTTCGGCCAGCACCAGCAGCTTGTCGCCGACGTCGACCAGGGCGTAGTTGAATTCCGGGTGGACGTTCAGCGCCTGGTTGGCCGGGATGGTCCACGGGGTGGTGGTCCAGATCACGATCGACGCCGGCTTGGCCAGCTTGCCCAGGCCGAAGGCGGCGGCGAGCTTGTCTTCATCGGCGATCGGGAACGCGACGTCGATGGTCGAGGACTTCTTGTTCTCGTACTCGACTTCCGCCTCGGCCAGGGCCGAACCGCAATCGAAGCACCAGTTCACTGGCTTGAGGCCCTTGAACACGAAGCCGCCCTCGACGATTTTCGCCAGGGCACGGATTTCGCCGGCTTCGTTCTTGAAATCCATGGTCTTGTACGGGTTGGCGAAGTCGCCCAGCACGCCGAGGCGGATGAATTCGGACTTCTGCCCTTCGATCTGCTCGGTGGCGTAGGCACGGCACAGCTCGCGGGTCTTGTCCGCGCCCAGGTTCTTGCCGTGGGTCACTTCCACCTTGTGCTCGATCGGCAGGCCGTGGCAATCCCAGCCCGGGACATAAGGCGCATCAAAACCCGACAGGGTCTTGGAGCGGATGATCATGTCCTTGAGAATCTTGTTCAGCGCGTGACCGATGTGAATGGTGCCGTTGGCGTACGGAGGACCGTCGTGCAGGACGAACTTCGGACGATCCTTGCCAATTTCGCGCAACTTTCCGTACAGGCCAATGCTGTCCCAACGCTGCAGAATCTGTGGTTCGCGCTGAGGCAGGCCGGCCTTCATTGGGAAGGCGGTGTCCGGAAGGTTTAGCGTGGCTTTATAGTCGGTCATTTAAGGCTCTTCATTAGCGATTGGCGCTGGTTGCGACAAGGGCACGGGCGGCGGCGATATCTGCATGGATCGCCGTCTTGAGCGCCTCCAGAGAGGCAAAACGCTGCTCTTCACGCAGCTTTTGGTGGAAAACCACCGTCAAACGCCGGTCATACAGATCGCCGGCAAAATCCAGAACATGTACTTCGAGGTGGGCCTTGCCATCCCCTTGGACCGTGGGCCGTACGCCGATATTGGCGACACCGGGCCAGGTCTTGCCGTCGATCTGGACGCTCACCAGGAACACCCCGGTCAGCGGCACACGACGACGCTTGAGTTGCACGTTGGCCGTCGGCGTGCCCAATTGGCGCGCCAGCTTCTGCCCGTGCAGGATCCGTCCGGCAATCCGGTACGGCCGTCCGAGCAAGCGCTCGGCCAATTCGAAGTCGGCAGCCGCCAGGGCATTGCGAACCTGGGTGCTGCTGACGCGCAGGCCATCGATCTCGACCGTCTGCGCCGCTTCGACGGTGAAGCCTTGGACGATACCGGCCTGTTGCAGGTAGTCGAAATCCCCCGAGCGGTCACAGCCGAACCGGAAATCATCGCCGACTTCCAGATGCTTTACGCCCAGACCGTCCACCAGGATCGTGTCGACGAACTCGGCGGCGCTGAGCTTGCTCAGGCGCTGGTTGAAGGCCAGGCACAGGACCCGGTCGACGCCTTCGGCGGCCAGCAATTGCAGTTTATCCCGCAACCGGGCCAGACGGGCCGGGGCGGTGTCCGGGGCGAAAAACTCCCTGGGCTGCGGCTCGAAGATCACCACGCAGCTCGGCATACCCAATTCCAGCGCACGCTCGCGCAGCCGCGCCAGGATAGCCTGGTGGCCACGGTGAACACCGTCAAAGTTGCCAATAGTGGCGACACAGCCCCGATGTTGGGGGCGCAGGTTGTGGAGGCCTCGAACCAGCTGCATAACGCGCTTCTTGCTCATAAAGTGGCCGATTATAACCACACCCGGCGGCCGACGACAGGCAACACCGCACCCCAAAGTGATCGAACCGACAAAACCACTGCCCGCCCCGGGATTATCGAGAGCTTGCCCTCAGCTCAAGGCCTTGCGGTTGAAGTCACGCAGACGGAACCCCATCAGCAGCAACATGCCGAAATACGCCACCACGCCGGCAACCACCAGCGCTCCCAGGCGCAGGAAACGCGCGAGCATCTGCCCTTCGCCCCACGCCGGCATGAAATGCATCGCCCCCAGCAAAACCGCCGACATCACCGCCACGGCCACCAGCAGCTTGAGGCCGAACTTGCCCCAGCCCGGCTGCGGCTGATACATCTTTTGCTTGCGCAGTTGATAAAACAGCAACCCGGCGTTGAGGCACGCGCCAGCGCTGATCGCCAGGGCCAGGCCGGCGTGAGCCAACGGGCCGATGAGCAACAGGTTGAACAATTGGGTCATCACCAGGGTGAAAATGGCGATTTTCACTGGCGTGCTAATGTTCTGCTGGGCATAGAACCCCGGCGCCAGCACCTTGATCACGATGATCCCGAGCAGGCCCACTGAGTAAGCAATCAGCGCACGCTGGGTCATCAGGGCGTCGAAGGCATTGAATTGACCGTACTGAAACAGCGAAACGGTCAGCGGCTCGGCCAGGATCCCCAGGGCCAGGGAACAAGGCAGGACCAGCACGAAACACAGGCGCAGGCCCCAGTCGAGGATGCGCGAGTATTCCTGACGGTCCTGACTGGCGTAGGTCTTGGCCAAGGTTGGCAGCAGGATCGTCCCCAGGGCCACACCCAGCACGCCGGACGGCAGTTCCATCAAGCGGTCGGCGTAATACATCCACGACACCGAGCCGGCCACCAGGAACGAGGCGAAGATGGTGTTGATGATCAGGGAAATCTGGCTCACCGACACCCCGAGGATCGCCGGCAACATCTGCTTCATCACCCGCCACACGCCGCTGTCGCGCAGGTTCAGCCGTGGCAGGACCAACATGCCGATCTTTTTCAGGTGCGGCAGTTGATAGAGCAATTGCGCCAGGCCACCCACCAGCACTGCCCAGCCGAGGGCCATCACCGGTGGATCGAAATACGGCGTCAGGAATACTGCGAACACGATCATGCTGACGTTGAGCAGGGTCGGCACAAAGGCCGGTACGGAAAAGCGGTTCCAGGTATTGAGGATCGCCCCGGCCAGGGACGACAGGGAAATCAGCAATATATAAGGAAAGGTTACCCGCAGCAGGTCGGAGGTGAGCTGGAATTTTTCTGGCGTATCAGTGAAGCCCGGGGCCGTGGCCCAGATTACCCATGGCGCGGCGAGCATGCCGGCCGCCGTGACCAGCGCCAGCACCAACGTCAGCAGGCCGGTGACGTAGGCAATGAATGTGCGGGTCGCTTCGTCGCCCTTCTGGCTTTTATATTCCGCCAGGATCGGCACGAAGGCCTGGGAGAACGCCCCTTCGGCGAAGATCCGCCGCAGCAGGTTGGGCAACTTGAAGGCGATGAAGAAGGCGTCGGTGGCCATTCCGGCACCGAATATCCGTGCGATCAGTGTGTCGCGAACGAACCCCAGGACACGGGAAAGCATCGTGATAGAGCTGACGGCAGCCAACGATTTGAGCAGATTCATGAAAAGAGTATTTGCCTGTCGATAAACAGCAGGCGAACAACGCGCCCACTTGTGCGATACTCCGCGCCGCTAAACAGTGCAGAGCCAAAGCCCGCGAGTTTACAGGTCGCACGCCGGAAAGAAATCCTTCGGTGCGCGGTACCTGCCATTCAGCGGAACGCGTCACCCGCCCTTGACAAGACTTCAACTCATCGGCATGATTCGCGGCCTATTTTGTTTGCTATTTCCCAAAAAGTCTTTCGAGGAGCTCGACGGTGGCCAACACACCTTCCGCCAAAAAACGTGCAAAACAGGCTGAGAAGCGTCGCAGCCACAACGCCAGCCTGCGTTCCATGGTCCGTACCTACATCAAGAACGTAGTCAAGGCCATCGACGCAAAAGACGCTGAAAAAGCTCAAGCTGCTTACGTTCTGGCTGTGCCAGTTATCGACCGCATGGCCGATAAAGGCATCATCCACAAGAACAAGGCTGCTCGCCATAAGAGCCGTTTGAATGGCCACGTAAAGGCCCTGAACGTTGCCGCTGCTGCCTAAGCGACACGCTCGTTAAAAAACCGACCTCAGGGTCGGTTTTTTATTGCCTGCGATTTGCCCCCAACCAGACCACTAAACCCTGTGGGAGCGAGCTTGCTCGCGATGGCGGCGGGCCAGATGATGGAGATGCCGACTATGTCGACGTCATCGCGAGCAGGCTCGCCCCCACATTATTCCCCAAAATTGAAAACCACCGGCTTCGGCGGAGGACAGCCTCCCGGCGGCGGGAAATTCTGCACACCCGCCTCGTCGTATCCAGTGTAACAACCCACTATCTTGTCATCCTTGAAGCTCATGCGGCGCTCAACCACACCCGTCGGGTAGTAGTAGTAGACCGTCTCACCTTCGCGCCTGGCGTACGAGTAGTCCTTGTATTCGCGCCCCTCGACCGTTATCAGGCGAAAGCCCTGCTTGGCTTCAGAGTACTTCAACTGGCCATCGGGGTAGTACTCGTTGTGAGTCACGCGATCATCAGGCCCCAGCAGCACCTCCCGGACCTTGCGCCCCTCCCGGGTGTGGCGGGCACTTTGCTCATTACCGAACAGGTAATCACTCTCCGAGTCGAAATGCCCGTTGTTGAAAGCCCCGCGCTGCTTGCCGCAAAGCCTGATACGGGTGTATTTCCCATCAGGCACGTGACAATAGTTCCTGTCCGCTATCAACACCCCAGTCGCATCAAATGACTGCACGTTACCAATGGGCTCATCCCCCTCGTACGTTGCCACCGTATCGGGCTGACCATTGGGGTGATAGAGACGCAAGGCGCCCTCTCGCGAACCATGGCGCCACGAGATATCCGAAAGCAGCACGGCACCGTCATCGGTGTAGGTCAGCGCCCGCCCCTCGATCTGGCCGTTGGCATAGCTGGCCGAATAGGTGAGCTTGCCATTGGCCGCGTAGGTTTCTCTCAATCCATCCAGGACACCCGCGCGGTAATGCTCGACGAGCCGCAACACACCTGCGGCATCCACTTCGCGCAATTCGCCGTGCTTCTTGTCAGCAACAAAATCCACAACCTGGACACCACCGCCGTCCATTCTCAAGGTCCAACGACCTTCCCGGACGCCCTGCACATAACGCCCCTCACCCCAGGGCATTATCCAATCTCCGTGCTGCTGCCCCGCCACGAAATCGCCGCGCTGGACAACCTCACCATGACGCACGCGCTCGGAAGGCCCGTCGAGATCACCATGTTTGTAAGTATCGAAGCCGGACATCTGCTCCTCATCGTCACGCGCCTCGATCGTCCAGCGCCCCTCATAGAAATCGTCGACGATCATGCCCTTGGAAACCGCACCCCCGTCACTGACGACCCACGGCCCCTGGCGCAGTCCATCCACATAGGCACCGGTGGACGCGTAGCCCGACTCGTCGAACTCCGCCCACTTGCCCGATCTCTTGCCCTGGACATAAGCACCCAGCGCCCAGAGCCGCCCATTGCCCAAGACTGCCCAGGCCCCATCCTCGGAGCCCTGGTACACCGCTGGATCGGTTTCCCAGGCCATCCTGCTGACACGATAGGCAGAGCCCACATCCTCGTCCCGAGGCGGCACGCGCTCATAAGTCAGCGTGAGCCAGCGTCCTTCGCGCTGCTGGAAAGTCTTTTTGTAGGTGTCGCGATGAGGGTCCTCTGGCGGTTGCCCCACTGACGCCGGGACACCGTCGACGCCGAAGTACCCCACCAGCGTGCCACTCGCAGGCTCCAGCATGTCGAACTCGGCGATACCGGTCTTGGGCAACACGGCGCTGTAATCGTAGGGCGGCAACTTGCCCAGCTCTTTCTGGACCAGCGCAGCAGTGAGGACCTTGCGATCCGCGGCGATACGATCCAATACCGGCTGCAGTGTCTCGAGCCGGCGATACCCGCCAGTGGACGGCACGAACCGATAACCATGAAGAGCGTACCGCCCCTTTGCCCGTGACAGCACGACCAACGTCTGGAGATCACTGTCGAGACTGGCGTAGAACACCGACTCGACACTCGCATCGCCATACCTGTCGAGCACTTTCGGGACGCCATCCGGCGAATCACACAGGCATGAATAGCCTACGACACCCTCGGCTTCGCGGATAAATGCCAGCGTCGCCCCACTCTCCTGGGAAGTTTTTATCAGCGGATGGGCCAGGTTTTTTTCGCTATAAAACGGCTCGGCCAAAGCCCCGACGGACACCGAACAACCCAATACAAACAGCAGCAAAAACGCACGCATACGAATCCCTTCGCGCCAAAAGCACAACACATCCATGTAGATAAAAAAGCGAGCCGATCGGCTCGCCCGTCATTCGCGACTTAACGCCAAGGCAAGATCGGAATAGCCGTCACCGCGTTCTGCGGGCTGCCCTCGATCACGCGATCGCTGTAGACCAGGTACACCAGCGTATTGCGCTTCTTGTCGAGGAATCGCACCACTTGCATGGTCTTGAACACCAGCGAAGTGCGCTCACGGAACACCTCTTCGCCGTCCTTGAGCTCACCCTTGAAGCTGATAGGCCCGACCTGGCGGCAGGCGATGGACGCCTCGGCGCGATCCTCGGCCAGGCCCAGGCCACCCTTCACGCCGCCGGTCTTGGCCCGCGACAGGTAACAGGTCACGCCATCCACCTTGGGATCGTCGAACGCCTCGACCACGATCCGATCGTTCGGCCCGACAAACTTGAACACCGTCGACACTTGGCCAATTTCTTCGGCCGAAGCCAGCAGCGGCACAGCCAGCAGCAAGCCGATCAATCCTTTTGCCAAACCCATGATTTTTCCTTAGACGAGGATCAGGTTGTCACGGTGAACCAACTCGGGCTCCGCCATGTAACCCAACAGACCGACAATCGCATCAGACGACTGACCGATGATTTTCTGTGCTTCCAGGGCGCTGTAGTTGGCCAGGCCACGGGCGATCTCGCGACCATCCGGGGCCACGCACACGACCATTTCGCCCCGACGGAAACTGCCTTGTACCAACTTCACGCCCACCGGCAGCAGGCTTTTGTTGCCTTGGGACAGGGCCACCACCGCACCAGCATCCAGTACCAAGGTGCCACGGGTCTGCAGATGCCCAGCCAGCCACTGCTTGCGCGCCGCCAACATGCCACGCTCCGGCGAGAGCAAGGTGCCGATGCGTTCGCCGGCCTTCAGGCGGTCCAGCACCCGCTCCAAGCGCCCACCCACGATGATGGTGTGAGCCCCGGACCGCGCCGCCAGACGCGCAGCGCGCAGTTTGGTCTGCATGCCACCACGACCCAGCGCACCACCCGTGCCACCCGCCACCGCGTCCAGCGCCGGATCGTCGGCACGGGCTTCGTAGATCAGCTTGGCGTCGGGATTGTTGCGCGGATCGGCATCGAACATGCCGTCGCGATCCGTGAGGATCACCAGCAGATCCGCCTCCACCAGGTTCGCCACCAGCGCGGCCAGGGTGTCGTTATCACCGAAACGGATCTCGTCGGTGACCACCGTGTCGTTCTCGTTGATCACCGGGATGACTTTCAGCTCCACCAGCGCGCGCAAGGTGCTGCGGGCATTGAGGTAGCGCTTGCGGTCGGACAGGTCATCGTGGGTCAGCAGGATCTGCGCCGTATGGCGACCGTGCTCGGCGAAGCTTGATTCCCAAGCCTGCACCAGGCCCATCTGGCCGATGGCGGCGGCAGCCTGCAGCTCATGCATCGCGCTGGGTCGCGACGTCCAGCCCAGGCGGCTCATACCGGCGGCTACAGCCCCGGAAGAGACCAATACCAGCTCGACGCCAGCCTCATGCAAGGCCACCATCTGCTCGACCCACACCGCCATTGCCTGGCGATCCAGGCCCTTGCCATCCGCCGTCAGCAGTGCGCTGCCGATCTTCACGACCCAGCGCTGCGCACCCGTCACCTTGCTCCGCATCATCTTCAACCTTTGCCAGCGAACGGCGCGACCCAGCGCCGCCCATGGGATTATTCGTATTTGCGTTTTACAGATACCAAAACGCCGCTCGAATGAGCGGCGCCTTGGAAACCGGCTGGATGCGATGATAACACCGCGCCGAAACACTTGAACCTGTGGGAGCGAGCTTGCTCGCGATTGCATGGGGCCAGCAATTATTGATACCGGCGTCACACCGCTATCGCAAGCAAGCTAACCCCCACAGGCCTTGACTTCAACTGAGCAGCATCAGTCGCGAACGTAGATGATTTCCGGACCGTCTTCGTCATCCACATCTTCTTCGTCCCAATCGTCGTCACCAATGTCATGGACCGACTTGACACCACTGCGACGCAGGGCACGCTGGTCGTCCAGCGCCTGCAACTGGGCACGGGCCTCGTCTTCGATGCGCTGGTCGAGCTCGGCCAGCTCTTCCTTGTACGCCGGGTCATTGGCCAGGCGGTCGGCGCGATCTTCCAGATAACGCATGATGTCGTGACACAGGCGCTCGGTGCCCTCTTTGGCGATGGCCGAGATCACGTAGACCGGACCTTCCCACTCCAGGCGGTCGACGATTTCCTTGACCCGCTCCTCATGCTCTTCTTCAAGGATCTGGTCGCACTTGTTCAGCACCAGCCAACGGTCGCGCTCGGCCAGGGCCGGGCTGAACTTGGTCAGTTCGTTGACGATGACTTCGGCGGCATCGGCGGCACTGGTTTCATCCAACGGCGCCATGTCCACGAGGTGCAACAACAGACGGGTACGGGACAAGTGCTTGAGGAAACGAATCCCCAGGCCTGCACCCTCGGAAGCCCCTTCGATCAAACCTGGAATGTCGGCGATTACAAAACTCTTCCAGCGGTCGACGCTGACCACGCCCAGGTTCGGCACCAGGGTGGTGAACGGGTAATCGGCCACTTTCGGCTTGGCCGCCGACACCGAGCGAATGAAAGTACTTTTACCGGCGTTCGGCAAACCCAGCAGACCCACGTCGGCCAACACTTTCATTTCCAGCTTCAGGTCACGCTGCTCGCCTGGCTTGCCTGGCGTGGTCTGGCGCGGCGCACGGTTGGTACTGGATTTGAAACGGGTGTTGCCCAGGCCGTGCCAGCCGCCATGGGCGACCAGCAGACGCTGGCCAGCCTTGGTCAGGTCGCCAATCACTTCCTGGGTGGCCGAATCGATCACCGTGGTGCCGACTGGCACGCGCAGGATCAGGTCTTCGCCCTTCTTGCCGGTGCAGTCGGTGCTGCCGCCGTTGGAGCCACGCTCGGCATCGAAGTGCCGGGTGTAACGGTAGTCCACCAGGGTGTTGAGGTTTTCGTCGGCGAGCATGTAGATCGAGCCACCATCGCCCCCATCACCGCCGTTAGGGCCACCATTTTCAATGAACTTTTCCCGACGGAAACTCATGCAACCATTGCCGCCGTCGCCGGCCTTTACTCGAATCGATACTTCATCAACAAACTTCATGACACACGCCTCTCGCCATACGGACGAGCCAAAAAAAACAAGACATAAGACTCTTGCAAAAATGAGCGCAGCGACCTGATGACACGCCCCAACCGCAGCGCCGACAGCCCATACAAACAGTTTTGCAAGAGACTCACCCCACAAACGAAAAAGCCCCGTCGCAAGACAGGGCTTTTCCAGCGGTCTCGCAATTAAGCTGCGATAACGCTTACGTAACGACGACCGAAGGCGCCTTTTACTTCGAACTTGATCACGCCTTCGACTTTAGCGAAGAGGGTGTGATCTTTACCCATGCCCACGCCGTAGCCAGCGTGGAATTGGGTGCCGCGCTGACGCACGATGATGTTGCCTGCTTTGATAGCCTGGCCGCCATACATCTTCACGCCAAGGCGTTTGGCTTCTGAGTCGCGACCGTTACGGGTACTACCACCAGCTTTTTTGTGTGCCATGAGTTCAATTCTCCTAGTGAGGAATTAGGCTGAAATTAAGCCTGAATACCGGTGATTTTGATCTCGGTGTACCACTGGCGGTGGCCCATGCGCTTCATGTGGTGCTTACGGCGACGGAACTTGATGATGCGGACTTTATCGTGACGACCTTGGGAGATCACTTCAGCCACAACGGTAGCGCCAGCAACGACTGGAGCGCCGATATTCACGTCATCGCCATTGGCGACCAACAGAACGCGATCAAAAGTCACGGATTCGCCGGTAGCGATTTCCAGTTTTTCGATCTTCAGGTATTCACCTGGGGCGACCTTGTATTGCTTGCCACCAGTAACAATTACTGCGTACGACATGGTATTTCTCCGATAATCCTGCTCACCCAGCGCTTTATAAGAAGAGGTATTGGCTGGCATGGCTGCATGGGCTGGAAGGCCCGGATGCAATTGCGTAAGGCAGGTGCTGCCCAGGAAGTTCAGGGTGCGCGATTGTACGCAAGCCGCGAGAGCCTTGCAAGTAGCCGTCTATCGCGCCTTGACACCTGCGGACGTGGGTCCTAGCATGCCGCGCAACCCTTCTGGAGCACCTGTCGCTGATGCAACCCCAAGCTTTCTACCGCGCGGTGGCGGACGATTTTAGCGCCGTCGACGGCATCATCAAGAAGCAGCTGACTTCCCGCGTGCCTCTGGTATCGAAAATCGGCGACTACATCACTTCGGCCGGCGGTAAACGCCTGCGTCCTTTATTGGTGCTGCTGTGCGGCAAGGCCCTGGGTCGCGAAGGCGATGACATGCGCCTGCTGGCCGCCACCATCGAATTCCTGCACACCGCGACCCTGCTGCACGACGACGTGGTCGACATGTCCGGCATGCGCCGTGGCCGTTCGACCGCCAACGCCATGTGGGGTAACGCCCCCAGCGTATTGGTGGGCGACTTCCTGTATTCGCGCTCATTCGAAATGATGGTCGAGCTGGGCTCGATGCCGGTGATGAAAATCCTGTCCCAGGCCACGCGCATCATCGCCGAAGGCGAAGTGCTGCAGCTGTCCAAGGTACGCGATGCCAGCACCACCGAAGAAACCTACATGGAAGTCATCCGCGGCAAGACCGCGATGCTCTTCGAAGCCTCGACCCACAGCGCCGCCGCCCTGGCCGGTGCCAGCGTCGAGCAGAGCGAAGCGCTGCGCACCTTCGGCGACCACTTGGGCGTGGCCTTCCAACTGGTGGACGACCTGCTCGACTACAAGGGCGATGCAGAAACCCTGGGCAAGAACGTCGGCGACGACCTGGCCGAAGGCAAGCCGACCCTGCCACTGATCTACACCATGCGCGAGGGCACGCCTGAACAGGCAGCACTGGTGCGCCAGGCGATCCAGAAAGGCGGGATCGAAGACCTGGAAAGCATCCGTGTCGCGGTCGAAGCATCCGGTTCGCTGGAGTACACCGCGAAACTGGCCCGGGACTATGTTGCCCGCGCGATCAAATGCCTCGACGCCCTGCCGGCCAGCGAATACCGCGATGCGCTGGTGGAGCTGAGCGAGTTTGCGGTCGCCCGTACCCACTGATACAAGGTTTTCCTGTGGCGAGGGAGCTTGCTCCCGCTGGGCTGCGCAGCAGCCCCTTCAAAAGTATCCACGGTCGCTACGCAACCGAGCGGGAGCAAGCTCCCTCGCCACAGGACGGCGAACTCCCATTCCAGCCACAAAACCCTATATAATGTGCGCCCTTTTGCCCTCCTGATACCCAAGGAACCTTAGTGAGCACGTTGCCTCCCTGCCCGAAATGCAATTCCGAATACACCTACGAAGACGGTACTCAACTGGTCTGCCCGGAGTGTGCCCACGAATGGTCTGCCAGCGGCGAAGCTGAAACAGTGTCCGACGATACCGTGAAGAAAGATTCGGTCGGCAATGTCTTGCAAGACGGCGATACCATCACCGTGATCAAGGACCTCAAGGTCAAGGGCACGTCGCTGGTGGTCAAGGTCGGCACCAAGGTCAAGAACATCCGCCTGTGCGAGGGTGACCACGACATCGACTGCAAGATCGACGGCATCGGCCCGATGAAACTCAAGTCCGAGTTCGTAAGAAAAGTCTGATACTGCTGTATTCCATCCCATACCCCGCGTGTGGGATGGAGCCTCGCCCTCTCCGCTTCGGCCCCATTTCTCGGACGCTAGCCAACTGCCAGCCGTTCTGAGCGGCCATAACCCACCGTCAGAAAAACAATCGCAACACCAATAGAGCCTTGCTATTTAGCGAATAAGAATTATTCTCATCGAAACCCATCAAGGAGATGAGAACCATGACTTATTTGATCGATGCCTGGCTGGACCGCCCACATCCCTATCTCAGGATCCTGCATCGGGAAACCGGGGAAGTCTGTGCAGTGCTTGAAGAAGAAGCCTTGAACGAGCTGCAGGACCAGGGGGATCTGGACCTCAACAGCCTCAATTCCAGTGAACCGTTGGTGCTCAAGGAACTGGTGCGCAATCTGTTCCTGTTCTGCTACGCCCGGGCATTGCGCCCGACGGGTGATTTCAGTGGCAGGTTCCACGGATGAAGCACCTGACCCTGTGGGAGCGAGCTTGCTCGCAATGGCGGCATGTCAGTCACGAAAGTGTCGACTGACTGTCCGCTTTCGCGAGCAAGCTCGCTCCCACAGTTTTTTGTCCGGCTGTAAAACCGGACAAGGTCTTACAGTACGTCCAACAACTCGACGTCAAACACCAGCACGCTGTGCGGTGGAATGCTGCCAACGCCTTGAGCGCCGTAAGCCAGTTCGCTCGGCACGTACAGGCGCCATTTGCTGCCGGCATTCATCAGTTGCAGGGCTTCGGTCCAGCCTGGGATCACGCCGCCAACCGGGAATTCGGCTGGCTGGCCACGATCGTAGGAGCTGTCGAACACAGTGCCGTCGATCAGGGTGCCGTGGTAATGGGTACGCACCTGGTCTTCACGGGTCGGCTTGGCGCCTTCACCTTGGGTCAGCACTTCGAATTGCAGGCCGGAAGCCAGGGTGGTGATGCCTTCACGCTTGGCGTTTTCGGCCAGGAACGCACGGCCTTCGCCAGCTGCGGCTTCAGCCTTGGCAGCGGCTTCGGCTTGCATGATTTCACGAATGACCTTGAAGCTGGCGGACATCTCGTCCTGGCCCACGCGGCTTGGCTTGCCGGCGAACGCGTCGGTCAGGCCGGCCAGGATGGCGTCCAGGCTCACGCCCGGTGGCGGGTTGTCGCGCAGTTGGTCGCCCAACTGACGGCCAATGCCGTAGCTGACGCGGGTTTCGTCGGTGGACAGGTTAACTTCGGACATGATGCTGCTCCGCTGTGCGGACGGCTCGAGAGTTGCCGTGCGTGACACAGCGCCTCCCGGAGCGCCCGGAACCAAAAGGGCGAGCAGACTAGCACAGATGCCACCGCGGGTGACGAGCCCCCTACGTCAAAGCAAGCCGCCAGAAACGACAACGCCCGCCTGCAATTCTACAGGCGGGCGTTGCGCCAGCGTGGAGAACGGACCTCAGTGCTTGGTCAGTTTGTCCAGGTAGCCCATGGCAAATGCCGAGACCACGAAAGTCATGTGAATGATCACGTACCACATCAGATGCTCGGGATCGACGTTCTTGGCGTCCATGAAAATGCGCAGCAGGTGGATGGAGGAAATGGCCACGATCGAGGCAGCGACTTTCATCTTCAGCGATGAAGAGTCCATGGTGCCCAGCCAGTTGAGCTTTTCCTTGTCGTCGCCGATGTCCAACTGCGAGACGAAGTTCTCGTAGCCGGAAATCATCACCATCACCAGTAGCCCGCCCACCAGCGCCATGTCGATCAACGACAGCAGCACCAGGATCAGGTCCGACTCGGCCATGGAAAACACGTTGGGGATGACGTGAAAGACTTCCTGGAAGAACTTCAGCGCCAGGGCCAGCAAGCCCAGGGACAACCCGAAGTAGATCGGCGCCAGCAGCCAACGGGAGGCGTACATTGCGTTTTCGATAAAGCGTTCCATTGAATCTCACACCAGGGCTGAAAAATCGCGGCGAGTATATCAGCCACGACCGGCCCCACAAACGCCGGGACCGTCCCAGGTCCCTGCTCTTGTGTCAAAATTTTACTGTCGATGCCCGTGCGGTGATGGCCTTCAATGCAGCGGACGAAACTCGAAGCCGCCGACGTTGCGACAACGACCTCCATTGATTTCACGCAGTTGGGCTTGCATGTGCAGGGACCATATCTGCGGGTCATCGGCCAGCTCGTAGCCGTGCAGCGTCAGGCTTTGCACAATGGTATCGAGGATGGATTCGGCGGCAGTCGGGCCGGGAAATGGCCCTTGGGCCTTGATGGCAGAAGGTTGTTCACCGGCCATTCCGGCGGCGAAGAGCAAGGTCCACATACCGGTATCTCCCGCCAGGGGGCGGATGGCGCATTCGATACGGGTGACAAGACCCAGGCATTGACGAGTGAGGCAAAGGTTGCGCGACATGGCGGCGCCCCTCGGTAGATCCGGTATTCAGCCCCGGGAGGAGGCTGTTTCGATCCGATGATGACTCTCGTTATCCTTGAGCTGAGGATAGAAGAAAAGTTCCGGTCGCAAGGACTTTCGAGACCAGAATACGCCGAGCGGTCACAGTGTGAATATTGACGCCAAAGTGGTGGCGTTTTTTTAGAAATAACCCACAAAACAGTATGGGAGCGAGCTTGCTCGCGATTGTGGTGTGACAGTCGAGAAAACCGTGACTGAAACTCCGCAATCGCGAGCAAGCTCGCTCCCACAGGAGGTCTTGCTGCGGTCAGGAAAACATCAAGCCGGCTTGGCCTCCGTCAATGCCTGCTGTGCCAGTTCCTTTTCCGCTTCCTTGATGTCGTCTTCGCTGATCATTTCCGCGATCACCCGTAGCCGCTCCACCACCCGGGCATTGACGCTGCCCTCGGGGAACTCGCCGTTTTCGTCCGGCTCGCCAGCAGGCTCGCCCACCAACAGGCTCAGGGCTTCGTCGGCCTGGCGCACCGCATAGACATGGAACTGCCCGGCGCGCACGGCGGCCAGCACTTTCTCGTCGAGCATCAGGGTCGCGACGTTGGCCTGGGGAATGATCGCCCCCTGCTCACCGGTCAACCCGCGGGCTTCACAGAGGCGGAAGAAGCCTTCGATCTTCTCGTTGACCCCGCCCACCGCCTGCACTTCACCGAACTGGTTGATCGAGCCGGTAATGGCGAAGCACTGCTTGAGCGGCGTCTTCGACAGGGCCGAGATCAGCGTACACGCCTCGCCCAGGGACGCGCTGTCGCCGTCCACGTAACCGTAGGACTGCTCCAGCGCAATGCTGGCCGAGATCGCCAGCGGGAATTCCTGGGCATAACGACTGCCCAGGTAGCCGGTAAGAATCATCACGCCCTTGGAGTGGATCGGCTGGCCGAGGTTGACCTCCCGCTCGATGTCGACGATGCCGCTGCCGCCCGGGTACACCGTGGCGGAAATCCGCGCGGGTACACCAAACGCAGAGTCGCCGACCTCGAGTACTGTCAGCCCGTTGCATTTGCCCACGGCCGCGCCGGCGGTGTCGATCAGGATGATCCCCGCGAGCATGTCGTCGAGGATTCGCGCCGAGACACGCCCGGTACGGGTGGCCTTGGCCTTGAGGGCGCGCTCGATATGACCGGCGTCGGTCATCTCGTCACCGGCCAGTTGGCGAATGAAATCCGCCTCGCTGACCAGTTGGAACAGATCACCGATACGCGCCGACAAGCGCCCCTGGTGTTCGGCCAGACGCGCACTGTAGGTCGCCAGGCGCGCCACCGCGTCGGCGGTCAGCGGCGCCATGCCCTCCTCCGAAGTGCGGGTCTTGAGCAACTGGGCGAACTGCTCCAGGCTCTCGTCGCCCATCGGGATGTCTTCGTCGAAATCCACCAGCACGCGAAACATTTCCTGGAAGTCCGGATCCAGGTCCTGCAAGGCGTAGTAGAGCTGGCGGGCGCCGATGATCACGACCTTGACCTGCAGCGGAATGTGCTGCGGCGTCAGGGTCACGGTGGCCACGCGCCCCAGTTCCCCCAGCGGCGATTCCATTTTCAGCTTGCGCGATTGCAGGGCGCGCTTGAGCGCATCCCACACGAACGGCTCACCGAGCATTTTTTCCGCTTCGAGAATCAGGAAACCGCCGTTGGCCCGGTGCAAGGCGCCCGGACGCAACTGCCGGTACGTGGTGTAGAGCGCGCCCTGGTCGGTGCTGTATTCGATGCGACCAAACAGGTTGTCGTAGGTCGGGTGCGGCTCGAACACCACCGGCGCGCCGCCACTGAACGGATGCCCGACCACCAGGCTCGGGGCGTACTGTTCCTCCAGCAGCTTGCGGGCGATGGCGTCGGTCTTGCTGTCGTCCACCAATTGCTCGACCACAGTCTTGAGCAGATAGACCTGCATGGCCTGCAGGTAGCCGCAGACCGCAGCGTTCTCTGCGTATTTCTCCGACAGTGGCGCCAGCAACGGTTGCAGGGCCAGGGTGATGGTTTCTTCGTTGAGCTGGCGCAACTGGTTGCTCGACTCGCGCTTCCACTGCGGCAGGCTGGCGAGTTCTTCGTTCAAGCGCTCTTCCAGGCCCGAGATGTCCTCATGGAAACGCTCGCGCTCGGCTTCCGGCAACTGGGCGAATTCCGCTTCATCCAGGGCCTTGCCTTCGCTCATTGGCGTGAAGGCGATGTTGCTGCTGTCACGGTACAGCGCGACATCCTTCTCCAGCGCCAGGCGCTCGATCACATCCAAGGCGCGGTCATAGCGCTGGTTGAAGGCGCGGTCGATGGCACTTTTCTTCTGCTGGTAGGACGGGTGCTCGAATACCGCCGGGAACGTCGCCAGCAAGTTGTCGATCAAGCCGTTGATGTCGGCGATGAAAGCACCGGCCGTACCTGACGGCAGTTCCAGGGCACGGGGTTCGCGGGGCTCATCGAAGTTGTTGACGTAGACCCAGTCCGCCGGGGTCTGCAGGCGCTTGCCTTCGGCCTTGAGGTAGCGTTTGACGAACGAAAACCGGCCAGTGCCGGGCTCACCCATGACGAATACGTTGTAACCGGGGCGCGGCATGGCCACGCCGAACTGCAAGGCTTCGACCGCACGTTCCTGGCCAAGCACACCGCGGAAGGGCTCCAGATCATTGGTGGTAGAGAAGCTGAACTGTTCAGCGGAAAACGGACGGGTCAGCGCTTCGGGCGCTAGACGCAAGCTGGCAGCAACAGGATCAGGCATCGGGCTTCCTTACATCAGGCGGGGCAGATAGCGGCATTCTGGCGCCGCCTGTACCTGACTGGCAAGGAGCGCCTCTGCCCAAAGCATAGTCAAAGGGGAAACCGCGGTCGGGCCCGGTAGACAGGCGATCTTCCAGTGATGTTTTTGCAAAATGTCACGGAACCCTCAGATCGTGCCTAAACTCCAAACTGCGCGGCTGGAACAATAACCGGCCCACTGGCAGCTGTAGGGGCCAGACCCTGTCCATCGGTATGCACATAAAGAGAACATAGCTATGAAACGGATTCTTCTCGGTACTCTCTTCACCGCTGTATCCATCAACGCCATGGCTCAGGCGCCGGGCGGCCCGGATTGCGGCTGGGGCAACATGCTGTTCGAAGGTCAGCGTGGCACTCCGGCACACTTCCTGGCATCCACCACCAACGGCACTTCCGGTAACGCTACCTTCGGCATGACATCCGGCACCAACGGTTGCTCGACCAACGCGGCACTGACTTACGGCGGCAAGTCCTGGCTGGCCATGAATGGCATGATGAACGAGCTGTCCGAAGACATGGCCAAGGGTCAGGGCGAAGCGCTGACCACCTATGCCGTGGTACTGGGCGTAGCGCCGGAAGATCGCGCACACTTCTCCGCCGTTACCCACGAGCACTTCCAGCAGATCTTCAGCAAGGCTGACGTGACGGCGGAAGATGTGCATACCAACACCCTGGCCGTGCTGAAAAGCGATCCTCGCCTGGCCAAGTACGCCACTCAAGCTTAAGCTCGACACCACTCGCTCCTCTCGGGGAGCGGGTTTTCTTTTCGGGGCCCCTTCGGTCTTTGTTTTTTCGCCTTTCCAAGTAGCCGACTATGCTCAAACGCCTTGCCTGGCTGGCGCTCTGTGTGTGCGCCCCGCTGTCCGCCGCGCCTCATGTCGACCCTCAACGTTTGCAGCAACTGGCCAATGACCGCTTCTGGATTTCCCTGGGCCACTACGAAACCGCCAAGCTTGGCGGTTGGCGCAGCTATATCAGCGACAAGAAATTCTTCCTCGCGCCCGATGGCAACGAACATCCCGAGCGTGAACTGAGTGCCACGCTAAAAGCCCTGTACGGCCCGGCCAGCGCCGGCCAGCAGCATGCCCAGTGCGTGTACCCGGCGCGAACGCGCTGGCTCAAGGCCCAGCTCAATCTGACGGATCTGCCGGCCGTTGACTGCAGCGACTTCAACCAATGGTTCAAGGACGTCTCGCCCCACAGCGCGGTGATGATCTTCCCCGCCGCGTACCTGAACAGCCCGTCCTCGATGTTCGGCCACACCCTGCTGCGCATCGACCAGGCCGATGTGCAGAGCGACAAGACCGCCCTGCTCAGCTATGCGATCAATTTCGGCGCCTACATCGAAGGCTCGGACAACAGTATCCTCTATGCCTGGAAGGGCCTGATGGGCGGCTATCCCGGCCTGTTTGCCCTGGTGCCGTACCAGGAAAAACTCTCCGAGTACCGTAGCCTGGAGAACCGCGACCTGTGGGAATACCGCCTGAACCTGAGCCAGGCGGAAACCGAGCGCATGGTCGAGCACGTCTGGGAACTCAAGCAGATTCAGTTCGACTATTTTTTCTTCGACGAAAACTGCTCCTATCGCCTGCTCGAATTGCTGCAAGTGGCTCGCCCCAGCCTGCGCCTGACCGAACAATTCCCGCTGACTGCGATTCCCACCGACACCGTCAAGGCCGTGAAAGAAGCCGGCCTGGTGGAAAGCATCCAGTATCGACCGTCCCGTGAACGGGAACTGCTCAGCCGCGCCGAACCGCTCAGCGACGAAGAACAGCAATGGGTACTGAAAGCCAGCGCCGACCAGCAGCAACTGCAAGCCCCCGGCTTCAAGGCGTTGCCGCGCGAACGCCAGGCGCTGATCATCGATGCGGCCTACCGCCTGGAACGCTATCGCGCCAACGGCCAGGAGCGCGACCCACAGCGCGCCCAGCGCAGTTTCGAACTGTTGCGGGCGATCAACCAGAACCCGGCGCCGGAGCTCGATATCCCGCAACCGGGCCTGCCCGAGGACGGTCACCAATCGCGCACCTGGCAGGCTGGCCTCGGCACGCGGGGCGACCGGGCGTTCGGCGAGTATGGCTTGCGCATGGCCTATCACGATCTCAACGACAACGCCGAGAGCTTCCCCTTGGGCGCACAGATCGAAATCCTGCAATTGAAACTGCGCCAGTACGAAGGCAATGACTGGCAGGTGCAACAACTGGACCTGGCGACCATTCGCTCCCTGACGCCGCGCAACGAGTTGCTGCAACCGCTGTCCTGGCAGGTCACCGGCGGCCTGGAGCGGGTGCCAGGCAAACACGACGACGAAACCCTGGTCAGCCACGTCAACGGCGGCGCCGGCGGCACCTGGGCGCTGGGCGAGGATGTCCTCGGCTTTGCCCTGGGCACGGTGCGGGTCGAACACAACAATGACTTCGCCCAGTTCATCGCCCCGGCCGCCGGTTTCAATAGCGGTGTGCTGTGGAAAAACCCGCTGGGCAACCTGAGCCTGGAAGCCAAGGGTGATTATTTCGTCAACGGCGAAGTGCGCCGCAGCCTGAGCTTGAACCAGCAATGGGAGCTGTCCCGCAACCTCGGCCTGCGCCTGAGTGCCCAGCGGGAATTCAGCCAATTGGCCTCGCCGGAGAACGAAGTGATGCTTGAGGTGAAGTGGTATCACTATTGATATCTGAGCCAGAGAGAGGATCAAGGCCCAATCCCAGGTCGAATGGCAGGCGCGTTTCCGGGCTCGTTTCGAAGTCAGCCAAAATCAAGTAGATTGGCCCGGATCAACCTTTAATCGGAATTGAATGCTGCGATGCTTGATTATCTGCACATGAAAAACGTGGGGCCTGCTCCTGAGCTCGAAGTTAACTGGGCGCCACGAATCAATCTGATTACAGGTGACAATGGACTGGGCAAAAGCTTTTTGCTGGACCTGGCCTGGTGGGCGCTGACGCGCACCTGGGCCAATACGCCAGCCCTGCCTGTAAACCCCGGCAAGTCCTCCATTGAATACGTTGTAAAAGGTAAATCCGGCGTCGCCCAGCCTGTGGTATCGACCTACAAGCGGGAAGACAGCTCCTGGCCTCTGAAACAAAGTCGTCCCACCATGCCCGGCATCGTGGTTTACGTACGCATCGACGGCGGCTTTTCCGTATGGGATCCGGCCCGCAATTACTGGCGCTCCGATAAGGATCGACCCGCCGCATATCACTTTTCCGCCGACGACGTATGGGATGGCCTCGACGTCAATGGGCAAAGGGTTTGTGAAGGCCTGGAGCGCGACTGGGTCAACTGGCAAAACGGTCGAAAACCCCAATTCGAAGCGCTGGAAAACGCATTGCGCGACCTCTCTCCCGCCAGCGAACCGTTATGCGTCGGGGCACCCAGACGAGTCTACCTGGGCGAGGGTCGAGAACGACCGACACTTACCATCGGCAATCAGAACGTTCCGGTCGCGCTGGCCTCTGCGGGTGTAAGACGCATCTTGGGGCTGGCCTATTTTCTCGTGTGGGCCTGGTATGAGCACCAGGCAGCGGCCGCACTGCTCGACAAAAAGCCCGAGCGCCGGTTTGTCATTCTGTTCGACGAACCCGAGACTCATTTACATCCAAGGTGGCAGCGCACGCTGATGCCCAGTTTGTTGCAAGCTATCAAGACCTTGCGCGGGAACCACGGTGCCGCTCCCCCCCCAACTCCTGATTGCCACGCACTCCCCCCCTTGTCGCCGCCTCCCTTGAACCGGTATTCGATGCAGAACAGGACGATCAGATTCAATTGTCGATCCGGGACCAGAAGGTCACGCTGACACAAGGACACTGGGCAGCCCAGGGTGACGCCAGCAGTTGGTTGGTCTCTGACACGTTCGGGCTGGAACAGGCGCGCTCGCTGGAGGCAGAAAAAGCCATTGAGGCCGCCGAAGCATTCATGCGTGGCGAGAAGCAACTGCCTGAAGGACTCAAGACCCGAGCCTCCATCCATAAGGCGCTGCAAAAGCTGCTTCCGGCCCATGATGAGTTCTGGCCACGCTGGCTGATCGAGAGCGGCCTCCTGAAGCTCAATGGCGAGGGCCATCAATGATCCCGGTGACCAGGCCAAAGGAACCCGCCGATTTTGATAAAGACGTCAGAACGCCGGGAAAACAATGGCTCACTGACAATCCGGGCGCTCCTCGTCCCTCGCCGCTCTGGAACAAATGCTCGCGAGAGCTGGCCGATCATTACGCAAACCTGTGTGCCTACGCGGCCATGCTTGACCCTACCGGCGGAACGGTCGATCACTACCTCAGCTACAAGCACTACCCGGGCCTGACCTACGAATGGAGCAATTACCGCTTCGCCTCCGGCACGCTGAATTCCAGCAAGAAAACAGCTGATGACACGGTGCTCGATCCCCATGACGTGGGCCCAGGCTGGTTCGAAATCATTTTGCCGTCGCTTCAGATGCGCACCACAGCAGCGATTCCTCCGGCTTATCGCGACAAAGCCGAGTACACACTCAAGCGACTCAAATTGCGTGACGGTGAGCGCGTCATTCGCTGGCGCCAGAGTTGGTACAACATGTACAAACAAAAAAAGCTGACGCTCGAAGGACTCCGTGAAGTGGCGCCGCTGATTGCCGATGCCGTTGAAAAAGCCGCCCTATGAAGGCGGCCTCATTTACCTGCAACCGCAGATTTTTTGATCATTCTTTCACCTCCCGCCTACAACTGCGCTTCTAAATTCTCCTGGTAAGGCCGCCAATGCGGCAGGGAGACAGGCATGTGGCGTGCGGTAGCGGTATTGAGTGTGATGTTGCTGGTCAGCGGCTGTGAAACCACCCACGAAGACCTGATCGCCCGGGGTTATCCACCAGCGTTCGCCGACGGCTACGACGACGGTTGCAGCAGCGGCCGGCAAGCCGCCGGGGTGATCACCGGCCAGTTCAGGAAAGACGTGCCGCGCTATCTCAAGGACCCGCGCTACGCCGAAGGCTGGAGCGATGGTTTCCGTCAGTGTCAGGCCATGCGCGAAAGCGAGGAGCGTGACGCCTATCGCGAACGTCACTGGGATGAACGTGAACGGGCCTGGCAACAGCAGAAAGACCAGGATGCCGCCCGGGCTTATCGCTCGCCGTAAGTCGCGCACAGACATTCATCGAAACCAAAAGCCTGCGACCATGGCCCAAACTCCAATAGAGGAGAACACCATGAGTCGCGCTTTCGTCAACGAAGACACCGCCGCAGCCCAGGCCGATCAACCGGTCGAACGCCAGGTCAGTGCCCAGCCCAATTACGTGACACCGTCCGGGTTTGCCCAGTTGCAGGCCCGCGTCGCCCAGTTGCAGGCACTGCATGGCCAGCACGCAGCCAAAGGCGACCAGGCAGACAAACAGCGCATCGCCGACATTGAACGGGACCTGCGCTATTTCAATCAGCGCTTGCAAAGCGCCCAGATCGTCGTGCCGACATCAACGGACCAGGTGCGGATTGGGCATTGGGCGACCTTCGTCGATGAGCATGATCACGAGCAGCGGGTGCAATTGGTGGGTGAAGACCAAGCTGATGCGGCCAGTGGACTGATCAACTGGGGTTCGCCGCTGGGGCGAGCGTTGCTGGGGGCGAAGGTGGGGGATGAGGTGATCAGGGAGCGACCGATGGGCAATCTCGCCATTGAAGTCATTGCCATAGCGCTTGATTAACGAACTGAGCGAGCAGCACTTGTTAGTACCATGAGAAAACACTTAAACCTTTCCTGCAGACTCGAACAAGAGCAATAAAGCCTCTAGCGCTAGAGCGTCGCAACAGTAACTACATACCTGTAGCAACATGTAACTGCAACATAAGGTCATAACGACAAGTTGGTGCTTAATCGGCAGCGTGCTATTGTTTTTCCCGCACCAAAACAGGTGCGTAACAACAGAGGAGAAACATGATGAGCGAACACATACTGGCAATGTCCGGTGACTTCGATGGTGACTTCAAGTCCTACCAACTCGTCAGTCGCGGCATTGAGTCAGCAGCGCTGACCATTGTCGAATGTGGCACCGCAGAGTGCACCGCCATTTTGTGCTAATCCCACTTTCAAGGTCGACCTGCACAGGGCGACTTTGATATCCCTAATCCCATTCATAGACAACTTCATTTGACATCCTACAGTTCGGATACAGTGATTGGCATCCGATTGGCCGCAGGCCGCTGTACGCGATATTCAATAACTGATGAGGAAATATCATGAGCGAAAAAATCCTGAACATGTCCGGTGACTTCTATCTCGAGTTCAACGCCTACCAAGCGCCCGCTAACAACATCGTGGGCATGCTGGCAACGACGATGGAATGCAACACCTTTGGAACTTGCACCAATATTGGATGCTCGACACTCGGGTGCTAATCCCGCTTAATCGACATCGAAACAGGCAACACCTATAAACATAGAGCAGGCATTGCCTGCTCTATCCATGTCAGGAGCTATGGCATGCTTGTTAACGCTTTGAAGTTGGATCAGCGAGGGAAGTACCGGTACGCTTCAGACGGCGACATCGCCCTTTTTGAAAACAACCTGACCCGCCTGCATGCCGATGATCAAACCGTGCTGGATCACTTTGGCCTGAACAGGGAACAACTGGTCTCGTATATCAAGGAAACCGTCAATCAGCAGCCCTTGCCCTCCGCAGGCGAAGACGCCTTGAATACGTTGAAAGAGAAATTGATTCATCTCGACAGCGTGAATGTCGACATGAAACAAGGCTCAAGTAACAAGGACAATTTTTATTGGTTTGGCTATCGCTTTTTTCTTTATTTCATCGATACCTTCAAGGCAGATGCGCGCTATTCGAATGCGTCAAGGCACATTGATGAACCCGCCTTGTTTGCCAGCCTTGAACGCTATGTCCTGGCCCGGGTTGGACGCACCTCGGAACAAAGCCTGGTCCATTATTTGAATACACGGATTGCGGACGGCGATGACATTGACCTGGAAGGATTCAATCACCTTCTACGCACGCTGCCGTTGCTGAAGTTTTTCGAATCCTACCCAGTGCTGGCGACATTGCTGTTTGACCTACTGGACGACACCCTCCATTTTCTTTATACGGTCATTCATAACTTTGCCGACGACGCTGAATGGTTGGAGACAGCGTTTTCGATCCCCTCGCGGAAAATCGACGCTATTGAGCTCGGCCTGGGCGACCCTCACGGTCGTGGCGAAACGGTCTGCCAAGTCAATATCGGCACCACGGCATTGGTCTACAAGCCAAGGGCAAGCCAGGAGGCACTGTTTTTCTATGGCCTTCTTGGCCAATTGCATGAGTGGACAGGCGCCGATTGTTTTTCTATCCATACGCCAAAAATCCTCAGCCGCGAACGGCACAGCTGGGTAGAGAAAGTCGAGAACCTCCCTTGCGATAGCGAAACAGACATTGGGCTGTTCTATCAAAAAATGGGGGCACAAATAGCCGTCATCCATGGGTTGAATGGCATCGACTTTCACTACGAAAATATTATTGCGTGCGGCAACAGCCCGGTCATGATTGACCTCGAGTGTTTGTTCACGGCTTCCACCAGCGACCTGCTCACTGACCTGCCCGCAGGTTGCGCACTGTCCAATAGTTTTAAATTGGTCCAGCAGTCAGTCTGTTCCAGCGGATTCGTACCCTTTTCACAACAGCCCAATAACGACCAGAGCGGTCTGACCCGGCAAGCGCTATTCATCTCCACCCGCCATTCCCTGATTTTCGACGATGGTTTTTACCATTTGCGCAAAGTCGAATTCGAACATCACCTGATGCAAAAACATCTGCCGCTTTTGCAGGGTGAGCGCAAGGGACCTGAAGCTTATAAAAAAGAACTTTTCCAAGGCTTTGAAAAGGCCTATGGCGAACTGATGGTTCATCGGCGCGCGATCATGCAGATGCTTGAACAATCCGCAGGGGAACTGTCAACCCGGGTGTTGCTCAAAAACTCTCAGCGCTACGCTGATTTTATCGGGCTGATCCGCCACCCTCGCTTTATGCAGAATATGCTCGACCGGGAACTTCTGCTCGCCACCCTGTGGGAAGACCTGAAAGAACCCTATCGGGAAAAGGGCATTCCCCGCTATGAAATAGCCGACCTGCAACGATCCAGTATCCCGTGCTTTACCATGCCGCTGAACGGCAACTATTTTACGAGCGCACAGGGTGAAACAATTGAAATGGCAGCCGTGGAACCACCGGTAAAAAGCTGTCTACAAAAAATAGCCAACCTGTCCCGCAAAGACTGGGCCTTACAACGCACCTTACTCGAAATCTGTCTGTTCCCAGAACCGAACGGACATCCCCCCTCCCCTATTCCGCAGACGCTGGCGAACCTTGAAACAGCGCCCCTGGCGAACCGACTCGACGCGCTACAGACCATCAGCGCCCGCCTCGAGGAGCTGGCGGTAGTGGGCATGACGGAAGATGTAAGCTGGCTGTCTTTCCATACGCACCCCACGACCCAGAGAAAATACCCGTCGCCCATGGATCACGGGTTGTATTCCGGTATCGCCGGGATTGGCTTGTTTTATCTGGGCCTGTTCAAGGTGAGCGGCGAACCGCACTGTCTGTCGCGCATGGATCAGGTGCTGCACTCACTGGAACAACGCTTCGGCTTTTTCAGAACCGATTTGACGGTCAGTGCTTATCACGGGCTGGGGGCTTACCTCTATCTGCTCATCAATCGTCGCCAAGTCACTGGAGACGCCAAGCATGATGAAAAAATTGCCGGCCTGCTGCGCCAACTGATTGAAGTCCCTCCTGAAGACTATGATTTCGACTTCCTCGGAGGCTGTTGTGGGGCTGTGACCCTGCTGGCCAATATCCATGCATTGTCTGCACAGGAGGACGTGCTGCCAGCCATCCAACGCATGGTTGGCTACATCAAGGATCAAGTCCTGATTGAAGATGGCCAACTGCTGCGGCGCGATGATCGCTCGGTCATTTTGACAGGCTTGTCCCACGGCCTCTCGGGGGTCATCCATGCCCTGTGTAAAGCCTATGACGTGACCGGCGATGCGACCCTGGTGCCCTTGGCCATCCAGGTGCTCGAAGGCGAAAACCGCTTGAGCCGGGACGGTTTCTGGCTGGACCTGCGAAACCTCGGGCCGGCGGACCATACGTCCAAGTGGTGCCACGGCGACGGCGGTATACTTATCGCCAGGCGACAGCTCATGGCATCGATGGGGGACGCCCTGGACGACGCGGCCAGGCAGACCGTGCTCGACGATATACAGCGATGCGAGAACAATCTCTGGCAGCACGGTTTCGGCGAGGGCTACAACCTGTGTCACGGCGATTTCGGCAATCTGATCTGTCTGCATGACCTGTATCGGCACTCGGATAATCCCGAAGGCATGAGCAGGGTCAGAAAGATACTCGACGAAATCGCCCGGCAGTTTTTCGAGGGACCATGGCTCGACAACGATCGGGTACCCGACGTCAGCCTGTTGACCGGAATCACGGGGGCGGGTTATGCCTTGCTGTACGAGATGGACCCGACCCTCCCCAACATTCTCTCCCTTGAATTCGCGGTGCCGGCGTAACCCCCATAAAAAACGGAGCCCGAAGGCTCCGTTTTTTCATGCAACCAACCGACTCAGGCCAGTTTTTTGTGCCGTACGCGGTGCGGCTGGGCAGCCGCTTCGCCGAGGCGCTTCTTGCGATCGGCTTCGTACTCGGTGTAGTTGCCTTCGAAGAACACCGCTTGGGAATCGTCTTCGTATGCCAGGATGTGGGTCGCCACGCGGTCGAGGAACCACCGATCGTGGGAGATCACAATGGCGGCGCCCGGGAAGTCCAGCAAGGCTTCTTCCAGGGAACGCAGGGTTTCCACGTCGAGGTCGTTGGACGGTTCGTCGAGCAGCAGGACGTTGCCGCCCTCCTTCAAGGTCAACGCCAGGTGCAAGCGACCGCGCTCACCACCGGACAAATCCTTGACGAACTTCTGCTGGTCGCCGCCCTTGAAGTTGAAACGGCCCACATAAGTGCGCGACGGGATTTCATAGTTGCCGATGCGGATCTGGTCGGAACCGTCGGAGATCTGCTGGAACACGGTCTTGCTGCCGTCCAGGTCTTCGCGGCTCTGGTCGACGCAGGCCAGTTGCACGGTTTCACCGATTTCGATGCTGCCCGAATCCGGCGTTTCCTTGCCCATCAGCATGCGGAACAGCGTGGATTTACCCGCACCGTTACCGCCGATCACGCCGACGATGGCGCCCTTGGGCATGGAGAACGACAGGTTGTCGATCAGCACGCGATCGCCATAACCCTTGGTGACGTTCTTGAACTCGATGACCTTGTCACCCAGGCGCGGACCGGCCGGGATGTAGATCTCGTTGGTTTCGCTGCGCTTCTGGAATTCCTGGGATTGCATTTCCTCGAAGCGTTGCAGACGTGCCTTGGATTTGGACTGGCGGGCCTTGGCGCCTTTGCGCACCCACTCCAGTTCTTCCTTCATGGCTTTTTCATGGGCCGACTGCTGCTTGGATTCCTGGGCCAGACGATCGGACTTGGCTTCCAGCCAGCCCGAATAGTTGCCCTCGTATGGAATGCCTGCACCGCGGTCAAGTTCGAGGATCCAGCCGGCGACGTTGTCCAGGAAGTAACGGTCGTGAGTGATCGCAACCACGGTGCCTGGGAAGTCGTGCAGGAAGTGTTCGAGCCAGGCGACGGAATCGGCGTCCAGGTGGTTGGTCGGTTCGTCGAGCAGCAGCATGTCCGGGGCCGACAGCAACAGGCGGCACAGGGCCACGCGGCGCTTCTCACCACCAGACAGGTGTTCGACCTTCGCGTCCCAGGCCGGCAGGCGCAGCGCATCGGCGGCGACTTCCAGCTGGCGGTCCAGGTTGTGGCCGTCGCTGGCCTGCAGGATCGCTTCGAGCTTGGCCTGTTCGGCGGCCAGCTTGTCGAAGTCGGCATCCGGATCGGCGTAGGCGGCATAGACCTCGTCGAGGCGCGCCTGGGCGTCCTTGATCACACTGACCGCTTCCTCGACCACTTCACGGACGGTCTTGGTCGGATCCAGCTGAGGCTCCTGGGGCAGGTAGCCGATGTTCAGGTCCGGCATCGGGCGGGCTTCGCCGTCGAATTCGTTATCGACGCCGGCCATGATTTTCAGCAGCGTGGATTTACCCGAACCGTTGAGACCCAGTACGCCGATCTTGGCGCCGGGGAAGAAGGACAGTGAAATATTTTTCAGGATTTCCCGCTTCGGCGGAACAACTTTGCTCAGCCGATGCATGGTAAAGACGTATTGAGCCATGGTGAACCTAGCGTCAGTGACAGGTGAAAAGAACGAGCCAGGCCATGCGCGGCACCGGCACTTGACGGTCATCAATGCCTGCACGCGGATAGAGCCTGGGAATCTGGAGCTGGAACGCTCTTGTTTGACCGGCAAAGCTACCTCAACCGTCGGTCAAGGTCCAGCCGCCAAGGGCTGGCACTTTGCCACAAGTCAAGGCATGCTAGCCGCCCTTCGGGCGTCCGGCTTATAGTGCACGTCGCGCCAGTCCAGCAAACTGCAGGATTACAGCTTGTCCAACGTCACTCCGCCCCTGTCCCCTCGCGCACCCGCAGTCGTGCCCGGCTCGCCCCTGCGCGGGACATTGAAGAGCGCACTGGCCACGCTGGTGTTGCTGTTGCTCGGCTTGCTGTTCTGGCAATTGCTCGACCAACTGCGCGAAACCCAACAGCAACAACGCCAATACACCATCGACTACACCGCTGATCTCGCCGCGCAAGTCAGCCTGAACATGGCCCTGAACGCGCAAATCGCCCTCAACCTGCTACCGATCGTCGAACAACCCCAAACGGGCGACGAACAGCGGGCCCTGGTGCGCAAACTCCAGCAATCGCTCCCCGAATTGCGCAGCCTGGTCCTGCTGAGCCCCTCCGGCCGAGTGCTCAGTGACAGCGACGCCGACAGCCACGACGCCGACTACCTGGGCGACCTGGTGCGGCGCAGCCGGGCCCAGGCCCATTATTTCAGCAATGCCGAAGACGGCTCCGTGGTGCACCTATTGTTGCACCAGGCCAGCGGTAGCAGCCGTGGCTACTGGGCCCTGCGCCTGAGCCCGAACTTTTTCTCCACCCTGACCAAGCAGGCCGATATGGGGCTGCGCCCGCTGTGGCTGGTAGAAAACCGTCTCAACCAGCAGATCATCAGCCGCGACGAAAGCCTGCCCTCGAGCAGCCCTACCCACTTGTCCCCGGATGACCTGGAGAACACCGTACTGACCGTGCCCTTGAGCAGCAGCGACTGGCAACTGCGGGGGCTGTTCGACCGCCGCCAGGTGATCGAACAACTGTTGCCGGCCTTCATCGGCAAATGCCTGCTGGGCCTGGCGTTTTCGTTGTTGCCGGTGATTGCGCTCTTGAACATGCGCCGACGTCAGCGGCAGTTGCATGAAGGTCGGCGGCGCTACCAGGATATTTTCGAAGGCACTGGCGTGGCCTTGTGCGTGCTCGACCTGTCGGGGCTCAAGGCTTTTTTTGAGCGGGCCGGCCTGCACACGGGCGATCAATTGCGCGCATGGACAAAAACCCCCCATCAACTCGAGCAATTGCGCCAGGAAGTTCACGTCACCGAAGTCAACCAGATGGCGTTGAAACTGCTCAATGTCGATTCCTGCGATCAGGCCTGGCAACTGCTGGTCGGCAAGGGTACGCAGGACAACAACCCCGTCGGCTCGAAGCTGCTCGAGGCGCTGCTCGATCAACACAAGCAACTGGAGCTGGAAATCAAGCTCCAGGACGCCCATGGCCGCGACCAGCACCTGTGGCTGGTGCTGCGCCTGCCGGAAAAACAGCAAGACCATAACGCGGTCATCCTGAGCATCAGCGACATCACCAGCCGCAAGCTGATCGAGCTCTCGCTGCTCGAACGCGAGGGTTTCTGGTCGGACGTGGTGCGCACCGTGCCGGATCATCTCTATGTGCAGGACGTCATCAGTCAGCGGATGATTTTCAGCAACCACCACCTGGGCCAGACCCTGGGGTACGACCGCACCGAACTGCACCAGATGGGCGAGTACTTCTGGGAAATCCTGCTGCACAGCGACGATGCCGATCACTACCACAGCCTGCGCCAGGCACAGCGGCGGGGCGGGTACACGCAATTGTTGCAATGCCAACTGCGCTTTCGCCACCGCAATGGCAAATGGCGCTGCTTCGACATCCGCGAGCAGGCCCTGGCCCGGGACCGGGATAACCAGGTGACACGAATCATCGGCGTGGCCAAGGACGTCACCGAGCAGATCGAGGCCAGTGAATCGCTGCGTGACAGCGAACAACGCTACCGGATGCTCGCCGAAAGCATCAGCGACGTGATTTTCTCCACCGACAACAAGCTTTCGCTCAACTACGTCAGCCCGTCGGTGCAAGCGGTGCTGGGCTACACCGCCGACTGGATCTTCCAGAACGGCTGGCAATCGATCATCGCCAATCCGCAACAACTGACCGGCATCTACAGCCTGATGGACCGGGTCAGCAAGGCCCTCGACAAGCCCGATCAACTGGCCGAGCTACGCAACCAGATGCAGACCCAGTTGTTCCTGTTCGACTGCCTGCGTGCCGATGGGCGCAAGATTCCCATCGAGCTGCGACTGGTACTGGTGTGGGATGAACACGGCGCGTTCGAAGGCGTGCTCGGCGTCGGTCGCGACATCAGCCAGCAGCGTCGCGCTGAAAAAGACCTGCGCATGGCCGCTACGGTCTTCGAGCACTCGACCTCGGCGATCCTGATCACCGACCCGGCCGGCTACATTGTCCAGGCCAACGAAGCCTTCAGTCGCGTCAGCGGTTATGCCGTGTCGCAAGTGCTGGACCAGTTGCCCAACATGCTGACCGTGGACGAACAGCAGGAAGCCCACTTGCGCTACGTGCTCAAGCAGCTGCAACAGCACAGCACCTGGGAAGGCGAAGTCTGGCTCAAGCGCCGCAATGGTGAGCATTACCCGGCCTGGGTCGGCATTACGGCCGTATTGGATGACGAAGGCGACCTGGCCAGCTATGTATGCTTCTTCAGCGACATCAGCGAGCGCAAGGCCAGCGAGCAGCGCATTCATCGCCTGGCCTATTACGACGCCCTGACTCACCTGCCCAACCGCACGCTGTTCCAGGATCGCCTGCACACCGCGCTGCAATCGGCCGACCGACAGAAGACCTGGGTCGTGCTGATGTTCCTCGACCTGGACCGCTTCAAGCCGATCAACGACTCCCTGGGCCATGCCGCCGGCGATCGGATGCTCAAGGAAATGGCCACGCGCCTGCTCGGCTGCGTCGCCGACGACGACACTGTGGCACGCATGGGTGGCGATGAATTCACCCTGCTGCTGCAACCGCGCGCCAGTCGCGAAATGGCGCTGAACCGGGCAATCAACGTAGCCGAGCAGATCCTCGCCAGCCTGGTGCGGCCCTTCGTGCTCGAAGGCCGGGAGTTCTTCGTCACCGCCAGTATCGGTATCGCCCTGAGCCCCCAGGACGGCAACGAACTGAGCCAATTGATGAAGAACGCCGACACAGCCATGTATCACGCCAAGGAGCGGGGCAAGAACAACTTCCAGTTCTATCAGGCCGACATGAACGCCAGCGCCCTGGAGCGCCTGGAGCTGGAAAGCGACCTGCGCCACGCCCTGGAACAGAACGAGTTCGTGCTGTATTACCAACCGCAGTTCAGCGGCGATGGCAAACGTTTGACCGGTGCCGAAGCCCTGCTGCGCTGGCGCCATCCGCGACGCGGATTGGTGCCGCCAGGGGATTTCATCCCGGTACTCGAAGAACTCGGCTTGGTGGTGGACGTCGGCGACTGGGTCATCACCGAGGCCTGTCGGCAGCTCAGGACATGGCACCAGGCCAAGGTCCGGGTGCCGAAGGTCTCGGTCAACATTTCGGCCCGGCAGTTCTCCGACGGCCAGTTGGGCACGCGCATCGCCAATATCCTGCGCAGCACCGGCCTGCCGCCGGCCTGCCTGGAGCTGGAACTGACGGAAAGTATCCTGATGCGCGAAGTCAGCGAGGCGATGCAGATCCTGGCCGGGCTGAAAAACCTGGGCCTGAGCATCGCCGTCGATGACTTCGGCACCGGTTATTCGTCGCTCAACTACCTCAAGCAATTCCCCATCGACGTGCTGAAGATCGACCGCACCTTCGTCGACGGCCTCCCGTCCGGCGAGCAGGATGCGCAGATCGCCCGTGCGATCATCGCCATGGCCCACAGCCTCAACCTGGCGGTGATCGCCGAGGGTGTCGAGACCCATGAGCAACTGGACTTCCTGCGCGAGCACGGCTGCGACGAAGTCCAGGGCTACCTGTTCGGCCGGCCGATGCCGGCCAATCGGTTCGAAGCGCAGTTCAGCAATGATGCGTTGTTCATGCTCGACTGAAATCTTGTGGTGGCTGGGCGGGCCTCTTCGCGAGCAAGCCCGCTCCCACAGGGAAACGCATTTCAAAATGTGGGAGCGGGCTTGCTCGCGAAGGTGCCAGTCCGGGCATCGCTGAGTTCTGAGTGAAACCCATTTGTCCGCGACATGACGCCCTTTCATATGCCTTCCAAAACCGGTTGAGGTAGAATGCCCCCCTTTTCTGCCCCCGATCCTTGAGGACCGCCATGTTCAGCCGTGATTTGACTATTGCCAAGTACGACGCCGATCTCTTTGCCGCCATGGAGCAAGAAGCTCAGCGCCAGGAAGAGCACATTGAGCTGATCGCTTCGGAAAACTACACCAGCCCCGCGGTGATGGAAGCTCAAGGCTCGGTACTGACCAACAAGTACGCCGAAGGCTACCCAGGCAAGCGTTACTACGGTGGTTGCGAGTACGTCGACGTGGTCGAGCAACTGGCCATCGACCGCGCCAAGCAACTGTTCGGCGCCGATTACGCCAACGTCCAGCCGCACGCAGGCTCCCAAGCCAACTCCGCCGTGTACTTGGCACTGCTGTCGGCCGGTGACACCATCCTGGGCATGAGCCTGGCCCACGGCGGTCACCTGACCCACGGTGCCAGCGTTTCCTCCTCCGGCAAGCTGTACAACGCCGTCCAGTACGGCATCGACGGCAACGGCCTGATCGACTACGACGAAGTCGAGCGCTTGGCCCTCGAGCACAAGCCGAAAATGATCGTGGCCGGTTTCTCCGCCTACTCCCAGGTCCTCGACTTCCCGCGTTTCCGCGAGATTGCCGACAAGGTCGGTGCCTACCTGTTCGTCGACATGGCTCACGTAGCGGGCCTGGTCGCCGCTGGCGTCTACCCGAACCCGGTGCCATTCGCCGACGTGGTCACCACCACCACCCACAAGACCCTGCGCGGTCCACGTGGCGGCCTGATCCTGGCGCGCGCCAATGCCGACATCGAGAAGAGGCTGAACTCCGCCGTCTTCCCGGGCGCCCAGGGTGGCCCGCTGGAGCACGTGATCGCGGCCAAGGCGATCTGTTTCAAGGAAGCCCTGCAACCTGAGTTCAAGGCTTACCAGCAACAAGTGGTGAAGAATGCCAAGGCCATGGCCGGCGTGTTCATCGAGCGCGGCTTCGACGTGGTGTCCGGCGGTACTGAAAACCACCTGTTCCTGCTCTCGCTGATCAAGCAAGAGATCTCCGGCAAAGACGCCGACGCGGCGCTGGGCAAGGCGTTCATCACCGTCAACAAGAACTCGGTGCCAAACGACCCACGCTCTCCGTTCGTCACCTCGGGTCTGCGCTTCGGTACCCCGGCCGTGACCACTCGCGGTTTCAAGGAAGCCGAGTGCAAGGAACTGGCTGGCTGGATCTGCGACATCCTGGCGGACCTGAACAACGAAGCGGTCATCGACGCCGTGCGTGAGAAGGTCAAGGCTATTTGCAAGAAGCTGCCGGTGTACGGCGCTTAATCAGCCCGTCAGACCGTAGCCAAAAGGCCCGCCTCTTCGAGGCGGGCCTTTTTTATGGGCTGTTAAAAAGCTAACGCCAACTTACCCGTTCATCCTTACACCATTCACTGGTTGTTATCGCACTTAACTTTCTGCAATACAGATAATACCACCCACCCCCAACAAAACTAATAAGATCCCATCCGCCCCATCTCATACTTACTAACTCAACACAGGATTCAATTATCACATGGACAGTGAAAAATCTTTTCATGCAACACTTCGCATGTTTGATGCCCACGTCAATCTACTTGAAACGCTGCATGGTAAACCTGCGATGGCGACCGTCAGTTCATTCAGCGGCGGATTCTTTACCGGCAAACCGCAAACCCATGATCACTCGCATTTGCTCGGCATGCGCGCCGAAGCCCAGGGCACGGCCTCTACCCAATTGATGCTGCATTTCCGGCCTACGCCCAATGGCTACATCCTGACCCTGAAAAACCCCGGGGAATACTACAACAGGCTGATTAGCAAGAGTTGGCTTGAAGTACTTGGTGCAGTACATCCAAACACTGCCAACCCGACGCGTTTCATCCTGGTCGATCAACAACACAACATCATCACTCGGAAAAACATCAACACCCAGCACACTCCCCTCTCACTCATGACCGCAACCCATAAATATGTCGGGGGATTAAGAGTGCCTGGCTCGCCGTATCTCTATCTGGCCGAGACCGAAGAAAAATCAAAGATAACTTTTATCTTAAGCCTGCACTAAGGCATGTAAATCTCGTAAAAGACAAATAACCAGATAGCTCTTGTGGCGCAGGATATTCCCTCGCCACAAGGCTCTACGGTGGGCAGTTTCTCCTTCAACAACTCACCTTGGGCAAGTTGAAAGCCTCAGGCAGCGGAACATCAAAGCAGGATGGCATCGAAGCCTGCACGGATTTTCTCTTCGGGCAGTTCGTCGGCGATGAATACGATCACGCTTTCCCGGGGTTCATCCGGAGCCCATTCGGTGTCCCAATCGAAACCGTACAGTTTCAGTACGCCCTGGAATACCAGTCGACGGGGTTCGCCGGCGATGTTCAGCACCCCTTTGTAGCGCAGCAATTGCTTGCCGTGCTCTTCCAGCAACTGGTTCATGAACTCGCTGAGCTTTTCGATATCCAGTGGTTTGTCAGTGCGCAGCACGAGGCTGCTGATCCGATCGCCCGTGGTGGCCTTGCCGACCGGCCGCAAGCTGAACCCTGCGCCCAGGTCCGCATTGAGATTGAAGCCACGGATATCGAGCAGTTCGGCCAGGTCGATCTTGCCGTGTTCCACCACCCTGATAGGTGCCCGCCGGTTGATGCGCGTCAAGCGCTCACCAAGGGCTTGGACCTGGGCTGCGTCCACCAGATCGGTTTTGCTCAAGAGCAGGCGGTCGGCAAATCCAACCTGGGCCTGGGCGATGGCCTGGGTCAGGTGGACATCGGCATGAGCAGCATCCACCAGGGTCAGGATCCCATCGAGGATGTAACGCTCGCGCAGGTCCTCATCGATGAAAAACGTCTGGGCCACCGGCGCTGGGTCGGCCAGTCCGGTGCACTCGATGACCAGGCGATCGAAGGCAATCTCGCCGCTGTCCAGCCGCTCGAGCAACAGATACAGAGCCTTGGTCAGGTCGGTGTGGATGGTGCAGCACACGCAACCGTTGGCCAGGGTCATGACTTGCACCGGCTCGTCGCCCAGCAGTTGGGTGTCGATACCGGCATCGCTGAATTCGTTCTCGATCACGGCGATTTTCAGGCCGTGCTCGGCCTTGAGCAGATGGCGCAACAGCGTGGTCTTGCCGGCGCCGAGGAAGCCGCTGAGGATGGTGACCGGGATGGGAGAGGACAAACTGAATCTCCTTGATGCCTGAAAGGGAAGCGGTTTTGTGGGAGCGAGCCTGCACGCGAAGGCGTCGGGTCAGTTGACATCGATGCTACTGACCCACCGCCATCGCGAGCAAGTCCACTCCCACATGGGTTTGAGGCTACCTCAACTCAACAGCACTTGGGCCCACCCTTGCCGCCGTAACCAACAGCGCAATCAAGCCAGGCAACCACCCTGTGGCGAGGGAGCTTGCTCCCGCTCGGCTGCGCAGCAGTCGCAGAACCGGCTGATACGGCCGGCCTGAAGGACCGCCGGGGCCTGCTTCGCATGCCAGCGGGAGCAAGCTCCCTCGCCACAAGGGATCTGTGGCGCATACAAATTCTGAGCGCCCCAAAAACAACTGTGGGAGCGGGCTTGCTCGCGATGGCGGAGTGTCAGTCAACATGATCGTAACTGACCCACCGCCATCGCGGGCAAGCCCGCTCCCACATGGGGTTTGAGGCGACCTCAACTCAACAGCACTTGGGCCCACCCTTGCCACCGTAACGGGCCTCCTGGCGTTCGCGGAAGAACGCCTCGTAGTCCATCAACGGTTTGTCCGGGTGCTTGGTTTGCATGTGCTCGACGTAGTTGTCGTAGTCGGGCATGCCGACCATCAGGCGGGCGGCCTGACCGAGGTATTTACCCAGGCGACTCAAGTCATTGAACATCGTTGCAATCCTCTATCAAGCGTCCGGCACGGCCTGGAATGGCGCTTCCTTGTCCGTGCGTTCTTTCGTACCCCAGGCGGCGATGCCGACCTTGAGGGCGTAGAACAGGATGCTGAAGACCACGAACAGAAATAACACCGTCAGCGTTGCGTTGGTGTAGGCGTTGAACACCACGTGCTGCATCTGCTCGATGCTCTTGGCCGGGGCCAGGACCTGGCCAGCGGCCAGGGCATCGTTGTATTTGCGCGCCAGGGCCAAAAAGCCGATCGCCGGGTTGGCGTCGAACAGCTTGATCAGGCCCGCGGTGGTGGTGCAGATCAGCAGCCAGCTCGCCGGCAGCAGCGTGACCCAGACGTAGCGCTGGCGCTTCATCTTGATCAGTACCACGGTGGCGAGCATCAGGGCGATACCGGCCAGCATCTGGTTGGAGATGCCGAACAGCGGCCACAAGGTGTTGATGCCGCCCAGCGGATCGATCACGCCCTGATACAGCAGGTAACCCCACAGTGCCACACAACCGGCGGTGGCGATCAGGTTGGCGGTCCAGGATTCGGTACGCTTGAGGGCCGGCACGAACGAGCCGAGCAAGTCCTGCAGCATGAAGCGCCCGGCACGGGTGCCGGCGTCCACCGCAGTGAGGATGAACAACGCTTCGAACAGGATCGCGAAGTGGTACCAGAACGCCATGGTGTTCTCACCCGGCAGCACCGAGTGCAGGATCTGCGCGATACCGACCGCCAGGGTCGGCGCACCGCCGGCACGGGCCAGCACGGTGGTCTCGCCGATGTCCTTGGCCACCGCTTGCAGGGCCTCGGGGGTGATTGCAAAACCCCAACTGCTGACGGTTTGCGCCACGGCCACCACGTCACCGCCGACGATCGCCGCCGGGCTGTTCATGGCGAAGTACACGCCTGGCTCGATCACCGAAGCCGCGACCATGGCCATGATCGCCACGAAGGACTCCATCAGCATGCCGCCGTAACCGATGTAGCGGGCGTTGGTTTCGTTATCCAGCAACTTGGGCGTGGTGCCCGAGGAGATCAGCGCATGGAAGCCCGAGACCGCGCCGCAGGCGATGGTGATGAACAGGAACGGGAACAGACCGCCCTTCCACACCGGTCCCGTGCCGTCGGTGAACTGGGTCAGCGCCGGCATTTTCAGCTCGGGCATGGTGACCAGGATGCCGATCGCCAAGGCGACGATGGTGCCGATCTTGAGAAAGGTCGACAGGTAGTCCCGCGGCGCCAGGATCAGCCACACCGGCAGCACCGCCGCGACAAAACCGTAGCCGATCAGCATCCAGGTGATCTGGATTCCGGTGAAGGTAAAGGCCTTGGCCCAGACCGGATCGGCAGCGATCTGCCCGCCCAGCCAGATCGAGCCCAGCAGCAACAGCACGCCAATCACCGAGATTTCACCGATGCGGCCCGGGCGGATGTAGCGCATGTAGATGCCCATGAACATCGCGATCGGGATGGTCGCCATTACCGTGAAGATGCCCCACGGGCTCTCGGCCAGGGCCTTGACCACGATTAGCGCCAACACCGCGAGGATGATGATCATGATCAGGAAGCAGCCGAACAGCGCGATGGTGCCGGGGATACGGCCCATTTCTTCCCGGACCATGTCGCCCAGGGAGCGCCCGTTGCGGCGGGTGGACAGGAACAGGACCATGAAGTCCTGCACCGCACCGGCCAGCACCACGCCGGCGATCAGCCAGAGCGTGCCGGGCAGGTAGCCCATCTGCGCCGCCAGCACCGGCCCGACCAGCGGCCCCGCGCCGGCAATGGCCGCGAAGTGGTGGCCGAAGAGAATGTGTTTGTTGGTCGGGACGTAGTCCAGGCCATCGTTGTTGAGCACGGCGGGGGTGGCCCGGCGCGCATCGAGTTGCATCACGTTGTTGGCGATGAAGAGGCTGTAGTAGCGGTAGGCGACCAGGTAGATGGCCACGGCTGCGACGACGATCCATAAGGCGTTGATCGCCTCGCCTCGACGCAATGCCACGACGCCCAGGGCGCACGCTCCTACGACGGCCAGCAGTAGCCAGGGTAGATGGCGCAGCAGGCTATTATTGTTTTTCATTTTTATATTCCAGCCAGGGTGACAAGAAAGACAGCCATTGGAGTTTAGCGCTAACCCGGGCAAAGGCCATACCCGACATTCGTCTGTCGGCAGCCGAACGGTGACGATGCCCCGTCAGTTGGGTCTATAGTCAGTGAATCTCCAGAGGGAATGCGTAATGAGCGAACGTCGCCGCTTCGTACGAGTTGACTTCAATGCCAGGACCGAGCTGAGCCAGGGCCCGTTCATCTGGCCGGTAGAGTTGCTGGATCTGTCCCTGAAGGGGTTGCTGATCAAGAAACCCGAACCCTGGCTTGGCGATATCGAGCGACCCTTCATGGCCGATATTCATTTGAGCCCTGATGCTGAGATCAAAATGGAAGTTCGTTTGGCCCATGATGACCATGGTCACCTGGGCTTCGCCTGCGAGCACATTGACCTGGACTCCATCGCACACCTACGCCGGCTGGTAGCGCTGAACGTGGGCGACCAGGACGAGTTGGAGCGGGAGTTGGCGGCGTTGATCCATATCTGAATCAACGCCGATCCCTTGTGGCGAGGGGATTTATCCCCGCTGGGCTGCGCAGCAGTCCCCAAACAAGCGACGGCAATCGACCTGACACACCGAGTTGTTAGGTTTTAGGGCTGCTGCGCAGCCCAGCGGGGATAAATCCCCTCGCCACAGATAAGCCCATTCTCCACAAAGGATTTTGTACAGCCTTTAGGGTTATTCGAACAACGCATCCAACGCCTGTTCCAGGCGCGTCACGGCAATGATCTGCAACCCCGGCGGTGCTTCCTTCGGCGCGTTGCCCTTGGGCACGATGGCGCGCTTGAAGCCGTGCTTGGCCGCTTCCTTGAGCCGCTCCTGCCCGCTGGGCACCGGTCGCACTTCCCCCGACAACCCCACTTCGCCAAACACCAGCAGATCATGGGGCAGCGGCCGGTTGCGCAGGCTGGACATGACCGCCGCCATCAGCGCCAGGTCGGAGGCGGTTTCCAATACCTTGACCCCACCGACCACGTTGAGAAAAACGTCCTGGTCGTGAGTCGGAATCCCACCGTGTCGATGCAGGACGGCCAACAGCATCGCGAGCCGATTCTGGTCCAGGCCCAAGGTGACCCGGCGCGGGTTCGCCAGGTGGCTGTCGTCCACCAGCGCTTGCACTTCGACCAGCATCGGCCGGGTGCCTTCCCACGTTGCCATGACCACGCTACCAGGGACTTCTTCCTGGGCACGCGTCAGAAAGATCGCCGAAGGGTTTGAGACTTCTTTAAGGCCCCTGTCGGTCATGCCGAACACACCCAGTTCGTTGACAGCGCCAAAGCGGTTCTTCACTGCTCGCAGCAAACGCAGGCGTCCGTCGGATTCGCCTTCGAAATACAACACGGTATCGACCATGTGCTCCAGCACACGCGGCCCCGCCAGCGCGCCTTCCTTGGTGACGTGGCCTACCAGGAAAATCGCCGTGCCGCTCTGCTTGGCGTAGCGCACCAGCAACGCCGCGCTTTCGCGCACCTGGGACACGCCGCCCGGGGCCGATTGCAGCTGTTCGGTGAAAATGGTCTGGATCGAGTCGATCACCATCACCTTGGGTTTTTCCAGGCGCGCCGTGGCGATGATGGTCTCGATGCAGGTCTCGGTCATGACCCGCAACTGGTCCTGGGGCAAGCCCAGGCGCCGGGCACGCATGGCGACCTGCTGCTGGGATTCTTCGCCAGTGACGTACAGCGCCGGCATGCGGGTGGCGAGATTGCACAAGGTTTGCAACAAGATGGTGGACTTGCCGATGCCCGGATCGCCGCCGATCAGCACCACCGAACCGTCTACCAGGCCGCCGCCGAGCACGCGGTCCAGTTCACCGGACGCGGTGGAGAAACGCGGGATTTCCTCAACGCTGACTTCGGCCAGGGTCTTGATCTGCGCCTGCTGACCGGCCCAGCCCGTGCGACCGGTGGGTGCCGCCGCACCGCCGCTTTCCACCATGGTTTCGGTCAGGGTGTTCCAGGCCCCGCATTCGCTGCACTGGCCGGCCCATTTGGGAAAGGTCGAGCCGCACTCGGTGCAGCCGTACATGCGCTTTGCCTTGGCCATCTGAACTCCCGGAGAAAAACCGCGATGATAGCCCAGGCAGTGGCTAGCGCGGGGCCGGCATTCTGATTTCACCCTTCGCCAGACCCACCGGGGTATTGCCCAACGGGTCCTGGGCCTGCAGATCCGCCCCCTTGGCCTTCAAGGCATCGAGCAATTCATCACGCTTGAACAGACCAGCGTACATCGCCGCGGTCTGCCCGGCACCGTTGCGTTGGTCCGGGCTGCAATCGGTGGACAGCAAACGACGCGCAATCCGCACTTCACCCTTGAAAATCGCCCCCATCAGCGCTGTGTTACCGCGTTTGTCCTGGGCACAGGCATCGGCGCCAGCGGCCAGCAGCCGCTCCACCGCTGGGCCGTGGCCGTGATAAGCCGCCAAGATCAGCGCGGTGTAGCCCTTTTCATCCTGGGTATTGAGCGAATAACCGGCCTCGATAAAAGTCTCGAGCATCGGCACATCGCCGCGGCGAGCGGCGTCGAAGTAATAGTTTTGCAACTGTTCTTGTACGGCGGCCGGTTCGGTGGGTATTGGCTGATCGGCCAGTACGCTCAGTGACCAGGTCGCAAACATCGATAAAAGAAATCTGCGCATCATGACGTCTCCCCATGACTAAAGACTGTGGGAGCGAGCTTGCTCGCGATGCAGGCGCTGCGGTGCACAGCCAGACCGAGTCGCCTGAATCGCGAGCAAGCTCGCTCCCACAGGTGCATCAATCAGTCAGTTTTTCCGCCAGAGCCTTGACCCGGGCCAAGTCACCTTTGGCGACACGGGCCACGCCAGTGCCGTACTCAGGGTCAGCCTTGTAGAGGAACGACAGGATGATGTGCTTGCTCTCGTCATCGGTGGTCGCCAAAGAGCCGCCGAAGCTGTCGATCAGGTCATCACGCTCTTTCTTGCTGAACGAACGATACAAATCACCGGCCTGCTTGAAGTTCTGCTCACGCTGGATCTTCGCCTGCTGGGTGCTACCGCTCAGCGCGGCCTGGCTGTAGCGTGCCGCTTGCGGTTCTTCACGCGGCGTCAGGCGGCTCGGCTGATAATTCACACCGGTGCTGGTGCTGCCTGGGTTCATCGCGCCGTCCTGGTTACCGTTGTTCACCGCCACCTTGGGGGCATTGATCGGCAGTTGCAGGGCATTGGCGCCTATGCGGTACATCTGCGTATCGGCATAGGAAAACACCCGTCCTTGGAGCAGGCGGTCCTCGGAAGGCTCGATGCCTGGCACCAGATTCGCTGGCGCCATGGCCACCTGCTCGGTTTCCTGGAAGACATTCGCCGGATTGCGGTTCAAGACCATTTGCCCGACTTTGCGCTCAGGCACACCCGGCCAGATCTTGGTCGCGTCCAATGGGTCGAAGTCGAACTTGGCAAGGTCTTGTGGATTGAGCACCTGGACATACAAGTCCCACTTCGGGAAGTCGCCCTTATTAATATGATTCACCAGATCATTTGTCATATGGCTGTAATCTTGACCCTGAACTTTCACAACTTCTTTCGGATCGAGATTTTTCAGGCCCTGCAAACTTTTCCAATGAAACTTCACGTAGTGAACTTCACCCTTGGCGTTAACCAGTTTGTAGGCATGTACACCGTTACCGTCCATCTCGCGGTAACTGGCCGGTGTCCCGGAGTTGGAATACAACTCGGTCAGGGTGCGGGTCGATTCTGGAACATGGGAGAAGAAATCGAAGCGACGTGAATCATCGTCCAGGTTGGTCCGAGGGTCGGGTTTGAAGGCGTGGACCATGTCCGGAAACTTGATGGCATCGCGGATGAAGAAGGTCGGAAAGTTGTTACCCACCAAGTCCCAATTACCGTCGGCGGTGTAGAACTTCGTGGCGAAACCACGGGGGTCGCGCAGGGTTTCCGGCGAATGATTGCCGTGCACCACGGCAGAAAAACGCACGAACACTGGCGTGACCTGGCCTGCGGCAAAGACCTTGGCCTTGGTCAGATCGCTGAGATCGTCGGAAACCGTGAAGGTACCGTGGGCGCCGGTCCCGCGGGCATGCACCACGCGCTCGGGGATGCGCTCACGGTCAAAGCGCTGGAGCTTCTGGATCAACTGCACGTCTTGCAGCAAGGTCGGGCCGTTGGGACCTGCCGTTTGCGAGTTCTGGTTGTCGCCGACAGCCGCACCGTTGTCCCGGGTCAGGGTGGCCGCGTTGACAGACAAGGACAAAAGGCTCGCGGTCAGCACAAAAAAAGCACGGCGATGGGAATAAGCCCCGTGGCCAAGGGAAGTGTTCATAGGCGTGTTCCTCTGATGTTATAGAGCGCATCCATGTGCGCCATCCAGAGGCTAGTGCTCGAAAAAGGAAAACCTAAATAGAAATGCCGTACCGCGTCGATAGAAAAAACGTTGTGGGGTGCCAGGCTGAAACCGCGTATCACGCGCGATTGATGGCACTTTGAAAACTTTTCACCCAGGACCAGGTCGATAATTGAAGCTTTGTAGGCAGGCGTTTCGAGCAGGACTCGTTGGGCTGATTTACACTGCCAGTCATCTTTCATTTGTTACAAGGAATAGCTCATGGGCGTGCTAAGCGAGTTCAAGGCCTTCGCGGTCAAAGGCAATGTCGTCGACATGGCCGTCGGGATCATCATCGGTGCCGCTTTCGGCAAAATCGTTTCGTCATTCGTTGGCGACGTGGTCATGCCTCCCATCGGCCTGCTGATTGGTGGAGTGGATTTCAGTGACCTGGCCATCACCCTCAAGGCCGCCCAGGGTGATGCGCCTGCCGTGGTACTGGCCTACGGTAAATTCATCCAGAGCACCATCGACTTCATCATCGTGGCGTTCGCCATTTTCATGGGCGTCAAGGCGATCAACCGCCTCAAGCGCGAAGAAGCCGTAGCCCCCAGCGCGCCTCCTGTCCCGACCAAGGAAGAACTGCTGCTGAGTGAGATTCGCGATCTGCTCAAGGCCCAGAACGAGCGGCCCTGAGGCAGTCAGTCACTGACAGACTACCAGTAGTTTTCCACCGCCACCTGGCCCGGCCGACGGGTCAGGCTCAGTTGCAGCCCCCTGGCCTTGAGCAACTTGCGCGTGTCATCGATCATCTGCGGATTGCCGCACAGCATCACTCGCGAATGCTCCGGCGCCAGCGCTGCGCCGGCCGCCCGCTCCAACTCGCCATTTTCAATCAGCGTGGTGATCCGCCCATTGAGCGCCCCCGGATGCTGCTCACGGGTCACGGTCGCAATGAAACGAAACTTGTGAGCGTACTCGGCCAGGTAATCGCGCTGGGGCAGTTCCTTGATCAGCGCCTGATACGCCAGCTCCTGCGCCTCGCGCACGCTGTACACCAGGATGATCCGCTCGAATTTTTCCCAGGCCTCGAAATCCTGGAGGATAGAAAGAAACGGCGCCACCCCCGTCCCGGTGGACAGCAGCCACAAATCCCGACCATCGACAAAGCGATCCAGCGTCAGGTAGCCGAAAGCCTGGCGATCCACCAACAGTTCGTCACCCGGCTGCAGGCGGCTGAGCTCACTGGTGAACTCGCCATCGGGAACCACGATGGAAAAGAATTCGAGGAACTCATCGAACGGCGAAGACACCATGGAATACGCCCGCCAGACGGTGGTTCCGTCCGCCTTGACGACCCCCAGCCGGGCAAACTGACCCGCCCGAAAGCGAAAGCCTCGATCCCGGGTCGTGCGCAAAGTAAACAAATGAGGCGTCAACGGCTGGACATCGAGCAGGGTTTGGCGGGTGAACTTCTCTGCACTGTCGGTCATGAGCCACTCCAATGGGACAAGACTTGCAGTGTCCCGCAAAGCGAGCGTCTTCACCACCGATGACGAGTAATGGCACTTTAGCCACAAACAGCGTCTGACCATCAAAATCTTTTACTTAACTTATACAAAACTCACAAAACTGTAAAAAAAGCCAACTAAAAAGTTTAACTTCTTAAACATTTCAAAATGTAAGCAAACTAAAAAAAACTCACTACCAATTAAGAATAGTCCTACACTCAAATTTCGCATCATGGATTGGATCCGCATGGACGAATCAAACCCAGGAGAGAGCGATGGACAAGTGGAAGGACTTGTTATTGAGGAAGTTATCCTACGAGAAGGACCTGCAGACGGCCTATCGTCTGGTCCTGAATTTCTTTAACAATCAGGGATTTGAATATTGCGCATTTGCAACCTATCTAGGAAGCCCCGACAAGCACACTAGCAAGGTGAACCTGAATAACTACCCTTATGGATGGGACAGACTTTATGAACAAAATGGCTATGCGTCGAACGATCCATTAGTAGCACATTGCAATCAATCACCGCTCCCCATCTTGTGGGATGAGACTGTTTTTGCTCAAGCCCCCAAGTTATGGCGAGAACTTAATCGGCAGGGACTCAAGTACGGCTGGACCCAAGCCGTTCATGATGACCAAGGGGCACGTTGCAGCCTGTTCAGCCTGGCTCGGTCCCATTGTCCCATTGATATCGAGGAGCACTATGCAAATCTCGGCTACGCCATCTTCGCCAGTCAAAAGCTGCACGCACTCGCCAGCAAAAAACTGTCTGACGCCCTGGCAGTCCAGCCTAAATGCCACCTGTCACCCAGGGAGATCGAAGTGTTGAGGTGGTCTGCCGAAGGCAAGACCGCGTCGGAAGTGGGCAGGATTCTCTGTCTTTCCGAACGAACCGTGAATTTCCATGTATGCAGTTGCATGCGAAAACTGAACGTCAGCAATAAAATTTCAGCGGTGGCAAAAGCAGCCCAAATCCATGTGATCTGAACAGTGGAGTGACACCACCCGGCTGAAAAACCCGCGAGTAATGTGCAACAAAAAAACGTACCATTTACGGTCCCACTTGAATGATGCCGCTTCTTGCACGCGACGCCGTTCATTCAGGCGGTCCCGCACAGACACCTACCTCCAGGCAGCGGGACATTCGTTGATTTCCAGAGTCCCCAGCCATGCCCCTGCTCGACAGCCCCTTCGCCCAACTCGACCTGATCCGCCAACCCGAACAGCAGAACGAACCACTGCAAGCCTTCGATGCGGCCGATGAATACCTGCTCGCGTACCTGGCCGAACAACAGCCAAGCGAGCAGACTCGGGTCCTAGTGCTCAATGATGGCTTCGGTGCCCTGGCGGCCAGCCTGGCCGGCAAGGCCAATGTCACCAGCAGCGGTGACTCCTTCCTCGCGTTGCAGGCACTGGAGAAAAACCTGGTGCGCAACGGCCGCCCCTTCGATGCGGTGCCGACGTTGCCCGCCAGCGCGCCACTGACTGGCCCATTCGATCGTGTCCTGGTCAAAGTACCAAAAACCCTGGCCCTGCTGGAGGAACAGCTGATTCGCCTGCAAGGCCAACTGGCACCAGGTGCCCAGGTGATCGCCGGGGCCATGATCAAGCACCTGCCCCGGGCCGCTGGCGATTTATTGGAGCGGTATATCGGCCCGGTGCAGGCCTCCCTGGCGGTAAAAAAAGCGCGGCTGTTGATTGCTACGCCACAACCCGGCGCTTCACAAGGCAGTGCGCCGATCATATCGCCCTACCCCACGCGTTACTGGCTGGACGAGCCGAAGATCGAGCTGCTCAACCATGCCAATGTGTTCTGCCGCGAAGGCCTGGACATCGGCACCCGCGCGTTCCTGCCACATCTGCCGAAAAACCTCGGGACGGCCCGGGTCGCGGACTTGGGGTGCGGCAACGGTGTGCTGGCCATCGCCAGTGCCCTGCAAAACCCCGAGGCCCATTACACCCTGGTGGACGAGTCATACATGGCCGTGCAGTCGGCCGCCGAGAATTGGCGTGCGGCCCTGGGCGAGCGTGAAGTGACCCTGCGGGCCGGTGATGGCCTGGCCGGACAAGAGGCGCAATCACTGGACGTGGTGCTGTGCAATCCACCCTTCCACCAGCAGCAAGTGGTGGGCGATTTCCTCGCCTGGCGGATGTTCCAGCAGGCTCGCGAAGCGCTGGTGGTGGGTGGCGCGCTGTACATCGTCGGCAACCGGCACCTGGGTTACCACAGCAAACTGGCGCGATTGTTCCGCGGTGTCGAGCAAGTGGCCGCCACGCCGAAGTTCGTGATCCTCAAAGCCCGTAAATAAATCGTCCCTGCGCAAGCAAAGCACCTCGGTTCCCACAGGGCAATCAGTGAGTGGTCAGGCCCGCGGCATTCATGAACATCCGCATCAGGCTGGCGACGATGAACAGCGCCAGCACACTGCCGGCCCAGATCAGCGCCAGCCAACCGAGCCGCTGCCAGAGTGGCTTGCGCTCGGCGGCCTCGATGTCTTTCAAGTCAGGTTTGCCCATGCTCGACGCCCTCAATGGTAACCGTCGTCATGGGTCACCTTGCCGCGGAACACGTAGTAACTCCAGAAGGTGTACACCAGGATCAACGGAATGATGAACAGTGTGCCTACCAACATGAAACCCTGGCTCTGGGGCGGTGACGAGGCGTCCCAGATCGAGATGGACGGCGGCACGATGTTCGGCCACAGGCTGATGCCCAAGCCGCTGTAGCCGAGGAAGATCAGCACCAGGGTCAGGATGAAGGGCGTGTAGTTGGCATTGCGCGCCACGGCGCGGAACAGTCCGTACAGGGTCACCAGCACCAGGATCGGCACCGGCAGGAACCAGAACAGGTTCGGCAATGTGAACCAGCGGGCCGCGATGTCCGCGTGGGCCAGCGGCGTCCAGATGCTGACGATGCCGATCACCGCCAGCACCACGAACGCCAGCGGCCGGGCCAGGTCATGCATCTGCTCTTGCAATTTGCCCTCGGTCTTCATGATCAGCCAGGTGCAGCCGAGCAGCGCATAGGCGGCGATCAACGCCAGGCCACAGAACATCGCGAATGGCGTGAACCAGCCCAGGGAGCCGCCGACGAACTGGCGATTGACCACCTCGAATCCGTCGATGAACGCCCCCAGCGCCACACCCTGGAAGAAGGTGGCCGTCAGCGAGCCACCAATGAATGCCTTATCCCAGAGGTGACGCTTCTCAGCCTTGGCCTTGAAGCGGAATTCGAAGGCCACGCCGCGGAAGATCAGGCCGATGAGCATCAGGATCAACGGCAGGTACAGCGCCGAAAGCACCACCGAGTAGGCCAGCGGAAACGCTCCGAACAGCCCGGCACCGCCCAGCACCAACCAGGTTTCGTTACCGTCCCAGACCGGTGCCACGGTGTTCATCATCACGTCGCGGTCGCGCTCGCCCTTGACGAAGGGGAAGAGAATGCCGATCCCCAGGTCGAAGCCGTCCATGATCACGTACATCATGATGCCGAAGATGATGACCACGGCCCAGATCAGCGGAAGATCAATACCCATGATTCAATTCCCCTTGTTCGAGCGTTGGTTATGGTCCATGTCGTCGCCGTCATCGGCGGCCGACAATGGCCGGGCCGGCGTACGTTTCTGACCCGGCCCCCCGTCGCTCGGCTCGGTTTCGTGAGCCTCCGGCCCCTTGCGCACCAGACGCATCATGTAACTCAGGCCGGCACCGAACAGCGCGAAATACACCACGACGAACAGCACCAGGGTGATGCTCATCTGAGTGAAGCTGTGGCCAGACGAAGCATCGGCCGTGCGCATCAAGCCATAGACCACCCACGGCTGGCGGCCGATCTCCGTGGTAAACCAGCCGGCCAGGATCGCAACCAGACCGGACGGCCCCATCCACAGCACCATGTAGAGAAACGGCCGGGATTGATAGATCCGATCGTTGCGGCGCAGCCACAGGCTGCACAGCCCAGTGAAAATCATCAGCAAGCCGAGGCCGACCATGACCCGGAACGACCAGAACACGATGGTCGAGTTCGGTCGGTCCTCAGGCGGGAATTCCTTGAGGGCCGGCACCTGCTTGTCCAGGCTGTGGGTCAGGATCAGGCTGCCCAGGTAAGGAATTTCCACGGCGAACTTGGTTTTTTCCGCTTGCATGTCGGGCCAGCCGAACAGGATCAGCGGGGTCGGTTCATTGCCGACGTTTTCCCAGTGGCCCTCGATAGCGGCGATTTTCGCCGGTTGGTGCTTGAGGGTGTTCAGGCCATGGAAGTCGCCGATGACCGCTTGTATCGGCGCCACCAGCAAGGCCATCCACATCGCCATCGACAGCATCCGGCGGATGGCCGGGGTGTCGCGACCGCGCAGCAAATGCCAGGCCGCCGACGAGCCGACGAAGAACGCCGTGGCGACAAACGCCGCGGTGGACATGTGCAGCAATCGATAAGGGAACGAGGGGTTGAACACCACCGCCAGCCAGTCCACCGGGATCACCCGACCGTCGATGATTTCGTAACCCTGGGGGGTTTGCATCCAGCTATTGGAGGACAGGATCCAGAAGGTCGAGATCAGGGTGCCGATCGCCACCATGACCGTGGAAAAGAAATGCAAACCGCGGCCGACGCGATTCCAGCCGAACAGCATCACGCCCAGGAAACCCGCCTCGAGGAAAAACGCCGTGAGCACCTCGTAGGTCAGCAACGGCCCGGTCACCGCACCAGCGAAGTCCGAGAAACGGCTCCAGTTGGTCCCGAACTGATAGGCCATGACCAACCCGGACACCACCCCCATGCCGAAATTGACGGCAAATATCTTCGACCAGAAGTGGTACAGGTCGCGGTAGGTGTCATCGCGGGTCTTGAGCCACAAGCCTTCGAGTACCGCCAGGTAACTCGCCAGGCCGATGGTGATGGCCGGGAACAGGATGTGGAACGAGATGGTGAACGCGAACTGGATTCGGGCGAGATCGAGCGCCTCCAAACCGAACATAAGTCTTCCTCTGTCAGGTAAAACCGGCTGCGGGCGGGGCTTGCACCAGCCTCCAGGGATATGGAGTGCGATGCTTTTCAAATCGTTCTTTTTTTAAAACCGTCACAACGCAGGACGCTGGCCGGATGGCCGCCAACCCAACGCCCCGAAAGGCATTGATCTGGATCAAGCAATGCTCAAAGAGTAGCCGCATTCTCGTCGATGAACGGCGTGGTCGTTTGTCGCGTGGCAGGTTGTCTCAGATCGATCCATAACGTTCCAGAGTACACAGGACCCGTGGCGAGGGAGCTTGCTCCCGCTCGGTTGCGCAGCGACCGCAAAATCCTGGGGCTGCTTCGCAACCCAGCGGGAGCAAGCTCCCTCGCCACAGGTGTCCGTGATGCCCTTGACCTGAACAGTCCACAGGCGAAAGTAGATGTTTGGCTAACTATTTTTTCCGCCCGACGTAATTTCCGGTTACAGCTCGGTGATAATCTCATGGCCTTCCTCACCGGACCCGTCATAGATGCCCAGCCAAGCGCCGCTGCTGCTCCGTCACCATCGTCCCTTCATCGCCTTCTGGCTGGCCCGGATATTCACCGCCAGCGGCTTCCAGATGCTCACCGTGGCCATCGGCTGGAACCTCTATCAACTGACCGGCAACGTCCTGGACCTTGGCCTGGTGGGGTTGGTGGAATTTGCCCCGCGCGTGCTGTTCATGCTCCACACCGGGCATGTGGCCGACCGTTATGACCGCCGCAAGGTGGCGGCCATCTGCCAGACATTGCAGGCGATGATTGCCTTGGCGCTGGTGATCGGCAGCGCCACTGACAACGTCACGCGGGAGATGATCTTCATCCTCGCCTTCCTGCTGGGCGCCGCCCGCTCCTTCGAAATGCCCACCACCCAGGCGCTGCTGCCGAGCATCGTGCCGGCTGCGCTGTTTCCCCGTGCCGTGGCCGCCGCGCAATCGGCCCAGCAGTCGGCCACCATCGTCGCCCCGGCGCTCGGCGGCTTGCTCTATGCCTTTGGCAGTGTCTGGGTCTATGGGCCGACGGTGCTGCTCTACATCATCGCCTGTTGCCTGATGCTCAACCTGCCGGCCCGGCAGACGCCACTGAACAAAGGCAAGGCAACGCTGGATTCGTTGTTGGCCGGGATTCGCTTCATCCGCAGTCGCCCGGACATTCTCGGGGCGATCTCCCTGGACCTGTTCGCGGTGTTGCTCGGCGGCGCGACGGCGTTGCTGCCGGTGTTTGCCAAGGACATCCTGCTCACCGGCCCCTGGGGCCTGGGTCTGTTGCGCTCGGCACCGGCGGTCGGGGCCTTGCTGATGTCGCTGTGGCTGGCGCGGTTTGCCGTGGAGCGCAAAGTCGGCCGGGTGATGTTCACGGCGGTAGGCGTGTTTGGCGTCGCCACCATTGCTTTCGGCCTCTCCACCTCGTTCTGGTTTTCCCTGGCGGTGCTGGTGGTGCTGGGCGCGGCGGACATGATCAGCATGGTGATCCGCGCCTCCTTCGTACAACTGGAAACACCGGATGAAATGCGCGGCCGGGTCAGCGCGGTGAACGGGCTGTTCATCGGCGCCTCGAACCAGTTGGGCGAGTTCGAATCCGGCCTCACCGCCCACTGGTTCGGCACGGTGCCGGCGGTGGTCATGGGCGGCGTCGGTACGCTGCTGGTGACCGGGACCTGGATCAAGCTGTTCCCGACCCTGGCCAACCGTGACCGGATGCACGAACCGGTGGAAGAAGTGAAAGCCTAGCGCCGCTCGTCGAGGGTGATGGGGACCGCCCTCACCACAGGCCGGTATGGCTGAAGAGTGTCAGGCCAATAACTCCGCCGCGACTACGTTCCTCACACCCTTGCCACAGAGTTGTTCCACCAACGTCAAGGCAAATGCCAGGGCGGCGGCCGAACCCTGGGCCGTGATGCAGTTGCCATCCACCACCACGGGTTGATCGACAAAGCTGCAACCAGACAGTTGCTGGCTCACCGCCGGCAGGCAGGTCATGCGCCGCTGGCGCAGGACGCCAAAGGCCTGTAGCGCCAGGGCCGGGGCTTCGGCGATGGCGGCGAAAAACCGTCCGGTGGCGGCCTGGTCCTTGACCAGCTGTTGCAGCGGCTGATGGTTTGCCAGGTGTTGGGCACCGATGATGCCGCCGGGCAGAACGATCAGGTCGAAATCCTGCACAAGCATGTCCACCAACATGCCATCGGCGGTCAGGCGCGTGCCGCGGGCACAGGTGAGCATCCGCCGCCCTTCGATGCTTGCCACCACCACTTCGATCTGCGCTCGACGCAGCACGTCGATCAGGGTGACTGTCTGCAGGTCATCGACACCTTCGGCGACCGTAATCAGGGCTCGAGGCAGCTTGGTTCCAGGCATCATGGGCGCGCTCTCCGATGGGGTGGTTCCTGAAGCCTAGTCAGGTTTGCCGGGCCGCGTTCAGCTTGTCATGCCGACAGGTCATTTAATGTACAGCTGGGCCGACATCCGATTGCCCGGTGCATTGATCGAAATGTTGCTGAAGTTGAAGGTGCCTTCCTGCTTGCCCTTCAGATCGAAGATGTACAAATAGCCGACGATTCTGGTCTGGGCCGAACAATCGTTGAGATTGCCATTGCTGTACGCACACACCGGCGAGCGGGTGCCATCGACCTCGAAACCGTCCAGCGTGACATTGGGCTGCCGACCGTAGCCGACCTCCAGCACGTAGACCTTGATACTCGGCCCATTGTGATCGCAACGGGTCTGTGCCTGCCCTGGCGCGATATCCTCGAAGCCACAGGCCGGCGACTCGACCTTGAGCACCTTGACCTCGCTCAAGGGCGGCGCCGACGCGGCATTGGCGGCCTGTCCGGACAACCACCCACCCAGCATGCAACCCACCGCCGCCAGCAGCTTTTTATTCATGCAATACATAGAGACCTCCCGGAACCGCGCGCAGTATGGCCCACTTGGCGCGTTGGCAAAACATCGACGACGATCGCAGCCACAACGCTACGCTGCTGGTATGATGCGCGGCTTTTTCCGACCCGCAGAAAATTCCCGGGCGCCGCTGGCGACCTGTGCTTTGCTGTTGAGGTCGATACATTCACGGCGCCGGGCGCGCCACGGGGAGCAGACATGCTGGAAAGGCTGTTTCAACTCAAGGCACACAACACCAACGTGCGGACCGAGATCCTGGCGGGCGTCACGACCTTCCTGGCCATGGCCTACATTCTGTTCGTCAACCCGAGCATCCTCGGTGAAACCGGCATGGACAAGGGCGCGGTGTTCGTCGCCACCTGCCTGGCAGCGGCCATTGGCTCCACGGTCATGGGCCTGATCGCCAACTACCCGATCGCCCTCGCACCGGGCATGGGCCTGAATGCCTTCTTCACCTACACCGTGGTCCTGCACATGGGCCATACCTGGCAAGTGGCGCTGGGCGCGGTGTTCATTTCCGCCGTGCTGTTCTTCCTGCTCTCGATCTTTCGCATCCGCGAGTGGATCATCAACAGCATCCCGCTGCCCCTGCGTTCGGCCATAGCCGCCGGTATCGGCCTGTTCCTGGCGCTGATCGCCCTGAACAACGCCGGCATCGTGGTGAAAAACCCGGCGACCATGGTCGGCCTCGGCGACTTGAAACAACCGGCGCCGATCCTCGCGACCCTCGGCTTCGTCCTGATCGTCGGCCTCGAAGCACTGAAAGTGCGCGGCGCGGTGCTGATCGGCATCCTGGCGGTCACCATCGTGTCGATCCTGATGGGATTCACGCCGTTCGGCGGCGTGATTTCCATGCCACCGTCCCTGGCCCCGACCTTCCTGCAATTGGACATCAAGGGCGCCCTGGACATCGGCTTGGTAAGCGTGATCTTCGCCTTCCTGTTCGTCGACCTGTTCGACAACTCCGGCACGTTGATCGGCGTCGCCAAGCGCGCCGGGCTGATGGGCAAGGACGGGCACATGCCGAAGATGGGCCGTGCGTTGATCGCCGACAGCACCGCCGCCATGGCCGGTTCGCTGCTGGGCACGTCCACCACCACCAGCTACATCGAATCGGCAGCGGGTGTCAGCGCGGGTGGGCGCACTGGCCTGACCGCCGTCATCGTGGCGATCCTGTTCCTGCTGGCGCTGTTCTTCTCGCCTCTGGCCGCCAGCGTCCCGGCCTTCGCCACCGCGCCGGCCTTGCTGTTCGTCGCCGTGCTGATGACTTCGGGCCTGGCGGAAATCGATTGGGACGACATCACCGTGGCCGCCCCCGTGGTGATCACCGCCCTGGCGATGCCGTTCACCTATTCCATCGCCAACGGCATCGCCTTCGGTTTCATCGCTTGGACCGCCATCAAACTGGTGTCCGGCCGTGGCCGTGAGTTGAACCCGGCGCTGGTCATCCTGTCGATCCTGTTCGTGATCAAGTTGGGTTGGTTCAACGCATGACTTTTGATTCCCACGCCTACACCGCTCAGCTCCAGGACAAGGTCACCCGCTTGCGTGACCTGTTGGCACCGTTCGATGCACCAGAACCTGCGGTGTTCGATTCGCCGCTGGAGCACTTCCGCCTGCGCGCCGAATTCCGCCTGTGGCGCGAGGCCGGCGAACGGCATTACGCAATGTTCTCCCAGGACGACAAGCGCACGCCGATCCTCATCGAGCAATTCCCCATCGCCAGCCTGCGCATCAACCAATTGATGCCGCAACTCAAGGCCGCCTGGCAAGCCAGCGCGCCCCTGAGCCACAAGCTGTTCCAGGTGGAGTTCCTGACCACCCTGGCCGGCGATGCGATGATCACCCTGTGTTATCACCGCCCGCTGGACGAGCATTGGCACACCGCCGCCTCGAAGCTGGCGAGCGACCTGGGCGTGAGCATCATTGGCCGCTCCAAGGGCAAGCGCGAAGTGATCGGCCATGACTACGTGGTGGAGAAACTCGAAGTGGGCGGTCGTACCTTCAGCTATCGCCAGCCCGAAGGCGCCTTCACCCAGCCCAATGGCACGGTGAACCAGAAGATGCTCAACTGGGCTTATGACGCGCTGGGCGATCGCAGCGACGATCTGCTGGAGTTGTATTGCGGCAACGGCAACTTCACCCTGCCCTTGGCCACCCGTGTGCGCAAAGTGCTGGCCACCGAGATCAGCAAGACCTCGGTGAACGCCGCGCTGAGCAACCTCAGCGAAAACGCGGTGGATAACGTCACGCTGGTGCGCCTGTCCGCCGAAGAGCTGACCGAAGCCCTGAACGAAGTCCGGCCGTTCCGTCGTTTGCATGGCATCGACCTCAAAAGCTACGAATTCGGCAGCGTCTTCGTCGACCCGCCTCGCGCCGGCATGGACCCGGACACCTGCGAGCTGACCCGCCGTTTTGACAACATCCTGTACATTTCCTGCAATCCCGAAACCCTCGCGGCCAACATCGCGCAACTGCACGACACCCACCGCATTACGCGTTGCGCGTTGTTCGATCAATTCCCTTGGACCCATCATATGGAGTCCGGGGTGTTGCTGACTCGGCGGTAAGCCCTCCTTTTGGGGTGAAGGATTACCCTGTGGCGAGGGAGCTTGCTCCCGCTGGGCTGCGCAGCAGCCCCAAGCTTTTTGCGGTTGCTGCGCAACCGAGCGGGAGCAAGCTCCCTCGCCACAGTTGCTGTCTCCAAACTACCGAGTCTGAGCCTCCTGTTCGATCATCGAACACTTAATGGCCAATGACGTCGGCTTTATTTGACCAAATTAACCATCTAGTACAATTTATCTCCAACGGCTGAAACCTGGCCGACACCAACAATAAAAATGTGGAGAAATTGCGATGCCTCCGATCGTTCTGGTGCTCAACGGCCCGAACCTGAACCTGCTCGGCACCCGCGAGCCGGCGACTTATGGCCATGAAACCCTGGCTGACATCTCGGCACTGTGCGGCCGCGCCGCTGAAGAGTTCGGCCTGGCGGTGGAATTTCGCCAGACCAACCAGGAAGGCGAGCTGCTGGACTGGATTCACGGCGCCCGTGGCCGGTGTGCCGGTATCGTCATCAACCCGGCGGCCTGGACCCACACCTCCGTGGCGATCCGCGATGCCCTGGTGGCCAGCGAAGTACCGGTCATCGAAGTCCACCTGTCCAACGTCCACGCCCGTGAAACCTTCCGTCATCACTCCTTCGTCTCATCCGTCGCCATTGGCGTGATGTGCGGGTTTGGCAGCCATGGTTATCGCCTGGCCCTTGAACATTTCAGTCAGCGGTTGAAGGGTTTATGAGCATGTCGAATATCACTGTGCTGGCCGGCCTGATCGGCGCGGGCATCCAGGCCTCTCGCACGCCGGCACTCCATGAGCATGAGGGTGATGCCCAAGGCATGCGTTACCTCTATCGGCTGATCGACCTCGATGCGCTGAAACTCGACAGCGGCGCCCTGCCCGATTTGCTCAAGGCCGCCGAGCGCATGAGCTTTACCGGCCTGAACATCACCTTTCCCTGCAAGCAGGCGATCATCCCGCTGCTCGATGAGCTGTCGCCCGAGGCCCGGGGCATTGGCGCGGTGAATACCGTGGTGCTCAAGGATGGCAAGCGCATCGGTCACAACACCGACTGCCTGGGGTTCGCCGAGGGCTTTCGCCGCGGCCTGGGTGATGTTGCGCGTCGGCGCGTGGTACAGATGGGCGCCGGAGGCGCTGGCGCGGCGGTTGCCCACGCGCTTTTGGCAGAAGGCGTACAGACGCTGAGCATTTTTGACGTCGAGGTCAGTCGTGCCGAGGCCTTGGCCAACAACCTGAACCAACACTTCGGCGTTGGTCGTGCCCGGGCCGGGCATGACCTGTCCGCCGCCATGGCCGAGGCCGATGGCCTGGTGAACACCACGCCCATGGGCATGGCGAAACTACCGGGCATGCCGGTGCCGGTCGAGCTGTTGCACGGCCAATTGTGGGTGGCGGAAATCGTTTACTTTCCCTTGGAAACCGAACTGCTGCGCAACGCCCGCGCCCTTGGCTGCCGCACACTGGATGGCGGCAACATGGCAGTGTTCCAGGCGGTGAAGGCCTTCGAGCTGTTCAGCGGCGTCGCGCCAGATGCACAGCGGATGCTGGAACACTTCCAGGCGATGAATCACTAAAGCCTGGTGATAATCCCTTGCAGGAATTACCTGTGGGAGCGAGCTTGCTCGCGATGACGGTGTGTCAGTCGCAATCGGTGTTGGCTGATCGACCGCTATCGCGAGCAAGCTCGCTTGTATGGTAGGACTTGAAGGGAGGAGGAGGGACAAAGCTCGATTCTGACTGTTAGCCGCAGTACAGACCGTGGGAGATTTCACCCCTCCTCCTTTCACCCAAGCGCCGATAAAGAATGCATCTGGCCTAGACCGACGATAGGAACAAGCCTGCGCCTCTGGGTGAACCCTTCAAGTGTTCAAACCTTAGCCCGGAGGATTTTCAATGGCAATGCCGGTTTCTGTCGCAAAGCCGATCGTGGGTGTTGATGTCGCCAAAGATGAGTTGGTGATTTATCACGCAGAAACAGATCGACTGGAAGCGATCCCCAACACCAAGGCAGCGATCAAAAAGTGGCTCAAGGAGTTGTCCGCGCCAGTGGATGTCGCCATCGAAGCCACCAATATCTATCATCAGGAATTCGCCGACCTGGCTTATGCGAAAGGCTGTGTGATCTACATGATCGGCGGCTACGAGCTCAGCCATTACCGCAAAGGTGTGAAAGTTCGCGCTAAAACCGATGCGCTGGATGCTCGGTTGTTGGCTCGCTACTTGAACAACGAAGGCCACCAGTTGCACCCGTGGACCCCGCCATCGCCCTTGTATTGCCGGCTTATAAGCCTCTTCCGACGTCGGGCAGCCTTGGTCCAGGCGCGTGTCAGCCTCAAGCAAAGTTGGTCCAACGAACCGTTGCTCAAAAGGGCCTTTGAGAACCAGATAAAAGCCATGCAACGACTGGAGATCTTGCTCGAGAAAACAATCCAGACGCAGTTGGAAGCCGCTGGCTTGGGCGCTCAGCTCAAGCGTTGCATGAAAGTCGAAGGCATTGGCCTGTTGAACGGTGCCCGTTTGCTCACGTCGTTTCAGCGTGGGGATTTCAGAAATGCCGATGCCTTCATCGCTTTTCTGGGCCTAGACCTGCGTATATCGGACTCAGGGAAAAAGAAGGGACGCCGCTGCCTGTCTAAGCGAGGTGACCCAGAGGCCCGTCGATTGATGCATAACGCCGCGATGTCGGCAAGGCGCACAGCGGCATGGAAGGGTTTTTATGAGGCACTAAGGGCCCGGGGACTCAGCACAACCGAAGCATTAGTGGCACTGGCCCGCAAGCTTGCCCGAGTGGTATTCGCCCTGCTGAAGAACCAGAGCGAATACTTACCGAAAGGCATTTAGGGGGTAGTCCTGCACCATAGAATCTCCCACACAAGCTCGCTCCCACAAAAGTTTGGGTCAGGGCTGTAGGTAGCGCAACACCGACTCACAAACCATCTGCCGATGCCGCTGCTTGATCGCTTCGTCCGACAAATCGATCTGAAAGATCTCACCGAATGTCTGGCGGTTGGACACCCGGTAAAAGCAGAAGGAACTGATCAGCAAGTGCACATCCAGCGGTTGCAGATCGGGACGGAACACACCCTCTTCGGCACCGCGACGCAGGATCACGCCCAGGGAGTCAAGGATGGTATTGGTCATCGCCTTGATCGCGCCGGACTGTTTCACGTACTCGGCGTTGTGGATGTTCTCGATGCAGACGATGCGCACGAAATCCACATTGCGATCGTGGTGGTCGAAGGTGAACTCCACCAGGCGCCGGATCGCATCGACCGGGGCCAGTTCCGCCAGGTGCAGGCGGCTCTCGGTGGTGCGGATATCACCGTAGAGTTTTTCCAGCACCTCGACGTACAACTGCTCCTTGCTGCCGAAGTAGTAGTAGATCATGCGCTTGGAGGTGTGGATGCGCTCGGCGATGGCGTCGACCCGGGCACCGGCCAGGCCTTGCTGGACGAACTCGACGATGGCTTCCTGAAGAATGTTCTCCCGGGTCTTCTCCGGGTTGTTCTTGCGACTCTTGCGCGGCGCGACGACGGGTTCGTCGAGGGCTGCGGAAAGCTCTGGATTCATAGTCATTGCGGGGCTCACGGCCATCACTGCACAGGCTGGCGATTATGGGCCGCACCGTGCACTGAAGGAAGCCACGACACGGCCCATTACCGCCACGTTTACGATTTCCCTACAACTTGGCGTGTCGCAAACCACCGCTGCGGGACTTGGCCATGGCCGCCAGGCGCACCGCGACATTGGCGGCGCCATAACCGACGTAGCCGTTCTTGCGCTGGATGATCTCGAAGAAAAACCGCCCTTCGAACGGCTCGGTGTAGACGTGGAACAGCTCGCCACCCTGGGCGTCACGGTCGTACAACACGTTGAAGTAGGCCAGCTCGCTGAGGAACTCATCGTCGAAATCGAAACGCGCCGCCAGGTCGTCGTAGTAATTGAGCGGAATGTCCAGCAACGGCACGCCCGCCTCTTTGGCACGACTGACCTGAGCGAAGATGTCGTCGCAGTCGAAGGCGATGTGATGCACGCCGGAGCCGCGATAACTCGACAGCGCGTGTGAGATCGCGGTGTTGCGGTTCTCGGAAATGTTCAGCGGCAAGCGGATCGTACTGCAGCGGCTGCGCAGCGCACGGCTTTTTACCAAGCCATAAGGGTCGGGCAGGACGACTTCGTCGTCGGCCTCGAAATCCAGCAGGCTCTTGTAGAACAGTACCCAACTGTCGAGGCTGTCGGCCGGCAGCGCCATCGCCATGTGGTCGATGCGCTTGAGCCCGGCCCCAATGACCGCGCCCGGCTGTAGATTGAAATCAGTGCCGTAGACATCCGCCTGCTGGTCCACCAGATAGATCAGGCTGCCATCCGGTGCGCGCACCGCCGCCAGCTCCAGTTCATTGGGGCCTACCAACCCACGATAGGGCTGGCCTTTGTAGGCCACGGCCCGTTCCAGGGCGCTGGCGCTGTCTTTGACCCGCACCGCGGTGGCGCACAACGACGGCCCATGGGCTTCGAAAAAGCTGTGGGCAAAGGAATACGGTTCGCTGTTGAGAATCAGGTTGATATCGCCCTGGCGCAGCAGGCTGACATTCTTGGAACGATGCTGACCGGCCTTGACGAACCCTAGCCGCTCCAGCCAATGGGACAGCTTGGCGCCGAGGCTATCGTCCACGGCAAACTCAAGGAATTCGATGCCGTCGTATTCGCTGGCCGGCGGCGTGGCGAACAGGATGTCGGTATTGCGCATGGAGGGCGCTTCTGCAGCCAGGCGCTGGCGGGTCTTCTCCTCCAGGTACAGCAGCGAGCGCAGGCCATCGGCGGCATTTGCCCGTGGCGGCGCGGCGCGGAAACCGTCGTTGAAGATTTCCAGCGACAGCGGTCCGGTGTAGCCACTCTTGATGATCGGCGCCAGGAAACCCGGCAAGTCGAACTCGCCCTGGCCCGGGAAACAACGGAAATGCCGGCTCCACTCCAGGACGTCCATGGCCAGGATCGGCGCGTCGGCCATTTGCACGAAGAAGATCTTGTCACCGGGAATCTCGGCGATCGCGCTCGGATCGCCCTTGAGGGACAAGGTGTGGAAGCTGTCGAGCAGCACCCCGAGGCTTGGGTGATCGGCCTGGCGCACGATGTTCCAGACCTGTTGATAAGTATTCACGTGCCGCCCCCAGGCCAGCGCTTCATAACCGATACGCAAGCCGCGTGCGCCAGCGCGTTCGGCCAGCAGGCGCAGGTCATCGATGAGAATCCGTTCATCGCCGACGCTATCGGCCGAGGCATTGCTGCACACCAGCACCAGGTCGGTGCCCAGTTCCTGCATCAGGTCGAACTTGCGTTCGGCCCGCTCCAGGTTGCGCGACAGGCGATCGCGGCGGCAGCCTTCGAAGTCACGAAACGGTTGGAACAAGGTGATGGCGATGCCCAGGTCGGCGCACATCTGCCTGATTTCCCGCGGGCTGCCATCGTAATAGAGAAGGTCGTTCTCGAAGATTTCCACCCCGTCAAAACCGGCGGCGGCAATGGCTTCGAGTTTTTCCGGCAGGGTACCGCTCAACGACACGGTGGCAATGGAACGCTGCATGACTTCGGCTCCCGGGACAGGCATCGGCTACAAAAGGTGCGCCGCTTTTTAAAGAGTCAGCCGATTATTGAGCTGCCGGTTTCTTTCAGCAATTTAATATGTACCATCCGGTTAGTTTTTTGGGCGATTATCGAACAAAATGCCGATGGCCGAATTGACGATTTTTTGCTCACTGCGCACCATCGCTCCCCACATCGACGCAAGCCCTGATCGCCGACGTCGATGGACAGCCCCAGACCGACCATAAGAATTTCAAAAACGGGTACACGCTATGATTCCTTCCCAAAGTTCCCGCCTGGCCACTGGCCTGAGTGCCTCCACCGGCGGCGTCGGAGACAAGATCCGCGGCGCCATGACCGTGGGCAAGACCCGTTGGGGCATGCTCGCCCTGGTGTTTTTCGCCACCACCCTGAACTACATCGACCGCGCCGCCCTGGGCGTCATGCAGCCGATCCTGGCCAAGGAGATGAGCTGGACGGCGATGGATTACGCCAACATCAACTTCTGGTTCCAGGTCGGTTATGCCGTCGGTTTCGTGTTGCAGGGACGGCTGATAGACCGGATCGGCGTCAAGCGAGTGTTCTTCTGCGCCGTGCTGCTCTGGAGCCTGGCGACCGGCGCCCACGGCCTGGCCACCTCGGCGGTGGGCTTCATGGTCTGCCGCTTCATCCTCGGCCTCACCGAAGCCGCCAACTACCCGGCCTGCGTGAAAACCACACGACTGTGGTTCCCGGCGGGCGAACGGGCCGTAGCCACCGGTATCTTCAACGCCGGGACCAACGTCGGCGCGATGTTCACCCCGATGCTGTTGCCGCTGGTCCTGCACGTGTGGGGCTGGCAGGCCGCGTTCCTGTGCATGGCCGCTCTCGGCGGGATCTGGCTGGTGTTCTGGGGCCTGAAATACTTCAACCCCGAAGACCATCCCACCGTCAAACAATCAGAGCTGGACTACATCCAGGCCCAGGACGAACCGGACCAAGTCCGCGTGCCGTTCTCACGCATCCTGCGCATGCGCGGCACCTGGGCGTTCGCCCTGGCCTACTCGATCACCGCGCCGGTGTTCTGGTTCTATCTCTATTGGTTGCCGCCGTTCCTGAACCAGCAGTACAACCTGGGCATCAACGTGACCCAGATGGGCATCCCGTTGATCATCATCTACCTCACCGCCGACTTCGGCAGCGTGGGTGGCGGGATCCTGTCTTCGTTCCTGATCGGTCGCGGCCTCGATCCGATCAAGGCGCGACTGGTGTCCATGCTGCTGTTCGCCTGCTGCATCATCGGCGTGATCATGGCCGCCGGCGCAAGCAACCTGTGGATGGCGGTGTTCGCCATTTCCCTGGCCATCGGCGCGCACCAGGCCTGGACCGCCAACATCTGGAGCCTGGTCATGGACTACACGCCCAAGCACATGATGAGCACGGTGTTCGGCTTCGGCGGCATGTGCGCGGCCATCGGCGGGATGTTCATGACCCAGCTGGTGGGCCACATCCTCACCGTGACCAACAATAACTACACCGTGCTGTTCACCCTGATCCCGGCGATGTACTTCACGGCGCTGATCTGGTTGTACTTCATGGCGCCGCGCAAGGTGCCGACCCTGGAAAACTGATACGGCTGGAGAAGACTGTGGCGAGGGAGCTTGCTCCCGCTCGATTGCGCAGCAATCGCCTGAAAGCGGGGGCTGCTTCGCAGCCCAGCGGGAGCAAGCTCCCTCGCCACAGTGGGCTGTGCTAGCCACGCGGGACTGGGCTGGCCACAAAGGGTTCTGTGGGACGGTCACTTGCGCCGCTGTTGCCACGCCGCCGCCAACCCACTCAAGCAGATCAGGGCGATGCCCACCACGGTGGTCAGCGTCGGCGTATGGCTGAAAAACAACCAGCCCAGCAGCCCCGCAAACACGATCTGGCAGTACCCGAACGGCGCGAGCAGCGCCGGGGCGGCAAAGCGGAAGGCCTGGGTCAGCATCAGGTGCGCCGTCATCCCGCAGGCGCCCAGCGCCAGCATCATCGCTCCGTGCAACAGGCTCGGCACTTGCCAGAAGAACGGCACCAACGCGCTCATCACCAAGGTGTTGCACAGGCCGGCGAAGAAGTTGCTGGTGGTCGGGCTGTCGATCTCACTGAGCTTGCGCGTGAGCAGTTGGTAGAAGCAGAAAAACAACGCCGAACAGAATGGCAACAACACCGCCGGGGTGAACAGATCGCCACCGGGATGAACGATGATCAGCACCCCGATAAAACCGAAGATCACCGCGACCCATTGACCGCGCGTCACGTGTTCGCCCAGCAATGGCACCGACAACGCGGTGACCAGCACGGGCGCGAGGAAGTTGACCGCCGTCGCCTCCGCCAGTGGAATGAACATCAACGCGGTGGTGAAAAACAGACTGGTACCCAGCAGGCACAACGCCCGGGCCAACTGCCACAACGGGCGCTTGGTACGTAGGACCCGCAGCCCAGAACGGGGCAGGAAAATACCCGCCATCAACAATGTGTGCACCACATAGCGGGCCCACACCACCATGACGATCGGATAGAAACCCGAGAGATATTTTGCTAAAGCGTCATGACTGGTGAACAGGAACGTTGCGACCAGAATAAGCACGATGCCCTTGAAAGCCTGATTGACACCGGAGAGCGGGGTGCTGACGGTCATGAGGAAAACCTGCGTTGCTTGATGTAGGGGCCGTGACGCACGTTGCAGTTATTGGGCCAGCGAGCATAGCGATAAGTTCTGAATCCGAAGTGTAATGAAAATTCCGCAGCCAGGCAGGATTGGCTCACCGCTGAACCAAAACCCGTGTCCGTTGCCTGACAGCTCAAGCGCGGCGCGCACCTTGGGCGCCTAAAAGCTAGACTCACCGCCACAGCAGTCATTTTTAGCAGGGTCATTCAGAGGACTTCCCACATGTTATGGAAAAAAGGTCGCCGCAGTGACAACGTGGTGGACGCTCGCGGTGACGGTGGGGGCGGTGGCGGGATGCGTTTCGGCGGCGGCAAGGGCTTGAGCCTGACGGCCGTCCTCCTGATCGTCGGCATCGGCTGGATCACCGGCCAGGACCCAATGCAGATTCTCGGGCAACTGGCCGGGCAGATGGATCAATCCGCACCCACCTCTTCACAGACCCGCCAGGCACCGCCGGCCAACGATGAACAGGCCGAGTTCGTGCGCTCGATCCTCGGCGATACCGAAGACACCTGGGGCCAGGTGTTCCAGCAGGCCGGACGCCAATACCAACAACCGAAACTGGTGTTGTTCAGTGGTCGGGTCAACTCGGCCTGCGGCCTGGCCTCGTCGGCGACCGGTCCGTTCTATTGCCCGGCAGACCGCCAGGTCTACCTGGACATGAGTTTCTTCAAGGAAATGTCCCAACGCTTCGCCGCCGCCGGGGACTTCGCCCAGGCCTACGTCATTGCCCACGAAGTCGGACACCATGTGCAGACGCTGCTCGGCGTGTCGGCGAAAATCCAGGAAGCGCGCCAGCAAGGCCGGCAGATGGAGGGCGATGGCGGCTTGTTGGTACGCCAGGAATTGCAAGCTGATTGCCTGGCTGGTGTGTGGGCCAACCATGCGCAAAAACGCCTGAACTGGCTTGAGCCGGGAGACATCGAGGAAGCCTTGAACGCCGCCAATGCCATCGGCGATGACCGCTTGCAGCAACAAGGCCAGGGCCGCGTGGTGCCGGACTCCTTCACCCACGGCACGTCGGCGCAGCGAGTGCGCTGGTTCAAGACCGGGTTCGCCCAGGGCCAGGTCAGCCAGTGCGACACGTTCGCGGCGAAAACCCTGTAGATGAAGTGGGGGACGTTGGTTGGGCTGGTGCTGTGCTGCGCCGTTGCCCAGGCCGAGGAACACGGCGTCAACGTGGTCGCCCAAGGGCGACTGCAGTTCAAGGGCGGCGCCATGGCCGTCGGCGTAAGCCCCGCGCCAGCGTCCATCCAGCGCGTGTTGATCATCCTCCACGGTCGGCTGCGCAATGCCGACACCTACCTGCACAGCGCGGAAAAGGCCGCCGGGCAGGCCGGGCAACTGGGTACCACCCTGATCATCGCCCCGCAGTTTCTCAACGAACAGGACGTGGTGCGCCATCAATTGCCCAATGACCTCCTGCGCTGGCAAGGCAACGACTGGATGGCCGGTGGCTTATCCACAGGGCCCCATCCCATCAGTTCCTTCCAGGTACTCGACGACATCGTTGCGCGAGTCAGTGACCGACAGCAGTTTCCCGAAGTGAAAGAGATCGTCATCGCCGGCCATTCCGGCGGCGCCCAGGTCGTGCAGCGCTATGCCCTGCTCGCCCACGGCCAATACCGGGTCAGCCCACGTTTTGTCATTGCCAACCCGTCGTCCTATGCCTACTTCGATGCGCAACGGCCCATGGCTTTCGACCCTGCCGGTTGCCCTGGCTTCAATCATTGGAAGTACGGCCTGCAGAACTTGCCAGCCTACGCGGCGGGGCAAACACCCGCGCAACTGGAAGACAACTACGTCAAGCGCGACATCGTCTATTTGCTCGGACAACAAGACACCGACCCGGAACATCCAGCGCTGGATAAAGGCTGCGAAGCACAAACCCAGGGGCCGTATCGGTTACTGCGCGGGCATTTCTTTTTTGACTACCTGACCCGACGTCATCCCGAGGGGTTGAACCAGCGGCTGATCGAAGTGCCGGGGGTTGGGCATAACGGGGATGGGATGTTGACTTCGCCTGAGGGGCTGAAGGTGTTGTTTGGGCAGTAAGTTTTGTCGCGAATGACAGGGACTTATCGCGAGCTTGCTCGCGATAGCGATCGATCAGTCAACCCAGCGCTCAAGCCAACAGCATCCGCCGCAACTCCCCACAATCGCGCGCATGCCAATCCGTCAGCTCCGGCCACGGGTTATCCGGCAAGTTCACCAACACCGTCCGCGCCCCCGCCGCACGCCCGCAGTCCAGGTCAAAGCGGTAATCGCCCACCATCACCATCGCCTCGGGCGCCACGCTCCAGGCCTCGGCCAACTTCAACAGGCCACCGGGGTGGGGCTTGGGCGGTGCTTCGTCGCGGCCCAGCACATCCTCCACGGCGAAACAGTCCGCCAGGCCGATGGCTTCGAGGGTGACGTGGGCCAGCTCGCGGGCGTTACGGGTGAGGATGCCCAGGCGATAACCGCGCCCAGCCAGCTCCCGCACCAGCTCAACCGCCCCCGGCGCTGGCCTGGAGCCCAGCGCCAGGTCCCGTTCATGCTCCAGCAGCCAAGCATGCTTGGCCGCTGCCTCATCCGCCGGTAACGCGGCCAGGTGGGTCAGGATGTCATCTTCGGCCGGAATCGCCAGGGCCACGCGAATCGCCGCGAAGTCATGCACGGCGATCGTCAGCGTGCCATCCATGTCGAACACCCAGTGACGAACCTCGGCCAGGCTCATGCCCAGTCCTTGCGATGGCGAATCAGGCCTTCCTGGGTGACCGAGGCCACCAGTTGTCCGGCGCGGTTGAACACGCTGCCACGGGAGAACCCGCGGGAGTTGCCGGCCCACGGGCTGTCCATGGCGTAGAGCAACCAGTCATCGGCGCGCAGGTCGGCATGGAACCACAAGGCGTGATCGAGGCTGGCGACCTGCATATCTTTGTGCCACACCGATTTGCCGTGGGGCAGCAGCGAAGTGGTCAACAGGCCGAAGTCCGACGCATAGGCCAGCAGGTATTTGTGCAAGGCCGGCGAATCCGCCAGGGCGCCATCGGCACGGAACCACACGTATTTCACCGGGTCGGCCGGTTGCGGGTTGTAAGGGTCTTTTTCGGTGACAGGGCGAACCTCGATCGGCTTGGGGCACAGCAGTTTTTCGCGCATGTGCTCAGGCAGCAAGTGCGCACGTTGCTGGGTCAGTTCCAGCTCGGACGGCAGGTTCTCCGGCCCGACGACTTGCGGCATGCTGCTCTGGTGCTCGAAGCCCTCTTCGTCGTACTGGAACGAGGCACTGCAAGTGAAAATCGGGTTGCCCTTCTGGATCGCCGTCACCCGGCGCGTGCTGAAACTGCCCCCGTCACGCACCCGGTCCACCTGGTAGACCACCGGCAACGCCGCGTCGCCCGGACGCAGGAAATAACCGTGCATCGAATGCACATGGCGCGCCTCTTCCACGGTCTGGCTGGCCGCCGACAACGACTGGCCCAGGACCTGGCCGCCGAACAACTGGCGAAACCCCAGGTCCTGGCTACGCCCGCGAAACAGGTTCTCTTCGATCGGTTCCAGGGTCAGCAGGTCGACCAGATCTTCCAACACGTGGCTCATTCAGACTTTCCTCACACAGCGCAAAAACCGCGCAGTCTATGCTGCGGCGGCGGATCGATAGTGGCCCGGGCCATTTTGGCGGGCATTGTAAACGTCCGTGTCGGCTAACCGTGCAGGGTCTGTAGCCACTGCTCACGATTGATGCGATAGAGCACATGGTGACGCAATGGATGCCCGACCGCGAGTGTCGGGTGTTCGAAATCGTCAGCCGGATCATGCTGCATGCCGATGGCCTGCATGACCTTTTGCGACGGCAAGTTATCCACGGCGGTGAACGCCACCACTTCGTCCAGCTTCAACTGGTCGAAGGCACAACGCAGGGCGGTCCAGGCCGCTTCGCTGGCATACCCCAGGCCCCAGTGCTCCCGGGCCAGGCGCCAGCCAATTTCGATGGCCGGTGTGAAAGGCGCATCGAACCCGACCACACCCAGCCCGGTGAAGCCAATGAAAGCGCCAGTGTCCTTGCGCTCCAGGGCCCACAAACCAAAACCATGCTCGGCGAAATGCCCTCGCACGCGGCCAATCAGGGCGGCGCTTTCCAGGCGGCTCAGGCGCGCCGGGAAATACCGCATCACCTGCGGGTCGGCGCACATGGCGGCAAATTCCGGCAAATCATCATCGCGCCACTGCCGCAACAGCAGCCGTGCGCTTTCCAGTTCCAGTATTGGCTCCATTTTCACTCCCCTTCCATGCCCCAGAGTCTACATCGCTGGTAGGATCCGTCACTCAATCACCGCTGAAAACACCATGCCACTGCCGCTGATCTATCACGAAGACTACAGCCCCGAGTTCCCGCCGGACCATCGCTTCCCCATGGACAAGTTTCGCCTGTTGCGCGATCACCTGGTGGACAGCGGCCTGACCCGCGATGCGGATCTGCTGCGCCCGTCGCTATGTCCCCCGGACATCCTCGCCCTGGCCCACGACCGCGCTTATATCGAACGCTACATGGGCGGCGAGTTGTCTCGTGAAGACCAACGGCGACTCGGCCTGCCCTGGAGCGAAGCCCTGGCCCGCCGAACGGTTCGCGCCGTGGGCGGCTCACTCCTGGCGGCCGAGCAGGCCCTTGAGCACGGGCTGGCCTGTCATTTGGCCGGCGGCACCCATCACGCCCATTACGACCACCCGGCCGGTTTTTGCATTTTCAATGACCTGGCGGTGATCAGCCGGTATTTCCTGGCCAGCGGCCGAGTTTCGCGGGTGCTTATTTTCGACTGCGATGTGCATCAGGGCGACGGTACCGCCCGAATACTCCATGACACCCCGGACGCCGTGACAGTATCCCTGCACTGCGAAAAGAATTTTCCTGCACGCAAGGCCCAAAGCGATTGGGACATTCCCCTGCCGATGGGCATGGAAGATGGCGCTTATCTGAACGTGGTGGACGATGCGCTCAACTACCTGCTGCCGCTCTACCAGCCCGACCTGGTGCTGTACGACGCCGGTGTCGATGTGCACAAGGACGACGCCCTCGGTTATCTGAAGCTGACCGATGCAGGCCTCGCCGCCCGGGATGAAAGCGTCATGCGCCATTGCCTGGGGCGCGACATCCCGGTGGTCGGCGTGATCGGCGGCGGCTACAGCAAGGACCGCCAGGCCCTGGCCCGCCGCCACGGGATCCTGCACCACAGCGCACAAAAGGTCTGGGCGTCATCAGGTTGTCATTGAAGTCTGGGCGCGTTACCCACAATGCCTGTGGAGCGGCCTGTGGATAACCTGAGTGAAATGGCCTACAGGCTATGTCGCTTATAGCGTGCGAACGCTTGGCTATTTTTTGATCAACACCGCTCCCACAGGAGTTTGTGCTGATAGAATGCGCCGCTTATTCCACAGCCCCACAATTTGCCATGACCCAAGCCGCCAAGCCCTCCACCCCAAACGTCACCATCATCGGCGGCGGCCCCGCCGGCCTGATGGCGGCCGAGGTGTTGAGCCAGGCCGGGATCCAGGTCGACCTGTACGACGGGATGCCATCTGTAGGCAGGAAGTTTCTGCTGGCCGGTGTCGGCGGTATGAACATCACCCACTCGGAAGCTTTTCCGGCCTTTCTGTCCCGTTACGCCGAACGCGCGCCGAACCTCGCCCCCTTGCTGCGGGCCTTCGGCGCGGATGAGTTGTGCACATGGATTCACGGGCTGGGCATCGACACCTTCGTCGGCAGCTCCGGACGGGTATTTCCTACCGACATGAAAGCAGCCCCGCTGCTGCGCGCCTGGCTCAAGCGCCTGCGCGATGCCGGCGTGACGATTCACACGCGCCATCGCTGGCTTGGCTGGCACCCCGACGGCAGCCTGAGGATCGCAGCGCCAGAGGGCGAAAAAACCCTGCAACCCGACGCGACGTTGCTGGCGCTGGGCGGCGGCAGTTGGTCACGGCTGGGCTCCGATGGCGCCTGGATGTTGCCATTGGAACAGCGCGGTGTAGTCCTTGCGCCTTTGCAACCGAGCAATTGCGGATTCGAAGTGCAGGCCTGGAGCGATCTGATGGTCAGCAAATTCGCTGGCGCCCCGCTGAAAAACATCGCCATCGGCCTGAACGACGATGTACCGCGCCTCGGCGAATGCGTGATCACCGCCACCGGCATCGAAGGCAGCCTGATCTACGCCCTGTCGGCAGCGATTCGCGAAGCCATTAACCAACACGGCAGCGCGACCATTCATCTGGATCTGCTGCCAGGCCGACCTGTGGATAAAATCCAGCAAGCCCTGAGCAAGCCTCGCGGCTCGCGCTCGATGGCCAAGCACTTGCACAGCCAGTTGGGGATCGACGGGGTCAAGGCTGCGCTATTGCGCGAACTCACGCCAGCTGATTGCTTTGCTGAGCCGGCGCGGCTGGCCCAGGCGATCAAGGCCTTGCCATTGTCCTTGGTGAAAACCCGCCCGTTGGATGAAGCCATCAGCAGCGCCGGTGGCGTGACATTCGAAGCCCTGGACGAACGCCTGATGCTCAAGCAGATACCCGGCGTGTTCTGCGCCGGGGAAATGCTCGACTGGGAAGCGCCCACCGGCGGCTACCTGCTCACGGCGTGCTTTGCCAGTGGCCGGGCGGCGGGGTTGGGGATGAAGGAGTTTCTGCGAAACAGCGGCAAGTTATAAGCTGCAAGCTGCAAGCTAAAGGCGGTACACAACTTGCCGCTTGAAGCTCGAAGCTTGCAGCTGCCTTCAAGGCTTACGCTTACGCGGCCCGGTATTGAACACCGGTACTTTGCGCACCGGCTTGACCGAAGGCTCCACAGGCGAGGAGTCGCCGCTGTCCACCCACTTGCCCAGGTTGCGCTTGCCGCCGCCACCGGAGGTTTTCGGTTTCTTCGGCTTTTTCGGTTTCTTGATCACCTGGCCGCTGGCATCGGTGTCGGGCACACGGTGCTCAGGCTCGAAGTCTTGTTCCATCTGGCGAGGCAACGTCTGACGGGTCAACATCTCGATGGCTGACAGCAAATTCACTTCATCGGCGCAGACCAGGGAGATTGCCTGCCCTGTAGCGCCCGCCCGGCCGGTACGGCCGATACGGTGGATGTAGTCCTCGGCCACGATCGGCAGGTCGAAGTTCACCACCAACGGCAAATCCTCGATGTCCAAACCACGGGCAGCGACGTCGGTCGCCACCAGGATCTGCACTTCGCCGGCCTTGAAGCGGTCCAGTGCGCGCTGGCGGGTGGCCTGGGGTTTGTCACCGTGGATGCCGTCGGCGTTGACGCCCAGGCCCTGGAGTTTTTCCACCAGCGCATCGACGCCGTTGCGGGTCTTGGCAAAAACCAGCACCTGCTTCCACTTGTGCTTGCGCATCAAGTGCACGAACAATTCCGGCTTGCGCTTCTTGTCCACCGTCACCACCCATTGCTTGACGGTGTTGGCGGCGACGTTGCGCGGGCTCACTTCAATGCTCAGCGGATCGTTGAGCATCTGCCCGGCCAGCAGGCGGATCGCGTCGGAAAAGGTCGCCGAGAACAGCAGCGTCTGGCGCTTCTTCGGCAGGGCCTTGTAGATATTCGCCAGCTCCTCGGAGAAGCCCAGATCGAGCATGCGGTCGGCTTCGTCCAGCACCAGGGTCTGCAACTGGTTGAACTTCAGCGCATTCTGGCGGAACAGGTCGAGCAGGCGCCCTGGTGTGGCGACCAGCAGGTCGACGCCTTTGCGCAACTTCATCATCTGCGGGTTGATGCTGACACCACCGTACACGGCGTAGGTGCTCAGCGGCAGGTTTTGCGCGTACTGACGCACGCTTTCATGGACCTGCTCGGCCAGCTCACGGGTCGGCACCAGGATCAGCGCTCGCACCGAGTTGGCCGCGACCTTCGGCCCTTCGGTGGTCAGCAACTGCAGCAGCGGCACGGCGAAACCGGCGGTCTTGCCGGTGCCTGTCTGGGCCGCGGCCATCAGGTCGCGACCGGCCAGCACCGCCGGCATGGCTTGGGCCTGCACTGGGGTCGGGGTCTGGTAACCGAGCGTCTCGAGGGCGCGCAGCAAGGGTTCGATCAGGCCAAGAGTGGCGAAAGTCATGGAAGTACCGTAGGAAAAATCAGCGCATGGTGTGCAATGCGCGGCAGTTTACCCTAAATCAGGAAGCGGCCGGCGCAGGCTTGGGTTTGCGCCACTGCGGCAAACCGATCAACACCACGGCACTGATGATCACCAACATCGCCACACTTTCTTCAGCGCCAATGGTTTCACCCGCGAACACGATCCCCAGCAACACCGCCACGGCTGGGTTGACGTAGGCATAACTGGTGGCCGCCGCCGGGCGCACATGCTTGAGCAGGTACATGTAGGCATTGAAGGCAACGATCGAGCCGAAGCAAGTCAGGTAAGCCAAGGCAAACCAACCTTCCAGCGGCGGCATGCTGTCCAGGTGCTCGCCGCTGGCCACACTGCCGATCAACAACACCACACCGCCTATCAGCATTTCCACGGCACTGGCCATCGCCCCTGCCGGCAACGGCAAGTGTTTGCTCAGCACCGAACCGAAGGCCCAGGAGGCCGCCGCGAATACCAGCAAGGTCGCACCCAACGGGCTGGACTGCAGATTGGAGCCCAGGTTGAGCATCGCGATGCCAATCAACCCCAGTACAATGCCCGCCCATTCCAGACGCGTGTTACGCGCGCCCCAGAAATATCCGCAGAGCAAGGTAAACAAAGGCACCGTCGCCACGGCCAACGCCGCCACCCCGGACGCCACGCCCGTGTGCTCGGCCACACTGACCGCGCCGTTACCGAAACTGAGCAACAGCACGCCGATGATCGCCCCGGCCTTCCATTGCGCCCAGGTCGGCGCCGGTGCCCCGCGCCAGCGCAGGAAGCCGTACATCAGCGAACCGGCCAGCACAAAACGAATCCCGGCCAGCAACAGCGGCGGCCAATGCTCCACACCGATGCGAATCACCAGGTAGGTCGAACCCCAGATGACGTACAAGGCAAAAAAGGCAGCAATCAATGGCAAGGGAAAACGGCGTGGGCCAGGCATGTTCAGCTCGAAGTCAGGACAATGAGAGTCGCTATTCTAGAAAGGCGACAGACGGAAAATAAGTTACAAAACCTGTTTATCCCACCCATACACTTTTCAAAACATGGAGATTGGCGCTATAAACCGCGCTTTCGAAAGTCACGTCACTTGGAAGCCAATACATGGATAAATACGACCGCATGCTGCTCGCCGCCCTGCTGGAAAACGGTCGTGCGTCCTACGCCGAACTGGCCCGTAAAGTGAACCTGTCAGCCCCGGCCGTGGCCGAGCGGGTCAGCAAACTGGAAGCCAGCGGCGTCATCACCGGTTATCAAGCCAAAGTCGACATGGCGAAGATCGGCCTGCCGGTGCAGTGCGTGATCGAATTGCGGATGAACCAGCACGGCAACCAGAAGACCTACGACGAACTGTGCAAAATCCCGCAACTGACCGAGTGCCATCGGGTGACAGGCGACCCGTGCGTGATCATGCAAGCGGCGGTGGGCTCGATGCCGGAACTGGAAGAACTGATCAACCGCATCGCCAAGTTCGGCTTCAGCAAGACTTCGATCGTGCTGTCCAGCGCCATTGAAAAGCGTGTGCCGTTGGGGCAGTTGGAAGGCAATGGGAAATAACCGTCAACCTTGACCAGATCATTCCCACGCTCTGCGTGGGAATGCAGCCCGGGACGCTCCGCGCCCCATCAAGCGCCGAACGCAGAGCGTCCGTTGAGGCATTCCCACGCGGAGCGTGGGAACGATCAACTGTGGAGCAAGCCCGCTCCCACAGTTGGTTGTGGTGTGTTTAGAACCCGCGATGCCGCTTGAGGTGCTCATTGATCTTCGCCGCCGGCACTTTCTGCAAACTGCACAGCAGATCATGGGACAACTCCCGCAGCCCATGCTTTTGCCGCAATTCCGAAGCCAGGTGTGCGGTGAGGTTGGCGGCCATTTCGGCATCGGCCATGGCCCGGTGAGCCTGACCGGTGTGGGGCAGGCCGGCGAACGCGTTGAGCGTGCCGAGCTTGTGGTTCGGCGCCGCCGGCATCAGGCGCCGGGCCAGCAACAGTGAGCAGGCAAAATTCTGCAGGCGGGTGCGCTTGATCCGTCCCAGTTCAAAGTCCCAGAATTTCTGATCGAACGCGGCGTTGTGGGCCAGCAGCGGCGTGACGCCAACGAATTCGTTGACCTCGTTCATCACTTTTTCCGCCGACGGGGCGCTGCGCAGCATGGCGTTGCTGATGCCGGTCAATTGCTCGATAAACGCAGGGACGCGCACACCGGCATTCATCAAGCTCTGGTAGCGGTCGACGATCCGGCCTTGCTCGAGCATCACCACCGCGATTTCAGTGGCCCGGCAACTGCTGCTCGGGGTGATGCCGGTGGTTTCAAAGTCGATGACTGCGATGCGTTCCAAACCTTTTGAACTCCGTGAAAATCAATTCTTGAGCAGCAACGCGCCTTCGATCGGCACGTAGCGGCTGGCGGCGCGGATCAGCGAGTTGGCGGTCAGACCCGGCACGCCATAGGCCACGGCCTGCACGCCGTGCTTGGTGATGATGCGTTCGAGCAACATGTCGAAATCGCCGTCGCCGGAGGCCAGCACCACTTCGTCGACGTGGTCGGCGGCGTCCATGATGTCCAGCGTGATGCCCACGTCCCAGTCCCCCTTGGCCGAGCCGTCGCTGCGCTGGATATAGGGCTTGAGCTTCACGACAAAGCCCAGGTTGCGCAGGATCTGCTGGAATTGCTGCTGCTTGCTGTCACCGCGATCGATCGCGTAGGCATAGGCCTCGACGATCTGCCCCTGCTTGCTGACATCAGCCCACAGCGCGGCGTAGTTGAAATGGCAACCGTAGGCTTGGCGCACGGTGTAATAGAGGTTCTGGACATCGGCGAACACTGCAATTTTTTTCACCGCGTTTCCTCTTGGATGCACACGCACACAGGCCACCAGGGCCGAAAAGTCGCCCAGTATGCCAGCCCGAAGGATTGTTCCGCGAATAATCGGCCCGAGGCGCCTGTGCGCCCCGGACGAATGGCAGGTCAGACGAAGGAGTCGTCGTCGCCGAAGGAAGATGAATCGTCACTGTAGTCCGCGTCGCTGAACCCGCCCTGGTCGTTGCCGTAGGTGTCGTTGTCAGCCACGCGCGAGTCATCGCCCCAACCGTTGCCTGCGGTATCGTTGACCGGTTGCACCGGTTCTTCCTTGATGACCTCGACGATTTCCTGCGGTTGCTGGTTACTGTGAAACAGGCTGCTGATGCCTTGGGCCAGCATCACGCCGCCGGCCACGCCCGCCGCGGTTTTCAGGGCGCCGCCCAGGAAGCTGCCCGCTGCCGGGGCCTGCTGCTGCGGTGCGCCATAATTGCCGGGCGGCGCGCCGAAGCCTTGTTGGGGCTGGGCATTGAAGGACGGCTGTGCCGGTTCGCGCCAGCCTCCGCCACTGGATGTCGGTGCGCTTGCCGGGCGTGAGTCCCGGGCACTGCCACCAAAAATGCTCGACAGAAAGCCTCCGCCACCGCTGGGCGCCGATGGCTGGGAACGGGCCCGTTGCAGCTCGGCCTGCAATTGCTCGGTTTGCTGAGTGAGTTGCTTGTTCTGTTCATCAAGGCGCTTGATCGCGGCCTCCTGCACCAGAATCGCCTGGGCCATGAAATAGCCCGCCGCTGGCTGGCTGGCCAGGTGTTCCTTGATCCGCGCCTCGGCCTGGGCGTCGCGCGGGGCTGAATCCTTTTCGGCCTGTTGCAGCCGTGAAAACAGTCCATCGATCAGGGTTTGTTCTTCGCTGTTCATGGCGACCTCATTAGATTGCCGGGTAGATACCATTCCGGTCCTGAAGACCAGTGCCCACCAGTAATGGGGCTCGTCGCAAAGCTTTCAATGGTCTTTACCTGATGTTTACGTTTGCTTGTGCGGGCGCCTGATCGGTTAAAGTGTCGGACCGCTTTTGAACTGCGATACCGACTCATGAATCCGTTTGACGTGCTGCGCGACTCTTTGTATTTCTTCAAGCGCCATCTGGGCCGAATCGCCCAGCTGTGCCTGCCGCTGGTCATACTCGAGGCGTTGCTGCAGCAAGGCGTGGACAGCGCCGTCGGCCCCGAGGGTTTCCCCGGCTACAGCGTGATCGTCGGGCTGCTGGTGTACCCCTTGTACACCGCCGCGTTGATCCTGTTCCTCGACGCCCGCAGCCGCGGTGAAGCACCACGCACCCGTGACCTGCTCGCAACGGCCCTCACCCTGTGGCCACGCTTTGCCTTGCTGACGGCGCTCAACACGCTGTTGATCCTGGTGGGGCTATCGTTGTATTTCCTGCCGGGCTTATGGCTAATGGTGACCCTGGCCTTCAGTGAATATCTGTTGGTCCTCAGGGGACTGCCTCCCCTGGCGGCGATGAAGGAAAGCCTGAACATGTCCCGCGGCAACTTCTGGCGGATCCTGCTGTGCATCCTCTGTGTGATGGGCCCGCTGTGGCTGCTCAAGGGGGTCAGCGTCTCGGTGTACCCGCCGCCCCAGAATCCTTTGCTCAGTTTGCTGATCGAAAGCGTTCACAGCTTCTTGCAACTGTTCACCAGCGTGGTGCTGTTCCGCATGTTCATGTTGATCGAAGCCAAGCCTGACAACCGCTGATCGCACACTGCGAAGGCCCTGGGCTTGGGCTTGAGAACCGCTCTCGGTTATGCTCGGGAGCACTTTCGCGTTTCGCCCATAAGCCGAGCCATGACCCGTCTACTGCGCTACACCTTGCTGGGCCTGCTGTTGATCCTCAGCCTGGCCGCCCTGTCGATCTACGGCCTGACCTGGCGGCCACAACCCCGGGAAACCTTGCCGGTCAGTTGCACCGCCAACGCAGCACCGCTGGTGCCCGGCCAGGCCTTGAAGGTGATGACCTGGAACGTGCAGTTCCTCGCCGGCAAACGCTACGTGTTCTGGCACGACCTGGCCCAGGGCAACGATGAAAGCCCGACCCTGGAAGACATGGCCTTCAGCCTCGACGAAGTGGCACGGGTCATCCGCGATGAGCAACCGGACGTCGTGCTGCTCCAGGAACTGGACAAGGGCGCCAAGGCCAGCGATTACCAGGACCAGCTCAAGCTGTTGCAGGAGCGGCTGGCTGACCTCTATCCGTGCGGCACCAGCACTTTCGACTGGAAGGCCGACTTCACCCCCGATCCACACATCTTCGGCAGCGTCGGCCGGCAACTGGCGACCCTGAGTCGCTACCGCATCGACCATGCCGAACGGGTACAACTGCCGATGGCAGACGCCAACATCATCAGCCGTCAGTTCCAGCCCAAAAATGCCTTGTTGGTGAGCTATCTGTCGCTGAGCGGCGGCGGTCAACTGGCGGTGCTCAACACCCATCTGGAACGGGCCACCGAGCCGGACGAAACCCTGCCCAGACAAATCACCGCCGTGGCCAAGGCCTTGGATAAATTCGAATCCGCTGGCACACCCTGGCTGATCGGCGGCGACTTCAACCTACTGCCCCTGGGCCAGTACCGGCGCCTGCCGTCCGAGCAACGCACGCCCTACTCCGCCGACAGCCCCTTGCACCTGTTGTGGGACAAATACCCGATGATCCCCACCAACAACGAGGCCAGCGGCATCGACCGCGCACACTGGCTGACCCACTACCCGAACGACCCCGGCCTCAACGGCCCCGACCGTACTGTCGACTACCTCTTCTACAGCCCGCGCATCAAGCGGGTCGAAGCCCAGGTGCGACAGGACGATACCTTGCGCATCTCCGATCACTTGCCGGTGATTGCGCGGTTTTTATTGCCGGCTGCGCCTTGATCTGAAGTCATCACCGAATGGATCTGTGGCGCAATCAGCTCACTTACGCGGCTTGACCCGCGCCGTCGCCTCCGCCACCAGCGGATCATCCGGCCAGTAATGCTTGGGGTAGCGCCCCTTGAGGTCCTTCTTCACCTCGGCGTAGGTGCTGCGCCAGAAGTTCGCCAGGTCCTGGGTCACCTGCACCGGTCGGCGTGCCGGTGACAGCAGGTGCAGCTTGACCACCTGCCGCCCGCCAGCGATGCGCGGGGTGTCGGCCAGGCCGAAGAGCTCCTGCAAGCGCACCGCCAGGATCGGCGGATGCTCGCTGTAGTCCAGGCGGATCGACGAGCCCGAGGGCACGCTCAGATGGTGCGGCGCCAGTTCGTCCAAGCGTTGCGGCAACGGCCAGGGCAACAGGTTGTGGACGACGCTCGACAGGTCCAGGTTGGCGAAATGGCTGAGGCGCGAGACTCGGCCCAGATACGGCATCAACCAATGTTCGAGGCTGCCCAGCAAGGCACTATCGCTGACATCCGGCCATTGGCTCTCGCCCTTGGCGTCCAGGTCCAGGCGACGCAGCAGCGCCACCCGCGCCTGCCATTGCCGCAGTTCCGGGGTCCAGGGCAATAATTCCAGGCCCTTGCGCCGCACCAGGTTCACCAGGGCCTGGCTACGGGCAGACTCATCCAGGCCGGTCAGCGGTTCGCGGCTGAGCACCAGTTCGCCAACCTTGCGCTGGCGCTCGGCGCGCAGCACGCCTTCGCGCTCGTCCCAATCCAATTGATCCACCGTATGCACCTGCTCGGCCAATACCGAGTCGAACAGTGCCGGGTCGAAATCCGTCGCCAAGTAGATCCGTTCTTCCCGCTGCCCCTGGCGGCTGCCCAGGTCGGCGATCACCAGCCACGCTTGCTTCATCAGGCTGTCAGCCTCGGCAAACAGCGCCGCACGGCCGTTGGCCAAACGATATTCAGCGCCGCCGGGGCGGCGCTGCTGGGCGACGCGGTCCGGATAGGCCAACGCCAGCAACGCACCGAGCCAGCGCGGGTGATCGGGATCGGCGACGGCTTCTTCGGCCTTGCCTCGTAAATAGCCGCGATATTGCCGGGCCAGTTGTCGTGCCCGCTGCACCCCGCCCTGGGCACCGCGCGCTGCTCGTTCTTCACCGGACAGCAAGGCCAGGCGACTGTGCAGATCCGCGCCGGCGCCGCGCAGAATATCGCGCTCGCCCAACAGTGCGGCGACGTTGCAGGCCATGTCCGCCAGCCCCAGCGCCTGACCGCGCAACAACAGATGAGCGATACGCGGATGGGCCGGCAGCTCGGCCATGGCCTGGCCGTGGCGGGTCAGTTGCTCGCCCTCCAGCGCGCCGAGGCGTTGCAGCAGATCCTGGGCCTGGGCATAGGCGGCGGTGGGCGGGATGTCGAGCCAGACCAATTGCGCCGGCGTCACGCCCCAGCGGCCCAACTGCAGGGCCAATCCGGCCAGATCCGCCGACAGAATCTCCGCGCTGCCATAGGCGGCCAATTGTTCATGCTGGTCTTCGGACCACAATCGATAGCAGACACCAGGCTCCAGACGCCCGGCCCGACCGGCCCGCTGGGTGGCGCTGGCTCGGGAAATGCGCTGGGTGTCGAGCCGGGTCATGCCGCTGCCCGGGTCGAAACGCGGCACCCGGGCCAGTCCGGCGTCGATCACCACCCGCACGCCATTGATGGTCAGGCTGGTTTCGGCGATGTTGGTGGCCAGCACCACTTTGCGCTGGCCGGGCGGCGCGGGGTCGATGGCAGCGCGCTGAGCGGCGAGGTCCAGTTCACCGTGCAGCGGACAGAGCAACACATTGCCGCCCTCGCCCAAGGCCTCGGCCAGTTGCTGATGGACCCGGCGAATCTCCGCCTGCCCGGGCAAGAACACCAAGACGCTGCCGGTTTCATCGTGCAGTGCTTCCAGCACGGTCTGCACCAACCGCGGCTCGATGAACTCGCCGGGCTGGAACGGCCGGCCCCAGCGCACCGTCACCGGGAACATGCGGCCTTCGCTGCGCAGGATTGGCGCATTGTCCAGCAACCCGGCCAGGCGCTCACCTTCCAGGGTGGCGGACATCAGCAGGATCTTCAGCGGTTGGTCTTCGCGAAACAGCTCCCGACCGTTGAGGCTCAAGGCCAGGGCCAGGTCGGCGTCGAGACTGCGCTCATGGAATTCATCGAAAATCAGCAGCCCTACGCCTTCCAGCGCCGGGTCGTCCTGCAAGCGCCGGGTGAGGATGCCTTCGGTGACCACTTCAATGCGGGTCTTGGGGCCGACCTTGCTGTCGAGGCGAATCCGGTAGCCGACGGTTTCACCGACCTTTTCCTTAAGCTCGCTGGCCAGTCGCTCGGCCGCCGCCCGTGCCGCCAGGCGCCGGGGTTCGAGCATCAGGATGGTCTGCCCGGCCAGCCAGGGCTCGTTCAGCAAGGCCAGGGGAACACGGGTGGTTTTACCGGCACCAGGCGGCGCTTCGAGCACGGCTTCGTGGCGCGATGCCAAGGCTTGACGCAGGGCGGGTAAAACTTCATCAATCGGCAAAGAAATCATGCTGGCTCCAAAACAGAGGGCCGAGTATAACGGCGAACTGTTTAGCGTGGTCTGGACTCCAACCAGCAACGCCTTTACCTGTTCAGGAGATTGCTATGCGTATTCCCTTTCGCGTGATCGGTGGCGTCCTGGTCGCCGCCCTGCTGACTCAAATCAGCGCCTGTGGCTCGATCTTCTACCCGGACCGTCGCGGCCAGATCGACGGCAAGATCGACCCGGCGATTGCCGCCCTCGATGCCGTCGGCCTGCTGTTCTACATCATCCCCGGCCTGATCGCCTTCGCGGTGGACTTCGCCACCGGCGCCATTTACTTCGAGCCGGGCAAAAGCGTCCAGATCGAGCCAGAAAAACTCAAGCCGGCCATCAACCCCGACGGCACCGTCAATAACCACGTGTTGCAGGCGATCCTGGAACGCGAACTGGGCCGCAGCTTCCCGCTGGACGATCCTCGGCTGATCCAGCACAAGGGCAGCGCGCAACAACTGGCCGCCCTCGGCCTCAAGCCCGCCGCATGACAAGCGCTACTGAAGGAACGACCGCGCCATGACCACCAGCACCGAACACGCCCGCCTGCTGCGCCTGGCCACCCGGGCTTCGGTGGCCGTGGCGCTCATCCTGGTCGTCGCCAAGGCGCTGGCCTGGTGGCTGAGCGGCTCGGTGAGCATGCTTGCCGGCCTGACCGACTCGGCATTGGACGGCGTCACCTCGCTGCTCAATCTGCTGGCGGTGCATTACGCCCTGCGCCCCGCCGATGATGATCATCGTTACGGCCATGGCAAGGCCGAATCCCTGGCCGGCATGGCCCAGGCGCTGTTTATCGGCGGCAGTGCCTTATTGATTGCCTTGCAGGCTTTCGAGCGGCTGAAAAACCCGGTGCCGGTGGATGCCCCCTGGCTGAGCGTCGGGGTGATCGTATTTTCCCTCGGGCTGACCCTGGCGCTGCTGGCGTTGCAGCATCGGGTCATCCGCGCCACCGGTTCCAACGCCGTGCGTGCCGACTCGCTGCACTATCGCTCCGACTTGTTGCTCAACGGCAGCATCCTGGTGGCGCTGGTGCTGGCCGGGTTTGGCTGGTATCAACTGGACGCCTGGTTCGGCCTGGGGATCGCCATTTACATTCTGTGGAGCGCCGTCCAGATCGCCCGGGAAAGTTTCGCCGTACTGATGGATCAGGAACTGCCGCCCGACGTCAGCCAGCACATGCTGGAACTGGCCTGTGCCGTGCCGGGCGTCGTGGGCGCCCATGACCTGCGCACGCGGATTTCCGGTAACCACTGGTTCGTGCAGTTGCACCTGGAACTGCCGGGGGAACTGACCCTGTCAGTGGCCCACGGCATCAGTGACCAGGCCGCCGATGCGATCCATCGTGCTTACCCAAAGGCTGAAGTGCTGGTTCATGCCGATCCGTCGGAAGTGGTGAAGCGCGCCAACGCTTGATGCCGAACACAGAACGTGGCGAGGGGATTTATCCCCGTTGGGCTGCGCAGCAGCCCTGAAACCTCACCACTCGGTCTGCCAGACAGATCGAATCAACTGCTTTTTGGGACTGCTGCGCAGTCCAGCGGGGATAAATCCCCTCGCCACAGAAGCAAGTGTCCGACTCTGATTCGGTTATGGAGATTCAATAAGTCACCTGATACCCACGACTGCTCAAGCAACTGCCCTGGGCTTGGCGATAGGTCTGCACCACTTCCGGAGCCGGCGGGTAGGTGTAGTTGCGCGGATCGAACCCGCTCTGTTGCACCGCCCAGCGATAGCAATCGTACCCGTCCTGGTTGACCTGCTCGGGCGACTGGCCGTTGGCCGGATACGCCACCACATCGAAACTGTTGCCTTGGGGTTGCGGCTGCGGGTTGGCGACCGGCGCATCGACCACGACGTAATCCTGGGTGTTGGCTTCGTAGATGTAATAGGCGCCGGCGGCAAGAAAGAACAGCGAACTGCCGATCCACACCTCCCGAGCGTAATCCGGCAGATACCGGGTACGGATGCCCCGTGGCGGCGCGACCACGACATAGCGCGGCCCTTGCGGGCGATACCAGTAGCCGCCCGAGTAGAAATAGTCATGGCCACGATAAGGTACGCGGTAGTTGCGGTCCGGGAACCGGTCGATCACATAACCTGGGCGATATTGCGGTCCCGGGCCCCAGCCGGTGCCATGACCGCTCGGCCGGCCGGACCATTGCTGGTCGGGGCGATTGTCATGACCTGGGCGTGGCCCGCCGTTCGGATAGCCATCGCTGCGGCGCGGGATATCGCGGTAGTAACCCGGTCGCGGTTCCTGAGTCTGGGTCACGCTGTCGGGCCGGCCCTGTATCGGCAGGTTATTGCCGGGTTGCTGCTGTGGACGGCCGGGACCGTTGGGGTCTTGAGGCGGACGGTTATACGACTGGCCGCCCTGATATTGCGGCAGTGGCTTGACCTCGAACTGACGACTGTTGTCGCCACGAATGATTTCGTTGTTCTGTGGCCGCGGCTGGCCCGAATAACCCTGGCCGCTGCCATCGCGCCCGTCCTGACCACGACCGCCGTCCGGTCCGCCACGGTTTTGCTGATCGTCGGCCATTCCCTGCGCACTGACACTTGCCCACAACAGACCAACACCTGCCAAACGCCAGATGCGCGACTTCATGAAATTCCTCACAACGGTTCAGGGCCTGATGATAAGACTGGAAAAGCCCAGGCCGGTTCTGCAACAGGTTATCAGTCACGGGGTTTATTTCGCAGGCATTTGCTGATCCCCCAACCAGGCCAGCACCTTGCGCAAGGCCACGTCAGATAAAGCAAAGTGCCATCATCAAAAAATGACCTGGCAACTACCGCTCGTCGGATTTACAAGTAATTTTTCAAGACAGGAAGCGTTACCACTTAAGATGCCCATCGTTTTCGCCAGGCGACAGGGACTTCTTATTCGCCTGAAACAACCGCCGGCATCCGCCGCAGTTAGCCATTCAAGGGAATGAAGGCATGTCACGTTTTGGCGTTACGCACGTTTTGGCTTGTTGTGCGGTGTTTACATCCCTGGTCCATGCCGCGCCCATCCAAACACCTGGTGACCGCGATCTGATTCGTGATCGTCAGCAGCAGCTGCTGCAAGAACAACAAAAACGCCTCGACGAACTCCAACAACTGCCCGGCAAGACCTTGCCCGCGCCTGCCCCTGCCACCCCCGACGACAAACGTTGCTTCGACATCAAGACCATCGAGCTTGAGGGCGCGGCCCACCTAGACGCGGGCATGCGCGAGCAGTTGATCAAACCCTATCAGAACCAATGCCTGTCGGTCGGACAGATCAATACCTTGCTCAAAGCCTTGACCCATCACTATCTCGAGCGCGGTTTCGTCACAACGCGAGCCTACCTGCCGCAGCAGGATCTGTCGGGCGGCGTGTTGAAAATAGTGGTAGTCGAAGGGCGACTTGAAGGCTTCGACAGCTCCGCCCTGGCCACCCCTCGCGAATTGGCCATGACTTTTCCCGGTCAGACCGGCGAGCCGCTGAACCTGCGGGAACTGGAACAATTGGTGGATCAGCTCAGTCGCTTGCCGTCCCGTCAGGCCCAGCTCGAACTGGCACCAGGCGAGCAGGTCGGTGGCAGCCGTATCGGCCTCAAGGGCGAGCGTGAAAAACCCTGGCGCGTATCGGCCACGCGTAACAACGACGGCGACCGCAGCACTGGCCAGCAGCAAATGGGTCTGGGCCTGGACTGGGACAGCCCATTGGGCCTGGCCGACCAATTGAGCCTGCGCGCCAATCAGGATGCGGTCAGCGATCACTGGCGTCACTCCGACAATCAGAGCCTGTATTACAGCGTGCCCTACGGCTGGTGGACCTTCAATTACGCCTACAGCCAGAGCTTCTACCGCGCCAGCGGCAACGCCCAAGGCTACACATTCGGTTATGACGGTACCAGCAAGAACCACGCATTGCGCGCCGAGCGCGTACTGCATCGCGATAACGTGAGCAAGACCGGCGTCAGTTTCGGCCTCAGCCAACTGCGCACACGCAACTACGTGGACGATAACTTCATCGACACCTCCAGCGTGACCATCACCGAGACCCAATTGAACCTCAACCATGGTCGGCGCGTCGGCTCGGCGTTCATCAACCTGGATGCCGGCTGGCAACAGGGGATTGGCATGCTGGATGCCCAACGGGACAGCTCCCACCATGGCCCCCAATCGCGCTACAACAAATACAGCCTGACCCTGAGCTACCTGCAGCCGTTCCGCTTATGGGGTGAAAACTTCAGCTTCGACAGCCTTGCAACGGGTCAGCGCAGCGAAGATGAACTCTACAGCCCGCAACGAATCAGCCTCGGTGGTGTCAGTTCGGTACGTGGCCTGCAAGACCAGACTTTGACCGGCGACAGCGGCGGTTACTGGCGTAACCAGTTGCGCTGGCGCCGAGCTGTGACCTGGCAGCCCCTGCAACCGCTGTTGCAGGAGTACGGAGTGGCGTTTGCCTACGATGTCGGGGTGATCGAGGGAAGATCCTCGAACCCCGACGAGCGCGGTCGCCTCACCGGTAACGCCCTGGAGTTCAACGCCAGGGGCAAGAACCTCGCAACTTCCGTGAGTTTTGCCCGCTCACTGGAACGCCCGGGGATTATCGAAAAACGTGAACGCCCGGTGTATTTCCGCGTCGATCTGTTTTTCTGACACCCGACTCGCTCTTGTAAATGGAAGACTTTCACATGGACGTTCGTAGCCCCCTGTCTCAGAGTATTGCCCTGTCTTTGGCCTCGATTGTGTTCCTCAATCCCATCGTCGCGGCGGCGGCAGGTCTTGCGGTCGACGCGGCAGCGGGGGGTAAGACGACCATTGGGGCGGCGGGTAACGGCGTGCCGGTGATCAACATCAACGGCGCCAATGGCAGCGGGCTTTCCCACAACAAGTTCACCGACTACAACGTCGGCAAGAACGGCGTGATTCTCAACAACGCCACTGGTAAGACGCAGAGCACCCAACTGGGTGGCATCATCGTCGGCAACAGCAATCTCAAGGGCCAGGCCGCACAGGTCATCCTCAACGAAATCACCAGTGGCAATCGCAGCCACTTGGCCGGCTATACCGAAGTGGCCGGGCAAGCGGCACGCGTCATCGTCGCCAACCCCAATGGCATCACCTGCAGCGGTTGCGGCTTTATCAACACGCCACGCGCCACCCTGACCACCGGCAAGCCCATCATGGACGGCCAGCGCCTGGACAGCTTCCAGGTCGACGGTGGCGACATCAGCATCGAAGGTGCAGGCCTGGATGCCAGTGACGTCGACCAGTTCGACCTGATTACCCGCAGCGCCAAACTCAACGCCAATATCTATGCGAAGAACCTCAATGTGGTGACTGGCCGCAACGACGTCAGCGCCGACAATCTGAGCGCCACCGCCCGCGCCGAGGATGGTAGCGAAAAACCCGAGCTGGCCATCGACAGCTCGGCCCTGGGCGGCATGTACGCCGGTGCGATTCGTCTGGTGGGTACCGAAAAAGGTGTGGGCGTGCGCCTGGCGGGCGACATGGCGGCCAGCGTGGGCGACATCCAGATCGACGCCAGCGGCAAGGTCAGCATGAACAACGCCAGCGCCAACCAGGCCATCACCGTCAACGGACAAAGCCTGGACGTACAAGGCAAGGTCTACGCTGGCACCCAGGTCAGCGTAAACACCCGCGCCAATGTAACGGTGGGCAAGAGCATTGCCGCTCGCGACAAAGTCACCGTCACCAGCGCCGGCAAGGTCATCAACAACGGAATCGTCGAAGCCGGGGTGAACCCGGACAACACCCGCAACCAGGGCGGCGACGTCACCATCACCGCCAAACAACTGACCAACACCGGTAACGTCGTCGCCAGCCGCAACCTCGCAGTAGACGCCAGCGAGGTGATCGACAACCAGAACGGCATCATCCAGGGCGCCAACGTTGGCCTGACCAGTGCTCGCCTGGTCAACCAGGGCACCTCGGCGCGGGTGCTGGGTCTGAACACGCTGTCTCTATTGACTCCGGCCATCGTCAACCTGGGCGCTCTGATCCGCTTCGGCGACGGCCAGTCCACCACCCTCAATCTCGACAGCCTGGACAACACCGACGGCCATCTCGAACTGGCCGGTGGCAACCTCGAACTCAACACTCGACAACTGACCAACCTGCGCGGTTCGGTGATCGCCGATCAACTACAACTGACCGCCGAGCGCCTGGACAACCAAGGTGGCCTGATCGCCTCCAGTGTCGGCCAGTCCAACCTCAAGGTCAGCGGCCAACTCGACAACACCGGCGGCGTGCTGCAAGCCCAAAGCCTGCTGGATGTCAGCGCCGCCAGGGTGCTGAATCAGGGCGGCAAAGTCGTCGCCGATCACCTGAAACTGACTGCCGAACGCCTGGACAACAGCACCAATGGCCTGATCAGTGCCGAACTTGGCAACAACGCATTGACCGTGACTCAAGACCTGATCAACCAGGGCGGCCGGATCCAGGCGGCCTCCGTGCTGACCGTCAAGTCCGGGACCGTGGACAACCTGGGCGGCACACTGGTGGGCCAGCAGTTGACCCTGGTCAGCCAAGGTGCCCTGAACAACCAGCAAGGCAAGATCAGCGCCGATCAACTGGACCTTACCGCCCAGGACGTCAACAACACCGAAGGCCTGCTGCAGGGCACAAGTGTCGCCACTCTCTCTGCCCGGGATCTGAACAACCTCAAGGGCAACGTCAACGGCGGCCAGCTCAGCGTGGGTTTGGACAGCCTCAGCCAGAACACCCAAGGCGTGCTCAGCGCCGAGACCGGCAAACTGACAATGGTCGTGGCCCAGCAACTGAACAACAGCGCCGGTCATCTTCAAGCCAAAGTCGGCGACCTCGACGTAAGCGCCGCAGCGTTGAACAACCAGCAAGGTGTGATCGTCGGCAAGCAACTGCTGTTGACTCAAAGCGGTTTGCTGGATAACCGCGGCGGCCGCGTGGTGGGCGATCAACTGACCGTTGGCGCAGGGCGCATCGACAACAGCGCCAACGGCTTGCTGCTGGCCGGGACCGGGGGTGCGCTGCTGACGCTCAAGGACCAGGGCATGACGCGGGGGCAATTGCTCAACAACCAGGGCCGCGTGCAGAGCGACGGGCATTTACAGATCAATGGCAACAACCTCGACAACCACGGCGGCGTGCTGCTGGGCAGTAGTATCGGGGCCAATGCCTCCAGCCTGGACAACAGCGCACAAGGTTCGGTGATTGCCACCGGCGGTACGATTGAACTGGTGGTCTCAGGCGTATTGAACAACGCCCTGGGCCTGATCGACGGTGGCGAGTCGGCAGTTCGCGTGACCCAGGCCACACAGTTTGACAATCAGGGCGGTACCCTCGCTGGCAAACGCCTGGATGTGCAGGGTACGGTGGTGGATAACCGCAAGGGCCAACTGCTGTCCGGCACCGAGGGTTTGAAAATCACCGCCACCACCGTGGATAACAGCGAAGGCCTGGTGCTGGCGCGCGGCGGCCACGCCGATCTACAGCTTAATCAAGGCACACTGAACAACCAGGGTGGTGCTTTGCAAGGTGACAGCGCCGAAGTGGTGGCCGCCTCTGTGGACAACAGCGCACTGGCAGGCAAGGCCGGGCTCATCAACGCCCAGGTCGGCGACCTGAAACTGCTGGTCGACAACCTGACCAACCAGGCGGGCCGCCTCTATGCCCAAGGCCTGCTCAGCAGCCAGGGCCAGGTTCTGGACAACCGCGCGGGCGGTGAGATCAGCGCCAGGACCCTGAGCCTCAACGCTGTGAGCACCTACAATCAGACCGGCCTGATCGAATCGGGCGGCAACCTGTTGCTAACCGGCGACAACCTGAATAACAGTACTGGCCGTATCCGCGCCATTGGCGGCAACCTGAGTCAGATTCTGCTCACTGGCGACCTGAACAACCAGAGCGGCTCCATCGGCGTCACCAGCCAGGCCCTCAACCTCAAGGCTGGCGCGCTGAACAACCTTGCCGGCAGCGTCGAACACACCGGAGCAGGCCTGCTCAAGATCGACCTCGCCAGCCTGAGCGGCAACCAGGGCAGCATCACGGGTCTGGGCCACGGCGATGTGGACATTGGCTCGATCAATGGCACCGGGCGCCTGCAGTTCAATGGCGCTCTGGATGTGGCCGTGGGCAACAACCTCAACCTGCTGGCCGGTGACCGCATCGCCAGTGCCAGCAACCTGATGTTAAGCGCCACAACCCTGAATAACAGCGGCGAGGTACTCAGCGACGGCGACCTGAGCCTGACGCTCACCGGCGACCTGAATAATGACGGCCTGCTGTCGGCGGCCAAGGCCGTCAGCCTCTCGGCGGGGAACCTGACCCAAAATGGCGGACGTATCGCCAGTGCCGGTGATACCACCCTCAACCTGCGCGGCAACCTGGACAACCTGGGGCGCCTGATCGCCAGCCAGAATCTCAAGATCCACGCGGCACAAGTCAGCAACCGCGGAACCCTCGGTGCCCTTGGCCAAGTAGACATCTTCTCGGGCAACGGCATCAGCACCTCAGCCAATACCCTGATCTACAGCGGCGCCGACATGAACCTGCGCGGCGCCACCCTGAGCAACCTCTACGGCGACATCTACAGCAAGGGCAACCTGAGCTTCGCCGCCCTCGACGGTGGCCAGGCAAACAGCCTGAGCAACCGCTCGGCGAACATCGAAAGCGAAGGCGACATGAACCTCAATGTCGCCAACCTGGAAAACACCAAGGACACCTTCGAGATCGGCGAATCCCTTGTCAGCCGCCGCATCGACATCAACTGTACCGACTGCTCCGGCAAGCACCACACCGCGACTTTTATCGTCAACAGCACCTACCTGGGAAAAATCATCCAGGACTCTCCGGGCGCACGCCTGATTGCCGGACGTGACCTGCTGATCAATGCCGGTACCGTGGAAAACAAGCAAAGCCTGCTTGCCGCCAACCGCGACGCATTCGTCAACGCGACAAACTTCTACAACCGTGGGGCGACCCTCGACCAGCGTGTCGAAAGCACCACTTACTTCCTGCACGGGGTGAAACAGGGCGACTTCCGTTGGGCAGAGTCCAACGCCAATGCCTGGAACGCGGCCAACGCCGGCAGCGCCCCGGACCAGCAGCAACCGATTCCGACGGCGATCACCCAGTACCCGCTCATCGGCCAGAGCAGCGTCGTACACAACGGCACCCAGACGGGTTACGCCTCGACCTTGCAGTCCGGTCGCCAGTTGAACCTTACCGTCACCGGCAACTTGGAAAACGGCACCTTGACTCAACAGGCCAGCGCCCAGTTGACCGGCCAGAGCCTGACTAACACCGTTGGCCTGGTCGGTGGCCAGACCATCACCGTCAATGCCCTGGGCAGTGGCGGCAGCACCCAGGTGGCGGCAGATGTACGGCGCGTCGAGCGTGTCACTGCCGACGGCAGCACCCAGCTCAGCTTTGTACCGGTGGACTTTGCCGGCGTACCTTTCGCCGCCGTCGACCCCACAGCGCTCGCCACCTATCGACTGCCGGAAGGTGACTATGGCCTGTTCGTGCGTAGCCAGAATCCGGACAGCCGCTACCTGATCGAGACCAACCCGAACCTGACCAACCTCTCGCGCTTCATGAGCTCCGACTACATGCTGGGCCTGTTGGGCTACAACGACGACCGCAGTTGGCGTCGCCTGGGTGATGGCTTGTACGAAACCCGCCTGATCCGCGAAGCGGTGCTGGCTCAGACCGGTCAGCGCTTCCTCGCCGCCAGCCTGACCAGCGACTACGAGCAATACCAGTACCTGATGGATAACGCCATCGCCGCCAAGAACTCGTTGCAACTGAGCGTCGGCGTAGCCCTGAGCGCCCAGCAAGTGGCGGCGTTGACCCACGACATTGTCTGGATGGAGACCCGCCAGGTGCAGGGCCAGCAAGTCTTGGTGCCGGTGCTCTACCTGGCCCAGGCCGAGTCGCGCAACCTGCGCGGCGGCAGCCTGGTGCAGGCCCGGGATATTAACCTGATGGCCGGCAACGACCTGACCAACGTCGGCACCCTGCGGGCCAGCAGCAACCTGGTGGCAGAGGCGGGGAACAATCTCTATCAGGGCGGTCTGACGCAAGCCAGCGAGCGTGTGAGCCTGATGGCCCAGAACAGTATTCGCAACGCCCTGGGCGGCGAAGTACGTGGCAATCAGGTCGACCTCACCGCCGTCAAAGGCGACGTCGTCAACGAGCGCGCCGTCATGGAAGTGCTCTACGGTTCCGGCTCGCGGACCAACCTGGATCAGGGCAGCCTGATCAGTGCCCGCCAGCAATTGAATGTCAGCGCCGGACGCGACCTGACCAACAAAGGCCAGATCAACAGCGACGGCAATGCCACGCTCAATGCCGGCCGCGACGTGGAAATGCTCGCGGTGCAGGATCACACCTTCACCCAGAATGCGATCCGCCGTGGCCTGGTGACCAACAACACGGTTAAGACCCTCGGCTCCAGCGTGACCACTGGCGGCAACCTGGAAGTGAACGCCGGACGTGACATGGCGGTCGTGGCGAGCCAAGTCAAGGCCGGTCATGACCTGGCCCTCAATGCAGGCAATGACATAGCCATTGTCTCGGCCCAGGACGAACAGTCCTCGACCTTCTACCAGAAGAAAAAAGGTTCCTGGGGCAAAAGCAAAACCACCCAGAGCGCGGACTCGGCGACCAGCAACGTGGCTTCGCAGATCGAGGCCGGACACGACCTGACCGTCAACGTCACCCAGGACAAGGACGGACGCATCGGCCTCACGGGTGGCCGCGATGTAAGCGTAATCGGCAGCCAGCTCAAGGCCGGCAACGACTTGCTGGTGGGGGGGGCCGGCGACGTGAACCTGATGTCGGCGCAAGAGCAGACCGACAGCAGCTACAGCATGAAGAAAAAAGGCAGCTTCGGCCTGAGCAAAAGCGGCAATAGCCGCAGTTCCAGCAGCATCACCCAAGTGGGCAGCGAGCTGAGCGCCGGAAACGATGCCGTGGTGGTCGCTGGCGGTAACGTCAACCTGTCCGCCAGCCGTGTCGACGCCAAGCGCGATGCGCAATTGCGCGCCGGGATGGTCGACAAGAACGGCGACGTCAACCTGATGGACGCAGCCAACGAGTCCACCAGTCAAAGCGAGAAGTACAAAAGCAAAGTTGGCTTCAGCACCTCCGGCAACTTCATTTCCATCGCCTCGGCGAAGAAGTCCGGGCAGGCAAACCTGCAGACCCAAAGTGTCGGCAGCCAAGTCACCGCTGGCCGCGATGTCACCGTACAGAGCATCCGTGACGTGAACATGATCGGCAGCACCGCCCAGGCCGGGCGTAACCTGCAAGTGGGCGCAGGGCGCGACGTCAACGTACTGGCCGGCAGTAACAGCCAGGACCAGAGCAACTGGAAATCCACGAAGCAGAGCGGCCTGTCCCTGGAAAGCGATCGCAACGGTTTCACTGCGTTTGCCGGACGCGAAGCGACCAAGGAAAAATCCCGCGCCGCCCAGCAGACTGCCGCCGGCAGCCAACTGGTGGCCGGCCAGGACATGACCGTCCAGGCCGGGCGCGACCTGACCCTCGAAGGTGCGGGCCTGGACGCCGGGCGCGACATCAGCCTGCAGGCCACACGCGACATCAATGTCGATGCCGCCGATGAAACTTTCATCCAGGAGCGCAGCAAGACCCGCGACCGCAACGGCCTGACCGCCAACATCAGCCACAACTATGGCAACACCATGGACGCCATCAACGGCACCGGCAAAGGTGAAGACAACGTCAGCAAGGCCTCCAGCGTGCTCAGCACCGTGGACGCCATCAACTCCTTCACTTCCGGGCCGACCAGCGCCACTCACCTTGGCTCGGCCAGCCAGGGCACCAGCTCGCGTTCGGAAATTCGCGACAACGTCCCGTCCACTTTGAGCGCCGGGCGTGACATCAACGCCGTGGCCGGTAACAACCTCAATGTGCGCGGCAGTCAGTTCGAGGCCGGGCGCGACATCACCCTGGTGGGCAAGAACGTCAACCTCGACGTGGCCCGTGGCGCAATCAACCAGGAGAGCCAGACCACCCGCAGCCAGGGCGGCATCAATGGCCAGAGCGGCGGCGGCAGTGCCCGCGCCGGGATCGGTGGCAGCAACGGCGTGGCCAGCGAAGAAATGACCCAGGGCACTAACAACCCGAGCGTACTGCTCTCCGGGCGTGATACCAACATCGAGGCCAGTGAGAACCTGACCATGATCGGTACCCAGGTGATTGCCGGCCACGATATCGATTTGCGTGCCGGCAAGGACCTGACCATCCGCGCCGCACAGAACGACTCCGACAGCGAATCCACCCGGCGCAGCGGTGGCGGAGAAGTCGGCATCGCCCTGGGTGGCAAGGACTTCATCGCTGTCTACGCCAGCGTCGACATGGGCAAGGGCAAGCTGGAACGGGAAACCGAGAAACAGCAGACCGCCTACCTGTACGCAGGCAACCAACTGCGCTTCAACAGCGGCAACGACACCACCATCGCCGGCGCCAACCTGCGCGCCGACGAAGTGGTTGGCCGCGTCGGCGGCGACCTGCTGGTCTCGTCGGTGCCAGACACCGGCAAAGTCAGCGGCAAGCAGTTCGATGCCAGCGTCACCGTCAGCATCGGCCTGGCCGGTGGCGGTGGCGTCAGCGGTTCAGTGGGGGCGGGCAAGACCACCGGCAAGACCAACTGGGTTGAACAGCAAACCAGCATCACCGGTAAAAACGGCGTGGATATCCGCACCGAGAAACACACCCAGATCGACGGTGCGCTGATCGCCGCCGACAACGGCAAGCTCAAGCTCGACACCAACACGCTGGGCTTCCGTGACATCAATGGCGTAGACAAGGAGCACAGCTACTACGTCAACGTTGGCGGTGCCTTTGGTTGGGGCGCGGACGCGGGTAACGGCGCCAAGGCCACCGGCGGCAAGGACGTGGCCTTCACTGGCGACAAGAGCCTGAGCGGCGCGCCCAAGGAAGGCTTCAATGGCTGGAGCGTGAGCGGCTACGACTACCGCAAGGAGCGCGAGCAGGATGTGCGCGCCACCGTCGGCGCGGGCAACATCATCGTGCGCAACGACGCGGTTACCGGGCAAAACTCCACCAGCGGCCTCAACCGCGATCTGACCAAGGCCTATGACATCACCAAGGACAAGGAAAAGCGTACCGAACTCTATGTGAGCGAGTCGTCGCTGAACTCGGTGGGCAACCCGTCGCAAACCTTGGATCGGTGGAAAAAAGGGCTGCAGGACTATGGCAAGAACAGCTCCGATCTGTTCAAGAACTACGGCAACCTGACCAAGGCCACTGAGCAGGCGCTGGCTGAAAATCCGAGCCTGGCACCTCTGGCCTGGATTCCGGGTGTGATGCAAAGCGCCATGGACAAAACCTCATACGGAACCCTGGGCCTGATGCCAGGCGTGATCAGCCACGGTGGCGTAGCCACGCAGTTACCCGTGCTGCTCAGTGGCGACATGAGCTTCTACCGCACCGAACTGGTCTATCAGAAAGATGCCAAGGGCAACGTTGCCATGGACCCGAAAACCGGCAAGCCGCTGCTGGACCTGGCCAAGACCAAGTTCGACATGATCCTACGTCCCGACGCGCCGGGAGCGATTGCCACCAACGGCATCCAGAATGCATTCGAGGCGGCGCTGGTCAATGGCGGTATGCAAACCGGCCGTGACAACTATATGCAGGCCTACAACCCGGAACATGGTTTCCTCGGCGACCTGTTGGAATCGGCATGGGACGTGAACCTCGGCGGCATCAAGCGCTCCGGCAACGCCCAGCAGTTGCATGAGTTCTACCAGGCAGGCATCGACCAGGGCTTCAAGCTGGACCTGGTCGGCCATAGCCAGGGTGCGTTGCTCACCTACCGGGCACTCGAAGGCCTGGATTTTGGCCAAAACGCCGGCAGCATCCAGCTTTCAGGGGCGCCGGTATACGCGCAAAAATTCTTCACCGCAGCGGAAAAAGCCGGCTTCAACACTACCGACAATGCAGTGTTCCAGGTCAACCGGCCAGACAAGCAGGTGTTCTTCGGGATGTTGCCGATGACCGATTCGGTGTCCGACCTTCTGGGACGCAACGCCATGAACTCCAGCGACCCGATCAGTCGTTTCCTGGGGGCCGTCTTCACCCTCCCTGGCCTCATGGGTAAAGACAGCCCGCATTCCAACTACCTGTGCCAGGTTCAATCGATGTGCGGAAACGGCGCCAGTCAATTGCAGCAGGACTTCAGGAACGGCACGACCACCAACCCGGACGGAACCAGAAGCAAGACCTATATCGTACCGACCTTTATCGACAAGAACGGCAATGCCTTCGGCGCTTCACTTTGACGCTGAGCCGACTTGCCCTGCTATTACTGCCCGTGACCCTTTGGGGCTGCGGGCAGACACCGTTGGTGCACGAGGACGATCGGCGGTTGAGCCGCATGTTATGTGAAGTGGGAGAACAGCGGGTGACCCTCAGTCCTCGCTTCTCTTATGACCTGCCCGAGCCGCTGCGACACACCACGTGCGGCACGATCAAAAGTGGCTTTACCTACGACAAACGCCGCGACGTGCTGTCGGCGGGCACCTCCGGCAGCTTTCGTTCCGGTGAGCTTGAGGTCTTGGCGTCGTCACTGTTCCTGATCGTAGAGGGCATGCTCGATGGGAACGTAGAGGACCTCTATGCTCCCGAGCAATTTCTGCAAAACAAACGGGCTCAGATGGATCTGTATTCGAGCGAGCCTCGCCCACAGGAGATCGACTGGGTCACTCGTCAAGGGATGCGGTGCCTGCGTTTTCATAACGTTTGGCACAGCCCGACGGGCTCCTGGGAAGAGGTCGTCAAGTACTGGTGCTGGGAAAACCAGAGCGGCCTGAGGCAACCGTTCCATGTCCGCGCCGGCCAACGCTTGGCCGAAGGCACCAAGGGCTATGACCTGGATCAGGCCTTTATCCTGCCGTTTTTCCAGAGCCTGAAAATCAATCGCCTGTCCGATGCCGCCCTGGCCGAGGCTGACGCAAAAATCAAAGCCGCCTGCGCCCACGTCAAATCCCGCTATGACCAGCACCTGAACTGGGGCGCCGACTACCCGGACAAACGCCTGACCCGCCAGCGCTTGCGCGCCTGCGGGTATGACGTGCCCTAGCCAAAGCAGAATCTGCACCCAATAAAAAAGGGAGACCCGTCGGCCTCCCCTTGAGAATTTCGTCCGTGCTCGACGCTTATGACGTCGGCTCACCTCACGCCGTCTTCTGGACAGTGTGCAGCTCGGGGGTCTGCCAACACCGGTGGGTGCCGCGACCGCAGCCGGCCTGATTGGGCGGGCTGCACTGGACTGTTTGTCCGAGCAGTGATCTTGGTGATAAGAATAAGCCTGGGGCGCCGGCAGAGGATTGCTAAGATTGCGGAAATAAACATCACTTGCGCAATTTTTAACCCTGGATAGATAATATTTAGCAATTATCCAGATAAAGGCCCGACCGATGAGCAAACTCGACCGTTACGACCTGAGCATTCTGGCGGAATTGCAGCGCGATGCGCGCATCTCCAACCAGGAACTGGCCGAACGCATCGGCCTGTCGCCCTCCCCCTGTTCGCGACGGGTCAAGCAATTGGAGGATGACGGCTACATCACGCGCCAGGTTGCCCTGCTCGACCGCAAAATGCTGGGCCTGAGCCTGACCGCCTACGTATTGATCGGCATGGACCGTCACACCCCCGAGCGTTTCGAGAACTTCGAAGCAGCCATCCGCAACCTGCCGCAAGTGCTGGAATGCAGCCTGGTCACCGGGATGGACGCGGATTACCAACTCAAGGTGGTGGTACCGGATATGGACCATTACCAGAAACTGCTGCTGGGGCATCTGACCCGGATCGATGGCGTCACCAGCGTGCGTTCGAGCTTTGTGCTGAATCAGGTGCTCAACAGCACCGAACTGCCGTTGACTCACCTGCGCAGCTGACCGTTTTTGTGGCGAGGGAGCTTGCTCCCGCTGGGTTGCGAAGCGACCCCAAGCTTCGGCCGGATTGCCAGTGGACCGGTTTGCGACTGCTGCGCAGTCGAGCGGGAGCAAGCTCCCTCGCCACAGCCCAACCGATGAATAGCTGCGACACACCGCCGCAGGCCAATCCCGCGCCCGCGCCTCATGCCTTATACTCGCCGCGCCTTTTCAACCCCGCTTACGCCGGAGTGTCCTGATGGATCCTGCTGTTTTCGAAGAGTGGATGATGACCGGCCTGGTCAGCATCCTGATCATTTTCATGGGTTTCATCGTCTGGGACCTGGCGAAGAAATCCAAGGCCGGGCGTTTCGGCTCGTTCATTCTGTTTTTTGTGCTGGGGCTGGGCGTGGCGGCGTTCGTGATCAAGAGCGTGGTGATCGGCCTGATCGAGTCCGGGACGTTATAAGCGCGCCGGCACTTCCCTCCACTGGCCCTGATCGAGTCCTTCGAGGGTCCAGTCGCCGATCCTGACCCGCACCAGGCGCAGTGTCGGCAGGCCCACCGCGGCGGTCATCCGCCGTACCTGGCGATTGCGCCCTTCGCGGATCACCAGTTCCAACCAACTCGTGGGTACGCTTTTACGAAAGCGCACCGGCGGGTTGCGCGGCCATAATTGCGGCTCGTCCAACTGGCGCGCCTCGGCTGGCAAGGTCATGCCGTCGTTCAACGCCACCCCATCGCGCAATCGCTGCAACTGTTCGGCATTCGGTTCGCCTTCCACCTGCACCCAATAAGTCTTGGCCAGCTTGTGCTTGGGGTCAGCGATACGCGCTTGCAGTTGTCCGTCATTGGTTAGCAACAGCAAGCCTTCGCTGTCGCGATCCAGCCGCCCGGCCGGGTAAATGCCCGGTACGTCGATAAAATCCTTGAGCGTCGCCCGCCCTTCACCGTCACTGAATTGCGTCAGCACATCGAAGGGTTTGTTGAACAGGATCAGCTTCGGCTCGGCCGGCGGGGCCTTGGCCACACGGCGCGGGGCGGAGGCTGGAAGCTTCGCGCCAGGGCGACGGGAAGCGGGGCGTGGAGGACGGGGCATGGTGGCACGGCATCTAACGGTCAGGACCGCCAATGCTAGTGGCCTGACCGCTAAATAACCACCGCCGTATCAACGGAACGGCGGCTCGTCGAAGCTGCGCAGCTTGCGCGAGTGCAACGAGTTGAGTTCGGTGCGCAACAGGTCCAACGCCTCGATGCCAATCTTCAGGTGCTGGTTGACCGCTCGCTCATAGAACGCGTTGGCCGAGCCCGGCAGCTTGATTTCGCTGTGCAGCGGCTTGTCCGAAACGCACAGCAACGTGCCATAGGGCACACGCAAGCGATAACCCTGGGCGGCGATGGTGCCGCTTTCCATGTCTACCGCCACAGCGCGGGACAGATTGATCAGCGGACGCTCCTGGGCCCAGCGCAGCTCCCAGTTGCGGTCGTCGTAAGTCAGCACGGTGCCGGTGCGCAGGCGCTTTTTCAGCTCGTCGCCCTTCTCGCCAGTGATGTTCGCTGCGGCCTGTTGAAGCGCCATCTGCACTTCGGCCAGGGCCGGAATCGGAATGTTCGGCGGCACCACCCGGTCGAGGATCCCGTCGCGACGCATGTAGGCGTGGGCCAGCACGTAGTCGCCAATGGTCTGGGACTGCCGCAGCCCGCCGCAGTGGCCGATCATCAGCCAGCAATGCGGGCGCAGCACGGCCAGGTGGTCGGTGATGTTCTTGGCGTTGGACGGGCCGACACCGATGTTCACCAGGGTCACGCCATGGCCATCGTTGGCCTGCAGGTGATAGGCCGGCATCTGGTAGCGGTGCCAGACCACACCGGCGGCAATGGCCGATGCTTCGCTGTGCTCCATGTTCTTGTCGATGATCACGTTGCCCGGCAGGACCATGCGCACAAAGCGCGGGTCGCTGCGCAGTTGCTCCAGGCCATGGACGATGAACTGGTCGACATAGCGGTGGTAGTTGGTCAGCAGGATCCACGGCTGCACATGGCGCCAGTCGCTGCCGGTGTAGTGCACCAGCCGGCGCAGGGAAAAATCCACCCGCGCCGCGTCGAACAGCGCCAAGGGCAGCGGGTCGGTGTTTTCCCAATCATAGAGGCCGTCGGCAATGCCATCGGTGGCGGCCGACAGGTCGGTGCTGGGGAAAACTCGTGCCAGCACGGCGGCGGTCACGCCGGAGCCGGCCAGTTCGTCGCCCTGCTCCACCACGTACGGGTAAGGAATGTTCTGCTCGCTGACGCCCACCTCCACGGTGACGGTAAAGTCGTGCATCAGCGGGACCAGCTGTTCCAGCAGGTATTTACGGAAGGCGCCGGGGTGGGTGACGGTGACACTGTAGGTGCCGGGCAACTGGACCTTGGCATAGGCGCGGGTAGTTTGCGGGACTTCGCCGTGGCAGTGGTAGGTCAGGCGCAAGGCGGGATAGCGAAACAACGCCCTTTGCTCGGCATCCGGCTCGACGCGATCCTTGAGATAACGCATCAGCGCCTGGTTCAACGCGGTGGTCGCACGTTCGTGCAGGGCCGCCAGACGATCCACGGCTTGTTCGGCGGTTTGAACGACAATAAACGCTTCGGTCACGATCAGCTTCCTGTGTTCTGACTTGCAGGCCTTCATCTTGCCTGCATCGCCGGCCGACGGGAACAGTGGCGTAATGGACTCGATCGATTCCCTGTGGGAGCGAGCTCCCACAGGGGTATGTGTTGTGTCTAAAAGCCGTGTGGGGTGGAGCGCGTCACGATCGCTTCGACATTCAAGCCCCGAGGCAAGGCACCGTACACCCGGCCGACCGAACCCAGGCGACTGGCGATGAAGGCATCGCTGACGTCGCTGTTGCCCGCCTCGAGCAACAGCTTGGCTTGCAGGCCCACGGCGATGTCTTCGGTCAATTGCCGGGCGCGGTACTGGATGTCGTCGGTGTCCTTGAACGCGGCGTGCAATTGGTGGATGTGGCCGGCCAGGCGCTTGTCGCCGTGGCCGTCGCCCAATTCGCTGAACAATACCTCCAGCACGCCGGGCTCCTTGGACAAGGCGCGCAGCACATCCAGGCATTGCACGTTGCCGGAGCCTTCCCACGTCGAGTTGACCGGCGCTTCGCGGTACAGACGCGGCAGGATGCTGTCTTCGACGTAGCCGGCACCGCCCATGCATTCGGCGGCTTCGTTGATCATCGCGGGGGCGCGCTTGCAGATCCAGTACTTGCCCACCGCCGTCACCAACCGGGCGAACTTGGCCTCGTGCTCGTCACTCAAGTGGTCCAGCGCCCGGCCCATGCGCAAGCTCAAGGCCAGCGCAGCCTCGCTTTCCAGCGCCAGGTCGGCGAGGACGTTTTGCATCAGCGGCTGTTCGCTCAACAGCTTGCCACCGACCTTGCGGTGCGCACAGTGATGACTGGCCTGGGTCAACGCCTGGCGCATCAGGGCGCTGGAGCCGACCATGCAATCGAAGCGGGTCATGGCCACCATCTCGATGATCGTCGGCACGCCGCGGCCTTCTTCACCGACCATCCAGGCCAGTGCACCACGGAACTCGACTTCGCTGGAGGCGTTGGAACAGTTGCCCAGCTTGTTCTTCAAGCGCTGGATGTAGAACTGATTGCGCGTGTCGTCCGGGCGATGGCGCGGCAGCAGGAAACAGGTCAGGCCCTTGTCGGTCTGGGCCAAGGTGAGGAAGGCATCGCACATCGGCGCCGAACAGAACCATTTGTGGCCCACCAGCTCATAGGCCTGGCCCGGGCCGCTGGCGCCCACCGGATAGGCTTTGGTGGTGTTGGCCCGCACATCGGTGCCGCCCTGCTTTTCGGTCATCGCCATGCCCAGGGTCACCCCGGCCTTGTGGGCCATGCCGACGTTGCGCGGGTCGTATTCGGTGGCAAGCACCTTGGGCACCCAGTGCTCGGCCAGATCCGGTTGCAAGCGCAGCGCCGGCACGCTGGCGAAGGTCATGGTCAGCGGGCAGCCGGTGCCGGCTTCGGCCTGGCTGTGCAAGTAGGTCATCGACGCCCGGGCGACATGCGCACCGGGTTGCGGATGCGCCCAGGGCAAACTGGGCAGGCCGTGCTCGACGGCGGTGCGCATCAACTGGTGATAAGCCGGATGGAACTCCACCAGGTCGATGCGATGGCCGTAACGGTCATGGCTGGAGAACACCGGCTTGTTCTGGTTGGCCAGGAAACCCGCTTCCATCAACGGCCCGCCGGCCAGCGCCCCATACGCATCGATCCGCGCCTGCGCCCAGCCCGCCCCAAAGCGCTGCGACCACTGCTGCAGCGGCAGGTCGATGCGGTACAGGTTGGCGCCATCCAGGGACGGCGGTTGGTTGGTGACGTCGTGGGTTTCAGCGAACTGGTGCAGGTTCATGACAGGGCTCCTCGATCGGGCAGGGATTCAGTTAAGCACCGCCTCCAAGCCGGACAAAGTGTCATATCCGCCTAAATATCGGCGCTTTCACCCTGTCTCGGGCAAAGCACCCGGCGCTGGAGCATCGCCTGCAGTGCCTCGAATTTCACGGGTTTGTTCAGGTAATCGATCTGAGCGCCCGAGGGGCAGCATTCGCGCGCCACATTCGGGCTGACCACCAGCACCGGCAGTTCCTCGCAGCCGGGCAAGGTGTGGATCTGGCAGCCGAGCGACACGCCGTCCAGCGGCGGCAACTGGCAGTCGAGCAGCACCGCATCAAAGCGCTCGCCGTGCAGCAGATCCAGCGCGGCGCGGCCACTGTCGGCGGTGCGCACCCGATAACCGAGCTTGAGCAACATGCCGCGCATGACCAACTGATCGATGCTGTTGTCATCGGCCAGTAGCACCGTGCAATCCTGCGGCACACGCGAGCCTTGGCGGCCACCGAAGGAAAACGGCGTCGGGACCGCCGCTAGCAAGGCCACGTCAAACTCCACATCCAACTGGAAACGACTGCCACGACCGGGTTCGGAGGTGTGGGTCAGGCGTCCGCCCAGCAGTTCCACCAGTTGCCGGCAGATGGCCAGGCCCACGCCGAGACCGCCGTATTCGCGGGTCATCGAGCCGTCGAGTTGGAAGAAGCGCTGGTACAAGGTCGCTTCCCCCAGGTCGGTAAAACCGATTCCGGTGTCGATGACAGCAAAGGACAGCATCAGCCGATCAAGCGCCGTCGGCCTGCCGCTGACTCGCAGGGCCAGGCCGCCAACCCGGGTGAACTTGATGGCGTTGTCCAGCAGGCATTCCAGGCTCTGGGCCAGTTTGCCACTGTCGCCAAGCAACCGGTCCGCCAGGCCAGGGGCCACGTCGACCTTGAAATCCAGGCCCTTGGCCGCCGCATTGGCGCCGAACTGCACCTGCAGCGCATCGACCACCCCACGCAGGCTGAACGGTGCCGGATAGACCTTGAGCTTGCCGGCCTGCAACTCGGTCAGGGTGAGGATGCCGTTGACCATGCGCATCATGTCCCGCGCCGAACCGGCGGCGGTCTGTTGATACTGGGTCAGCTCCTCATCCATCTCGACGGTTTCCATCAGCTCAAGGGAACCGATCACGCCATTCATCGGCGTGCGCAGTTCATGGGTCAGGGTGGCGAGGAATTCATCCTTGAGCTTGTTGCCGTGGGCCAGTTGCTGGTTGAGCACTTCGAGTTTCTGCCCGGCGTCCAACAGGGTCTGAGCCTGCTGCTCGCGCATGGCATTGATGCGGTCGGCCAGGGCCAGGGACAACAGTGCCACTTCGATGGCCGAGCCGATCTGGCTGGCGTACATGGTCAAAAAGACATTTGGCAGGTAACCGAGCACCATCAACGTATTGACAATGCCCCCCAGCAGAAACGCCGACCAGGCAATGATGAAGTAACGCGCCACCCGCAGGCCACGCCACCAGGCGAACAGGCCGGCGGCGAAGATCACCACGGTGAACAGCAGCGCCAACACCGTCGCCAGGCGCAGCGCCAGGGCATAACTGGTCATCAGCGACAGGCCGACCACCACAGCGCTGTAGGCGATCAGCGCCAGCAGCAAGCGGTCCAGCCAACGGCTGTGCTGGGCGGTTTGCAGGAAACTGCGGGCGAACTGGCTGCCAAACAGGCCCGCGCAGCCAATGAAGAACGGCGTCGCGGCGTTGGCCCACCAGGGGTTGTCCGGCCAGAAATACTCCACGGCGGCACCGTTGACCGACAACTGGTACAGGCCGAACGAGGCAATGTAGAAGATGTAATAGAGGTAGCTGGTGTCGCGCACGCTCAGGTAGATGAACAGGTTGTAGACCAGCATCCCCAGCAGCACGCCATAGATGATCCCCAGTACATACAAGCGCACCGGTTGTTGTTCGAGGTAAGCGGTGCTCGACCACAGCGTCAGCGGCGCCTGGATCGAACCCTGGCTTTGCAGGCGCAGGTAGAGGGTCTGCCGTTGTTCGGGCTTGAAAGCCAGGCTGAACAGGTAGTTGTTCTGGCGGATCTCGCGGCTGGCGAACGGCAAGGCATCACCGGTCTGGCGAACCAGGCGATAGCTCCCCGACGCATCGGGCAAATACAAGTCGAGGTGGTCCAGCGGCGGGTACGCCAGCTCCAGCAGCCAGGTACGCTGGGCGTCCGGATTGGCAGGACGGTAGTGCAGGTCGATTTTCAACCAGAAGGCTGATCGCGAGTAACCGGCGTTCAGCGTGGCTTGGTCGTGGGCTTTGAAAGCACCGGCGGCAGCTTGGGCCAGGACATCGTCAATAGAGGCCGTGCCGCTCGCATCTTCGAACACCTGCAGGGCATGGCCCAAGGGCAGGTTTTGGGTGAATTCATCGAATTCGAGAGCACTTGCCAGAGGGGACAAGCACAGCAACAACATCAGCAAATAGCGCATTTAAGCCCCAGCGCGGCCTGTCCGGTTGAGTCAGGAAGCCCCCCATTCCCTGAGTAGACGTAAAACCGGCATTACCTGTTATGAGTTGGATCCATCTCTAGCATAGCCGTTGATGGCCAATTTGCACCATTGAAATTTTTCCTACAGAAGGCTCTAGAACGGGCGTTCCAGCGCTAAGCATTGAAATAGAGCTGTTGCTTTGGTCAGATTGCAATACGACCCGGGAGCCAGGCTCTCGTTTGTTTGATCAGGTCCAGGGTTCTGTGGCGAGGGGATTTATCCCCTCGCCACAAATAAATCCTGCCTATAGCTGCTTCCCTTACTACGGGCGTGCGCCGATCGAAAGGGTTTGGTGGTAAGCTCGCGCACCATGAATATCTACAGCTCTCGCCCCGTTGTCCTCTGTCTCTCCGGCCACGATCCCAGTGGTGGCGCCGGCTTGCAGGCAGATATCGAAGCCCTGCTCGCCCAGGGCTGTCATGCCGCCCCGGCCGTTACCGCATTGACCGTGCAAGACACCGTCAACGTCAGCGATTTCCGCGTGCTCGATCGCGAGTGGGTGCTGGCGCAAGCCAATGCCGTGCTCAACGATTCGCCGGTCGCGGTGGTCAAGCTGGGGATGCTCGGCTCGCTGGAAATGGTCGACACAGTGGTCGAACTGCTCCAGGCGCACCCGCACCTGCCGATGGTCTGCGACCCGGTGCTGCGCGCCGGCGGTGGCGGGCGCCTGGGCAAGGATGAGGTCGGCTACGCCATGCGCGAACGCCTGCTGCCCCTGGCAATCATCGCCACCCCCAACCTGCCTGAAGCACGCATCCTTGCTGAATTGCCCGAGGGCAGTGCCGACGAGTGCGCGGAAAAACTGCTGCCCTTCGTCAAACACCTGTTGATCACCGGTGGTCACGGCGACGAACATGAAGTCCATAATCGCCTGTACAGCCGTGACGGCGGGCGCGAGACCTTTACCTGCCAGCGTCTGCCCGGCAGTTATCACGGTTCCGGCTGCACCCTGGCCAGCGCCCTGGCCGGTCGGCTGGCCCAGGGCGAACAGCTCGCCAGCGCCGTCAAGACGGCACTGGATTACACCTGGCGCACCCTGCGCGATGCCGAACAACTGGGCAAAGGCCAGTTCGTACCGCGTCGCCTGCCGCTGGATTTCTGCTCGTAGCACCGGAGGCCTGTGGAATGAAATTACGTGGCCTTTACGCCATCACTGATAGCCAATTGCTGGCCGGTAAGTTCCTCGCTTATGTAGAAGCGGCGCTGGAAGGTGGCGTCACCCTGCTGCAATACCGCGACAAAAGCAGCGACGAGGCCCGCCGGCTGCGGGAAGCCGAAGCACTGCGCAACCTGTGCGAACGCTACAAGACCCAGTTGATCATCAACGACGACGCCGAGCTGGCCGCGCGCCTGGGCGTTGGCGTGCACCTGGGCCAGACCGATGGCCCGTTGGCGCCAGTGCGGGCACTGCTCGGGCACAAGGCGATCATCGGTGCCACTTGCCACGCCAGCCTGGCACTGGCCGAACAGGCCGCCAGCGAGGGCGCCAGTTATGTCGCGTTCGGGCGTTTCTTCAATTCCAACACCAAGCCCGGCGCCCCCAGCGCAAACCTTGAACTGCTCGCACAGGCGCACCTCAAACTGCATATCCCGGTGTGCGCCATTGGCGGCATCACCCTGGACAATGCCGCCCCGCTGGTGGCCCACGGGGTCGACCTGCTGGCGGTGGTCCACGGCCTGTTCGGCGCCGACAGCACCACTGAAGTGACGCGCCGCGCCCGCGCCTTCAATGAGCTGCTGCAGATCAAATAGTCTATTTTCCGTTTTCGAGAGCCCAACCATGTCCCGTTCCGAAACCCTGTTTGCCAATGCCCAGAAACACATCCCCGGCGGCGTGAACTCGCCCGTTCGTGCGTTCAAGAGCGTCGGCGGCACCCCGCTGTTCTTCAAGCACGCCGAAGGCGCGTACGTCACCGACGAAGACGACAAGCGCTATGTGGATTATGTCGGCTCCTGGGGCCCGATGATCCTCGGCCACAGCCATCCGGACGTGCTGGATGCGGTGCGCAAGCAACTGGTACACGGCCTCTCCTACGGCGCCCCGACCGCGATGGAAACCGAGATGGCCGACCTGGTCTGCTCGATCGTGCCGTCGATGGAAATGGTGCGCATGGTCAGCTCCGGCACCGAGGCGACCATGAGCGCGATCCGCCTGGCGCGGGGTTTTACCGGCCGCGACAGCATCATCAAGTTCGAAGGCTGCTACCACGGCCACTCCGACAGCCTGCTGGTCAAGGCCGGTTCTGGCGCATTGACCCAGGGCGTGCCGAGCTCGGCAGGCGTACCGGCAGCGTTCGCCAAACACACCCTGACCCTGCCATTCAACGACCTCGAAGAAGTCGAGAAGATGCTCGGCGAAGTCGGCCAGGAAGTGGCGTGCATCATCGTCGAGCCAGTGGCCGGCAACATGAACTGCGTGCCGCCGGCACCGGGTTTCCTCGAAGGCCTGCGCAGTCTGTGCGACCAGCATGGCGTGGTGTTGATTTTCGATGAAGTGATGACCGGTTTCCGCGTGGCCCTCGGCGGCGCCCAGGCCCATTACGGTGTCACGCCGGACCTGAGTACCTTCGGCAAGATCATCGGCGGCGGCATGCCGGTGGGCTGCTTCGGCGGCAAGCGCAAGATCATGGAATGCATCGCGCCGCTGGGCCCGGTCTACCAGGCCGGCACCTTGTCGGGTAACCCGCTGGCCATGGCCGCCGGCCTGACCACGCTGCGCCTGATCAGCCGCCCGGGCTTCCACGCCGAACTGACCGACTACACCACCCGCCTGCTCGACGGTTTGCAGGTCCGCGCCGATGCGGCGGGTATTCCGTTCGTGACCACCCAGGCCGGGGGCATGTTCGGCCTGTATTTCAGCGGTGCCGATGACATCGTCACCTTCGAAGACGTGATGGCCAGCGACGCCGACCGCTTCAAGCGCTTCTTCCACCTGATGCTCGACGGCGGCGTGTACCTGGCCCCGAGCGCATTCGAAGCCGGTTTCACCTCCATCGCCCATGGCGAGACCGAGCTGAAGATCACCCTCGATGCGGCCGAACGGGCGTTTGCCGCACTGAAATAAGCCTGTGGATAACTGACGCTGGCTGAAGCTGGCGTCAGCGATTGCTGACAACCTCCCGCCTTTTTCCTACGTATTTATGCCCGAAGCAGCTATTAGCATTCCCTCGCAGCAGAAAAACGAGTAAAGACTTTGTAAGGATGGCCCTGCTTATTTCATAATGCGCGCTTATTGGATCCCCCGGAGGGTCCGCGCGCCCCTCAGAGGTAAGTCGATTCCCATGAACCGCACCGGCCGCACCCTTGCCTTGGGCTGCCTGTTGCTCCTTCAGCCCCTGCTCGCGAATGCACAGGCAGGCGGTAACTCGTTGTTGATCCCGGCGCTGGGCCGTTGCACGCTCAATACCCAGCCACAAGATCTCGCACCGGCACTCGACGCCTGTCAAAAAGCGGCGGACGCAGGAGATGCACAAGCGCAATACGAGTTGGGCGAGTTCTACTACGAAGGCAAGGCTGCGCCGCGCGACCTCAAGAAAGCCCTCGACTACTTCGAAAAAGCCTCGCTGCAAGGCCATGCCCAGGCGCAATTCAAGCTCGGCGGCATGTTCTTCCATGGCGAAGGCGTGCCAGCCAACAACGTCCAGGCCTATATCGTCCTGAAGATGGCCGCGGTCAACGGCGCCGAAGAAGCCCTGGACACCGCCGACGAAGTCGCCGAGCAAATGCCCCGTGACGAGTTGGAAGTGGCCACCCAGGTGCTGGGGCAAATCTTTCGCAAATACCTGATGGAATTGCAGAACGCCGATGGGCGTACGCCTTTTTCGCCGCTGCCCTGAGTCCACCAAGGCCAAGAGCTGACTGTGGTGAGGGGATTTATCCCCGCTGGGCTGCGCAGCGGCCCTAAAAACCAGCCACTCGGTGTGTCTGGGAGATTGAATCAACAGCATGGGGGCTGCTTCGCAGCCCAACGGGGATAAATCCCCTCGCCACAAGGACTGTGCTTGACCTTACTCCGTGATGCCTACTTCTCAGGCATCGGCATCGGAAACGGCATCACATTGCCGACCGCGCCGCGGGCTTCGCTGATTTTCGGGGTGCCCAGGCGTTCGACTTCGTCGATGCGCACGATCGAATGCATCGGCACGAAGCTGCGCACCACGCCTTCGAACTGCGCCTTGAGCTTTTCCTCGCTCGGATCGACGACCACTTGCGTGCGCTCGCCAAAGACGAATTCTTCCACTTCCAGGAACCCCCACAGATCACTTTGATAGATCTGCTTGGCGTACATTTCGAACACCTGGCCCTGGTTGAGGAAAATCACCTTGTAGATTGGAGCTTCACGTTTGGTCATGGCTGGCGAAACACATCGGCGGGTAAAAATGAGGGCGCGAACTATAGCATAGCCACTGCTCGCGCAACGGTAGGAACCCAGGGACTTGTTCCCTATAATGCGCGGTTCTTTGAATCACGTGATGACCCCGTCCATGGCCAAGAAGCTTTACATCGAAACCCACGGTTGCCAGATGAACGAGTACGACAGCTCGCGCATGGTCGATCTGCTGGGTGAACACCAGGCCCTGGAAGTCACTGCCCGCGCTGAAGACGCGGACGTGATCCTGCTCAACACCTGCTCGATTCGCGAACGCGCCCAGGACCGGGTGTATTCCCAGCTCGGCCGCTGGCGCGAACTGAAGTTGGCCAACCCGGAAATGGTCATCGCCGTGGGCGGTTGCGTGGCCAGCCAGGAAGGCGCGGCCATTCGTGATCGCGCGCCGTACGTGGACGTGGTCTTTGGCCCGCAGACCTTGCACCGCCTGCCGGAGATGATCGACGCCGCCCGCAGCACCAAGCTGCCGCAAGTGGACGTTTCGTTCCCGGAAATCGAAAAATTCGACCACCTGCCCGAACCGCGCATCGACGGCCCAAGTGCCTACGTGTCGGTGATGGAAGGTTGCAGCAAGTACTGCACATTCTGCGTGGTGCCCTACACCCGCGGCGAAGAAGTCAGCCGGCCATTCGACGACGTGATCGCCGAGATCATCCACCTGGCGGAAAACGGCGTGCGCGAAGTGACCCTGCTGGGGCAGAACGTCAACGGCTATCGCGGCCTGACCCATGACGGGCGCCTGGCGGATCTCGCCGAACTGATCCGCGTCGTGGCGGCAGTGGATGGCATCGACCGCATCCGCTACACCACGTCTCATCCGCTGGAGTTCTCCGACAGCCTGATCCAGGCCCACGCCGAAGTCCCCGAACTGGTCAAGCACCTGCACCTGCCGGTGCAATCGGGCTCCGACCGGATCCTTGCGGCCATGAAACGCAACCACACGGCGCTGGAGTACAAATCCAAGCTGCGCAAGTTGCGCGCAGCAGTGCCGGGGATCTGCATCAGCTCGGACTTTATCGTCGGTTTCCCCGGCGAAACCGAGAAAGACTTCCAGCAGACCATGAAGCTGATCGAAGACGTGGGCTTCGACTTCTCCTATTCCTTCGTCTACAGCCAGCGTCCTGGCACTCCGGCGGCCGACCTGGCGGACGACACGCCCGAAGAACTGAAAAAGGAGCGGCTCAACGCCTTGCAACATCGCCTCAACCAGCAAGGTTTCGAGATCAGCCGACAAATGGTCGGCTCCGTCCAGCGGATTCTGGTGACCGATTACTCGAAAAAGGACCCGGGCGAGTTGCAAGGCCGGACCGAAAACAACCGCATCGTCAACTTCCGCTGCGACACCCCGGCCCTGATCGGCCAGTTCGCCGACGTGCACATCGACGCCGCGCAACCGCACTCCCTGCGCGGTTCACTGATCCAGTAACCCCACACTTCCTGTGGGAGCGAGCTTGCTCGCGATAGCGGTGCGACAGTCAATATCAATGTTGAATGTGAGGGCCCCATCGCGAGCAAGCTCGCTCCCACAAGGACCGTGCCAAGCCCTGTGATCAGATTCGCCTGTTTAAGAGCTTTCGCACCCAGCCTACTGGCGTTATCCTTGATTTCACCTTAATTGCCCCCGGGCGGCTAAAAACGACCTTGAACGCACCCATCGAACCACATCGCTTTATTCTCGAGCCCTTTGAGGCTCGCCGCTTCGCCAATCTGTGCGGGCAATTCGACGAGCACCTGCGCTTGATCGAACAGCGCCTGGCCATCGAGATCCGCAATCGCGGAAACCAGTTCGAACTGATCGGCGAACCCAAGCACACCACCTCCGCAGAAAACCTGCTGCGCCGTCTCTACCGGGAAACCAAGGGGAGCGAGCTGTCGCCGGATACGGTCCACCTGTTCCTGCAGGAGTCGGCTGTCGAAGAACTCGACAACCATGCCCCGTCGGAACCTGCCGTGGCCCTGCGCACGAAAAAAGGCATGATTCGCCCGCGCGGCTTGAATCAGCAGCGCTACGTGAAGGAAATCCTGGGCAACGACATCAACTTCGGCATCGGCCCGGCCGGTACCGGCAAGACCTACCTGGCCGTGGCCTGCGCCGTCGATGCGCTGGAACGTGAACAGGTGCGGCGTATCCTGCTGGTGCGACCGGCGGTCGAAGCGGGTGAAAAACTCGGTTTCCTGCCCGGCGACCTGGCCCAGAAAATCGACCCGTACCTGCGCCCGCTCTATGACGCGCTGTATGAAATGCTCGGCTTCGAATACGTCGCCAAGCTGATCGAGCGCCAGGTCATCGAGGTCGCGCCGCTGGCCTACATGCGTGGTCGGACCCTGAACAACAGCTTCATCATCCTCGACGAAAGCCAGAACACCACGGTCGAGCAGATGAAAATGTTCCTGACCCGCATCGGCTTCGGCTCCACCGCCGTCATCACCGGGGACATCACCCAGGTCGACCTGCCCCGCGGCACCAAGTCCGGGCTGAACCATGTGATCCAGGTGCTCAAGGACGTGCCGGGCATCAGTTTCACGCACTTCATGCCCAAGGACGTGGTGCGTCATCCGTTGGTCCAGCGCATTGTCGAAGCCTACGAGCGCTTCGAGCATCGCGAGGCCGACGATGCACCCGAAGGCAAAGGCAATCGCCACAATGCTTGAACTCGACCTGCAAGTGGCCTGCGAACACGCCGCCCCCAGCGAAGCCCAGTTCCGCCAATGGTGCGAACTGGCCCTGCGCCAGCGCAGCGCCGACTCGGAGCTGACGATCCGCCTGGTGGACGAACCCGAAGGCCGTGAACTGAACCACACCTGGCGGCAGAAAGACTACGCCACCAACGTGCTGTCGTTCCCCGCCGACGTCCCCGACGAACTGCTCGACATCCCACTGCTGGGCGATCTGGTGATCTGCGTCCCGGTGGTGGAGCGTGAAGCAGCCGAACAAGACAAGACCCCCGAGGCTCACTGGGCCCATCTGGTGATTCACGGCTGCTTGCATCTACTGGGTTACGACCATATAGAAGATGACGAAGCCGAAGAAATGGAAGCACTGGAACGAACGTTGCTTGCAGAGCTGGGTCATCCCGACCCCTACGCCGGCGACGAACACTGATACATCAACCTGTAACGACAAAGGATTCAGAGTAATCGCTATGAGCGAAGATCGATCGAGCAACGGGCAGAAGTCATGGCTGGGCAAGCTCACCCAGGCTTTTGCCCATGAGCCGAAAAACCGCCAGGAGCTGCTGGAGCTGCTGCGCGATGCACACCAGAACAAACTGCTGGACAGCGAAGCGCTGGCCATCGTCGAAGGCGCCATCCAGGTCGCTGACCTGCAAGTCCGGGACATCATGGTCCCGCGCTCGCAGATGGTCAGCATCAAGGCGACCCAGACCCCCCGTGAATTTTTGCCCGCCGTGGTCGACTCCGCTCACTCGCGCTATCCGGTGGTCGGCGAGAGCCATGACGACGTCATGGGCGTGCTGCTGGCCAAGGACCTGCTGCCGCTGATCCTTCAGGAAAACGGCGACAGCTTCAACATCAAGGACCTGTTGCGCCCGGCTACCTTCGTGCCCGAGTCCAAGCGCCTGAACGTGCTGCTGCGTGAATTCCGCGCCAACCACAATCACATGGCCATCGTCATCGACGAATACGGCGGCGTGGCCGGCCTGGTCACCATCGAAGACGTCCTTGAGCAGATCGTCGGCGACATCGAGGACGAGCATGACGTCGAGGAAGACAGCTACATCAAGCCCCTGCCCAGCGGCGACTTCCTGATCAAGGCCCTGACGCCGATCGAGAACTTCAACGAATTCTTCGACAGCCAATTCTCCGACGATGAGTTCGACACCGTCGGCGGCCTGGTGATGAGTGCGTTCGGGCATCTGCCCAAGCGCAACGAAACCACGGAAATCGGCTCCTGGCGCTTCCGCATCCTGAATGCCGACAGCCGTCGGATTCACTTGTTGCGCCTGTCGCCCATTGGCCGATAACCCCTGCGAGACCCGCTAAGGACAAAAATGCGCTGGATAACCCGCCCCGGCTGGCCCGGTAACCTGCTGGCCATGGCGGCCGGTGCGATCACCACCCTGGCCTTGGCGCCGTTCGACTTCTGGCCGCTGGCATTGCTGGCGGTCGGCTTGTTCTACGCCGGGCTGCGCGAGCTCTCGCCACGCCAGGCCCTGGGCCGAGGCTGGTGTTTCGGTTTTGGCCTGTTTGGTGCCGGCACCAGTTGGATCTACGTCAGCATCCACAACTTCGGCGGCGCCTCGGTGCTGCTCGCCGGGTTATTGATGCTGCTGTTCATCGCCGCCATCGCCTGGTTCTTCGCCCTGCCCGCCTGGCTGTGGGCACGCTGGTTGCGCCGCAACGAGGCGCCGCTGGCCGATGCCCTGGCGTTCGCCGCGCTGTGGTTGGGCCAGGAAGCTTTCCGCGGCTGGTTCCTCACCGGGTTCCCCTGGCTGTACTCCGGCTACAGCCAGCTCAACGGCCCGCTGGCCGGCCTCGCGCCGCTGGGCGGGATGTGGCTGATCTCCTTCACCCTGGCCTTGACGGCCGCGCTGCTGTACAACGCGCCCCGGTTGATCCGCACCGGACGCAAGGGCTTTATCGCCGCGGGCGTGATGCTGCTGATCGGCCCATGGGTGGCCGGCCTGGCCCTCAAGGGCCATGCCTGGACCAGTCCTTCGGGCGACCCGCTGAGCGTCGCGGCGATCCAGGGCAACATCGAACAAAGCATGAAATGGGACCCCGAGCAGCTCAACGCGCAGTTGGCGCTGTACCGCGACATGAGTTTTGCGTCCAAGCGCGTCGACCTGTTGATCTGGCCGGAAACCGCAGTACCGGTGCTCAAGGAATCTGCCCAGGGCTATCTGGACATGATGGGCAGCTTCGCCGCCGAGCGGCATTCGGCGTTGATTACCGGTGTGCCGATTCGCCAACTGGTGCGCCACGAGAAGCGCTATTTCAACGGCATCACCGTGACCGGCGAAGGCGACGGTACTTACTTGAAGCAAAAGCTCGTGCCGTTTGGCGAATACGTGCCGCTGCAGGACATCCTGCGCGGCCTGATCGCCTTCTTCGACCTGCCCATGTCGGACTTCGCCCGGGGCCCTGCCGACCAGCCACTGCTGCAAGCCAAGGGTTACCAGATCGCCCCGTTCATCTGCTATGAAGTGGTCTATCCGGAATTTGCCGCCAGCTTGTCAGCGCGCAGCGACCTGTTGCTGACCATCAGCAACGACACCTGGTTCGGCACCTCGATCGGCCCGTTGCAACACCTGCAAATGGCCCAGATGCGTGCCCTGGAAGCCGGTCGCTGGATGATCCGCGCCACCAACAACGGCGTCACCGGGCTGATCAACCCCTTCGGCCAGATCACCGCACAGATCCCGCAATTCGAGCGTGGCATCCTGTACGGCGAAGTGGTGCCGATGCACGACCTGACGCCGTACCTGCAATGGCGCTCGTGGCCGCTGATCATTTTGTGCCTGTCGCTGTTGGGCTGGGCGTTGATGGCGAGCCGGATGGCCAAGACCGTTTGAAGCCTTTTCCCGCCCCTGTGGCGAGGGGATTTATCCCCGCTGGGCTGCGAAGCAGCCCCAAGAAAGAACTGACACTGTGGTGTGCCAGACAGTTTGAATGGGGGGCGCTTCGCGCCCCAGCGGGGATAAATCCCCTCGCCACAGATAAACAATTCACCGCAAAGCCGTTCAGCGATAGAACAACCAATACCCCAACAACCCCATCGCCTCATTCATCAACTGCCCGGACTGCCAGATCGACTTGAACTCCGGCATCCAGCCACCCAGTGGCCGGGCGTTGTCCGGGCCCAGGAAGCCGACAGGCGCCGGCACCACTTCAAATCCTGACCGCTCGAAACTCCAGACCGACCGCGGCATGTGCCACGCCTGGGTCACCACCACAACCCGTTTGATGCCTTCCGGCAACAGGATCTCGGCGCTCATCTGGGCGTTTTCCCAGGTGGTGCGGCTACGTCCTTCCTGCCAACGCACGTTGACGCCGAAATCCTCCAGCATCGAGTCGGCCATCAACTTGGCCTCGCTGGGCGGGGTTCCGTAGTGCAAGCCGCCAGTGGTCAGCACGGGCAAGCCCGACGCCTTGGCCAGTCGCGCCGCATAACGCTGGCGTTCGAGGCCGACACCGGTAGGCTGGTCGGAACCCCAGGCCAGGTCACCGCGCTCGCGACCGGAACCCAGCACCACGATGGCGTCGGCACGCTGGGCCAGGGTCGCCCATTCACTGCGCAGCAGCGGCGGCTCACGCTCCAATGCCTTGGCGCTCCACTGCACCACCACCGGCAGGCTCATCAACCAGAAACCGCCCAGGCCCACGGCGAAACACAGGCGGGCCAGGCGCGGCCGAGAATGGCGCCACCACCAGGCGAGCGCCAACAGCAGCAGAAGAATGCCGGGCGGCAATAGAAGTTGTTTGATGAAATAGCGAAAGGGCATCGGGCATCTCCATAGATGCCCGAAGCCTAAGGGGGTTGACGCAAAGCGACAACAGATTCGAAAAAGCCTTGAACCCAAAAAAGCGACACGCGTGAATCCGGCTTTACTTGAACTGCAGCGACCGGATCTTTACTGCATCCTTATCAGGCGTCCGGTCCTTGAGCCACACAACCTTGGCCGAACGGGGCGCTTCGAGACGCTTGAGTACCTGGGCCCCACTGGTGGGGGGGTTATGTCCGGCCTGTTCAAGGTAAGCCTTGACCAGTTCGAACTCTGCGGGGCTCAAGCCTCGCAGTTCCAGCTCTACCGGGCGCTCATCACGCAAGCGACCGGCGGTTCTTGCAGCGTCCAGGGCCACCCCGAGACGATCGATCAGTTTTTCGTACAACTCAGGTGTAGCGACTTTTCGTTGTGATTCAACCATCCCTCACCTCATTGAAGATAAGACTCACTCCCCATTGAGAAGCTTAGCTTCGCTGGGCAAACCGGCAGTGCGCCGCGACCAACGGCCCTGAACACGGCTCATCGCCGATGATCGGCAATGGCTCGGTGGTGGTTCGGCAGCAATCAGGGTTTCCCTCGGCAGAGTGCGGTCATGTATGCTACGGCGCTTCCTGTAACTCCACTTCCAGCTTGGCTGGGCATCGAAAACGCCGCATTCGGCGTCGTCTGCGTCCAGCATGGCAACGAAGAGGATTGGGCCACCCCATTCAGTACAAAAGTAGCCATGCACGAACACTACCAGCCCCGTGAAATCGAAGCCGCCGCCCAGTCGTTCTGGGACGAGCAAAAGTCCTTTGAAGTCAGTGAACAGCCAGGCAAGGAAACTTACTACTGCCTGTCGATGTTCCCTTACCCCAGCGGCAAGCTACACATGGGGCACGTGCGCAACTACACCATCGGCGACGTGATCTCCCGTTACCAGCGCATGCAAGGCAAGAACGTCCTGCAACCCATGGGTTGGGACGCCTTCGGCATGCCGGCGGAAAACGCCGCGATGAAGAACAACGTGGCCCCCGCCAAGTGGACCTACGAAAACATCGCCTACATGAAGACCCAGCTGCGCAGCCTGGGCCTGGCGGTGGATTGGTCCCGCGAGGTCACCACCTGCAAGCCCGACTACTACCGCTGGGAACAATGGCTGTTCACCCGCCTGTTCGAAAAAGGCGTGATCTACCGCAAGAACGGCACCGTGAACTGGGACCCGGTGGACCAGACCGTACTGGCCAACGAACAAGTGATCGACGGCCGCGGCTGGCGCTCCGGCGCGCTGATCGAAAAGCGCGAAATCCCGATGTACTACTTCAAGATCACCGCCTACGCGGATGAGCTCCTGGAGAGTCTCGACGAGCTGACCGGTTGGCCCGAGCAGGTCAAGACCATGCAGCGCAACTGGATCGGCAAGTCCCGGGGCATGGAAGTGCAGTTCCCGTATGACGTCGCCTCCATTGGCGAAGCCGGCACCCTGAAAGTCTTCACCACCCGCCCGGACACCTTGATGGGCGCCACCTATGTCGCCGTGGCCGCCGAGCATCCGCTGGCCACCCTGGCGGCCCGGAACAACCCTGAGTTGCAGGCGTTCATCGCCGAATGCAAGGGCGGCAGCGTCGCCGAAGCCGACGTCGCCACCCAAGAGAAGAAAGGCCTGCCAACCTCGCTGTTCGTCGAGCACCCGCTCACCGGCGAGAAACTGCCGGTATGGGTCGCCAACTACGTGCTGATGCACTATGGCGACGGCGCTGTCATGGCGGTGCCGGCCCACGACGAGCGCGATTTCGAATTCGCCCACAAGTACAACCTGCCGGTCAAGACCGTGGTGCGCACCAGCACCGGTGACCAGACCCCGGAACCTTGGCAGGACGCCTATGGCGAACACGGCGAGCTGATCAACTCCGGTGAGTTCGACGGCCTGGACTTCGCGGGTGCATTCGATGCCATCGAAGTCGCCCTGATCAAGAAGAACCTCGGCGCCTCGCGCACCCAGTTCCGCCTGCGGGACTGGGGCATCAGCCGCCAGCGCTACTGGGGCTGCCCGATCCCGATCGTGCACTGCGACACCTGCGGCGACGTACCGGTGCCGGAAGATCAACTGCCCGTGGTCCTGCCGGAAGACGTCGTACCCGACGGCGCCGGTTCGCCCCTGGCGCGCATGCCCGAGTTCTATGAGTGCAACTGCCCGAAATGCGGTGCACCGGCCAAGCGTGAAACCGACACCATGGACACCTTCGTCGAGTCCTCCTGGTACTACGCGCGCTACGCCTCGCCGCACTATCAAGGCGGCCTGGTGGAAAAATCCGCGGCCGACCACTGGTTGCCAGTGGACCAGTACATCGGCGGCATCGAACACGCCATTCTCCACCTGCTCTACGCACGCTTCTTCCACAAGCTGATGCGTGACGAAGGCCTGGTGAGTTCCAACGAGCCGTTCAAGAACCTGCTGACCCAAGGCATGGTGATCGCCGAGACTTACTATCGTCGCGAAGCCAACGGTGCCTACACCTGGTTCAACCCGAGCGACGTCGAACTCGAACGCGACAGCAAAGCCAAGGTCATCAGCGCCAAGCTGATCGCCGACGGCCTGCCGGTGGAAATCGGCGGCACCGAGAAAATGGCCAAGTCGAAGAACAACGGCGTCGACCCACAGTCGATGATCGACCAGTTCGGCGCGGACACCTGCCGCCTGTTCATGATGTTCGCCTCGCCACCTGACATGAGCGCAGAGTGGTCCGATTCGGGCGTCGAAGGTTCGCACCGCTTCCTCAAGCGCGTCTGGCGCCTGGCCCAAGCCCACGTCACCCAGGGCCTGCCGGGCAAACTGGACGTCGCCAGCCTGAACGACGAGCAGAAAGCCGTTCGTCGCTCGATTCACCTGGCCATCAAGCAGGCCAGCCATGACGTCGGCCAGAACCACAAATTCAACACCGCCATCGCCCAGGTGATGACGCTGATGAACGTGCTGGAAAAAGCCGCGCAAGGCACCGAGCAGGATCGCGCACTGGTTCACGAAGGCCTGGAAGCCGTGACGTTGCTGCTGGCGCCGATCACCCCACACATCAGCCACGAGCTGTGGAATCGACTGGGTCACGCCGACCCGGTGATTGATGCGCGCTGGCCGGTGGTGGACGAAACCGCGCTGGTGCAGGACAGCCTGACCCTGGTTATCCAGGTCAACGGCAAGCTGCGCGGCCAGATCGAAATGCCGGCCGCCGCCACTCGCGAAGAAGTCGAAGCCGCTGCGCGGGCGAATGAAAACGTACTGCGCTTCGTCGATGGCCTGACCATTCGCAAAGTGATCGTCGTGCCCGGCAAGCTGGTCAACATCGTCGCAAGCTAATTGGATCGGGCGCGAGGCTCAAGCCTGGCGCCGAATACAACCTGCGGGGTCGCATGGTCGACCCCCATAGGGTTCAAGGGGAGCAACAAGATGATCAAACGTAATCTGCTGGTAGTGGGCCTGGCGGTCCTGTTGAGCGCCTGCGGCTTCCAACTGCGCGGCACCGGCACCACCGAGCTGGCCATCACGGAACTGGACCTCAGCGCACGGGACGCCTATGGCGACACCGTGAAACTGCTGCGCGACACCCTGGAAAACAGTGGCGTGAAAGTCTACAGCGGGGCCCCGTACAAGCTGGTACTGGCCCGTGAACAACAGAGCCAGCGCAGCCTGAGCTATGCCGGTGCCGGTCGTTCCGCCGAGTACGAACTGAACAACGTACTGAGCTATGAGATCCGCGGCCAGAACGACCTGGTACTGCTGGACGACAAGCTGCAGGTGCAGAAGGTCTACCTGCACGATGGCAACAACATCACCGGTTCCGACCAGGAGTCGAGCGAAGTGCGCGATGAAATGCGTCGTGACCTCGTGCAACGCATGATGCTGCGCCTGCAACAGCTGAGCCCGGCCCAGCTGGAGCAACTGCAACAGACCGCCAACGCCCGTGCCAAGGCCGAAGCCGATGCGCTGGAAGCGGCACGCAAGGCTGAAGCGGAAACCCCGCAACAGTCGCCGATGCAGATCCCGGCTGAATAAGCCTTGCGGGGCGTTCCGGCGCCCCGCTCGCCTTCTCTTATGAAGCTCGCTCCCGCCCAACTCGGCAAACACCTGCAAGGCGCCCTCGCGCCGGTCTACATCATCAGTGGCGATGACCCGCTGCTGTGCCAGGAAGCCGCCGACGCCATCCGATCTGCTGCACGCCAGCAGGGTTTCGACGAGCGCCAGGTATTTGCCGCCGACGCCAGTTTCGACTGGGGCACGCTGCTGCAGGCCGGGGCGAGCATGTCGTTGTTCGCCGAAAAACGCCTGCTGGAGCTGCGTTTGCCGTCTGGCAAACCCGGTGACAAAGGCGCCGCTGCGCTGATCGAATATTGCTCTCGCCCGGCCGAGGACACCGTGCTGCTCATCAGCTTGCCGAAACTCGACGGCAGCGCGCAAAAGACCAAATGGGGCAAGGCCCTGGTCGAAGGCCCGCAGACCCAGTTCGTGCAGATCTGGCCGGTGGATGTCAGCCAGTTGCCCAGTTGGATCCGCCAGCGCCTGTCCCAGGCCGGCCTCTCGGCCAGCCAGGACGCGGTGGAACTGATCGCCGCCCGGGTCGAAGGCAACCTGCTGGCCGCCGCCCAGGAAATCGAAAAGCTCAAGCTGATGGCCGAAGGCGGGCAGATCACCGTGGAAACGGTGCAGGCTGCCGTGGCCGACAGTGCGCGCTTCGATGTCTTCGGGCTGACCGATGCGATCCTCAACGGTGAGGCCGCCCATGCCCTGCGCATGCTCGAAGGCCTGCGGGGCGAAGGCGTCGAGCCACCGGTGATCCTCTGGGCCCTGGCCCGGGAATTACGCCTGCTGGCCAACCTGTCCCTGCAATACAGCCAGGGCGTCCCACTGGACAAAGCCTTCAGCCAGGCCCGACCACCCGTCTGGGACAAGCGCAAACCGCTGATGAGCAAGGCCCTGCAACGCTATTCCGCATCGCGCTGGGCGCAATTGCTCCTCGAAGCCCAGCGCATCGACGCGCAGATCAAGGGCCAGGCCGCCGGCTCACCGTGGATGAGCCTCAGTCGCTTGTCGCTGTTGATGGCCGGTCAACGACTGGCGTTGCCTGCCGAGTAAACACACAGCAAGAGCACACTGCATATCTGTGGCGAGGGGATTTATCCCCGCTGGGCTGCGAAGCAGCCCTAAAACCCGGCACTGCGCAGTGTCAGGCAGTATGAAGGGGGACGCTTCGCGCCCCAGCGGGGATAAATCCCCTCGCCACAGATAATCTCTCGCTACACCATGTGTGTCCGTCCGAACGACACTCCCTGCACAATGCAGGGACTGGACAGCCCGCCAACTCTGCACCATGATTTGCACCGCAAACCCCATCCCACGAGAGACACCATCATGAGCAAAAAGCCATCCAGGCATGGCCCCAACAAGGCCAAATCCATCGTCGCCCAGCCCCTGTTCCGCAGCCGCCAGGAACGACCCGCCAAGGGCAAAGGCAGCTACCGCCGCGAAGCCTTCCAGTCTGACAACTGGGAGGCTTCTTGCTTTGTGGCAGCTTGAAACACCCGGACAAGCCCTACACCCCTTTCGCATGATAAGGTCAGCACCTGATTTGTATTTCTGGACCCGTGCATGCCCTTCTGTCTTTCCCATCGTTGGCCACTGCGCCAGATGATTATTGCCGCCAGCGTTGCCCTGCTTGTCGCCTGCGCCGAAAAACCTACTGCCGCCGACGCCCAACCGCTCCAGACAGCCCCCGCCGTGACCGCTCCGGCCATCGTCCCGCCCCTGGTGCCGACCGGTGAAGACCTGGCCATTGCGCCCACCCAGACCTTCGCGCAATGGCAGGCAGGGTTTCGCAAGGAGGCACTGGCCGCCGGTATCCGTGGCGACCTGTTCGATCGTGCGTTTGTCGGCGTCAGCCCGGACATGAGCGTGATCAAGGCCGATCGCAGCCAGCCGGAATTCACCCGTCCCGTGTGGGAATACCTCGATGGCGCGCTATCGCCACTGCGGGTCAACAAAGGCAAGAGCCTGATCCAGCAGAACGCCCAGGTCCTGCAAAGTATCGAGCAGCGTTATGGCGTTGATCGCGAGGCGCTGGTGGCGGTGTGGGGCATGGAGAGCAACTTCGGCCAGTTCCAGGGTAGCAAGTCGGTGATCAATTCCCTGGCGACCTTGGCCTACGAAGGACGGCGCCCGGGTTTTGCCCATGCGCAACTGATCGCCGCGCTGCAAATCCTGCAACAGGGCGATATCACACCGGAAAAAATGCTCGGTTCCTGGGCCGGCGCCATGGGCCAGACCCAGTTCATTCCCACCACGTACAACACCCATGCAGTGGATTTCGACGGCGACGGTCGCCGCGACATCTGGGGCAGCTCCACCGACGCCCTGGCCTCGACCGCCCATTACCTGCAAAGCTCCGGCTGGCAGCGTGGCCAGCCATGGGGGTTCGAGGTCGATCTCCCAGAGGGCTTCGACTACACCCTGGCCGATGGCACGATCCGCAAGCCTGTTGCTGAATGGGAGCGACTGGGGGTTTCAGAATATGGCGGCCTGCCAATAACCCCGGATGACAAACAGCTCTCGGCGTCTCTGCTCCTGCCGGCCGGCCATCGCGGCCCGGCGTTCCTGATCTTCGATAACTTCCGCGCCATCCTCAAGTACAACAACTCGTCGTCCTATGCCTTGGCGGTCGGGTTATTGTCAAAGCGCTTTACCGACGGCGGACTGGTCTATGGCCAGTGGCCCAAGGAGGACCTGCCCCTGAGCCGCAGCGAACGCATCGAATTGCAGACACTGCTGAGCAAGCACAACTACGACGCGGGCAACCCCGACGGCATCATCGGCGCCAACACCCGCAAGGCCATCCGCAGTGCCCAGCAGTCGTTCGGCTGGCCGGCGGATGGGTATCCGACGCAGCAGTTGCTGGAGGCGTTGCGTAGCCGCTGATTCGCCTTATGGCGACTGCCGCTATCGCGAGCAAGCTCGCTCCCACAGGTGTTCTCAATCAACCTGTGGGAGCGAGCTTGCTCGCGATGGCTGACTCCCAGGCGCTACATGACTAGCGACTGACCACCACATCCTGCTCCAGCACCAACCTCTTCTCCTCCGCATCGAGCGTCACCAAGGCCCCCATGGGCAAGGTCAGATTCGGATCGCAGTGCCCGCTGCGCCAGCCGGACAGCACCGGGATACGCAACGGCTCGAAGGTCTGCTTGAGCAAGCGGTTCAACGCCTCGACGTCGACCCCGGCCACATCTCCCACCAAAACGCCGCGTAGCTGGTGCAACGTGCCGGCCAACCGCAGTTGAGTCAGCAATCGGTCGATGCGGTACAGCGGCTCGTTGACGTCTTCGATGAACAGGATCACCCCTTCGGCGTCGATCTGAAAAGGCGTGCCCATGGTCGCGGCAATCATCGACAGGTTGCCGCCCAGCAGACGTCCGTGGGCGATGCCCGGTTCAACGGTGGTCAATGGATACGTTGCCGGATGGCTTAGCACGCTGCCGGCCTTCAACTGGCCACGCAGCAGGCTGAAAAATGAGGTGACGGTTGGGGGTTCCTTGTCGCCCAGCAGATCGGCGTTGAGCAGCGGGCCGTGGAAGGTCACGAAGCCTGCGTAGCGGCTGATGGCCAGGTGCAGGGCGGTGATGTCGCTGTAGCCTACGAATGGTTTGGGGTTGCGGCGCAGGAGGTCGAAGTCGATGCGGTCCAGTAGCCGGGGCGTGCCGTAGCCGCCGCGTAGGCAGATGATCGCGGTTACTTCTGGGTCGGCGAAGGCGGTGTGCAGGTCGTTGAGTCGTACTTCGTCGCTGCCGGCCAGGTAGTCGTTCTTTTCGTAGACGCCTGGGAAGATCCGCAGCTCATGACCTCGGGCGCGCATCCATTGGATGGCTTTGTCCGTGTCCAGGGGGGCGGGACCGGCGGGGGCGATCACGGCGATCAGGCCCTTGGGTGGGAGAGCTGGGACGGGCTGGTGTGGGCTTAGGGTGTAGGAGGGTTCCATGGGTTTCCCGGTTTGGCCTGCCTAGTGTGTATATCCGTTTTTTGTGTAACGGCTACTTATGGTTCCGCCCTTACGGCGGCTCACTTTTGAAAAGCGCAAAAGTAAGCAAAACGCTCTTGCCCCACCACTCGGTGCCTCGCCTAGGCTCGGCATGCCCGAACGCAGGCATTGCTCCGTGGGCCGCCGCGAAGGGCCATCCATGGCCCAGCGCGGCTATCCCGGCATCCATGCCGGGATGCCCACTGCGCAATGCCTGCGTTCGGCCAGCGTGGTTTAACGGGGCGCCTAGATCAAGATCAAGATCAAGATCAAGATCCAAAGCAAAGCAAAGCAAAGCAAAGCAAAGCAAAGCAAAGCAAAGCAAAAGCGGGGCATTCACTTAGGGCAGTCGACAAACCCGTGGCGAGGAAGCTTGCTCCCGCTGGGCCGCGAAGCGGCCCCAAAACCTGCCAAATACGGAGCATCAGACACACCGCACCCGCCGGTTTACGACTGCTTCGCAGCCGAGCGGGAGCAAGCTCCCTCGCCACAGGTCCATCATTTTTCTTAAGTGAACAGCATTACGCTCCCACAGGGCTTTGCGGTGTTCGCAATATCTGGGTAGGTGCAAAAACCTGTGGGAGCGGGTGATCACAGCATCTGCACACGACACAAAACCTTGCTCGCGATGCATCGGCACAGCCAACATCACCACAAACCTATCCTCCGCTTTCCCGAGCAAGCCCGCTCCCACAGAAGAAACGCGTTCACTCTAAGCCAGGCCGGCTATAAGGCCGCCTCGCGCAGCTTTTGATCTGGGGCGCCCCGTTAACCACGATGGCCGAACGCAGGTATTGCGCAGTGGGCACCTCGGCATGGATGCCGAGGTAGCCGCGCTGGGCCATGGATGGCCCTTCGCGGCGGCCCACGGAGCAATGCCGGAGTGAGGGCACACCGAGCCTAAGCGAGGTGCCGAGTGGTGGGGCAAGAGCGTTTTGGTTACTTTTGCGCTCTTCAAAAGTGACCCGCTGTAAGAGCGGAACCCTAAGTAGCCGTTACCGAAGAAACGGATATACACACCACCCAAACGCTCGATCAGGAACCCAGAAGCTCAGCCTTGACCAACTTAGCCTGCTCATCCGCATGATACGAAGACCGCACCAACGGCCCCGAAGCCACGTTCTTGAAGCCCATCTTGTACCCTTCCTCAGCAAACCAGGCAAAGGTATCCGGATGCACAAAACGCTGCACCGGCAGGTGGCTACGCGAAGGCTGCAAGTACTGCCCCAAGGTCAACATATCGATGTCATGCTCACGCATGCGCTTCATGACCTCGATAACTTCCTCATCCGTCTCACCCAGGCCCAGCATCAAGCCGGACTTGGTCGGAATGTGCGGCATCATCTGCTTGAAGCGTTGCAGCAAGGTCAACGACCACTGGTAATCCGACCCCGGACGCGCGGCCTTGTACAGGCGCGGTACGGTTTCCAGGTTGTGGTTGAACACATCCGGTGGCTCGGCGGCGGTGATTTCCAGGGCGATGTCCATGCGGCCACGGTAATCGGGCACCAGGGTTTCCAACTGTACGTTCGGCGACAGCTTGCGGATCTCGCGGATGCAGTCGGCAAAGTGCTGGGCACCGCCGTCACGCAGGTCGTCACGGTCCACCGAGGTGATGACCACGTACTTGAGCTTCAGGTCGGCGATGGCGATGGCCAGGCTTTCCGGCTCGTTGGTGTCCAATGGCTTCGGACGGCCGTGACCAACGTCACAGAATGGGCAGCGACGGGTGCAGATGTCGCCCATGATCATGAATGTGGCAGTGCCGCCGGAGAAGCACTCGCCCAGGTTCGGGCAGGAGGCTTCTTCGCAGACGCTGTGCAGCTTGTGCTTGCGCAGCAGGGCCTTGATTCGGTCGACTTCCGGGGACACCGGGATGCGCACGCGGATCCAGTCAGGTTTCTTTGGCAATTCGGTGGTCGGAATGATCTTGACCGGGATGCGTGCAACCTTCTCGGCGCCGCGCAGCTTGACGCCGGCCTCTACCTTGGCACGTGGGGCCGGACGCTCGGTGACGTCCTGCGTCGGGATAATGGTTTGCACTGCATCAGTAGTCATATCAGTCGATTCCGCCCGTGAGGGTCGTCTGCTCAGCATAGTCGAGGTGTTTGACGAGCTGCGCGCGCAGCCGGGCACTTACCTCGGCAAATTCAATCGATCCTGCATGCTCGCTCAACTGGGTCATCGCCAGTCCCGCGTAGCCACAGGGATTAATCCGTCGAAATGGCTCAAGGTCCATGTCCACGTTCAGCGCCAGGCCATGAAACGAACAGCCATGGCGGATTCGCAATCCCAAGGAGGCGATCTTCGCCCCGTCGACATAGACACCCGGCGCATCCGGCTTGGCCGCCGCCGTCACACCGTAGCTGGCCAGCAGCTCGATCAGGCATGTCTCCATGCGGGTGACCAGCTCGCGCACGCCAAACCCCAGCTTGCGCACATCCAGCAACAGGTAGGCGACCAATTGGCCAGGACCATGGTAGGTCACCTGCCCGCCCCGGTCGACCTTCACCACCGGGATATCCCCCGGCAGCAGCAGGTGCTCGGCCTTGCCGGCCTGGCCCTGGGTGAACACCGGCGGGTGTTCCACCAGCCAGACTTCATCGTCGACGGTAGTGCCGCGTTCGTTCGTGAAGCGTTGCATGGCATGCCAGACCGGCTCGTAAGCCATCGTGCCCAGCTCGCGAAAGCCCAGCGTGCCCGGCATCACAACACCATGTGCACGAAACCGGTCGCACGCAGCTCGCTGTTGATGTCGTAGAGCTGTTCCTGGCCGGTGGCAATGATGTGCAACTGGATCGTCGTGTACTTGCCGTTGGTACTCTGGCGCTCGGCCAGGGTCTTGTGGTCAACGGTGGCATGTTTTTCAAGGATCGCAATGATCCGGTCCTTGAAACCCACGCCGGTGTCGCCGATGACCTTGATCGGATAATCCGCGCAGGGGAATTCGATCTTCGGCGCTTTTACTTCAGAGTCTGTCATGGGGTAACGGCCTCGTAAGCCGTGGTAACGCACATGGCCCCGCTCCGAATGGGAACGAGGCCATGCAGGTCAACACTTCAATCAGTTGAACAAGCCGTAGAAGAATAGACGGATGCTATCCCACATGCGGCGGAAGATACCACCTTCCTCGACCGCGTCCAGAGCGATCAGGTCGGCGCTGTGCACCACTTTGTCGTCCAGTTTGACTTCGACTTTACCGATCACGTCGCCCTTGGCGATGGGAGCGGTCAGTTGCGGGTTCATGGTCATGCTGGCAGCGAGCTTCTTGAGCTGGCCTTTAGGCAAGGTCATGGTCAGGTCTTGGGCCAGGCCGGCCTTCACCTGATTGGTGGTGCCTTTCCAGACCTGGGCCTGGGCCAGTTCGGTGCCCTTCTGGTAGAAGGTCTGGGTTTCGAAGAAACGGAAACCGTAGGTCAGCAGCTTCTGGGTTTCAGCGGCACGGGCCACTTCGCTGCTGGTGCCGAAGACGACGGCGATCAGGCGCATGCCGTCACGGACAGCCGAAGACACCATGCAGTAGCCAGCCTCGTCGGTGTGGCCGGTCTTCAGGCCATCGACGGTCTTGTCGCGCCACAGCAGCAGGTTGCGGTTAGGCTGCTTGATGCCGTTCCAGAAGAATTCCTTCTGGGAGTAGATGGCGTAGTGCGCCGGGTCTTCATGAATGATCGCCCGTGCCAACAGCGCCATGTCGTGAGCCGACGAGTAGTGCTCAGGGTTCGGCAGACCGGTAGGGTTCATGAAGTGGCTGTTGGTCATGCCCAGGTCGGCCACGGTCTTGTTCATCATGTCGGCGAACGCATCTTCGCTGCCGGCGATGTGCTCGGCCAGGGCAACGCTGGCGTCGTTGCCGGACTGGATGATGATGCCGTGCAGCAGGTCGCTGACGGTCACTTGCGAACCGACCTTGATGAACATCCGCGAACCGCCGGTACGCCAGGCGTTTTCGCTGACGGTCACCGGATCGTTTTCACCGATCTGGCCACGACGGATTTCCAGGGTGGCGATGTAGGCGGTCATCAGCTTGGTCAGGCTGGCCGGTGGCAGGCGCTGGTCACCGTTGTTCTCTACCAGGACCTCGCCGCTGCTGGCATCCATGAGCACGAAGGATTTGGCGGCCAATTGAGGAGGCGCAGGCATCATCTCCACCGCGAACGCGGCTGGGGAGAGAAGCAGCGGGACTAGCAGGCAAAGGCGTTTGGCAAAGGTGGTGATGTTCATCCGTCTCTCGAAATCGCTAATGGGACTGCCCGAAGGCAAAACTGAAACAGGCAACCTTCTAACGGGTCGCCGCGCATTTAAGTTGCTCACTCACAACCCTTGCCGGGCTTTTGTTATTCATGGAGCCAACAACCTGACCCGCTCCAACCGCGAGCGGGCCTCAATCAATTACTCGGCGGTGACCAGGCTCGGCGAACCGAGATTGGCCAGGCGCACACTGTTCTGCACTTGCTGGACTTCACCCGGAGAACCGATCGGCCCCAGGCGCACCCGATGCAGTGTCTGCTGGTTGCGCACGATCGAGCTGATGAACACCGGGGCGCTCACCATCGAGCTGAGCTTCGACCTCAGCAGCTCGGCAGCGTCCGGGTTGGCGAACGCGCCCACTTGCAGAAACTGGCCAGACGCTGTTGCAGAAGCGTTTTTTTTTGCGTCGAGCTGAACGGGCACTACGGCCGCCGCGTGCTGCTGCGGCGGTGGCGTCCACTGCTCGACCGTGCCGGTGGACGCCGTCACGGTCGGCGCGGCATTTTGCGCCACTTTCGGCTCGTTGAGCATCAAAGGCGCCGGACGGCCGCGTTGGGCCCACCATTCCTGCGGGTCGATACCTTCAACCTTGACCCGGGCGGTGCCGATTTCAGCGTAACCGAGTTTTTTCGCCGCCGCATACGACAAGTCGATGATGCGGTCGGAATAGAACGGCCCACGGTCATTGACCCGCAGGATCACGCTCTTGTTGTTGTCCAGGTTGGTCACCCGCACATAGCTGGGCAGCGGCAAGGTCTTGTGGGCCGCGCTCATGCCGTACAGGTCATACACCTCGCCGTTGGCGGTGTTCTGGCCGTGGAACTTGGTGCCATACCAGGACGCCGTGCCCGAGGCCACGTAGCGCTTGGAGTCGGACAGCGGGAAATAGGTCTTGCCCAACACCGTGTACGGGTTGGCCTTGTAGGGGCCCGTGTGCAGGGTCGGCGTGGCGTCGGGAATGCGCGAGACATCCACATCCCACCACGGCGCGCCGTCCTTGTGGGCCCGGTTGATGTCCAGGCCGGGCGTCGCGCGCACGGCGGTGGAGTTCTTCTGGGCCGGCGCGCGGCTGGTCGAACAACTGACGACCAACAGCGACAGCGCGGCCAACGCCACGAGCTTGAGGGGTTTGGCTTTCAGGGGTAGATAGGTAGGCAATGCCCGCATTATTTGACGCCCCGTGCTTTGACCAGCTCTTCAGACAGTTGATATACGGCCATGGCGTACATCACGCTGCGGTTATAACGCGTAATCGCGTAGAAATTCTTCAGACCCATCCAGTATTCGGGGCCTTGTTCGCCTTCCAGGCGTATCGCGGTGACCGGCATGTCGTCACGCAGCGCATCATGACTCGACCAGCCCAACGCCCGCAACTCCCCGACGGTTTTCGTCGGCTCGATGCCCTCGGTCAGGCCCTCGTCCACCTGCTCGCCACGCACGTCGGCACGGCTGACCACCGGCTGGCCGGCTTCCCAGCCGTGGCGCTTGAAATAGCTGGCAACACTGCCGATGGCATCGGTCGGGTTGGTCCAGATATTGATGTGGCCGTCGTCGTCGAAGTCCACCGCGTAAGCCCGAAAACTGCTGGGCATGAATTGCGGCAGGCCCATGGCTCCGGCATAAGAACCCTTGAGGGTCAGCGGATCAACCTGCTCTTCGCGGGCCAGCAGCAAGAACTCGCGCAGCTCCTTGCGAAAGAATTCGGCGCGCGGCGGGTAATCGAAGCCCAGGGTCGACAGCGCGTCGATCACCCTGAAATTCCCGGTGTTACGGCCAAAGAACGTCTCGACGCCAATGATAGCCACAATGAACTGGGCCGGTACGCCGTATTCCTGCTCGGCACGGGCCAGGGCCGCCTCGTGCTGGCGCCAGAAGTCCACGCCCCGGGCGATACGCGCCTCGGTGATGAACATCGGCCGGTACTCGCTCCACTGCTTGACCCGCTCGGCGGGCCGGGAGATGGCGTCAAGGATCGACTGCTTGCGCTCGGCCTCGCGAAATACCCCCATCAGTTGCTCACCGGCAAAACCGTAGTCGCGGGTCATCTCACCGACGAATTCGGCCACCTGCGGCGAACCTTCGTATTCGCCTGCCTGGGCATGCGGCGCACCGCCCAGGAAACCGACCAGGCCGATCCACGGCGCATATCGCGTCGACCAGCCACGCATTGCTTGCATTGAACTCTTCACCTTATTCAAACCTGCGCGATCCACTTGCGATGCGTATGAATCGACATCAAGACCCCAAACGCTGACAGTAGTGTCACCAGCGAAGTTCCTCCGTAGCTAATGAATGGCAACGGCACCCCCACGACCGGCAACAGGCCACTGACCATACCGATGTTGACGAAAACATAAACAAAAAACGTCATGGTCAGGCTGCCCGCCAGCAACTTGCCGAACAACGTCTGGGCCTGGGCGGTGATCACCAGCCCCCGGCCGATCAACAGCAAATAGATCAACAGCAGCACGCAGATGCCTACCAGGCCGAACTCCTCGCCCAGTACGGCGATGATGAAGTCGGTGTGGCTTTCCGGCAAAAAGTCCAGGTGCGACTGGGTGCCCATCAGCCAGCCCTTGCCGAACACCCCGCCGGAGCCGATGGCGGCCTTGGACTGGATGATGTTCCAGCCAGTGCCCAGCGGATCGCTCTCCGGGTCGAGGAAGGTCAGGATTCGTTGCTTCTGGTAGTCGTGCATCACGAAGTACCACATGGCCACCGAGACCGGCACCGCGATGGCGACGACGCTGAGGATCCAGCGCCAGCGCAAACCGCCCATGAACAGCACGAAGGCGCCACCGGCCAGGATCAGCAGCGAAGTGCCAAGGTCCGGCTGGCGCACGATCAGGATGAACGGGATGCCGATCAGCAACAGGCTGATGCACACGTGCTTGAGCTGCGGCGGCAGGGTGCGCTTGGCCAGGTACCAGGCGATGGTCGCCGGCATGATGATCTTGAGGAATTCCGAAGGCTGGAAGCGGATCACCCCGGGAATGTTGATCCAGCGAGTGGCGCCCATGGCGTTGTGACCCATCACGTCCACCACCACCAGCAGGCTCACGCCCACCACATAGGCCAGCGGCACCCAGCGGGCCATGAAACGCGGCTCGAGCTGGGCAATGACGACCATCGACACCAGGCCGATGCCGAACGAGGTGGCCTGCTTGCCCAGCAGGTCCCAGTTCTTGCCACTGGCCGAATACAGCACGAACAGGCTGCCTGCGGCCAGGGTCAGCAGCAGGATCAGCAACGGACCATCGATGTGCATGCGCTGCAGCAAGGTGGCACGGCGGCGCATCACATCTTCGCTGGAGAGGATCCGGTCGAAATTATTCTTCACGGGCCGTAGCCTCCGCAGTGATGGGGCTTGCGTATTCCGGCTTGAGCTGGCCGTGCTCGTCCAGCAGCCAGGCGTCCATGATCTGGCGCACCACCGGCGCGGCGACGCCGGAACCCGACTCACCGTTCTCGACCATCACCGACACGACGATCTTCGGGTTGTCGGCCGGCGCGAAGCCGACGAACAAGGCGTGGTCGCGATGGCGTTCCTGGACCTTGGAGCGGTCGTACTTCTCGCCCTGCTTGATGGCGACGACCTGGGCCGTACCGCTCTTGCCGGCAATCCGGTATTGCGCACCGATGGACGCCTTGCGGGCGGTGCCGCGGGCGCCGTGCATCACCTGCTGCATGCCGTTGTTGACCTTCTGCCAGTCCGACGGGTTGCGCAGGATGATGTCTGGCATCGGGTCCGGGTCCACCGGTTTCTGGCCTTCGATGGTCTTGGCCAGGTGCGGGCGATACCACTTGCCCTTGCTCGCCACCAGCGCCGTGGCCTGGGCCAGTTGCAGTGGCGTGGCCTGCATGTAGCCCTGGCCGATCCCCAGGATCAGGGTTTCGCCGGGGAACCAGGCCTGGCGCCGGGTCGCCCGCTTCCATTCGCGCGAAGGCATCAGGCCGGGGGATTCCTCGAACATATCCAGGGAGACTTTCTGACCGAGACCGAACTTGTTCATGTAGGACGACAACCGATCGATCCCCAGCTTGTGGGCCAAGTCATAGAAGTAGGTGTCGTTGGAACGCATGATCGCCGTTTCCAGGTCCACATAACCGTCGCCGGTGCGGTTCCAGTTGCGGTACTTGTGGTCATAGTTCGGCAGTTGGTAATAACCCGGGTCGTAGACCCGGCTCGACGCGGTCACCACGCCGGAGTCCAGCCCGGCAATCGCCACGGCCGGCTTGATGGTCGAGCCCGGCGGATAGAGACCGCGCAGCACCCGGTTGAACAGCGGCCGATCGATGGAATCGCGCAGCTCGGCGTAGGCCTTGAAGCTGATGCCGGTGACGAACAGGTTCGGGTCGAAACTCGGCTGGCTGACCATTGCCAACACCTCGCCAGTGTTCGGGTCCAGCGCCACCACGGCACCACGCCGACCACCCAGCGCCGCTTCGGCGGCCTCTTGCAGCTTGATGTCCAGGCTCAGGACGATGTCCTTGCCGGGAATCGGGTCGGTGCGCTTGAGCACCCGCAATACGCGGCCGCGGGCGTTGGTTTCGACTTCCTCGTAACCCACCTGGCCATGCAGCTCGGGCTCGTAGAAACGCTCGATGCCAGTCTTGCCGATATGGTGGGTGCCGCTGTAATTGACCGGATCGAGAGTCTTGAGCTCTTTCTCGTTGATCCGTCCCATGTAGCCGACCGAGTGGGCAAAGTGCGGCCCCTGGGGATAATGCCGCACCAACTGCGCCACCACCTCGACGCCGGGCAGGCGGAACTGGTTCACGGCGATCAGGGCGATCTGCTCTTCGGTCAGCTCGAACAGGATCGGCACCGGCTCGAACGGACGTCGGCCCTGGCGCATGCGCTTCTCGAAGATCGCCCGGTCCTCGGGCGTCAGTTGCAGCACTTCGACAATCACGTCGAGCACGTGCTGCCAGTCGCCGGAGCGCTCGCGGGTCATGCTCAGGCTGAAACTGGGACGGTTATCCGCCACCACCACGCCATTGCGGTCGAAAATCAGCCCGCGGGTCGGCGGAATCGGCTGCACATGCACGCGGTTGTTTTCCGACAGGGTCGAGTGGTACTCGTACTGGATCACCTGGAGGAAATACAAGCGCGCAATCAGCACACAGATCAGCGTCACCACCATAATAGCGCCGAACACGACGCGGCCCCGCACCAGACGGGCGTCTTTTTCGTGGTCCTTGATGCGGATCGGCTGGGGCATGGGGCAGGATTACTTGTGGTAAGGGTGCCCGGACAGGACTGTCCAGGCACGATACAGCTGTTCGCCGATCAGGATCCGCACCAGCGGATGTGGCAACGTCAACGGCGACAAGGACCAGCGCTGATCGGCCCGGGCACAGACTTCCGGCGCCAGCCCTTCCGGGCCACCGACCATGAAATTGACCGTGCGCGCGTCCAACCGCCAGCGATCGAGCTCCACCGCCAGTTGCTCGGTGCTCCAGGGCTTGCCATGGACTTCGAGGGTGACAATGCGCTCGTTCGGCCCGACCTTGGCCAGCATGGCTTCGCCTTCTTGGCGGATGAAGCGCGCCACGTCGGCGTTCTTGCCACGGGTATTGAGCGGAATTTCCACCAGTTCCAGGGCCAGCTCGGACGGAAGACGCTTGGCATATTCATGCCAGCCTTCTTCCACCCACTTGGGCATGCGAGAACCGACGGCGATCAGGCGCAGTCGCACAGCGGTCCCTTATTGCTGGTCTTTGTTGAGCTTGGTGAAGTGCTCATGGGGGTTTTCCGGGCTGTGGTGCGCGGCGCTGGCCGAACGGCTCTGCTCGGCACCGGCCCACAGGCGTTCCAGGTCATAGAACTGGCGCGCCGAGGCCGTCATCATGTGCACGATGACATCGTCCATATCCAGCAGTACCCAGTCGCTGTCGCCCTTGCCTTCTTCACCCAGCGGCTTGACACCCTGGGCCTTGACCGCTTCGCGGACCTTGTCCAGCATCGCGCCGATCTGGCGGTTGGAGGTACCGGTGGCGATGATCATGTAGTCCGTGATGCTCTGCTTTTCACGAACGTCGATCACCTGGATGTCCTGGGCCTTGACGTCTTCCAGGGCCGCAACGGCGACCTTGACCAGTTCTTCACCGGCCAGTACGACGCCGGTGTGGGCCTCTACCGGCAGCGGGGCGCTTTTGAACGTGCCTTTGCGCTTTACTTTGTTTACGTCTTTGTCAGTCATATAAAACTCGTTTTGCTCGTATGTTCGGGCGCTTCGCTACACGCATTCACGTGCCTTGAAGCACACCTTTTTCAGTTCGACGCACGGTAAAGCCCGTGCGCATCGATGTAGGCCAGGACCGCGTCGGGCACCAGGAAACGTACCGACTTACCGCTGGCCAGCAGTTGACGGATCTGGGTGGCGGATACCGCGAGCGGCGTCTGCCAGACGAATGCAATCTGTCCGCTCGGCCCTTTCAGGGCCAGCGGGTCGCTCACCGAGCGGGCCGCCAGCAGGTTGCGCAAGGCATCCGGCGGCTCGCTGTCGGCATCCGGGCGTTGCAACACCAGGATGTGGCAATGCTGGAGCAACTCTTCCCAGCGATGCCAAGTGGGCAGGCCGCAAAAAGCGTCCCAGCCCAGAAGCAGAAAAACCTGGGCATCAGCGGCCAGTTCGGCGCGCATCAGCTCCAGGGTATCAATGGTGTAGGACGGTTTGTCCCGCTGCAATTCGCGGGCGTCCACCACCAACGGCGCCACACCGGCCACCGCGCACTCGACCATCGCCAGGCGGTCCTGCGCCGACACCTGCGGCGTATCCCGGTGAGGCGGCCGGGCGCTGGGCGTCAGGCGTAGCTCATCGAGGGCCAGGGCGTCGGCGACTTCCAGCGCACCGCGCAAATGGCCGATGTGCACCGGGTCGAACGTGCCGCCCAGGATGCCAATGCGCCGGGGCGCAGTTGTCGTCGTCACAGCGGCTGACGGGTCGAGATCGCCCAAGTCAGACTGGCTCCTGTCCGCGCAACTGGCCGTCACCGACCACGATGTACTTCTCGCAGGTCAGGCCTTCGAGGCCCACCGGGCCGCGGGCGTGCAGCTTATCAGTAGAAATGCCGATCTCGGCACCCAATCCGTATTCAAAGCCATCGGCGAAGCAGGTCGGGGTGTTGATCATCACCGACGCAGAATCCACTTCGGCCACGAAGCGCCGGGTTTCACCCAGGTGTTCACTGACAATGGAGTCGGTGTGGTGCGAGCCGTGGCGATTGATGTGCTCGATGGCCTCGTCCAGCCCGTCGACCACACGGATCGACAGGATCGGCGCCAGGTATTCGGTGTCCCAGTCTTCTTCCGTGGCCGCAACGGCCTCGATGATCGCCCGGGTGCGCTCGCAACCGCGCAGCTCGACGCCTTTTTCGCGGAACTGGGCAGCCATCGACGGCAGGAAGTCCTTGGCCACGGCCTGATCCACCAACAGGGTTTCCATCGCGCCGCAGATGCCATACCGGTAGGTCTTGGCGTTGAAGGCGATGCGCTGGGCCTTCGGCAATTCGGCGTGGGCGCTGACGTAGACGTGGCAGATGCCGTCCAGGTGCTTGATCACCGGCACACGGGCGTCACGGCTGACCCGCTCGATCAGGCCCTTGCCGCCACGCGGCACGATGACATCGACGAACTCGGGCATGGTGATCAATGCGCCGACTGCGGCACGGTCAGTGGTTTCCACCACTTGCACCACGGCCGCCGGCAGATCGGCCTCGGCCAGGCCGCGCTGGATGCAGGCGGCAATGGCACGGTTGGAATGGATCGCCTCGGAGCCACCACGCAGGATGGTCGCGTTGCCCGACTTCAGGCACAGGCTGGCGGCGTCGATGGTCACGTTCGGCCGCGACTCGTAGATGATCCCGACCACACCCAGGGGCACGCGCATCTTGCCGACCTGAATGCCCGATGGCCGGTAGCTCATGTCGCGGATCGCCCCGACCGGGTCCGGCAGGGCCGCGACCTGACGCAGACCGACGATCATGCCGTCGATGCGGGCCGGGGTCAGCGCCAGGCGTTCGAGCATGGCCGGTTCCAGACCATTGGCCCGGCCGGCGGCCAGGTCCAGTTCGTTGGCAGCGGACAACTCGGCACGCGCAGCGTCCAGCGCATTGGCGGCGGCCTGCAGGGCGCGGTTTTTCTGCGCGGTGCTGGCCCGGCCGATGATGCGCGACGCTTGGCGAGCGGCGCGACCCAGGCGGGTCATGTAGTCAAGAACGGACTCAGTCATGGTCTGTGTGGTCTTGGCGATGAGGAAAGCGGCAGATTATAGCTGTCGTAACCCTCGACTAACAGCATGGACTCACAGTGGTGACCGGCGGAGCAGCAAAACAGGCGTAAACAGCCGGTTGAAGCGACTGTTCAGCGGTGATTAAGCTTTCCGTTGCTATCATCGCGCTTCCTTTGGCCTCCCTCTGTTTATCGCCATGACCGATTTGCCATCGCCCAACGCCCTGCCCCACGCCTTTTTCGATCGCGACGCCCAGGTGCTTGCCAAGGACCTGCTGGGCAAAGTCATCCGTCACAAGGTCGGTGACCTGTGGCTCAGCGCGCGGATCATCGAGACCGAGGCGTATTACTTCGCCGAAAAGGGCAGCCACGCCTCGCTGGGCTACACGGAAAAGCGTAAGGCTTTGTTTCTGGATGGCGGCCACATCTATATGTACTACGCCCGGGGCGGCGATTCGCTGAACTTCAGCGCCCAGGGCCCGGGCAATGCGGTGTTGATCAAATCGGCGTACCCGTGGGTCGACGCCCTTTCCGGGCCGGCGAGCCTGGCGCAGATGCTGCTCAACAACCCCGACGCCCAAGGTCGGCCGCGTACGCCGCAAAAGCTCTGTGCCGGCCAGACCCTGCTGTGCAAAGCGTTGGGGCTGAAAGTGCCGGACTGGGACGCCAAACGCTTCGACCCCGAGCGTTTGCTGGTGGAAGATGTGGGCGTGCCGACGGTCAACGTGATCCAGACCACCCGCCTGGGCATTCCCTTGGGACGGGACGAGCATTTACCCTACCGCTTCGTCGACGCCGCCTACGCGCCCTGGTGCACCCGGAACCCGCTGCGACGGGGGCAGGTCGAAGGTCGCGATTATTTCTTGCTTGGATGAACACACCGCTCCCACAGTAAAAAAAGCATGCTGCTTAATATCCAATGGAGTTGTATTTATGGGCCCATGGCTCGATAGCATCACCGGCTGGTTGACCGTCAACCCGCAATGGCTGGCGGTGGCGGTGTTCATCGTCGCCTGCGTGGAGTGCCTGGCCATCGCCGGCCTGATCGTGCCGGGTACCGTGCTGTTGTTTGCCATCGCCGTGCTGGCCGGCAGCGGCGCGTTGTCCTTGGGCGAGACGTTGCTGCTGGGCCTGCTTGGCGGGCTGCTCGGGGACCTGGTGTCGTACTTCCTCGGCCGGCATTTCCACCAGAACATCCGCCGCCTGCCCGGGCTGCGGCATCACCCGGAATGGATGAGCGCGGCGGAAAACTATTTCCAGCGCTACGGCATCGCCAGCCTGCTGGTGGGGCGTTTTATCGGCCCGCTACGGCCCATGTTGCCGATGGTGGCCGGAATGTGCGACATGCCGTTCCCACGCTTCGCCGCCGTCAGCGTGTTGGCCGCGGCGGGCTGGACCGTGGCGTACCTGCTGCCGGGCTGGGCCACCGGGGCGGCGTTTCGCCTGCCGCTGCCTGAAGGCTTCTGGCCACAGGCCGGCGTGGTCATCGGCAGCATCGCGGTGATGATCGGGCTGAGCGTCAACAGCAGCCTGCGTCGTCATCGCCATGCCACGGCGCTGATCGCCGGCCTTGGCCTCGTGATCCTGATCGGCCTGTTCATCGGTTTTCGTTACCTGACGGCGTTCGACCAAGGCTTGATGGCCCTCGTCCAGGAGCATCGCAGCGCGACGCTGGATGAAATCGCCGTGACCTTCACGCTGATCGGCGAATTCCGCTACATGCTGATTGTCTGCAGCCTGTTGACCGGGTTATTGCTGTTGGCACGGCAATGGCGGCAGGCGATCTTTGCCGGGGGCACGATGCTGCTCACCTCCCTGGCCAACACGGGCAGCAAACACTTCTTTGCCCGTGTGCGCCCGGAAATCCTCACCGACCCGCTGACCAGCTACAGCATGCCCAGCGGCCACTCCTCCGGGGCATTCGCGCTGTTCCTGACCCTCGCCGTCCTGGCCGGCCGTGGTCAACCGCCACGCCTGCGCCTGACCTGGCTGCTGCTGGGCTGCCTGCCGGCGCTGGCCATCGCCCTGTCGCGGGTTTACCTGGGCGCGCATTGGCCGAGCGACATCGTCGCCGGGGCGATGCTCGCCGCCAGCATCTGTGCGGCCGCCCTGTGGCTGAACCAGCGCCAGACCCCGCTACCGGCCATGTCGCCGAAAGTCTGGTGGCTGATCCTGCCCGCGCTGGTGGCGGTGTTCAGCTTCTTCGCGCTACGGCACTTGCCGCATGCGATGTTGCGGTATGCCTATTGAGCGGCGCGCCAATGAACACTGGAGATCCATGTGGGATCAGTGTTACTCAGTGAAATATGAGTTGAGTCAGGCGAAGAGCTCGCCCTGCAGTTCATCGAGCAAGGCCTGGATCGCATCCAGGCGCTGTTGCGGATCATCGAGTTGCAGCAGGTCGATCTTGTCCAATTCGTTGAACGGCAGCAGGTAAGCCAGTTGATTGGCCAGCGACTGCTGACCGGTCGCTTCGGTGCCCATGTTCAACGCCTCGACCATCGGGTGCTCGGCCAGGGCCTTGAGCAGCGCCACCAGGTCGGCGTCTTCCTCTTGCAGCGGTTGCTCCGGTTCTTCTTCCAGCCACTCGACTTCAGCGACCGTCAGTTGATCCGCCTGGACGCTGCTGCCATGGACGATAAAGCGCCGCCCGCCCTGCACGCGAATGCCCAGCAGACCATTGTCCTGCTGGGAGAAATCAGTGATACGCGCCTCACAACCGACCCGCGCGTAGCCTTCAGGCGCGATGCCGACTTCCTCGCCATCGAGGATGCACACCACGCCGAAGCCTTCGCCCTTTTTCATGCAGCGCCCGATCATGTCGAGGTAACGCGCCTCGAAAATCTGCAAATCGAGGATGCAACCGGGGAACAGCACGGTGTTCAACGGGAAAAGCGGCAAGCTCATAACCAGTTCCTTAAACCGTCATCGACACCACCAACGGCAGCAACACCGCCGTGGCCACGCCCATCAGACTCATCGCCAGCGCCGCGAAGGCGCCTGTCTCCTCGCTTTCCTGCAATGCCACCGACGTACCCACCGCATGGGCCGCCAGCCCCAGGGCCATGCCCCGGGCCTCAGGACTGTGGACACCCAGCTTCGTCAGAATGCCCGGACCGAGGATCGCCCCGAGCACACCGGTAATCAACACAAACACCGCCGCCATCGCCGCCACACCGCCGATCTGCTCGGCCACCAGCATGGCGATCGGCGAGGTCACGGACTTGGGCGCCATGGTCATCAGAATCATGTGCTCGGCACCGAAAGCCCAGCCCAACACCACAGCAGAGCCCGTGGCAAACACCCCGGCTATCACCAGCGTAGTAAAAATCGGCCAGAACAACTGCCGGATCCGTCGCAAGTTCAAATACAACGGCACCGCCAGGGCGACCGTGGCCGGCCCCAGCAGGATGCTGAGGATCTCGGTGCTCTTGCGGTATTCGGCATAGTCGATGCCGCAGCCGACCAGCACGATGATCAACAGCACCATCGACATCAGCACCGGTTGCAGGAACACCCAGCGAGTCTTTTCGAACGCCGCCAGCACCAGTTGATAGGCGCCCAGGGTAATGCCGATGCCAAACAGCGGATGGTGGATCACCGAGGTCCAGGCACCTTGCCAGTCGAGCATCATTGGCTGTCCTCCGGGGCGGCAATGTGACGCCGGGCCAGGCGCTGCATCAGCACCCCCGTCAACGCCACGGACAGCACCAGGGACAACGTCAACGCGCCGACGATGGCCCAGAAATCGGCGGCAATGGCCCGGGCATAGACCATCACCCCCACCGCAGGCGGCACCAGCAGCAATGGCAGATAACGCAGCAGGCTGCCGGCGGCCAGGTTCAGCGGCTCGCTGACTTCGCCGCGCATGACCAGATAGCCCAGCAGCAACAGCAGGCCGATGATCGGCCCCGGCAACACGGGCAGGAACAAATGATTGATCGCAGTGCCCAGCAATTGAAACAGCACCAGCCAGGTCAGGCCCCGTAGCAACATCCGCTCTCTCCCCCTGCAACAGATCCAATGAACGCGCCAATTCGGTTCACGGCGTGACGGTGTGGCGAGGGAGCTTGCTCCCGCTTGAGTGCGCAGCGCTCATAAAAAAATGGGGCCGCTGCGCAGCCCAACGGGAGCAAGCTCCCTCGCCACGGAATCAAACGCACACGCGCCGGCATTATAAGCATGCCCGCGCTATGGGTCGGCATTCGTAAAAAGCATGTTCGGTGACCTTACTTGCGCGCCATGTTGATCTACAGTGGTTCTCCGGGGATGCCGATCCCCGCTCCAGAAAAAGTAAAACAGATGAACCCAAGGAGAGTCTCAATGCCCTACGTCCCCGTTGCAGCGCTCAAAGATTATGTCGGCAAGGAACTTGGACGTTCCGAATGGCTCACCATCGACCAGGACCGCATCAACCTGTTCGCCGAAGCCACTGGCGACTTTCAGTTCATCCACGTCGATCCGGTCAAGGCCGCGCAGACCCCGTTCGGCAGCACCATTGCCCACGGTTTCCTGTCGCTGTCGCTGATGCCCAAGCTGATGGAAGACATCCTGATCCTGCCCGAGGGCGTGAAAATGGTCGTCAACTACGGGCTGGACAGCGTGCGCTTCATCCAACCGGTGAAGGTCGATTCCAAGGTCCGGCTCAAGGTCGACCTGGTGGAAGTCACCGAGAAAAAACCTGGCCAATGGCTGCTCAAGGCCACCGCCACGCTGGAAATCGAAGGCTCGGAAAAACCGGCCTACATCGCCGAGCCGCTGTCGCTCTGCTTCGTGTAAACCTATGCGGTCGCGAAACCGCTCGTGCAGTTTCGCATCGCTTCTCTATGTTCAACGCGCATAGCTGCGGCATACTCGTGGCCTGATGACCTGGATCCCGTTATGCGCTTACTTGTTCCCCTGACCCTAATCTTGTTGCTCACCGCCTGTGGCAACGGCGAATCGCCGCTGCCTCCCGACGCGCGCCTGCCCGACGGCGGACGCTATCGCGGCGACCTGGTGGACGGCTTGCTGCAGGGCCAGGGGCGCATCGATTACCCCAATGGCAGCTGGTACACCGGGCAGTTCGACAAAGGCCAGTGGCACGGCACCGGGGAATGGCATGGCAGCAATGGCGAGGTCTATCGCGGCCAGTTCCAGCAGGGCCTGTTCCATGGCCAGGGCAGCCTGACCACACCGACCAGCAGCTACACCGGCGGCTTCAAGCTCGGGCGGCGGGACGGTGAAGGGACGCTCAAGGAAAACGGCATGACCTACCGGGGCGAGTTCAAGGCCGACCGCTATTCCGGCCTCGGACGCCTGGAGCTCGACGACGGCAGCCAGTACCAAGGCCCCTTCGCCAACGGCAAGCCCAACGGTGAAGGCCAGCGCTTCGACGCCAGCGGCAACCAGTTCACCGGGCATTTTGTCGATGGCCAACTGCAGGGCAAGGGCACCTTCAACAGTGCCGAGGGCGATGTCTACATCGGCGGCTTCAAGAACAACCAGCTCAACGGTCGCGGGCGCTACGAAAATGCCGACGGCGATGTCTGGATCGGCCAATTCAAGGATGGCGCGCTGACCGGCAAGGGCGAACTGATCGGCGCCGACGGCAGCCACTATCTCGGACAATTCAATGATTGGCGCTTTACCGGCGAGGGCCGTCTGAACCTGCCCGACGGCAGTTTTTACGTCGGCCAGTTCGAAAGCGACAGCTACCACGGGCGCGGCACCCTGGCGCTGACCGACGGCACCGTGCAAAGCGGCACCTGGGCCAACGGCCAACGGGTGCGCGACGCGGATGGCAGGCTGCTGCCGGATGTGCTCGAACTCGGCTTGCTGGCCCAAGGTCGCCTGCTGGACGATGCCCTCGCCAACATCCCGGCCTCGACCCCGGCGGTGGAGCTGTACAGCCTGACCCTGGGCGGCGACGGCAAGCAAAGCGTGTTCCTGCGCGAGTCCGACTATGTCGCCAACATGCTCGCCAGCCGTTTCGGCGCGTTCGGGCAGATCCGCCTGGTCAACCACCGCGATCACCTCGGCGACCGGCCCATGGCCAGCCGCGAAAGCCTGCGCCGCGCCGCTGCCACCCTGGCCGAACGCAGTGGTCCGGAAGACCTTATCTTCCTCTACCTGACCAGCCACGGCACCAGCGAACATGAACTGGTGCTCGACCAGCCGCGCATGGAACTGGCCGACCTGCCCGCCGATGAACTGGCCGTGGTGCTGGCGCCACTGAAGAACCGCGACAAGATCGTGGTGATCTCGGCCTGTTATTCCGGCGGCTTCATCCCGGCACTCAAGGATGAACGCACATTGATCATGACCGCCTCCCGGGCCGACCGAGTGTCCTTCGGCTGCTCCGAGGAAGCCAACTTCACCTATTTTGGCGATGCGCTGTTCGCCCAGGCATTGAACCAGACCGACGACCTGGAGCAGGCCTTCAAGCGAGCCAAGGCCACCGTTGCCGAACGCGAACAGGCCGACAACTTCGAAGCGTCCGAACCGCAGATGTGGGCGCCGAGGACGGTCCTTTCCCACTGGCAACTGCTGCGCAAACAGCAGGCACGTAAAGCGTTGCAAAGTGCTGCATTGAACGACGAGGCCACAAAGAGCAACTAAGCTGAACCGTATCAAGGGGGAAACACTATGTACTTGACGCCTCAGCATGTTTTGCTCGCCGGTGCTACCGGGCTGACCGGGGAACACCTGTTGGACCGGCTGCTCAATGAGCCGACCATCACTCGCGTATTGGCGCCTTCACGTCGGCCACTGGCTGAACATCCACACTTGGAAAATCCGGTTGGGGAGCCGGCCCAGGTGCTGCCACAACTCAGTGGCCAGGTCGACATCGCCTTCTGCTGCCTCGGCACAACCATCAAGAAAGCCGGCTCTGAAGCCGCCTTCCGCGCGATAGACCTGGGCCTGGTCGTGGCGTTTGCCAAGCGCGCCCGGGAGTTGGGCGCACGGCACCTGGTGGTGATCAGCGCACTGGGAGCCGACGCCAAGTCATCGATCTTCTACAACCGGGTCAAAGGCGAAATGGAGGCCGCACTCAAGGCCCAGGGCTGGCCGCAACTGACCATTTGCCGGCCTTCCCTGCTGCTGGGAGACCGGGTTGAACCGCGCCTGGCCGAGCAACTGGCCGGGCCCTTGTCGAAGCTGATTCCAGGCAAGTACCACGGCATCGAAGCCTGCCAACTGGCCCGGGCCATGTGGCGTCTGGCGCTGGAAGAGCAGGACGGGGTGCGGGTGGTGGAGTCGGATGAGTTGCGTAAGCTGGGGAAATAGGTATGTGGTGTAAGGGAATTGTGGCGAGGGGATTTATCCCCGCTGGGCCGCGAAGCGGCCCCTAAGGCAGCTAACTCGATCAGTCTGATACTCCGCGTGCTCCGGTTTTGGGACTGCTTCGCAGTCCAGCGGGGATAAATCCCCTCGCCACAGGCGTTCACCTGCCAGAGGAGCTTCCTCACCACAGGAGATTCCCTTGCCACAGGAATCTCCTCAACACAGCTAGATCTTCTCAACCGGAGAGCTGGCGCTACAACCCGCCAGTCGCCTGAAACCCCACGCCTATCGCCGTGAACAACGACAACGGCAACAACAAGGTATCGAGCAGCGCACTGCCCGGCAGATCGAGACCTGGGTAACTCGGCGCCTCGGCGCCAAAGCGGTCCTTGGCGCAGCAGCCGCCGTTGAGGGCGTACAGATCCAGGCGCGTGCCGGCGTACACCACCGGCGCGCCAGGCTTGGCGGCGTCGAGGGTGCGGGCGGTGGCGCAGCCGGTCAATTGCAGCGCCAGCAGCACGATCAGCAGCTTATTCATCGCTGCTCAAATGATGCTCGCCCCAGCGCGGCAACATGTCTTGAGGGATGTTCAGCAGGTTGAGAATCCGCGCGACCACGAAATCGATCAGGTCATCGATGGTCTGCGGTTGGTGATAAAAACCCGGCGACGCCGGCAGGATGGTCACGCCCATGTTCGACAACTTGAGCATGTGCTCCAGGTGAATGCTCGAATACGGCGCTTCCCGCGGCACCAGGATCAACTGGCGGCGCTCCTTGAGCGTGACGTCCGCGGCCCGTTCGATCAGGTTGTTGCAGGCCCCGGTGGCAATCGCCGACAGCGTCCCGGTGGAACAGGGCACCACCACCATGGCCGCCGGCGCCCCGGAGCCCGAGGCCACCGGCGACATCCAGTCTTCCTTGCCATACACGCGAATCTGCCCCGCCGCCGCACCGGTGTATTCGGTGAGGAAAGCCTGCATCATCTGGGTCTTGGACGGCAGGGTCACGTCGGTCTCGGTGGCCATCACCAGTTGCGCGGCCTTGGAGATGAGGAAGTGCACCTCGCGGTCTTCCCGCACCAGGCAATCGAGCAGGCGCAAGCCGTACTGGACACCGGAAGCACCGGTCATCGCCAGGGTAATGCGTTCCGGGCCACTGCCCTCCAAGTGAGTGTTCATTTCAGGGCCTCGGCCAGTTTGCCGTGCAGGCCGCCGAAGCCGCCATTGCTCATGATCACCACGTGGGTGCCGGGCTGGGCCTGGCTCTTCACGCGCTCGATGATACCTTCCAGGGAATCACTGACAATCGACGGCACCGTGCACAGCGCGGCGGTGGCGCCGAGGTCCCAGCCGAGGTTGGCCGGTGCGTACCAGATCACCTGGTCGGCATCGACCACGCTTTCCGGCAGGCCATCACGGTGCGCGCCGAGCTTCATGGAGTTGGAGCGCGGCTCGATGATCGCAATCAGTGGTGCATCGCCGATGCGCTTGCGCAAACCGTCGAGGGTGGTCGCGATAGCGGTCGGGTGGTGGGCGAAGTCGTCATAAATAGTGATGCCGTTGACCTCGGCGACTTTCTCCATCCGCCGCTTCACGCTCTTGAACGCGCTCAACGCTGCAATGCCCATGGACGGCACCACGCCGACATGCCGGGCCGCCGCCAGGGTGGCCAGGGCGTTGGCGACGTTATGCTGACCGGTCATGTCCCACTCGACCACGCCTTGGGACACGCCTTCGAACATGACCTCGAACTGCGAACCGTCGTCCTTGAGCAACTTCACTTGCCATTGCCCACCCGCGCCGGTGGTTTGCACCGGGGTCCAGCAGCCCATCTCGATCACCCGCTGCAACGCCGGCTCGGTGGTCGGGTGGATGACCAGGCCTTCGCTGGGGATGGTGCGCACCAAATGATGGAACTGCCGCTCGATGGCCGGCAGATCGGGGAAGATGTCTGCATGATCGTACTCAAGGTTATTGAGGATCGCCGTGCGTGGACGGTAGTGGACGAATTTCGAGCGTTTATCGAAAAACGCGCTGTCGTATTCGTCGGCCTCGATCACAAAGAACGGCGTACCGCCCAGGCGCGCCGACACCGAGAAATTCTGCGGCACGCCGCCGATCAGAAAGCCCGGGCTCATGCCCGCGTGCTCCAGCACCCAGGCGAGCATGCTGCTGGTGGTGGTCTTGCCATGGGTGCCGGCCACGGCCAGGACCCAACGGCCCTGCAGCACGTGATCGGCCAGCCACTGCGGCCCGGACACGTACGGCAGGCCTTTGTTGAGCACGTACTCCACCGCTGGGTTACCCCGGGACATGGCGTTGCCGATGACCACCAGGTCTGGCGCCGGATCCAGCTGCGCCGGATCGTAGCCTTGGGTCAGCTCGATGCCCTGGGCTTCCAGCTGCGTGCTCATCGGCGGATAAACATTGGCGTCGGACCCGGTGACGTGATGGCCCAGCTCCTTGGCCAGGACCGCCATCGAACCCATGAAAGTGCCGCAAATACCGAGAATATGGATGTGCATAGTCGACCTCATAAACATGGCCGCAGGTTAGCGTAGGGAGGGGGAAATCGCACCTTGTGTTTCGAACTTACAACCATCAAAACAGCGTAAATCTCTGTGGGAGCGAGCTTGCTCGCGATAGCGGTGGGTCAGCTTGCGGCGATGTTGAATGTGCTGCCGTCATCGCGAGCAAGCTCACACAGTTGAATGTACAACCCGGCTTTTGTGGCGAGGGAGCTTGCTCCCGCTGGACTGCGCAGCAGCCCCCCAAAAAACAGGGCCGCTGCGCGCCCCAGCGGGAGCAAGCTCCCTCGCCACAACAGCGGTCAGCAGTCAGCAGTCAGCAGTCAGCAGTCAGCAGTCAGCAGTCAGCAGTCTGTACTTTATCGGGCGATGGCGTGTTTGCGCAGCTTCCGGTAGAGGGTGTTACGGCTGATGCCCAGTTGTTCGGCGGTGTGGGTCATGTGCCAGCGCTGGCGTTCCAGCGCATCGATCAAGGCCAACCGCTCGGCATCGTCCAGCGGTCGCTCGGCCGGCGTTTCAACCATCACCGCCGCCGGGCGCTGGCGGATCATCGCCGGCAAGTCTTCCAGGCCGATCCGCCCACCGTCGCACAGCGCGGCCAGGGTGCGCAGCACATTACGCAGCTGCCGCACGTTGCCCGGCCAGTCGAACGCCAGCAACGCCTGGCGCGCCGGTTCGTCGATGGACACCGTCTCGGCCCCACTCTCTTCAGCCAGCAGAAAATCCAGCAACTGCGACTTGTCACTGCGCTCGCGCAACGCCGGCAGCGGGATTTCCAGGCCATTGAGGCGGTAGTACAGATCCTCGCGGAAACTGCCGTCCCGCACCCGGTCGAGCAACTGCCGGTGGGTGGCGCTGATGATGCGCACGTTCACCGCCTCAGGTTCACCGCCGATAGGCACCACCTGGCGATCCTCCAGCACCCGCAGCAAACGGGTCTGCAAGGCCAGGGGCATGTCGCCGATTTCGTCGAGGAACAGCGTGCCGCCGTCGGCCTGTTGCAGCTTGCCGCGCATGCCTTCCTTGCGCGCGCCGGTGAAGCTGCCGCCGCGATAACCGAACAGCTCGCTCTCGATCAGGCTTTCCGGGATGGCCGCGCAGTTAAGAGCCACGAAATGCTTGCCGGCGCGCTGGCTGGCGTGGTGCACAGCCTTGGCAAACGCTTCCTTGCCGGAGCCGGTTTCGCCCTGAATCAGCAGCGGCACATCGCGCTCGAACACCCGCAGCGCCTTGCGAAAATGTTCCTGTAACGCCGCATCCCCCAGGCAGATGCCCGGCAGGCGGGCGGGCTCAATAATCTTGAGCGCTGGCGCAACCGGCACCGGCACACTGCGCGGCTGCCCGCGCAGCACCGCGAACAAATGCCGGCCGTCACGGGTGCGCAGCGGCCAACTGGCGCTGGCATTTACACTTGCGCGACCGAGCAACTCGTCCAATGAACAGTCGAAAAAATCCTCCACCCGCTGGCCCAGCAAGCTGCCGCGAATATGCCCCAACAGGTTGAGGGCGCTCTGGTTGACGGCGCTGATCCGGCCTTCGCCGTCGAATGCCAGCAGCCCTTCGCTGAACAGCCCCACGGACTCGGCCTGCAGGTGGAAGCGCAGCAGCCATTGATTGTCGAAGCAACGCAGGAAATAGCAGCTCTCGATCATCTTCGCCGAGAGATTGACCAGGGCCATGGTGTGGAACTGGCTCTGGCGCGACACGTCCGGCCGTGCCGAAGACACGTCGAGCACCGCCAGCAGTTCGCCCTGGGGGTCGAAGACCGGGCTGGCCGAGCAGGTCAGGCCGGTGTGGCGGCCACGAAAATGTTCTTCCTGGTGGATGGTCAGGGCCTGGCGCTCCACCAAACAGGTGCCGATGCCGTTGGTGCCTTCGCAGGCTTCGCTCCAGTCGGCGCCGAGCCAGAGGCCGGCCCGTTCGAAAATCTTGCGCTCGCTGGGGGCGGTGACGCAATTGAGGATCACGCCCCGGGCGTCGGTCAGCAACACCGCGTGGCCGGCGCCGGAGAGTTGCTGATGCAGGCTGGTCATTTCGGTGCCGGCGATGTGCAGCACTTGCTGCAAGCGCTCGCGGCTTTCCAGCACCCGGCCATGTTCGAGCACCGTCGGCGCCAGGTTCTGCGCCGGGTCGAGGTGATAATCCTCGAGGCAGCGCAGCCAGGAACGGGCAATCGACGGATCGCTGCCGGGGCCCTGCAAATGGGCCTTGCCCTGGGTGACCGTCAGGACTTGCTGGGCATGGCGACTCAAGTGGTTGCTGTGCATTTCTTATTATTCTCCCCGAAGGACCTTTGGACCTGCCAACACATTCCCCGTGGCGAGGGAGCTTGCTCCCGCTGGGCTGCGCAGCAGCCCCAAAACCTGAGTTTGCGGTGTATCAGGCTGACCGAGTTGGCTGCCTTGGGACCGCTTCGCGCTCCAGCGGGAGCAAGCTCCCTCGCCACGAAAGGCGCAATCGGTGTTGAAGCGACAAAAAAGCTTGGGTCTGCTGCGCAGCCCAGCGGGAGCAAGCTCCCTCGCCACAAAAGCTGTCCTGTCACAAAAATATATTTGCCAGAGTTTCATGATCGAAGCCCAGCATCCTCCAGCCCAACCGGCAATGCAATGCTGGCGCGACCTGTCAGTCACAGACTGTCTCGCATCTGGCACAAACTGTCACACCCGCTGTATCGCAAGCGTCACACAACCCATCCGTTTGTCCGACCAACTCCTCCTAAAGTCTTGATTTACGGGCCCTGCAAGGCAATGGCCCAACCTTTGCTCTAGGCTTAATTACCGGCGCTCAATTTTGCGCGGCCCTCCCGTATAAGCACAAAAGCCAAGGAGAACTCATCATGCGTTACGCTCACCCCGGTACTGAAGGCGCTATCGTTTCGTTCAAGAGCAAATACGGTAACTACATCGGCGGCGAGTTCGTCGCGCCGGTCAAAGGTCAGTACTTCACCAATACTTCCCCGGTCAATGGCCAGCCCATTGCCGAATTCCCGCGCTCCACGGCCGAAGACATCGAAAAAGCCCTGGACGCCGCCCACGCTGCCGCTGATGCCTGGGGTGCCACGTCAGCCCAGGCGCGTTCGCTGATCCTGCTGAAAATCGCCGACCGCATCGAGGCGAACCTCGAAACCCTGGCGATTACCGAATCGTGGGACAACGGCAAGGCCGTGCGTGAAACCCTCAACGCCGACATCCCCCTGGCCGCCGACCACTTCCGCTACTTCGCCGGTTGCCTGCGGGCCCAGGAAGGCGCCGCTGCCGAGATCGACGGCAACACCGTGGCCTATCACATCCATGAACCCTTGGGCGTGGTCGGGCAGATCATCCCGTGGAACTTCCCGCTGCTGATGGCCGCCTGGAAACTCGCCCCGGCCCTGGCCGCCGGTAACTGCGTGGTGCTCAAGCCGGCCGAGCAAACCCCACTGGGCATCTGCGTGCTCATGGAGTTGATCGGCGACCTGCTGCCGCCCGGTGTGCTGAACGTGGTGCAAGGCTTCGGCAAAGAAGCCGGTGAAGCCCTGGCCACCAGCAAGCGCATCGCCAAGATTGCCTTCACCGGTTCCACCCCGGTGGGCTCGCACATCATGAAATGCGCCGCCGAAAACATCATCCCGTCCACCGTGGAACTGGGCGGCAAGTCGCCGAACATCTTCTTCGAAGACATCATGCAGGCCGAGCCGAGCTTCATCGAGAAGGCCGCCGAAGGCCTGGTGCTGGCGTTCTTCAACCAGGGCGAAGTCTGCACCTGCCCATCCCGCGCCCTGGTGCAGGAATCGATCTACGACGAATTCATGCAAGTGGTGATGAAGAAAGTCCTGCAGATCAAACGCGGCGACCCGCTGGACACCGACACCATGGTCGGCGCCCAGGCGTCCGAGCAGCAATTCGACAAGATTCTTTCGTACCTGGAAATCGCCAAGGGCGAAGGCGCCGAACTGCTGACCGGTGGCAAGGTGGAAAAACTCGAGGGCAACCTGGCGACTGGGTATTACATCCAGCCAACCCTGCTCAAGGGCACCAACAAGATGCGCGTGTTCCAGGAAGAAATCTTCGGCCCAGTGGTGAGCATCACCACCTTCAAGGACGAAGCCGAAGCCCTGGCGATCGCCAACGACACCGAGTTCGGCCTCGGCGCCGGCCTCTGGACCCGCGACATCAACCGCGCCTACCGCATGGGCCGGGCGATCAAGGCCGGTCGCGTGTGGACCAACTGCTACCACCTGTACCCGGCGCACGCCGCGTTCGGTGGCTACAAGAAGTCCGGCGTGGGTCGTGAAACCCACAAGATGATGCTCGATCACTATCAGCAGACCAAAAACCTGCTGGTGAGCTACGACATCAATCCGTTGGGGTTCTTCTAAGCCTACGGAAAGATCGTTGAGGGGATCGTTCCCACGCTCTGCGTGGGAATGCCTCAACGGACGCTCCGCGTTCGGCTTTTTGGGACGCAGAGCGTCCCGGGCTGCATTCCCACGCAGAGCGTGGGAACGATCGACTGGCACAACCCCTTGCTCGCGAGGGCGCTCTCACACACAGAATCAATGCCCCACCGCTCTGGCATGAGCCTTGCGTGCCCGCTCCACAGCAAACCCGAAAGTCCAACAGATCAAACAATAAAAAAGACAGAGAGGACTTATGACTTCTACCACCCAACTCAAACCCACACTCGGCACCCTGCATTTATGGGGCATCGCCGTCGGCCTGGTGATTTCCGGCGAGTACTTCGGCTGGAGCTACGGCTGGGGCACCGCCGGAACCCTCGGGTTTCTCGTCACCGCCCTCATGGTGGCGTTGATGTACACCTGCTTCATCTTCAGTTTCACCGAACTGACTACCGCCATTCCGCACGCCGGCGGGCCGTTTGCCTACAGCCGACGAGCCTTCGGCGAGAAAGGCGGGTTGATCGCCGGCATCGCCACCCTGATCGAGTTCGTCTTTGCGCCCCCGGCCATCGCCATGGCGATTGGCGCCTACCTCAATGTGCAATTCCCGGAACTGGACCCCAAGCTGGCGGCGGTCGGCGCGTACATCATCTTCATGACCCTGAACATCCTCGGCGTCAGCATCGCCGCCGCCTTCGAGCTGGTGGTCACCGTGCTGGCGGTCGCCGAATTGCTGGTGTTCATGGGCGTGGTCGCGCCGGGCTTCAGCTTCAGTAATTTCGTGCTCAACGGCTGGGCCGGCTCCAATGAGTTCAGCCTTGCCTCGATCCCGGGCATTTTCGCGGCGATCCCCTTCGCCATCTGGTTCTTCCTCGCCATCGAAGGCGCGGCCATGGCCGCCGAAGAAGCCAAGGACCCGAAACGCACGATTCCCCGCGCTTACGTCAGCGGCATCCTGACCCTAGTGTTCCTGGCCATCGGCGTGATGATCATGGCCGGCGGCGTGGGTGACTGGCGCACCCTGTCGAACATCAACGACCCGCTGCCCCAGGCCATGAAGGCCGTGGTCGGCAACGATTCAACGTGGATGCACATGCTGGTGTGGATCGGCCTGTTCGGCCTGGTGGCGAGTTTCCACGGAATCATCCTCGGCTATTCGCGGCAGTTCTTCGCCCTGGCCCGGGCCGGCTACCTGCCCCGTGGCCTGGCGAAACTGTCGCGTTTCCAGACCCCGCACCGGGCGATCCTGGCCGGCGGCGTGATCGGCATCGCGGCGATCTACAGCGATGGCCTGGTCAACCTGCAAGGCATGACGCTGACGGCGGCGATGATCACCATGTCGGTGTTCGGCGCCATCGTGATGTACATCATCAGCATGCTCAGCCTGTTCAGGCTGCGTAAGACCGAACCGAACCTGGAACGCACCTTCCGCGCCCCGGGCTACCCGATCGTGCCGGGCATTGCGCTGTTCCTGGCGGTGGTGTGCCTGGTGGCGATGGCGTGGTTCAACATGCTGATCGGCCTGGTGTTCCTGGCGTTCATGGTTGTCGGCTACCTGTACTTCCAACTGACCGCCAAGCAACGCTCCGATGCACCGGCGGACGCTATGCTCACAGGTATCTGAAAGTTGCACCGGCGCCGGGCCGGGGGTCCGGTGCTTGCCATTTAAAAGTGCACACCAACCCCCTGTGGGAGCAAGCTCCCACAGGGTTATGGGGTGTGTATTAAAGTTTTTTAGAGAATCAGGAGGACACCGCCCATGGCCGCATTCGCCCATTCCGTCGGCGCCCAGACCTATCGCTTCGACAGCCTCAAGGACCTGATGGCCAAGGCCAGCCCGGCGCGTTCCGGGGATTTCCTGGCCGAGGTCGCCGCGCTCAACGATGGCGAGCGGGTGGCCGCGCAAATGGCCCTGGCCGACCTGCCCCTCAGCCATTTCCTGCAAGAAATGCTGATTCCTTACGAGGTCGACGAAGTCACCCGGCTGATCGTCGACACTCACGATAAACACGCCTTCGCCACCGTCAGCCACCTCACGGTTGGCGGCTTTCGCGACTGGCTGCTCAGCGACGCCGCCGATGAACAGAGCCTGCGGGCGCTGGCCCCGGGCCTGACGCCGGAAATGGTCGCCGCCGTGTCGAAAATCATGCGCGTGCAGGATCTGGTACTGGTGGCGCAGAAAATCCGCGTGGTGACCAAATTCCGCGGCACCCTCGGCCTGCGCGGGCGCTTGTCCACGCGCCTGCAACCCAACCACCCTACCGATGAACCCGCCGGGATCGCCGCGAGCATCCTCGACGGCCTGCTCTTCGGTAACGGCGACGCCATGATCGGCATCAACCCGGCCACCGACAGCACCGCCTCGATCTGCGCCATGCTGGAAATGCTCGACGCCATCATCCAGCGCTACGACATCCCCACCCAAGGCTGCGTGCTGACCCACGTCACCACCTCCATTGAAGCGGCCAACCGTGGCGTGCCCCTGGACCTGGTGTTCCAGTCCATCGCCGGCACCGAAGCGGCCAACGCCAGTTTCGGCATCAACCTCAACGTGTTGAAAGAAGGCTACGACGCCGGGCTCAGCCTGAATCGCGGCACCCTCGGCAACAACCTGATGTATTTCGAAACCGGCCAGGGCAGCGCGCTGTCGGCCAACGCCCACCACGGCGTCGATCAACAGACCTGCGAGACGCGAGCCTACGCCGTGGCACGGCATTTCAAGCCGTTTTTGGTGAACACGGTTGTAGGATTCATCGGCCCCGAGTACCTGTACAACGGCAAACAGATCATCCGCGCCGGCCTCGAAGACCACTTCTGCGGCAAGCTGCTGGGCGTGCCGATGGGCTGCGACATCTGCTACACCAACCACGCCGAAGCCGACCAGGACGACATGGACACCCTGCTGACCCTGCTCGGCGTGGCCGGGATCAACTTCATCATGGGCATCCCCGGCTCCGACGACATCATGCTCAACTACCAGACCACCTCGTTCCACGACGCCCTCTACGCCCGCCAGACCCTGGGCCTGAAGCCGGCGCCGGAATTCGAAACCTGGCTGGCAAACATGGGCATCTTCACCCAGGCCGATGGCCGGGTGCGGTTCGGCGACAACCTGCCACCGGCGTTTCGTCACGCCCTGGCACATTTGGGATAAGTGAGCTGCCCATGGAGAAAAAACCTGTCGATCCGCAAAACCCTTGGCTGAACCTGCGCAACCTCACCCCGGCACGCATCGCCCTGGGCCGCACCGGCACCAGCCTGCCGACCCAGGCGCAACTGGACTTCCAATACGCCCACGCCCAGGCCCGCGATGCGGTGCACCTGGCGTTCGATCATCAGGGCATTCGCGCGCAACTGAGCGAGCGCGGCCGTGAGAGCCTGTTGCTCCACAGTGCGGCGGCTGACCGACACAGCTATCTACAGCGTCCGGACCTGGGTCGGCGGCTCGACGACGTTTCTGCGCAAGTTCTGGATGACTACGCCAAGGCCCATCCCGGCGGTGTGGACTTGGCGATCGTGGTGGCCGACGGCCTGTCGGCGCTGGCGGTGCATCGTCATACCTTGCCGTTTCTGGCGCGCCTGGAAGAACAGATCGTCGCTGACGGTTGGTCGGTATCGCCCGTGATTCTGGTGGAACAAGGCCGCGTCGCGGTGGCCGATGAAGTGGCCGAGCGGCTCGGCGCGAAAATGTCGGTGATCCTCATCGGCGAACGCCCCGGCCTCAGTTCTCCCGACAGCCTGGGGCTGTATTTCACCTACGCCCCCAAGGTCGGCCTGACCGATGCCTATCGCAACTGCATCTCCAATGTCCGCCTCGAAGGCCTGAGCTACGGCATGGCCGCCCACCGCCTGATCTACCTGATGCGCGAGGCCTGTCGCCGGCAGCTTTCGGGGGTCAATCTGAAGGATGAAGCCCAGGTTCACACTCTAGAGTCGGAAAATACTGCCGATATGAAAGGTAACTTCCTACTCATGCCGCCCCGAAACTGATCCGTTTATCCGATTGCGTTTTTGATCCGCTTTCAGGCAGCATCAAAAGCACGGCAGCGCGAAGTTGTTGTCTGAATATCTGTCGACCTCTGCAGACGAGACCTACCATGCGGATTATCCAAGCGACCCTGGAACACCTGGACCTGCTGACCCCATTGTTCGTCAAATACCGGGAATTCTACGGCTCCCTGCCCTACCCGGACTCGTCCCGAGCCTTCCTTGAAAAGCGCCTGCGCCGCAAGGAATCGGTGATCTACCTGGCCTTGCCCGATGACGACGACAACAAGCTGCTGGGCTTTTGCCAGCTCTACCCGAGCTTCTCGTCGCTGTCGCTCAAGCGCGTGTGGATCCTCAACGACATCTACGTCGCCGAAGACGCCCGCCGCCAACTGGTGGCCGACAACCTGATCCGCACCGCAAAAAAAATGGCCAAGGAAACCAACGCCGTGCGCATGCGCGTCTCCACCAGCAGCAACAACGAAGTGGCGCAGAAAACCTACGAATCGATCGGCTTCAAGGAAGACACCGAGTTCAAGAACTACGTGCTGCCGATCAGCGAAAGCATCTGACCCTCAGCGTGCAGCAAGCCCCCCCTGTGGCGAGGGAGCTTGCTCCCGCTGGGCTGCGCAGCAGCCCCAAAACCTAAGCACGCGGAGCATCAGATTGACCGCGTCGCCTACCTCAGGGCCACTCCGCGCCCCAACGGGGATAAATCCCCTCACCACAAAAACCAACCCACACCCATCCCCCTGACACACCCCCAACCCTGTGGCGAGGGAGCTTGCTCCCGCTGGGCTGCGCAGCAGCCCCAAAACCTAAGCACGCGGTGCATCAGATTGTCCGAGCCGGCTGATTCAGGACCGCTCCGCGCCCCAACGGGGATAAATCCCCTCACCACAAAAACCAACCCACACCCATCCCCCTGACACACCACCAACCCTGTGGCGAGGGAGCTTGCTCCCGCTGGGCTGCGCAGCAGCCCCAAAAACCTAAGCACGCGGTGTATCAGACCGACCGCGTCGCCTGCTTTAGGGCCGCTTCGCGCCCCAGCGGGAGCAAGCTCCCTCGCCACAAGAGCCTTCAACCAGCCACAAAACCATCCTGATCCCTCACCACAGAACATCTGCACACCAACATCCCTGCCCTCCACCCCCAACACCACCGAAATCCCCAGCTACAAACTCACCCCGCTCCCCGCCCTTCACCCCGTATAATGCCGCTCTTCACGGCTTGTAAGAAAAAGCTACACACTCTGTAGCCACTCCAAGCCCGACCCAAAGCCTGCCGAGCCAGGCCACCACCACAGGTGTTATGCATGGATTTCAATCCCCTCGACCTCATCCTGCACCTCGACGTCTATCTCGACATGCTGGTGACCAACTACGGAACCTGGGTCTACGCCATCCTGTTCCTGGTGATCTTCTGTGAAACCGGCCTGGTGGTCACACCCTTCCTGCCCGGCGACTCCCTGCTGTTCATCGCCGGCGCCGTCGCCGCCGGTGGCGCCATGGACCCGCTGCTGCTGGGCGGCCTGCTGATGCTCGCGGCCATCCTCGGCGACAGCACCAACTACCTCATCGGCCGCACCGCTGGCGAAAAACTGTTCAGCAACCCCAACTCGAAAATCTTCCGCCGCGACTACCTGCAGCAAACCCACGACTTCTACGACAAGCACGGCGGCAAAACCGTGACCCTGGCGCGCTTCCTGCCGATCATCCGCACCTTCGCCCCCTTCGTCGCCGGCGTCGGCAAAATGAATTACCTGCGCTTCTTCGGCTTCAGCGTCCTCGGCACCGTCCTCTGGGTCGGCGGCTTGGTGACCCTCGGCTACTTCTTCGGCAACGTGCCGTTCATCAAGCAGAACCTGTCGTTGCTGGTGGTGGGCATCATCCTGGTGTCGCTGCTGCCGATGATCATCAGCCTGGTGCGCAGCAAACTGAGCCAACGCGCTTCGAAAGCCTGATCGCCCATGTGGTCCCTGAGCAACTGGCGCCGCCAGCGCACCCTCGCCAAACACCCCGTCCCCGAGGAAACCTGGCAACGGGTGCGCCATCAACTGAGCTTCCTCGACGGCATCAGCGCCGCCGAGGACCAGTGGCTGCGGGAAGCCTGCGTGCTGTTCCTGCACGATAAACACCTCACCGCCCTGCCCGGCGTCGAACTGCACCAGGAACAACGCCTGCTCCTCGCCGCCCAGGCCCAACTGCCGCTGATGCACCTGGGCGACTTGAACTGGTACCAGGGCTTCCACGAAATCGTCCTCTACCCCGACGACTTCCTCAGCCCCCAACGCTACCGCGACGCCAGCGGCATCGAGCACGAATGGGACGGCGAACACAGCGGCGAAGCCTGGCCCCAAGGCCCGATCATCCTGGCCTGGGACGGCGTGATGGCCAGCGGAGGCTGGGACGGCTACAACCTGGTGATCCACGAACTGGCGCACAAACTCGACATGCTCAACGGCGACGCCAACGGCCTGCCGCCCCTGCACGCCGGCATGCGCGTCAGCGACTGGGCCGACGCCATGCAACAGGCCTTCGACGACCTCGACCGCCAACTGGACCAGCATCCAAACACACAACCCCTCATCGACCCCTACGCCGCGGAAAACCCCGCGGAGTTCTTCGCCGTCACCAGCGAATACTTCTTCAGCGCCCCAGACCTGCTGCACCAGGCCTATCCAAAGGTCTATGAACAGCTCAAGGCCTTCTACCGCCAGGATCCTTTGGCCCGGCTGCGGCAACTTCAGGCCGAAGATCCGGTCTATCAGGCGTCATACTAAGGTCTCTACGACCCTGGTAACGTGGCATCAGCGGCCGAATATGCCTATAATCGCCGCCACTTTTTGGTCAATCCGACCAGTCATTTGGTCAACTAACGGGGGCACCGCCCAATGAGCTACAGCAAGATTCCGGCTGGCAAAGACCTGCCGAACGACATCTACGTCGCGATCGAAATCCCGGCCAACCACGCCCCGATCAAATACGAAATCGACAAAGACAGCGATTGCCTGTTCGTTGACCGTTTCATGGCCACCCCCATGTTCTACCCGGCCAACTACGGTTACATCCCCAACACCCTGGCCGACGACGGCGACCCCCTCGACGTGCTGGTCGTGACCCCTTACCCGGTTGCCCCAGGCTCGGTCATCCGCGCCCGTCCAGTCGGCATCCTGAACATGACCGACGACGGCGGCGGCGATGCCAAAGTCATCGCAGTGCCACACGACAAACTGTCGCAACTGTACGTCGACGTGAAGGAATACACCGACCTGCCACCGCTGCTGATCCAGCAGATCGAGCACTTCTTCGCGAACTACAAAGATCTCGAAAAAGGCAAGTGGGTCAAGATCGAAGGCTGGGCCGGTGCAGACGCCGCCCGCGAAGCGATCACCAAGTCGGTTGCCGCCTACAAAGGCTGAAACAAACTTGATAAAGAACCCCGGTTTGCCCCGGGGTTTTTTTATGTCTTAATGGTTCTTAATACAAAATCGTATTAACACTGTTTAACTGCGTTTAGCCCGCGCCTTTCAAATCCTGCAAACGGAAAGATCGTCTTATATATTTGCACGACTTGTTTATTGCCGAAAACATCGTCGCCCCTAAACTTTCCGTTTATGAAAAAGATCTCCAGTGGCGACCGCTTCAGAGCCCTTCTAAAAGAAGCCCATATTCGCTCCGCCGACTTCGCGAAGTTATACGGCGTGAAATCCCAGCACGTAAACAACTGGTTCAACCGTGGCATCCCACCCCGGCGCATCCACAGCATCGCCAGCCTGCTGACCGTCAGCCCAGAATGGCTCGCCCACGGCGAAGGCCCACAAACCCCTTTGGGCCTGGGCCCCGGCACCACCTACGACGCCGCCGAAGTCCAAGGCGTCTACAGCGTGGTGGAACCCACGGACATTGAACTGCCCTTCTACAAGGAAGTCCCCATCGCCCCCGGCGAAACCAAAACCCACATCACCGAAATCCCCGACCAATCCATCCGCCTACCCCGCAGCCACCTCGACTCCCTGGAAATAAACCCCAGTGACGCCATCTGCACCACCATGGTCGGCGACAGCATGGCCGAACGCATCGCCGACGGCTCCACCCTCGCCATCGACCGCGGCCTGACCCAAATCGTCGACGGCCAAATCTACGCCCTCGAACACGACGGCATGCTCCGCATCAAATACCTGCACCGCATCCCCGGCAACCGCCTGCGCCTGCGCAGCCACAACAGCGCGGCTTACCCGGACGAAGTCTTCAGCGCCGAACAGATCGACGCGCAGAACATACGGGTGATCGGCTGGGTGTTCTGGTGGTCCACCCTCAACAAACAGAGACCGCCGGTGTGCGACTAACTCACCCGAACGGGCAAACAGGCAAAGCGCCTCGTGCCGAGGAGCTTTATGGTGAGGAGCTTTTGTGGCGAGGGAGCTTGCTCCCGCTGGGCTGCGCAGCAGCCCCTGCTTTTCACCCTGAATCCCCCTAACCCAATGATTCCACGCCACTTACCACTGGGATTCTGCCGAAAACCCGCGTATCCTCCGCCCCACATTTGCGAGCCCACGCCTCGCACCGACAAGGCAGATCACTTTCTGACCAAGTCCCACAGCCGGCCGCAAGAGCCGGATGTACGTTTTGAAGGCTGGTGAGGTTTGTCAAAAACGAACTGAGTTAGTCAACGAGAAGCCGGCCATAAGCCGGCTTTTTAATGTCTTTTTGAAACAAACTCTCATCTACTGAAATCCGTTAGAGCCTCACTAGATCAGGGTTTAGCCTTCTTTTTCCATCCGCCATTTCTAGAGTCCAGCGGAGAATCAAGTCTGGAACCCAGAGGGCGGAAAAATACAGGCAAACTGTCGCAAACATTTCGCAAACATTTCGCAAACATTTCGCAAACATAACTTGGCGCCTACAAAAACCAAATCAACTCAAAAAATCACGAAGACGCTTTTCGAGATGCTCTAAATCGGATATTTCGCACTCCCAAACTGTAAGTACGCTCCATCCACTCGCTATCAAGAGATCATTATTTAAACTATCTCTAATAACGTTCGCTTCAAATTTTTCACTCCAAAACAGCTGATTTGTTTTTGGCATCCTGCATAGATGACATCCGACATGCCTATGCCAAAAACAGCCATGCACAAAAATCACCTTTCGCTTCTTGGCGAAAACTATGTCTGGCTTTCCCGGCAAACTATTGTCGTGCAACCGATAACGAAACCCTGCCGCATGCAAAACACGACGCACAGTCATCTCTGGACGCGTATTTTTTCCTTTCACGAGCGACATTATGTGGCTTCGCTTCGCCGAGCTCACAGTATCAATCATAAACATCTACCAATAGCCAATCACCAATAAGGCTCCAACCCAAACAACCAATCTTGGAATACTGCCCGAGTGACTTCCCCCCCTAGACTAAATAATGCGGAGTCTCAAAAAACTCCGCACCTCACTTACGCCTGACTAACGGGGTATTTTGTTGCAAAAACACAAGCCTTAGCCTGCGGAGGACTCGCAAGCATTGGCCACCAAAACGGCCCAGCCTTCCAACCCAGCGCAGGAGTACCCTCCTGTTTAAGAAGAATAATAGCTGGAGCCCTTCGAGTCGGAGCCAGCGCTATTTTCCGAAACTCATCAGTACCTAGAATAGAAAGGCCCGAGCGATCTCCCGACTTATCCTTCGATAGACGCCTACCTTTTTCAGCCATTATCAGCACATACTGATCTTTTTCATCAGCCTTGCTTACATAATATTCAAGCAACCCCTTCATAGCCTCCCAATCAAAAGGGCTACGGCCATCCGACACAAGAGTTTTAGATATAAGATCAATTAGCTCAAGTGCTTGCACCAAAGGAACCTTCACAAAAACTTTGGTCCCTACACAACCTAAAGGTATTAATGCCTCAATTTTTTTCATGACCACATTCAGCTTTGACTGAGCAACTGTGTCAAAATTAATGGGAAGGTGCATCACGTTCGGCCGAATCGCGACTAGATCACTTAATGAGACTTTGCTTGGAGAACACGGAATAACTCCGCCTTGCGCGTTACGCTGAATGAATACAACCCCCCTATCATGAGCGCCACCCTCAAAGGCCTGCCGAAGAGCAGTCTCCAAATCATGGATAACACCTAAGCGAGCGTAGACCCCTTGTGAAGTATAGAATCGAGTTACTGCCAAATCAGCGATTGGCCTAGCCCCATACATACGGGAGTGCTGAAGCACCGTATCTGCTTGCATTCGCTTGGGATTTCTACCGTAATAAAATGCCAAGAGATTAGGCACTGTTATACCACGATCCAGGATACTCCCCCCAATAAAGATATTAACCTTTGTCCGAAGCTGCAACTCAGCAGTCTCCTGATTTAGCAAAGACTCAAGTTCAACATCGGAGTTAACTTTTTGTACGTTCACTTCCCCGTCAGAAATAAGCTCGCATACTGCTTTAAAGGCTTTTCGAGAAGTAGGTAAATGCCCTCGATTTGCATGCACAGATCTTTTCAAGTCCGCATAAGCCTCGTCAAATAATGCTTTCAGCCTTTCGTCAGCGCTCACTGCAGCGTCTTCAAACACCGTTATTAACTTTAGAACTGTATCCCACTGCCAACTATGCGCAGCCCGCTGTGTATCATTATGAATAATCATTGCATATTTCAACAGCGGAAGGTCCAATTCTTGTTGTTGCTCACGACGTATGGCCACCGCCAATATAAATGTAATCAGACTCAGCCTTAATGTTTTAATATTTTCACTTATCCAAAGTCGGTCACTTCTGATCACCCGCCCATCACTTGACCTTAGCGCATCATGCTCTTTCTCATCAACCTCAATAAATAAATAGTGCCTCGGATCTTCAGGCCCATGCCCGCCAAAATAGGCATCACCTCCTATATATGCCCCATGAATAGGCAAAACCTCAGTAAACATTGGCCTTTTAGGGTAAAAGACTTCTTGCGATTCATTAACCTGCTCATAACTTTCAGGCTGAAGATAAAGAGCATACGGCGTAGCTGTAACTTGAAGGAAAGAAATTCGAGACAAGCCCGCACGAAGTGCATCCATTTGGCTAGCTATTGTTCCTTGAGCGACTTCACGGCTTCCTTTTTTCTTGGAAAACCTGACGCTAGCCATATCCGCCTCATCATCAACCAACAACACCCTTCTCTGCTTCAACGAGGAATAGGCATTAAATAAATCTTCAATTCTAGCGAGATTTTGCGACTGTTTCTTTGCGACAATAACGATCTTCCTGCGCAGCTCAGAGTTAGTCAGCCGATCTGGCGCGGACATAATATCAAACAGAAAAATTTCATCCTGTTCTATGAACTCTTTAAAATCCAGACCAATCCGTTTAACCGTTTGCTTTGCAAGAGTTTTAGTACCCTTCGTCAGGACGATGGCAATGTCATACCCACGGTCAAAAGCCCTTGCAATGACGCCAAGGAACGCACGTGTTTTACCGGATTGGATTTTCCCCAGAAGCATGCCTGGTCGATTTGGATCATCAGCGGTGTCTAGCTGATCAACAACGCTCTCGACGCACTGCTGTAAAAGCTCATCATCTCCCCTGCGATCCCTGAGACGTGGATAAAGACTCATACATACCCTCTTTCCGTGGTGGGACATAGTTAAATGGCATGTTGCCATCAAAACAAAGCTGTTCGCAAAGGATAGCGCTTTCATGGAAGAACGCATTTCGGGTCTCAGCAATAGCAGCGCTTGTCACCTTCGCCCCGCCTAGACCAGACCACTTGTGATCTACCTATCCGGGGCGGAGGTTGCTTATGACGCTGGCCACGCCAAAGGGCATTTTGTTTTCGAAGGCAGCGCCTCATTTCCTACAGACACAAGCACTGCCGCCGAGCTTAAGTAAGGCACCCGATCAGCCGGAAAACTGACAGAACACGCAACACACATATTAATGTGCTACAAGAATATAAATGTGTGATTCCTGCTGATTACCTGTATCCTACGCCGCCATGACCTATGAAGAATTTCAACGCCAGCTAGGGAAGGCCGCTATCAGCGTAAAAGAGTTTGCCGGGTTACTGGGAATGAACCCTAACTCGATCACAAACTGCTCTATACGCGGTGGAGTCCCATCTCATCTAGCAGTCATAGCAGCCTTGATGGCAGAGATGGCGGAATACCAATTGGACTTCAAAAAAGCGCTTTCGCGCATTGATATCGCGCCCAAGAAGCCACGGGGCGCTGGGGTAGAAGGCAAATTTGGCGGAAGCCCTCAGGCCCCTCTTGCCTTCAGCCAGACCATCGAGGACCCGAATGAGTAGCATCGAATTATTTGCTGGCGCAGGCGGGCTTGCCATGGGCATGACCCGGGCGGGTTTCCAGCATTCGGCCGTTATTGAATGGAATGACGATGCCTGCCAAACCATTCGCGACAACCAGGCTCACTACGTCGAGGCGGGTCAGGATTTCCTTCTTTATGAAGGGGATGCGCGGACATTCGATTTCACACCATACGCCGGTGGCGTAGAGGTAATCTCCGGCGGCCCACCTTGCCAGCCTTTCTCTCTTGGTGGAAAACACGCAGGCAACCTGGATGAAAGGGACATGTTCCCCACAGCAGTTCAGGCAGTTCGTGAGACCAAGCCACGCGCTTTCATTTTCGAAAATGTAAAAGGACTCTTACGTCAGAGCTTCGCTAGCTACTTTGAATACGTTTACCTTCAGCTCAGCTACCCAGAAATTGCTAGACGACATGGCGAAACTTGGACCGAACATCTTTCGCGCCTGGAAGGGCTGCACACATCAGGAAAAGTGAAACCCACCTATCACGTGGTGTTTCGACTTCTGAACGCTGCCGACTACGGTGTTCCTCAAAAGCGAGAACGGGTATTCCTCGTAGGGTTCAGGGCTGACTTAGGGATTCAATGGTCCTTTCCTGAGCCTACGCACTCCGAAGATGAGCTGCTCATCTCAAAATGGGTCACAGGTACATATTGGGAAGAGCACAGAATACGGTCACGCGGTAGGCCTCGCCCTCCAGAGAAACTTGCCAAGCGCATATCTCTACTAGCAGCGTCTTTGGAAACTCGGGCTAGGCTGCGTCGATGGACGACGGTGCGAGACGCAATCGCAGGCCTTCCGGACCCGGAGCAACCAACTCTGCTGCCGGTGCCAAACCACACATTCAACCCTGGCGCCAGGTCATATCCAGGTCATACTGGCAGCCCTTTAGATGAGCCAGCCAAAACCCTAAAGGCGGGTAATCATGGCGTCCCTGGCGGCGAAAACATGCTAGTTCGTACCGATGGCAGCGTACGCTACTTCACCGTTCGGGAGGCAGCAAGGATCCAGACATTCCCGGACGACTATGTTTTCCACGGATCGTGGTCCGACACGATGAAGCAACTAGGAAATGCCGTACCGGTTCGGTTAGCTGAGGTCGTAGCTTCATCTGTAGCTGCGGCATTAGCAGGACAAGGCTAGCAACCTTTCGATACACAAAAGAAATAGGCATAATCTCTCGAAACATGGAGAGCTTATGCCTACTCGTCAATGCTTCGAAGAATTGGAATTCGACCTACCATCTGCGCTACTTAGCCAGCTAGTGAAGCTATTCGACGACATGCCCGAAGGGCCCCTAGATGCAGCCACTGTCCAAAGTATTGATGACGCCCAAGGCGTATATCAGCTTTTTTTTAATGGATCGCTGGTATACATCGGGAAAACCGATGCTCAAGCAGGGCTTCGTGCGCGATTGCTACGTCACGCAAATAAGATTCAATCACGACGCAACCTTTCTCATGACACCATCGGATTCAAGGCTGTGCGGGTCTTTGTATTCACAGCAATGGATCTCGAAGAGCTGCTGATCAAACACTACAAGAATGGGCTTACCCCACCAATCTGGAATCTTAGCGGCTTCGGCTCTAATGACCCGGGCCGAAACCGTGACCATACAGTACTTAAAGCTGGTCATTTCGATAAGAGCTACCCCATTGATCTCGATTTGGTAGTTGATCTGGGCACAAAAAATGGAATGGCCTCAGCAGCAGAAGTGCTAAGCCAGCTAAAGGAGCAGCTTGCTTACAATATTAGATTTGAAGGCGAAACTGCTAAATCAAAAAGCCCACATCCTGACCTAGTCGCCGCACAGGTGCATCTACCCAACGACTCGGACACTGTTTTGAACATTCTTCGGAGGGTCAAGACAGCGCTCGGCCCCAACTGGCAAATCACAGCTCTTCCGGGCTACGTCATCGCTTACCGCGAAAAAACGAATTACAAGGAAGGGATCACTATTGAATCCCTATAACTGAGAATAGGATGGACTAATCTTTAAAGTGCATACATTTACATGTCGCCGCTATTTCAAGCCCCCCGTAAAAAAGGTCTTGCCAAGCAAGACCTTTTTTACGCCAGAAGGCAGTTAACGCCCCGCTCTACCTTACCTCAACAATATCCAAAGCCCGATTCGCCAACAGCTCACTCACCTCAATCACCTGCAAAATCCCCAACGCAAAATGCCGTCGTGTTCCCTCAAGACCAAATGCCAAATCATTGATCATGGCATTGGCCGAAGCCAGGTTTTCACTGAGATTGGCAAGCAAACACTCAGAATCAACCCCAGGGTCAATCCGTAAAATGGAGTCCGACTTGTCAGACGTTTCGCTCTTAGGCTTAGGCTTCAGGTAGTAATCCAACGCTCGCGTGGCAGCGTCGTCGATTTTCTTGTTGCGGGCAGACTGAGCACGGGAGACGTGTTCGTTCGTATCAGGGGGGTTCGGAGTATCTTTTGCCATTGTCTTGCTTCCTGTAGTTGGAGCCATCACCCTCTCGCGACTAAACGATGGGAGGCAGCTGTACGCAGGTTAGTCGACCGGGGAAACAAGAAACCGGCGCGTCCGAGGACGCCCTGCGCACAGCCACCATCAAGTGCAGGATGGGAATCCTGACTGGATGACGCCTTGCACAACCTGTTTCACCCTGGGCGACTAAACCCGATCACTGATGAGCAGTGACAGGACCCAAACTACCGACGTGACCCAAGACGCACAAGCCGGCGGATTCTGGCGTAGTTGTAGGCAATGGCGCAAGGCGATGTCGGTCGCGGCTAGTCTCGTGGAGTCACGATAAACAACTGGCCGGAATGTTGCGGATGCACCGCTATCGCGAGCAAGCTCGCTCCCACAGAGGCGCTTGTGTACATACGTCGCAGGGAAATGCATTCGCGACCGGCTGCATCCATGCAGCCAGTCGCGAAGCAGTGTTACTCCTCGTTGTTCAACGGGGCTCGCGACCAACATCGCAATGAATCAAGCGGGATATCTCGATCATATCCACAACGGTTTTGTCATCGACCTCAAACCCGCTGCCTGAAACCCCTGTATTGCTATTACTTAAGCGTAACGTCGAGCATCGGCGGAATGTACCCATAGTCGTACTCGGCCACCACAAACGTCTGCTGCCCTTTTATTTTCATGCCCACCGTTGGCGCCTCGGTGCCACCCACACGAATCTGCGTGCCGGTTTCGTCGGTCGGTACGCTGTCGATAAAGGAGGTCACCAGGCCGTTTGGCATCACGTAGTGCGAGTAGGTCTGGAATGGCTGGGAGGACGGGTTGCCCAGCACCAGGCCGGAACCGTTGAGCGGCACGTAGGGGCCGAACAGCGAGTCCGCGACGAAACCGTACACGCCGTCCGGCCCGGTCACACCGTCGGCGTAGGTGAAGGTGTGGCTGATCGTGAACAGGTAGTACTTGCCATCCTGGAACACGAAGTGCGGGCGTTCGGTCTGGTCGTTGACGCCCACGGCGGTCAGCAGTGGCGGCAACATTTCCCAGTCGTCACCGTCTGCGTCGCGGGCCACGGCGATGCCAACGCAGGCGGTCTGGAAGCGCGAGTTGCCGACATCTTCATAACCCGGTGGCACGTCGCCGATTTCGGCCTCGCCCACTTTGTGCGAGCCGCGCTCACCGGCCACGTTGCCCTCGAACAGCATGTACAGCTTGCCATCTTTCGGGTCGCGGAAAGGCCATGGGTCGCGGAAACCCCAGAAGGCGTTTTGGGCTTCGGTCTGGTACATCTTGCCGTCGGCCTCGAACAGCGGCTTGACCTTCTCGAAGCCGACCATGCTGACACCATGTTCAGTGGTCACGACCCGACCGCGCACCTTGACGATGGTCGCGCCTGGGGTGACGGCGGTGTAATACAGGTCCACTTCACCTCGGTCGTTCAACAGAATCGGGGTGCCGGCCCATTCGCGAGCGGTCGGCGAAACGCCTTCGGCCATCACGCGGCCACCGAATTCCCAGTTCTTGCCGGTACGAGAAAACCAGTAGTACATCTTTGCTCGACCGTGACGATCGTTCCAATCGCGGAGGATGTCGTAGTTGCCGTCCTCATCAAGGTACGCCGGGTCGTTTGGATGACGATCGGCCGTCAGGGTGAAGATCACCGACCAGCCATCGACGGACGTCACGTTACCGTCCAAGTCGCGCAGGGGCATGGTGTCCCAGATGAACACGTCGTTGTTCAGTACCGGGAAATCCGCGCTGACCAGCGGCTGCGTGGTGGTGGGATCGTCCGCCCGGACTTTCAGCGCATCAGCGCGGGTCCAGAGGCTGGGTTGATGGGGGGTTACACCGAATTTTTCAGTGGTGGTTTTCATAAGGTAATACCTCGTCCATGAATGGATTCAAATAAATGATGCTTTAGAAGTACTGGATGCGCATACAGTGAGGCCACCTTATATAGGCTCATGCATGCGGGTCAAGCAAAAAAATGCATTTGTGCATAATTTGGTTTTTTCTTGAAGCTGATACGTTTCAGCCTTGAGCGTTTGCAGAAGTTAGTTCGTGGGAAGATCGACGACGTTGCCGTCACGCTCGGTGCTCTTGGCCGCTATGCAGTGGAAAGCTTGCGTAACTGGCAACAGGTGGAAGTAATGCATAGAGGGATTGGTCGACTGAGCTTGGGCGTCGCGCGCAAAGCTCAACAAGGCGGGGAGTCAGCGGTTCTGAGGGTGACGGGTGTATCGCTATCGCGAGCAAGCTCGCTTGTATGGTAGGACTTGAAGGGAGGAGGAGGGACAAAGCTCGATTCTGACTGTTAGCCGCAGTACAGACCGTGGGAGATTTCACCCCTCCTCCTTTCACCCAAGCGCCGATAAAGAATGCATCTGGCCTAGACCGACGATAGGAACAAGCCTGCGCCTCTGGGTGAACCCTTCAAGTGTTCAAACCTTAGCCCGGAGGATTTTCAATGGCAATGCCGGTTTCTGTCGCAAAGCCGATCGTGGGTGTTGATGTCGCCAAAGATGAGTTGGTGATTTATCACGCAGAAACAGATCGACTGGAAGCGATCCCCAACACCAAGGCAGCGATCAAAAAGTGGCTCAAGGAGTTGTCCGCGCCAGTGGATGTCGCCATCGAAGCCACCAATATCTATCATCAGGAATTCGCCGACCTGGCTTATGCGAAAGGCTGTGTGATCTACATGATCGGCGGCTACGAGCTCAGCCATTACCGCAAAGGTGTGAAAGTTCGCGCTAAAACCGATGCGCTGGATGCTCGGTTGTTGGCTCGCTACTTGAACAACGAAGGCCACCAGTTGCACCCGTGGACCCCGCCATCGCCCTTGTATTGCCGGCTTATAAGCCTCTTCCGACGTCGGGCAGCCTTGGTCCAGGCGCGTGTCAGCCTCAAGCAAAGTTGGTCCAACGAACCGTTGCTCAAAAGGGCCTTTGAGAACCAGATAAAAGCCATGCAACGACTGGAGATCTTGCTCGAGAAAACAATCCAGACGCAGTTGGAAGCCGCTGGCTTGGGCGCTCAGCTCAAGCGTTGCATGAAAGTCGAAGGCATTGGCCTGTTGAACGGTGCCCGTTTGCTCACGTCGTTTCAGCGTGGGGATTTCAGAAATGCCGATGCCTTCATCGCTTTTCTGGGCCTAGACCTGCGTATATCGGACTCAGGGAAAAAGAAGGGACGCCGCTGCCTGTCTAAGCGAGGTGACCCAGAGGCCCGTCGATTGATGCATAACGCCGCGATGTCGGCAAGGCGCACAGCGGCATGGAAGGGTTTTTATGAGGCACTAAGGGCCCGGGGACTCAGCACAACCGAAGCATTAGTGGCACTGGCCCGCAAGCTTGCCCGAGTGGTATTCGCCCTGCTGAAGAACCAGAGCGAATACTTACCGAAAGGCATTTAGGGGGTAGTCCTGCACCATAGAATCTCCCACAGGGTATGCGGTGGCTGTGTGGTTTGTGCAGAAAAGCATCGGGCAGGTGACCAAACCTGCCCGAGGCCAACGACCTGACCTGTTATTCCAACGTATTCAAACAAACCACCTTCGGCTGGGTCATTTCCTCATACGCAAACCGCACCCCTTCCCTGCCCAAACTGCCGTACTTGGAACCACCAAACGGCATCGCATCGAACCGAAAATCCGAAGAGTCGTTGATCATCACGCCGCCCGCCTCGATCCGCCGTGCAGCGCTCATCGCGGTGCTGAGGTCGTTGGTAAAGATCCCGGCGTGAAGGGCGTATTCAGGTTCGTTAGCCAACGCAATGGCTTCATCGAACGTGTCGAACGGCTGCAACACCACCACCGGGGCGAAGGCTTCATGGCGCCAGAGTCGGCTGGAATGATCGACATTCTCCAATACGGTCGCGGCGTAGCAGGCGCCTTGGCGGCGGTGGCCGCAGAGTAAGGTGGCGCCTTCTTGCAGGGCTTCGTTCACCACGTGTTCGGCGTTTTGCGCGGCTTGGTGGGTGATCATCGGGCCGATGTCGGTGTGGGCGAGCAGTGGGTTGCCGACGACGAGGGCTTGGGCCTGGTGGACGAAGCGTTCGCGGAAGGCGGCGTAGATCGGGGCGTGGATGAGCAGGCGTTGGGTGCCGATGCAGTTTTGCCCGGCGGCCCAGAAGGCGCCGGAGAGGCAGCTGTCGACGGCGGCGTCGAGGTTGCAGTCGGTCATGACGATGACCGGGGCGTTGCCGCCGAGGTCCATGGCGAGTTTTTTCAGGCCGGCGGTGCGGGCGATTTGTTCGCCGGTGACGAAGCCGCCGGTGAAGGAGATCATTCGCACGTCGCGGGCGGCGACCAGGGCTTTGCCCAGTTCCGCGCCGCCGGTGGCGACGGTGACCACGGATTCAGGCAGGCCGGCGGCGACCAGGTACGAGACCAATTTGAGCGCCGACAACGGCGCCAGCTCGGACGGTTTCAGGATGACGGCGTTGCCGCCGGCAATGGCCGGGCCGAGTTTGTGGGCGACCAGGTTCAGCGGGTCGTTGTAGGGGGTGATGGCGACGATCAGGCCCAGGGGTTCGCGGGTGAACCAGCCCTGGCGCGATTCGGCGCCTTCGTAGGCGTCGAATGGCACGATTTCGCCGGCGTTGCGCTTGGCTTCTTCGGCGGAGAGTTTGAGGGTGTTGACGCAGCGTTTGACTTCTTTTTCGGCCTGTTTGAGGGTCTTGCCGGCTTCGTCGACGATCAGCCGGGTGAAGGCTTTGGCGTCGCGTTCGATGTTCAGTGCCGCGTGTTCGAGGATGCTAGCGCGGCGATGACGGGGGAGCGCGGCGCAGGCTTTTACGCCGCTGCGTCCAGTCTCGAGCAGTTGCGGGACTTCCGAGGCGCACACGTCGGCGACGGTGCCGACGATGCTGCCATCAAATGGGTTGAGGACTTCGATGTGCGGTTCGACGACCGCCAGGGCCAGGCGCGATACGTTCACAGGTTGTGCTCCTGTTTGCGGGTTGCCGATTGGTGGATGTGAATGATGTCCGACAGCAGCGCGAAGGCGGTTTCGGTGCGGCCGGCGCCGGGGCCCGAGACGGTGACGGCGCCGAGCAGTTCCGAGGTGAACGACACGGCGTTGGTGGCGCCGCTCACACTCGCCAGTGGGTGGTCGTTGCTCAGCAGGCGCGGTTCGACGCTGGCGCTGATGGAGCCGTCGGCGTTGCGGCTGGCGGCGCCGATGAGTTTCCAGCGGGCGCCGTCGTGGCGGGCTTTTTCGATGTCGGCGAGGCTGAGGGCGGAGATGCCGCGGCAGGTGACGTCGTTGACGGTGAGCTTGGCGTCCAGCAGTTCGTTGGCAAGGATGACGACTTTGAGGCGCACGTCATGGCCTTCGACATCCGCCGTTGGGTCGGCTTCGGCGTAGCCCAGTTCCTGGGCTTTTTTGACTGCTTCGGCAAATCCCGATCCGCCTTCCATGCAGGTGAGGACGAAGTTGGAGGTGCCGTTGAGGATGCCTTCGAAACCGGTGATCGAGCTGCCGGCCAGGGATTGTTTGGCGAGGCGAATGACGGGGGTGCCGCTCATGACCGAACCTTCGTATTCGAAGGCGACGTTGTTGCGCTGGGCCAGGGCTTTGAGTTCGGCGCCGTGCAGGGCGATGGGGCCTTTGTTAGTGGTGACCACGTGCTTGCCGCGCTCCAGGGCCCAGCGGCAGAACGAGGTGGCGGGCTCGCCGTCCACCGGGTTGGTGAAGGTGGCTTCGGCGATGATGTCGGCGCCGCAGTCTTTGATCACGGCTTCGTTGAGGGCGTCGACGGTGCCGCCGGGCAGTTGAGCCATGGCGCCTTGGGTGGTTGGCAGTTTGGCCAGCGACGCGGCGTCGAGGCCGTGGCGGTCCATCACCGAACCGAGGAACAGGTCGGTCACGCCGACGATTTTCAGGGTGAAGCCGAGGTTGGTTTTCCACTGCTGGTTGCGCTCGGCAATCAGTTGAGCCAATGCCCGGTTCACACCGCCGAAGCCGACCAGCGCCAGTTTGTATTCAGTCATTTTTGTTATGTCCTTGATCCGGGTGATGAGGTTGTTGGGATCTAGGTTAGGGGGGTGGGCTGGGCAGTGAAATATGCCAATTTGCTCTATTTTTTGGGCGTTTTGACCAGGGGGTGGGCAAAGCGGTAAGCATGCTTGTTCCACTGGCCAGGCACATTCCCCTGTGGGAGCGAGCTTGATCGCGATGGGGCCAGGTCAGGTACATCAGTTGCGGCTGGTGTACTGCTATCGCGAGCAAGCTCGGTCCCACAGTTTTTTTCAGTGCTTGGTCTATCGGTGCTGGGCATGCACCTGCTTGGCTGATGCACCGCCGGCCGCTCTTGTGGCGAGGGAGCTTGCTCCCGTTGGGCTGCGCAGCGGCCCCTGGAGTTGGCCTCTGCGGTGGGTCAGGTAGATTGCGGTCAATCGGGTTGGGGCTGCTTCGCAGCCCAGCGGGAGCAAGCTCCCTCGCCACGGGGGTTGTGGTGGTTGGGCACATTCCTCCTGTGTGCGAGCATGCTCGCGATGGGGCCAGGTCAGGTACATCGATGGTGGCTGGTGTACCGCTATCGCGAGCAAGCTCGCTCCCACAGGTTTTCCAGTGCTTGGTCTATTGGTGCTGGGCATGCACCTGCTTGGCTGATGCGCCGCCGGCCGCTCTTGTGGCGAGGGAGCTTGCTCCCGTTGGGCTGCGCAGCGGCCCCTGCAATTGGCCAGCGCGGTGGGTCAGGTAGATTGCGGTCAATCGGGTTGGGGCTGCTTCGCAGCCCAGCGGGAGCAAGCTCCCTCGCCACGGGGGTTGTGGTGGTTGGGCACATTCCTCCTGTGTGCGAGCTTGCTCGCGATGGGGCCAGGTCAGGTACATCGATGGTGGCTGGTGTACCGCTATCGCGAGCAAGCTCGCTCCCACAGGTTTTCTCGGTGCCTGGTCCATTGGTGTCAGGAAATCCACCTGCTTGGCTGGCGCACCGCCGGCCGCTCTTGTGGCGAGGGAGCTTGCTCCCGCTGGGCTGCGCAGCAGCCCCTGGAATTGGCCAGCGCGGTGGGTCAGGTAGATTGCGGTCAATCGGATTGGGGCTGCTTCGCAGCCCAGCGGGAGCAAGCTCCCTCGCCACGGGGGTTGTGGTGGCTGGGGCGTCTGCGGGCATCAGCAGCGGATAGCGCGCCTAGACCACCGATGACAGCACGAACGACGTCACGGTGTTCTCCACCCCCGGCAACGCCGAGATCTCTTTCCACACTTTATGCACCCGCTCCGGGTTCGCCGCGCCCACCCGCAGCATCAGATCGAACTCGCCACTCATCACATCGCACTGCAGCACTTCCGGCATGGCCTGCAACGCTTGCAACACCTCGGCACCGCGCATGCGGTCGTAGCGGTAGACGAAGATCACCGCGTTGATGTTCGACGACGCTTGCGCGCCCTCCCCGGTGCGCACGGTGTAGCCCTGGATCGCGCCGTCGCGTTCGAGGCGTTCGATGCGTTGGCGCACGGCGTTGCGCGAGAGGTTGACCTTGGCCGCCAGTTCGGCGTGGGCGGCGCGGGCGTTGAGGCGCAGTTCGGCGATGATGCGTTCGTCGAGGGGGTCGAGAATTCGCTTCATGGGGCCTCCGGTTACAGGGCGCCGAGCAGTTGATGGAGGGCACCGAGGTCGTCCGGCTGGAGGCGATGAATCTGCGCCGGGCCATGCTCGGAAACCGGGCGTTGTCGCGCCGCGATGTGGATCCCCAACTCGTCGAGCAACACCGCCGATTTGACCGGGGAGATCTCGCCCAAGGTCACCATCGGCGCCACCAGGCTGCGCCGATACAAGCGCGCCGCGAGCACGCCGGTGGCGGTGTGGGGGTCGATGACGTAGCCGGTGTCGCGATGCAGCGAGGTGATTTCCTCCAGCGTCTGCTCATCGCTGACCGCGTACGAGTCGATGATCATCCGCGCCTGTAGCCAGAACTCGTTGGCGATGGTCATTTCGCCGTGGGTTTCGAAGGTGTGCATCAGTGCGCTCACGGCCTGGTCGTCGTGCCCATAGAGCTCCCAGAGAAACCGCTCCAGGTTGGAAAAAATCGACAAATCCATGGCCGGCGACAGGGTCTTGCTGGCGCGCAATCGCGAGTAATGGTTCTTCAAAAAGAACTGATGCAGCGCGTCATTCTGATTGGTCGCAACAATCATCTGCGTGATGGGCAAGCCCATCTTCTGCGCGATGTAGCCGGCATAGACTTCGGCAAAGCTCGCCGCCGGCACGCTGAAACCGATGGGCCGCTGACCGCCGCCCAGTTGCAGCACGGCATGGAAATAAAACACCAACTGCGCCATGACGCTGACCCAGTTGCTGGAATTGAAACTGATCGCCTCATGCTGTCGGAACAATTGGGTGACCAGGGTCTGGCAGTCATCAAAACTGCCATCGACGGCCACTTGATGAACCCGCGGATGGGCCGTCGCTTGCAGGTCTTGAAGCTGGTCTTGCGGTACACCGGCCTCAGGATAAATCACCACCACATCGGTCTCGTCGCAGTGCTTGAAGGCCTCGATGGCGGCCAGGCCGGTGTCGCCGTTGGTGACACCGACCACCACGGCACGGCGCCCGCGTTTGCGCAAAAAGTACTGCACCAGCCGCGCCTGCAATTGCGCGGCAAAATCCTTCGAGGAGCGGGTCGGCCCATGGAACAATTCCAGGACCCACTCATTGCGATCCACCTGATGCAACGGCGCCAGGGAGCGATGGCTGAACTGGCTGCCGGCCTCCTTGAGCACCCGCTTGAAATCGGCCTCGGGGATCGCCTCGCCCACGAACGGACGCATCACTCGATAGGCCAGTTCGTCGTAGGACAGTGTCGACCAGTTGGCGATGTCCTGGGGTTCGAACGGCGGCAGTTCGACGGGGACGAACAGCCCGCCGTCCTCGGCGATGGCCGACAGCACAACCTTTTCGAAATCGACCTGCACGGCTGAATTTCGGGTACTCACATAGCGCATGGTCAACTCCGGATATTCACTTGAAACGGCTCACTTGAAACGATGCGCCTGCTCCACCAGCCAGGTGGAAAACCGCGCCGCGTCCGGGTGTTGCTCGGCCCCGGAACTGCGCACCAGGTAAAACGATTCGCTGGCCTCGATGCGCTGGGCGAAGGGTTCGACCAGGCGCCCGTCGCCGAGCATGTCACTCACCATCGACGACCGCGCCAGGGCGATGCCCTGCCCCAGTTCAGCCATGCGCAAGGTGCAGACCAGCGTGTCGAACTGCATGCCGGTCGAGGAATCCACCGAGTCGGCACCGACCATTTTCAGCCAGTAACCCCAGCCCTCTTCGTAGCCCAGCACGTGCAGCAATGGATGCTTGGCCACGTCCGCCGGCACCTTCAGCGTCGTCATCAAGGCTGGCGAACACACCGGGAACAAGGTGTCCCAGGTCAGGCGTTGCGACACCAGGCCGGGCCATTGACCGTGGCCCCAGCGAATTTCCATGTCGTCCTCGCCGTCCAGTTCCTTGACCCAGATGTTGCTGATGTAGCGGATGTCGACGTGCGGATGCACCTGGCGAAAATCCACCAGTTTCGGTGCCAGCCAGTGCACGAAGAACGCCAGGCTGCCGCGCACCTTGATTGGCCGGCGCTTGTGCTGGCCAAAGATCTCGTTGGTGCCCACCGCCAGTCGCGTGATCGCGTCCTGCACCACCGGCAGGTAGGCCTGGCCCTCCTCGGTCAGGCCCAGGCCACGGGGCAAGCGCTTGAACAGCGCCACCCCCAGGTGACTTTCCAATTGGCGGATCTGCTGGCTGACCGCGCCCTGGGTCAAAAACAGCTCGTCGGCGGCGTGGGTGAAGTTCAGGCAGCGGGCCGACACTTCGAATGCCCGCAGCCAATTCAACGGGGGCAACGTTTTTTGCTTCATGATCTGGACCTCGTTGACCCCCACGCACCGGGCACGTTTGCCCGCCCCGTCGACGCGCCTTAGAACGCGTCGGACGGTTGTGCCACGAAGGCAACCGACAAGCGTCGCTCGCGGCTTTTGCGGGTAATGTAATACACGAAGTAACACCAGGCGATGAACGGCAAGCCGAAGTACAGCGCCACCCGTTGTTCAGGGTCGAAGGCGATCCCGATGCACGCCAGGCTGCAGCACACCAGCGCCCCCAGCGGCACCCACGGATAGCCGCGAACCCGGAACTTGAGTTTGCGAATGTCGCCGCCGTTGGCCACATAGTGACGCCGGAAAGCGATCTGGCTCGCGGCGATGCTCATCCACACCACCACCACGGCCAGGCCGGAAATCGACACCAGCGCCAGGTAGATGGTGTCGGCGGCAAACACGCTGCTGAGCAACGAAGCGGCGCCGCCGGCCATGCTGACGATGATCGCGTTGAGCGGCGTGCCCATGCGGGTCAGGGCCGAGAACTGCTTGGGCAGGTGGCCTTGGTCGCTGAGGGTCCAGAGCATCCGCGAGGCGGCGTACAACCCGGAGTTGGCCGCCGACAACAGGGCGCTGATGATCACGAAGTTCATGATGTCGGCCGAGTACGGAATGCCGATGTAGGTGAACACTGTGACGAAGGGGCTTTCGACCAGACCGGCTTGCTCGCGGGGCAGCAGTGTCGCCAGGACAAAAATGGTCCCGACGAAAAACACCGCCAGGCGCAGCACCGTGGTGCGGATGGCCCGCGGTACATTGCGTTGCGGGTCCTTGGTTTCACCGGCGGCGATGCCGATCAGTTCAGTGCCGGAAAACGCGAAGGACACCGCCAGCAGCGTCATCGCAATCGGCATGAAACCGGTAGGAAAAAGTCCTTCGCGGGTGAAGTTGCTCAAGCCGATGCTGTGGGCCTGGTCGATGTTCAACAGGCCAAGAATCGCGCCACCGCCAATCAGCAGGAACACCACCACGGTCAACACTTTGATCAACGACAACCAGAACTCGGTCTCGGCGAACAAACGCACCGAAATCACGTTGGAGAGGAACACCACGCCGGCGAACAGCGCGCTCCAGATCCACACCGGTGTGTCGGGAAACCAGCGCGACATGAGGATGCCGGCAGCGGTGAATTCGGAACCGATGGCCACCGTCCACGTCAGCCAATACAGCCAGGCCACGGTGTAGCCGGTGCCCGGGCCTAGAAACCGTGTGGCGTAGGTGCTGAACGAACCGGTTTCCGGCATCTGCACCGCCAGTTCCCCCAGGCACATCATCACCATGTAGACCATCAGCGCGCCAATGATGTAGGCGATCACCGCGCCCATGGGGCCGGCCTGGTTGACGGTATACCCGGACGTGAGAAACAGCCCGGTACCGATGACGCCGCCTAGTGCCAACATGACAATATGGCGCGTCTGCATTTCCTGTTTAAAACCGGCACGCGTATTAAGTTGTTGTTCTTTTATGGACATGGTTGTTCTCATGAAAGTTGTTAGGGCGCGCATTAACGTCCGCGACAAGTTATTGGGCAGAGTAAAAGTGCATCGCCACTAAGCTTTATTATTATTCCTATTCATGAACGCCCCACTCACAGCCTTGTGGCGGGGTACCAACTTTCAAACTTCAGCTTGCGGTCTCGATAGGGGCTTCATTGAGTTGCGGGGTGAGGGTCTTTTTGACGAAGGCGAAGGCCTGTTTCAGATCGTCCAATAGATCGTCCGTGTCTTCGATGCCGACCGAAACCCGCACCAAGCCTTCGGAGATGCCCAGGGCCAGGCGTTCTTCCAAGGTGTTCTCGACATGGCTGGTGGTACGGGCCGGGCCGTAGATGGTTTCCACCGCGCCCAGGTTGCCCGCGCAATGGGCGAAGCGCAGGCGTGGCAGCAGCAATTTGACCGTGTCCATGCCACCGACCAGGACAAAACTGACGATGGCGCCGAAACCGGACATCTGCGCGCAAGCCACGGCGTGGTTCGGGTGGCTGGGCAAGCCGGGATAATTCACCGCCTCCACCAACGGTTCGGTGCAGAGAAATTCGGCCAGGGCCCGGGCGCTGTGTTGCTGCTGACGCATGCGCAGTGCCAGGGTCTTCATGCCACGGATGATCAGGTAGGCCGAGAACGGGTCAAGGCTCGCGCCGTTGATTTCCCGATAATGCCGCACCTGGGCCATCAAGGCTTCGCTGCCACACACCAGGCCACCGAGCACATCGCCATGGCCGCTGAGGAACTTGGTCGCGCTATGAATCACCACGTCCACCCCCAAGGCCAATGGGCTCTGGTTCAGCGGCGTGGCGAAGGTGTTATCGGCCACGACCACGGCACCGACACGCTTGGCCGCTGCCACCAGGCGCGGGATGTCGAGGATTTTCAGGGTGGGGTTGGTGGGGGTTTCCAGGTAGAGCACCTGGCAACCCTTGGCGATTTCACGCTCCAGATCGTCGTGATCGAAGGTCTCGCACAAGGTCACCGCCACGCCGGTGCGCGGCAGGAACTCTTCGAAGATCTTGTTGGTGCCGCCGTAACTGTCCTTGGTCGACACCACGCGATCGCCATGGGCCAGGAAGGTGTAGAGCACGCTGCTGATCGCCGCCATGCCGCTGCTGAAGGCCACGGCGGACTCGGCCATTTCCAACTCGCGAATCTTGGCTTCGAGGGTCTCGACGGTCGGGTTGCTCATGCGGCTGTAAATAAAACCGGGGGCCTTGCCCAAGGCGACGTCGTACCAGACGTCGATGTCGTCGTAACCGTACGCGGCGCTGGCCACGATGGGGGTTTGCGTGGCGTTGTAGGGGTGCCTGACCTGCTCCCCACCCCAAACCGCCCGGGTTCCTGCTCCCGCATTATCAAGCCCTGTGCTGTCAGGTTTATTGTTCATTGAGGCTACTCACACTGAGGGGGTGGATGTTGAGCCATCCACCGGATCTGAGGGCCAATATAGGGAAAAGCCGCGCGACCGAGAAACGATGTTATCGGTGCCAAAGGGGTGGTTTTTTTAATGGCTGGAGGCGAATAGCGACCGGCGAATCACCGATGAACCTGTGGGAGCGAGCAAGCTCGCTCCCACATTGGGTTGCATTGATTTTGGCTATGCAGTCTAACCATCGGCTGTCAAAGAGAGCTCATCCATCGCTCGTAATAATCTGCCTGCTCATCGATATCATTGGTTAAATTTTGATCTTCATAGTCGAAAATATTTACTATGTCATTATCATCCGCAGGCTCACCCCAGCGAACTTCGTAGGCCACTACGCCACCAGACATTTGCGAAGACATTCTCGAGGGGTGCACATTAATTTTGGCTCCCTTGCATAAAAATTTCACATCCGGAAAATCTTTTCTAACCATCCCCAGACAAAAGTATAAATCCGTCGCGGTGTAACTTTTTACCAATCCATCTGGCATCGTTACAGTCATAGCCATAATTTTTCGGTCACATTCAAAAATCGCGCTCTTAACGACGCCATCAACTTCAATTGCCACCTCTCTAGAGGTCATATCATCACCTGTCAAAATTAGGTATCGAGTATCCTACATAGGTTCCATCTTCATTCACTGGGGTTGCCCCTACTATATCTTTTCTATCAATCCCTCCGGGCACAGCTATTTCCACCTCCCTTCGATGCGGCGACATGACACCTAGTTTCTTATTCACATCAATACCCGGCACATTTTTTAACACATATACGTATCCACGCTCATATCCAAAACCAGTCGCGAATTTTATTGCCTCTGTCTTTGAAGGGGTTGTACTTACATAAATACTAGGCGGATTTCGATTATCTTTAGCATGCAAAAATAGATCGGTACTCCACCCTAACGGTTCGAATCCTGCCTCAAATATTTCCCAAGGCTCTCGTGAGTCACCTCGATAGGTATAGATATCTTTAGGCTTGGCTTGAGGGAGCTTCGATTCGCCCTCATCCACCCCAACCTTCGCCGCCGGATCCTGCCCCCAACCGCCGGCCGACACCCACCCTTCCCCGGACAATCCACCAACCCCAACGGATCCACCCACCCCGTCGGGTTCACCGTGTAGCGATACCCATTGAGCCCACCCGCCAATTTGCTCGGGTCAGACGTCAGATAGCGGCCAGTGCCGGGATTGTAGTAGCGGTGGCGGTTGTAGTGCAGGCCGCTTTCCGGGTCGAAGTATTGGCCCTGGAAGCGCAGCGGTTGTTCCAGTTGTTCGCCGCCGCCGTGCTGGAGTTCGGTGAGTTGGCCGTAGCCGTTGTAGCGCGCTGACCAGACGATCTGGCCGGCGGGGTTGGTCAGTTCCTGGGGAGTGCCCAGGTGGTCGAGGTGGTAGTAGAACGGGCGGGCGTCGGGGCCTTCGCCGTCGAGCATCGCCAGCGGGCGGAAGGTGCCGGGTTCGTAGACGTAGCTGCGGTGGTGGCGCGAGCTGTTTTCGGTGACGACCTGGTCGCCCTGCCAGAAAAATTCCGTGGTCAGGCCGTCCACGGTCTTGCTGATGCGTCGGCCAAAGGCGTCGTAGCGGTAGGAGGTTTCACGCCCAGCCGCCGTGGTGACGCCGATCAGGCGGTGCTGGCTGTCGTAGCGGTAGGCGCTGACCAGAGCCTGGCCGCGGCGTTCGCGGATCAGGTTGCCGAAGGCGTCGTAGTCATAGTGGCGGTCGCCCTCTTTCAGCAGGCGGTTGCCCTTGAGGGTGGTCGGGGCCGGGGCGGTCCTGCATCATCAGGTTGCCGGCCGGATCGTGGCAGAAGTGTTCCGGCGGGTCGCTGTGGGAAAAGTCGATGCGGGTCAGGCGATCCAGCGGGTCGTACTGGTAGCTGCGGCGGCTTCGGTTGTCGGAAAGGGTTTGCAGGTTGCCCTTGGCGCTGTAGGCATAATCGCGCCAGAACAGTTGCTGCTGTTGGCTCTGCCACACGGTCTGGGCCTTGAGGCGGCCCTGTTCGTCGTAGTCGTAGTCACTGAGCAGCCGGCCTTGCTGGCGTTGCCGTTCGCGACCGCCGACAAAGCGGTGTTCGGTCAGGCGCGAGCCGTTGAGGTCGATGGCGGTCAGTGCGCCACCTGGGGCATGGTGGTAGTCGAGCTGGCTGTCGTCCGGCAGGCGCAGGTGGTTGAGGCGTCCGCAAGCGTCGTAGTGATAACGCAGGGTGCCCCAACCCTGGTGTTCGCAGACCAGCCGGTCCTGGGCGTCGTACTCAAAGGCCAGGGGATGATCGCTGCCGTCGTTGACGTGGACCAATCGGCCCAGTTCGTCGTAGCGGTATTCGATGGCCTGGCCGTCGGGCAAGGTCTTGACTCGCAGCCGCCCAGCCGCGTCACGCTGGTACTGGGTGAGCCGTTGCGAACCGTCCTCGCCGTGCTCGGTTTTCTCCAGCAGGTGGCCATTGAGGTCGTAGGCGTAGGTGGTGCGTTGGCCGTCGAAGCCGACTTGCTGTCGGATCAAGCCGTTGGGCGTGTAGTCCAGCTGATATTTTTCGCCGGATTCATTTTCGATTTCGGTCAGCAACAACCGCGCCGAGTCGTAGCGGTATTTCAGCTCGCTGCCGTCGGGATTCAGGCGACGGCTGACCAGGTGCAGGTCGTCGGCGTATTCGTAGCGGGTCAGACGGCCCTGTTCATCGCGCTCGGCGGTGATCTTGCCGTAGGCGTTGTAGCGCCAGGTCCGCGTGGCTCCGTTGGGCAAGGTCACCTGCAGCAGGCGGCCGACGGCGTCCCATTGGTAGTGCGTGAGCGCGCCATGTTCGTCCTGGCGGCTGAGCAAACGCCCCAGGGCGTCGTAGGAAAAACGCCGGCGACTGCCGTCGGGCAGGATCTCTTCGGTCAGTTGGCCCAGGCGACTCCAGGTGAACCGATGTTCGCCGCCGTCCGGGTCATACCTCGCCAGCAGTTGCCCATGGGCGTCGTAGGCATATTCCGTGCGCCGGCCGGCCGGGTCGATGAGGACGATCACGTCCCCCCGGGCATTGCGCCGGTAGCGCCACACCGCCTGGCCGCGCGCACGGGTGTGCAGGAAACCGTTGCGGTATTCGTAGGACGTCGGCGCATCCACGGGGGGAATCAGCGCCAGCAGCCGTCCGACGTCGTCGTAGCGGTATTCGGTGACGGCGCCCAGCGGGTCCTGCTCGGCAATCAAGCGACCTTGTTCGTCGTAGGCCTTGAGGTGCTCACCGCCGTCAGGCTCGACCTTGCGCACCAGCCGCGCCCGGTCGTCGTGGACATACACCTCCTGGCTGCCGTCGAGGTGCTGGACCGTGACGCTGCCGTGCTCGCCCCAGGTGTAGCGGCTGTCCATTTGCGCAAACGAAGCCCAGTGCCGTACGCAGCGCGCCGCCCGCCCGGCCCCTTGCCACTCCCAGTAGAAACTCGCCCCGCCGGCCAGTTGCCTCTGGAGGATGACGTGCTGGTCGTCGTAGTCGTAGCGTTCGCTTTCACCGGCGGCATTGGTCGCTTCGATCAGTCGGAAACGTCCGTCGTAGCGGTAGGACATCAGCGTCTGTTCGGTCCGCCAGGCTTCGTCGAGGGTGATGGCGGGATGGAAGCTCTGGTAGTCGACGGCGATCAGGTGGCGCTGCTCGTAACGCAGGCGCAGTGCGCGCCCGGCGCCGTTGTCCAGGCGGCTGATGTCGCCATGGATGTTGCGCTGCAGCGTCAGGCGGTTGTCGTAGCGGTCGCTGAGGGCGGTCAGGTGACCGTCGCGAAAGTGCAGAAACGGGGCGTTTTCCCCGGGCTGGGCGACGATCAGTTCGTCCGGCTCGGCCCCCAGGTAGATCGCCGCGCGGGCCAGGCTGTTGTGGATGGCCGGACGCTGGGCGTTGGGCAGGGGAAACGTCGTGCGGCGGTTTTCCTGGTCGACCCAGGTGACCTGCTCGCCCTTAAGCTCCAAGCGATGGGCCAGGGCATGGCTCCAGCCGCGCCCGAGGCCGACGTCCAGGTCAGCGGCGCTGGTGCGGTACAAACGGGTGAAGACGAATGGCAAGCGGCCATCGAGGGTGCCATCGTCGAGGGTCAGCAGTTCTTCGCCGGTGACCATCGACACCGGGCAGCCGCTGGTCTGGGTCTGGGCGGCGGTGTCGGCGCTGTCGCCGTTGGGGTTTTTCGACTGGGCGGGGGCGTCGTCGTGGGGTTCGTGTTTGCTTAGCCGGGTTGAACCGTGGGATTTTTCTCGCGCCACGGCGGCCGGATTGCTGATCGCCAAGGGTGGAGAATGCTCGGGGGTGATGTGCAGAGGTCCGACAGGCGTCGGCTTCAATGGCGCACGCTGGGCGCTGACCACCAACGGTTTGAGCACATCGGGATGCCGGTCGAGCCGATCGGTGGAGCGTTGGGCCAGCCTCAGGCTTGATGCGGTTAACCACTCCCGAGCCCGCGCCGAGCGGAGCTGGCCAAGTACCTTTCCGCTCATCCGCACGCCCATGCCCAGGGCGCCGGTCAAGCGCATCAACAGGAAATTGATCAGCACCGAAGTGCGCATTTCACCTACGACTTCGGCCATGTACTGAGGCGGCAACATCCGCAGCCAACTGACGAATGCCACCATGTGAACGAAGAGCAACGGCTCGTCACTCAACACCATCAGTCCTTTGGCGATGGCCTCGGATGAAGCGCTCAGTAACTGCTCAAGTTCTACCTGGGTCAGATACTCCAGGAGCTTTTCGCTGTTGGCCTGCAGATCGGCCAACAGCTGGAAAACCTGTTTAACGTCATCCCATAGCTGATGCAGGGCGTTTTCGAAACCGCGCCAATCGGCCTGCTGCACCAGGTCATAACGTTCGCGAAACCCGGCCTCGGAAAACGCCGCCCACAGGGGTTGAAACTCGTCCCACTCGGCCTTCAGCCACCCCTCAAGTTCGTCCATCACCCCTTGATAGGACGCATACAGCGCCTTGACGTGATCGGCCGTCACATGGGGGAAAAAAGTGATGCGGTAGCGCCCGCCACGCCAGCATTCGGGGATCTCCAGGACGCCGCTTGGGCCAATGACGTGATGCACCGGCTCGCCAAACGTTTCCTTCCCGGGCTCGCCTCCGGTGACGGGTTCCAGCATCACCGGGGTGTCGCCAATCGGCACAAAGCGCGCCGCCTGGAACATGTGCACCAGCGTCAGCGGCCCTCCCGCCGGACAGGCCACCACCGTGGCACTGATGGGTTGATCAAGATTCTTCGGCGCCGCCAGGGACACCTCGTTGCCGACCTTGAACACTTGTTCAAGATCCAGCGCCCAGCCGGCCCAAAAGCTTTCAGCCCAGGCGTCGTAGTCGTTGAGGCAGGCGCGGAAGTCCGCCAGTACCGCTTCGACATCCGGCTGATCGGGGTCCATGGCCGCCACCACCAAAGAGCCGATGGTGTTGTTCAAAGCCAGGAGTTTGTCAGGGGCAAACATGCGGGAGTCTCGCGGGACAGGGACGAACGCGAGACTTTGCCGACGATGGCTGAGGAATTAAGTCAGTGAAAGAAGCGGTGGACGTAGGGCGATTCGCTAAATTTAAACGTTAGGCGTGCAACTCCCGGCGGCGGCTATAACTGTCGTGACATAAGCCATTGCTCTTTGCCCCAAGCCTCGAAACGCTCCAACACCTCCCAGCCGAGCCTGGCGTAGTAATCACGCTGGCTGTGGGTGTGCAGGAACAAGGTGATGATTCCAGCCTCTCGCGCATGACTGCAGATGCCTTCGATCAACTGCGCTGCAAGCCCTCTGCGTCGAGCCTCGGGGGTGATGAACACACACGCCAGCCACGGGCCCAACTCTGGCCGGTCAGGCAGGTCGTTGCTGGCCAGTGAAGCGCCGCCGAGCAACTGGTCGTGTTCCATGGCGACCAGGCACTTCCAACGCCCATCACCCTGCCCCGCCGCGAACTCCTGCTGCCAACTGTCGAGGGATTGCTCGGCATACTCATGATTGAATTCCCGATAAAGCCATTCGGCCATCTGGTCGCATTTCTCCATGTGGCTATCGAGCCAATCCACTCGCAGCATTTGAAACACTCCTTATGTATGCGGTCCTGGAGGGAGGAATGGAGGCTAACAGACTGCTGACCTGTTCTGGCCCACCGCTATCACGAGCAAGCTCCCACAGGATTTTCGTCGTTTGATCCTTAACTGACACACCACCGCTCTTGTGGCGAGGGCGCTTGCTCCCGTTGGGGTGCGCAGCAGCCCTGGATCCCATGACTCGGTGGGCCAGGCAAATTGAGTTGTCTTCTTTGGGGGCTGCTGCGCAGCCCAGCGGGAGCAAGCTCCCTCGCCACGGGGGTTGGCGTAGGCCGGTCTTTATTGGTTGAGCCCGCTCACACCGGGGTTTACACCCGCAAATTGCGTTTTAGATGCCTACCCGCGCGCATTCTCGAGAAATACCCGCCAGCAACCCCTCAACCTATCGTAATCTCGCACCTGTATAAGCCCAGCCCCGCAACCGGCCGAGATCTCACCCCGATGCCCTCCATCTACCAACTCAAGCCCGCCTTTCAAAACCTGCTGCGCCCCATGGTTCAACGCCTCTACAACAACGGCGTCACCGCCAACCAGGTCACCGTGCTCGCCGGCATCGTTTCGGTATTGGTCGGTGCGGTCATCGCCTGGTTTGCCAATCATCCGTGGATCTTCGTGCTTGTGCCGATCTGGATGTTCCTGCGCATGGCGTTGAATGCCGTGGATGGCATGTTGGCGCGGGAGTTTGGCCAGCAATCGCATCTGGGCGCCTACCTCAATGAGCTATGCGATATCATCGCCGACGCTGCCTTGATCCTGCCTTTTGCCCTGATTCCCGATGCCAGTCTGTTGCTCGTGTTGCTCGTCACGCTGTTGGCGTTGTTCAGCGAATATGCCGGCGTGCTCGGGGCCATGGTGGGAGCTTCGCGGCGGTATGACGGGCCGATGGGCAAGAGTGATCGCGCCTTTGTGTTGGGCGTGTTGGCGACCGGCATTGCCCTGGGTTGGCTCGGGGCGCTCTGGGTCGATGGTGTGATGGCGGTGGTTGCCGCCCTGCTGGTGTATACCTTGGTCAACCGGGTCCGTCATGGCCTGGGCCAAGTGAAGGAAAACGCTCCCTCAGCATAAAGGAACTTGCAATGCGCGAAGCCCAGGAACTGACGTTCACTACCCACGACGGCGTGGAATTGTTCTACCGGCATTGGCCGGCTGTCGACGCGGCGGCGGGTGACCCCCGCCAGGCTGTGTTGTTGTTTCATCGTGGTCATGAACACTCCGGGCGCATTGCGCACCTGGTGGATGAACTGGACCTGCCCGGGTTCGACTTCTTTGCCTGGGACGCCCGTGGCCATGGCCAGTCGCCGGGCGAACGGGGCGACAGCCCGAGTTTTGCCACCAGTGCGCGGGATGTGCAGACCTTCTGCGATCACATCGGCGCCACGCACCAGATCGACGAGGCGAACATCGCGGTAGTGGCGCAAAGCGTCGGCGCGGTGATCGCGTCCACCTGGGTCCACGACTACGCGCCGCGCATTCGCTCGCTGGTGCTGGCCTCGCCGGCATTCAAGGTCAAGCTCTACGTGCCCTTCGCTCGTCCGGGCCTGGCGTTGATGCGCAAGTTTCGCGGCAACTTTTTCGTCAACAGTTACGTCAAGGCGAAGTTCCTCAGCCATGACCCGGAGCGAGTGGCGTCCTACGACAGCGATCCATTGATCACCAAGGCCATTTCGGTGAACGTGCTGCTGGGCCTGTACGAAGCCGCCGACCGCGTGGTGGCCGATGCCCAGGCGATCCAGGTGCCGACGCAGCTGTTGATCTCCGGCTCGGACTTCGTGGTGCACCGCAAACCCCAGGAGCAGTTCTTCGAGCGCCTGGGCAGTTTGCACAAGGAGAAACACATTCTGCCGGGGTTCTTCCACGACACCCTCGGCGAGAAGAACCGTGCCCCGGCCATTGCCAGTGCGCGCCGCTTCATCCTGCAAAACTTTGCCCGAGCGCTGGACCGCCCTTCCCTGCTCGACGCCGATCGCCTGGGCGCGACCTGCGCCGAAGCCGAAACCCTGGCCACACCGCTGCCGCACAACTCGCTACGCGACCTCTACTGGCGCATGACCCGCGCCAGCATGCGCTTTGGCAGCAAGTTGTCCGCCGGGGTGAAACTGGGTTTCGACACTGGGTTCGACTCTGGCAGCACCCTGGATTACGTCTACCGCAACCGCCCCACCGGCACCTCGGCGCTGGGCAAGATGATTGACCAGAATTACCTGAACTCCATCGGCTGGCGCGGCATTCGCCAGCGCAAGCTGCACGTCGAGGAGCTGTTGCGCCTGGCGATGGGCGAGTTGCGTGCGCAAGACCGCGAGGTGCGCATCGTCGACATCGCCGCCGGCCATGGCCGCTACATTCTCGAAGCGCTGCAAGGCGTCAGCCCGTTGCCCGAGTCGATCCTGCTGCGCGACTACAGCGACATCAACGTGCGCGATGGCAGCGCGCTGATCGTGGAAAAAGGCTTGGGCGACATCGCCCGATTCGTCAAGGGCGATGCCTTCGACCGCCAGGATCTGGCGGCGCTGGAGCCGAAACCAACCCTCGCCGTGGTGTCGGGCCTGTACGAGCTGTTTGCCGACAACCAACTGGTCGGCGGTTCCCTCGCGGGCCTGGCCGAAGCCGTGGAGCCTGGCGGTTTCCTGGTCTACACCGGCCAGCCATGGCACCCGCAACTGGAACTGATCGCCCGCGCCCTCACCAGCCACCGCGCAGGGCAAGCCTGGGTGATGCGCCGACGCACCCAGGCGGAAATGGATCAATTGGTTGAGGCGGCGGGCTTTCGCAAGATCACCCTGCGGGTCGATGAATGGGGCATTTTCAGCGTTTCGCTGGCCCAGCGAGTGCAGTAATGAGCGCCGTCATCGCGCCGGCCCGCGAGCCCGCACTGCTGAAACCGGCGGTGCTGTGGTTGCTGTTGTTGGCGCCGCTGTTCTTCACCACTTACGGCTTCGCCACCTGGGTCACCTCCCAGCGTGACGATGTCGGCACGTTGGTGTTCGCCTGGGAAAGCCACATGCCGTTCATGGCCTGGACCATCGTGCCTTACTGGTCGATCGATCTGTTGTACGGCCTGTCCTTGCTATTGCCCACCAGCCGCGAAGAACTCAAGCGCCACGCCTTGCGCCTGCTGACGGCGCAGGTGATTGCGGTCAGTTGCTTTTTGCTCTGGCCGTTGCGCTTCACTTTCCCCCGCCCGGAAATGGACGGGGTGTTTGGTTGGTTGTTCGAAGTGCTGGCGGGTTTCGACAAGCCGTTCAATCAGGCGCCGTCGCTGCACATCGCGTTGCTGGTGGTGCTGTGGGTCTGCTATCAGCGGCATCTGCAGGGCTTCTGGCGCTGGGTGATGCACGGTTGGTTCGCGTTGATCGGCGTGTCGGTGCTGACCACGTATCAACATCACTTCATTGACCTGCCCACGGGCGCGTTGGCCGGTTGGCTGTGTGTCTGGCTGTGGCCGCTGGACCGTCCGAGTCCGCTGCTGAGTGCGCGACTGGCGACGGATCCTGCCCGCCGAGGCTTGGCCTTGCGTTATGGCCTGGGCGCGGCGGCGCTGTTTATCCCGGCGTTTGCCTTGGGCGGCGCGTGGCTCTGGCTGATCTGGCCGGCGGTCGCGGTGCTCATGGTGGCGCTGAATTACCTGGTGTTCGGTGCCGACGGTTTCCAGAAGCGTGCCGATGGTCGTTTGAGCCCGGCAGCGCGTTGGTTGCTGGCGCCTTACCTGGCGGCGGCGTGGATCAATTCGCGCGGCTGGACGCGCAAGCATCCGCAACCGGACCTGATAGCGGATAACGTGTGGCTGGGACGTATCCCCACGCCGATGGAGCTGAAAGACAGTGCGTTTACCGGCGTGCTCGACCTCTGCGCGGAACTGTCCATGGACAGCACGGGCGTCGCCTATCGCTCATTGCCAGTGCTCGACCTGACAGCGCCGACCGCCGAGCAATGCCTGCAAGCGGCAGAGGCCATCGAAAGCCTGCGCCAGCACGGGCCGGTGCTGGTCTGCTGCGCCCTGGGTTATTCGCGCAGCGCCACGGCGGTGGTTGCCTGGTTGTTGCACAGCGGGCGGGCAGCGAGCGTTGATGCGGCGATCGTGCAAATCCAGCGCGCTCGACCGCGTATCGTCTTGCACGCGGCACACCGTCGCGCGTTGGAGCAGTTATCCACAGCACAGGGGAATGTCCATGATCACTGATATGGAGCTCCACACCGTGGCGAGCCTGTTGCGCCGGGGGCATTCGCTGGACCAGTTTTCCACCGGGTTGACGCTGCTTGGGGCGCTGCTGGGGTTGGGGCAATGGTTGGTGGGCATCATCGATCCGTGGTTGCTGCTGTTGAGTGCGGCGCTACTGGTGCTCGGCATGCTGGAAAAATACTGGGCGCTGCGCGTGGCATTCGATGCCGATCTGTTCCAGCGCATGGCTGACAGCACCCAGTCCCTGGCCGAGCGCACCTATACCTTGGATCAAGCCCTCACCTCCCTGGGCCTGCAACCGGCCGCACGTGCAGGGCGTCTCTGGACTGAACGCCGGCACGGCGCGTTGTTGCTGCTGCGTCGACAGTCACGATTATTGGCCGTACAAGTCGTCCTGGTGCTGGGCTTCATCCTGGCCAGCCCCTGGTTAGCTTCAAGTATCTAGATAGTTTTGGTGGCGAGGGAGCTTGCTCCCGCTGGGCTGCAAAGCAGCCCCAAAACCAGGCACTGTGGTGCATCAGATGAATTGTGTTCAGCCTCTTGGGGCTGCTGCGCAGCCCAGCGGGAGCAAGCTCCCTCGCCACAGTTAATGGTCAGCTGTTAACGATTGCGTCACTACCCGAGCTTCTCAGGACAAGGAATCTTCATGTTCGAACCCGTGGTCGCCAACCTCATCACCTCCGCCGCCCGCATGGTCACGGGCGCTCGCAGCCTGTGGCTCGGCTGCGCGCCGACGCCGGTGCAGCGGATCTACTTCGCCAACCACAGCAGCCACGGTGACTTCGTGTTGCTCTGGGCCTCGCTGCCGCCGGCGCTGCGCAAGCTCACCCGCCCGGTGGCGGGGGCCGATTATTGGCAAACCAGCCCGGTGCGTCGCTACATCATCAACCGGGTGTTCAACGGTGTGCTGGTGGACCGCGAACGCAAGGATCCTTCCTACAGCCCATTGCAGCCGATGCTTGATGCGCTGGAAAACGGCGACTCACTGATCATCTTTCCGGAAGGCACACGCAATCCGGAGGAAGGCCTGTTGCCCTTCAAGAGCGGGATCTATCACTTGATGAAAAAACACCCCGAGGTCGAGGTGATCCCGGTGTGGATCGCCAACCTCAACCGCGTCATGCCCAAGGGCCGGGTACTACCGCTGCCGCTGTTATGCACCACCAGTTTCGGCGCGCCGCTGTGCATCGAAGAAGATGAAAGCAAAGAGCAATTTCTTGAACGCAGCCGCGCCGCGCTGCTGGCACTGGCCCCGGAGCACGTCTGACATGGATCGATATACCCTGATGTTGTTTGGCGGGATCGGCGCCATTCTGGTGCTGGCTTCGTTGATCGGTTTCATTCTCAAGCTGAAAACCCGCGGCGCGCCGAACTCCGTCATCGACAACCTCAACGCGCGGATCAACGCCTGGTGGATCATGGTGCTGGTGATCGGCATCGCGTTCTGGCTCGGCAACGCCGCAGTGATCCTGTTGTTCTACGCGGTGTCGTTCTACGCCCTGCGGGAATTCCTGACCCTGACACCGACCCGGCGCAGCGATTATCCAGCGTTGGTGGCCGCGTTCTACCTGGCGCTGCCGCTGCAGTACCTGTTGATCTACTACGACTGGTACGGGCTGTTTTCGATCTTTATCCCGGTGTATGTGTTCCTGCTGCTGCCGATCCTGGCGTCCCTGGGCGGCGACAGCACGCACTTTTTGGAGCGCGCTTCCAAGGTCCAGTGGGGCTTGATGATCGCGGTGTTCTGCATCTCCTTCGTCCCGGCCCTGCTGACGCTGGACATCGCCGGTTTCGAAGGGCGCAACCTGTTGCTGATCGCCTACCTGGTGATCGTGGTGCAGCTCTCGGACGTGTTGCAGTACGTGTGCGGCAAGCTGTTCGGCAAACACAAGATCGCACCGAACCTGTCGCCCTCGAAAACCGTGGAGGGGTTTGTCGGCGGCATTTTCCTGGCCTCGCTGATCGGTGGCGCGCTGTGGTGGATCACGCCGTTCAATCCGTGGCAGTCGTTCCTCATCGCCTTGCTGATCAACCTGTTGGGCTTTGCCGGCGGCATCGTCATGTCAGCGATCAAGCGCGACCGCGGCGTGAAGGACTGGGGCCACATGATCGAAGGCCACGGCGGCATGCTCGACCGGTTGGACTCGGTGTGCTTCGCCGCGCCGATCTTCTTTCATTTGGTGCGGTACTGGTGGACCTGAAAAAGCCTGCGGCGAACACCTGACCCTGTGGGAGCACAAAGTTCCTGTGGCGAGGGAGCTTGCTCCCGCTGGGCTGCGCAGCGCCCCCTCTGAAAGCCTATGCAATCTGTCTGACACTGCGCGGTGCTTGGATTTGGGGCCGCTACGCGCCCCAGCGGGAGCAAGCTCCCTCGCCACAAAAGCGGGGGGCATCGCTCAGTCAAGGATCAGGTGCGGCAGGAACCGGCTGGAATCCTTGGTGATCAAACTGTTGTCTTCCCGCACGCCAATGCCGGCGGCCTGGTCGCCGATGACCCAGGAGCCGATCAGGGTGTAGCTGTCGCCAAAGCGTGGCAGTGGCGCGAACTCCTGGAGGATGAACGGGGCGTCCGTGTAGGGGCCGTCTTCTTTTACCATCAGGCCATCAGCGGTTTGCAGCTCGATGTTGGCGCCTTCCCGGGAAAAGAACGGCTTGCGCACCCAGCCCTTGGGCACCGCTTTGCTCGTGTCGGTATCCAGGTGGGCCGCGAGCAGGTTCGGGTGGCCTTTGTTGAACTCCCACAGCAGCGGCAGGATGCCTTTGTTGGAGATGATCGACTTCCAGGCCGGCTCGAAAAACTGCGTATCACACTGGGCGATCGCTTCACCAAACGGCTCGTGGAAGATGAACTCCCAGGCATGCAGCTTGAACAGGTGGGCAATCCAGCGCTCTTCCAGGTCAACGAAACGCCCGTCACTGTTGAGGCCGATGTCTTCGATATCGATGTGCCGCGATTCAATGCCGACTTTTTCCGCGATCAGGCGCAAGTAGTCCGTGGTGCCCTTGTCTTCCACCGAGCCTTTCATCGAGGCGAAATAAAACGGCTCTTTGATCTGCAACTGGGCAAAAGCCTGGTGCAGCTTGGTGTCGATGCTGTTGAACTGGTCGGCATGGGCCGGCAGCAAGCCGCGCTCGATGCATTGCTCCAGCCAGCCCCACTGAAACGCCGCCGCCTCATAGAGGCTGGTCGGCGTGTCGTAGTTGAGCTCCAACAGCTTGGCGGGGCCGGTGCCGTTGTAGGAGAAATCCATGCGCCCATACAAGTGTGGGTGGCCTTCGAGCCATGAAGTGCGCACCAGGTCGAAGAACGGCGCGGGAATGCTCAGGCGTTCCAGCAATTCTTCGCTCTGGACCACGCGGGCCACGAGGTCCATGCACATATCATGGATCTCGGTGGTCGGGTCTTCCAGGTCGTCCTCGATCTGCTTGAGGGTGAACTGGTAGTACGCGCTTTCGTCCCAATAGGGTTCGTCGTCGATGGTGTGGAACAGAAAGCCGAGATGCTCGGCCGTCTGTTTCCAGTCATGACGTTCTGCGCAATGGATCTTCTTCATGGCGCTCGTTCCTCAGCCGCCGGAGCTGCTCGAACCGCCCCAACCGCTGCGGGCACTGGACTTGCTGCCGAAACCACCGCGAGACGTGGACGAAGCAACGGACATCGCCTTGCTGCTCTTGATGGAGTCGGTGTAGCTGCCGTATCGCGCCTGGTTGGACTTGGTGAATGTCGAGCCTGTCGACACCCGCTGGCTGAGCGTGGAGGAGCCGAAGCTGCCACGATCATCGCGGTAGCGGTAGACCGGCTCGGAGAAATAGCTGTTGCGGTTGCTGCTCAGCATGTTGCCGATCAGCAGCCCGGTCAGCAGGTTGCTGAAACCTCCACCGGTATTCATCGCTTCCGAGGCCGGCAATTGGGCCTTGGCAGCGTCCACTTCCGATTGCGTAACCTCGCCCTCGGCACTCAGTTCGAAACCGCCCAGCTTGGGGATGAACTTGCCAGCGGAGTCCTGCTGGCACCAATCGGGAACGAAGTCGGCATCGCAATCGGCCTGGTTGTCGTACACCGGCGCAATCCGGCGATGCTCCGTCATGGCGGTCATGTAGGCGTCAGCACAAATATCTACCGGCAGCTTTTCATCGACACATTGCTGCACGGACTGGAAGTTGTACTTCTTTTTCAACTCGTAGGTTTTTTCCGTCGGCCCGCAGCCGGATATCGCCATGGCGACCGACGCGGCCAGCGAAAGCTGGACGTACTTGCTTCGTTTCATCGGGTTCTCCGTGGCGCAATCAGTTTGTGGAAGGCGTCATGCACGCGGCGTTCAACATGCCGACGCTGATGGCCACGGCGGCGATATAGATACCCGCGGCGATCTCACCGTTCCTGATCCGCGCGGAAGCGCCCTTGAGCACCAGGCTGGTCACCAGGAACGCCAACAACTGGACGACAGCGGCGATCACTGCCCAGACAACGAAATCCAGCATGCTGATCGAATAGGCAATCACGTTGCTGGCCGGAATCGCGAAACCGATGACGGCACCGCCCAGGGCGATGGCCGCAGCCACGTTGCCCGAACGGATCAGCTCGAACTCTTTGTGCGGCGTGACGCGGGTGTAGATGAACTGGAACAGCGCGAACAGCACGGCGGCGCCGAGGATGTACATGACAAAGCCAAGCACGGCGGCTTTGTTCAGGGAAATGGAGAGCGCTTCAAGCATGGACGTGTTCCTTATTCAAAGAGTGTTCAGGTCAGTGGTGTACAGCGAAATACCCAGCGAAGTGCTCAGGCTGACGGTGCCTTCGGCGTCCTCTTCAACGGAGAACAGCAGGAACTCCCGGCGATCCGTCAGGCCGGTGTCGCGGGCGTACAGCATCGAACGGTGTTCGACGCTGTAGGACTCATCCGGATTGCTCACGCGCTCGCTCAACGTCACCAGTTCTGTCTGGCCAGCCTCGGTGCCCCATTCGCGGGTGTACTCGACGCCGTCATGGGTGTAGGTCGGCAGGCCGATCAGGCTGTCAGGGCCGGCCAGGCGACGTAACTCCGCTTCACTGCTGATCGTGACGTAGCTGAGGTAGTTGAACAGGATCACCGACTCGACCTGCCCGGCGATATCGCCACTGGTGTGCACTTGCAGCCAGTAGTCTTCGTCGTTCATGTAGCAGCGCGACAGCCAGTTCGACTGCCCGAGGTCGACGATGCCCAGGCTCCAGATCTGTTGGGAGCCCGGAATGACCACGGTGCTGTTGCCGTCGAGCAGCAACTTGAGCGTGGAGTCGAACATGACCTGCTTGCCGGAGGCCAGGCCCAGCGGCCCAGTGACAGGCGCGTTATTGCTGGCTTTCGTGTTCGCGTTCGGGGCCTCAAGCCCCATCAACTGTTTAAACCACCCCATGGGAAATTTCCTTGAGACGCGTGGAGGCGATGTAGAAGAGTTCCCCGCCCACGACGCGGGTGGCGCCGGGCGGGTTGATCGATGGGTGTCGGGCGCCCTTGGCGCGGTAACCAATCAGCGTAGCGTTGTGCTGCTCTTTCAATCGGGCATAAAGCTCGCCGAACGTCGCTTCAAACGCCTCGGGTAGTTTCATCAGGTACTGAGTGGCGCCTTGGCCGACACAGAGCAATTCATTGATGACCACGGACGAGCCCGGGTCCTGGGAGGCACGCACCAACATTTCGATGGCCATGCTGGAGGTGCATTCCAGGCTCGGCGCATAGGCGCTGGCAAGGGCGGCAATTTCGCTGTCATTGAAGTGCGCGACCACATGCCCGGCAGGGCCCAATTGATTGACCGCCAGCACGGTGGCCAGGGTCAGGTCGTCGGAGTGGGTGCGCACCAGCACGCGTTCGGCACCCGGCACGCCGGCACGCTGCAACAGCGCGACGGAGGACAGGCTGTCGCCTTTGATGAACGATGTCTTGCCGGGCATGGGGTTTTCTTCGAGATCGCAATCGCAGATGACGATCAGGTTGTCATTGGAGGTTTCGTCCTGCAGCAGCAATTCAATGACCCGCTCACTGGAGGCGCCCTCCCAACCGATGAGAACCGTGTGGCCGACCTTGCCGGTGAAATCGCCTTTGCCCTTCATGCCTTTTCTCCATACATCGATGACGCTGCTGGTGGTTTTGCCGATGACCGTCGTCAACAGGGCAATACCCCCGAGCATGATCCAGGTCGCCACGAAAATTCGCCCGGCGGATGTCTGTGGCAACAGATCGCCATAGCCGACGGTGAGCGTGGTGGTGAGATAGAAGTAGATAAACGTGGCGGCGGCGATGAGGTGTTGCTCGCCCAGCACCACCAGGCCGATCCAGGCCGTGGACAGGTGCACGCCCAACGCAATGGCCAGGCCCGCCCAGCCGAACCGATGGAAGAAGGACGACGCGTACGTGCGCAACAAAAGAAAAATCGACATTCGTCCCTGACTCCGTGGGGCTTCGTTCCTGGCGGGATCATCGCTCTGGCGTCTAAGGGCTCGAGCGTAATGGCCGGACAGCATTAAACCTGTTGCGGGGGTTGGATAAAAGTACCTGCGTCACAATTAAATCCAGGAGCGCCGGACATTATTGTGGCGAGGGAGCTTGCTCCCGCTGGACTGCGCAGCAGGCCCCTTTTTTTGGAGCCGCTTCGCGCCTCAGCGGGAGCAAGCTCCCTCGCCACGGGTTCGGGGCGCTCAGCGATTACTCAGCCGATTTTTTCTTCAGGCGTTCCAGGATCGCATTGGCGCTGCCTTCGTTCGGCGTGATGCCGGCGTCGCGCAGCTTGCGCTCCAGGTCGGAGCCAGTCGAAGCCTCGGCCAGTTCGTCCTGGGCTTGCAGCTCAGCGGCACGTTGCTGTTGCTTGGCCTGCAAGCGGTTGAGCGTACCGACGGCAGTTTCCAGCTTGCCATTGGCGCCGCCGCTGGCGATCGAAGCACTGACCTGGGCCTTCTGCACGCTTTCGCGGGCCTTGGCCATGTCCACTTGCTGGCGCAGGCTCTTGATCCGGCTTTCGGCCTTGGTGATGTCCTTGCGCATGTTGTCCGCATAACCACCGAATTCGGTGGCGTGCTTCTGCTCGGCGTCCAGTTCGTTGGTCAGGGTCGAAATGGCTTCGGCCACTTCCAGCGCCAGGTCTTCGCGGTTGGCCTGGATCGCGGCCAGGGCCTTGGCTTCCAGGTCCTTGATCTTGGCGTTGTATTCGCCGACGCGATCAGTCGCCAGCTTGTGCTTGGCCATGATGGTGACCAGCTCACGCTTGGCGTTGGCCAGCGCGCTGTCGGCATCACGGATTTCCTGGTCGAGGATGCGCAGGGCCTGTTGGTCGACGATCGATTCACCGACTTCGCTGGCACCGCCACGCAGTGCGGTGAACAATTTGCTCCAGATGGACTGAGTCATTGGATAGTTCCTGTTCGGTGAATTAAATGAAGAAGCGTTCGAAGGCTTCGCTGGCGCGCTGAACGTTGTCGACGAGGGTTTTGACCTCGGTCACGACGTTGGTCAGGCTGGAGTCGGCGCTCAACGCACCGAAGATGTTGTAGACGACTTGCCCGTTGGGCATGGTCTCGATGCCGATGGACGACAGCGGGAACATTTCCCGGCTGCGCAGCACGGCGTCATTGAATGCCGCGACATCGTTGATCGACTCGACGTCCACCAGGACGGTATCGACGATGATCTGGTCACCCACCACCGCGATGTAGATCGGCAGGCCGCCAAAATCATTCATTTCCAGCTTGATGCTGGACTCGGAGCCTTGGACGAGGGAGAGAGTGATGTCGTTCGCGACCACTTCGTCCAGGGCCTGAAGGGCGCTGTAGAGGCGGTCGATGTTCCAGTTATTACCTGCGCTCATGTAATTCTCCGACATGAATGAGCCAGCCAGAATCGGTTGGCGTAGCTGTTTCTCCATTTGCTTGAGCAGGCTTCGGTTTTCAGGAAGCACCCAAGTCTCGTGTTTCACATACCCGGCGGCACTCAGGCCCGCGCGCATCTGCTTCATGTAGAAGCTCGACGGCTTTTTCGCGGAGGGTTTGGCGCGCTCTCCCGTGCGGCTCGCTGAATCGGTTACAGACCCGTCTGGCGGATCTGATGGAGAGCTGGTTGACATGGTACTGACCCCACTGTGAAAAACTCACGCGTGAGAAACACTACAGGTAGTTTCGCAAGCCCACAATAGCTCACGCGTGAGATTTTATTGATCACAAGCACCGACCGCTCTTGTGGCGAGGGAGCTTGCTCCCGCTGGGGCGCGAAGCCCCCCCAAGCAGGCGCCGCGGTATGTCAGGTAAAAGTGCAGTCAGCTTCAGATGGGGCTGCTGCGCAGCCCAGCGGGAGCAAGCTCCCTCGCCACAGGGGACCGGGGATGGCCTTATGGGTAACTGAAACTCTTGACCAACGTCAGCTCGCCCACCGCCCGCATCGGCACCACGAAGGTTTCCATCTTCTCGTTCGGCGTGCCTTCTTCGGTGATCACTGTGACTTGTGCGGTGGTCAGGGCTTGTTGCGCTTGTTCTCCACCGCCCTCACCTTCCTCGCCGTCGTCCTGATAGCGATAACCGCCGCCGTAGTAGTTCACATACACCAGGTACTGGCCTTTGATCGGCGCCGGCATGGCGAAGATTTCCGGGCCGTAGCCGGTGGTGACGTCGACGTCGAGGGCGGCGCCGTTGGCGACGGCACGGTCGCCGTACCAGATGTGCGCACCATCGGGGGTGACCAGGTGCAGGTCCAGGTCGGTGCCGTCACTGTCCCAGGTCAGCAACACCCGCAGCTTGGCCGGGGTGGCGCCGCCGCTGGTGTTGAGAAATTGCGTGCGGTGACGCTGTTGGCCGTCGGGGCTGCGTACTTCCACACTGTTGCTGCCGTTGGGGAATGAAAATGGCCGGTCGAAGCGGCCTTGCTCATCGAGCTTCAACGGCAGGCTCACGCCGTTGACGATGAGTTGGCCCGGCGCATTGCCCTTGGGCGCGCCTTGGATCTGGCCAGTGATGCGAGCGGTATTGGCTTGGCCCTGGGGCGTATTGACCGACGAGGCCGGGTAGTTGACGGTCTGGCTGAAGTTTTCATCCTCGCCGCCCGGCGCACCGTTGCGCCAACCGCCGACCGGCGTGTCGAGCTTGATGTTCTCGGCGCCGATGGCCGGAGGCAACGCGGTCAAGGCGCAAAGCAACAACAAGACCTGTGGATAACGGAGTGTCATGGTCTATTCCAGCAAGAGGTGACGGGCGAGCCCTTCGATATAGTTTTCGTCCTGGCCATTGGGATGAGCTTCAAAGGCCAGGTGCAGATATTCATGGGTCAGGTCGAGGCGGTCTTGCAGCGACAGCACGCCGCGCACGTAGATGCGCTGGCGCTCGCGGTCGACATAAGGCCGGCCGAAAGCGACGCGGCAGACGGCAAAAGCGCTGATCTCGTTGTAGCCCACTTCACTTTCCAGCCGCTCACGCCAGGCCCGCCGTTGCTTCAGCAGCCAGTCCTGGGCGGCGGGCAGCGCTTCGCAGGATGCCACCGGGTTGTCCCAGCGGCTGAGGCTGGCGCGCGGGTAGGCGTGCAGCAGGATGGCGTCGTAGCGTTGGCCGGCGTTGGCTTGCTCCACCGCTTGTGCCCAGGACAGTTTGTCCGGGCCAGGCTGGTCAGAGTGGTAGGTGACATCGGTTCCGGCCAGGACCAGGTCGCTGGTCCAGGCGGCAATGGCGCGGGTTTCGGGCGCCGCCGGGCGTGGCGCGACACGCTGGCGATGGCTGCTGTCGTCGATGCTCAGGCAATCACCGTTGCGTTGGGCGTTCTGCAGCAAATAGGTGCGTATCGCCACCGCCAGTGCCTTGGCGGCTTCGGCAGGCTCGGCCTTGGCTTCGCGCTGCAAGACCCGGGCGACGTATTCCTCCCGGTCCAGACGCGCCACCAGCTTGCCGGGCATCAGGAACAGCTCGCCATCGCTGTGGATGTCCAATTGATTGCCGTTGCTGAATTCGACGCGGTAATCGCCGCGCAGTTGGCCCGGCAAGGCAGGACGGTCGCCCGCCATTACCCGTTGCAACGGATAACGGGCAAACAGGCCGACTTCCACGCAACGCCCGGTTTCCGCCGGCCAGCGCGATGGCAGCGCCGCCGCCAAGCCTTCGCCGTAGACCTTCAAGACCTGCTGGCTGGTGCCGCGACCACCGGCCCACACCGGAGTGCCGTCCGCCAGCCAACCGGCGAAACCGCCCTGACGGGACGAGGGCCCCTGATCACCCAGCCAACTCCAGGTCTTGACCCGCAGACGGCTGCCCAACTCACCGACCAGTCGCCCGTCCGCCGCGTTGAGCACCACGTCCAGCAGCACCCGCCGCGCCTGATCCTGGGCCGGCAGCGTGGCCAGGGTCTTGAGCAGTCCGGCGACAGGCACCTGAGTCTGGGGTTGCAACATGGACAAGTCCAATAACCAGGCCGGTGCCTGACGGGCCTGCCAATAGGCGCGCCAATCCGAGGCCAAGAGCCCGAGCCGCTGCGGTTCGAAATACAAGCCGCAAGATTTCACCAAGGCTTGATCGCGACCGATGCTCTGCCCGGCACTGCAGCAATAGACCTCTTCCTTCGACTCCCCCCGGCATTCATACACCGGTTCACGGGCGTCGGTGTCCACCAGCCAGGCGTAGACAAAGATCTTCCACAGACTGCCCAGCGGCGCCTGCAAGGTATCGGGCAACGGCTGACGATCCAGCACCTGGGTCTGGCTCACGCGCAGCAATTGACCGTCGAAGGCCAAGCGCAACGGCTCGTCCTGCGCTGTTACCAGCGCAGGGATCAAGCACAGCAGCCACCCAACCAGCGGCCAACGCATATCAGTTGACCGTGACCTGACCGAGCGCCGGTTTCTGTTCCCGCGCCTGATGTTGCGGCGCGTAGACCTGGGTGAAGCGCACCGGCGGCAAGGTGAACTGGCCTTTCTGGGAGAAGCGCACCAAGTGCCGCAGGCGCAGCTCGCCACTGAGGGCATCCACCGGCACCGCATACGCCATCTGGCCGGGCTCGAAGCGGGCTTTTTCCAGGGACATCGGTTCGCTGTCAGCCTTGCCCATCAACTGGATACCCCAGGTGGTGCGCTCCACATCGGCGCCCGGTGGCAGCGGCACTTCGAGCATGCCGTAGCGCAGTGGCGTCGGAGCCTTGCTGTTGATGATCACTTCATCCAGGTAGAGGCTGTCGCTGGACAACGGTTTGTTGCCCACGGCTTCGAGCTTGAAGGTGAAAGCCTCATCGCCCGGCACCAGGCGCGACAAGCGCCGGGTGATGGACACGGCCATCGGTGCTGCCGGCGGTTGCTGGCTCTGGAAGCTCAGTGCCGCTTGCAATGGACGCTCCTGGGCGCCGGTCAGGGTCAGCATCGTTGGAAGCTGCGCGCCCTGCCACTGCCAGTAGGTTTCACCGGTCGCGCCCTGCTTGGCTGCCCAGCCTTCGCCCGGTGCCAGGGCCACGGCCGGCGCTGCCTGTTCGATGCTGCGCTGCAACCAGGTCAAGGCCAGGGCCCGCTCCAAGGTGGACTGCTGCGGCAACACACGCTCCAGCAATGCAGTGGCGCGAGCCTGATCGAAGCCCTGCAACGACAACACCAGGGCCTCGACGAACGGCTGCGAACTGAGCTCCAGTTGCTGTTGCGCCGCATCGGCTTGACGGCTGAAGGCCGCCGGCAACGGCACCTTCGCCTGTTTCGCCAGGGACGCGGTCAGGACACGGGCGCTGGCCAAGCCAAGGGCCGAATCCGGCGCGTACATGACCAGGCTGTCTTCACCGCTGTCCAGCACGCTCTCGCTGCTGTCTTCGCTGGCTTTCGCCAGATCGTCCATCAGGCCGCTGAGCAAGGTGTTCACCGGCAATTGCATCTGCTTGGCGAACGACAGGATCAGCGCACGCTGCAGCAGCGGCGTATCACCGGCCTGCTTGGCGTAGACCTCCAGCACCCGTTGCCAGTGTTCCGGCGGCAGGCTCAGGTCCAGGGCCTTGCTGGCGTGCCAGTCGGCGTAATAGGCATAGGCGGTGAGGAATGCATCCGGCTCACCGTCCTGGCCCCACCAGGTAAAACTCGCCGAGGGGCCGGCCATCTGCACCAGGCGCAAGCGGCTGTTTTGCATGATCAACCGCAAGCGGTCGCGGATCTGCGGGTTCGACGCCAGGGTCGGATAGGCAATGCTCAACGGCAACAGGCGGCTGGCGGTCTGCTCGACGCCACCGTATGGGTAGCTGAGCAGGTCATCCAGGGCCGAACGGAACAACGCTTGCGGGCTGTCGTCCAGGCGCAGGCGAATATCGCTGGCGTCGGCCGGCAAGGTCAGCGGGGTGTCGCCGCTCGCCACATCGAGGCGCTGGCTCTGGGTGACTTGCCAGCCATTGCCGCTGGCGTTCAAGCGCATGGCCAGGGCGTCCTGGGTTTCGCCGTTCAATTGCAGCTGCACGTTCAAGTCGCCACTGCTCAGCTCCAGGGCCGGCAGCGCCACGTAGTTGATGCCGTTTTTCAGGTCCACCACCATGCGCTGTTCGGCGCCGGCGTAGCGGATCAGCAACTCGGCCTTCAGTGGTTTTTCAGACTGGCTGAACGCGAACAGGCCCAGTTGTGGCTTGTCGCCCGTGCGGAAACGGGTCGGGCCGCTCCATTTCAGGTACAGCGGTTTTTCCGAGGCGATGAACTGCTTCTTCTGGCCCACTTGGCCGTCGTCGGCAATTGCCTTGGCCGTGATGCGCCAGCGGGTCAGGGAGTCCGGCATCTTGAAGGTGAAGCGGGCCTTGCCGTTGGCGTCGGTGACCAGTTCCGGTTGCCATGCAGCGGTGTCGACGTCTTCACGCCGCGGCCGCTCCAGCACCTTGACCCCGCGTTCGCTGCGGTTGGCCTTGCCCGGCGCGCCAGGACTGCCTGGCAGTGCCACGTCGTAGCTGATGAACGACAGGCTGGCACTGGTGCGCACGTTGTTGCGACGCGGGTGATAGAAGAACTGATCGATGGTCGGCGCCACTTCCGGTTGCAGGGCGTAGACCATTTCGTCCACCACGCTGACCGTCAGGTGCGCGGGGATCGCCTTGCCGGAGAACTGGGTACTCAGGTCCACGGTCACCGTGTCACCCGGGCGGTAGGTGGCTTTGTCGGTGACGACGGCAACGTCGATCTGCGGCGTGATCACCTTGATGCCGGCGTTCTGGAAGCTGTACTGGCCGCCCTTGGTGTACAGCACCGAGAAGGTCAGGTTGGGCGCAAAGTTATCCCTCACGGCAATGCGGGCGCGGTATTGGGTGTCGCTGAGTTTTTCCATCTTCAGCCAGTCGCCGCCCTTGGACAGCAGCGCCGTGGCCTCGACCTTGTCCCGCTCAAGCGACAGCAGCGCATCGCTGACCGGTTCCGGGAAGGTAATCAGCGCCAGCGCTTCGTCACCGGTCTTGTATTCAGGCTTGTCGAAGACGATCTCGACCGTGCCCGGCACGGCCTTGATGCCTTCACCAGTCACTGCATGGGCGGCGGCGCCAATGACCCGACCGTGGTCGTCCTTGAGCGTCAGGTTGTAGGTACCAGGGCGGTCGAAGGTCAGGCTGAAGCCCTTGTCCTTGGCCGCCAGCTTGCCTTCGCCAGTGCTCTGGTCTTCCAGGCGCACCCAGGCGTAGCTGCCGGGTGTCACGGCTTTGGCTTGTTCGTTGCCGCCTTCGTTGGCATAGCTGAACGACACCTTCTGGCCGGCGGCGCTGAACCGCTGGGGAGCACTCAGGCGGAAATTCGCCGCGCCACGGTCGATGAGGATTTCCTTGGTGGTCTTGACCCGATACGCGGCGCCATCGCTGGCGAACACGGTGAGTGTGTAGCGGCTCGGTTTGTCGGCGGCCGGCAGGTCGAGGGTCGCGTTGCCCTTGGCATCGGTGGTCACTTCGCTGCTGGTCAGCTCGACCGGGAATTGCCCCAGGTATTGCAGCTCGTTATCGACCATCGACAGTTGCTGGGCGCGCAGACTCAGGCTCACCGTGGCATTCACCACCGGTTTGCCGTCCGGGTACAGCAGCACGAGGTTGCCCTTGACCGGCTCGCCGGTGCGATAGTCCTGCTTGGCCAGGTTCAGGGCGATCTCGAAGTGCGGCTTGATGTATTCGGCTACACGAAAGGCGCTGCTGTAGAGCTGGTCCTTGTAGCGCAAGCGCAGTTCATAGCCGCCGGCCACAGCGTTTTCCGGCAGCTGGAAACGGCCTTGGGTGCCGGCCTTGGAATCGAGTTTCAGGGCCAGGGTTTGCAGCTCGGTGCCGGTGGCGTCCAGCACGCTGACATTGACGTCGGCGGCGCTCGGTTGCACCGAATCACGGGCGTTCTTGAACTCACGACCAACGATTTTCAGCGATACCCAATCCCCTGGCCGGTACAGCGGCCGGTCGGTGAAGGCATAGAGCTTGGTGTCGTAGATTTCGCTGTCGTAGTAGAAGTTTTCCGAGACGAATACCCCGCCCTCCTCGTCTTCACCGATGACGAACGAACGCTCCGGGCTAACGTGTTTGAGGCGCAGCAGGCCGTTTTCATCGGTGGCACCGCTGCTCATCACGCCCAGGCCGTCGGTCCACAGCACATTGACCTTGGGCACCGAACGCCCTTCATGCTTGCGTGCGGCCCAGACCAGCAACTCATCACCGGCAATCTTGCTCACGGCCACGGTGTTGGAGACGAAGACCATGGTGGTCGCGCGGTATTTGCCGATCAGCGCTTCCACCAGGTACAGGCCGGGCTTCAACTGGCCCAGCGGCACGTAGACGTTGCCCGGCGCGACGCTGACAAACTCACTGGACGAGCCGGCCAGGTTGACGCCCGCAGGCGGCTGGATCGGCTTGGCTTCCCAGAGCGGATAACGGAACTGGCTGACCACCGGCAAGCCCGGGATCAAGGCGAATTGTGGCGGTGCTTCATACGGTGTCGGCGCGACCAGGGCGTCACCGATCTTCAGTTCCGGCACTTCTTCGGTGACTTGCTGGCGGGACTCGTAGGAAAACGCCCGTTGCATCACTCGACGAGACTTGCGGTACCAGTTGTCCCACAGGTACGCGAGGGTGTTCGACAGGCCTTCGCCCTTGAACTGGCCGTCGCTGACCACGCGGTGCAGGTTCTTCTGGCGCTTGAGGAAATCCAGCGGCTTGTCGATGCGGTAGACGCGGATATCGGCGCCGCCGTAGGGCTCCATGCGGAACCGGCGGTAGTCGCGGCCCGGCGCTTCGAGGCGGACCATGGCCTGCTCGTCGCTGGCAAAGCTGCTGTCGGCCAACAGGAAGAAACTTTCACCGGCCACCGGCGTGTAGCCGCTGGGCGCCACCGTGTCTTCGGCGTTCACGAGGGGGGCCAGCAACAAGGCAAACAGCAGGGGCAATTTTGAACACAAGCGCAGCATGCGAGCACCGGTCATTGGGAGAGAAAGTTGAGTCGATAGACGCCGATGAAGTTGGGGTTGGCTGCGTCGGGTATCCATCGGGTGTCCTTCCAGTTCATGAGTTGTTGCAGGCTTGCGGAGCGCATGCCGTTGTCGGTAGGGGTTGTGGTGCCGGTGTGATAGGCGATGTAGCGGCCCATCCAGATCATCAGGTGCTGGTCGTCGCCCTGATCGAAGAACATCAGGTCGCCGGGACGGGCCTGGGCGACATCGCGGCCCACCAGGCGACTGTTGAACTGGATCAGCTTGATGGCGTTGACGTAGGGCCCGACCTTGCCGCCGCCCTGCTGCCATTGCTGGGCCAGGCGCCGCTGGGCGTCACTGAGTTCGAGCTCCGGCGGCAGGTAGCGGTTGGACAGGCCATTGCTGCGCAGCCACTTATCGTTGTGGACCTTCAGCGCCTCGTTGGCGGCAAACCGCACCAGGCCGGAGCAGTCTTGCTGGTACCAGCGCGGGCTCGGGCCTTTGGTCAACTGCTCCTCGGCGATGCGCACGAACCAGGCACGAAACACCTGGGATTGCCGCACATCCAGCGGCGGCGTCTCAACGGAAGGCCGCGCCGCGACGGAAAGCGGCGTCTCGACGGCCAGCGCCGGCCCACCCCACAGCAGTGCCAGCAGCAGCGCCCATCCGGGGTTGCGGATCAGTCCTGTCACAGCGCTTTCCATTCCAGTGGCAGCCACTGCCAGTGCCCGTCAGGCTCGCTGCCGGCAGGCAACGTCAGGGCGTACTTGCCATAGCCGCCCAGGGTGCGCAGTTTCGGGATGAGGTAGGTTTGCGCGGCGTTGTAGAACACCGGTTCCATGTCCTGGGGCAAGCTGTCGAGGGTTTCACGCTGCATCAGTTGCGCCATGGCATCGGGGCCGAAATAAATCGGCATCAGCACATCCTTGGGCACCACGTCGGCCATGGGTGGGAAGCGCTTGTCGAGGGTGCCGAGGGCCTTGTCCACCAGCTTGTCGTCGAGGGAGAACAGCAGGGTCGAACCATGACGCGCCAGGCTGACGCGCAGGAATGCCTTGCCGGTGATGGCGTCCGGTTGCAGCGAGTCCTTGGCCAGGTAAGGGCCGAAGTTGGAGCTCACCTGGCGCTGCCATTGGTGCATTGCGCCTTCCTGTTTCTCGACGACCGGGAACACGTGCTCGGCGGCATTGTTCTCATAGGCGCCCACCATCGAGCCAAACAGTTTGCCCAAATCCGCGTCGAGCTTGCCGTCGTCTTCGTTCAGGCTCGCCACCAGCAGCGGTGTATACAACCGCGAATCGGCGTACCAGCACAGACCTGCCGCGCCGGCCACATGGTCGACCATGGCCTGGGCGGCTTTTTCGTCGGCGCCAAGTTTCACCAACAGCGGCTTCTGCGGTTCTGCGGCCAACGGCAAGGCAACGCAGGCGCTGGCGCCCATGGGCATGGCTTGCCAGATCGGCTTGAAGTCGAAGTCCGGTTGGTTTTCCAGCTCGTCCATGGCCAGGAAGCTGTGCCAGCCCTTGTCGTCCATGTCGAAGCGCAGCCCGGCGAAGTTCGGAATGAAACGCTGGTAACCCATGGCCAGCACATTGGCATTGACCGAAATACGTTGCTTGACCTCCGGCGCCTTGGGCGGCAAGCCGAAGGCTTCGGGGAACAGTTTGTCGCCATTGAGCAAGGCGGCCAGGGCGGTCGTCGACACGCTGCCGCGCTCATCCGATGGGCCGTTGGCCGGGTCATAGAGTTTCGCCGGGTTGGACAACACCACCAGCTTGTCGCCATGGGAAGCGAAGAGCAGGGATTTGCTGGCGTTGTAGCTGAGCTGGTACAGCGCGACGTCATCACCGCCGACTTTCAGGTCGCTGAGCTTGCTCAGTTGCGTATCATCCAGGGCGACCTTGGCCAATGGCTCCAGCACCTTGGCCAACCCGCCGCGATCCATTACCAACAGAAAATCCTTGAGGCGACCGTCGGCACCGCGCCACAGCGCCACATCGGCTGGCTGGTCGAAAAGCTCCTCGATCAGGCTGTCCTGCAACTTGAGGTCATGCTCGTAGATGATCCGGCGCAGGCTGCCCATCAGCCCGAGGCGGTCGGCGTGGGCCTCGTAATAGAAGACGAAGTCTTCGGTGAGCGTGGCCTTGAGGAACGGCACCGCCAGCAGGTCCTTGGGCAACTGGCTCAGGGAATGCGCCTCGAGCAAGCCGTCGGGGCGGCTCAGGCCGAGCTTTTCCAACGCCAACGCCATGGGCGGCGCCTTGGGCTTGGTCATGAACCAGCCCAACCCGGCGGCCACACCTGCTACCAGGCACAGCCCGATCAGTATCGCCGGCCAACGGCGCACAGGTTTAGCGACAGGTGTCGGCGTGGTCGGGGAAGCAGTGTTGTCGCTCATATTCACAAGGGCCTGTTCATCCGTGGAGCGTTAGTAGTTGAAAGTCTTGACCAGCAGCAGATCGCCAATGGCACGCAGGGGCACGACAAAGGTCTCGCGTTTTTCATCGACGGTGTTTTCATTGAGCACCAGGTTGATCTGCGAGGTGATCACCTCGTTGTCGTTGCTGGTCTCGTCAAAGTTGTAGCCACCGCTGCCGTAGTTGCCCCAGTAGTTCACGTAGACCAGGTAGGTGCCGTGCATCGGCGCGGTCATGGTGAACATTTCAGGGCCCGGGCCATCGACGCCATCCGGGTCGAGGCCGCCGCCATTGGTCAGCGCCGGCCGGCCGAAGAACGCATGTTGGCCGTCGGGTGTGACGATATGCAGATCGAGTTCGGCCTTGGGGTCGTCCCAGCCCAGCACCACGCGGATCTGCGCGGGAGTGCGCAGGTTGTTGGCTTCATAGAATTGCACGCGCTTGAGGGACTGGCCTTCGGAGCTGCGCACCTCGACGCTGTTGGAGCCGGCGCCGAACGCATACGGCCGGGCGAAACGCCCCTCGTCGTCGGTGTAGAGATTCAGTGGATTGCCGTTGACCGCCAGGCTATGGGGCTGGCGAGCCGTGCCCATGGCCTTGAGCCGGCCCTCGATCATCGTGCGGTTGCGCTGCACGCCCCGGTCGATGGGCGGCGTGGGATAGGCGACCTGCGGGTTTTCAGTGCGATCGAGCAAGCCGCTGTAGCGCCAACCGCCCACCGGCTCCGACATCTCGGCAGAAGGCTGCGCCCACGCCAACGGCGCGCCGAGCAACACGATCAATAAAGAAAGAAAACGCACGTATGCCTCCTGCCATGCACGACGCAACCCGGCGCTGATCCTCAGCGCTGCTTGTCATTATTCGGGCTTCGTCTGAAGGCCCCGTCGCAACGGGGCTGTAGATGGCGCGAAGGTTAGCGATTCGGCGAATTATTAACAATCGGGGAACGCGCGATTCTGTGTGGGAAATCACGTACTGAGAGGTGCGTGAGCCGAATAGCAGGCGTATTCGGCTCACGAAATGAGCCGAATAGCGCTATTATTCGGCTCACTCATCTTTGGACAGGCGCATGGCACCCCATTGGATCTGGCAACAGCCCGACTGGCCCGGCTTCCGCTGGCAAGCTGAAGCATTGGCACCGCTGCTTCGCGAATGCGTGCAGACCCAAGGCCAGTTGCTCGGCATGACGGGCGCGGTCACGGCTTCGCTCAGTGCCCAGAGCGAACTGGATACCTTGCTGCAAAACATCGTGACCTCCTCGGCTATCGAAGGAGAGCAACTGAATGTCGGCTCGGTGCGCTCGTCCCTGGCCCGCCGCCTCGGCCTGGAACAAGGCGACGACACGCCGGTCAGCCAACGCAGCGAAGGCTTGGCGAACCTCTTGCTGGACGCTACCCGGCATTTCAACCAGCCCCTGACTGTCGAACGCTTGCTGGAATGGCATGAGTGGTTGTTTCCTGATCAAACCAGCGACTTTGCCCACCGACAGATCCGCGTAGGCACGCTGCGCGGTGACGAACCGATGCAGGTAGTCTCTGGCAGGTTGGACCGCCCCACCGTTCACTTCGAGGCGCCTCCCCGCCAGGGTCTTGAACAGCAATTGCAAACGTTCATCGACTGGTTCAAGACCAGTCGTCATCAGGCCGACCTCGATCCATTGTTGCGTGCTGGCATCGCTCATTTCTGGTTCGTCACCCTGCATCCATTCGACGATGGCAATGGCCGCCTGACCCGCACCCTGACCGACCTGGCACTGGCCCAGGGCGAGGCCCAGGCAATCCGTTTCTACGCCATGTCCGTGAGCATCCTCGACGACCGCGCCGGTTATTACCGGCTTCTGGAGAACAGCCAGAAGGCCACACTGGATATCACCGCCTGGCTGACCTGGTTTCTGCAGACGTTGTTGCGCAGCCTCCAGCAGGCGATGAAGCGGATCGACAGCGTGTTTTGCAAAGCGAGATTCTGGCAAGTTCATCGCAACAGCGCGCTTACGCCTGAGCAGATCAAGGTACTCAACCGAATGCTCGATGGCGGTGAAAAAGGCTTCGAGGGCGGAATCAGCGCAGCCCAATACCAAGCAGTGGCGAAGGTTTCCAAGGCGACGGCAACCCGCCATCTCGCCGAACTGCTGGAGAGAGGCTGCCTGGAGCGAATGCCCGGCGGTGGGCGCAGTACCCGGTATCGGGTCAGTTATCCGGCCCGCTGAAATTCCGTGGCGAGGGAGCTTGCTCCCGCTGGGCTGCGAAGCGGCCCCAACCTGCGGGGGCTGAACCGGATTGCGACTGCTGCGCAGCCGAGCGGGAGCAAGCTCCCTCGCCACAAAAGCAGGTCGGTGCAAGCCCGTTGTCCCGCTTCGATCCCCCTGCCCTGATTTGCCCCAAAACCCCATGTCTGCTAGTGTCGCGCCGGTTTAACAGTCAACCGGAATAGCCGCCATGGCCCGCAAAAAAGCTGCACTGGATTTCGAACAATCTCTGGCCGACCTGCAAACGCTGGTGGAACGGCTGGAGAACGGCGAATTGTCGCTGGAAGACTCGCTGACCGCCTTCGAGCAGGGTATCGGCTTGACTCGCGACTGCCAGGCAGCGCTGGCCCAGGCCGAGCAGAAGGTGCAATTGCTGCTCGAGCGCGACGGCGAGCTGACCGAAGAGCCTTTCGACGCGGAACAGCCTGAATGATCGGCGCCTATCAGGCCAGCAGCCAGGCCCGGGTCAATGCTGCATTGGATAGCTTGTTCAGCGCCCCTAGCCCGGAGCTGGCGCGCCTGTACGAAGCCATGCGCTACAGCGTGATGAACGGCGGCAAGCGTGTACGGCCGCTGTTGGCCTACGCCGCGTGCGAAGCCTTGGGCGGCCAGGCCGAGCAAGCCAACGGCGCCGCCTGTGCGGTGGAGTTGATCCACGCGTATTCGCTGGTGCACGACGATTTGCCGGCCATGGACGACGACGACCTGCGTCGCGGCCAGCCCACCACCCACAAGCAATTCGACGAAGCTTGCGCGATCCTGGCCGGCGACGGCTTGCAGAGCCTGGCGTTCAGCGCCCTGCTGGATCCGGCCCTGAGCGATTGCCCGGCGCAGGTTCGCCTGGACATGGTCAGTGCCCTGGCGCTGGCGGCAGGCCCTGCGGGAATGGTCGGCGGCCAGGCCATCGATTTGGGCTCGGTGGGCCTGAAGCTGGACCAGAGCGCCCTGGAATACATGCACCGGCACAAGACCGGCGCCTTGATCGAGGCCAGCGTCCGGCTCGGCGCCCTGGCCAGCGGCCGGGCCACGCCCGCCCAGTTGCAAGCCTTGCAGACCTACGCCCGAGCCATCGGCCTGGCGTTCCAGGTGCAGGACGACATCCTCGACGTCGAAAGCGATACCCAGACCCTGGGCAAGCGCCAGGGTGCCGACATCGCCCGCGATAAACCGACCTACCCGGCCCTGCTCGGCCTCGACGCCGCCAAGGCCTACGCCCTGGAGCTGCGCGACCAGGCCCTGGCCGCGCTGCGACCCTTTGACGCGGCGGCCGAGCCGTTGCGCGACTTGGCGCGCTATATCGTCGAACGACGCAGCTGATACAGGGTCAACCCATTCATAAGTGCGTATCGGCCAAGTTCCGGCCAACGCGTGGGCAGCTTGCGATCCATAAGGTAAACTGCCGCCTCTTTCTATACCTATAACGATTCGCCTGATGCCCACGACGTTTCAAGAGATTCCCCGCAAGCGCCCGACCACGCCCCTGCTGGACCGCGCCAACACGCCGGACGGCCTGCGTCGCCTGGGTGAAGCCGAGCTGGAAACCCTGGCCGATGAGTTGCGCCTGGAGCTGCTCTACACGGTCGGCCAGACCGGTGGGCACTTCGGCGCGGGCCTGGGCGTCATCGAGCTGACGATCGCGCTGCATTACGTGTTCGACACCCCGGACGACCGGCTGGTGTGGGATGTCGGGCACCAGGCCTACCCGCACAAGATCCTCACCGGCCGTCGCGAGCGCATGGGCACGCTGCGCCAGAAGGACGGTATCGCCGCCTTCCCGCGTCGCTCCGAGAGCGAATACGACACCTTTGGCGTCGGTCACTCCAGCACCTCCATCAGCGCCGCCCTGGGCATGGCGATTGCCGCTCGCCTGCAAAACAGCGAGCGCAAGGCGATTGCCGTGATCGGCGACGGCGCACTGACCGCGGGCATGGCCTTCGAGGCGCTGAACCACGCGCCGGAAGTCGACGCCAACATGCTGGTGATCCTCAACGACAACGACATGTCGATCTCGCGCAACGTTGGCGGTTTGTCCAACTACCTGGCAAAGATCCTCTCCAGCCGCACCTACGCCAGCATGCGCGAAGGCAGCAAGAAAGTGCTGTCGCGCCTGCCCGGCGCCTGGGAAATCGCCCGCCGCACCGAAGAATACGCCAAGGGCATGCTGGTCCCCGGCACGCTGTTCGAAGAACTGGGCTGGAACTACATCGGCCCCATCGACGGCCATGACCTGCCCACGCTGATCGCTACCCTGCGCAACATGCGCGACCTCAAGGGCCCGCAGTTCCTGCACGTGGTCACCAAGAAAGGCAAAGGCTTCGCCCCGGCGGAAGTCGACCCGATCGGCTACCACGCCATCACCAAGCTCGAACCCCTGGACGCTCCAGCGGCCGCACCGAAAAAGGCCGGCGGACCAAAGTACTCCGGCGTCTTCGGCCAATGGCTGTGCGACATGGCCGCCGCCGACCCGCGCCTGGTGGGCATCACCCCGGCGATGAAGGAAGGCTCGGACCTGGTGGCCTTCAGCGAGCGCTACCCGCAACGCTATTTCGACGTGGCGATTGCCGAGCAGCACGCCGTGACCCTCGCCGCCGGCATGGCCTGTGAAGGCGCCAAACCGGTGGTGGCGATCTATTCGACGTTCCTGCAACGGGCCTACGACCAACTGATTCATGACGTCGCCGTACAGAACCTCGACGTGCTGTTCGCCATCGACCGCGCCGGCCTGGTGGGCGAAGACGGCCCGACCCACGCCGGCAGCTTCGACCTGTCGTTCCTGCGCTGCATCCCCGGCATGCTGGTGATGACCCCGAGCGATGAAAACGAGCTGCGCAAGATGCTCACCACCGGCCACCTGTTCAATGGCCCGGCGGCAGTGCGTTACCCGCGTGGCACCGGCCCGAACGCGACGATCTCGCCCGACCTTGAGCCAATCGAGATCGGCAAGGGCGTGATTCGCCGCCAGGGCAAGCAAACCGCCCTGCTGGTATTCGGCGTGCAACTGGCCGAGGCCTTGAAAGTCGCCGACACCTTGGACGCTACCGTGGTGGACATGCGCTTCGTCAAACCCCTGGACGAAGCCCTGGTGCGCGAGATGGCCGGCAGCCATGACCTGCTGGTGACCATCGAGGAAAACGCCATCATGGGCGGTGCCGGCGCGGCGGTCAGCGAATTCCTGGCCCGGGACAACATCCTCAAGTCGGTGCTGCACCTGGGCTTGCCGGACCTCTATGTCGAACACGCCAAGCCGGCGCAGATGCTCGCCGAATGCGGGCTGGACGAGGCGGGGATCGAAGCGGCGGTGCGCCAGCGGTTGCAGTTGTTGGGCCTGTAACGCTCAAACGATACAAAACCCTGTGGGAGCGGGCTTGCTCGCGAAAGTGGTGTATCAGTCAATATCGAATTCGACTGACACACCACTTTCGCGAGCAAGCCCGCTCCCACATTGGCTTGTGTGAAGCACACATGATCGGAACCCCCATGAAACTCCGCCTCGCCCTCACCTTCTCTCTGCTACCCACCCACGAACTGCTGGCCGACACCTTCGAACGCGACCAGGCCCTGAAGCTGCCCGACATCGTGATCAGCGCCAACCGCCAGGTCGAGGCCCGCAACGACAGCAGCGCCGCCAATACCGTGTTCAACCGCGACGACATCGAGCGCTTGCAGCCGGCCAGTGTCACTGACTTGCTCAGCCGTGTGCCAGGCGTGCAGGTGGCACCGCTGGGTGGGCGCGGCAGCCTGCCGGGGATTTACATTCGCGGGACCAAATCGGCCCAGAGCCTGGTGCTGGTGGACGGCCAGCGCATCGGTAACGCCACCTCCGGTGACAGCAACCTGCAACGCCTGAACATCAACCAGATCGAGCGCGTGGAAGTGCTGCGCGGTTCGCGCTCGGTGATCTACGGTGCCGATGCGGTGGGCGGTGTCATTCAGATTTTCACCCGTCGCGGCAACGAGCAAGGCCTGCAACCGCGCCTGCATATGGGTGTCGGCAGCCATCAGACCTGGGAGCGCAGCCTGGGCCTGTCCGGTGGCGACGACCAGACCCGTTTCAACCTCGGCGCCAGCCTCGACGACAGCGCCGGAAGCAATCGGACCCACGAGTCCTACGCCAGCGATCGCGACGACGATGCCAACCGCAACCAGTCCTTCAGCCTGAGCCTGAGCCATGCGGCCAGCGATGACGTGGAAGTTGGCCTGAACCTGCTGGATAACCGCGGCAAAAGCGAATACGACAACCCGTTCGGCCGCTTCGACCCGGCCACTTTCGAATCCCTGCCTCAGCAACCCTACAGTGAGTTTGCGGTGAGCAGCTTCAGCACCTATGTGGACGGGCGAATCAACGAGGCCTGGAAGTCACGCCTGGAACTGGGCCACAGCGAGAACCGTGAAAAAACCTTCGACAAGCTCAGCGATGTCCGCGAAGTGTTCAACACCTACCGCGATTCCGTGACCTGGCAGAACGACGTGACGCTGAACGAGCGCAACAGCCTGATCGTCGGCGGCGACTGGTATCAGGACCGGGTCAACAGCAGCACGCCGTTCGACGAAGACAGCCGCTGGAACCGTGCCGCGTTCATCCAGCACCGCTTCCAGGCCGAAACGTTCTCCACCGAACTGGGCCTGCGTCGCGACCAGAACCAACAGTTTGGCGGCCAGAACAGTTGGAGCGGCACGCTTACCCTGCCGATCAACGCGGACAACGACCTGTTGCTGACCTACAGCGAAAGCTTCCGCGCGCCGACCTTCAACGACCTGTACTACCCGGACTTCAGCAATCCTGACCTGAAACCTGAAACGGCGAAAAGCTACGAGCTGCAATGGCGCAGCCAACTGAGCGACAGCGCCCGCCTGGAGACCTCGCTTTACCGCACGGACCTGGAAGACGCGATCATCTTTGGCAGTAACTCACGCCCACAGAACGTTGCCTCGGCGCGGATCAACGGTTTTGAGATGGCCTACCTGCAGGATGTGTTCGGCTGGCAGGGCAACCTGGGCCTGGCCATCATCGACCCACGTGACCGCGACAGCGGCCACACTCTGGCACGCCGCGCCCGGCGGACCTTGAGCCTGGACCTGGACCGGCAATTCGACCGTCTGGGCCTGGGCGCCACCTGGCAAGCGGTGAGTGGCAGCTATGACGATGAAAACAACCGCAATGCCCTGGGTGGCTATGCCTTGCTCGGGCTGCGCGGCAGCTGGGCGTTGACCCGGGAGGTCAAGCTGGAGATGAAGGTGGATAACCTGCTGGACAAGGGTTACAGCCGGGCGCTGTATAGCCATGATGGAGCCCAGTATGGGTATCGGGAGGAAGGTCGGACCTGGTTGCTTGGGGTGACTTGGACCCCCGCCCTCTGATCTGGAATTTGTGCTGTTTGGGCGGGCCCAATCGCGAGCTTGCTCGCGATTGGGCCCGCCGCAATCTATCTGTCTGGCGCAATCAACTCACATAGCCGCGCCGTCGCCTCGATCATCTGCCCACTGGGCCGCTCCAGCCCCTTGTCATTGACCAGCAACAACCGCCCCTGCGCCACCGGCCAGGTTTTCCAGGCATCGAGCTGCGCCTGCTCCGTGGCCAGGATGACCTGCGGATTGCGTTGCAGCACCGCTTCCACGCTCACCTGCGGGGCCGGCACGCTCAGGTCAGCGAAGACGTTGCGAGCGCCGCACACCGCCAGCGCATCACTGATGATCTGCCCGCCCCCGACGGTGTACAGCGGCCGGTCCCAGACTTGGTAGAACACCGGCAACGGCGGGTCCCGTCGATAGCGCTGGCGTAACGCTTCCAGACGCACACGCAACTGCGCCGCCCGCGGCGCGCCCCGCTCCGGGCGGCCGAGCTGCATGGCAATGTCTTCAATTTGCGCGATGAGTTGGTCGAGGCTGCGGGGCTCGGCGACATAAACGGCAATACCCAAGCCCTTGAGTTGCTCGCGCTGCGCCGGGCCGACACTGCCGGGCCAGAGCAGGAGCAGGTCGGGCTGGAGGCTGAGCAAGCGTTCCATGTCCAGTTGGCCGTAACGGCCTACGGAGGGTAGGTCCTTAAGGATTGGCGGACGGTCACCGCCATCCAGCACGCCCACCAAGAGGTCGGCGGAGCCCAGTTCAACGACGATTTCCGACAACGACGGCGCGAGGCTGACGACCCGCGAAGCCGCCATCGTCGAGGCGCTGAGGGCCAGCAGCAAGACCGCCAGCCAGCGGTTCATCAGCCGAGTTGGCGCGGGATGCGGTACAGGTAGAACAACACGGCGGTCGACAAGGCCAGCAGCATCAACGGCACCGCTTCCAGGCCCACGAACACCGCAAGGGCACCAACCCAGGCCGGTAGCCCGGCCACCAGGAAGGCTGAGCGGCGACGGGCCGCCAGGTCAATCCAGGCCTGGGGTTCTTCGGGCGTGTCGAGCGCTTTCTGGGTGGCGATCAGGGCTTGCTTGTACGGCCCGAAGAATCGCAGGCTGACAAACATCGACGCCACGCCGGCAATGAACAGCGGCATCGCCAGCACCGGCAGAATCGCTTCGCCCTGGCCGAACACCGCGTTGATCACGAACAGCGGCAGCAAGGCCAGGGCCAGGTATTTCCACCAACTGACCGATAGCCGCCGCCGAACCTGACCGCGCGTCACGCCCGGTCAACCTCGCCTTGGTGCTCGTTACCCATCATGTGGTCGAGCTTGCTGGCCTTGGTTGCCAGGTAGAGTTTGTTGTGGGGGTTGTGACCGGTGTGCAGCGGCACACGCTCGGCCACCACGATGCCCATGTCGGTCAAGGCCTTGACCTTGCGTGGGTTGTTGGTCATCAGCCGCAGGGACTTGATACCCAGGTGTTCGAGCATCGGCAAGCAAATGCTGTAGTCACGCAGGTCGGCGGCAAAGCCCAGGCGTTCGTTGGCTTCCACAGTATCGGCGCCGCCATCTTGCAGTTCATAGGCGCGGATCTTGTTCAACAAGCCGATACCACGCCCTTCCTGGCGCAGGTACAACAACACACCACGGCCTTCACGGGCAATGGCTTGCAGCGCGGCCTCGAGTTGCGAACCGCAATCGCAGCGCTGGCTGAACAGGGCGTCGCCGGTCAGGCATTCGGAATGCAGGCGGCCCAGCACCGGTGCACCGTCGGCGAAATCACCCAGGCTCAGCACAACGTGCTCGCGGCCGGTGGCTTCATCGAGAAAACCATGCATGGTGAATTGCGCAAAGGGCGTTGGCAGCTTGGAAGCGGCAACAAAAACGACAGGCACCGGTGTGCTCCTGATTCTAGTACTGGAGATTCGCAGAGGCGGGCATTGTAACAGCACGATCCGACAGACGCTTAGGCTGAATTATCGCTAATGAACATCGATAAGATTGATCATGGCTTCGGCGGCTTGCCATTCTCGTCGAAAGGATAGGGTTGCTTCCAGCGTTCGAAAATCGGTTTCAACTCGCCGCTCTTCACCAACACTTCCATGCGTCGATCGAACAGCGCCCGCAACGTACGGCCGTTTTCGTTGTTGGCGAACCCCAGGTACAGCGGCAAATTGATCAGGGGCGAAAACTTGAATTGCTTGGGATCGTCGGCCTTGGCAAGCACATCCTGGATTTCCATCAACGCATCGATATAAAAATCGGCACGATCATGGGCCAGCATCGGCAAGATACCTACGGCGCGGTGAATCTCATTGAAACGCCGGATGTTGGGCAGGTAGTTGTTGTATTCGTACCCGCGCATCCACACCAGTCGATAGTTGCCAATCGTCGCCAGCGTCGGTGAAGGCTTGGAGGCCAGCCCCAAGGCATAGATATGATCGACGTCGTAGTGCCAATGCGGGTAAAGCACGCCTTCGGATTCATCCCGATAGGCGCCAACCTGCACGTCGACCTCGCCGCGCTGCACCAACCCGATCGAGCGGGTGTAGGGCACACTGCGGATCTCCAGCTTGACGCCTTCAGGCTCGAAGACCGCGCGCAAGATATCCCAGCCCATGCCCTGGCCATCGGCCTGGGTGTAATCGGCCCACTCTTCGCTGGCCGCACGGATCTTGTCAGGCAGCGGCGTCGACTCGACCGCCCTTGCCCCCAAACAGGCTCCTAAACACAGCAACAGCAGTAGTGCGCGGCTTACGCCCATGCCTGACTCCCTCAGGTGAAACACCACACCAATCCCTGCATTGCCAGCCAGGCGAAAACCCCGGCCAACACATCATCGAGCATGATACCGACACCGCCGTGTACATGCCTGTCGATCCAGCGGATCGGCCACGGCTTGAGGATATCGAAGAAACGGAACACCAGGAAACCCGCCAGCAACCAATACCAGCCTTCCGGTACCAGCCACAAGGTGATCCACATGCCGACCATTTCGTCCCAGACGATGCCTTCATGATCGTGCACCCGAAGGTCATCCGCCACTTTGCCACACAGCCAGAAGCCAAACAGCATGGTGATGCCCAGCATCAACCAGTAGCCCCAGTCCGGCAACATCTGCCACAACGGTATGAAGGGTAGCGCAACCAGCGAGCCCCAGGTGCCCGGGGCTTTGGGTAAAGTACCCGAACCGAAGCCAAATGCCAGGAAATGCCAGGGATTGCGCCAGACCGAAGGCGGAACGAACTCTGCCGGGACCTGGTTGGGATGATCTGTCACGGTGTCTCCCGAAAATGTTGATAGCCCCGCACTGGCGGGGTGATGTCGTGCCCGAGGCTGTCGACCAGCGTGACGCCTTGCCCGGCCAGTACACGGCCGATCACGTGGATCGGCCAGCCGGCGGCCTGCAACGCCGACAATCGGCTTGCTGGCACGGCGAACAACAGCACGTAATCGTCACCGCCGCTCAGGGCGGCCTGCTCGGCATCCGCCCGGCCAAGAAACGCTACCAGAGCGTTGGACAGCGGCAGTCGGTCCCGTTCAACCTGCAAGGCCACCCCGCACGCTTGGGCGATATGCCCGCAATCGGCCAGCAGGCCGTCGGAAATATCCATCGCCGCGCTGGCCTTGCCCCGCAACGCCAGGCCCAGGTCGATCTGCGGACGTGGCGACCAGTAATGGGCCAGCAACGGCTCGGCAATCGCAGGTTCGGCGCTGCGCTGGCCGAGCACCAGCGGCAATGCGCCGGCGGCATTGCCCAATTCGCCGCCCACACACAGCAGGTCGCCGGGCCGCGCGCCGCTACGGGTCAGGGCCTGGCCGGACGGCACGCGGCCAAACACTGTCATGGTCAGGCTCAGGGGCCCACGTGTGGTGTCCCCCCCCACCAGCGCCACGCCACAGGCCTGGGCCATGTGGTTCAAACCGCGGGCATAGGCTTGCAGCCAATCGGCGGTCACCGTCGGCAAGGTCAGGGCAAGGGTAAAGGCGAAAGGGTTGGCGCCCATGGCGGCCAGGTCACTGACCGCCACGGCCAGCGAGCGCTGGCCGAGCAGGAACGGCTCGCAAGGGTCTGGAAAATGCACACCGGCCACGAGCGTGTCGGTGGACACCGCCAGCTGTTCCCCGGGAGGAACGGCCAGCAGGGCGCAGTCGTCGCCGATCCCCAGCGCAACGCCCTCGCCGCCCTGCGCACAAGGCGCGGCGGCGAAGTAGTGACGGATCAGCTCAAATTCGCCCATAGCCGCTGCAAACGCCAATCAGCGCTTGAACGCCTTCACTTCGGCTTCACGCAAGCGCGGGGCAAGTTTGTCGAGCACACCGTTGACGAACTTGTGGCCATCGGTGGAGCCGAAGACTTTCGCCAGCTCGATCCCTTCGTTGATCACCACGCGGTACGGTACGTCGACGCGCTTGAGCAGCTCCCAGGTGGACAGGCGCAGCACCGCCAGTTCAACCGGATCCAGCTCTTCGATGGTCAGGTCCAGGCAAGGCGTGAGCGCGGTGTCGATTTCAGTCTTGAACTGCGGGACCCCGTGCAGGATCTCGCGGAAGTAAGCGCCATCGACATCACTGAAATCGTTGTCGACCCGAAACTGCGCTTCAATCTCGTTCAGCGATTGCTTGGCCATGTGCCATTGATACAGCGCCTGGGTCGCGAGCTGACGGGCTTCGCGGCGCTTGGCACTTTTCGACGGCTTGCCGGCATCCGCAGGCTTTGGATCGCGCGGGTTGAAACGATCGCTTTCGTCGCTAATCACTTGGCCTCCAACTGCGCCAGCAGGCTGACCATTTCCAGGGCGGACAGGGCAGCTTCGGCACCTTTGTTACCGGCCTTGGTGCCGGAACGCTCGATGGCTTGCTCGATGGAGTCAACGGTCAGTACGCCGAAAGCGACTGGCACGCCGAATTCCATGGACACCTGGGCCAGGCCCTTGGTGCATTCGCCGGCCACGTATTCGAAGTGCGGAGTACCGCCACGAATGACCGCGCCCAGGGCGATGATCGCCGCATATTCGCCCTTTTGAGCGACTTTCTGCGCAACCAGCGGAATTTCGAAGGCGCCAGGGGCACGGATGATGGTGATGTCGCTTTCGCTCACGCCATGGCGAACCAGGGCATCGACCGCACCGCCAACCAGGCTCTCGACCACGAAACTGTTGAAACGGCCCACTACCAGAGCGTAGCGGCCTTTGGGGGCGATGAAGGTACCTTCGATGGTCTTCAGGGTCATTCGTCAGATCTCTTAAAGAGCCGGAGCGCGTTCTATACGCGCTCCTCAGTGATATTAGTCTCGAATCTACAGCACCCGCAGATCCCGTCATGCTGTCCATTTCAAGCTTTTGTGGCGAGGGAGCTTGCTCCCGCTGGGCTGCGAAGCGGCCCCTATTGTGGGTGCTGCGCAGCGGCCCCTATTGTGGGTGCTGCGCAGCGGCCCAGTTGTGGGTGCTGCGCACCCAAGCGGGAGCAAGCTCCCTCGCCACAATGAATCTAACAAGCCTCAAGTGAACAATAATGCCGGAATCCGCAGGCCATTATTCGGAGGGCACGTATTCTACAACTTCCAGATCGAAACCGGATATCGCATTAAATTTCATCGGTGCGCTCATCAGGCGCATTTTACGCACGCCCAGGTCCCGAAGGATCTGCGAACCGGCACCGACAATGCTGTAGGTGGTCGGTTTTTTCACGGCGGCTTGATCCGCGGTTTCGCGGATGTGCGCCAGCAGCACGTCGCCATCGAGTGGGTGCCCGAGCAGCAGCACCACGCCGCTGCCGGCCTCGGCCACCGCGGCCATGGCGGCCCGCAGGCTCCAGCGGCCGGGTTGCTTGACCATCAACAGGTCGCGCAATGGGTCCATGTTGTGCACCCGCACCAGGGTCGGCTCTTCGGCGCACACGGTGCCCAGGGTCAGCGCCATGTGCACGTCGCCTTCCACCGAGTCGCGGTAGGTCACCAGGTTGAACTGGCCCAGTTCGCTGTCCAGCGGCTGCTCGGCAATCCGCTGAACGGTACGTTCGTGGATCATCCGGTAGTGGATCAGGTCGGCGATGGTGCCGATCTTGATGTTGTGTTCGGCGGCGAAGGTTTCCAGCTCCGCACGACGGGACATGGTGCCGTCGTCGTTCATCACTTCGCAGATCACGCCGCTGGGCTCGAAGCCGGCCATGCGCGCCAGGTCGCAGGCCGCTTCGGTGTGGCCGGCGCGGGCCAGGGTGCCGCCAGCCTGGGCCATCAGCGGGAAGATGTGGCCGGGGCTGACGATGTCTTCGGCCTTGGCGTCTTTCGCGGCAGCCGCCTGCACGGTGCGCGCACGGTCAGCCGCGGAAATACCGGTGGTCACGCCCTCGGCAGCCTCGATGGACACGGTGAACTTGGTGCCGAAGCCCGAGCCGTTGCGCGGTGCCATCAGCGGCAGCTTCAGCAGCTCGCAGCGCTCGCGGGTCATCGGCATGCAGATCAGCCCACGAGCATGCTTGGCCATGAAGTTGATGTGCTCGGCCTTGCAGCATTCGGCGGCCATGATCAGGTCGCCTTCGTTCTCGCGGTCTTCGTCATCCATGAGGATGACCATCTTGCCTTGGCGGATGTCTTCAACCAGTTCTTCGATGCTATTGAGCGCCACGCGGCACCCCCTTGGGTCAGGATTTGAGGTAGCCGTTGGCGGCCAGGAAGCTTTCGGTGATGTTGCTGCCGGATGCAGGCTCCGCGGCCTTGTCACCGAGCAGCAGGCGCTCCAGGTAACGGGCCAGCAAGTCGACTTCCAGGTTGACCCGGCGACCTGGCCGGTACGAGGCCATGATGGTTTCGCTCAGGGTGTGGGGAATGATCGTCAGCAGGAATTCGGCACCATCCACCGCGTTGACCGTCAGGCTGGTACCGTCGACGGTGATCGAGCCTTTATGGGCGATGTACTTGGCCAGCTCCTTGGGCGCGCGGATGCGAAACTCCACGGCCCGGGCGTTATCGGTACGCGAGACCACTTCGCCGACGCCGTCCACATGGCCGCTGACCAGGTGCCCGCCCAAGCGAGTGGTGGGGGTCAGGGCTTTTTCCAGGTTGACCGGGCTGCCACTCTTGAGGTCGTTCATGGCCGTGCAGTCGAGGGTTTCACGGCTGACGTCGGCCAGGAAGCCGTTGCCGGGCAGTTCAACGGCGGTCAGGCACACGCCGTTCACGGCGATGCTGTCGCCCAGCTTGACGTCGCTCAGGTCGAGCTTGCCGGTTTCGACGTAGACCCGCACATCGCCGCCCTTGGGGGTGAGTGCACGGATGCTGCCGATGGATTCGATGATGCCGGTAAACATGGAGTCCTCCTCGAGAACAGGCCGCCGCTTGCGCGAAAGCCGGGAATTATACGCTGGCCGGTGGAACGGGAACGGCGATGACTCGCCAGTCATCGCCCACGGCGCGGATTTCGGTGATTTTCAGCTGGGGAGCGTCCTTCATCTGCGCCAGCGGCCAGTCCAACAGCGGCCGCGCCGAAGAACCGAGGAACTTGCCGGCGATGAAAATCTGGAACTCGTCCACCAGCCCTTGCCGGGCAAAAGCGCCCGCCAGGCGCGGACCAGCCTCCACCAGCACTTCATTGACATCCCGGGCAGCCAGCGCCACCAGCAGCCGACGCAGATCGACCTGGCCGTCATCGCCTGCCACGATCATGCATTCGGGACCGTTGGCGTATTGTTCTTCCACCGCCATGCAGGTAGCGACCAGCGCCGGACCGGCCTTGAAAAACGCGGCATCCAGCGGCACCCGCAGACGACCGTCCACCAACACCCGCAGCGGCGGGCGGCTCATGACCAACGCCGTCTGCTCGGCATCGAGCCCGAGTTCATCGGCGCGCACGGTCAGCCGGGCGTTGTCCGCCAGCACCGTATCGGCGCCGGTCAGCACCACACTGGCCTGGGCGCGCAGGCGTTGCACCGCCGAACGTGCGGCCGGGCCAGTGATCCACTGGCTTTCGCCGCTTTCCATGGCGGTGCGGCCATCGAGGCTCATGGCGAGCTTGACCCGCACGAACGGCAGCCCCTGCTCCATGCGTTTGAGAAAACCTTCATTGAGCTTACGTGCTTCACCCTCCAGCACGCCGCTTTCGGTGGCGATGCCGGCCTGGGCCAGCCTTTGCAGGCCACGCCCGGCGACTTCCGGGTTAGGGTCCTGCATCGCCGCCACCACCCGCGCCACGCCGGCGTTGACCAGCGCATCGGCACACGGCGGCGTACGCCCGTGATGGCTGCACGGCTCGAGGGTCACGTAAGCCGTGGCGCCGCGAGCCTGTTCGCCAGCGGCGCGCAGGGCATGGACTTCGGCATGGGGCTCGCCGGCACGGATGTGCCAGCCTTCGCCGACAATCTGCCCGTCACGCACGATCACGCAACCGACCCGGGGATTGGGGTGGGTGGTGTAGTGACCGCGCCGCGCCAACTCCAGGGCACGGGCCATGTAGTGGGCGTCGAGGACGGCCTGCTGCGCCGAGCCGGTCATTCTTTCACCGGTTCGCGAGCCAGGCGGTCGATTTCTTCGCGGAACTCGTTCAAGTCCTGGAAGCGCCGGTACACCGAGGCAAAACGGATGTAGGCGACTTCATCGAGCTTCTGCAGCTCGGCCATCACCAACTCACCGACCACCAGGGATTTGACCTCGCGCTCGCCGGTCGCCCGCAGCTTGTGCTTGATGTGCACCAGCGCCGCTTCCAGGCGCTCGACGCTCACCGGGCGTTTTTCCAGGGCGCGCTGCATGCCGGCGCGCAGTTTTTCTTCATCGAACGGCTGGCGGCTGCCGTCGGTTTTGATCAGGCGCGGCAACACCAGTTCAGCGGTCTCGAACGTCGTGAAACGTTCGCCGCAAGCCAGGCATTCGCGGCGGCGGCGGACTTGTTCGCCCTCGGCGACCAGTCGCGAGTCGATGACCTTGGTGTCGTTGGCACCGCAGAAGGGACAGTGCATGGTGGCAGGCAACAAAAAAAGGGAGGGCCATGGTAGCGCATCCCACTGGCAAGACAAGCCATAGGGTTTACGGTATACAGACGGGCTTACCGTCAGATCCATGGAATTCACCTTGCTGGAGCCACACATGCCGCTACGATCGCTCGTTTTGCTCAGTCTTTTCAGCCTGCTGATGGCGTGCAGCAGCGACGCACCCAAACCCGCGGCTCCCGCCCCGGCACCAGCGCCGAAACAGGCCCAGGAAAAAGCCCGCCAAGCGGCCGAGCTAGGGCCGCTGCCGGCGTATCAGCGCGAATTGAGCGGCACCTTGCAAGGCGTGCCGGCCGGGGCCGAGGTCGAACTGGCGTTGCTGGTGATCGATGACAAGGACCGCCCACAGCAATTACTCGCCAGTTCCAGCCTGATCGGCACCAACCAGGCCCTGCCCTTCCGCCTGCGTTTCAACCCCGATGCCTTCCCGCTCGGCGCTCGCGTCGAGCTGCGCGGCCGCGCCAGCCAGTCGGGCCAGTTGATCCTGCACCTGCCGGAGCAACGCATCAGCCAACCAACCACCCAGGCCCTGGGCGCCCTGCAATTCGTCAAAGCGCCATGAGTGCACCGCAGGACCTGCAACGGGCGTTGAGTGAATTGCTGGGTGACGCGCGCCTGGTGGCCTGCCCGCTACCCGGCGCCGACTTGAAGTTGTGGCTGATCGACGGCGACAACATGGACCGCGCCTTCAGCCCGGAAGAAACCCGGCGCATTCTCCACGAGCCGCCCTATTGGAGTTTCTGCTGGGCCAGCGGCTTGGCGATGGCGCGCTATCTGGCCGAACAGCCGCAGTGGGTCAAGGGCAAGCGCATATTGGATTTTGGCGCCGGTTCCGGCGTGGCGGGCATCGCGGCGGTCAAGGCTGGAGCGCTGGAGGTGGTGGCCTGCGACCTGGACCCTCTGGCGATTGCCGCGTGCCGGGCCAATGCCGCGCTCAATGACGTGGAGCTGGGGTATTCAACGGATTTCTTCGCCGAGGCCGATCGCTTCGACCTGATCCTGGTCGCCGATGTGCTCTACGACCGGGCCAACCTGCCGCTGCTCGATCAATTCCTCAGCCGTGGTCGCGAGGCGTTGGTGGCCGATTCCCGGGTGCGGGACTTCCAGCATCCGCTGTACCGACGCATCGACATGCTCCAGGCCATGACCTTGCCGGACCTGGCCGAGCCTGAAGAGTTTCGGCATGTGAGCCTGTATCACGCGCGGCGCGCCTGAAAAGCTTCGCGAGCAAGCCTGCTCCCACACGGGATCTAGAGTGAACGCGAATGTTGTACCCACTGAAGATCAACTGTGGGAGCGGGCTTGCCCGCGAAGGCGTCCTGTCAGACACCACAGGGCGAAAGACCACCCCGCTTTCAGCCACCCCCCACCAAGCCGTATAGTTGCCCCATTCAAGCGCTCTACGAGATTGCCCATGACTCAGGAAACGCCCTACATCTTCGACGCCACCACCGCCGATTTCGACCAGTCGGTGATCGCGAACTCTTTCCACAAACCGGTGCTGGTGGATTTCTGGGCCGAGTGGTGTGCGCCGTGCAAGGCCCTGATGCCGATGCTGCAAACCATTGCCGAGAGCTATCAGGGCGAACTGCTGCTGGCCAAGGTCAACTGCGACATCGAGCAGGATATCGTCGCCCGCTTCGGCATCCGCAGCCTGCCCACCGTGGTGCTGTTCAAGGACGGTCAGCCGGTCGATGGCTTTGCCGGGGCCCAGCCGGAATCGGCGGTGCGGGCGATGCTCGAACCCCACGTGCAGATGCCACCGCCAGCCGCCGCCGACCCGTTCGAACAAGCCCAGGCGCTGTTCGACGACGGTCGTTTCGCCGACGCTGAAGCCCTGCTCACGGTGTTGCTGGGTGAAGACAACACCAACGCCAAGGCGCTGATCCTGTACGCCCGTTGCCTGACTGAACGCGGCGAGCTGGACGAAGCGCAGACCGTGCTCGATGCGGTAAAAAGCGACGAGCACAAAGCCGCGCTCGCGGGCGCCAAGGCGCAAATCCAGTTCCTCGGCCTGGCCAAGCACCTGCCGGACGCCGCCGACCTCAAGGCGCGCCTGGCGAAAGACCCGCAGGACGATGAAGCGGTGTACCAACTGGCGATCCAGCAACTGGCGCGCCAGCAGTACGAAGCGGCCCTCGATGCGCTGCTCAAGCTGTTCGTGCGTAACCGCAGCTACAGCGAAGGCTTGCCCCACAAGACCTTGCTGCAAGTGTTCGAACTGCTGGGCAACGATCATCCCCTGGTGACGACCTATCGTCGCAAGCTGTTCGCGGCGTTGTATTAGGGGGGCAGCGGCAAGCGGCAAGCGGCAAGATTGCTTCAGCTTGAAGCTTGCGGCTTGTAGCTTGCCGCTTCTTCTCCCACCCAACTGTAGAGCGGCGTATCGGCGCCGCTCAGTACCTTGACCTCCGCACAGTGGCGCAAGCGCACCAACAGGCGTTTGCCCGCCGAGGCGCTGCCGGTCAGGCCTTCGAGTTGCTCCAGCAGGTCCGGACCGCTCAATTGCCCGGCCTTGCGCAGCAGTTCCTTGGCGATCTGCCACTGGGCATCGTCCTGACTCACCGGATTGGCCACCGGTTTGGTCGCCGGGGCCGCGACACTCTCGCACTTGGCCACTTGCAATTGCGCGCCGAGCTGCGCCCAGTCGCTCTCATCCATTTCGATCGACAAGTCCACCGGCCAATCGCCGACGGTTCCGCGTATCCGCAACATCACCGTGCTCCTGAATATTTCATGTTCGCATGCTCCCATGGCCCTTGCGCGACGCCAAGCAGACGGTCAAACTCTCCGCACTTTCGTTATAAGATTACATAACCTTTTCGGAGACTCGTCATGCGTCGTCTGCTTCTCGCTTTGCCGTTCGCCCTGCTGCCATTGGCCGTCGCTCATGGGGCGGTCGAGCATGATCATGACCACGAGCACGGCAGCCTGGGTGCCCATGAACACGGTGTGGGCCGGTTGAACGCCGCCCTGGACGGCCAGACCCTGGAGCTGGAACTGGAAAGCCCGGCGATGAACCTGGTGGGCTTCGAACATGCTGCCACCAGCGATGCCGACAAGGCCAAGGTCGCCGCCGTACGCGCGCAGCTGGACAAGCCACTAGCATTGTTCAACCTGCCGGCCGCCGCCAAATGCACCGTGGCCCAACAGGAACTGGAAAGCCCATTGTTCGGCGATGAACCGGACCACGAAGACCATGATGAAGACGGCGACGAGCACCACGGCGAGCACAGTGAGATTCATGCCCACTACCAATTCACCTGCGCCGCCCCGGGTGCACTGAAGAACCTGGACTTGGCGACCCTGTTCAAAACCTTCCCGGCCACCCAGAAAATTCAGGTACAACTGATCAGCCCAAGCGGCCAGCAAGGCGTGGAAGTGACGGCCAAGGCGGCCAGCCTGAAATTCTAAGTACACCGAAAGCCCATGTGGGAGCGAGCTTGCTCGCGATGAGGCCGGCACATCCAACACAGATGCTGCCTGACAAACCGCTATGGCGAGCAAGCTCGCTCCCACAGGAGTTGATCTTTAATCTGACCGGTTTCATATGACCCAAGCACTCATCGAACTCTCCGACCTAGGCTTCAGTTGGCCCGGGCATCCGCCGTTGCTGGATATCCCGGCGTTCCGCCTGGAGGCTGGTGAGACGCTGTTTCTCAAGGGCCCGAGCGGCAGCGGCAAGACCACCTTGCTGGGGCTGCTGGGCGGGGTGCAGACACCGGACCGCGGCAGCATCCGCCTGCTTGGCCAGGAACTCAGCGAACTGGGCGCAGGCCGTCGCGACCGCTTTCGCGTCGACCACACCGGCTATATCTTCCAGCAGTTCAACCTGCTGCCGTTTCTCTCGGTGCGCGAAAACGTCGAGCTGCCCTGTCACTTTTCCAAGCTGCGTGCGCAACGGGCGATCCAGCGCCACGGCAGCGTCGATCAAGCCGCCGCCACGCTGCTGGCCCACCTGGGCTTGACCGATCCGAACCTGTTGGGGCGGCGCGCCGACTCGCTGTCCATCGGCCAACAGCAACGGGTCGCCGCCGCCCGGGCCCTGATCGGCCAGCCGGAGCTGGTGATCGCCGACGAGCCGACTTCGGCCCTGGACTACGACGCCCGGGAAAACTTCCTGCGACTGCTGTTCGCCGAATGCCGCGAGGCCGGCTCGAGCCTGTTGTTCGTCAGCCACGACCAGAGCCTGGCACCGCTGTTCGACCGCAACCTGTCGCTGGCCGATCTCAATCGCGCCGCCACGCCACTCGAGGTTTGAGATGTATTTGTTCCGTCTAGCCATGGCCAGCCTGGCGAACCGCCGCTTCACCGCGATCCTCACCGCGTTTGCCATCGCCCTTTCTGTTTGTTTGTTGCTGGCAGTGGAGCGGGTACGTACCGAGGCGCGAGCCAGTTTCGCCAGCACCATCAGTGGCACTGACCTGATCGTCGGCGCCCGCTCCGGCTCGGTGAACCTGCTGCTGTATTCGGTGTTTCGCATCGGCAACGCCACCAACAACATCCGCTGGGACAGCTTTGAACACTTCGCCAGTAACCCGAAAGTGAAGTGGGCGATCCCCATGTCCCTAGGCGATTCCCACCGTGGTTATCGGGTGATGGGTACCACCGAGGCCTACTTCGAGCATTACCAGTACGGCCGCCAGCAGCACTTGGAACTGGCCGACGGCCGGGCTTTCGCAACCGATCCGTTCGAAGTGGTGCTCGGTGCCGAAGTGGCCGAGGCGCTGCACTACAAGCTCGGCGATAAACTGGTACTGGCCCACGGCGTGGCGGCGATCAGCCTGGTCAAGCATGACGACAAGCCCTTCACCGTGGTCGGGATTCTCAAGCGCACCGGCACCCCGGTGGACCGCACGCTGCACATCAGCCTCGGCGGCATGGAGGCGATCCACATCGACTGGAAGAACGGCGTGCCGGCCCAGGGCAATGGCCGCATCAGCGCCGACCAGGCCCGCAACATGGACCTCACGCCCCAAGCGATCACCGCGTTCATGCTCGGCCTCAACAACAAGATCTCCACCTTTGCCTTGCAGCGCGAGATCAACGAGTTCCGCGGCGAACCCTTGCTGGCGATCCTGCCCGGCGTGGCGCTTCAGGAATTGTGGAGCCTGATGGGCACCGCGGAAAAAGCCCTGTTCGTGATTTCGCTGTTCGTGGTCCTGACCGGGTTGATCGGCATGCTTACGGCGATCCTCACCAGCCTCAACGAGCGGCGCCGGGAAATGGCGATCCTGCGCTCGGTGGGTGCGCGGCCGTGGCACATCGCAACGCTGCTGGTGCTCGAAGCCTTCGCCCTGGCGCTGGCCGGGGTCATCGCCGGGCTGGCCTTGCTGTACATCGGCATCGCTGCCGCCCAGGGTTACGTGCAGTCGGCCTATGGCTTGTACCTGCCGCTGAGCTGGCCGAGCGAATATGAATGGACGCTGCTGGCTGGCATCCTGGTCGCCGCCCTGCTGATGGGCAGCGTGCCGGCCTGGCGCGCCTATCGCCAATCGTTGGCCGACGGCCTGTCGATCCGTCTATGAGGACCTTGAAAATGCCCCGCGCCCTGCTTGCGCTGTTGATGATGGTCGCCCTGCCGCTGTGGGCGGCCGAGCCGAGGGACCTGGCCTGGTCGGAAATGATCCCGCCGGACGCCCCGCCAGAAGTGCCGAACATGACCCCGCTGCACGACTTGTCGAAGATGAGCGACGCCCTGGCCGCCGAATCCGCCCCTGCGGCCAAGCAAGACTTGCCCAACGCCCCGGTGGTCAAGGCCCTCGATGGCCAGCAGATTCGTTTGCCGGGCTATATCGTGCCGCTGGAAGTCAGCGAGGAAGGTCGCACCACCGACTTTTTGCTGGTGCCGTATTTCGGCGCCTGTATCCACGTACCGCCACCGCCGTCCAACCAGATCGTGCATGTGAAAAGTGAAGTCGGGGTCAAGCTCGACGAGTTGTATCAACCGTACTGGGTCGAAGGGCCGATGCAGGTCAAGCCGTCCACCAGTGAACTGGCCGATGCCGGGTATCAGATGGAGGCCGAGAAGATTTATGTGTATGAGCTGCCGGAGTGAATCCGGTCGTGATGTGCGGTCAGTCAGATAGCTATCACGAGCAAGCTCGCTCCAACAGTTGATCGTGTTTCTTCAGAAAGCATGCGGTCGAATGATGTGGGAGCGAGCTTGCTCGCGATGGTTCCCTCGAATTTTCTCATCAGTGCTTTTATTGAGCTGAGTCAATTAAACACCCCCTGACTCATTGAGCTGGGTCAAAAGACCGGACCAGACGGCTTCGTACCATGAGACATCAAATTTCGATGCCCTCTGGAGCCCTCATGAACAAGTCCTTGCTCTGCGCTTCCCTCGCCGCCCTCGCGCTCGCCGCCCCACTCGCCCAGGCCCACACAGCCGGCGATATTATCGTTCGCGCCGGTGCCATCACCGTCAATCCGGAAGCCGACAGCTCCAGCGTCAAGGTCGACCGTGGCCCGCTGGCCGGCGCCGACCTGGGCGGCAAGGCGACCATGAGTAGCGACACGCAGTTGGGCTTGAACTTCGCCTACATGATCACCAACAACCTGGGGATCGAACTGCTGGCGGCCTCGCCGTTCGAGCACGACGTGAAAATCAAAGGCACCGCCCTGGGCGCGGCCAACAACAAGCTCGGCACCCTCAAGCACCTGCCGCCAACCCTCAGCCTGGTCTACTACCCACTCGACGCCAAGTCGACGTTCCAACCTTATGTCGGCGCCGGTATCAACTACACCTGGATCTACGACGAACACGTCGGCAGTGAAGCCAGCGCCAACGGCTTCAGCAATTTCCGCGCGAGCAACAGTTGGGGCATGGCGTGGCAAGTGGGTGCTGACTACATGTTGACCGACAACGTCATGATCAACGGCCAGATTCGCTACATCGACATCGACACCACCGCGTATGTGGACAACAACGCCGTGGCCGGCGGGACTCGGGCCAAGGTGAATGTCGATGTGGACCCATGGATCTACATGGTGGGGTTGGGTTACAAGTTTTAAATGGCAACGCAATGAACAGCTGACAACACATCCTGTGGCGAGGGAGCTTGCTCCCGCTCGAGCGCGAAGCGGTCGCAAATACTTTGGGTCTGCTTCGCAGCCCAGCGGGAGCAAGCTCCCTCGCCACAGTATTCACTCCAGCAAGTTCATGAAAAAGGCGCCTCGAAAGGCGCCTTTTTCGTTCAGCGGCCCAACAACCGCGCCAGCCCCACACTCAGCGGCGTTTGCTGGGGAAAGCTGAAGCGCTGCCCCAGCCGGCGATTGTCGGCCCGGGAATGGCGGATGTCGCCGGAACGCGCCGGGCCGTAGCTGATCGGCGGCAGATCACCCACCACGGCGGCCAGGGCCTGGAGCATCTGCTTGAGGGTCGTGGCCTGGTTCCAGCCGACGTTCACTGCCCCGACTTCCACTTCTGGTTTCTCGATGGCCTGCACCAGCAAGTCCACCAAGTCTTCGACGTAGACAAAATCCCGGGTCTGCTCGCCATCACCGAACACGGTGATCGGCAGGCCTTTCTGTGCCCGTTCGCTGAAGATGCTGATGACCCCGGAATACGGCGAGGACGGATCCTGGCGCGGGCCGTAGATGTTGAAGAAGCGGAACACCACCGGCTCCAGATCATGCTGGCGGCGATAGAAGTCGAAGTAGAACTCGCTGGCCAGTTTGTCCGAGGCATACGGCGTGAGCGGCGCCTTGGGGGTTTCTTCGTCGATCGACTCGCCTTCGCCGTTGTTGCCGTAGACCGCTGCGCTGGAGGCGAACAGCACCCGTTTCACACCGCTCTGGCGCATGGCTTCGCAGACATTCAGGGTGCCGATGAAATTGCTCTGGTGCGTGCGCACCGGGTCGTCCACCGAAGCTTGCACCGAAGCCACCGCCGCCAGGTGCGCGACGGCGCTGCAACCGGCCATGACCCGCGCCACCAGCGCGGCATCGGCGACGTCGCCTTCGATCAGTTCGACAGCGGGGTTGTCCAGCGGCAGGTTGCTGCGCTTGCCAGTGGACAGATCATCGAGGATGCGTACCGAATGTCCCTTGGCAAGCAAAGCGTCGGTCAGGTGCGAGCCAATGAAACCCGCGCCGCCGGTGATTAAAACAGGGCCTTCAGCCATGGCGATAAAACCTATCCAGTAAGCCCGGGAGTGCCGCGCGCCAGGCGCGGGGCTTGATCCCGAAAGTGTGCAGAATTTTCTTGCAGGCCAGCACCGCGTGCTGCGGTTCTTCCGCGGCGTCCGGCCGTGCGGCGTGGGCCTGGGGGGTGGGCGACTCGATGGCCAGCGGATGCAGGGCACGGGCTTCGGTCAGGATCGCCTGGCCCAGCGCCAGCGGTGTAGTCGCCTCGTGCCCGGCGTAATGATAAGTGCCCCACAGCGGCGCCGCGCAATCGAGTTGCTTGAGCACCGAGATGATCACCCGAGCCGCATCGTCCACCGGCGTCGGATTACCGCGGCGGTCGTCGGCCAGCAGCAACTCCTCGGGCTGTTCGGCCCGGGCCAGGAAACGCCCAAGGATGCCATCGGCGCTGTCGTCCAGCAGCCAGCCGAACCGCAGCAGCACGTGTTGCGGGCAGGTGGCGCGCACGCTTTGCTCGATCCGCCACAGCGCCTGGCCGCGCACGCCCAGGGGCACGGGCTCGTCTTTCTCGCTGTAGGCCGTGGCGCGGGAGCCATCGAACACGCGATAGCTCGACGGTTGCAGCAAGACGATGTTGTGATGCTGGCACAGCTCGGCCAGGCGCTCGACAGCGCGCTCCTGGCTGGCCAGGCGCTGCTCGCTGACAGCCTCGGCCTGGAACCAGTCGAAGTAGTACGCCAGGTTGATCAAGGCGTCCGGACGGGTGTCGTCGAGCAGTTGCGTCAGGCTCGCGGCATCCCAACCGTCTTCGGGCGGGCGGGGGGCAAGAAAACCGATGTCTTCTTCTGCACCGAGGCGAATCAGCGCCTGCCCAAGGGCATTTCCGCCGCCCAGTAACATAAGGCGCATTCGCATAAAGTCAGCAGGCCCAGTCTATTGGCACAAGAATTTGGTCGACCACGCCCGCAGGCGTTGTCGGAATCGTTGCATTTTGCGGGTTTAGTGCGCAACCGTCATCCGTAAAGTGTGGATCGCCAGGTTTGAGCGTCTTACAAGGCTGGTCGCTGACTTGTGGGCACAGTATCAGTACTTGCATCCTCCCCACCTCGCCCGCATAAACTGATCCTATGAATCTGCCCCTTGCAGCCGACCACGCCATGGCAGGCTTTCACCCCGCCGTTCGCGCCTGGTTCAGCCAGACATTCCCGGCGGTCACGGCCGCCCAGGCCCAAGCGTGGCCGTTGATCGGCCAGCGTCGTTCGACCCTGGTGGCGGCGCCTACCGGCTCGGGCAAGACCTTGACGGCTTTTCTCGCCGTGCTCGATGACCTGGTGCATCGCGGCCTGGAACAGGGCGGCCTGCCGGACCAAACGCTGGTGGTCTACGTCTCGCCGCTCAAGGCCTTGAGCAACGATATCCAGATCAACCTGCAAAATCCGCTGGCCGGCATCACCGAACAGCTGCGGCGGATGGACCTGCCCCCCCTGCACATCACCACCGCTGTGCGTACCGGCGACACGCCGCAGAAAGAACGCTCGGCGATGCGCAAGACCGCGCCGCACATCCTGGTGACCACCCCCGAATCGCTCTACGTGCTGCTCGGTTCCGATTCCGGCCGGCAGATGCTCGCCAGCACCCGCACGGTGATCGTCGACGAAATCCACGCCATCGCCGCCAGCAAGCGCGGCAGCCACCTGGCCTTGAGCCTGGAACGCCTGCAAGCCCTGTGCGCCGAACCGTTGATGCGCATCGGCCTGTCCGCCACGCAAAAGCCCATCGAAGCGGTGTCGCGTTTTCTCGTCGGTGAGGGACGTAGCTGCGAAATCGTCGACATCGGCCACGCCCGCCCCCGGGACCTGGACATAGAGGTGCCGCCAGTACCGCTGTCGGCGGTGATGGCCAATGACGTGTGGGAACTGGTCTACAACCGCCTCGCCGAGCTGGCCCGGGAACACCGCACCACCCTGGTGTTCGTCAACACCCGGCGCCTGGCCGAGCGCCTGAGCCGGCATCTGAGCGAGCGCCTGGGCAAGGACGCCGTGGCGGCCCATCACGGCAGCCTGGCCAAGGAGTTTCGCCTCGACGCCGAACAACGCCTCAAGCGCGGCGAACTGAAGGTACTGATCGCCACCGCCTCCCTGGAGCTGGGCATTGATATCGGCGATGTCGACCTGGTCTGCCAGATCGCCTCGCCCCGTTCGATCTCGGCGTTTCTACAAAGAGTCGGGCGCTCCGGGCACCAGGTCGGCGGCACGCCCAAGGGACGTCTGTTCGCCACCACCCGCGACGATTTGATCGAGTGCGCCGCCCTGCTCGACTGCGTGCGCCGTGGCGAGCTGGATATTTTGCACATCCCCAAGGCACCACTGGACGTGTTGGCCCAGCAGATTGTCGCCGAAGTCAGTTGCCAGGAATGGCCGGAGCAGGCGCTGCTGGAGACCTTCCGCCGCGCCTCGCCCTACGCCGAGCTGGACGAAGGGCATTACCAGGCGCTGTTGCAAATGCTCGCCGAAGGCCTCAATGGCCGCCAGGGCGTGCGCAGCGCCTACCTGCACCGCGATGCCGTGACCCGGACCCTGCGCGGACGCCGGGGCAGCAAGCTGACCGCCGTGACCAGCGGCGGCACCATTCCAGACAATGCCGACTACAGCGTGCTGCTCGAACCCCAAGGGCTGAACATCGGCAGCGTCAACGAAGACTTCGCGGTGGAGAGCATTGCCGGCGATGTGTTCCAGTTGGGCAATACGTCGTATCGCATCATTCGCGTCGAGACTGGCCGCGTGCGGGTCGAAGACGCCCAGGGCCAGCCGCCGACCATTCCGTTCTGGCTCGGCGAAGCCCCCGGGCGCAGCGCCGAATTGTCCCTGGCCGTGGCGCGCCTGCAAGCCCAGCTCGATCACCTGCTCGGCGCCACGCCGGGCAACCTGCAACCGGCCCTCGATTGGCTCACCGGCACCCTGCAACTGAACCTGGCCAGCGCCGAACAACTGGTGGATTACCTCGCCCCCGCGCGCCTGGCCTTCGGCGCCCTGCCGTCCCAGGACACGCTGCTGATGGAGCGGTTTTTCGACGAGTCCGGCGGCACGCAACTGATCATCCACACGCCCTTCGGCAGCCGTATCAACCGCGCCTGGGGCCTGGCCTTGCGCAAGCGCTTCTGCCGTACCTTCAACTTCGAATTGCAGGCCGCCGCCAGTGAAGACGCCATCGTGCTCTCGCTGTCCACCAGCCACAGCTTCGAACTGGACGAAGTGTGGCGCTACCTCAACAGCCACAGCGCCGAGCAGATCCTGGTCCAGGCGGTGCTGGATGCGCCGCTGTTCGGCGTGCGCTGGCGCTGGAACGCTGGCGTGGCCCTGGCCTTGCCGCGCTACGCCGGCGGGCGCAAAGTCGCCCCGCAGATCCAGCGCATGAAAAGCGAGGACCTGATCGCCAGCGTGTTTCCGGACCAGATCGCCTGCCTGGAAAACCTCGCCGGCGAGCGTGAGATCCCCGACCATCCGCTGGTGGAACAAACCCTCGACGATTGCCTGCACGAAGCCATGGACAGCGAAGGTTGGCTGACGCTGTTGCGGCGCATGGAAGCCGGCCAGATTCGCCTGATCAGCCGCGATCTGCCGGCGCCCTCGCCGCTGGCGGCAGAAATCCTCAGCGCCCGGCCCTACACCTTTCTCGACGACGCGCCGCTGGAAGAACGGCGCACCCAGGCGGTGATCAACCGGCGCTGGAGCGATCCACAGGCCACCGACGACCTCGGCGCCCTGGACGCCGAAGCCATCCAGTCGGTCCGGGATGAAGCCTGGCCGACGCCGACCAATCTCGATGAGATGCACGAAGCCTTGATGAGCCTGGCCTGCATCGCCGACAGCGAAGCCAGCGCCCACGCGTCGTGGCTGGATTGGTTGCAGACGCTGGCCGAGGGCGGACGCGCCAGCCATGTGCAGATCAGCGCCGAACGCGGCTTGTGGGTGGCGCTGGAACGGCTGACGTGTCTGCAAGCGGTTTATCCACAGGCCCAATGGCAACCAGCGCTGACGCCCTTGGCCGGTTTCGATGAAACCTGGGACGGCGACGAGGCCCTGGTGGAAGTGCTCCGCGCCCGACTCAGCGCCTTTGGCCCGCTACCGTTGAAGGCCATTGCCTACCCGCTGGGGTTGTCGACACCGCAGGTCACCCAAGCCCTGGCGCAACTCGAGCAGCAAGGCTATGTGCTGCGCGGCCGGTTCACGCCGGGCACCGGCCAGGAGGAATGGTGCGAGCGGCATTTGCTGGCGCGGATTCATCGCTACACGGTCAAGCGCCTGCGCCGGGAAATCGAGCCGGTGATGCTGCAGGATTTCATGCGTTTCCTGTTCGACTGGCAACACCTGTCATCGTCCAGCCAAGGTCGGGGCAATGCCGTGCTGCCGTCGATCCTCGGCCAGTTCGAAGGTTTCCCGGCCGCGGCGTCAGCCTGGGACAGCGACCTGCTGCCGGCGCGGATCAAAGACTATTCGCCCAGTTGGCTCGATGAGTTGTGCCGCAGTGGCAAGTGGGTATGGACGCGCCTGAGTGCGCACCAGAAGCCTTCCGCCAGCGCCCTGCGCAGCACGCCGGTGGTATTGCTGCCGCGCAGCCAGGTGGCGTTGTGGAGCAGCCTGGCCGGGCAAACGGCCCTTGATGAGCTGTCGCCCAAGACACAAAAAGTCCATCAGGCCCTCGCCGAACACGGCGCGCTGTTTTTCGACGAACTGGCCCACGAGGCTCATCTGCTGCGCAGCGAACTGGAAATCGCCTTGCAGGAACTGGTGGGCGCCGGATTGGTGAATGCCGACAGTTTCGCCGGCCTGCGCGCGCTGATCACCCCCGCCAGCAAACGCCAGGCCCGCAGCAGTCGGCGCGGGCGCGGTGCGTTTGTCGGCGGCATGGACGACGCAGGACGCTGGGCCTTGCTGCGCCGTAGCCAACCCGCGCCGGTGGAAGGCAACCGTCCGGCGCCGACACCGCCCGAGACCCTGGAGCACGTCGCCATGACCCTGCTGCGCCGCTACGGTGTGGTGTTCTGGCGCTTGCTGGAGCGGGAGGCGGATTGGTTGCCGAGCTGGCGCGAGCTGCTGCGCACCTTTCATCGGTTGGAGGCACGGGGCGAGATTCGTGGCGGGCGGTTCGTCAGCGGCCTGGCAGGTGAACAATTCGCCCTGCCCGAAGCCATCCCGCTGCTGCGCGAAGTACGCCGCCGCCCCACCGACGGCAGCCTGGTGGCGGTGTGCGGCGTCGACCCGCTGAACCTGGCCGGCACCCTGCTGCCGGGGGCGAAAGTGCCGGCGCTGGCGGGCAATCGGCTGGTGTATCGTGATGGTTTGCCGGTGGCGGCGCAGATTGCTGGCAAGCAGCATCTTTGGATGGAGTTGGATGCTCAAGGGATGGCTGAGATCCGGAATAAGCTGATCCAACACCATTAGCCTACACATCACACCTGTGGCGAGGGAGCTTGCTCCCGCTGGGCTGCGTAGCAGCCCCAAACAATACATCCGCGCGCGGCAATATCCGCCCAAAGCGACGACTGCTTCGCAGCCGAGCGGGAGCAAGCTCCCTCGCCACAGGGTTACCGATTAGCTCACGACTCCCCCGATTCTTTCGGCTCCTCCACGAACCGCTTGGGCAACATCACCTGCTGTGGATAAGTCTGCGCAAAGTGCACCGCCGGGTGGTTATCCACAAGCTTCTTCAACTGCTGGTTGAACGCCCGGCTCACCGCATATTGCCCACCCGACACGGTGCGGAACTGCGCCGTGAGCACCACGCCGTTGAGGTCCATCTTGTCCACGCCAAACACATCCAACGGCCCTTGCAGGTTGAACTTGAGGAACGGGTCTTCGGCGATCGAACGCCCGGCCTCGCGAATCAGCTCGATGGCCTGGTCGACATCGGTGTCGTATGTGAATTGCACGGAGAAAAACGCAAAGGCGAATTGCCGGGACTGGTTTGTCACCGCCTTGATCTGGCCGAACGGCACCGAATGCACGAAGCCCTTGCCGTCGCGCAGGCGCAGGGTGCGGATGGTCAGGCCTTCGACGGTGCCGGCGTGGCCGGAGCTGAGCACGACCCAGTCGCCGATGGACAGCGTGTCTTCGATAATGATGAACAGCCCAGTGATGACGTCCTGCACCAGTTGCTGGGAACCGAAGCCGATCGCCAGCCCCACCACCCCGGCACCGGCCAGCAACGGCGCGACGTTGATGCCCAGGTTGGCCATGGTGGTGATCGCGCAAATCACCACCAGGATGATTTTCGCCGCGTTGCGCAACAGCGGCAGGATGGTCTTGACCCGGGTGCTGGGCTGGCGGGCCCCGCGTTTGTTCAGCGGCGGCTTCAAGGCTTCCTGGATCGCCGTGTCGAGCACCACCCACGTGAGCCAGGTCATCAGGAAGATCAGGCCGATGCGGCTCAAGGAATCGCTGATCGCCCGGCCTATGGCATTGCGCGAGGCGAACTCGAACAGGGAAATGCCCCAGATCCGTCCGAGGACTTCGATGAATACCACCGCCATGACGATGCGCAGCAACGCGTGCAGCAGGCTCAACAGGCGGCCCTTGTAGGCGCTGTTGCGCTGGATGGTCTCGGCCTTGGGCGACTTGAAGACGTGTTGGAACACGGTGCTGAGGAACACCGTGGCGATCAGCAGGATGGTGGTGAACAGCGCACAACGCAGGGCTTTCTGGTTGTCCTCGCCGACACCGATCAGGCTCACCGCCGACACCAGCACCATCAACAGGATCGGCCAATACCAGAGCCCGGAGAAAATCCGCAGCGACTCCTGCAAGGCCGGTTGCTTCAAGCGCTGGGCCAGCGGGCGGTTGCGGATCAGGTGCGCCACGGGCCTGCGCATGCGAATCACCAGCCAGCCAAAGATCACCGAGGCAAACAAGCCGGTGAACACTGCGATGCTGCTGGTGATGTTGCCGCCCAGTTGCCGGGCGATCTGCGGGCTGGTCAGGGCATCGCTGAGGGCGGCGAGAAAACCGATCATGAACAATGGCCGGGGGCTGAAGCGCCGGATCATCGCCACCGCCCGGCGTTTGTGACCCGCGTTGAACATCACGATCACGCACAGCAACACCGAGGTGGAGAAAATGCCGCTGCTGGTGGCGTAGGCGAAGCACAGCGCCAGGGCGCGACCGACCGACACCTGCAGGAAGTGGCTGACGTACAGGGTCAGCGGCAGGCAGATCAACGCCGCAGCGGTGTACGGCAGCAGATAACCGAGCAGGTCGCGCAGGCGCTGGCGGGTGCGCAACCAGCGGCGCCGGCCCAGATGGCGCAGCAGCAGCCGCGCGCCCGACCAGATCAGTGCAAAAGCGCCAATCCAGACGCTCGACAACAACAGGAAATCCCCCGCCACGCGCCAGGACGAACGGGACGTCTGGTCCACCAGCCGGTCCACCTCATCCGCCGCCCGGTCCGCCCGCAGGCGCCAGGCATCCACCAGGCTCTGGTTGAGATCGAGCTTGTCCTGGACGTCGTCGATGCTCGAACTGATGGCCCCCAATAAACCGCCCTGCACCAGCGGCGCAGGTTCGGCGGGCGGTTCATCGGGCTTGGAGGTGCCAGGGACAGCGGCGGTGCCGTAGGCGCTGGTGCCGGTCAGCGCCAGCAAGAACAGCAGCAATACAGTGCTCAATCGAGACAAGACGCGAGGCTCCTTCACACGGGATCGGTAAGGAACTGATCAATATTGGGCCGGCAAGTTCGCTCGCAAGGCCAATACAACCCCTGTGGCGAGGGAGCTTGCTCCCGCTGGGGCGCGCAGCGGCCCTGTTTTTGGGACTTACTGCGCATCCCTCGGCACAGGTTCACTGCCGCCGGGCACCCCATCGAAACTTTCCGGGCCGCGCAACAGTCATCAAAAGACACAGGCGGTACGAGGTCATTGGCACGGGAGGGATACATGACGGCGATCCACATTGGCATTTCCGGCTGGCGCTACACGCCTTGGCGGGGAGATTTCTACCCCAAGGGGCTGACCCAGAAACGGGAACTGCAATTTGCCTCGCGAGCGGTCAACAGTATCGAAATCAATGGATCGTTCTACGCCCTGCAACGCCCCGAACGGTATGCCCAGTGGTACGCCGAGACACCGCCCGGCTTCGTGTTCAGCGTCAAGGCCCCGCGCTTCATCACCCACATCAAGCGCCTGCGAGACATCCGCAAGCCGTTGGCCAATTTCTTCGCCTCCGGCGTGCTGGAGCTCAAGGAGAAGCTGGGCGCGATCCTCTGGCAGTTTCCGCCCAGCTTCAAGTTCGACCCCGAGCTGTTCGAAGACTTCCTCAAGCAACTGCCCCACGACACCGAAGGTGCCGCCGCCCTGGCCCGCGAGCACGAGCCGCGCCTGGACGGCCATGCCAGCACCACCACTGATAAAAAGCGCCCACTGCGCCACGCCGTGGAAATCCGCCATGAGAGCTTTATCGACCCGCACTTCGTCACACTGCTCAAGCGCTACGACGTGGCCCTGGTGATCGCCGACACCGCCGGTAAATGGCCCTATCGTGAAGACGTCACCAGCGATTTCGTCTACCTGCGCCTGCACGGCGCCGAGCAGCTGTACGCCAGCGGCTATACCAACGAGGCGTTGAAGCGCTGGGGCGCGCGGATCGAGGCCTGGAGCCACGGCAAACAACCCACCGACGCCCAGTTGATCGACCCCGACAAGAAGCCCCGGGCCCGTAAAAGCCGGGAAGTGTTCTGCTATTTCGACAACGACATCAAAGTCCGCGCGCCCTATGACGCACGCCACTTGCTGGAGCACTTCCATCTGGACAAGGACCTCGCCACCGCGCCCGGCGAGCGCCCGGCCGAAGGGGTGTTGCCATGAACCGCCCGGAAACCAGCGAAGCGACCCACGAACCGACCCAGCAACAGGCCCAGGTTCTCGACCGGGTCAGCCGTTTCACCGTGCTGACGGTCAACACCCACAAAGGCTTCACCGCCCTGAACCGGCGCTTCATCCTGCCGGAACTGCGCGAAGCGGTGCGCAGCGTGTCCGCCGATGTGGTGTTCTTGCAGGAAGTCCACGGCACTCACGAACACCACCCCCAGCGCTACAGCAACTGGCCGAGCATGCCGCAATACGAGTTCCTGGCCGACAGCCTCTGGCCGCAGTTCGCCTACGGGCGCAACGCGGTGTACCCGGCGGGCGACCACGGCAACGCGCTGTTGTCGAAATTTCAGATCATCCGCCACGACAACCTGGACGTATCCATCAGCGGCCATGAGAGCCGCGGCATGCTCCACAGCGTGCTGCGCCTGCCGGGCGATGGACAGCAGGTGCACGCCATTTGCGTGCACCTGGGGCTGCGCGAAGGTCATCGTGTCGAGCAACTCAAGCTGCTTTGCCAGCGCTTGAGCGAACTGCCGCCCGACGCGCCAGTGATCGTCGCTGGCGACTTCAACGACTGGCGCGGCAAGGCCAGCGAACTGCTCGAACCCTGCGGCCTGCGGGAAGTGTTCGCCGAGCAGTTGGGCAAGCCGGCACGCAGCTTTCCGGCGCGCCTGCCGATCCTGCGCCTGGACCGCATCTACGTGCGCAACCTCAAGGCTCATCACCCCAAAGTGCTGAGCGTACGTCCCTGGTCGCACCTGTCCGACCATGCACCGCTGTCGGTGGAGATCGAACTATGAGCGCGACGATGAACAAGGCGACGGTTGAGCAGGTCGAGGCGCCACTCACCGAGCGCAACCCGGCGCTGACGGATATCGAATACGGCTGGCACGGCAACAATCGCGTCAAGCTGTTGGAAAACGGCGAAGAGTATTTCCCCAGAGTCTTCGAAGCCATTCGCCGGGCCGAGGCAGAAATCCTCCTGGAGACTTTCATCCTGTTCGAGGACAAGGTCGGTTATGAACTGCGGGACCTGTTGGTCGAAGCTGCCGCACGGGGCGTGCGCATCACCGTCAGCCTCGATGGCTTCGGCTGCGGTGAGCTGACCACCGGTTTCCTGGCCTCATTGAGCGACGCCGGGGTGCGCTTGCAGATGTTCGACCCGGCGCCCCGGCGCCTGGGGATCCGCACCAACTGGTTCCGCCGCCTGCACCGCAAGATCGTGGTGGTGGACGGGGTGATTGCCTTCATCGGCGGGATCAATTTTTCCGCCGACCACCTGGGCGATTTCGGCGCCGAGGCCAAGCAGGACTATTCCGTGGAGGTCAAAGGCCCGGCGGTGGTGGATATCCATCACTTCGCGCTATTGCAGAGCGGCCGGCCGGCCCGGGCCAAATACTGGTGGCAACGCCGCCGTAGCCGCCGCAACGAGCTGGCGCTCAGCGACCACGACGGCCAGGTGCGCCTGGTCTACCGGGATAATCACGAACACCAGACCGACATTGAAGAGGTTTACCTGCAAGTGCTGCGCAGCGCCCAGCGGCGGGTGGTGATCGCCAATGCCTACTTCTTCCCTGGCTACCGGTTGCTGCGCGAGATCCGCAACGCGGCACGGCGGGGCGTGGAAGTACGGCTGATCCTGCAGGGCCAGCCGGACATGATGATCGCCAAGCTCGCCGCGCGCATGCTCTACAGCTACCTGCTCAAGGCAGGCGTGGTGATCTACGAATATTGCGAGCGACCGCTGCACGGCAAGGTCGCCCTGGTGGATGAGGATTGGAGCACGGTGGGTTCGAGCAACCTCGACCCGCTGAGCCTGTCCCTGAATCTGGAAGCCAATGTGCTGATCCGCGACCGGGCGTTCAATCGCGAGTTGTTCGAGCGCCTCGACTATCTGAGCCGCAACCATTGCACCGCCATGCCCGAGGACCACGCCCCCCGGGGCCTGTTGTGGCGCATGACCATCGGTTTCATGGTGTTCCACTTCTTGCGCCATTTCCCGGCCTGGGCCGGCTGGCTGCCGGCCCATAAACCGCGTCTGAAACCATTTTCACCGCCGACGGCGGTCCGGAGCGAACCCCATGAACCACTCTGAAGCGCACGCCGCGCCGAGAGATGCCCATGCGCCGGAACAGTCCAAGCCCAAATCCCGCTGGAGCCGCTGGAAAAGACCGCTGACCCTGGCGTTTTTCCTGCTGTTGATCGTGCTGTTCACCACCTTGGCCCGCCGCATCGATTGGTCGGAAGTGTTCGCCACCCTGGCGGACTTCAAGGTGCGCACCTTGATCATCGCCGCCGCGCTGACCGTCACCAGTTTCATCACCTATGCCTGCTTCGACCTGATCGGCCGCACCTACATCCGCCAGAAACTCGGTTGGCGGCAGATCTTGCCGGTGGGGGTGATCAGTTACGCGTTCAACCTCAACCTCAGCGCCTGGGTAGGCGGTATCGCCATGCGCTATCGCCTGTATTCGCGACTGGGGGTCAGCACCGGGAACATTGCCAAAATTCTCGGCCTGAGCCTGGCCACCAACTGGTTCGGCTACATGACCTTGGCCGGGGTGGTGTTCAGCAGCGGCCTGGTGACCATGCCGCCGGGCTGGAAACTCAGCAGCGATGCGTTGCAAGGCGTCGGCGCGCTGTTGCTGCTGGTGAGTGCCGGTTACCTGGTGGCCTGCCGGTTTTCCAAGCGCCGCGCCTGGACGATTCGCGGCATGGAAATCAACCTGCCATCACCGCGCATGGCGGTGCTGCAACTGGCGTTGGGCGCGCTGAACTGGTCGTTGATGGCGGCGGTGATCTTCACGTTGCTGCCCGGCAAACTGGATTATCCGGTGGTGCTCGGGGTGTTGCTGATCAGCAGCATTGCGGGGGTCATCACCCACATTCCGGCGGGGCTTGGGGTGTTGGAAGCGGTGTTCGTTGCGCTGCTGCAACATGAAGTGTCGCGGGGCAGCCTGCTGGCGGGATTGATCGCCTACCGGGCGATCTATTTCATCCTGCCGTTGCTGATTACCGTGGTGATGTACCTGGTGATCGAGGCGAAGGCCAAGGCGTTGCGGGTCAAGCCTGGTGTCAAGTGATGGGTTGCCTGGCCTCATCGCGAGCAAGCTCACTCCCACATTGGATCGGTTGTGAACACACCTATCTCGATCGCTACACATCCCCTGTGGAAGCGAGCCTGCTCGCGATGGGCCCCCAACACCGCACGATCAGCGTTCCTGGATGATGCTCAAGCGCTCTCCCACCACCATTTCCGTGATCCAGTCCACCAGGATCGAGGTGTAGGCCTGCTGTGATACGGGGTCGCTCAAGGCATGATCGGCACCGTCGATGATCCGGTGAGTCAGCGAGTGGGTCTGCTGGCACGCCGCCCGGTAGCTCATGATGGTGGCATGGGGCACATAGGCATCGGTCTCGGACTCCACCAGCAACACATCGCCGGTGAACTGCGAACACGCATGCAAGGCGCGATTGGTTCCGGCGTGCACCAGCGTGCTGCGGTAATCCAGCAGGTCGGTCTTGTCCAGGTCGCGCTTGGGGGTGTGCCATTGCTCGTCGCGGTACAACGCCGGCACCCGCAGGGCCAGCCAGCGTACCGGACGCAACGAAGTCAGGATCGAAGCCAGGTAGCCACCATAACTGGTGCCCACCACGGCAATCGCCGAGGTATCCAAGGCCGGGTGCGCGAGCAAGCGGTCGTAGGCCGCCAACAGGTCTCGCAGGTTGTCCTCGCGGGTGACCCGCGACAACGGGATCCCCGCTCCGCCGGTGTGCCCACGCAAGTCGAAGGTCAGGCACACGCAACCCAGGCCGGCGATGCCTTTGGCCCGTTCCAGGTCCCGCTCCTGGCTACCGCCCCAGCCGTGCACGAACAACACGCCAGGAACCTTCGACTTGGGACTCAGGAACGTCCCGTTCATGCGTTCATCGTCAATCTCGATCTGAATGGTTTCACTTCTAGCCGTCATAGGATTGAACCGTTACGTATTTGAGAAGGAAGTCGCCGTTGTGCGCCGCGCCGCGATAGACCTCCCTCGCGCCGGGCGGCAGCGGTTGCTCGGTGTAGGTCTCCACCGAGGACACCCGCACCGCGCTGGTTTGCGGCGCTTCGACGAACACCTGCAACGCCGCCAGTTCGGCGCTGCTGGCGCCGCCCATGCGCCATGACTGTTCCAACACACCGCCACGGGGCTGGCCGGCGGCATCCAGGCCCTGGGCGATGTCGTAATTGCGCCGCGATGCAAAAAAGCTCGGGTAGGCCTGACTGGCGGCGTCATCGAACACTTGCGCCAGGCGCACCGCCTCGCGCACATCGTCGGGCAATTCGAGCCTGAGCAACTCGATATAACCGCCCTGTACTATCAGCAGGTCCGACCCGCCGTACACCTCCACCCCCTCGCTGTCGTGGGTCAGGTGTTGCACACCGCAATAACTCAGGACCTTGCCGTTGATGAAGCTCTGGCCGACGCTCTGGGTCTTGACCTCGTTGAGGTGCTGTTCCAGCGCCACCCCATCGCGAAACAGCGCCTGGGCGTCCGGCCCGGCGACAATTTCATCGAACTGCGCCAGGCTCTTGATCAGCCGTTGCCCACGCCCGGCACAGGCATGGATCGGCTTGAGGCGAATCGGACCGGTGTACAGCAAGTGCTCGGCGGCCGGACGCGCATCCTTGAGCGAAAAGACCGTCACGCCATCGAGTACCGCGCCTCGCGTGAGCTTGGCAAACAGCGGCGACCAGCCTTTGGGCGCCACGGCATCCTTATTCAACAGACCGTGGGTAATCGCCTTGGTGCAGATGAAATCATGCTCGACATACCCACCCCACACATCCTCCGGCCCCTTGACCCCCAGGCGCATCAAGGTTTCGGTGCCGATCAGGGTTTGCGTGGGCAACAGATAAAGATCATGACCGGCACTGGGGTCATGGCTGTCGCCGTACTCCCAACCCAGGATCTGCGCCAGCCACTGGGCCAGTGCACGATTGGTCTCGACCTCATGGCGCGGCGCTTGTGGATTGACCGAATAGGCCACTACCCGCTTGTTGCGATTGACTGGTGTCATGCGTTGCCCTTTTTCCTGCGTTCGATGGCTTTGGATATGCCTGTGAATCAGGAAAGGTGCAGAGATCAGGCCAACGGTGGCATCGGTAAGGATGGCTCAGCCAAACGGGCGTCTAGTGCGCAGTTGATAGCATCGGGCCTGTTTCATTCTGCACGACCCATGATAGGCATCCCGCAAATTGCACGATATCCAACAGCAGACACAGCCCCCTGTGGCGAGGGAGCTTGCTCCCGCTGGGGTGCGAAGCGCCCCCCCCAAAAGAACCTACACCAGATGTAGTCAGTTGAGATGGTGGGGCTGCTGCGCAGCCCAGCGGGAGCAAGCTCCCTCGCCACAAAGGTCCAGTGTCAGCCTTTGGGAGTGCCCGGTGGACTTACCCCAAACCGCGCCCGGTAATCACTCGGCGCCAACCCGGTGATTTTCCTGAACGTCGCGCGAAAGGCGCTCGGGTCCTGGTAACCGACGGTCCAGGCAATGTGGTCGATGGTGCCATTGGTGAACTCCAGCATTTCCCGGGCTTTGCCGACGCGCAGATGCTGGCAGTATTCGGTGGGCTTGAGCCCGGTGGCAGCGCGAAACCTGCGCAGGAAGGTACGTTCTTCCAGCCCGGCGCGTTCGGCCATCGCACCGAGGGAAACCTCCACCGCGCCGCTGCTTTGCAACCAATGCTGGACCTTGAGAATCGCCGGGTCGCCATGGCCGAGGATGGGCGCAAAATTACTGCCGCACTGGCTCGCGCTGTCGCTGTGCTCGATCACCAGGAATTGCGCCGTGCGCGTGGCGATGCTGGGCCCCAGCAGGCGGTCCACCAGGCGTAGCCCCAGCTCCGACCAGGCCATCAACCCGGCGGTGGTGATCAGGTCGCCGTCGTCGACGATGGGTTTGTCGGCGTTGAGCTTGATTTTCGGGTAACGCGCGGCAAAGGTCTTGGCCGAAGTCCAGTGGGTGGTGGCGCTGCGCCCGTCGAGCAGGCCGCTTTCGGCCAGCAGGATCGAGCCCACGCAAACCCCGCCGAGCACTGTGCCGTCGGCATGCTGCGCCCGCAGCCAATCCATCAGCGCCTGAGAGACCAAGCCTTCACTGAAACCGGCAAGGGACGGTGGAATCAACAACGCCACCAGCTTGCCCGCCGGGCCTGTTTCGCTGTCGAACACCCGCAACGGCGCCTCGCCCTCCTCCACCCGCCAGTGACTCACCCGCAGCGTTGGCAACTGCACGCTGGCATGCTCGGCCGCGATCCGCTGCGCCACGGCGAACAGATCGGTCAAGCCATGCACCGCCGCCAGTTGCGCGCCAGGGTAGATGAGCACCCCAAGCTCGGCGACTGCCCTTTGCTGCGTCATTGTCAGTTTTCCCTCGCTTATTGTCGTTGCGGCCAATCCTCGAAGCGACGGTAAAAGCCAATACTGGCTTCACACCCAATCTGATCGAGGAAGCCCCCATGTCCAAGCAAGCGCTCATCGTAGTCGATATCCAGAACGACTACTTCCCCCAGGGCAAATGGCCGTTGGTCGGCGCCGAAGCCGCCGCCGACAATGCCGTACGGTTGATCGAAGCCTTCCGTCAGGCCGGTGATCGCGTGGTGCACATCCGCCACGAGTTCACCTCCGACGACGCCCCGTTCTTCACCCCAGGCTCGGAAGGCGCACAACTGCATCCTAACGTGCTCAACCGCGCCGACGAACCGGTGGTGCTCAAACATTTCGTCAATTCGTTTCGTGAGACCGAACTACAATCCCTCCTCGAGCACCATGGCATCGAACAACTGGTGGTGGTCGGCAGCATGAGCCACATGTGCGTCGACGGCGTCGTGCGGGCGGCGGCAGACCTGGGCTACGGCGTCACGGTGATCCACGATGCCTGCGCCACCCTCGACCTGGAATTCAACGGCGTCGTCGTGCCGGCTGCCCAGGTGCATGCGGCGTTCATGGCGGCGCTGGGGTTTGCCTACGCGAATGTGGTGAGTACCGAGCAATTCCTGGCCGACCATCAGTAAACCCACGGCACAGCTAAAAAACCGCGCTTCATCACCCAAGTGCGGTTTTGTCTCAGGCACCAACGGTGTACCTGGAAGCGCTCAAGTCTCCAGCACGTGCAACAACCGCGGCATCGTCGCCACGAACCCCATCTGCTGCGCTTCGCGCGCCATCCCCTTCAGCTTCTCGCCGCTGGCTTGATCGGCGTTGCACAGCCACTGCCCCGCCACATCGATCAACCGAACATGATGGTTGATCCAGGCGCACGACGCCGACTCGGGCAACGCCGCCATCTGTTGCCCATGCCAGTTAGCCTTTTCGGTATTACCCGCCAACAGGCAGGTTTCAGCGGCAGCCACACGAAAGCGCAAGGCATTGTGGGCCAGGCAGGCTTGGGTGAGCTGGGCTTCGCCCTTCGCCAAGGCCTGCTGGCTGAACGGTTCGTCATCGCTGATCATCGCCAGGCTGCCGTAGACCCAAGGCCCGATGTAGTGCTGCAACTCGAAGCGTTCCACCAGGCTCGCCGCCTCCATGATCAAGGTCTGCGCCAGCCCGCGCTCGCCCTGGCGCAACGCCACCCGCGCCAACCCTTCCAGCAGGATCGCTTCGAAACGGCTGGCGCCAAGGCTGCGTGCCAGCGTCAGGGCACTGCTCAGCTCTTGTTCCGCCAAGGCATCCTGGCCGCCCGCCACCAGCACCCAGGCCGCAGTGAGCCGCGAGAAAACCTGCGCTCGATGATTGCCCAGCCGGGCGCTGCATTCGATGGCCTCCATGGCGTCACGCAAGGCGGGCTCTGGCTGGCCCAGGTACAACTGCGCCGATCCACGGGCGCTGCGATTGGCCGCCTCCACGTGTGTCCACCCATTGCGCTCGCACAAGCGTACGCATTGATCGAATACCTCGTAGGCAGTCTGCATGCGCCCTTGTGCGTAGTAGGAGTCGCCAATGCCACTCAAGGCCTTGGCCTCGGTTTCCAGGTCCCGACCGATGCGAGCAGAGGACAACGCTTCTTCATGAAGGCGGCGACACTCGGCGTAATCACCCCGTGGGAAATAGATATTCCCGCGCAAGTGATTCAACCGGGCAAGCGCCACATGGGCTTGCATGGACCGGGCGATGGGCAGCATGTCCTCGATCAGGCGCTCCTCCTCGTCCAGGCAATCGAGGGTATTGAGAACTGCAGCCAGCCCCAACGCGGCCTCGATCCGATCCTGCGACCGCTCGGCCAATACCAAGGCTCGCTGGAAATGCGTCCGGGCCTCCACGGTCTGGCCCAGGCCCGAACACGCCTGGCCGCACAGCAACGCGAAAGGAAAATTGCCCTGCGCGCGCTCGGCAAACGCCGAGCATTGCCGCGCCAGCGCAAGGACGCTGTCGTACTGGCAGGCCAGTCGTTTTTCGCCCATGGCCACCAACAGTGCGTCGAACGCCGCCGGATCGTTGGCCCGCAGCAAGTGCTGGGCATAAAGCACCCGGTCGCGCGCGCGATAGAGATTCGCCACCTCACCGTGCAACTGCTCGCGCAGCAACGTTGGCATTGAATCGTAGAGGCAGTGCATGACCAGGTCGTGGACAAACAGGTAGCTGCCTGGCTCGACCTCCCGCAATAGCCCCTGGCGCATGTCCGCGGTCGGCAGATATCCGGGCTGCCCCAGCGCTTCGCGCCACAGCGTCAGCTCGAAGCGATTGCCCAGCACCGCGGCGTAGTGCAGGGCACGACGTTGCTCGGGGGCCAATTTGTCAAAGCGGGTCTGGACCAGATGCCGCAGGCTGTCAGGGAAAACCCCTTGCTGGCTCGACAGCAGTTGCGTCAGGTACAGCGGGTTGCCCTGGGCACGGGCGACACATTCGGCCCGGTAGCGCGGATCGACCTCAGTGAATTGCTCCGCCAGGACCGTGGCCTCCCGCGCCCGGATCGGCGCGATGTCGAGCAGACTCATGGGGCTGGAGGAATGCGTACGGATTTCGCTTTCCAGCGGATCGCCTTCGGGACGGGACGTCAGCAGCCAGACCACCGGCGCTTCCTCAGTGGCATCGAGCAGCCTGCCCAGCAGCATAAACAGCCTGGCATCGCCCCAGTGCAGGTCTTCGACGCAGATCAGCAAAGGCTGTTGCACCGCGCTGCGCAGCAACACGTCGAGCAAGGCCTGGAACAGCCCCTGGGTACGGGCCTGGTTGCTCATCGCGGCATACAGGGCCGGAGGCTCGGCAGACGACACCCCCGTCAGCACTTGCAAGAACATGCGATGTTCGGCGGCCACTTTCAGGCGGGACAACGCGGCATCCAACAGCGAGGCGCTGACGGACGCCGCGCCCCCCAGGTTGAGCAGGCTGGCCAGCAGTTGCCCCAGGGGCCAAAGGCTGTTGTCCATGCCGAAATCCAGCACATCGCCGCGATGGCAGGCAAAGCCACGCTGCCGGGCCATTTCGAAAAACTCACTGACCAGGCGGGTCTTGCCGATGCCCGCCATGCCGCGCACATAGACGATGTGCCCGTCCTGGCATTCCTGGGTGGCCTCGATCACAGCCTTGAACTGCAAGAGCTCAATGGCCCGTCCCACCAACGGGCGCAGCGCGTTTTCGTCGAGGCTGCGCGGGCGCAGGCATTTGCGATAGGCCTGAAACTCATCGTCGCTGGACGAAAACTCAAACCGTGCGGCGAGCTGTTCCAGCAGGTTTTGCGCAACATACACCGGCGCGTGCCCATGACGCTCCAACAGCGGCTTTCGCGCGAGCAAGACAGGCTCGACCGCAGGCTCCATGGTGTCGGCACTCAGGCGCACAAGCCGCAGCAACAAGGCATGCCCGGACATGACGAATTGCTCCCGACTCAGCGCCAACGCGCAGAGCAGGCCCCGCTCGCTATCGCTGCGATAGGCCTGTGGCGAACCGAACTGGGCGATCACCACATCCTGCGTCATCCCCAGTGGAACGCCACCGAACTGACGCACCAGGCGCTCGATTTCTTCCATGAACGTCGTCGCGGGCAGCCCATCGATCCGAAAGGACAGCTCCAGCACGTAGCGGATGACGCTGTCATCGACCTGTTTCAGCGCCTGTTGCGCAAAGGCCGTCTGGTGCACCGCGCTCATCGTCTGTTGGATCTGCGCCAAAGCCACCGAGGCGGGAGTGCTCAGCAGCTCACTCACATCGACCCCGAAGGCCGTCGCCAAGTGCCGAGCCGTGCGGTAAAGCACCGGCTTGCCGGTTTCGGCCCGCTTGATGGAGGCGATCGAGACGCACAAATGCCGGTTCAGGCAGGCCTCGGCCAGGGTTTCCTGGCTCAGGCCATGCTGTTTGCGCAGGCCTTTCAACGACACGGCGTCCAGCAGGACACGGCCGTCGGATATCGAGGCATCACGCCTGGGCAGGGCAGCAAAGGTGTTTGGTCGCGAGTCCATGTCGATAGCCCTTCTACCCTGGGACAACGGCAGCCGATCGAGTGTACTCCTGCGCCTCGCCCGGGTTAATGAAAAGATGGCATTTTGCCTGATACCAAACTGATACCGGACTGACACCGCTCTGGACTGTCCGCCTATCACCGCCCTCCCGATACTCACTCCCATCAATTGGCACCCAGTTGATACAACCTGAGCGATGGGAGAAAGGCGATGAGCGATGGACTGAAGGGCAACGCAGGCGATGACGTGCGGGATATCGGCGGTTCGCAATTACTGGGGCGCGGACTGAACCGGCTCGATTGGGCCGGCGACAGCAAGGAGTGCCTGAAGGTCGGCGATACCGAATCGGGCAAACGTGCGGTGCCATACCGGAAAACGTCTTACAACGTGGGGAAAAACGTCACCATGTCCACGGTCGTGGCCAACGACAATTTCTCCACCGAGACGTTTGCCTCCCGTGATGAGTTCGAAAGACATACCCAGACGAGTGTCGAAGCCTCCGGCAAATACGGCGCCTTTTCCGCCGGTTTCAAAGCCACCTTCGGCAGCGACATCAAGACGCTCGAAGAGCGCGAAGCCGCGCTCTACAGTCACACGGTGCGGTTGTGGAAACTGACCCTCGAGGTCAGCCCCGCCAATGCCACGGAAGCGTTCAAGAAGCGCATCGATGAGTTGCCCAAGGCCTTCGACCCGGGCAATCCGGCGCCGTTCTTCAATTTCCTGGTCGACTTTGGTGCCGATATCGTCAGCGAAGTGACTGTCGGTGGCTCGCTGAACTATGCGATGACCGCACTCAAGAGTTTCCTCAGCAAGACCAACACCCTCGATGCCATGGTCAAGGCCGAATACGGCGCCTTCGTCAGCGGTAGCGCGACCACCTCGGTCTCGGAAACGGTCAAGAAAAACATCGCCCATCGCAACGCCAACCTGACCACCCGGGGCGGCACGCACGCCATCGCTTTCAACTCAGTGGACCCGAACAATTGCAATACGGAGTTCGGCAAATGGCGCGAATCGCTGCCCGACGACCCGACCGTCGTGGAGTTGGCAATCGCGCCGGTCTATCGCTTCGTCAAGGAAGGCGAGACCCGTACGGCACTGGAGCAGGCCTACCAGTGGTACACCAGCTACAAGGCGGAAATCGAAGCCACTTGGCAAGAATCGGTGGTTGTCCTCGGCCGCTCCGGGCGGCAAGCCACCTCCAAGGCCGAAGCAACCCGCCCGGCCTTGCGAATGGTGTTCGTGGACAACAAAAGCAAGGAAACCAGCGAAAGCTTCCACTACCCACCCGCCGCGAATGCATCGACCACGGAATTTGAACAGTTCTGGGATGCGCTGGCCCTGCTGCTGAGACAAAAAAACGGGCAAAAATTGCTGATGGCCACTGAGCGCTGGCCGCGCGACGCGCGCTACTACCCGACGTATGCCATGCGTGAGGCCCTGCTGTCCAACGGCGCCAGCGAAGTGTCGCTGATGCGCTGGGACACGCTGACCAAGCACATGCAGCCCAACCCGTTGTCCGGCCTGACCTATGTGCTGGCGGGAAATGACTTCGAGGCGCCCGGTGTCGATGGACTCATTGCCGGTTTTGGCCAGGCAGGCAAGGACCTCAACCCAACGGTGAAGGTCAAGGCTCGGTTTTCCCACGACTCGTTCGGCAAGGTCAAGTTGGTAAAAACCGCAACGACCGAGGAAGACCCTCGCACCGCGCTGTACATCGTGCGCAACAATACCGACGCCAAACCGGCCCTGGCGGTCGATCCGCAAAACCGGACCCGTATCGCCATGCAGACGCCGGACAGGCACAACCCAGGGCAATACTGGTACATGCCCGAGCTGGAAAAACCTTATCCGGAAATCAACCACCCGGTGCTGCTGATCAACTACGAGACGGGAACCTGCCTGCAGGGCATGCATGACCAGGGCGACTGCCGGCTAAAACCCATCGAACCGGGTCGCCAGCAGGACGACGTCATCTGGGACCGGCGCGGCGATGAGGTGTTTCACCTGTTGATGGTCTACAACTGGAGGGACGCCTTGTGCCTGACCCAGATTGAAAAACGCGCCGCCGTCCGGCCTTGGCGCCTACCTCACGGCATGGACTGGTTGCGTGAGCAGCATCGTCCGTATAGCTGATACCCAATAATGAAACCCCTGTGGGAGCGAGTTTGCTCGCTCCCACAGGTTCGTTGGGCGATTGAGCGCCCTTTCTCTAGCCTTCTTGCGTGCGTGGTCCCCATACGATGCAAGTCTTCAACTGTGTTCCCTTTATCGGCGATGGCGTGGAAACGGCCCTCGATCCCCGCCGGTTCCCCTACCTGTTCAACGACCATGGCCTGGCACGACCGAGTGTCCAGGAGCGCGGCCACTTGATCCAGCTCAGCCCCGATAACCCGGCCCTGTCCCTGGGTACTCGCTACTCGGGCATCAGTTGGCGGGACAGTGAGGTTGCAACGAACAGCGGTTCCTACTGGATCAAGACGTTCGACTTCCACGCCAGCGAAGTGCACTACGCACCGATCTGGGCAACCAAGGAAACGGCGCAGGCCTTTGGCATGACCCTGCTCGGCAACGGCGAATGCCTGCGTTTCGAGTACGACCAATTGATCCTGGGCCAATACACCTACGGCAAATGGGCCGGCCATCAATCGCCCTACCTCGGCCCGGGGCGCCAGCGCGAGCTGCTGACCTACAACCCGACCGACCTCGAATACCACAACTTCCCCCACGCGTTCTTTTCCCGTTATGGCCGCTTGCCACTGGTGATCAGCGTCGCCCGTTGGCGGCCTGCGTCGAGGGAAATTCATTTGGCCGACCTGTGGCTGCGGCCCGGCGATGCGCTGGTCCTGCCGCCCAAGCACTACCCCGACATCGCCCCCAGTGACGCCCACGGCGTCGAAAACTGGCCAGCCGTCGTGGACATGCACGGCAACCGAAACTCGGCGCTGGCCTGCTGGTTCGGGGAAGGTGAGGACTGTTTGCTGACGGAGACGATCCTGGCCAACTCGACCTTGATGAGCTCTCCCCAGGGCAAACCGCACTATCACGAAGAGAAGACGCCGACACGGCATGAGTTACCGGCAAATTACCGACCGTGAGGGTGATAGCACGGCAGGCAAGAAATCTGGACGGCGGGGACCAGGAAGAACCCAACCTCGGGCGAAGTGTTTTTTACTAGGCGTACTTGAGCAATAACGATAAGAATGGCCGGGTATTTTTCCCAAGAGCCAGCCGCATGAAACGCAAACGCCCGCCGCGCCTGGTCGAATCCCCGTTCCCGACCGCTACATCAGCGTCACTGCACCCGCCCACGTGGGATTGCTCAAACGACGTATCCAGGCCGGGTTACCTGGGCACCATGATTTACGTTGCGGGGATGTTGCTGGCCCTGCCCGTCTACGGGCTGGCAGTGTTTACCATGATGCTGTTCAAGGTCGAAGGCCTGTCGTCCATTCACATGAGAATGATCGAAGATCCGCTGATTCTAGCGCTCATGTTCATCAGCGCATTCGCGGCCGTCTGCGTGATCAACTGGCTCGCCTCCGGGCCTACGGTGCTTGGCTTCTGCTTCGACGAACGCCAGCAACGCCTCACCTTCACCCAGCGCCGCCCTGCCCGGCAAACCACCGAAGAATGCGTGCCGTACAGCGATATCCACTCCATCAGGCCCTACATAACGACCGCTTCCGCCCACTTTTGTCACTTTGTGGTGTGCTTCGCCGGGGCCAATGGCAAACCGATCGAACTTCGGTTTTCGGAGGTAACGGTGCGGGACATGGCGTTCCATGCCGAGTGGTTGAGGCAGTCGATTGGCGAGAGGATGCAGGAAGTATTGGATCTGGATTTGTGAGCATGACCGGGATTGCCCGGGGTCCTCAAGTCATGAACCTGGCCTGCGCCAATAAATAAAAAGCCCCAAGGGCAGAGTGCGCTTGGGGCTTTTTTTCAAACTATTGGCTGAGTAGTCTCAACCCGTCATCAGAACGGAATATCGTCATCAAAGCTGTCGAAATCCGGAGCCGGTTGCGGCGCGGCCTGTTGTGGGGCCGGACGCTCGCGTTGTAGCTGTGGGGCCGACTGCGGACGCGGGGCCTGCTGACGCGGAGCCGATTGCTGGTAGTTGTTGCCACCTTGTTGCTGGTCGCCCTGTGGACGGCCGCCCAGCAGTTGCATGGTGCCTTGCATGTCGACCACGATTTCGGTGGTGTAACGCTTGATACCGTCTTTTTCCCACTCGCGAGTCTGCAGCTTGCCCTCGATGTACACCTGCGAACCCTTGCGCAGGTATTCGCCGGCGATCTCAGCTACTTTGCCGAACATCGACACGCGGTGCCATTCGGTCTTCTCGACCTTCTGGCCGGTCTGCTTGTCGGTCCACTGTTCGCTGGTCGCCAGACTCAGGTTGGTCACGGCGTTGCCGTTCGGCAGGTAGCGAACTTCGGGATCCTGGCCGCAAGTACCGACCAATATGACTTTGTTAACCCCACGGGCCATAACGTTCTCCTAGGCTTCGCACGTAGTCGGGGCCGGGTTGTTCACCAGGCGCTCGAGCGTCGCGCGATCCAATAATTCGGTGTCGAGTTTGATATACACGGCCGCTTCGTCGGCGACCACCACTGCATCGGTTACTCCAACGACGGCCTTCAGACGCTCGGTCAGGCCAGCCTCACGAATCGCCTCGGGCGATAAGGGCAAGCGCAGGCTCGTCACATAGGGAGGTTCGCGCATGGTAACAGCAAAGGCTAACCAAAGTGCAGCCAGCGCGGCACAACCCAGGAACACAACCGACAAACCGCCATGCTGGAACAGCCAGCCGCCAAGGATCCCGCCCAACGCCGAGCCCAGGAACTGACTGGTGGAGTAGACCCCCATCGCCGTGCCCTTGCCGCCCGCTGGCGAAACCTTGCTGATCAGCGACGGCAGCGAGGCTTCCAGCAGATTGAACGCGGTGAAGAACACCACCGTGCCGATCACCAACGCCCGCAAGCTATCGCCGAACTGCCAGAAGAATAGCTCAGTGAGCATCAGCGTCATGACGGCGCCGAGCAAAACTCGTTTCATTTTGCGTCGTTTCTCGCCATAGATGATGAACGGAATCATGGCGAAGAACGAAATCAGCAGCGCCGTCAGGTAAACCCACCAGTGCTGCTCCTTGGGCAGGCCGGCCTTCTCGACCAGGGCCAGCGGCAAGGCCACGAAGCTGGACATCAGCATGGCGTGGAGCACGAAAATGCCCAGGTCCAGGCGCAGCAGGTCCGGGTGCTTGAGGGTCGGGATCAATGCCTGGCGCGCCACCCCGGATTCCCGGTGCTGCAACGGCCCGGTGGACCGCGGCACCATGAACGCCACGATCAGGATTCCCACCAGCGCCATGGCCCCGGTCGCCAGGAACAGGCCCGACAAGCCAAACGCGCGGGTCAGCAAAGGACCGACCACCATGGCCACGGCGAACGACAGACCAATGGTCATGCCGATCATGGCCATGGCCTTGGTCCGATGTTGTTCGCGGGTCAAGTCTGACAGCAGCGCCATGACGGCCGCGGAAATGGCCCCGGCCCCCTGCAGGATACGTCCGGCGATCACGCCCCAGATCGAGTCGGCATTGGCCGCCAACACGCTGCCGAGGGCGAAGATGATCAGCCCCAGGTAGATAACCGGGCGCCGGCCGATACGGTCGGAAATGACCCCGAACGGGATCTGGAAGATCGCCTGGGTCAGGCCATAAGCGCCGATCGCCAGGCCGATGAGGGCCGGGGTGGCGCCTGCCAGGTCCATGCCATAGGTCGCCAGCACCGGCAACACCATGAACATGCCCAGCATACGGAAGGCGAACACCAGGGCCAGACCGCTTGCTGCGCGTGTCTCGCCACGACTCATGCGTTCGCTGTGGGGATCTTGCATGGAAAAACCTCATGTGAACCGGCGGCGATTCTACCAGTCCCATCGATTGAGAGGGTATATGGCGACCGTTTGCCGCGCAGTCTTCATGTATGGCTGCAATCGCGCCTTCAATAGTGTGCATCCATCCAGTATTTGCCCGTATACTCCTACGTTTTCGACGCCCGCCGAGCGAGGCCACTTTGGACAAGATCCTGATTCGTGGGGCCCGTACCCACAACCTGAAGAACATCGACCTGACCCTGCCACGGGACAAGCTGATCGTCATCACCGGCCTGTCCGGATCCGGCAAATCATCCCTGGCCTTCGACACGTTGTACGCTGAAGGCCAGCGACGCTATGTCGAATCGCTGTCGGCCTACGCCCGGCAGTTCCTGTCGATGATGGAAAAACCCGACGTCGACACCATCGAAGGCCTGTCGCCGGCCATTTCCATCGAACAGAAATCGACCTCCCATAACCCCCGGTCGACGGTCGGCACCATCACCGAGATCTACGACTACCTGCGCTTGCTGTATGCGCGGGTCGGCATTCCCCGCTGCCCCGACCACGACATTCCCCTGGAAGCCCAGACCGTCAGCCAGATGGTCGACCTGGTGCTGGCCCAGCCCGAAGGCAGCAAGCTGATGCTGCTGGCCCCGGTGGTTCGCGAGCGCAAGGGCGAACACCTGATGGTGTTCGAAGAGCTGCGCGCCCAGGGCTTCGTGCGGGCCCGGGTCAACGGCAAGCTGTGCGAGCTGGACGAACTGCCGAAACTGGATAAACAGAAGAAGCATTCGATCGATGTGGTGGTCGACCGCTTCAAGGTCCGTGCCGACTTGCAGCAGCGGTTGGCCGAGTCCTTCGAGACGGCACTGAAACTGGCCGACGGCATCGCCCTGGTCGCACCGATGGACGATGAGCCCGGCGAGGAGATCATTTTCTCCGCGCGTTTCGCCTGCCCGATCTGCGGCCATGCCATCAGCGAGCTGGAACCCAAGCTGTTCTCCTTCAACAACCCGGCTGGCGCCTGCCCGACCTGCGATGGCCTGGGGGTCAAGCAGTTCTTCGACACCAAGCGCCTGGTCAATGGCGAGCTGACCCTGGCCGAAGGCGCGATTCGCGGCTGGGACAGGCGCAACGTCTATTATTTCCAGATGCTCGGTTCGCTGGCGGCCCATTACAAGTTCAGCCTGGATAAACCGTTCAACGAGCTGCCCGCCGACCAGCAGAAATTCATCCTGCAGGGCAGCGGCTCGCAGAATGTCGACTTCAAATACCTCAACGACCGCGGCGATATCGTCAAGCGCTCTCACCCGTTCGAAGGCATCGTGCCGAACCTGGAGCGACGCTACCGCGAGACCGAATCGGCCAGCGTGCGCGAAGAACTGGCCAAGTTCCTCAGCACCCAGCCCTGCCCGGATTGCCGTGGCACTCGCCTGCGTCGCGAGGCGCGGCATGTGTGGGTTGGCGAGAAGACCCTGCCGGCGGTGACCAGCCTGCCGATTGGCGACGCTACCGATTATTTCGGCGGCTTGAAGCTCACCGGCCGTCGGGGCGAAATCGCCGACAAGATCCTCAAGGAAATCCGCGAGCGCCTGCAGTTCCTGGTGAACGTCGGCCTGGACTACCTGACCCTCGACCGCAGCGCAGACACCCTGTCCGGCGGCGAAGCCCAGCGTATCCGCCTCGCCAGCCAGATCGGCGCCGGCCTGGTGGGGGTGATGTACATCCTCGACGAGCCGTCCATCGGCCTGCACCAGCGGGACAACGACCGGCTGCTCGGAACCCTGAAGCACCTGCGGGACATCGGCAACACGGTGATCGTGGTCGAGCACGACGAGGACGCCATCCGCCTGGCGGACTACGTGGTGGACATCGGCCCAGGCGCAGGGGTGCATGGCGGGCATATCGTTGCCCAGGGCACCGCCGCCGAAGTCATGGCGCACCCTGACTCCCTGACCGGCAAATACCTGTCGGGCCGGGTGAAGATCAAGGTTCCGGCCAAACGTACGCCGCGCAACAAGAAGCTGTCGCTGACCCTCAAGGGCGCCCGTGGCAACAACTTGCGCAACGTCGACCTGGAAATCCCGATCGGCCTGCTGACCTGCGTGACCGGCGTGTCCGGCTCGGGCAAGTCGACGCTGATCAACAACACCCTGTTCCCCCTCAGCGCCACGGCCCTGAACGGCGCCACCACCCTGGAAGCTGCCGCCCACGACAGCATCAAGGGCCTGGAGCATCTGGACAAGGTGGTCGACATCGACCAGAGCCCGATTGGCCGTACTCCGCGTTCCAACCCGGCGACCTATACCGGGTTGTTCACGCCGATTCGCGAGCTGTTCGCCGGTGTACCGGAGTCCCGTTCCCGAGGCTACGGCCCGGGGCGTTTCTCGTTCAACGTCAAGGGCGGGCGCTGCGAAGCCTGCCAGGGCGATGGCCTGATCAAAGTGGAAATGCACTTCCTGCCAGACATCTACGTACCGTGCGATGTGTGCAAGAGCAAGCGCTACAACCGCGAGACCCTGGAGATCAAATACAAGGGCAAGAACATCCACGAAACCCTCGAGATGACCATCGAGGAGGCCCGGGTGTTCTTCGACGCGGTGCCAGCCCTGGCGCGCAAACTCCAGACGCTGATGGATGTGGGCCTGTCATACATCAAGCTCGGGCAATCGGCGACGACCTTGTCCGGCGGTGAAGCCCAGCGGGTCAAGTTGTCTCGCGAGCTGTCCAAGCGCGACACCGGCAAGACCCTGTATATCCTCGACGAGCCGACCACCGGCCTGCACTTCGCCGATATCCAGCAATTGCTCGACGTGCTGCATCGCCTTCGCGACCACGGCAATACTGTAGTGGTGATCGAACACAACCTGGACGTGATCAAGACCGCTGACTGGCTGGTGGACCTGGGGCCGGAAGGCGGCTCCAAGGGTGGCCAGATAATCGCCGTAGGGACGCCGGAACAAGTGGCCGAGATGAAGCAGTCCTACACCGGCTACTACCTCAAGCCGCTGCTGGAACGTGATCGGGACTGATTTCACCCGGGCACGAAAAAGCCCCTGTCATCTCATCGGTGACAGGGGCTTGATCGTTCCCACGCTCTGCGTGGGCATGCAGCTTGCGACGCTCTGCCTTCCCTTTCCCAGCAATCAGAATTGCGATTGCAGGTAGTTTTCCAACCCGATCAGCTTGATCAGACCCAACTGCTTCTCCAGCCAGTAGGTATGGTCTTCTTCGGTGTCGTTGAGCTGGATCCGCAGGATCTCGCGGGTCACGTAGTCGTTGTGCTGCTCGCAGAGCTCGATGCCTTTGCACAGTGCGGCGCGGACTTTGTATTCCAGGCGCAGGTCGGCGGCGAGCATGTCGGGCACCGTGGTACCGACGTCGAGGTCATCGGCACGCATGCGTGGCGTGCCTTCGAGCATCAGGATCCGGCGCATCAGCGCATCGGCGTGCTGGGTCTCTTCTTCCATCTCGTGGTTGATACGCTCGTAGAGCTCGGTAAAACCCCAATCCTCGTACATCCGCGAATGGATGAAATATTGATCACGGGCTGCCAGTTCGCCTGTCAGCAACGTGTTGAGGTAATCGATTACGTCTGGGTGACCTTGCATCGCCCTACATCTCCACAAGCTCTTAAAGGTTGTAGTTTGAACCAAGCTGAGCGCAAGGTCACTGTCTCCACGCTACAAAAGCGAAGAAAATCCGAGAAAACCAGGTTAAATAACGCAAAAACCGCCCAAATGAGGGCGGTTCTGCTTCTCGTTTAGACTTAGTTAAGCGCTACACCCAAGGCTTTTGCGATGCCCTCTCCATAAGCAACATCGGCCTTGAAGAAATGCTGCAGCTGACGGTCAACCACATCTGCCGACACGCCTGCCATTGCACCGGCGATATTGCTGATCAACAGCGCCTTCTGCTCATCGCTCATCAAGCGGAACAGCGCACCGGCGTGGCTGTAGTAGTCGGTGTCTTCGCGATGATCGTAACGGTCCGCCGCGCCACTGAGAGCCAGTGCTGGTTCTGCGTAACGTGGGGCTTGCTTCGGCGCCTCCACGTAGCTGTTCGGCTCGTAGTTCGGTGCCGCCCCGCCGTTGCTGCCAAACGCCATGGCACCGTCGCGCTGGTAAGTGTTGACCGGGCTACGTGGCGCATTCACCGGCAATTGCTGGTGATTGGTGCCCACACGGTAGCGATGCGCATCAGCGTAGGCGAAGACACGGCCCTGCAGCATGCGGTCCGGCGAGAGGCCAACCCCTGGCACCATGTTGCTAGGGCCAAACGCCGCTTGCTCGACTTCGGCAAAGTAATTTTGCGGGTTGCGGTTGAGCTCGAGCACACCGACTTCGATCAGCGGAAACTCTTTCTGCGACCAGGTCTTGGTGACATCGAACGGATTCTCGTAATGGGCTGCAGCCTGGGCTTCGGTCATGACCTGGATGCAAACGCTCCATTTCGGGAAGTCACCGCGCTCGATGGCACTGAACAAGTCACGCTGGGCGTAATCCGGGTCCGTCCCCGCCAGGCGTGCTGCCTCTGCCGGCGCGAGGTTCTTGATCCCTTGCTGGGTCTTGTAGTGCCACTTCACCCAGTGGCGCTCACCCTGTGCGTTGATCAGGCTGTAGGTGTGGCTGCCGAAGCCGTGCATGTGGCGGTAGCCATCCGGAATACCGCGATCGGAAAACAGAATGGTGACCTGGTGCAACGCCTCAGGTGAATGCGACCAGAAATCCCACATCGCCTGGGCGCTTTTCAGATTGCTTTGCGGCAGACGTTTCTGGGTGTGGATGAAGTCTGGAAATTTCAACGGATCACGGATGAAGAATACCGGGGTGTTGTTGCCGACGATGTCCCAGTTGCCTTCCTCGGTGTAGAACTTCAGGGCGAAACCGCGCGGATCGCGTTCGGTGTCGGCAGAACCACGCTCACCGCCCACGGTGGAGAACCGCAGGAAAGTTGGGGTTTGCTTGCCGACTGTGTCGAACAACTTGGCGCTGGTGTACTGCGTGATATCCCGGGTCACGGTAAATGTACCGTAGGCGCCCGAGCCTTTGGCGTGCACACGGCGTTCAGGAATATTTTCGCGGTTGAAGTGGGCGAGTTTCTCGATCAGGTGAAAGTCGTCGAGCAGCAGCGGGCCGCGCGGGCCGGCGGAACGAGAGTTCTGGTTATCGGCGACAGGAGCGCCGCTGGCGGTCGTAAGCGTTTTGGTCTGGCTCATGCTCAATCTTCCTAGGTCGGTCTTCGAACTGCCGGCTAATCGGCTGGAAAGGAGTATTGATCATATTAATGACAGTATCCAAATTCATTAAATCATGGACATCGATAGTCATTATCTAACACTGAACACTTGCCAATAGCCAAGCCGGTCGAAGCGGCTTGCCTGCTTTTCCTTCAGGCAACAAAAAACCGGGCACAAGGCCCGGTTTTTTGTATGTTGCCGACTTACTCAGCGGATACAGCTTCACCGCTGGTAGCACGATCAACCAACTCGACGTACGCCATAGGCGCGTTGTCGCCCGCGCGGAAACCGCACTTGAGGATGCGCAGGTAGCCACCCTCACGGGTAGCGTAACGCTTGCCCAGGTCGTTGAAGAGCTTACCAACGATAGCTTTCGAACGAGTACGGTCGAAAGCCAGACGGCGGTTAGCCAGGCTATCTGTCTTGGCCAGAGTGATCAGCGGCTCAGCAACGCGACGCAGTTCTTTGGCTTTCGGCAGTGTAGTTTTGATCAGCTCGTGCTCGAACAGCGACACCGCCATGTTTTGGAACATGGCCTTGCGGTGCGAGCTGGTGCGGCTCAGGTGACGACCACTTTTACGATGACGCATGGTTCATTCCTTACCAAACACAACGTTCGGTGATTACGACGATCAGGCAGTCGCCTTGTCGTCCTTCTTAAGACTTGCAGGCGGCCAGTTGTCGAGGCGCATGCCGAGGGACAGACCGCGGGAGGCCAGAACGTCCTTGATTTCAGTCAAGGATTTCTTGCCAAGGTTCGGAGTCTTCAACAGCTCTACTTCGGTACGCTGAATCAGGTCGCCGATGTAGTAGATGTTTTCCGCCTTAAGGCAGTTAGCCGAACGTACAGTCAGTTCCAGATCGTCAACCGGGCGAAGCAGGATCGGATCGATCTCGTCTTCCTGCTCGACAACCACTGGCTCACTGTCACCCTTGAGGTCGACGAACGCAGCCAACTGCTGTTGCAGGATGGTTGCAGCACGACGGATAGCCTCTTCAGGATCCAGGGTACCGTTGGTTTCCAGATCAATAACCAGCTTGTCCAGGTTGGTACGCTGTTCGACACGGGCGTTTTCCACCACGTATGCGATACGGCGTACTGGGCTGAACGAAGAGTCAAGCTGCAAGCGACCGATGCTGCGGCTTTCGTCTTCATCGCTCTGACGCGAGTCTGCCGGTTCATAACCACGACCACGAGCTACGGTGAGCTTCATGTTCAGGGCGCCGTTAGACGCCAGGTTAGCGATTACGTGATCGGGGTTAACGATCTCGACATCATGATCCAGCTGAATATCGGCAGCGGTAACCACCCCCGAACCCTTCTTCGACAAGGTCAGCGTAACTTCGTCACGACCGTGCAGCTTGATAGCCAGACCTTTCAGGTTCAACAGGATTTCAATTACGTCTTCCTGTACACCTTCGATGGCGCTGTACTCATGGAGCACACCGTCAATCTCGGCCTCGACTACTGCACAGCCGGGCATTGAGGACAACAGGATGCGGCGCAGCGCGTTGCCCAGGGTGTGGCCGAAACCACGCTCGAGAGGCTCGAGTGTGATCTTGGCGCGGGTTGGACTGACAACCTGCACATCAATATGGCGGGGTGTCAGGAACTCATTTACCGAAATCTGCATGGATGCACCTATTTTCTAGCCCTTACTTGGAGTAGAGCTCGACAATCAGGCTTTCGTTGATGTCGGCGGACAGATCACTGCGAGCAGGAACGTTCTTGAAAACGCCCGACTTCTTCTCAGTGTCTACTTCTACCCATTCTACGCGGCCACGTTGGGCACACAGATCGAGAGCTTGGACAATGCGAAGTTGGTTCTTTGCTTTCTCGCGAACAGCAACCACGTCACCAGCACGAACCTGGTAGGACGGAACGTTTACGGTCTGACCGTTAACGCTGATCGACTTGTGCGATACCAGCTGACGGGATTCGGCACGAGTAGAACCGAAACCCATACGGTATACAACGTTGTCCAGGCGGCATTCGAGCAGCTGCAACAGGTTTTCGCCGGTTGCGCCTTTCTTGCCAGCAGCTTCTTTGTAGTAGCCGCTGAATTGACGCTCGAGAACGCCGTAGATACGACGGACCTTCTGCTTTTCACGCAGTTGGGTGCCGTAGTCGGACTGGCGACCGCGGCGTTGGCCGTGGATACCAGGTGCTGCTTCAATGTTGCACTTCGATTCGATCGCGCGCACGCCGCTCTTCAGAAAAAGATCGGTGCCTTCGCGACGAGCGAGTTTGCATTTTGGACCAATGTAACGAGCCATTCTTTACAATCTCCTGGATTACACGCGGCGCTTCTTCGGCGGACGGCACCCGTTGTGCGGGATTGGCGTCACGTCGGTGATGCTGGCGATCTTGTAGCCACAGCCGTTCAAAGCGCGGACTGCGGATTCACGACCTGGACCTGGACCCTTGACGTTGACGTCGAGGTTTTTCAGGCCGTATTCCAGCGCAGCTTGACCAGCACGCTCAGCAGCTACTTGAGCAGCGAACGGGGTGGACTTGCGGGAACCGCGGAAACCCGAACCACCGGAGGTAGCCCAGGAAAGAGCGTTACCTTGACGGTCGGTAATGGTCACGATGGTGTTGTTAAAAGAAGCATGGATGTGGGCGATGCCATCAACCACTGTCTTTTTAACTTTTTTACGAGGACGAGCAGCAGGTTTTGCCATGATTAAATTCCTGTCGATTCGCTGGGGCGATTACTTGCGGATCGGCTTACGCGGACCTTTACGGGTACGCGCGTTGGTCTTGGTACGCTGACCGCGTACTGGCAGACCACGACGATGACGCAGACCGCGATAGCAACCGAGGTCCATCAAGCGCTTGATTTTCATGTTGATTTCGCGACGCAGGTCACCTTCAGTGGTGAACTTCGCCACTTCGCCACGCAGCTGTTCAATCTGCTCGTCGCTCAGATCTTTGATCTTTGCCGCTGGGTTGACCCCAGTCACTGCACAAATTTTCTGTGCAGTAGTGCGACCAACACCATAGATGTAGGTCAGCGAGATAACAGTATGCTTGTTATCTGGAATGTTGACGCCTGCAATACGGGCCATTCAGTGGGACTCCAATTGACAGCTACCTACGCCCCGGAAGCCAAGAAATAGGGCGCGAGATAATATCGCTGTAATAACAAATAATCAACCCGGCAGCGCACTAGCTGCCGGGCTTAAAGCACAATCACACTCAGCCTTGGCGCTGTTTGTGACGCGGTTCCGCGCTGCAAATTACCCGAACAACACCTTCGCGGCGAATAATCTTGCAGTTACGGCACAGCTTTTTCACCGATGCACGAACTTTCATCACCAACTCCTCGAACCTTATGGACGCTACTCAGCGCAACATGCCGCTGCCGTAGCCCTTCAGGTTGGCTTTCTTCATCAGGGATTCGTACTGGTGCGAAACGAGGTGCGATTGTACTTGGGACATGAAGTCCATCACAACCACGACCACGATCAGCAACGAGGTCCCGCCAAGGTAGAACGGTACGTTTGCCGCAACCACCAGGAACTGGGGCAACAGACAGACGGCCGTCATGTAAAGAGCACCGAACATGGTCAAGCGAGTCAGAACGCCATCAATGTAGCGCGCAGACTGCTCACCTGGACGGATGCCCGGAATAAAGGCACCGGACTTCTTCAGGTTTTCCGCTACGTCTTTCGGATTGAACATCAACGCCGTATAGAAGAAGCAGAAGAAAATAATCCCTGCACTAAACAGCAGAATATTCAACGGCTGACCAGGAGCGATCGACTGCGAGATGTCCTGCAACCAGCCCATACCTTCAGACTGGCCGAACCAGGCACCCAACGAAGCCGGGAACAGCAGGATGCTGCTCGCGAAAATAGCCGGAATTACGCCGGCCATGTTCACCTTCAACGGCAAGTGGCTGGTCTGCGCAGCAAATACCTTGCGGCCCTGCTGACGCTTGGCGTAGTGAACAGCAATACGACGCTGACCACGCTCAATGAACACCACGAAACCGATAATCGCTACTGCCAGCAGACCGATGGCAACCAGGGCGAAAATGTTGATATCACCCTGACGCGCAGACTCGAAAGACTGCCCGATCGCTCTCGGAAGACCGGCGACGATACCTGCGAAGATCAACATCGAGATACCGTTGCCAACACCACGCTCAGTAATCTGCTCACCCAGCCACATCATGAACATCGCGCCTGCCACAAAAGTGGTTACCGCAACGAAATGAAAGCTGAAGTCAGCAGTGAACGAAACGCCCTGCCCCGCCAAGCCGATGGACATGCCAATGGCTTGAACGAGAGCGAGGACGACAGTGCCGTAGCGGGTGTACTGGCTGATCTTGCGACGGCCAGCTTCACCTTCCTTCTTCAACTGCTCCAGCTGCGGGCTGACGGCGCTCATCAATTGCATGATGATCGATGCCGAAATGTACGGCATGATCCCCAGTGCAAAGATGCTCATCCGCTCCAGCGCGCCGCCGGAAAACATGTTGAACAAGCTAAGAATGGTCCCCTCATTCTGTCGAAACAGGTCCGCGAGTCGGTCCGGGTTGATACCTGGAACCGGGATGTGTGCGCCTATTCGGTAGACGATAATCGCCAGGAACAGAAAACGCAGACGAGCCCAGAGTTCAGACATACCGCCTTTGCCGAGCGCAGAGAGAGCACCTTGCTTAGCCATTTATTCCTCGAACTTGCCGCCAGCTGCTTCGATAGCCGCACGCGCACCTTTGGTGGCGCCGATTCCCTTTCCGATGGTGACAGCACGAGCAACTTCGCCCGACAGCATGATTTTCACACGCTGAACGTTCTGGTTGATCACGTTGGCATCCTTCAGGGACTGCACGGTGACGATGTCGCCTTCCACTTTGGCCAGCTCGGACAGACGCACTTCTGCGCGGTCCATGGCTTTCAGGGAAACGAAACCGAACTTCGGCAGGCGACGATGCAGCGGCTGTTGACCGCCTTCAAAGCCTGGAGCAATGGTGCCACCGGAGCGGGAGGTCTGACCTTTGTGGCCACGGCCACCGGTCTTGCCCAAACCACTACCGATACCACGGCCCGGACGATGCTTTTCGCGACGGGAACCCGGCGCTGGACTCAGATCATTGAGTTTCATCGATTAACCCTCGACACGCAGCATGTAGTAAGCCTTGTTGATCATCCCGCGATTCTCGGGAGTATCCAGGACTTCTACAGTGTGACCGATGCGACGCAGACCCAGACCCTTAACGCACAGTTTGTGGTTAGGGATGCGGCCGGTCATGCTTTTGATCAGCGTAACTTTTACGGTAGCCATGATCAGAAGATCTCCTTGACGCTTTTGCCACGCTTGGCGGCAATGGATTCAGGAGACTGCATTGCTTTCAAACCCTTGAAAGTGGCGTGAACCACGTTTACTGGGTTAGTCGAGCCGTAGCACTTGGCCAGAACGTTCTGAACGCCAGCAACTTCGAGGACGGCACGCATAGCGCCGCCAGCGATGATACCGGTACCTTCAGAAGCAGGCTGCATGTACACCTTCGAAGCGCCATGGGCGGACTTCATTGCGTACTGCAGAGTGGTGCCGTTCAGATCAACCTGGATCATGTTGCGGCGAGCAGCTTCCATTGCCTTCTGGATCGCAGCAGGCACTTCACGCGACTTGCCACGGCCGAAGCCAACACGGCCTTTACCATCACCCACTACGGTCAACGCAGTGAAAGTGAAGATACGGCCGCCTTTAACGGTTTTGGCTACGCGGTTAACTTGAACCAGCTTCTCGATGTAGCCTTCGTCGCGCTTTTGGTCGTTATTTGACATAACTTAGAACTCCAGCCCAGCTTCACGAGCAGCATCAGCCAGCGCCTTGACGCGGCCGTGGTACTTGAAGCCAGAGCGGTCGAAAGCCACCTGCGAGACGCCAGCGGCTTTTGCACGCGTAGCGACCAGCTGGCCAACCTTAGTGGCCGCGTCGATGTTGCCAGTGGCGCCATCACGCAGTTCTTTATCCAAAGTCGAGGCACTTGCCAGGACTTTGTTGCCGTCGGCCGAAATGACCTGGGCGTAGATGTGCTGCGACGAGCGGAACACGCAGAGACGCACGACTTCGAGTTCGTGCATTTTCAGGCGTGCTTTGCGAGCGCGACGCAGTCGAGTAACTTTTTTGTCGGTCATTTGCTATGCCCTACTTCTTCTTGGCTTCTTTACGACGGACGACTTCGTCCGCGTAGCGCACACCTTTGCCTTTGTACGGCTCTGGTGGACGGAAGTCGCGGATCTCGGCGGCCACTTGACCTACCAGCTGCTTGTCGATGCCCTTGATCAGGATATCGGTCTGGCTAGGAGTCTCAGCGGTGATGCCTTCCGGCAGTTCATAATCCACTGGGTGCGAGAAGCCAAGAGCCAGGTTCAGCACTGTGCCTTTTGCTTGCGCTTTGTAACCAACACCGACCAGCTGGAGCTTGCGCTCGAAGCCTTGGCTTACGCCTTGGACCATGTTGTTTACCAACGCACGAGTGGTACCAGCCATTGCGCGAGTCTGTTGATCGCCATTGCGAGCAGCGAAACGCAGCTCACCAGCTTCTTCAACGATCTCAACGGACGAATGGATGTTCAGTTGCAGAGTGCCCTTGGCACCCTTCACCGAAAGCTGTTGGCCTGCGAATTTGACTTCGACACCGGCTGGCAGCTTAACGGGGTTCTTAGCGACGCGTGACATGCTTATCCCCCTTAGAACACAGTGCAAAGAACTTCGCCGCCGACACCGGCAGCGCGCGCAGCACGATCCGTCATCACACCTTTGTTGGTGGAGACGATAGACACGCCCAGGCCGCCGCGAACTTTCGGCAGATCCTCGACGGACTTGTACTGACGCAGGCCTGGACGGCTAACGCGCTTCACTTCCTCGATGACCGGACGGCCTTCGAAGTACTTCAGCTCGATGGACAGCAGTGGCTTGATTTCGCTGCTGATCTGATAACCCGCAATGTAACCTTCGTCCTTCAGGACTTTGGCAACAGCTACCTTCAACGTAGAAGATGGCATGCTTACGACGGACTTTTCAGCCATCTGGGCATTACGGATACGAGTTAGCATGTCCGCTAACGGGTCCTGCATACTCATGGGCTAGACGCTCCTAATACACAAAAAATTAGCCTTTCGGCTAGTACGTGTCGCCGAGCGCATCCGTGCAATAAAAACACGGGCTCAGGCGAGCCGGGTATTCTAGACACACCCCACAAATGAATCAAGCCCCAATAGGGGCTTGATTCATGTTCAAGGTCACCGACGGTCAGGATCTTTTGACCCCGAACGCCGCGACTTTGACAGTGCTTACCAGCTGGCTTTAACCAGACCTGGAACGTCACCACGCATTGCAGCTTGACGCAGCATGTTACGGCCAAGGCCGAACTTGCGGTACACGCCGTGCGGACGACCAGTCAGGCGGCAGCGGTTACGCATGCGCGAGGCGCTTGCGTCACGTGGCTGCTTCTGCAGGGCTACGGTAGCTTCCCAACGCGCTTCTGGACTTGCGTTCAGATCAACGATGATAGCTTTCAGCGCTGCACGCTTGGTGGCGTACTTGGCAACGGTGAGCTGACGCTTCAGCTCACGGTTCTTCATGCTCTTCTTGGCCATTTTCCTACTCCAATCAGTTGCGGAACGGGAATTTGAAAGCGCGCAGCAGTGCGCGACCTTCGTCATCCGTCCGAGCAGTGGTGGTCAGGGTAATGTCCAGACCGCGGAGAGCGTCGATCTTGTCGTAATCGATTTCCGGGAAAATGATCTGCTCTTTAACGCCCATGCTGTAGTTGCCACGACCATCGAAGGACTTGGCATTCAGGCCGCGGAAGTCGCGAACCCGAGGCAGGGAGATCGACAGCAGACGATCCAGGAACTCGTACATACGCTCACGGCGCAGGGTCACTTTGACACCGATCGGCCAACCTTCACGGACTTTAAAGCCAGCGATGGATTTCCGAGCGTAAGTCACAACGACTTTCTGACCGGTGATCTTTTCCAGGTCGGCAACAGCGTGCTCGATGACTTTTTTGTCGCCGATCGCTTCGCCCAGACCCATGTTCAGGGTGATTTTGGTAACGCGCGGAACTTCCATCACGTTCGAAAGCTTAAGTTCTTCCTTAAGTTTCGGTGCGATTTCCTTCCGGTAAATCTCTTTTAGTCGTGCCATGGTCTTCTACCTAGCAGTGTTCAAGCATCAACCGCTTTTTGGGTCGACTTGAAGACACGAATTTTCTTACCGTCTTCTACTTTGAAACCAACGCGGTCAGCCTTGTTGGTTTCGCCGTTGAAGATGGCGACGTTGGAAGCGTGCAGTGGCGCTTCTTTCTCGACGATACCGCCCTGTACGCCCGACATCGGGTTAGGCTTGGTATGACGCTTGACCAGGTTCAGACCACCAACAACCAGACGGTTGTCAGCAAGAACCTTCAGCACCTTACCGCGCTTACCTTTGTCTTTGCCGGCGATCACGATGATCTCGTCGTCACGACGAATCTTTTGCATGTCGGATCTCCTTACAGCACTTCTGGGGCGAGCGAGACGATCTTCATGAACTTCTCAGTACGAAGTTCACGGGTCACTGGCCCAAAGATACGGGTGCCGATCGGCTCTTGCTTGTTGTTCAACAGAACAGCAGCGTTGCCATCAAAGCGGATGATGGAGCCGTCAGCACGACGGACGCCATGGCGAGTGCGGACTACGACAGCAGTCATCACCTGGCCTTTTTTCACCTTACCGCGAGGAATTGCTTCCTTGACGGTAACTTTGATGATGTCACCGATACCAGCGTAACGACGATGGGAGCCACCCAGCACCTTGATGCACATAACACGGCGAGCGCCGCTGTTATCGGCCACATCGAGCATGGATTGAGTCTGAATCATATAATTTCTCCGACCCCTAGCCCTTAGACTTCCACAGCGCGTTCGAGAACATCAACCAGCGCCCAAGACTTGGTCTTGGCCATCGGACGAGTTTCACGAATAGTGACTTTGTCGCCGATGTGGCACTGATTGGTTTCGTCGTGCGCGTGCAGCTTAGTCGAACGCTTAACGTATTTACCGTAGATCGGGTGCTTAACGCGACGCTCGATCAGAACGGTGATGGTTTTGTCCATCTTGTCGCTGACAACACGGCCAGTCAGCGTACGGACAGTTTTTTCGGCTTCAGCCATGATTACTTACCTGCCTGCTGGTTGAGCACAGTTTTCACGCGAGCGATGTCACGCTTAACTTGCGAGAGCAGATGAGACTGCCCCAACTGGCCAGTTGCTTTCTGCATACGCAGATTGAACTGGTCGCGCAGCAGGCCGAGCAGTTGCTCGTTCAGCTGCTGTGCTGATTTTTCACGAAGTTCATTCGCTTTCATCACATCACCGTCCGTTTAACAAAGGAGGTGGCGAGCGGCAGCTTTGCAGCAGCCAGGGCGAAAGCCTCACGCGCCAGCTCTTCAGAAACACCCTCGATTTCATACAGGACTTTGCCTGGCTGAATCTGGGCAACCCAGTACTCCACGTTACCCTTACCTTTACCCATCCGAACTTCGAGTGGCTTCTTGGTGACAGGCTTGTCCGGGAATACACGGATCCAGATCTTGCCGCCACGTTTTACGTGACGGGTCAGAGCACGACGCGCTGACTCGATCTGACGAGCGGTGAGACGACCACGAGCAACAGACTTCAGCGCGAACTCGCCGAAGCTGACTTTGCTACCGCGCAATGCCAGGCCACGGTTGTGACCGGTCATCTGCTTGCGGAACTTCGTACGCTTTGGTTGCAACATTTGGCGTACCCCTTACTTAGCAGCTTTTTTACGAGGCGCTGGTGCTTGTGGCTTCAGTTCTTCTTGGCGACCACCAATTACTTCGCCTTTGAAGATCCAAACCTTTACACCGATCACACCGTAGGTGGTGTGAGCTTCGTAGTTGGCATAGTCGATGTCGGCACGCAGGGTGTGCAGTGGCACACGACCTTCGCGATACCATTCAGTACGTGCGATTTCAGCACCGCCGAGACGACCGCTCACTTGGATTTTGATGCCTTTGGCACCAATGCGCATTGCGTTCTGTACAGCGCGCTTCATAGCGCGACGGAACATTACGCGACGCTCCAGCTGCTGAGCTACGCTCTGCGCAACCAGCATACCGTCGAGCTCCGGCTTGCGGATCTCTTCGATATTGATGTGCACAGGCACACCCATTTGCTTGGTCAGGTCCTGACGCAGTTTCTCAACATCTTCACCTTTCTTCCCGATAACGATACCTGGACGAGCGGTGTGGATGGTGATACGTGCAGTCTGCGCCGGACGATGGATATCGATACGGCTTACGGACGCGCTTTTTAGTTTGTCTTGGAGATACTCACGCACCTTCAGATCAGCGAACAAGTAGTCCGCATAAGTCCGACCGTCTGCGTACCAGACGGAGGTGTGCTCCTTGACGATTCCCAGGCGAATGCCAATGGGATGTACTTTCTGACCCATCTCTTCGACTCCGTTACTTGTCAGCAACCTTGACAGTGATATGGCAAGACCGCTTGACGATGCGATCAGCACGGCCTTTGGCACGTGGCATGATGCGCTTCAGCGAACGCCCTTCGTTGACGAAAACGGTGCTGACCTTCAGGTCATCAACGTCTGCGCCTTCGTTATGCTCGGCGTTGGCTACGGCCGACTCCAGCACTTTCTTCATGATCTCGGCGGCTTTCTTACTGCTGAAAGCCAACAGGTTGAGCGCTTCGCCCACCTTCTTCCCGCGGATCTGGTCGGCGACCAAGCGGGCTTTCTGGGCGGAGATTCGAGCGCCCGACAACTTAGCGGCTACTTCCATTTCCTTACCCCTTAACGCTTGGCTTTCTTGTCAGCCACGTGCCCACGGTATGTGCGGGTACCGGCGAACTCGCCCAGTTTGTGGCCGACCATGTCTTCGTTCACGAGAACTGGGACGTGTTGGCGACCGTTGTGTACTGCGATGGTCAGACCGACCATTTGTGGCAGGATCATCGAACGACGCGACCAGGTCTTAACTGGTTTGCGATCGTTCTTTTCCGCCGCCACTTCGATCTTCTTCAGTAGGTGAAGATCAATAAAAGGACCTTTTTTCAGAGAACGTGGCACTGTCGTATCCCTCTATTTACTTGCGACGACGGACGATCATTTTGTCGGTACGCTTATTACCACGAGTCTTCGCGCCCTTAGTCGGGAAGCCCCATGGCGATACCGGATGACGACCACCAGAGGTACGACCTTCACCACCACCATGTGGGTGGTCAACCGGGTTCATGGCAACACCACGAACGGTTGGGCGAACGCCACGCCAGCGCTTGGCACCAGCTTTACCCAACGAACGCAGGCTGTGCTCGGAGTTCGAGACTTCGCCCAGGGTCGCACGGCATTCAGCCAGTACTTTACGCATCTCACCAGAACGCAGACGCAGGGTCACGTAGACACCTTCACGAGCGATCAGCTGAGCCGAAGCACCAGCGGAACGAGCGATCTGTGCGCCTTTACCTGGCTTCAATTCGATGCCGTGTACGGTGCTACCAACTGGAATGTTACGCAGTTGCAGAGCGTTGCCCGGCTTGATCGGTGCCAGGGCACCTGCGATCAGCTGGTCGCCAGCACTCACGCCTTTAGGGGCGATGATGTAGCGACGCTCGCCATCTGCGTACAGCAGCAGAGCGATGTGAGCAGTACGGTTTGGATCGTATTCGATACGCTCGACGGTGGCAGCGATGCCATCCTTGTCGTTGCGACGGAAGTCGACCAGACGATAATGCTGCTTATGACCACCACCGATGTGACGAGTGGTAATACGGCCATTGTTGTTACGACCACCAGACTTCGATTTTTTCTCGAGCAGCGGTGCGTGAGGAGCGCCTTTATGCAGCTCCTGGTTGACCACCTTGACCACAAAACGGCGGCCAGGGGAAGTCGGTTTGCATTTAACGATTGCCATGATGCACCCCTTCCTTACTCAGCACTGCTGCTGAAATCGAGATCTTGGCCTGGCTGAAGGGAGATAACTGCCTTCTTCCAGTCATTACGCTTGCCCAGACCGCGAGCAGTGCGCTTGCTTTTACCCAGAACGTTCAGGGTAGTCACGCGCTCTACTTTCACGCTGAACAGGCTTTCGACGGCCTTCTTGATTTCCAGCTTGGTTGCGTCGGTAGCAACCTTGAAAACGAACTGGCCTTTCTTGTCTGCCAGAACCGTAGCCTTCTCGGAAACGTGCGGGCCAAGCAGAACTTTAAATACGCGTTCCTGGTTCATCCCAGCAGCTCCTCGAATTTCTTCACGGCCGACACGGTGATCAACACCTTGTCGTATGCGATCAGACTGACCGGATCGGAACCCTGCACGTCACGAACGTCGACGTGTGGCAGGTTGCGAGCAGCCAGGTACAGGTTCTGATCAACAGCGTCAGACACGATCAGGACGTCAGTCAGGCCCATGCCGTTCAGCTTGTTCAGCAGATCTTTGGTTTTCGGTGCTTCAACAGCGAAGTCCTGAACCACGACCAGACGATCAGTACGCACCAGCTCAGCAAGGATGGAACGCATTGCTGCGCGATACATCTTCTTGTTCAGCTTCTGGGAGTGATCCTGAGGACGAGCTGCGAAAGTGGTACCGCCGCCACGCCAGATTGGGCTACGGATAGTACCGGCACGAGCACGGCCAGTACCTTTCTGACGCCATGGGCGCTTGCCGCCACCGGAAACGTCGGAACGGGTCTTTTGCTGCTTGCTACCTTGACGGCCGCCAGCCATGTAGGCCACGACTGCTTGGTGAACCAGCGTCTCGTTGAATTCGCCGCCAAATGTCAGTTCGGAAACTTCGATCGCTTGAGCGTCATTTACATTTAATTGCATGTCAGCTTCCCCTTAACCGCGAGCCTTGGCTGCTGGACGTACAACCAAGTTGCCGCCAGTAGCGCCAGGAACAGCGCCCTTGACCAACAACAGATTGCGTTCAGCGTCCACGCGCACTACTTCGAGGGACTGCACGGTCACGCGCTCAGCGCCCATATGACCGGACATTTTTTTGCCCTTGAATACACGACCAGGAGTCTGGCACTGGCCGATAGAGCCTGGAACGCGGTGGGATACGGAGTTACCGTGGGTGTTATCTTGCCCGCGGAAGTTCCAACGCTTGATCGTACCCTGGAAGCCTTTACCTTTGGACTGACCGGTTACATCAACCAGTTGACCAGCGGCGAAGATTTCAGCGTTGATCAGATCGCCGGCCTGGTACTCGCCTTCTTCAAGGCGGAATTCCATTACGGTACGACCAGCGGCAACGTTCGCCTTGGCGAAGTGGCCAGCCTGAGCTGCTGTTACACGCGAAGCACGACGCTCGCCGACAGTGACTTGCACTGCACGATAGCCATCGGTCTCTTCAGTTTTGAACTGGGTGACGCGATTCGGCTCGATCTCAATGACCGTGACCGGAATGGAGACACCTTCTTCGGTGAAAATACGGGTCATACCGCATTTACGACCGACTACACCAATAGTCATGTTGTAAACCTCATGAGTGTACGGGGCTTTCACCCGCTATGGCCGCCCATTTCAGAGCGTTACACGACTAAGACCGAGTCTTAGCCGAGGCTGATCTGCACTTCCACACCGGCCGCAAGATCGAGCTTCATAAGAGCATCAACGGTTTTATCCGTTGGCTGGACGATGTCCAGAACGCGCTTATGAGTACGGATCTCGTACTGGTCACGCGCGTCTTTGTTGACGTGCGGGGAGACCAGAACGGTGAACCGCTCTTTACGGGTAGGCAGTGGAATTGGACCACGCACTTGAGCACCAGTACGTTTCGCGGTTTCCACGATTTCCTGGGTGGATTGGTCGATCAGGCGATGGTCAAAAGCCTTCAACCTGATACGGATTTGCTGATTTTGCATTGGATTTCAGACTCCGGCTGCTATTCCCACCGGGCGCAATACGCCCGTTAAAAGGAGGCGCAATTCTATAGACGCCCCTGATAGGTGTCAACCCAATAAAAAAGCCCCCGCTAAGCGGGGGCTTTTCAACTCATCAAGCTGACTCTGAAAGAGACTTACTCGATGACTTTGGCTACGACACCAGCGCCGACGGTACGACCGCCTTCACGGATAGCGAAACGCAGACCGTCTTCCATTGCGATGGTCTTGATCAGGGTAACAGTCATCTGAATGTTGTCACCTGGCATTACCATTTCAACGCCTTCTGGCAGCTCGCAGTTACCAGTCACGTCAGTTGTACGGAAGTAGAACTGTGGACGGTAGCCTTTGAAGAACGGAGTGTGACGACCGCCTTCTTCCTTGCTCAGAACGTAAACTTCTGCGGTGAACTTGGTGTGCGGCTTGACGGTGCCTGGCTTGACCAGAACCTGGCCACGCTCAACGTCGTCACGTTTGGTGCCGCGCAGCAGTACGCCGCAGTTCTCGCCAGCACGACCTTCGTCGAGCAGCTTGCGGAACATTTCAACGCCGGTGCAGGTAGTTTTCTGAGTGTCGCGCAGACCGACGATCTCAACTTCTTCCTGGATACGGACGATGCCACGCTCAACACGACCAGTCACAACAGTACCGCGACCGGAGATCGAGAATACGTCTTCGATCGGCATCAGGAACGGCTTGTCGATAGCACGCTCTGGCTCTGGGATGTAGCTGTCCAGAGTTTCCACCAGCTTCTTGACAGCAGTGGTGCCCATTTCGTTGTCGTCTTGGCCGTTCAGAGCCATCAGAGCCGAACCGATGATGATTGGAGTGTCATCACCTGGGAAGTCGTAAGTGCTCAGCAGATCGCGCACCTCCATCTCAACCAGTTCCAGCAGCTCAGCGTCATCAACCATGTCAGCCTTGTTCAGGAAGACAACGATGTACGGAACGCCTACCTGACGGGACAGCAGGATGTGCTCACGGGTTTGTGGCATCGGACCATCAGCGGCCGAGCAAACCAGGATCGCGCCGTCCATCTGGGCAGCACCGGTGATCATGTTTTTTACGTAGTCGGCGTGACCTGGGCAGTCAACGTGTGCGTAGTGACGCACGGCCGAATCGTATTCAACGTGAGCGGTGTTGATGGTGATACCGCGAGCTTTCTCTTCCGGGGCGCTGTCGATCTTGTCGAAGTCAACCTTGGCCGAACCGAAAACTTCGGAGCAGACACGGGTCAGAGCAGCGGTCAGCGTGGTTTTACCGTGGTCAACGTGACCAATGGTGCCAACGTTGACGTGCGGTTTGTTCCGTTCAAATTTTTCTTTAGCCACGACAATTAACTCCTAGCTTAAAGGGGCTGAATCAGCCTTGCTTTTTGGTAACAGTCTCGACGATATGCGACGGAGCTGTATTGTATTTTTTGAATTCCATAGAGTAGCTTGCGCGACCCTGAGACATGGAACGAACGTCGGTCGCGTAACCGAACATCTCACCCAACGGGACCTCAGCACGAATCACTTTGCCGGAAACCGTATCTTCCATACCCAGAATCATGCCACGACGACGGTTAAGGTCGCCCATGACATCACCCATGTAGTCTTCAGGCGTAACGACTTCCACCGCCATGATCGGCTCAAGCAACTCACCACCACCCTTCTGGGCCAGCTGCTTGGTTGCCATGGAGGCAGCCACCTTAAACGCCATCTCGTTGGAGTCGACGTCATGGTAAGAACCATCGAACACAGTCGCCTTCAGGCCGATCAGCGGATAACCGGCGACAACGCCGTTCTTCATCTGCTCTTCGATACCCTTCTGGATCGCCGGGATGTATTCCTTAGGAACCACACCACCTACGACTTCGTTCAGGAATTGCAGACCTTCCTGACCTTCGTCAGCCGGTGCAAAACGAATCCAGCAGTGACCGAACTGGCCACGACCGCCGGACTGGCGAACGAACTTGCCTTCGATTTCACAGCTCTTCGTGATGCGCTCACGATAGGAAACCTGAGGTTTACCGATGTTGGCTTCGACGTTGAACTCACGGCGCATCCGGTCAACCAGGATGTCCAGGTGCAACTCGCCCATGCCGGAGATGATCGTTTGACCAGTCTCTTCATCAGTCTTGACGCGGAAAGACGGGTCTTCCTGAGCAAGCTTGCCCAGAGCGATACCCATTTTTTCCTGGTCGTCCTTGGTCTTAGGCTCAACGGCAACCGAAATAACCGGCTCCGGGAAGTCCATGCGAACCAGGATGATTGGCTTGTCAGCGTTGCACAAAGTTTCACCGGTGGTGACGTCCTTCATGCCGATCAAGGCCGCGATGTCGCCAGCGCGCACTTCCTTGATTTCTTCGCGGGCGTTTGCGTGCATCTGCACCATACGACCCACACGCTCTTTCTTGCCTTTTACCGAGTTGATCACGCCGTCGCCGGAGGCCAACACGCCCGAGTAAACTCGAACAAAGGTCAAGGTACCCACGAATGGGTCGGTAGCGATCTTGAACGCCAAAGCCGCGAACGGCTCGTCATCACTTGCGTGACGCTCCATTTCCTCTTCCTCGTTATCCGGGTTGGAACCCTTGATAGCAGGAATGTCGGTCGGAGCAGGCAGGAAGTCGATAACGGCGTCGAGAACCAGGGGAACACCCTTGTTCTTGAAGGAAGAACCGCAAACAGCCAGAACGATCTCACCAGCGATAGTACGCTGACGCAGAGCGGCCTTGATTTCCTCGTTGGTGAGCTCTTCACCTTCGAGGTACTTGTTCATCAGCTCTTCGCTGGCTTCGGCCGCAGCCTCGACCATGTTGCTGCGCCATTGCTCGGCTTCTTCCAACAGCTCGGCAGGAATTTCCTTGCGAACAGGGACCATGCCCTTGTCGGAGTCATTCCAGTAAACCGCTTGCATGTTGATCAGGTCGATCTGGCCCTGGAAGTTGTCTTCCGAACCAATAGCCAACTGGATAGGCACCGGAGTGTGACCCAGACGCTGCTTGATCTGAGCGATCACGCGCAGGAAGTTGGCACCAGCACGGTCCATCTTGTTTACGTAAACAAGACGTGGAACGCCGTATTTGTTGGCTTGACGCCATACGGTTTCCGACTGAGGCTCAACACCCGAAGTACCACAGAACACAACGACAGCGCCGTCGAGTACACGCAGGGAACGTTCAACTTCGATGGTGAAGTCTACGTGGCCCGGGGTATCGATAACGTTGAAGCGGTGCTCGTGCGCGTACTGCTTCTCGGAACCTTTCCAGAAGGCGGTGATAGCAGCAGAAGTAATGGTAATACCACGCTCCTGCTCCTGCACCATCCAGTCTGTGGTCGCGGCGCCGTCATGCACCTCGCCCATTTTGTGACTCTTGCCGGTGTAAAAAAGGACGCGCTCGGTGGTGGTGGTTTTACCAGCATCCACGTGAGCAACGATACCGATGTTACGGTAGCGGTTAATCGGTGTAGTACGAGCCATAAAGCCCTCGCAAATTGAGTGACGCTAAAATTAGAAGCGGTAGTGCGAGAAAGCCTTGTTGGCTTCAGCCATACGGTGCACGTCTTCACGCTTCTTAACTGCAGCACCTTTACCTTCAGCAGCGTCCAACAGTTCACCAGCCAAACGCAGAGCCATGGACTTCTCGCCGCGCTTGCGGGCGAAGTCTACCAGCCAGCGCATTGCCAGGGCGTTACGACGGGACGGACGAACTTCGACCGGAACCTGGTAAGTAGCACCGCCTACACGGCGCGACTTCACTTCGACCAGCGGAGCGATGGCGTCGAGAGCTTTCTCGAAGATTTCCAGGGGATCGCTGTTCTTGCGTTCCTTAACTTTGTCCAGTGCGCCATAAACGATACGCTCGGCAACGGCTTTCTTGCCGCTTTCCATTACGTGGTTCATGAACTTGGCGAGAATCTGGCTTCCGTATTTCGGATCGTCCAGAATCTCACGTTTGGCTGCTACGCGACGTCTTGGCATTGATAAGCCCTCAAACGGTCTTCAGGTTAGCCCGGGACAGCGGATGCGTGCCCGACCTTACTCTTATCGACTCAATAAAATTAAAAACTGCTAAACGGCCGATTATTTCGGACGCTTGGTACCGTACTTCGAACGACCTTGGTTACGACCTTTAACGCCGGAAGTATCCAAAGAGCCGCGAACGGTGTGGTAACGAACACCTGGCAAGTCTTTTACACGACCGCCGCGGATCAGGACCACGCTGTGTTCTTGCAGGTTATGGCCTTCACCGCCGATGTACGAGGAAACCTCGAAACCGTTGGTCAGACGCACACGGCATACTTTACGCAGTGCCGAGTTAGGTTTTTTCGGCGTGGTGGTATACACACGGGTGCATACGCCACGACGTTGCGGGCAGTTCTGCAGCGCAGGCACGTCGGATTTCTCGACGATACGCTTACGCGGCTGACGTACCAGCTGGTTGATAGTTGCCATCTACTAGCTCCACTGTTGTCTTGCGACGCTATTGTCTTACAAGAAAAGCAAAATGGCAGGAACGAATTCCCGCCAAATTTAGGGGATCAAGAGTCTAAAGAGGATCTTGTCCCCAGTCAAGGCAAGGCCCCGACCTCCCCGCCCGCCGGATCTCGACAATTTGTCTCGATCCGCCGAACGGGGCGACCAGGGCCAGGCACTCAATTACCGCAGAACTCAGTTACCACTCGAGTTCAGTGCTTCGGTCAGTGCAGCTTCCACTTCACTGGCGCTTACGCGCAGCGGCTTGTCAGCATCACGGCGACGCTTGCGTTCGCTGTGATAGGCCAAACCGGTACCGGCCGGGATCAGACGACCCACGACCACGTTTTCTTTCAGGCCGCGCAGGTAATCGCGCTTGCCGGTTACCGCCGCTTCGGTCAGTACGCGGGTGGTTTCCTGGAAGGAAGCCGCCGAGATGAACGATTCGGTGGACAACGACGCCTTGGTGATACCCAGCAGCACGCGAGTGAACTTGGAGACAAACTTGTCTTCGGTCGCCAGGCGCTCGTTTTCCACCAGTACGTGAGTCAGTTCCATCTGGTCGCCCTTGATGAAACTCGAGTCGCCGGATTCAGCGATCTCGACCTTACGCAGCATCTGACGCAGGATGGTCTCGATGTGCTTGTCGTTGATCTTCACGCCTTGCAGACGGTAAACGTCCTGGATCTCGTTCACGATGTACTTGGCGAGCGCACTCACACCCAGCAGACGCAGGATGTCGTGTGGATCGCTCGGACCGTCCGAGATAACTTCGCCGCGGTTTACCTGTTCGCCTTCGAAGACGTTCAGGTGACGCCACTTCGGAATCAGCTCTTCGTACGGATCGCTACCGTCGTTCGGTGTAATGACCAGGCGACGCTTGCCCTTGGTCTCTTTACCGAACGCGATGGTGCCGCTGACTTCAGCCAGAATCGAGGCTTCTTTCGGACGACGAGCTTCGAACAAGTCGGCAACACGCGGCAGACCACCGGTGATGTCGCGGGTCTTCGAAGTTTCCTGCGGAATACGAGCGATAACATCACCGATCGCGATCCGTGCACCGTCCGCAACACCGACCAAGGCGTTGGCTGGCAGGAAGTACTGAGCGATTACGTCAGTGCCTGGCAGCAACAGATCCTTGCCGTTGTCGTCGACCATCTTCACAGCAGGACGGATGTCCTTGCCGGCAGCTGGACGATCTTTCGCATCGAGTACTTCAATGTTGGTCATACCGGTCAATTCGTCTGTCTGACGCTTGATCGTGATGCCTTCTTCCATGCCCACGTAGGTCACGGTACCTTTCATTTCGGTAACGATCGGGTGAGTGTGCGGGTCCCACTTGGCCACGATGGCACCAGCGTCGACCTTGTCGCCTTCCTTCACCGAAATCACAGCACCGTACGGCAGCTTGTAGCGCTCGCGCTCGCGACCGAAGTCGTCAGCGATGGCCAGCTCACCGGAACGGGACACAGCAACCAGGTGACCATCCACTCGCTCGACGTGCTTCAGGTTGTGCAGACGGACGGTACCGCCATTCTTCACCTGAACGCTGTCGGCCGCGGAGGTCCGGCTTGCCGCACCACCGATGTGGAACGTACGCATCGTCAGCTGGGTACCCGGCTCACCGATGGACTGGGCAGCGATAACGCCGACCGCTTCACCGATGTTCACCTGGTGACCACGTGCCAGGTCGCGACCGTAGCACTTGGCGCAGATGCCGTAGCGCGTTTCGCAGCTGATCGGCGAACGTACGATCACTTCGTCGATGCTATTGAGCTCGATGAACTCGACCCACTTCTCGTCAACCAGGGTGCCCGCAGGAACGATCACGTCCTCGGTGCCCGGCTTGAATACGTCACGGGCGATGACACGACCCAATACGCGCTCACCCAACGGCTCTACAACGTCACCGCCTTCAATGTGCGGAGTCATTACCAGGCCATGTTCGGTGCCGCAATCGATCTCGGTCACGACCAGATCCTGGGCAACGTCTACCAGACGACGAGTCAGGTAACCGGAGTTCGCCGTTTTCAAGGCGGTATCCGCAAGACCCTTACGAGCACCGTGAGTGGAGATGAAGTACTGGAGTACGCTCAGGCCTTCACGGAAGTTCGCGGTAATCGGGGTCTCGATGATGGAGCCGTCCGGCTTGGCCATCAGGCCACGCATACCGGCGAGCTGACGAATCTGCGCAGCAGAACCCCGTGCGCCCGAGTCGGCCATCATGTACATCGAGTTGAAGGATTCCTGGTCGACTTCGTTGCCATGACGGTCGATGACTTTCTCTTTCGAGAGGTTGGCCATCATCGCCTTGGAGACTTCGTCGTTCGCCTTGGACCAGAGGTCGATCACCTTGTTGTACTTCTCGCCCTGGGTTACCAGGCCGGAGGCGTACTGGCTTTCGATCTCTTTCACTTCTTCGGTAGCGGCGCCGATGATGCGGGCTTTTTCATCCGGGATAACGAAGTCGTTAACACCGATGGAAACGCCGGAAATGGTCGAATAGGCAAAACCGGTGTACATCAACTGGTCAGCGAAGATCACGGTCTCTTTCAGACCAACCACGCGATAGCACTGGTTGATCAGCTTGGAGATCGCCTTTTTCTTCATCGGCAGGTTGACGACGTCGAAGGACAGACCTTTTGGCACAACCTGGAACAACAGCGCACGGCCGACGGTGGTGTCGACGATACGGGTGTTGGTCACGCTGCCGCCATCACGATCGTTCACGGTTTCGTTGATCCGCACTTTGACCTTGGCATGCAGTGCGGCTTCGCCGGCACGGAACACACGGTCAACTTCCTGCAGATCGGCGAACACACGACCTTCGCCCTTGGCGTTGATCGCTTCACGCGTCATGTAGTACAGACCCAATACAACGTCCTGCGACGGAACGATGATTGGCTCACCGTTGGCTGGCGACAGGATGTTGTTGGTCGACATCATCAACGCACGCGCTTCCAGCTGGGCTTCCAGTGTCAGCGGTACGTGCACGGCCATCTGGTCGCCGTCGAAGTCGGCGTTGTACGCAGCACAGACCAGCGGGTGCAGCTGGATAGCCTTACCTTCGATCAGTACCGGTTCAAACGCCTGGATACCCAGACGGTGAAGGGTCGGTGCACGGTTGAGCAGAACCGGGTGTTCGCGAATCACTTCAGCGAGAACGTCCCAGACCTCTGGCAGCTCGCGCTCGACCATCTTCTTGGCCGCCTTGATGGTGGTCGCCAGACCACGCATTTCCAGCTTGCCGAAAATGAACGGTTTGAACAGCTCCAAGGCCATTTTCTTAGGCAGACCGCACTGGTGCAGACGCAGGGTCGGGCCTACGGTAATTACCGAACGACCGGAGTAGTCAACACGCTTACCGAGCAAGTTCTGACGGAAACGACCCTGCTTACCCTTGATCATGTCAGCCAGGGATTTCAGAGGACGCTTGTTGGAACCGGTGATAGCGCGGCCACGACGACCGTTGTCGAGCAGTGCGTCGACCGCTTCCTGCAACATACGCTTTTCGTTGCGCACGATGATGTCCGGAGCGGACAGATCGAGCAGACGCTTCAAGCGGTTGTTACGGTTGATCACTCGACGATACAGATCGTTGAGGTCGGAAGTCGCGAAACGACCGCCATCGAGCGGAACCAGTGGACGCAGGTCTGGCGGCAGAACCGGCAGAACGGTCAGCACCATCCACTCTGGCAGGTTGCCGGAACCCTGGAAGGCTTCCATCAACTTCAGACGCTTGGACAGCTTCTTGATCTTGGTTTCGGAGTTGGTTTGCGGAATTTCTTCGCGCAGACGGCCAATCTCGTGCTCCAGGTCGATAGCGTGCAGCAGTTCGCGGACAGCTTCGGCCCCCATGCGGGCATCGAAATCGTCGCCGAACTCTTCCAGTGCTTCGAAGTACTGTTCGTCGTTGAGCAACTGACCTTTTTCAAGGGTGGTCATGCCTGGATCGATAACGACATAGCTCTCGAAGTAGAGAACGCGTTCGATATCACGCAGGGTCATGTCCATCAGCAGGCCGATACGGGACGGCAGCGATTTCAGGAACCAGATGTGGGCAACCGGCGAGGCCAGTTCGATGTGCGCCATGCGCTCACGACGAACTTTTGCCAGCGCGACTTCAACGCCGCACTTCTCGCAGATCACACCACGGTGCTTCAAGCGCTTGTACTTACCGCACAGGCACTCGTAATCCTTGACCGGGCCAAAGATCTTGGCGCAGAACAGGCCGTCACGCTCAGGTTTGAACGTACGGTAGTTGATGGTTTCCGGCTTTTTAACTTCACCGAACGACCACGAACGGATCATCTCAGGCGATGCCAATCCAATACGGATGGCGTCGAACTCTTCGACTTGACCCTGGTTTTTCAGCAAATTCAGTAGGTCTTTCAAGGCCTTTCCTCCTGGCGGAGCAGAGAGCGGGCAAGACAGCCCCGCTCTCGATTCGCGTCACGTGTTATTCGGTTTCCAGATCGATATCGATGCCGAGGGAACGAATTTCCTTGATCAACACGTTGAAAGACTCGGGCATGCCCGGCTCCATACGGTGATCGCCGTCCACGATGTTTTTGTACATCTTGGTCCGGCCGTTCACATCGTCCGACTTCACTGTGAGCATTTCTTGCAGAGTGTATGCAGCACCGTACGCTTCCAGTGCCCAGACCTCCATCTCCCCGAAACGCTGACCACCGAACTGCGCCTTACCACCCAGCGGCTGCTGGGTAACCAGGCTGTAAGAACCGGTAGAACGAGCGTGCATCTTGTCGTCTACCAAGTGGTTCAGCTTCAGCATGTACATGTAGCCAACGGTAACCGGGCGCTCGAACTTGTTGCCGGTACGGCCGTCGAACAGCTGCATCTGGCCGCTTTCTGGCAGGTCAGCCAGTTTCAGCATGGCCTTGATTTCGCTTTCCTTGGCACCGTCGAACACCGGAGTAGCCATTGGAACGCCGCCGCGCAGGTTCTTCGCCAGATCCAGGATTTCCTGGTCGGAGAAGGTGTCCAGCTCTTCGTTGCGACCGCCGATCTCGTTGTAGATCTCGTGCAAGAACTTACGCAGGTCAGCGACCTTGCGCTGCTCTTCGATCATACGGTTGATCTTCTCGCCCAAGCCCTTGGCCGCGAGGCCCAGGTGGGTTTCAAGGATCTGACCAACGTTCATACGCGAAGGTACGCCCAACGGGTTGAGGACCACATCGACCGGGGTGCCATTGGCATCGTGCGGCATGTCTTCAACCGGCATGATCACGGAGACCACACCCTTGTTACCGTGACGACCGGCCATCTTGTCGCCCGGTTGGATGCGACGACGGATTGCCAGGTAAACCTTGACGATTTTCAGCACGCCTGGAGCCAGGTCATCGCCCTGCTGCAGTTTGCGCTTCTTGTCTTCGAACTTGTCGTCCAGCAGACGGCGGCGATCAACGATATAGGCCTGGGCCTTCTCGAGCTGCTCGTTCAGAGCATCTTCAGCCATGCGCAGTTTGAACCACTGGCCATGCTCAAGACCGTCGAGAACTTCGTCGGTGATTTCCTGACCTTTCTTCAGGCCGGCGCCGCCTTCGGCTTTGTGGCCGACCAGAGCGGAGCGCAGACGCTCGAAAGTTGCGCCTTCGACGATACGGAACTCTTCGTTCAGGTCCTTGCGGATCTCGTCGAGTTGAGTCTTCTCGATCGACAGTGCACGAGCATCACGCTCAACGCCGTCGCGAGTGAAGACTTGTACGTCGATGACCGTACCCTTGGTGCCAGTAGGCACACGCAGGGAGGTGTCTTTAACGTCGCTGGCTTTTTCACCGAAGATGGCACGCAGCAGTTTTTCTTCCGGGGTCAGCTGGGTCTCGCCTTTCGGAGTGACCTTGCCCACCAGGATGTCGCCTGCGCCTACTTCAGCACCCACATAAACGATACCGGCTTCGTCCAGCTTGTTCAGTGCAGCTTCACCCACGTTCGGGATGTCCGCAGTGATTTCCTCTGGGCCAAGCTTGGTGTCACGGGCCACACAGGTCAGTTCCTGGATGTGGATCGTGGTGAAGCGGTCTTCCTGAACCACACGCTCGGACAGGCAGATGGAGTCTTCGAAGTTGAAGCCGTTCCATGCCATGAACGCGATGCGCATGTTCTGACCCAACGCCAGTTCACCCATATCGGTGGACGGACCGTCGGCCATGATATCGCTGCGCTGAACCCGATCACCCTTGCTCACCAGCGGACGCTGGTTGATGCAGGTGTTCTGGTTGGAGCGGGTGTATTTGGTCAGGTTGTAGATGTCGACACCGGCTTCGCCAGTTTCAACTTCGTCATCGGCAACACGAACCACGATACGGCTGGCGTCGACGGAGTCGATTACGCCACCACGACGAGCCACGACGCAAACGCCGGAGTCACGGGCAACGTTACGCTCCATACCGGTACCTACCAGCGGCTTGTCGGCACGCAGGGTTGGTACAGCTTGACGCTGCATGTTCGAACCCATCAACGCACGGTTGGCGTCGTCGTGCTCGAGGAACGGGATCAGCGACGCTGCAACCGAAACTACCTGCTTCGGCGATACGTCCATCAAGGTGACGTCTTCCGGCGCCTTGACGGTGAACTCGTTCAAGTGACGAACAGCTACCAGCTCGTCGACCAAGACCTTCTTGTCGTTCATCGTGGCCGAAGCCTGAGCGATCACGTGATCAGCTTCTTCGATGGCGGACAGGAACACGATCTCGTCCGTAACCAGGGCGTCTTTCACCACACGGTACGGGCTCTCGAGGAAGCCATACTGGTTGGTGCGCGCATAGGCAGCCAGGGAGTTGATCAGACCGATGTTCGGACCTTCCGGCGTTTCGATCGGGCATACACGACCGTAGTGCGTCGGGTGTACGTCACGAACTTCGAAGCCTGCACGCTCACGGGTCAGACCGCCCGGGCCGAGTGCGGAGACGCGACGCTTGTGGGTGATCTCGGACAGCGGGTTGTTCTGGTCCATGAACTGGGACAGCTGGCTCGAACCGAAGAACTCCTTCACCGCCGCAGCCACAGGCTTGGCGTTGATCAGGTCTTGCGGCATCAGGCCTTCGCTTTCAGCCATCGACAGACGTTCCTTGACCGCACGCTCTACGCGCACCAGGCCAACACGGAACTGGTTCTCGGCCATTTCGCCTACGCAACGAACACGACGGTTACCCAGGTGGTCGATGTCATCGACGATGCCCTTGCCGTTACGGATGTCGACCAGGGTCTTGAGGACAGCAACGATGTCGTCCTTGTTCAGTACACCCGAACCTTCGATTTCGGTACGACCGATACGACGGTTGAACTTCATCCGGCCGACCGCAGACAGGTCATAGCGCTCAGGGCTGAAGAACAGGTTGTTGAACAGGGTCTCGGCGGCATCCTTGGTTGGCGGCTCGCCAGGACGCATCATGCGATAGATTTCGACCAGGGCTTCCAACTGGTTGCCGGTGGAGTCGATCTTCAGCGTGTCGGAGATGAACGGACCGCAGTCGATGTCGTTGGTGTACAGGGTTTCGATACGAACGACCTGGGCCTTGGCGATTTTTGCCAGGATCTCGGTGTTCAGCTCGGTGTTGCACTCTGCCAGGATTTCGCCGGTGGCCGGATGCACGATGACCTTGGCCGTGGTGCGCCCCAGGACGTAGTCCAGAGGTACCTGCAGCTCTTTGATCCCGGCTTTTTCCAACTGGTTGATGTGGCGAGCGGTGATACGACGACCCTGCTCGACAATAACCTTGCCTTTGTCATCCTGGATATCGAGGACAGCGATTTCACCGCGCAGGCGCTGAGGCACCAGTTCCAGGCTGAGGTTTTCACCTTGCACATGGAAAACGTTGGTGGTGTAGAACGCGTCCAGCACTTCTTCGGTGGTATAGCCGAGCGCGCGCAGCAGTACCGATGCAGGCAGCTTGCGACGACGGTCGATACGCACGAATACGCAGTCTTTCGGGTCGAACTCGAAGTCCAACCACGAACCGCGGTAAGGAATGATGCGCGCAGAGTAAAGCAGTTTGCCGGAGCTGTGCGTCTTGCCACGGTCGTGGTCGAAGAACACGCCCGGAGAACGGTGCAGCTGGGAAACGATTACACGCTCGGTACCGTTGATTACGAAGGTACCGTTCTCAGTCATCAGGGGGATTTCACCCATGTAGACTTCTTGCTCTTTGATGTCCTTGATCGCTTTGTTCGACGATTCTTTGTCGAAAATGATCAGGCGCACTTTTACCCGCAAAGGTACGGCGTAAGTAACACCGCGCAATACGCATTCTTTGACATCAAATGCCGGTTCGCCCAGGCGATAACCGACGTACTCCAGCGCAGCATTGCCGGAGTAGCTGATGATCGGGAAAACGGATTTGAAGGCCGCATGCAGGCCCACGTCGCGGAACTGATCTTTAGTCGCTCCCGCTTGCAAGAATTCACGATACGAATCCAGCTGGATGGCCAGGAGGTACGGCACATCCATGACGTCCGGCAACTTGCTAAAGTCCTTGCGGATACGTTTTTTCTCAGTATATGAGTAAGCCATCAGCGTTCCCCAGCTTGGTCACCTGCTTGTTTGGCCCCTCCCGACGGGAGCAGCCAGAAAATCGTGCAAACCCCATGGTTTGCGCCACCACATAGGGTGGTTACAGCTCGCTATCGGCACCGACCCAGTCGGCTGCCAATAACGGAAAAAGGCCGGTGGCAAGAGCCACCAGCCATCAGCCTGTCGCTTAACGCTCGGGCTGGAGACGCAAAGTCGATGCTTACTTCAGCTCGACTTTAGCGCCTGCTTCTTCCAGAGCGGCCTTGGCTTTGTCAGCTGCGTCTTTGGCAACAGCTTCCAGAACCATGGCAGGAGCGCCGTCAACTACAGCCTTGGCTTCTTTCAGGCCCAGACCGGTCAGTTCACGTACTGCCTTGATCACGTTTACTTTCTTCTCGCCAGCTTCGGTCAGCATGACGTTGAATTCGGTTTGCTCTTCAGCAACGGCAGCAGCAACAGCTGGACCAGCGGAAGCAGCAGCAGCGGTAACACCGAATTTTTCTTCGAAAGCTTTGATCAGCTCAACAACTTCCATTACGGACATGTTGCCAACGGCTTCGAGGATATCGTTTTGAGAGATAGACATGACTCTAAATTCCTGGATTGGGGGACGGCCTACGCGACCATCGAAATAAACAAAAAACGCGAAAAGGAGTGTCGAGCCTTAGGCTGCGGCAGCTTCTTTCTGGTCGCGCAGTGCCGCCAGAGTACGAGCCAACTTGCTGGTTGCGCCTTGAATCACGCTCATCAGCTGAGAAATTGCTTCGTCACGGGTCGGCAGAGTTGCCAGTACGTCGATCTGGTTAGCTGCGAGGAACTTGCCCTCGAACGCAGCTGCCTTAATCTCGAACTTGTCCTGACCTTTGGCGAATTCCTTGAACAAACGGGCAGCAGCGCCAGGATGTTGGGTGGAGAACGCGATCAAGGTCGGGCCGGTGAACACGTCGTTGAGGACACTGTATTCAGTGTCAGCAACAGCGCGCTTGAGCAGGGTGTTACGTACAACACGTACATAAACGCCAGCTTCACGAGCCTCTTTACGGAGTCCGGTCATAGCGCCTACTGTTACGCCACGGGCATCAGCCACGACAGCGGACAGAGCAGCTTTGGCAGCCTCGTTGACTTCAGCGACGATGGCCTTCTTGTCTTCGAGTTTAATTGCCACGGGTTTAACTCCTGCTTGTTACCGTTTCATCCGGTCGAAACCGAATGTCGTTTTGGTGTCTGATTCGGTAAGGAACCGGGAGCACCATCTGCGTAGGCTTGTGGTTTAAGACTTGCGTCGCCTACGGTCTTGGACAGCCCCCGCCAGGCAGGGACCCCAATTTTTTTGATTGGCGCAATTACTTGCGCCAATCCGAGTCTTACGCGTCGAGCGAGCTCTGATCGATAACCAGACCTGGGCCCATAGTGGTGCTCAGGGTAACGCGCTTGACGTAGATACCTTTCGAAGAAGCTGGCTTGATACGCTTCAGATCAGCGATCAGGGCTTCAACGTTTTCCTTCAGCTTGACGGCATCGAAGCCGATCTTGCCAACGGAAGTGTGGATGATGCCGTTTTTGTCGGTGCGATAACGAACCTGACCAGCCTTGGCGTTTTTAACCGCAGTGGCTACGTCTGGCGTTACGGTGCCGACTTTAGGGTTAGGCATCAGACCACGTGGACCGAGGATCTGACCCAACTGACCTACAACGCGCATGGCATCCGGGGATGCGATCACTACGTCATAGTTCAGGTCGCCGCCCTTCATTTCAGCAGCCAGATCGTCCATGCCTACGCGATCAGCACCAGCAGCCAGAGCAGCTTCAGCTGCTGGGCCCTGGGTGAAGACAGCTACACGAACGGTCTTGCCAGTGCCGTGTGGCAGCACGGTAGCGCTACGAACGACCTGGTCGGATTTACGTGGGTCAACGCCCAGGTTCACAGCAACGTCGAACGACTCGCTGAACTTGACAGTCGACAGCTCAGCCAGCAGAGCGGCGGCGTCTACAAAGTTGTAGGCCTTGCCTGCTTCGATTTTGCCGGCGATAGCCTTTTGACGCTTGGTCAGCTTAGCCATTACACACCCTCCACGTTAAGGCCCATGCTACGAGCAGAACCGGCGATAGTACGCACGGCTGCATCCATATCAGCTGCAGTCAGATCCGCGTTTTTGGTTTTCGCGATTTCTTCCAGCTGAGCACGGGTAACGGTGCCAACCTTAACGGTGTTTGGACGAGCGGAACCGCTGGTCAAACCTGCAGCCTTCTTCAGCAGAACCGAAGCTGGGGTGCTTTTTGTTTCGAAAGTGAAGCTACGGTCGCTGTAGACAGTGATGATCACTGGAGTCGGCAGACCTGGCTCAAGACCCTGAGTACGGGCGTTGAAGGCCTTGCAGAATTCCATGATGTTCACGCCGTGCTGACCCAGGGCAGGACCAACAGGTGGGCTTGGGTTAGCCTGAGCGGCCTTCACTTGCAGCTTGATGTAAGCGGTAATTTTCTTGGCCATGAGGCACTCCAATTACGGGTTCGAACGCCTCGAAAGGCTCCCCGGTTACTTGCGCGTTTATCCCAGTGACGACAAAACCCCACAGCCTTGGGCTGCGGGGTTGGGATGCCTGTTCAATCAGACCTTTTCGACCTGGCTGAACTCTAGCTCTACCGGAGTAGAGCGACCGAAAATGAGCACTGCCACTTGGATCCGGCTCTTTTCGTAGTTAACTTCTTCAACCGTGCCGTTAAAATCAGCGAATGGACCATCGGTGACGCGTACAACCTCACCTGGTTCAAACAGTGTCTTCGGCTTCGGCTTGTCGCTACCATCAGCGACGCGACGCAGAATCGCTTCTGCCTCTTTATCCGTGATCGGCGCAGGCTTGTCGGCGGTACCGCCAATAAAGCCCATCACCCGAGGGGTATCCTTGACCAAGTGCCAAGTCCCTTCGTTCATATCCATCTGCACCAGCACGTAGCCCGGAAAGAACTTACGTTCACTTTTGCGCTTCTGGCCATTACGCATCTCAACCACTTCTTCAGTGGGGACCAGAATCTCGCCGAAGCCATCTTCCATGCCAGCCAGCTTTACGCGCTCTACCAGCGAGCGCATGACATGCTTCTCGTAACCCGAGTAAGCATGCACAACGTACCAACGCTTAGCCACGGGACACCCTTAGCCAACAATCAAGGAAACAAGCCAGCCGAGCAGGGAATCGAGCCCCCACAACAGCAACGCCATTACCAGAACAACAGCCACAACGATCAACGTGGTCTGCGTGGTTTCTTGGCGAGTCGGCCATACGACTTTACGAATCTCGGTGCGAGCTTCCTTAGCGAGTACAAAGAAAGACTTGCCCTTGGCTGTCTGCAGGCCTACAAAGGCAGCAACAGCAGCAATGGCGAGCAATGCAAGTACGCGGTACAGGATCGGCGAAGCAGAATAATACTGATTGCCAACAACGCCAATAACCACCAAAGCGACTACCACTAGCCACTTGAGCAGATCGAAGCGAGAGCCTTGAGCTTCAGCTTTAGGAGTCATCTATGAAGATCCTGTGAAAAGAAAGCCAGACACACCGAGTGAATCTGGCAGGTCAGGAGGGAATCGAACCCCCAACCTACGGTTTTGGAGACCGTCGCTCTGCCAATTGAGCTACTGACCTAAAACAAAATCAGGCCGACCATTATGCCGGCCCGAAAAAGACATTACAACTGTTTACTCGATGACTTTGGCTACGACGCCAGCGCCGACGGTACGACCGCCTTCACGGATAGCGAAACGCAGACCGTCTTCCATCGCGATGGTCTTGATCAGGGTAACAGTCATCTGAATGTTGTCACCTGGCATTACCATCTCAACGCCTTCTGGCAGCTCGCAGTTACCAGTCACGTCAGTTGTACGGAAGTAGAACTGTGGACGGTAGCCTTTGAAGAACGGAGTGTGACGACCGCCTTCTTCCTTGCTCAGAACGTAAACTTCTGCGGTGAACTTGGTGTGCGGCTTGACGGTGCCTGGCTTGACCAGAACCTGGCCACGCTCAACGTCGTCACGCTTGGTGCCGCGCAGCAGTACGCCGCAGTTCTCGCCAGCACGACCTTCGTCGAGCAGCTTGCGGAACATTTCAACGCCGGTGCAGGTAGTTTTCTGAGTGTCGCGCAGACCGACGATCTCAACTTCTTCCTGGATACGGACGATGCCACGCTCAACACGACCAGTCACAACAGTACCGCGACCGGAGATCGAGAATACGTCTTCGATCGGCATCAGGAACGGCTTGTCGATAGCACGCTCTGGCTCTGGGATGTAGCTGTCCAGAGTTTCCACCAGCTTCTTGACAGCAGTGGTGCCCATTTCGTTGTCGTCTTGGCCGTTCAGAGCCATCAGAGCCGAACCGATGATGATTGGAGTGTCATCACCTGGGAAGTCGTAAGTGCTCAGCAGATCGCGCACTTCCATCTCAACCAGTTCCAGCAGCTCAGCGTCATCAACCATGTCAGCCTTGTTCAGGAAGACAACGATGTACGGAACGCCTACCTGACGGGACAGCAGAATGTGCTCACGGGTTTGTGGCATCGGACCATCAGCGGCCGAGCAAACCAGGATCGCGCCGTCCATCTGGGCAGCACCGGTGATCATGTTTTTTACGTAGTCGGCGTGACCTGGGCAGTCAACGTGTGCGTAGTGACGCACGGCCGAATCGTATTCAACGTGAGCGGTGTTGATGGTGATACCGCGAGCTTTCTCTTCCGGGGCGCTGTCGATCTTGTCGAAGTCAACCTTGGCCGAACCGAAAACTTCGGAGCAGACACGGGTCAGAGCAGCGGTCAGCGTGGTTTTACCGTGGTCAACGTGACCGATGGTACCGACGTTGACGTGCGGCTTATTACGTTCGAACTTTTCCTTAGCCATCGAAATCACCCCCAGGAGAAGAATTTAGCGAGTCACACAAGCCATTAAAACAAAGGCAGATATTTTCATATCTGCCTTGTTATATGGAGCTCTTGAGCGGATTTGAACCGCTGACCTCACCCTTACCAAGGGTGTGCTCTACCAACTGAGCTACAAGAGCGAAACACTTTGCACAACCTGCAAACTTGGAGCGGGTAGCGGGAATCGAACCCGCATCATCAGCTTGGAAGGCTGAGGTTCTACCACTAAACTATACCCGCGGAGCTTGCAGCTCACGCTAAAAATGGTGGAGGGGGAAGGATTCGAACCTTCGAAGTCGTAGACGTCAGATTTACAGTCTGATCCCTTTGGCCGCTCGGGAACCCCTCCTAAGCGAGCCGGCATTCTATATCATGCCAGCCTTCTGTCAAGCATTTTCTCATTAAAAACCTGAGGTTAGCTGCGTTGACGTCGCTTCGTACCGCTAACCTTTAAAGGTCTTCGCTGCGAAGCGGGCGCCATTCTATGCAAACTACCCAGCGGGTGCAACCCCCTCGCACGGCATTATTTTATGTTTTAACTCATTGAATTCTTTAGAAAGGTTTTGAAGCAACGCTTCATTCACCTTTCCCACGCTTTCCTGGGAAACCTGAACCCAGAATCCCCCACCCTCAGGGGCATTTGGCGAGTTCGGCGCAGCAGAACGACTTACGACGCCCGAGGCAGCCAATCGCTGCTCCAACTGCCTGGCCAGCTCCGGACGAACAAAACCACCCAAGTAAACACAAGTCTTTTGCGCCTCACCGGATTTACCCAGGTCGCGCCTGACAAGCGCATCCGCCGTTTCGCTCAACAGGTGAATATCCTGCTGCGAACCGCGGTACAAACTGAGCGGAGTCACATCCTTGGCGCGAAGCGGGGCCTCCTGCTGATGCCAGATGTAGTAGAAGACATTCAAAACCAGCAACAACAGAAACAACCACCGCATAGAAAACCTCAAGACAAGGGACAGGCCATCGCCAAACCGACAAAAACCAGGTCGGGCACCACCTTGGCATCAGGAACAACCCCGGAAACCAGATTGGCGTCCCCACCCGTGAGAAACACCACAAAATCCTCCCCCCAATATTGCTGCGCCAATTCAAGCTGAGTCAGGACAAACCCCCTGAGCATCAGCATGCAACCGCGCTCGACCGCTTCGACAGTTGTCCGACCTGGAGCGAGACTTTCATGGGCACGCTCGGCAGCCATATCGTCATAGCGAATTCTTCGCGTATGAGTACGCAGTTGGTTACGCATCAAAGGCATGCCCGGACAAATGAATCCGCCGAGATGCTCACCATCCGACGCCACGAAATCAGCCGTAATGGCAGTACCAAAATCAAGGACCAGGCACGCGCCCGAAGCAAGATGGTACCCACCCAGCAAGGCCAACCATCGATCAAGCCCCAACCGTTCGTAATCCTGGTAGCCGTTTTTCACCCCCGCCATTTCTCGGGCAGGCACAGCGCGGGTCACCAACACCCCAAACACATCAACGAGAGAGGCGACCAATGAATCCGTCTCCTCCGGAGTCCTTACACTAACAAGACGACATTTCTTGAGCTGGAACTTCTCGGCATTGCTCAGACTCACCAGCAAATCGCTGTCAGAGCTGACCACGCCACCTTCGACCGGCGTCACCCCATCGGCACGAAGAACACGCCATTTGATAAAGCTATTGCCGCAGTCAAGCTCAAGAATCATCACGCAACCTCAGGCTGAGCTCACCACCGCTAAAGTTTTTTTCCACACCGTCTACCTTCAAACGCAGCGCACCCTGGTGATCAATGCCCAGCACAATACCGTCAATTTTATTAACACCGGCAATCAGGGAGACAGCCCTGCCCTGCCAAAGATGGTATTGCTCCCACTCCGACTGTATTGCAGCAAACCCCGATGCGTGATGAAGCCTCAGATAGTGCTGAAGCTTCGCACCCAATCGTGCCACCAGCTCATTTCGATCAAAATCCCTTCCTGCCTCAAGACTCATGGATGTCCATTGCTGGTCGACCTCATCAGTCGATTGCATATTCACATTAATCCCCACGCCAAGGACAACGTGGCAAACGTCCGCAGGATCCCCCACCAATTCAAGCAAGATGCCCGCGATCTTCTTCTCTCCCACCAGGACATCATTAGGCCATTTCAGCCCCGCCTCAGCGATCCCCATATCACGCAGGGCATGCATGACAGCAAGCCCGACGACCAGGCTCAGCCCTTCGATCTGTCGCATACCGCCGTCAATGCGTAGCACTAGGCTGTGGTAGAGGTTTTCGGCGAACGGACTGACCCACTTACGACCACGACGACCACGACCAGCGATCTGTCGCTCAGCCAAAACCATGAACGGCGCCGCCGCCCCACGCTCGATCAAACGCAGCGCCTCGGCGTTGGTGGAGTCGATAGCGTCAAAGATATGGACAGGCCACTCGTGAAGGCCTTTTGCGCAAATCTCTGCAGCATCCAAAAGCACCAGGGGCTTAGCCAACTGATACCCCCTACCTCGAACCTTATGAACAGACAGCCCTATTTCTGCTTCCAAGTGCTGCAATTGCTTCCATACAGCACTACGACTGATACCCAGCGCAGCACCCAGCGCCTGCCCTGAATGAAAGCGACCATCCTTCAGAAGTTTTAGCAACGTGAGCATGCGGACTGCGCCCTGATAATGAGGCCCGCATGATAGCCATGCGCAAGACAGTTGCATAGAAACACAAAATGACTTTCCCGCGGGCAAAACAAAACCCCTACCTGCATCAGCAGATAGGGGTTTCGGAATTTAATCTTGACGATGACCTACTCTCACATGGGGAAACCCCACACTACCATCGGCGATGCATCGTTTCACTTCTGAGTTCGGGATGGGATCAGGTGGTTCCAATGCTCTATGGTCGTCAAGAAATTCGGTAGCCAGCGCGTGCCTTGCGGTCACGTTCCAGCGAATGGGTATGCGATAGTTTGTGTGTTGCAATCGAGTCTCTCGAACTTTCGGTTCGTTTCGTCTTCACACACCGCAATCTGGTCTCTTTCGCCTTTGGCTCGGAGCATACAAATTGCTTGGGTGTTATATGGTCAAGCCTCACGGGCAATTAGTACAGGTTAGCTCAACGCCTCACAGCGCTTACACACCCTGCCTATCAACGTCGTAGTCTTCGACGGCCCTTCAGGGGACTCAAGGTCCCAGTGAGATCTCATCTTGAGGCAAGTTTCCCGCTTAGATGCTTTCAGCGGTTATCTTTTCCGAACATAGCTACCCGGCAATGCCACTGGCGTGACAACCGGAACACCAGAGGTTCGTCCACTCCGGTCCTCTCGTACTAGGAGCAGCCCCTCTCAAATCTCAAACGTCCACGGCAGATAGGGACCGAACTGTCTCACGACGTTCTAAACCCAGCTCGCGTACCACTTTAAATGGCGAACAGCCATACCCTTGGGACCGGCTTCAGCCCCAGGATGTGATGAGCCGACATCGAGGTGCCAAACACCGCCGTCGATATGAACTCTTGGGCGGTATCAGCCTGTTATCCCCGGAGTACCTTTTATCCGTTGAGCGATGGCCCTTCCATACAGAACCACCGGATCACTAAGACCTACTTTCGTACCTGCTCGACGTGTCTGTCTCGCAGTCAAGCGCGCTTTTGCCTTTATACTCTACGACCGATTTCCGACCGGTCTGAGCGCACCTTCGTACTCCTCCGTTACTCTTTAGGAGGAGACCGCCCCAGTCAAACTACCCACCATACACTGTCCTCGATCCGGATAACGGACCTGAGTTAGAACCTCAAAGTTGCCAGGGTGGTATTTCAAGGATGGCTCCACGCGAACTGGCGTCCACGCTTCAAAGCCTCCCACCTATCCTACACAAGCAAATTCAAAGTCCAGTGCAAAGCTATAGTAAAGGTTCACGGGGTCTTTCCGTCTAGCCGCGGATACACTGCATCTTCACAGCGATTTCAATTTCACTGAGTCTCGGGTGGAGACAGCGCCGCCATCGTTACGCCATTCGTGCAGGTCGGAACTTACCCGACAAGGAATTTCGCTACCTTAGGACCGTTATAGTTACGGCCGCCGTTTACCGGGGCTTCGATCAAGAGCTTCGCGTTAGCTAACCCCATCAATTAACCTTCCGGCACCGGGCAGGCGTCACACCCTATACGTCCACTTTCGTGTTTGCAGAGTGCTGTGTTTTTAATAAACAGTCGCAGCGGCCTGGTATCTTCGACCGGCGTGGGCTTACGCAGCAAGTGCTTCACCCTCACCGGCGCACCTTCTCCCGAAGTTACGGTGCCATTTTGCCTAGTTCCTTCACCCGAGTTCTCTCAAGCGCCTTGGTATTCTCTACCCAACCACCTGTGTCGGTTTGGGGTACGGTTCCTGGTTACCTGAAGCTTAGAAGCTTTTCTTGGAAGCATGGCATCAACCACTTCGTCACCCAAAGGGTAACTCGTCATCAGCTCTCGGCCTTAGAATCCCGGATTTACCTAAGATTCCAGCCTACCACCTTAAACTTGGACAACCAACGCCAAGCTGGCCTAGCCTTCTCCGTCCCTCCATCGCAATAACCAGAAGTACAGGAATATTAACCTGTTTTCCATCGACTACGCTTTTCAGCCTCGCCTTAGGGACCGACTAACCCTGCGTCGATTAACGTTGCGCAGGAAACCTTGGTCTTTCGGCGTGGGTGTTTTTCACACCCATTGTCGTTACTCATGTCAGCATTCGCACTTCTGATACCTCCAGCAAGCTTCTCAACTCACCTTCACAGGCTTACAGAACGCTCCTCTACCGCATCACTTACGTGATACCCGTAGCTTCGGTGTATGGTTTGAGCCCCGTTACATCTTCCGCGCAGGCCGACTCGACTAGTGAGCTATTACGCTTTCTTTAAAGGGTGGCTGCTTCTAAGCCAACCTCCTAGCTGTCTAAGCCTTCCCACATCGTTTCCCACTTAACCATAACTTTGGGACCTTAGCTGACGGTCTGGGTTGTTTCCCTTTTCACGACGGACGTTAGCACCCGCCGTGTGTCTCCCATGCTCGGCACTTGTAGGTATTCGGAGTTTGCATCGGTTTGGTAAGTCGGGATGACCCCCTAGCCGAAACAGTGCTCTACCCCCTACAGTGATACATGAGGCGCTACCTAAATAGCTTTCGAGGAGAACCAGCTATCTCCGAGCTTGATTAGCCTTTCACTCCGATCCACAGGTCATCCGCTAACTTTTCAACGGTAGTCGGTTCGGTCCTCCAGTCAGTGTTACCTAACCTTCAACCTGCCCATGGATAGATCGCCCGGTTTCGGGTCTATTCCCAGCGACTAGACGCCCTATTAAGACTCGCTTTCGCTACGCCTCCCCTATTCGGTTAAGCTCGCCACTGAAAATAAGTCGCTGACCCATTATACAAAAGGTACGCAGTCACCCAACAAAGTGGGCTCCCACTGCTTGTACGCATACGGTTTCAGGATCTATTTCACTCCCCTCTCCGGGGTTCTTTTCGCCTTTCCCTCACGGTACTAGTTCACTATCGGTCAGTCAGTAGTATTTAGCCTTGGAGGATGGTCCCCCCATATTCAGACAAAGTTTCTCGTGCTCCGTCCTACTCGATTTCACTTCTAAGATCCTTTCGCGTACAGGGCTATCACCCACTATGGCCGCACTTTCCAGAGCGTTCCGCTAAAATCAAAGAAGCTTAAGGGCTAGTCCCCGTTCGCTCGCCACTACTAAGGGAATCTCGGTTGATTTCTTTTCCTCAGGGTACTTAGATGTTTCAGTTCCCCTGGTTCGCCTCTTGCACCTATGTATTCAGTACAAGATAACCATCTTATGATGGCTGGGTTCCCCCATTCAGACATCTCCGGATCACAGTCTGTTTGCCGACTCCCCGAAGCTTTTCGCAGGCTACCACGTCTTTCATCGCCTCTGACTGCCAAGGCATCCACCGTATGCGCTTCTTCACTTGACCATATAACCCCAAGCAATCTGGTTATACTGTGAAGACGACATTCGCCGAAAATTCGATCTTGCTCAAAGAGCAACTCACAAATTTTACCTTAGCCTGATCCGTTACCAGTGAAAGTAACGTTCAGTCTATCTTTCTATCACATACCCAAATTTTTAAAGAACGAACTAGTCAAAGACTAGAAATCAACATTCACCATCGTTTGATGGAATGCTCATTTCTAAGCTTTATACAATCGAAGCAGTAGTGGTGGAGCCAAGCGGGATCGAACCGCTGACCTCCTGCGTGCAAGGCAGGCGCTCTCCCAGCTGAGCTATGGCCCCGTATTTCTACAGGCGTTTCCCACACAAAATTGGTGGGTCTGGGCAGATTCGAACTGCCGACCTCACCCTTATCAGGGGTGCGCTCTAACCAACTGAGCTACAGACCCAATTTCGGGCTGCTTCTTTCGTCTTCTTCAATGAATCAAGCAATTCGTGTGGGAGCTCATGGAGTAGCTGCGGTCGTCGATTAAGGAGGTGATCCAGCCGCAGGTTCCCCTACGGCTACCTTGTTACGACTTCACCCCAGTCATGAATCACACCGTGGTAACCGTCCCCCCGAAGGTTAGACTAGCTACTTCTGGTGCAACCCACTCCCATGGTGTGACGGGCGGTGTGTACAAGGCCCGGGAACGTATTCACCGCGACATTCTGATTCGCGATTACTAGCGATTCCGACTTCACGCAGTCGAGTTGCAGACTGCGATCCGGACTACGATCGGTTTTGTGGGATTAGCTCCACCTCGCGGCTTGGCAACCCTCTGTACCGACCATTGTAGCACGTGTGTAGCCCAGGCCGTAAGGGCCATGATGACTTGACGTCATCCCCACCTTCCTCCGGTTTGTCACCGGCAGTCTCCTTAGAGTGCCCACCATAACGTGCTGGTAACTAAGGACAAGGGTTGCGCTCGTTACGGGACTTAACCCAACATCTCACGACACGAGCTGACGACAGCCATGCAGCACCTGTCTCAATGCTCCCGAAGGCACCAATCCATCTCTGGAAAGTTCATTGGATGTCAAGGCCTGGTAAGGTTCTTCGCGTTGCTTCGAATTAAACCACATGCTCCACCGCTTGTGCGGGCCCCGTCAATTCATTTGAGTTTTAACCTTGCGGCCGTACTCCCCAGGCGGTCAACTTAATGCGTTAGCTGCGCCACTAAGAGCTCAAGGCTCCCAACGGCTAGTTGACATCGTTTACGGCGTGGACTACCAGGGTATCTAATCCTGTTTGCTCCCCACGCTTTCGCACCTCAGTGTCAGTATCAGTCCAGGTGGTCGCCTTCGCCACTGGTGTTCCTTCCTATATCTACGCATTTCACCGCTACACAGGAAATTCCACCACCCTCTACCATACTCTAGCTCGACAGTTTTGAATGCAGTTCCCAGGTTGAGCCCGGGGCTTTCACATCCAACTTAACGAACCACCTACGCGCGCTTTACGCCCAGTAATTCCGATTAACGCTTGCACCCTCTGTATTACCGCGGCTGCTGGCACAGAGTTAGCCGGTGCTTATTCTGTCGGTAACGTCAAAACACTAACGTATTAGGTTAATGCCCTTCCTCCCAACTTAAAGTGCTTTACAATCCGAAGACCTTCTTCACACACGCGGCATGGCTGGATCAGGCTTTCGCCCATTGTCCAATATTCCCCACTGCTGCCTCCCGTAGGAGTCTGGACCGTGTCTCAGTTCCAGTGTGACTGATCATCCTCTCAGACCAGTTACGGATCGTCGCCTTGGTGAGCCATTACCTCACCAACTAGCTAATCCGACCTAGGCTCATCTGATAGCGCAAGGCCCGAAGGTCCCCTGCTTTCTCCCGTAGGACGTATGCGGTATTAGCGTCCGTTTCCGAGCGTTATCCCCCACTACCAGGCAGATTCCTAGGCATTACTCACCCGTCCGCCGCTCTCAAGAGAAGCAAGCTTCTCTCTACCGCTCGACTTGCATGTGTTAGGCCTGCCGCCAGCGTTCAATCTGAGCCATGATCAAACTCTTCAGTTCAAACATCTTTGGGTTTTGAGAAAACCCTAAACCTGGCTCAGCAATCGTTGGTTACATCTTTGATTTCTCGCGGAGTAACTTGTGATGCTGATAATCTGTTGACTAGCAGTCTGACTCCACAAGCACCCACACGAATTGCTTGATTCAGTTGTTAAAGAGCGGTTGGCTGAGTCTTTCGTCTCAACCGAGGCGCGCATTCTACAGCGCCCCGTACATCTGTCAAGCGGTTATTTTCAGAAGTTTTCAAAGTTTCCTTTTCAACTTCAACCACTTGCGCTTCCGATCTCTCGTTAGCGGGAGGCGAATTCTACAGCGTTACTCGCTGCTGTCAACACCTCTTTTTCACCGCTTTCGACCGAGAAGATCGAACCGCCGATAGAGCCAAACCACACCGCTCCACCCGCTCCTTCCGGACTTCGATGAACTGAAGCCCCACACCTTCGAAACTTACTTAACTCATTGAATCTAAAGGAGTTTTCCGTTTCGACTGCGCCGGAAGTGGGGCGAATTATAGACTTCCAGAATCTGCCGTCAACACCTATTTTCAGCTTTATTCAGCTTTCAGCGTAATACGCGCAAAAGCCTTCTTGCCGGCCTGACATACATGAGTAGAACCCAGCTCATATATATAGGCGCGATCCACAACCTCACCATCTACACGCACACCACCCGAACCCAGGAGATCTCGCGCCACCGCAGCGTTCTTGACCAAGCCTGCTTTATTAAGGACTGCCGCAATCGGCATATCCTCGACAGCAGTCAGCTCGATCTCCGGCAGATCATCCGGCAGCTCACCGTCCTTCATACGATTACCCGCCGCGCGATGAGCATTGGCCGCAGCCTCCTCACCGTGGAAACGAGCAACAATCTCTTCGGCCAGCTTGATCTTGATGTCTCGCGGATTGGCCCCCGCCTCGACATCGGCGCGAAACGCATTGATCTCATCCATGGACCGGAAGCTCAACAGCTCGAAGTAACGCCACATCAGCACATCAGGAATGGAGACCAGTTTGCTGTACATGACGCCGGGCGCTTCCTGAATACCTACGTAGTTGCCCAGCGACTTGGACATCTTCTTCACGCCATCCAGACCTTCCAGCAATGGCATGGTCAGAATGCACTGCGCCTCCTGACCATAGCCGCGCTGCAACTCACGCCCCATCAACAGGTTGAACTTCTGGTCAGTACCGCCGAGCTCAACGTCCGCGCGCAACGCGACCGAGTCATAACCCTGTACAAGCGGGTAGAGGAACTCATGAATGGCAATTGGCTGATTGGATTTATAGCGCTTGTCGAAATCATCGCGCTCGAGCATACGAGCTACGGTGTATTGAGACGTCAGGCGAATGAAATCCGCCGGCCCCATCTGATCCATCCAAGTGGAGTTGAAAGCCACTTCAGTCTTGGCCGGTTCAAGAATCTTGAAAACCTGAGTCTTGTAGGTCTCGGCGTTATCGAGAACCTGCTCACGAGTCAGCGGTGGGCGCGTAGCACTCTTGCCGCTTGGATCACCGATCATCCCAGTGAAGTCACCTATAAGGAAGATGACCTGGTGCCCCAGATCCTGGAACTGGCGCAGCTTATTAATAAGCACGGTATGACCCAGGTGCAGATCGGGCGCCGTTGGATCGAAACCGGCCTTGATACGCAGCGGCTGCCCGCGCTTGAGCTTTTCGATCAGCTCGGACTCGACCAACAGTTCTTCCGCACCACGTTTGATCAGCGCTAGCTGCTCTTCAACCGACTTCATAACAGACCCGTAAGGCTCAGATTCAAAGGGCCCCAACCATACAAGATCGCGCACCAAATACAAGGTTTGCCCGGCGCGCGGACGCCAATCCACAGAACAGAGCGTCCGCGGGCTTGCTTCGCAGGGGATTTGGTTATATTTTATACAGTTATTTCATCTTCATCATGTCATTCATCTTTTCCAATTCATCTTTTCAAAAGTCAAAATTACCTATGACCACAGAACCGTCTAAAGCGCCACCGCTTTACCCAAAGACCCACCTGCTTGCCGCAAGTGGCATCGCAGCCCTCCTTAGCCTGGCGCTCCTGGTGTTTCCCTCCAGCGATGTTGAGGCCAAAAAGACGACTCTGAGTCTTGAACTGGAAAGCCCTGCTGAACAACTGACACAAGAACAAGACGCCGCCGAAGCCGTTCAAGCCACAAACGAACCGGCCGCCTCTCCTTTTGCGCAGATTGAAAACAGCCCGCAAGACACCACCGAGGCAGCCGCTCAGGTAGAAGCGCCTGCTGCAGAAGAAAAGAAGGGACCTGACCATCGTGAAGTGATTGTTGCCAAGGGCGACACACTTTCCACCCTCTTCGAAAAGGTTGGCCTACCCTCGACTTCGGTCCATGAAATCCTGGCCAGCGACAAGCAAGCCAAGCAGTTCACTCAACTGCAGCGCGGCCAGAAACTCGAATTCGAACTCAATCCAGACGGACAGCTGACCAACCTGCACACCAAGCTGAGCGACCTGGAAAGCATCACCCTGACCAAAAACGACAAGGGTTATGTATTTAACCGCGTCACCGCAAAGCCTACCGTTCGCTCGGCCTACGTTCATGGCGTCATCAACAGCTCATTGTCCCAGTCGGCTGCTCGTGCCGGCCTTTCCCATAGCCTGACCATGGACATGGCCAGCGTATTTGGCTACGACATCGACTTCGCCCAGGACATTCGCCAGGGTGACGAGTTCGACATCATCTATGAGCAAAAAGTGGTCAATGGCAAGAGTGTCGGCAACGGTCCGATTCTTTCCGCGCGCTTCACCAACCGCGGCAAGACGTACACCGCAGTGCGCTACACCAACAAGCAAGGCAACAGCAGCTACTACACTGCCGACGGCAACAGCATGCGCAAGGCCTTCATCCGTACACCGGTTGATTTCGCCCGTATCAGCTCGAAGTTCTCCGCCGGTCGCAAGCATCCAATCCTGAACAAGATCCGCGCCCATAAAGGTGTCGACTACGCCGCCCCCCGTGGTACGCCAATCAAGGCCGCCGGCGACGGCAAGGTATTGCTTGCCGGACGTCGTGGCGGTTATGGCAACACCGTGATCATCCAGCACGGCAATACCTATCGCACGCTGTACGGCCACATGCAGGGCTTCGCCAAAGGCGTGAAGACGGGCGGCACTGTCAAGCAAGGCCAGGTTATTGGATACATCGGCACTACCGGCCTGTCCACCGGACCGCACTTGCATTATGAGTTCCAGGTCAACGGCGTCCACGTCGACCCACTAGGCCAGAAACTGCCGATGGCCGATCCGATCGCCAAGGCCGAGCGCGCGCGCTTCCTGGCCCAAAGCCAACCCTTGATGGCTCGCATGGATCAAGAGAAAGCCACCATGCTGGCCTCGAGCAAGCGCTAAGCATGGCGCTCTATATCGGTGTGATGTCCGGGACCAGCCTGGATGGCTTGGACATCGCACTGATCGAACTGACCCCGGCGATCAAATTGATCGCCACGCACTACATTCCAATGCCCGCCGCACTGCGCACCGAATTGCTCGGATTGTGCAGCAGTGGGCCCGATGAGATCGCCCGCTCCGCCATTACCCAGCAAAGCTGGGTAAAGCTGGCTGCGCAGGGTATCCATACCCTGCTCAACGAACAGAAACTCAAGCCTGAAGACATCACGGCGGTCGGCAGCCACGGCCAGACCATCCGCCATGAACCCGCCCGCGGATTTACCGTACAGATTGGCAATCCGGCCTTGTTGAGTGAGTTGACCCGCATCGCCGTCGTCAGTGACTTCCGCAGCCGCGACGTCGCCGCCGGTGGACAAGGCGCCCCGCTGGTTCCGGCATTTCACGAAGCACTGTTTGAAGAACGGGCTGGTAATCGTGCCGTGTTGAATGTCGGCGGTTTCAGCAATCTCAGCCTGATAGAGCCCGCAAAACCTGTAGCCGGTTTCGACTGTGGCCCAGGCAACGTATTGCTCGATGCCTGGATACACCAACAACGAGGCGAGCATTTCGATCGGGACGGTCAATGGGCTGCCAGCGGGAAAGTCGAGCCAGTCTTGCTCAAAGCACTGCTCAGCGACCCCTTCTTCGTCACCAAGGGCCCGAAAAGTACCGGGCGCGAAGTATTCAACCTGCCTTGGCTGACGCAGCATTTGTCGCAGTTGCCAGCCTTCGCCCCGGAAGACGTACAGGCAACGTTGCTCGAACTGACAGCCCTGACCATCGTCGAATCCCTTCAACATGCCCAGTCCAATACTCAAGAGTTGCTGGTCTGTGGCGGCGGCGCGCACAACCAGGCGCTCATGAAGCGCCTGGCTGAGTTGCTGCCGGATACCAAGGTCAGCAGTACGGCGGTGTATGGCGTGGACCCGGACTGGGTCGAAGCCATGGCTTTCGCCTGGCTCGCCCATTGCTGCCTTGAAGGCATTCCGGGCAATCGTCCGAGTGTTACTGGCGCCTGTGGCTTGCGCGTACTCGGCGCCATCTACCCGGCCTGAGAAAGATTATGGACAAAAAAACGCCGCAGGGCCGTAAGGCACTGCGGCGTTTTTATTGGAGCCGTCTCAGATCGAGAACGAAGAACCGCACCCACAAGTCGTGGTCGCGTTTGGGTTCTTGATCACGAACCGCGAGCCTTCCAAACCTTCCTGGTAATCCACCTCGGCACCTGCCAGGTACTGGAAGCTCATTGGATCGACCACCAGGCTGACACCTTCGCGCTCGACGATGGTATCGTCTTCGGCCACTTCCTCATCGAAAGTGAAGCCATACTGGAAGCCGGAACAACCGCCACCCGTAACAAATACGCGCAGCTTCAAACGATCATTGCCCTCTTCATCGACCAGGCTCTTCACCTTGTGCGCGGCACCGTGGGTGAATTGCAAAGCCGTGGGGGTGAAGGTTTCGACGCTCATGCTGAATATCTCCCGGCGCTTACGCCGCCATAATGCGTGATGGCGGGCATTATCCGCTTCTCCTACAAAATCGGTCAACTATTTGAAGAGCAGCGGCAAGCTACAAGTTAAAGGCTGCAAGCTTGTAGCTTAAAGCTTGCAGCTTTTAACTGTCGTTACGGCAACATCCCCGCATGGGACAGCCCCAGGCGCTCATCCAGCCCGAACAGGATGTTCAGGTTCTGCACCGCCTGGCCGGACGCGCCCTTGACCAGGTTATCGATGACCGACAACACCACCACCAGATCACCGTCCTGCGGACGATGCACGGCGATCCGGCAAACGTTCGCACCGCGCACGCTGCGAGTTTCCGGGTGGCTGCCGGCCGGCATTACGTCGACGAACGGTTCGTTGGCGTAACGCTTTTCAAACAACGCCTGCAGATCCACCGAACGATCGACGACGGTTGCATAAAGAGTGGAGTGGATGCCACGAATCATCGGCGTCAGGTGCGGCACGAAGGTCAGGCCGACCTCCTTGCCCGCAGCCCGGCGCAGCCCCTGGCGAATCTCCGGCAGATGGCGATGCCCCTTGACCGCGTACGCCTTCATGCTTTCCGACGTCTCGGAGTAAAGCGAACCGACACTGGCGCCACGCCCGGCACCGCTGACACCGGACTTACAGTCGGCAATCAGACGCGAAGCATCGGCAAGACCGGCCTCGAGCAACGGCAGGAACCCCAGCTGAGTTGCCGTCGGATAGCAACCCGGTACCGCGATCAGTCGGGCCTGCTTGATTTTCTCGCGATTGACTTCCGGCAAGCCGTAAACCGCCTCGTCGAGCAGATCCGGCGCGCCGTGAGGTTGACCGTACCACTTGGCCCATTCATCAGCGTCCTGCAGGCGGAAGTCCGCCGACAGGTCGATGACCTTGGTCCCGGCAGCCAGCAGTTCACCCGCCAGGGCGTGGGCGACACCGTGGGGCGTGGCGAAGAACACCACATCGCAGGCGCCAAGGGTCTTGACGTCCGGAACGCTGAACGCCAGGCCGTCGTAATGGCCTCGCAGGTTCGGGTACATGTCGGCGACGGCCAGGCCGGCCTCGGATCGGGAAGTGATGACCACCACCTCAGCTTGCGGATGCTGTGCCAACAGACGCAGCAGTTCGACACCGGTGTACCCCGTGCCGCCGACGATACCGACCTTGACCATAAACCTGCCCTCAACGAACCCACTGGAAAGCCGTCGATGATAGGGGCCGCAGGGCCCGGCGACAACCGCCAAGGTGACGTGCGGACGCTCTAACCTCTACTATCGGGCTACCGTGAATCCTGGGAATAACTAAAAATGCTCTATCTGTGGCTCAAAGCACTTCACATCGTCAGCATGGTCTGCTGGTTCGCCGGCCTGTTCTACCTGCCTCGCCTGTTTGTCTATCACACCCAAAGCGAAGACAGCGTCAGCAAGGAGCGCTTCAGCGTCATGGAGCGCAAGTTGTATCGCGGCATCATGGGCCCGGCGATGATTGCCACCCTGGTATTCGGCATCTGGCTGCTCAGCCTCAACGCCGGCGCCTACTTCACCCAAGGTGGCTGGATGCACGCCAAGCTGACCCTGGTCGTGCTGCTGATCGGTTACCACCATATGTGCGGCGCCCAGGTAAAGCGCTTCGCCCGTGGCGAAAACACCCGCAGCCATGTCTTTTATCGCTGGTTCAATGAAGTGCCGGTTCTGATATTGCTGGCTATCGTAATTCTGGTTGTCGTCCGACCGTTCTAATCTCCAATCAGCGTCCATTATGCGGGGTACTTGCGATGTCGTTGCCCGCTCTGCTTGAACAACGCTTGCGCCTGCCCGTCGTGGCAGCGCCAATGTTCCTGATTTCCAATCCGCAACTGGTGCTGGCCTGCTGCCGTAACGGCATCGTCGGCAGTTTTCCGGCGTTGAACCAGCGCGAAAGCAGTGGCTTCAAGGCCTGGTTGGCGGAAATCGAAGCAGGCCTGGCGACCCTGGAAAATCCGGCACCCTACGCTGTGAACCTGATCGTCCATCACAGCAACCCGCGGCTTCAAGCCGACCTGGCCATCTGCATCGAACACAAGGTACCGATTGTCATCACCAGCCTGGGCGCGGTGAAGGAGTTGGTAGATGCCGTCCATGCTTATGGCGGACTGGTGTTCCATGACGTGACGACCCGGCGTCATGCCGAGAAAGCCGCCGAAGCCGGTGTCGATGGCTTGATCGCCGTTGCCGCCGGTGCAGGCGGACACGCCGGGACCTGGAGCCCGTTCTCATTGATTGCTGAGATCCGGCAGTTTTTTGATAAGACCTTACTGCTTGCAGGATGCCTGAACCACGGTCACCAGATTCTGGCTGCACAATTGCTCGGCGCCGATCTGGCCTACTTCGGTACGCGCTTTATCGCTACGAGCGAAAGCCACGCCCCTGAAGCTTATAAAGAGATGTTGCTCACATCCAGAGCCGCAGACATCGTGCATACTCCCGCTGTATCCGGAGTGCCGGCCAGTTTCATGCGCCAGAGCCTGGAGAAGGCCGGCTTCGATCTGGCCGCTCTGCAGAGCAAGGGCGAGGTGGATTTTGGCTCGAAACTCAAACCGCTGAACGATGAAGCCAAGGCCTGGAAAACCGTATGGTCCGCGGGCCAGGGCGTGGGTGAAATCGATGATTTGCCCAGCGTCGATCAGTTGGTGGCACGCCTGGATGAAGAATACCGTCAGGCACATGCCCGGGCGGCGCAGCTTGGCGGGCAATGGCCCCGCTGAATCAGCCTGAACAAAACAACTATTCAACTTCTAGAGACAAGGATGCCGGGCATGAGCGAAACCCGTTTCAACATCGTATTCGACGGCGGCCTGATGCCGGGCGTCGATACCACCACCGCCAAACTCAACCTCGCCGAGCTGTTCAAAAGCGATGTCAGCGCCATTGAACGGCTGTTCACCGGGCGCAAGGTAGCCCTCAAAAGCAACCTGTCCCAGAGCGAGGCGCAACATTACCTGGAAGCGCTCAACAAGAGCGGGATCGATGCCAGGATCGAAGCCGAACCCGTCGTCCAACTGAACCTTGGCGAGGTACAGGAGGCACCACGGCAACCGAGTGGACGCCATCCCGATTCGATCGTCGAGCCCGCCTCGCCGTACGCGCCTCCCCGCGCCGAAGTCGGTGAAGCGCTTGCAGAGTACGGCACGCTCAAGCCCTTCAGCTTCGACGGGCGTATCGGACGCCTGCGCTACCTGGCCTGGACCATGGTGTTGACCTTGGCCCTACTGCCCTTGGTCGGCATAGGCTTCTGGTTGGCCACGGCCTGGCTGCTGGCTTCCGACTCGGTCGCGGGACTCATCGTCGGCGGCCTGCTCGCCGCAGTCGTCGTCCTTGCCTTTGCCTTCGTGAGCATCCAGTTCAACGTCCAGCGCCTGCATGATCTGGGCTGGTCGGGGTGGTTGTGGCTGATCAACCTGGTTCCCTTCGTGGGCAGCATCTTCCCCTTCATCCTCATCATCGCTCCGGGCAATACCGGCGCAAACCAGTACGGCCCCCCGCCGCCGCGCAATACCACTGCGGTCAAATTGCTGGCCTCGCTCTGGCTGGTGATGATCGTCCTGATTTTCATGGCTACCTTTGCCGGCATCTTCGGGGCCCTTCAGGAGGACTACGACAGCAGCAGCCTGAGCAGCTATGAAAGCAGTGAATACAGCAACGAAACCTCTGAAGAGCCCGCCGTCGAGGCAGCCGAGCCCGCTCCACCTTCTGTAGACTATGAAGAAGAAGAGGAACAATAAGCGCGCTTCATGCCGGTGACAGCCCAGTCAACTGGCGGCGGGCTGTTGCGATGGAGAACTGCATGACCCGTTACGCACTGATCACTGGCGCTTCCAGCGGCATTGGCCTGGCCATGGCTGAAGCGCTGGCCCGGCGCGGCCGCAACCTGATACTGGTGGCTCGACAGCGTGATCGGCTGGAAAGTATTGCAATCGAACTGACTCGGCGGTTTGGCGTGGAGGTATTGTTCCGGGCTTGTGACCTGAGCGAACCGCTGAGGCTTTCAGGCTTTCTCCTGGAACTGGAGGAAGGCGAGCGGCAGATCGACCTGCTGGTCAATTGCGCAGGCATCGGCACCAGCGGGCCGTTCCTGGGCCAGGACTGGATGACCGAGCAGGACCTGATCGAAGTCAATATCCTCGCCCTGACACGGCTTTGTCACGCCATCGGTAACAGCATGGCGCTGCTTGGCGGCGGGCAGATCCTCAACGTCGCCTCGATCGCCGCGTTCCAGCCCGGCCCCTGGATGAGTACCTATTACGCCAGCAAGGCCTATGTGCTGCACTTCTCCGAAGCCCTGCGGGTCGAGCTGAAGAAATGCGCGATCAAGGTCTCGGTGCTTTGCCCTGGCCCGACCCGGACCGGCTTCTTTTCCAGGGCGCAGATGGACGAACAGAAGCTCATCGACAGCAAGTTACTGATGAGCCCCGAAGAAGTGGCCCTGTACGCCGTGCGCGCGCTGGACCGCAACCGCGCCATCATCATTCCCGGACGCCGCAACCGCTGGCTGGCCGCACTGCCGCGCCTGGGCTCGCGATGGCTGGTCCGAACCATCGCCGGCATGATCAACAAGGCCTATTGCCCGCGCTGATCCCTTCAAGTTGAACTATCAGGCGCCTCAATCGGAGCCTTCACGCCCCCCGACCTCGACGAACCCAATGGAGAAAACAGCTGTGGATACTCTGTTCACCAAGATCATCAACCGGGAAATTCCGGCAAAGATCATTTACGAGGATGACCAGGTATTGGCCTTCCACGACATCGCCCCGCAGGCGCCTGTGCATTTTTTGGTCATACCGAAAAAACCGATTCGCACCCTCAATGACCTGGCCGAGGAAGACAAAGGCCTGGCTGGACACATTTTGTTCACTGCTCAGCGCCTGGCACTTGAATTGGGCTGTGAAGAAGGTTTTCGTGTGGTGATGAACTGCAATGAACTGGGCGGGCAAACGGTCTATCACATTCATATGCATGTGCTGGGGCAGCGCCAGATGAACTGGCCACCGGGCTGATACACCTGACCCAACGCAAATCTTCGGCGGTCGATTGGGTTAAACTGGCCGCTGTGATTTTTCCCGGAGGTAAGCATGACTACCCAACGTCACTACTCGCCGATTGACCGTCTGTTGCTGCAAGCCGATACCGCGATGCGCACGCTGCTGCCCTTCAGTGGCCAGCCATACCGCCCATCGCCGGCTATCGTGCAGCCGGACGCGCAACTGAGTGACGAGCAAACCCGCCACGTCGCCGGACTGATGCGTATCAACCACACCGGCGAAGTCTGTGCCCAGGCGCTGTATCAGGGCCAGGCGCTGACAGCGAAGCTACCGCAAGTGCGTGAAGCAATGGAGCATGCCGCCGAGGAAGAAATCGACCATCTGGTCTGGTGTGAACAACGGATTCGCCAGCTGGGCAGCCATACCAGCGTCCTGAACCCGCTGTTCTATGGGATGTCATTCGGGATCGGAGCCGTTGCCGGGCTGATCAGCGACAAAGTCAGCCTCGGTTTCGTTGCGGCGACCGAGCATCAAGTGTGCAAGCATTTGAATGAACACCTCGAACAACTGCCAGCCGAGGATGAAAAATCCCGGGCGATCCTCGAGCAGATGCGCGTGGATGAGGAACACCATGCCGAGAGTGCACTTGAGGCCGGTGGCTTCCGTTTTCCGGCCCCAGTCAAGTTCGGCATGAGCCTGCTGGCCAAGGTCATGACCAAGAGCACTTATCGGATTTGACGGCTATTGGGGACTGACCAGCTCATTCCCACAGAAATTAAAAAGGCGACTCCCCCAAGGGAAGTCGCCTTTTTTCTGTCCGACAACTTCAATACGGCCCGTCGGCTATCGACTCAACCCAACTCGATGATTTCATAATCGTGGGTGATTTCGACCCCAGCGGCGCCGAGCATGATCGAAGCCGAACAGTACTTCTCGGCGGACAGCTCAATGGCGCGCTTGACCTGGGCTTCCTTCAGGGCTCGCCCCTTCACCACGAAGTGCATGTGGATCTTGGTAAACACTTTGGGATCTTCAGTGGCGCGCTCTGCCTCCAGGAAAGCTTCGCAGCTTTCGACGGCCTGGCGGGACTTTTTGAGAATGCTGACCACGTCGAAGTTACTGCAACCGCCCACGCCCAGCAGGAGCATTTCCATCGGCCGAACACCCAGGTTCCGCCCACCGGCTTCTGGCGGGCCGTCCATGACGACCACATGACCACTGCCTGACTCACCGAGGAACATGGCTTCGCCAGCCCATTGGATGCGTGCCTTCATCGCCAAGACTCCACTGTTAAAAAAGGGTCGCCAGCTTAGCACAGCGCTCCGGCATGACCGCCCTCCGTCTTAGGAGACCTGACCTACCAGCATGTAGGTAAATTCTCAAATCAATTAAGGACGCCTCTGTTAAGCTGGCCATACGCCAACTCGCTGGCGCATGGCCAGCTTTTAGCAATAGCCATTCGCGTCTATAAAAAAACCAAACCATCACTGCGCAGTCTTTCGGGATACAACCATGGTTGCCATTACTCCCACGTTCAAGATCAAGAATCTCGACAAACTCTTGATGCATTGCCAGCGCCGCCGCTATCCAGCCAAACACAACATCATTTGTGCGGGAGATCGTTCCGAGACGTTGTTTTTCATCATCAAGGGGTCGGTCACTATCCTCATAGAAGATGACGACGGTCGAGAAATGATCATCGCCTACCTCAATTCCGGGGATTTTTTCGGCGAGCTGGGGTTATTCGAACAGGCGGGCAAGGAACAGGAACGCAGTGCCTGGGTGCGGACCAAGATTGAATGTGAAGTTGCGGAAATCAGCTACGCCAAATTCCGAGAACTGTCCCTGCAAGACCCGGACATTCTTTACGTACTCAGCGGACAAATCGCACAGCGCCTGCGCAATACCACCCGCAAGGTCGGCGACCTCGCATTTTTCGACGTCACCGGACGTGTCGCACGCTGCCTGTTGGAACTGTGCAAGCAGCCCGATGCCATGACCCACCCGGACGGGATGCAGATCAAGGTGACCCGCCAAGAGATTGGTCGGATTGTCGGTTGTTCGCGTGAAATGGTTGGTCGCGTTCTCAAGGATCTGGAAGAGCGCAACCTGGTCAGTGTCAAAGGCAAGACCATGGTGGTGTTCGGAACGCGTTAAGCGCCCAGCAGATTGATCAGCAGTTCCCGGTACAAAGCGTCGAGCCGCTCCAGCGCGTGAGGCGCCGGGAATTTTTCATGCAGGGCAATATGGCTCTCGGCTCGCACTCGCGGCTCCAGGCCGCAAGCCTCATTGAAGCGATTGACTGCCGCGACCATGGACTCGCGCTCGTTCTCCAGCAAAAACGCGCCATGAACCAGCCCCACCGGACGTTGACCACCCTTGCTCTGGCGCCAGCGCTGAGCGGTGCCCACCATTTTCCGGCCGTCGAGGTTGACGTTGAAGCGCCCGTCACAAAAAGCCCCTTCCACCTCTCCCAGAGAAGCCACCCCGCCCAACTCGTCCAACAGCTGACAGATGGGATCGCACAACCGGCGATACCCGGTTTCGATACGTCCGTGGTCACCTTCGCTGCGCGGTGGTGCGTAGACCAGGGCGATATTGACCGTAGCGGCCGACTGCGGCACCGGTTCGCCACCCGTTTCACGCAACAAGACAGGCCAGCCATGAGCGGCCGATACTTCACAGGCGTATTCAAACCCCGGTAGGCGACTCAAACGGCGCGGCATGACCAGCGCACGGTCGTTGGGCTGCCAGAACAGCAGGCCGAACTCGGCGTCGCCCGCGCAGATGCTGGCCAGCAGATCCTGTTCGGCTTGCAGGCCAGCTTCGACGGTCAGGGAAATCACAGGCGACATGGATCAGTCCAGCGTCGAGCCGCTCACCGGCAGGCCTCGTTCAGGAAAAAACAGTCGCTGCAATTCCACACCCGGGTTTTCGGCGCGCATGAACGCTTCGCCCACCAGGAACGAATACACATCGCTGACTTCCATCAGCTCGACATCGGCCCGGTTGAGGATACCGCTTTCGGTGATGACCAAGCGATCGCGCGGAATGCGCGGCAACAGGTCCAGAGTGGTTTCCAGGCTCACTTCAAAAGTGTGCAGATTGCGATTGTTCACGCCGACCAGTTTGGTATCGAGGGTTTTCAGGGCTCGTTCCAACTCGTCACCGTCGTGGACTTCCACCAGGACATCCAGCCCGACGCTTTTGGCAACGGCCGCCAGCTCGGCCATTTTCACGTCGTCCAAGGCGGAAACGATCAACAGCACGCAGTCGGCGCCCAGCGCACGCGCCTCGACGATCTGGTACGGGTCGATCATGAAATCCTTGCGGATCACTGGCAGCTTGCATGCCGCCCGCGCCTGTTTCAGGTAGTCGTCAGCGCCTTGAAAAAAGTCGACGTCGGTCAGCACCGAGAGGCAGGTAGCACCGCCCTTCTCGTAGCTTCGCGCGATCTCGGCCGGGACGAAGTGTTCACGAATCACGCCCTTGCTGGGGGATGCCTTCTTGATTTCAGCAATCACCGCCGGCTGTTTTTTCTTGGCCTGATCGATCAGAGCCTGGGCAAAGCCGCGCGGCGCATCCGCTGTACGCGCCAGGCTTTCCAACTCGGCCAGACTGACCCGAGCGCTGCGCTCGGCCACTTCCTGAGTCTTGCGAGCCAGAATTTTTTCCAGAACCGTTGGCACGCTCATCCTTCGTTCTCCACTTTGAATACAGCGGTAAATGCACCCAACTCTTCGAGCTTTTCCCTGGCCAGCCCAGTGTGCAGCGCATCATGGGCCAGCTCCACGCCTTGCTTGAGGCTGCTGGCGTGGTCGGCGGCGTACAACGCGGCACCGGCATTGAGCACGATCATCTCAGCGGCTTTCTGGCCATTCTCGGTCTTGCGACGCCCCAGGGCATCACGAATCAGCTCCAGCGATTGAGCCGGGCTGTCGACTGCCAGCCCGTGCAGGCTCTGGCTCTTCATACCGAGGTCTTCAGGTTCGACCCAATACTCGCTGATCTGATCATTTTTTAGCTCGGCCACGAATGTAGGCGCCGCCAGGCTGAACTCATCCAGTCCATCCTTCGAATGGACCACCAGCACGTGCTTGCTGCCCAGGCGTTGCAAGACTTCAGCCAATGGCCGGCACAACGCCTGGCTGAACACACCGACTACCTGATGTTTCACGCCGGCCGGATTCGTAAGCGGGCCGAGCATGTTGAACAGCGTACGCAGCCCCAGCTCGCGGCGCGGCGCGGCGGCGTGTTTCATGGCGCTATGGTGGGTCTGGGCAAACATGAAACCGATGCCGACGTTATCGATACAGCGTGCCACCTGGACCGGCGTCAGGTTCAGGTAAATGCCCGCTGCCTCCAGCAGATCGGCACTGCCGCTCTTGCCGGAAACTGCCCGATTGCCATGTTTGGCAACGGTGCAACCGGCCGCCGCGACGACAAACGACGAGGCCGTGGAAACGTTGAAGATATTGGCGCCGTCACCGCCGGTACCGACCACATCCACCACACCGTCCAGCGTCTTGAGTTCGACCTTGTCCGCCAGCTCACGCATCGCCGAAACCGCACCCACGATTTCATCGATGCTCTCACTCTTCATGCGCATGGCCATCATGAACGCGCCGATCTGTGCATCCGTGCATTGGCCGGTCATGATTTCGCGCATCACGTCGCGCATCTCGTCGGTGCTCAGGTCGAGATGGCCGACGATACGGCTCAGGGCTGTCTTGATATCCATGAAAAGTCCTTAGCGCGTGCCGCCGGTTTGTTTGAGGAAGTTGGCGAACAGTTCGTGGCCCTGTTCGGTGAGAATAGACTCGGGATGAAATTGCACACCCTCGATATTCAGCGTCTTGTGGCGCAGGCCCATGATTTCATCGACCGAGCCATCTTCAAACTGGGTCCAGGCCGTCAACTCCAGACAGTCGGGCAGAGTTTCGCGCTTGACCACCAGGGAATGGTAGCGGGTTACGGTAAGCGGATGATTCAGCCCCTCGAACACGCCCTTGTCCTCGTGGAATACCGGGCTAGTCTTACCGTGCATGACTTGTCGGGCGCGTACCACGTCGCCGCCGAACGCTTGGCCGATCGACTGGTGCCCCAGGCAGACACCGAGGATCGGCAGCTTGCCGGCGAAATACTTGATGGCGTCGATGGAAATGCCCGCTTCGGTCGGCGTGCATGGGCCGGGCGAAACCACGATGCGCTCAGGCTTGAGGGCTTCGATTTCGGCGATGGTCAATTCGTCGTTGCGCACGACCTTGACCTCGGAGCCCAGCTCGCCGAGGTACTGCACAACGTTGTAGGTAAAAGAGTCGTAGTTATCGATCATCAGCAACATGGCGTAAGCGACCTATTGAATTCACTGACTTTAAATACAGCCTTCAGAGAATGACCCGCACGCTGCTGCGCTTGGCGAGGCAAGTGATGCCCCTGCGAAGCGGCTCTACAAGCGGGTAAAGAAGGCAAATCGGTACAGGTCCGGCGAAGCCGGCGGAGAATGTTCAGGCGCGCCAACGCCAGCGGGCGTGTGCCTTGATCATTTGATCCAGAAGTTTGCTGACAATCGACACAGGGAAAGTCTCGTTCATACGTCCCGGCACAGTAGCTTAGCTGGGCGGAGCACGCAATATGGGCGATCCCGAAGGGCTTTGAAACAATCGCGACGTTCAAGATGGATGGCAAAATGCCGGAAGTTTTTGGTACTGTCGTTTCGTTTTCTAACAAAAATAAGATAAAAACGGACTTTCCCATGATAAAGAAGACGTTGTTCGTACCGATTGCCGGTTGCCTGCTGGCGATGGCCTGCGCCCAGGCGAGCGCCGCCCCCAACCCTTATTCCAAGTTCATCGTGTTCGGCGACAGCCTCAACGACGCCGGCCAGTTCGCCGACCCGAATGGTCCGCCCGGCTCGACCGAGCGTTACACCAACCGAACCGGTCCGATCTATACCGACGGCAGCGGCGAGGCCTACTCCGCCAACTCCACCCAGTTGCTCGGTGGGCGCCTGGGTTATTCCGCCGACGAGACTGCCGCTTCCACTTCGGCGGTCCGCGCCGACCAGGGGCTGGCGGACGGCAACAACTGGGCGGTGGGCGGTTATCGCACCGCCCAGATCCTCGAATCGATTACCGGCGTGTCCGACACCGGCGAGCGCAGCCGTCCTGGCTACCTGCAGTCCAATGGCCTGCGCGCCGATCCAAATGCGCTGTATTACATTTCCGGTGGTGGCAACGACTTCCTACAAGGCCTAGTGCTGACCCCCGAGCAAGCGAGTAAAGCCGCGGACCGTCTGGCCAGCAGTGTCCAGGCGCTGCAAACGGCCGGAGCCCGCTATGTGATGGTCTGGCTGTTACCCGACCTGGGCCTGACGCCCTTCCTCAACGGCAGCCCTTCGCAAGACTTCTTTTCGCAACTGGGCAACCAGTTCAACCAACAGCTGATCACGCGACTGCAAGGCATCGACGCTGAAATCATTCCATTGAACATTCCGCTGTTGCTCAAGGAAAGCTTCGCCGACCCGGCAAGATTCGGCCTCGCCATCGGTGAGAACCTCACCGCGACCTGCTTCACTGGCAATGGCTGCACCGAAAACGCCACCTACGGCATCAACAGCGCCACGCCTGATCCCACCAAGCTGATCTACAACGACGCGGTCCATCCGACTGAAGCCGGACAGAAACTGATCGCCGACTACGCCTATTCCCTGCTCGCGGCACCATGGGAGCTGACGTTGCTGCCGGAAATGGCCCACTCGACCCTGCGCGCTCACCAGGACGAGTTACGCAGCCAGTGGCAATCGGACTGGGAGAACTGGCAGGCCGTCGGTCAGTGGCGGGCCATCGTGGCCGGCGGTGGTCAGCATCTGGACATGGACAGCCAGGACAGCGGCGCCAGCGCCGATGGCAGTGGCTACAGCCTGAACATTGGCGGCAGCTATCGCCTCAACGACGCGTGGCGCGTAGGTGTCGCCGCCGGCCTCTACCGCCAGGACATGGAAGCAGGCCACAACGATTCGAAGTACAAACTCAATAGCTACCTGGCGACCGCTTTCGCCCAGTTCCAGCAAAACCGCTGGTGGGCCGATGCGGCACTGACCGGCGGCAAGCTCGACTACGACAACCTGGAGCGCAAGTTCGACCTGGGCGTCAACGAAGCGCAGGAGAAAGGCGACACCGACGGCCATCTCTGGGCATTTAGCACGCGAGTGGGCTACGACATTGCCCAACCGGGCAGCGAATGGCACCTCTCGCCGTTTATCAGCGCTGACTATGCGAAGGTGGAAGTCGACGGCTACTCGGAAAAGAGCAACCGCTCCACGGCCCTGACCTTCGATGACCAGACCCGCGACTCGAAACGCCTGGGCATTGGCTTGCAGGGCAAATACAACATCACCCGCCAGACCCAGGTGTTTGGCGAGTATGCCCACGAACGCGAGTACGAAGACGACACGCAAAAGGTGAACATTGCCCTCAACAGCCTGCCGGCCAACGACTTCACACTGGAAGGCTACACGCCACAGAGCCACCTTAATCGCCTGAGCCTGGGGGTCAGCCACAAGTTGACCAACGACTTAGCGCTACGGGGTGGTTATACACTGCGCAAGGATGATGACATGACCCAGCAAGGGGTAAGCCTGGGCGTCAGCCTGGACTTCTGATCGAGAAAACCTGTGGGAGCGAGCTTGCTCGCGATAGCGGACTGTCAGTCAACTGGTTGGTTGAATATGACGGCCTCATCGCGAGCAAGCTCGCTCCCACACACTGATCGAGTTGTCGAAGGGTTTTCAATCGTTCGAAGTCTGCTCGGCCAGCGCCACGGCGCGGAACATGGCCCGGCGCTTGTTCAGGGTTTCTTCCCACTCCAGCGCCGGCACCGAGTCGGCGACGATACCGCCGCCGGCCTGTACGTGCAGTTCGCCGTTCTTGATGACGGCAGTGCGAATGGCAATGGCAGTGTCCATATTGCCGTTCCAGGCGAAGTAACCCACGGCCCCGCCGTACACGCCCCGCTTGACCGGCTCCAGCTCGTCGATGATTTCCATCGCGCGGATTTTCGGCGCGCCAGACAAGGTGCCCGCTGGCAGGATCGCCCGCAAGGCGTCCATCGCCGTCAGCCCGGCCTTCAACTGGCCGGTGACGTTGGAGACGATGTGCATCACGTTGGAATAGCGCTCGATGACCATCTTCTCGGTGAGCTTCACCGAGCCGATTTCCGAGACCCGCCCGGTGTCGTTGCGCCCCAGGTCAATCAGCATCAGGTGCTCGGCGATTTCCTTGTCGTCCGACAGCAGATCCTCTTCCAAGGCCCGGTCAGCTTCCTCCGTAGCGCCACGGGGGCGAGTGCCGGCGATCGGCCGTACGGTGATCAGGTTGTCTTCGACCCGCACCAGCACTTCCGGCGAACTGCCCACGACATGGAAGTCGCCGAAGTTGAAGAAGTACATGTAGGGCGTCGGGTTGAAACAGCGCAGCGCCCGATAGAGATCGATCGGCGCCGCCTTGAAGTCAATGGACATCCGTTGCGACGGCACTACCTGCATGCAGTCACCCGCGAGGATGTACTCCTTGATGGTATCGACGGCCCGTTCGTAATCGTCCTGGGTGAAACTGGAACGAAACACCGGGTCGGTCGCCGACTGCTTGCTGAAGTCCAGGCCGGGACGCGGAGCGATCGGCTGACGTAACTTTTCCAACAGTGCTTGCAGGCTTTGTTGGCCTTGCTCGTAGGCATCTTCCTGGGACGGATCGGCCAGGACGATGGCGTGCATCTTGCCGGCGAGGTTGTCGAAAACGACGACCGCGTCGGACACCATCAGCAAAATATCCGGCACGCCCAGCGGATCGGGGTTCGGGCAGGTGCCCAGGCGTTTTTCCACGTAACGCACGCAGTCGTAGCCGAAATACCCCACCAGGCCACCGTTGAAGCGCGGCAGGCCGGGGATGGTCGGCACGTTGTAGCGGGCCTTGAAGGTTTCGACGAACGCCAGCGGGTCTTCGACTTCGAGGCTTTCGATTTCGACACCGTCGTGGGTCACGCTGACGCGATGGTCATGGACCCGCAGCACCGTGCGGCACGGCAGGCCGATGATGGAATAACGGCCCCATTTCTCACCGCCCTGCACCGATTCGAGCAAGTAGGAGTTGGGCTGGTCGGCCAACTTGAGGTAGATCGACAGCGGCGTGTCGAAGTCAGCCAGGGTTTCACAGGCAAGGGGGATGCGGTTGTAGCCGGCAGCGGCTAGACGCAGGAATTCTTCGCGGTTCATGGAGTGCCTCGTGGCAAGAGGAGCTGACAGTCAGGTATGCAAACGCGCCGGATAACCGGCCGGGATCACATCAGGTGCGCCAACGCCAGCGGGCCAGGGCCTTCATGACTTTCATCCAGAGTTTGCGAGTGACCACCACGATGGCGTTTCCAGAAGAGGATTGAACAGCGTCGGGCAACGTTATCTCAGCGGCCGGGTCCAGGCAACCGGGAATTAACAGGCGCAAATCGTCGATTACCAGGGCAGGACATTCTTCGGCGATTGGGCGGCCGTGGTTGTAGCCGTAACTCAGTGCCACACATTTGACCCCTGCCGCCTTGGCCGCCAGCACATCGCTGCGCGAGTCGCCGACGAACAAGGATTGAGAGGCCGGGATGTTGGCCATTTTCATCACGAAAAACAGCGCGGCCGGATCAGGCTTTTTCTGCGGTAAGGTATCGCCGCCAATGATCCAGCGGAAATAGCGGCCGATTTTCATCTGGTCCAGCAACGGCGCAACGAAGCGCTCCGGTTTGTTGGTAATCAGGGCCATTTCCACGCCCTGCTTTTGCAGCCACTTGAGGGTGGAACGCACGCCGGGGTAGACCACCGTCAGTTGGTGATTGTCTTCGTAGGCTTCATTGAACAACGCCAGCGCCCGCTCGGCCTCGGCATCATCGACACCTTGGGCATCGATGTCATTGGCCAGGGCCCGGCGCACCAGCATCGGCGCGCCATTGCCGACCCAGTGGCGTACCGAATCGAGGCCGGCAGGCGGGCGTCCAAGCTTGAGCAGCATCGTGTCCACCGCCGCCGCGAGGTCCGGGACCGAATCGACCAATGTGCCATCGAGGTCGAACATCACCAGACGTGGCAAGCTGCCGGGGAACAGCTGCTCGAAACCGCTCATGGGCGCGCCAGGGCCAGTTCGGCGCGCATTTGTGCAATCACCTCTTCGTAGTCCGGTGCGTTGAAGATGGCCGAACCCGCGACAAACGTGTCGGCGCCGGCCGCGGCGATTTCACGGATATTCTTTACATTCACACCACCGTCGATTTCCAGGCGGATATCACGCCCCGAGGCATCGATCAACGCACGGGCTTCGCGCAGCTTGTCGAGTGTGCCCGGGATGAACTTCTGCCCGCCGAAGCCAGGGTTGACGCTCATCAGCAGGATCATGTCGACCTTGTCCATCACGTACTTGAGCACGTCCAGGGGCGTCGCCGGGTTGAACACCAGGCCGGCCTTGCAACCGCCTTCGCGGATCAATTGCAGGGAGCGGTCAATGTGCTGCGTGGCTTCAGGGTGGAAAGTAATGTAGGTAGCGCCGGCTTCGATGAAGTCACCAACGATGCGGTCCACCGGGCTGACCATCAAATGCGCGTCGATCGGCGCGGTGACGCCGTACTTGCGCAGCGCCGCGCAGACCATCGGGCCGATGGTCAGGTTGGGTACGTAGTGGTTGTCCATGACATCGAAGTGCACGATGTCGGCCCCGGCGGCCAGAACGTTGTCCACTTCCTCGCCCAGGCGGGCGAAGTCGGCAGAGAGAATCGACGGAGCAATAGCGAAGGGCTGCATGACGCACCTGTTTTGAGCGAAATCACGATGGCGCGCATTGTATACCTCAAGATTTGGCGCGCCCACCGTGGCAATCGATCAATACGCCGCGCGGTAGATCTTCTCGATATCGGCGGCGCTCAGTTTGCGTGGATTGTTGCGCATCAACCGTTCTATTCCCGCCGCTTCCACCGCCATGGATGGAATCACGTCCTCGGTCACGCCCAGGCTGCTGAGACCTTGGGGTATTTCCACGGCAGCACACAGCGTAATCATCGCCTCCACAGCCTCATCGGCCGCCTCAAGATCGCTCAGGTGCGCGGTCTTGAGGCCCATGGCCTCGGCGATGTCACGCATGCGCTCGACACAGGCCATCTTGTTCCAGGTCATGACGTACGGCAGCAACATAGCATTGGCGACGCCATGGGACACGTGAAAACGCCCGCCCAATGGATAAGCCAGTGCATGGACCGCCCCCACCCCGGCATTGCCGAATGCCATGCCGGCCATCAGGCTGGCCGTGGCCATGTCTTCCCGGGCTTGCAGGTGAGCCGGGTTGGCATAGGCCTTGGGCAGCGCGCGGCTGATCAGCTTGATTGCGCCGATGGCCAGGGCATCGGTGATTGGCGAAGCATTGAGCGACAGGTAGGCCTCGATGGCGTGTGCCAACGCATCAACGCCACTGGCAGCCGTGACGCCGCGCGGACAGGTGAGGGTCATCTGCGGACTGACCAGCGCCACGTCCGGCAACAGATAATCGCTGACAATGCCTTTTTTCAGCTGTGCGGCCTTGTCGGAAAGGATCGCCACGTTGGTGACTTCCGAACCGGTACCGGCCGTGGTGGGGATGGCAATCATGGGCGGGCCTTTGCGCGGCACCTGATCGACGCCGAACATATCCTGCAGCTCGCCGTGGTACCCGGCATAGACGCCCACGCACTTGGCAATGTCGATGGCACTGCCACCGCCGAGACCGATCAGGCCATCATGACCACCGTCGCGATAGGCTTGCATGCAGTCCTCGACAATGGCGATTTCCGGGTCCGGCATGACCCGGTCGAAAATCTCGTAGTCTCGTCCGCCCAGATGTTGCAAGGCCAGTTCCACGGTGCCGGACTTGACCAACGCCGCATCGGTCACGATCAGCGGGTTGTCGACGTCCAGGCGCGTCAACTCCGCCGCCAGTTGCTCGATGGCAGCAGCACCGGTGATCAGTTTATGGGCGATCTTGAATGAGGAAAGACTCATGTGCGCGGCCTCTTATTCGAGTATGGGCTGGCACAAGGATAGCTCGGTATTGGAGGTTGTCTGCCATTCAGCCCATGAATGCGATAAGGAGCCTGTGGATGAGGCCCTATGGGAGCGAGCTTGCTCGCTCCCATATTCGTCAGGCTTGGGTAGTACGCAGCTTCTCGCTACGCCCACGCAACCACTCCAGGGTCAGCAACAGGATCACCGAGAAGGCAATCAGCAGGGTCGCCGCCGCCGCGATGGTGGGGCTGAGGTTTTCGCGGATGCCGCTGAACATCTGCCGTGGCAAGGTTGCCTGCTCGGGGCCGGCCAGGAACAGGGTCACCACCACTTCATCGAACGACGTCGCGAAGGCGAACAGTGCGCCGGAGATCACACCCGGGGCGATCAACGGCAGGGTCACCCGACGAAACGCCGTCAGTGGCGAAGCCCCAAGACTGGCGGCAGCCCGAACCAGGTTGTGGTTGAACCCCTGCAGGGTCGCCGACACCGTGATGATCACGAACGGTACACCCAGCACGGCGTGGACCACGATCAGCGAGAAGAAGCTGTTGCCCATCCCCAGCGGGGCGAAAAACAGGTAACTGGCCACGCCAATGATCACCACCGGCACCACCATCGGCGAAATCACCAGGGCCATCACCAACGCCTTGCCTGGGAAGTCACCACGGGTCAGGCCGATGGCCGCGAGCGTGCCGAAGACCATCGCCAGCAACGTCGCCGCCGGGGCCACGATGATGCTGTTCTTCAGCGCTCGCATCCATTCGGCCGAGGCGAAGAAATCGTGGTACCACTGCAGCGAAAAGCCTTGCAGCGGGTACACCAGGAAACTGCCGGAGTTGAACGACAGTGGAATGATCACCAGCACCGGCAGGATCAGGAACAACAGAATCAGCCCGCAGAGTGTGCGCAAGCAGTAGAACCACACCCGCTCGACGGGGGACATGTAAGGACTCACCATTTTCGATCTCCCCTTAGCTCAGGCGCAGGCGACTGGCGCCCACCAGCCAGCTGTAAATCAAATAAAGCACGATGGTCGCCAGCAACAGCAGCCCGCCGAGCGCCGTGGCCATGCCCCAGTTGATGCTGGTGTTGGTGTAGAACGCGACGAAGTAGCTGACCATCTGATCGTTCGGGCTGCCCAGCAGCGCCGGCGTGATGTAGTAGCCGATGGCAAGGATGAACACCAACAGGCAACCGGCACCGACCCCGGCATAGGTCTGCGGGAAGTACACCCGCCAGAAACTGGCGAACGGGTGACAGCCCAGGGAAATCGCCGCACGCATATAGGTTGGCGAGATGCCCTTCATCACGCTGTAGATCGGCAGGATCATGAACGGCAGCAGGATGTGGACCATGGAGATGTATACGCCGGTGCGGTTGAACACCAGCTCCAGGGGCTTATCGATGACGCCCATGGCCATCAGCGCACTGTTAATCAGACCACCGGACTGCAGCAGCACGATCCATGCGGCGACGCGTACCAGGATCGAGGTCCAGAACGGTAGCAGCACCAGGATCATCAGCAGGTTGCTCTGGCGCGAAGGCAGGTTCGCCAGCAGGTAGGCCAACGGATAAGCCAGCACCAGGCAGATCGCGGTGATCACCAGGCCCATCCAGAACGTGCGAGTGAAGATATCCAGGTAAATCGCCTGGTCGGGGGTAGCTGGGGCCAGTTCGCCGAGGTCATCGATGCGGTGATCGACGGCCGCCAGCAGGTAATACGGGGTGACGTTGCTGGTGTTGCGGCGGATCACCTGCCAGTACGCCGGGTCGCCCCAACGCTCATCGAGGTTTTCCAAGGCTTCTTTATAGGAAGCCGGCTCGGTGGCAAACGGCAACGCCCGAGCGGTCTTGGTCAGCAGGCTGCGATAGCCGGCCAGTTCCATGTTCAGGCGCTTGGACAAGTCGCCCAAGGTCTGATTCTTGCGGGCTTCGGCCAGGTCTTCACTGGCAGCCTTGTACACCGGCTCGCCCGGCAAACCGCGTCCGTCCCATGCAGCGACGGCGGCGACAGTGCGAGGCATGGCGCCCACCACTTCCGGGTTGCTGACGCTTTTGAACAGCAGCGCCACGATCGGCACCAGGAACACCAGCAACAGAAACAACACCAGCGGCGCGATCAAGGCCTGGGCCTTCCAGCGGTTGATCCGCTCGGCATGCTTGAGCCGTTGCTTGAGGGTGGGGCTGGTGCCCGCGTTCAGTGGAACGGCGATAGCCATGGCGAACTCCGCGAATCTTTTTGATCGTTACAGAGGCGGCGGGCCGCCTCTGTTCTTTTGAAACCGCAACCTGTGCAAGCGAGTCATTGTGGCGAGCGAGCTTGCTCGCGCTGGGCTGCGAAGCGGCCCCAAAATTTTGTCGGCAACGCCAATTTTGTGAGTGCTGCGCACTCAAGCGGGAGCAAGCTCCCTCGCCACAAAGCCCGTTCACCCATGGACGCTTTGGTTACTTGGCCGCCCAGGAGTTGAAGCGCTGCTCCAGTTGCTCACCGTTGTCAGCCCAGAAGCTGACGTCGATCTGCACTTGGTTGGCGATGTTTTCCGGGGTGGTCGGCATGTCCTTCAGGACATCCTTGGCCAGCAACGGTACAGCCTGGGTATTGGCCGGACCGTAGGCGATGTTTTCCGAATAGGTCTTCTGCTGCTGCGGCGCCACCGAGAAGGCGATGAACTTCTTCGCCGCTTCGGCGCGGGTCTTGTCCAGGCCACGTGGGATGGCCCAAGCGTCGAAGTCGTAGATACCGCCGTTCCACACCACTTTCAGGTTGCTTTCTTTTTGTACCGCGGCGATCCGGCCGTTGTAGGCCGAGCTCATGACCACGTCACCGGAAGCCAGGTACTGCGGCGGCTGGGCGCCAGCTTCCCACCACTGGATGTTCGGCTTGAGCTCATCGAGCTTCTTGAAGGCGCGATCCTGGCCGTCTTTGCCAGCCAGTACTTTGTAGACGTCTTTCGGCGCTACGCCATCGGCCATCAAGGCGAATTCCAGCGTGTACTTGGCGCCCTTGCGCAGGCCACGTTTGCCTGGGAATTGCTTGGTGTCCCAGAAATCCGCCCAACTGGTCGGCGCGGTCTTGAGCTTGTCGGCGTTGTAGGCCAGCACGGTCGACCACACGAAGAAGCCCACGCCGCAAGGCTGGATGGCGCCCTTGACGTAGTCTTCGGCCTTGCCGAACAGGGCCGGATCGAGTTGTTCGAACATGTCTTCGTCACAACCACGGGACAATTCCGGGGACTCGACTTCTACCAAATCCCACGAAACGCTCTTGGTATCGACCATGGCCTTGACCTTGGCCATTTCGCCGTTGTACTCGCCAGCCACGATCTTGCCATTGCCGGCCGCTTCCCACGGTGCGTAAAAGGCTTTGACCTGAGCCGCCTTGTTCGCCCCGCCGAAAGACACCACGGTCAGGTCCGGGCCCGCCGCCATCGCGCTTGCCGCACCCATCATGCCCAGTGTCAGGGCTGTGAACTTCAGGGATCTCAACATTTATTGTTCTCTCCACGTGCAGGGTTGGTGTTGGTACAGCAGGGGGCGATCAATTCGCCTCTAGAAGGGGATCGAGCGCACGCACATGCTCGACTTGCCAGCCAAGCGGAACCACGTCGCCAACGGCCAGCCCGGGATCGAGCTCGGCAATCGGCTGTTTCACGAAGAAGTCATTCTTGCCGCAGACTTCCAGGCGAACCCGGACGTGGTCGCCCAGATAGATGAATTCCGCCACCCTCCCTGAGAAGCGGTTGACGCATTGTTCGCTGACGCCGTTGAGGCTCACCCGTTCCGGACGGATCGACAGGGTCACCGGCTCGCCGGGCTTGCCGACATTCACCGCCAGTGCCTCGACCTTTTCACCGCGTCCCAACTCCACCAGGCAACGGTCGCCGGTCTGGCTGTGCAGGCGGCCATTGAGGCGGTTGTTTTCGCCGATGAAGTTGGCGACGAAGGTGTTTTTCGGCTCTTCATAGAGCGTGCGCGGTGGGGCGATCTGCTGGATCTCACCTTGGTGGAATACCGCCACGCGGTCAGACATGGTCAAGGCTTCGCCCTGGTCGTGGGTCACGTACACCACGGTGACGCCGAGGCGCTGGTGCAGATGCTTGATTTCCATCTGCATGTGTTCACGCAGCTGCTTGTCCAACGCACCCAGGGGTTCGTCCATCAACACCAACTGCGGTTCGAACACCAGCGCCCGGGCTAGGGCTACCCGTTGTTGCTGGCCGCCGGACAATTGCGCCGGGTAGCGTTGGGCGAAGCTGTCCAGCTGGACCATGCTCAAGACGCGCTTGACCCGATCACTCACGTCGCTCTTGTTCAGGCCACGCACCGTCAGCGGGAACGCGAGGTTCTCGGCGACGGTCATGTGCGGGAACAAGGCGTAGTTCTGGAACACCATGCCGATGTCGCGCTTGTGCGGTGGCACGTTATTGATCGAGCGCCCGGCCAGCAGGATCTCACCGGCGGTTGGGGTCTCAAACCCGGCGAGCATCATCAGGCTGGTGGTTTTGCCGGAGCCGGAAGGCCCGAGCAGGGTCAGGAATTCGCCCTTGCGAATATCCAGGTTGAGGTCTTTGACGATCAGGTTCTCGCCGTCGTAGCTCTTTTGCACACCACGAAAGCTGACCAGCACATCACTGGCCCCCGCGCTTGAATCGACCTGGCTCATACCCGCACCTTTTGTATTGATGACTGCTTGTGAGTCAAGCCTAGTGGAGCCTGGGGCCTGCGCAAATCGGGGCGCAGGAGAGAATCACCTCAGCCGGATGGAAGAGTCGGGGTAGGGATTGCCCTACAGGGATGGCGGGATTGGGTAAGTGCAGCGGCAAGTGATGAGCGGCAAGCGGCAAGCAGGGGCGAAAAGCGCTGTTGGGGTGTGTCGCAAATGGATATGCCGAGACAAAACCTTGTGGGAGCGAGCTTGATCGCGATAGCGGAGTATCAGCCGACATCAATATTGAATGTGCCGACGCCATCGCGAGCAAGCTCGCTCCCACAAGGGGCATAGCGGTGGGATTTAAAGCAACTTGTGCTCCATCGCATACTTCACCAATTCAGCCAATGAGGTGATGTTGAGCTTCTGCATCAGCCGCGCCTTATGGGTACTGATGGTCTTGCTGCTCAGGGCCAGCTGCTGGGCGATGTCGTTGACGTTGGCGCCCTGGGCCAGGCGTTCGAAGACGGAGAATTCACGCTCGGACAGCAGCGAGTGCAGCGGTCGCGTGTCGGTCAGGCCGACTTCAAAGACCATGCGGTCGGCCAGGTCCGGGTCGATATAGCGTCCGCCGGCCGCGACCTTGCGAATCGCCATGAGCAGCAGGGCCGGATCGCTGTCCTTGGTCGCGTAGCCGGCGGCGCCGACCTTCAGGGCACGGGCGGCCATTTGCGCTTCGTCATGCATCGACAGCACCAGGATGGCCGGTGGATTGTTCAGCGCCCGGATCCGTGGGATCGCCTCCAGGCCGTTGACGCCGGGCATGGAAATGTCCAGCAGCACCACTTCGCAGGGCACATGCCGCAAGGTTTCGAGCAACTGCTCACCATTGCTCGCCTCCCCTACCACCACCAGATCCTTGGCCAGGCCGATCAGTTGCTTGATGCCTTCACGGACGATGGTGTGGTCTTCGGCTACCAGTACACGGATCACATTGTTCTCCAGATTCAGGATCCCTCATCGCGAGCCAGTTCGCTCCCACAGGGTGTATGTGTAGATCTCAATCAATGTGGGAGCGAGCTGGCTCGCGATTGGGCCCGCCCAGGCAACCCACCCCATCAGGCCTCATGCAACGGCACCCGCACCGACAGGGTCGTCCCCTCCCCCGGCTCACTCTCCAGGGTCAACTGCCCGCCCATGATCAATACCCGTTCACGCATGCCGACCAGGCCAAAGGAGGTTGGCCGACTCGTATCGGCAATAAATCCTACACCGTCGTCGCTGATGGTCAGACACAATTCGTCGCCCTCCTGAACCAGCGTCAGCTCTACAGTATGCGCTTGGGCATGGCGCATCACGTTGGTCAGCGCTTCCTGGAGAATCCGGAACAGACCAATGGCCTTGGCGTCGCTCAGGGCCGGCAGGTTGTCCGGCACCTGCACCAGGCATGGGATCTGCGTACGCGCCTCGAAACGCCGAGCCTGCCATTCGATGGCCGAGGCAATGCCAGCATCCAGGATCGGCGGGCGGAGCGCCGTTGCCACGTCCCGCACCAACTGGAACAACTGAGCGATCAGGCGCTTCATGCTATTAAGCCGCTCATGCAGGCCCGGGTCGAGTTGCGCGTAGGCCAATTCACACATGGATGTTTCTAGCTTCAACACCGTCAGCATCTGGCCCAGCTCGTCGTGGACCTCCCGGGCAATGCGCGCCTTTTCCTCTTCCCGCACACTTTCCAGGTGCGCTGACAATTCGCGCAACTGTTCCCGTGAGCTGGCCAGCTCCAGTTCGATGCGTTTGCTTTCGGTGATATCCCAGACGATTCCGTCCCAGACATAGGCGCCATCTTCGAGACGGCGGGTGATCGCTTTGATCTCGGCCCAGCGCTCCTGGCCTTCGCGGGTCAGGATGCGGCCTTGCCATGACCAGTCACTGTCGGTGTCCAGCGCCTGGTCCTGAGTGCGGTGGTAATCGGCCTTGTCCTGCGGGTGCACCAGGCTGCGCAACCCGGTGTCGCTGCGGGCCAGGGTTGCAGGGGAATAACCCACCAGGCTTTCGCTGCCTTCGCTGATGTAGGCAAAGTCGATCTGACCGGTCACCGGCGCCCGCTCCAGGCGAAAGACCAGGCCTGGCACATTAGCGGCAATACCTTGCAACCGTGCTTCGCTTTCGCGCAACGCCGCCAGCGCACGTCGACGTTCGGTCACGTCGTTGAGGTAGACCACCAGGTATTCAGCGTCGCGAAAGCGCAGGAAGCTCAGAGAAACGTCAGCCGGCAAGATGCTGCCATCGGCTCGCACGCATTCGGTTTCGAAACTCTGCGGCCCATCTTCGCTGGCCCGGGCGCGCTTCCACAGGTTCAGCCAGCGATCCATGTGCAAACCCGGCTCGAAGTCGATCAAGGGGCGGTCGATGATGGCGCCCGAGGCATAGCCGAGCATGGTTTCAGCCGCTCGGTTGGCATAACGCACGTGACTGTCCCAATTGACCCAGAGGATGCCGACCGTACTTTGATCGATGGAAAACTGCGTCAGGCGCAAGGCTTCTTCGCTGGCCGTACGCTGGGCGATGTCCTCCCTCGCGGCACGCAGACGACGCTCCAGTGCGCGTTGCTGGCGGCGCTGCCAGAACACGATGGCGACGCTGCTGAGCAGCAGGGCCAGAATCAATAGGGTCAAGTTCTGCCAGAAGCCCGGGGTCTCGGTCAGGCGTGGATATTTTGGCTTGAGCCAACGGCTGTGCAATTGCTCCAGCTCCTTGGCCGGTATCGCCTGCAAACCGCTGTCGATGATCTCGGCCAGTTCCGGCCAGTCCCGGCGTGTGGCAACCCGCAGCAACTGCGGCAGGCCGATGTCGCCCACCACCGCCAGCTCGGCGAATTCGGGCTCGACCATCAACCGCCCGAGCTGTGCCTCGTCGACCACCGCGTATCGAGCCTGCTGGGTCAGCAATAATTGCAGGGCCTCGCGCTCCATCGGCACACCTTGCAGATTCAGCGTCGGGTAGTTGCTGCGCAGGTAATCGGCCGTCGCGCTGGGCATGCGCACCGCGACCCGGGCCTGGCTGTCGAGTTTTTCCAACTCAACCCCTTCGGCGCCCTTCTGCGCGCCGACGATCAGTTGCGGCACGCGCATATAGGGATCGGAAAATTGCCAGAGCTTGAGCCCGCCCGGGGATTGGGTCAGGCCCGGAGCTACGTCCACCTCGCCGGCGCGCACCGCTGCTTCCAGTTGTGCCAGGTCCTGGAAATTGCGCCAGGTGAGCTCGACGTTCAACGCCTTGCCCAGCCATTGCATCAACTCGACGTTAGTGCCGGACAAACGCTGCAGGCGCCGGTCGTATTGGGCATAGGGCGCCTGCAATACCAGGCCGACCCGCCATTGCGGATGTTGCACCAACCACTGGCGCTGTCCCGCATTCAATTGCACCCCATGCGTCGACGGCGCGGGCGCGGCCCACGCCATCAAGGGAAGCCATAAACAGCCGATAACCCACAGGCAGCAAAAACGCATCATCGAAATCTCATGCACTGACAAATACTGACCAACCCATTAGGCTGCCGGAAATACTTCTGGTCATGGAATATCCAATGCCCTCTGTTTATCGCCTGGCGTTGCCAGCATTGTGCCTGTCGCTGATCCTGCCAAGTGCCTTTTCTGTACAGGCCAGCGAAACGGCGCCCGCCGCGCAGCAACCTGCCGAGGAAAAACCCGTCGAGCGCCAACCCTTGCTCGAGCGTAGCCAGGAAGAGGCGACCGCACTTGAACGAAGAGTCCCGGCCCAGGAACAACAACAGTTACAGACCGGCAGCGATGCCTTCCTGGCACTGTGGAAACCAGCCAATACCGGCGACCCCAGAGGCGCAGTCATCATAATCCCCGGCGCCGGCGAAACAGCTGACTGGCCTCAAGCTATCGGCCCTTTGCGGAAAAAGTTGCCCGATGTTGAGTGGAGCAGCCTGAGTATCACCCTGCCGGACCTACAAAGCGACGTCATTGCACCGCGCGTGGTAGAAACACCGCCCGAGACCAAGCCGACCGACACCGCTGCCGCAACACCGGACGCCACCACTGCGGCGCCGATCGAACAGGCCGCAGGCGGCGAAGCCGATGCGACAGATCCCGTCGTCGACCAAACCGATGAAGAACATGCCAAGGCCGACGCCGAGCGCATCTTCGCCCGTATCGATGCAGCCCTGGCCTACGCCGAACAGCAAAGCGCACGCCGTATCGTGCTGCTGGGCCATGGCACTGGCGCCTATTGGGCAGCGCGCTACTTGAGTGAAAAGCAGCCCTCACAAGTCGAACGCTTCGTGATGGTGGCCGCCCAGACCCCGGCCACCGCCAAGCCGGCCCTGGCCGAACTGACCTCGACCTTGAAACTGGCGACCGCCGACATTTTCTACATGGACAAGCCGCTGGATCGAAACGCGGCGCTGGAGCGCTTGCAGGCGAGCAAACGCTTGAAAGGCTCGACCTTCAGCCAGGTGTCCCTCAAGGCCCTGCCGAACCCGGCGGCGGAGCAGGAGCAGCTGTTTCGTCGGGTCCGGGGTTGGTTGAATCCGCAGAAGGCGGGGGAGTAAGGCTGACCCGTTCGGGATGTCGGCGCCCACCCTCCTGTGGCGAGGGAGCTTGCTCCCGCTGGAGCGCGAAGCGGTCCCCAAAGCGAGCACTGCGGTTCTTCATAAAGACCCGGACTGCGACTGCTGCGCAGCCGAACGGGAGCAAGCTCCCTCGCCACAGGGGATAGTGGCGCTACCGGAAATTCCGCCGTTCCCGTATCAAGCGATAGGCGTTGTGCAACTCCCGAGTCCTGTCAGTGGCTTCACGCACCTGCAAGGGCGTTGCCCCGCTACCGGCAATCTTGTCCGGATGGTGGCGACTGAGCAGGCGTCGGTAAGCGCGCTTGATCTGTGACGGTTCGCTCGTGGCGGAAACGCCCAGCAAACGCAACGCCTCCTGATACGTCACCCCACTGCTGGGCAGCGACAGTTTGTGCGGTTCGTAATCGCTGGCCAATGCCTGGACCTGTTGCTGGGTCCAGCCCAGCCACTTGCCCCACCGGGCAATCAATTCACGCTCGCCGACGCCCGCCTTGCCATCAGCCCAAACCATTCGCCAGCAGGCCCGCAGCACGCCTTCCGCCGCATGCGGCTGGGTGCTGAGACGGCGCAGATAACCACGTAGGCGGACATCTCCAGACTTGCCCCGGTTGAATGCAGCGATGGCCCGGCGTTGCGCCGATTCGCTCAGGTCCAGGGCTCGCATTTCCTGGCGAGCCTGTTGGATGTGACCGTCGACCACACGCCCATCGCTTTTCGCCAAACGCCCCAGCAACACAAACAACAATTCATCGTTGCGCAATGCTGGGCGCCCGCCCAGACGCTCACGAAGCTGCTCCCAGCTTTGCACGTTTAGGCGCCTATCCAACGCTTGTCCTAATAACGCACCAAGCATGGCCCCCGGAATGTTGGCTATGGCAAAGCCCGCCCCGGCTCCAATCAGAGTCCCTGGCCACCACATATCAACCGCTCGCTTCTATCAAGGTTTCGACCTGCGCCAAACGTTCATGGGTGCCGACATCGACCCAATGCCCTTTGAGGTGCTCGCCACTGACGCGTCCCTCGGCCATGGCCGCGCGCAACAGCGGTGCGAGCTTGAACGCACCGTCCGCGCAACCGTCGAACAACCGCGGGTGCAGAACGGCGATGCCGCTATAGGTCAGGTTGTCGGCAGGGGCGTGCCTATCGTGAACCTTTCCGTCGACCAGGACGAAATCGCCGTCTGGGTGATGCTCGGGATTATCGACGAGCACCAGGTGCGCCAACCCTTCGAGCGGTCGGCGCAAAGCGCTGAAGTCGTAGTCGGTCCAGACATCGCCGTTCACCACCACAAACGCTTCATCGCCCAGCAGCGGCAAGGCACGGAAGATTCCACCGCCGGTTTCCAGCGGCTCGCCTTCAGGGGAAAACCGAATGCTCACGCCAAACCGTGCACCATCCCCCAGGTGATCTTCGATCTGCTGACCGAGCCAGGCGTGATTGATCACGATCTCGGTGAATCCGGCCCTGGCCAGCGCCCGCAAGTGGTATTCGATCAAGGGAACACCGCCGACGCGAATCAACGGCTTTGGCGTGGTAAGGGTCAAGGGGCGCATGCGTTCGCCCTTGCCCGCCGCCAGAATCATCGCCTTCATGCCGTTGCTCCAGCCGATTGCCGCAAGCTGCCCAGAAGTTCATCGAGCGGTGCCAGTTCCGGACGGCGGGCAATGACCGCTTCTATATAAGCAAAGAATCGCGGCACATCACCGAGGTAGCGTGGCTTGCCATCACGATGACAAATGCGCGCGAAGATCCCGATGACCTTTAGATGACGCTGCACGCCCATCAAATCGCTGGCCCGCAGGAAGTCCTCGAGGTCCGGCTGCACGGGAATGCCGAGGGCGCCGGCCTGCTGCCAGTAACTCTCCAGCCAGCCGCGCACGCGCGCCTCGGGCCAACTGAGGAAAGCGTCCTTGAACAGGCAGGTCACGTCGTAGGTAACGGGACCATAGACGGCATCCTGAAAATCCAGCACGCCGGGGTTCGGCACGCTGAGCATCAGGTTGCGTGGCATGTAGTCCCGGTGCACCAGCACTTTGGGCTGGGCCAGGGCGCTGTCGATCAGCAGCTCGCTGGCCTGCTGCCAGAGTTGCTGCTGGGCCGAATCCAATTCGATCCCCAGCTCGCGCTTGACGTACCACTCGGGGAACAATTCCAGCTCCCGACGCAGCAACGCGACATCGTAGCTCGGCAACGGCGCAACCATTGGCAGCTGCTGGAAAGCCAGCAAGGCTTGCAGGGCATCGCGGAATAAATCGTCGGCATTTTCGCCGTTGATTACGTCCAGATAGGTTTGGTTGCCCAAGTCATTGAGCAAAAGAAAGCCGCGCTCGAGGTCTTCGGCATAAATTTTTGGCACGTTAATGCCGGATTTCGCCAGCAAAAAAGCAATATCCACGAAGGGTTTGCAGTTTTCCTGGGGCGGTGGCGCATCCATGACGATCAAACTGCGACCCTCGCCTTCCCAGCGGAAATAACGCCGAAAACTCGCGTCACTGCTGGCGGCGGTCAACGTGGCCGGGGGTACGGGGCCCCAGCCCTGTTGAGTGAAAAGGATCGGCAGTTGTTCATCGAGCCAAACTTTCAGGTGTTGCAAGCGTACATCTTGGTCGGGCATTGCAAGGGTCTCCGACGGCGCTAGCCGTCAAGCGGGTCATGCTTTATTATCCAGCATCTTTTTCAGACCATCGAGAGGCGTGCGGCCCACACCGCGGGCAGATGGCACGCAGGAAGCCCGGACTAATAAGATGGCATTGAAATCCCCCGCGTTTCGTAAAAAATTTCCGTTGCTGGTCACCGGCAGTCTGCTGGCCCTGCAACCCCTGGCCTCTTCATTCGTCGTCGCGGCGCAGCAGTATGACTGCTCCGTCTCCGCTTCGGGTGCCTGGGACTGTGCGCCCAAGACACCGGCCGCCGCGTTGCCGCCGCGTCCCGTGCATGACGGCAGTGCGGTTTCCGACAGCGGCGCGGCTCCGGCCGACAGCAGCTCGGGCGAGGAAGCCGGCGAAAAGCCGATGCTCGTTACCGAAGCCAAGGGCCGCGGCCTGAAGTCGCGCAGTGCAGACTACAGTCACCTGGATTGGGTTCCACGGGAGAACCTTACCCCGGCGCAATTGGCTGAAACCGGCCCTTACTGCTCGGGTGCCTATATCGAGCCGACCCGTCCTGGCATGAACGACAAGACGGCCAAGAGCGACGCTCCTACCTTCCTCGGCGCCAAGGCTTCGCGCTATCAACAGGAAGAACAGGTGGCGACCCTGGCCGGCGACGTGGTCATGCGCCAGGGCAGCATGCAGGTCGAGGCCGACGAGGCCAGCCTGTACCAGGCTGAGAACCGCGGTGAGCTGAGCGGTAACGTCCGCGTTCGCGACAACGGTGCACTGATCGTCGGCGACCATGCCGATGTACAGCTGGACACCGGCGAAGCCAAGGTCGACAACGCCGAATACGTGATGCACAAGTCGCGTATTCGCGGTAACGCGCTGTACGCCAAGCGTGCAGAGAATGCGATCATCCGTCTCAAGGACGGTACGTACACCACGTGCGAACCGAACAGCAACGCCTGGACGCTCAAGGGCAACAACATCACCCTGAACCCGGCCACCGGCTTCGGTACCGCGACCAACGTGACGCTGCGGGTCAAGGACTTCCCGGTCCTGTACACACCGTACATCTACTTCCCGATCGACGACCGTCGCCAGTCCGGCTTCCTGCCGCCGACCATCGGCAGCGGCAGCGACACCGGCTTCCTGCTGGTCACCCCGTACTACTTCAACCTGGCGCCGAACTACGATGCCACGTTGTATCCGCGCTACATGGCCAAGCGCGGCCTGTTGATGGAAGGCGAATTCCGCTACCTGACCAAATCCAGCGAAGGTCAGTTCGGTGCTGCGTACCTCAACGACGAGGACGATGAGCGCAGCGGGCAAAGCGACTACGACAAGACCCGCTACATGTATAACTGGCAGCACAAGGGCGGCCTCGACTCGCGCGTGCTGACGGAAGTCGACTACACCAAGATCAGCGATCCTTACTATTTCCAGGATCTTAAAAGCGATCAGATTGGTATCGAGACCAATGATCGCGTCAATCAGCAAGGGATCGTCAGCTATCGGGGGGATAACTACGTTGCCCGCTTGAATGCACAGGCCTACCAGTTGGCGACGATTTCGAAGATCACACCGTACAACCGCCTGCCCCAGATTACGTTCAGCGGTGCTCTGCCGGAGCACCCGTATGGGCTGGATTTCGCATACAAGACAGAGTTGGTGCGGTTTGACCGTGATTTGCGCACTGGCAACTATACCGATGAGGACGGCAACGTCGAGCCGTGGCTGGATACCAACGTTCGCGGCCTGGCACGGGCTAACGGCAATCGCATGAACCTCGCGCCGGTTATGAGCCTGCCGATGACCGCGTCCTATGGCTATCTCAAACCGTCCCTCAAGTACCAATACACCCAATATGATTTGGATCTGGATGGTACGGGCAAGAGCGTCGTTGGAAACGGCTACGACAGCACGCCAAACCGCAGTGTCCCTATCGCCAGCATCGACAGCGGTCTGTACTTCGACCGCAACACGCAATGGTTTGGCACCAACTATCGTCAGACCCTGGAACCACGCCTGTTCTATCTCTATGTACCCGAGAAGGACCAGAGCGACATTCCTATCTTCGATACCAGCGAATCGACCTTTAGCTATTCCTCGTTGTTTCGCGACAATCGCTTCACCGGCTCTGACCGTGTCGGGGACGAGAACAAGTTGTCCTTGGGCGTGACCAGCCGCTGGATTGAAGAGAACGGCTTTGAGCGCCAACGTCTCGCCGTCGGCCAGGCGTTTTATTTCAAGGATCGCAAAGTCCAATTGCCAGGCATTGACTTCGATACTCGAGAAGACGCCAAGTCGGACGTTTCTCCGTACGCACTGGAATACGAATACCACTGGAACCGCGACTGGCGCACCACTGCGACCTACAACTGGGACCCGGACACCCGCAGCCCTCGCTCGGGTAGCGCGATGTTCCATTACCAGCCGGAAGACAACCCGAACAAGGTCATCAATGCCGGTTACCGCTACCGCAATGACCAGGTCCGCTACGACGAGGCGACCGGCCAATGGCAAGTGGGCGGTGGCGACTATGGTCGCCCGGGCGATGCGGACTATGTGAAGGACTACTACAAGATCAAGCAGCACGACTTCTCGGTCATCTGGCCGATCGTGCCACAGTGGAACCTCATCAGCCGCTGGCAGTATGACTACAACCGCAACCGTACCCTGGAAGCCTTCGGTGGTTTCGAATACGACAATTGCTGCTGGAAACTGCGCCTGATCAACCGTTACTGGGTCGACTACGAAGAGTTCAGTCAAGCCGCCCCGGAAAACGAAAAAGGCGACCACGGCATCTTCCTCCAAATTGTTCTGAAGGGACTCGGCGGCCTGACCGGCGCCAAGGTAGAGAGCTTCCTCGACAAAGGCATCCAAGGTTATCGTGAACGTGAAGACCAAGCTTTCTGATTGTCTGCGCCCGCTGATGTTGGGCGCGCTGTTCCTGGGTACCGCGGCCAACGCCGCGGTACAGTCCATCGATAAAGTGGTGGCCATTGTCGATAACGACGTGGTCATGCAGAGCCAGCTGGACCAGCGCGTCCATGAAGTGCAGCAAACCATCGCCAAGCGCGGCGGTGGCCAGCCGCCACCAGGCGTACTGGACCAGCAAGTGCTTGAACGCCTGATCGTCGAAAACCTGCAGTTGCAGATCGGCGAACGCTCCGGCATTCGCATCACCGATGAAGAACTGAACCAGGCCGTCGGCACCATTGCCCAGCGCAACAACATGAGCATCGACCAGTTCCGCGCCGCCCTGGCTCGCGACGGCCTCTCCTACGAGGACGCCCGTGATCAGATCCGCCGCGAAATGGTCATCAGCCGTGTGCGTCAGCGCCGTGTGGCCGAACGCATCCAGGTGTCGGAGCAGGAAGTGAAAAACTTCCTCGCCTCGGACCTGGGCAAGATGCAGCTTTCCGAAGAGTTGCACTTGGCGAACATCCTGATTCCGACCCCGGAAAGCGCCAACTCCGAAGCGATCCAGAGCGCTTATCGCCAGGCAATGGATGTCTACCAGCAACTCAAGCAAGGCGCTGATTTCGGTCAGATGGCCATTGCCAAGTCGGGCAGCGACAACGCCCTGGAAGGCGGTGACATGGGCTGGAGAAAACCCGCTCAACTGCCGCCTCCGTTCGACCGTGAACTGAGCGCCATGGCCGTGGGCGACATCACCCAGCCAGCACGCACCCCAGGCGGCTTCATTATCCTGAAAGTGCTGGAAAAGCGCGGTGGCGGAACCCAGGTCCGTGACGAAGTGCATGTTCGCCACATCCTGATCAAGCCAAGCGAGATTCGCAGCGAAGCCGAGACCAAGCGCCTGGCGGAGAAACTCTACGACCGCATCGAAGCGGGCGAAGACTTTGCTGAACTGGCGAAGAGTTTTTCCGAAGACCCGGGCTCGGCCCTCAACGGCGGCGACCTGAATTGGGTTGACCCCAATGCACTGGTTCCCGAGTTCCGCCAGGTCATGGCCGACACGCCGCAAGGCCAGTTGTCCAAGCCGTTCAAGAGCCCTTATGGCTGGCACGTGCTGGAAGTCCTTGGCCGCCGCGCCACTGACAGCACCACCCAGGCTCGCGAACAGCAGGCAATGACTGTCTTGCGCAACCGCAAATACGACGAAGAGCTGCAAACCTGGCTGCGTCAGATTCGCGACGAAGCCTACGTTGAAATCAAACTTCCTGGTGCAGACCAGGCAGCGCAGTGAAACCCAAGCGTTTCGCGCTGACCCCCGGCGAACCAGCCGGCATCGGTCCCGACCTGTGCCTGCTGCTCGCCTCGCAAGCCCAGCCACACCCCCTGATTGCCATCACCAGTCGCGACCTGCTCCTTGAGCGGGCCGCGCAACTGGGGCTGGTCGTCAACCTGTTGCCCGTGACCTCGCAGGCCTGGCCGGACGTCCCGGCACCCGCCAACAGCCTGTATGTCTGGGATACGCCCCTGGGTGCTCCGGTCGTCACAGGGCAGTTGGACAAGGCCAACGCCGCGTTCGTCCTCGAGACCCTGACCCGCGCCGGCCAGGGCTGCCTGGACGGTGCGTTCGCCGGCATGATCACCGCACCGGTGCACAAAGGCGTGATCAACGAATCCGGGATTGCCTTTTCCGGGCACACCGAATTCCTGGCGGACCTGACCCACACCGCGCAAGTGGTGATGATGCTCGCTACCCGTGGGCTGCGTGTGGCCCTGGTGACCACTCACCTGCCCTTGCGGGACGTCGCCGACGCCATCACCCCGGAACGCCTGGAGCGGGTCACGCGCATCCTGCACGCCGACCTGCAGGAAAAATTCGGCATCGCCCGGCCGCGCATCCTCGTTTGCGGGCTCAATCCCCACGCGGGCGAAGGCGGACACCTGGGCCGTGAAGAAATCGACATCATCGAACCCACTTTGGAGCGCCTGCGCAGCGAGGGCATGGACCTGCGTGGCCCGCTGCCTGCCGACACTCTGTTTACCCCAAAATATCTGGAGCACTGCGACGCGGTGCTGGCGATGTACCACGACCAGGGCCTGCCCGTGCTGAAGTACAAAGGTTTCGGCGCGGCGGTCAACGTGACGCTGGGCCTGCCGATCATCCGCACCTCCGTGGACCATGGCACTGCCCTGGACCTGGCCGGCAGCGGCAAGATCGATACCGGCAGCCTGCAAGTCGCGCTGGAAACCGCCTACCAGATGGCCGAGACCCATTTATGACCGAGCAATACCAACACCGCGCGCGCAAGCGTTTCGGCCAGAACTTCCTGCATGACGCCGGCGTGATCGATCGTATCCTGCGCTCGATCCGGGCCAAGCCCGACGACCGCCTGCTGGAAATCGGCCCGGGCCAAGGCGCCCTGACCGAGGGCCTGCTCGACAGCGGCGCACAACTGGACGTGGTGGAACTGGACAAGGACCTGGTGCCGATCCTCAACCAGCAGTTCGCCGGCAGGAGCAATTTCAGCCTGCACCAGGGCGACGCGCTGAAGTTCGACTTCAATAGCCTGAACGCTGCACCGAACAGCCTGCGGGTGGTGGGAAACCTGCCGTACAACATCTCCACTCCGCTGATCTTCCACCTGCTGAGCAACGCCGGCCTGATCCGCGACATGCATTTCATGTTGCAGAAAGAAGTGGTCGAGCGACTCGCCGCCGGCCCTGGCGGTGGTGACTGGGGTCGCCTGTCGATCATGGTCCAGTACCATTGCCGGGTCGAACACCTGTTCAACGTAGGCCCGGGCGCGTTCAACCCGCCGCCGAAGGTCGACTCGGCCATTGTCCGCCTGGTGCCCCATGCCGTCCTGCCGCACCCGGCCAAGGATCATCGCCTACTGGAGCGGGTGGTACGCGAAGCGTTCAACCAGCGCCGCAAAACCTTGCGCAACACCCTGAAACTATTGCTCAGCAGCACCGAAATCGAAGCCGCCGGCGTCGATGGCAGCCTGCGCCCAGAGCAGTTGGACCTGGCAGCGTTCGTGCGCCTGGCCGACAAACTCAGTGAGCAGGTCGCCCCGCAAGTCGACGCCAACTGAACGGGTGACGATCGCTATCGGGCAGTACGCCAGTCTGGTCTACTACCCGATACTTGGCCTAGACTGATCTCCTGAGTCGCGCCCGCGTCCCGCTTCGTTTTTAAGGCCTTATTTGCATGTCTGATCCTCGTTACCAGGTCGACGTCAGCGTCACCACCCGTTTTCTGGCAGAACAGTCGCAACCCGAGCATGACCGCTTCGCTTTCGCCTACAGCATTACCGTGCGCAATAACGGCTCCTTGCCAGCCAGGCTGCTGTCACGGCATTGGATCATCACCGACGGCGATGGCCATGTCGAAGAGGTGCGTGGCGAAGGGGTGGTCGGCCAGCAGCCATTGATCGATGCAGGCAAGAGCCACAGCTACAGCAGCGGCACAGTGATGACGACCAAGGTCGGCACCATGCAAGGCACCTACCAGATGCTGGCCGAGGACGGCAAACGCTTCGACGCCGTCATCAAACCCTTTCGCCTGGCCGTGCCCGGAGCCCTGCACTAATGGCCACGTATGCGGTCGGCGACCTGCAAGGCTGCCTCGACCCGCTCAAATGCTTGCTGGAGCGCGTTGCTTTCGATCCTCAAAAAGACACGTTGTGGCTGGTGGGCGACCTGGTCAACCGTGGCCCGCAGTCCCTTGAGACGTTGCGTTTTCTCTACGGCATCCGCCAGTCGCTGGTGTGCGTGCTCGGTAACCACGACCTGCATCTGCTGGCTGCCTGGCAGAACATCGAGCGCCTGAAAAAGTCCGACACCTTGAGCGAAATTCTCGACGCCCCCGATTGCGTTGAACTGCTGGAGTGGTTGCGCCAGCAGAAGCTCATGCACTACGACGAGGCGCGCAACCTTGCACTGGTCCATGCCGGCATCCCGCCCCAGTGGTCCCTGCGCAAGGCGCTCAAGTGCGCTGGCGAAGTCGAACAGGCATTGCGCGACGACAACCTGTTCGCCCCCTACCTGGATGGCATGTACGGCAACGAGCCGGTCAAGTGGGACAACGACCTCACCGGCAGCGCTCGTCTTCGCGTCATCACCAATTATTTCACGCGCATGCGCTTCTGCACCCGCGACGGCAAGCTCGATCTCAAGGGCAAGGAAGGTATCGAGACGGCGCCACCCGGTTATGCCCCCTGGTTCAAGCACAGTGAGCGCAAGACCCGTAACCTGAAGATCATTTTCGGGCACTGGGCCGCACTGGGCGGCCAATCCGACGAACCCGGCGTCTTCGCCCTCGATACCGGTTGCGTGTGGGGCAGCGCCATGACCCTGATGAACGTCGACACTGGCGAGCAACTACATTGCGATTGCGATGAACAGGGCCACGCCAAAATCCATCACCCGACCACTGCACCATTGCCGGCCGGCACTGCCGTTTGACCGGCGTTGCGCTTCAGCTACAGGAGCCCCTCATGAGCGAATTCAAACGCATCCCCCCGGAACAGGCCCAGGCCCTGCGCGAGCAAGGCGCGGTCGTCGTCGACGTCCGCGACCCAGCCACTTTTGCGGCTTCGCATATCAGTGGCTCCCGGCATCTGGACAACCATTCCATCTCCGACTTCATCCGGGCCGCCGACCTCGATGCGCCTACGGTCGTGGTCTGCTATCACGGCAACTCCAGCCAGAGCGCAGCCGCCTATCTGGTCAGCCAGGGCTTCAGCGACGTCTACAGCCTGGACGGCGGTTTTGAGTTGTGGCGTGCGACTTATCCTTCAGAAACAGCGCAAGACAATCACGAATAATTTTTTATGCCGTCCAAGCCCGCGTGAACCGTGGGCTTGAGCGATGGCAGACGAACGGTCTGCCATAACTAATTACGTATTCCACCTTTACCTCCGCGATTCCGAACTATCCTTAGCCTCAGGCCATCCAAAACAGGGGAGAGCCGGTACACCGGCGCGCGGGTCATCGGGAGTCAGCTTTCAAGAGCCTGCATGCTTGAAAGCATTCTGGGGGGTAAAACGGCAACTGGGTTCCCAGCGGCTGTCCAGCATCGACTGATTGATCCGACACCGGCTCCACGTATCGAGCGAGGTGACGTCATGAGCATTTTTAGCCACTTCCAGCAACGTTTCGAGTCCACGCGGCAGGAGGAATACTCGCTGCAGGAATACCTCGAACTCTGCAAGCAGGACCGCAGTGCCTATGCATCGGCTGCGGAGCGTCTGTTGCTGGCAATCGGAGAACCGGAGTTGCTGGATACCTCGACCAACTCGAGGCTCTCGCGAATTTTTTCCAACAAGGTGATTCGCCGCTATCCGGCCTTTGCGGACTTCCACGGGATGGAAGAATGCATCGAACAAATCGTCTCCTATTTCCGCCACGCCGCCCAAGGCCTGGAAGAGAAGAAACAAATCCTTTATCTGCTCGGCCCCGTGGGTGGTGGTAAATCGTCCCTGGCCGAGAAGCTCAAGCAACTGATCGAAAAAGTGCCCTTCTACGCCATCAAGGGCTCACCGGTGTTCGAATCGCCTCTAGGGCTTTTCAACGCCACTGAAGATGGCGCGATCCTCGAGGAAGACTTCGGCATTCCACGCCGCTATCTCAATACCATCATGTCGCCCTGGGCAACCAAGCGCCTGGCCGAGTTCGGCGGTGACATCAGTCAGTTCAAGGTGGTCAAGCTCTACCCATCGATCCTCAACCAGATCGCGGTGGCCAAGACCGAACCGGGTGACGAAAACAACCAGGATATTTCCGCCCTGGTGGGCAAGGTCGATATCCGTAAACTGGAAGAATTCCCACAAAACGACGCCGACGCCTACAGCTATTCGGGGGCGCTGTGCCGGGCCAACCAGGGCCTGATGGAATTCGTCGAAATGTTCAAGGCACCCATCAAGGTGCTGCACCCGCTGCTGACCGCCACTCAGGAAGGCAACTACAACAGCACCGAGGGGCTGGGGGCCATTCCGTTCACCGGCATCCTGCTGGCCCACTCCAACGAATCGGAATGGCATACCTTCCGCAACAACAAGAACAACGAGGCCTTCATCGACCGGATCTACATCGTCAAGGTGCCGTACTGCCTGCGAGTGAGCGATGAGGTGAAGATCTACGACAAGCTGCTGTTCAACAGTTCGCTGTCCAAGGCCCATTGCGCACCCGACACCCTGAAGATGCTTGCCCAGTTCACGGTGCTGTCGCGCCTCAAGGAGCCGGAAAACTCCAACATCTATTCGAAGATGCGCGTGTACGACGGTGAAAACCTCAAGGACACCGATCCGAAGGCCAAGTCGATCCAGGAATACCGCGACAATGCGGGGGTCGATGAAGGGATGAACGGGCTGTCCACACGTTTCGCGTTCAAGATCCTGTCCAAGGTCTTCAACTTCGACCCTCACGAGATCGCGGCCAACCCGGTTCATCTGCTGTATGTGCTGGAACAGCAGATCGAGCAAGAGCAATTCCAGGCCGAAACCCGCGAGCGCTACCTGCGTTTCCTCAAGGAATACCTGGCCCCGCGCTACATCGAGTTCATCGGCAAGGAAATCCAGACGGCGTACCTGGAGTCCTACAGCGAGTACGGCCAGAACATCTTCGACCGCTACGTGCTGTACGCAGACTTCTGGATCCAGGACCAGGAATACCGCGACCCGGAAACCGGCGAAATCCTCAATCGCGTGGCCCTCAACGAGGAGTTGGAGAAAATCGAGAAACCGGCGGGCATCAGCAATCCGAAGGACTTCCGCAACGAGATCGTCAACTTCGTATTGCGCGCCCGAGCCAACAACAACGGCAAGAACCCAACCTGGCTCAGCTATGAAAAGCTGCGGGTGGTCATCGAGAAGAAAATGTTCTCCAACACCGAAGACCTGCTGCCAGTCATCAGCTTCAACGCCAAGGCCAGCAAGGAGGACCAGCAAAAACACAACGATTTCGTCACACGCATGGTCGAACGTGGCTATACCGACAAACAGGTACGACTGCTCTCCGAGTGGTATCTGCGGGTCCGGAAATCGCAGTAAGCAGCGGCAAGCTTCTAGCTACAGCCTGTAAGGGAACGGCGTTGAGCCCATGGCTCGACGCCACGCCCCTTGCAGCTTGAGGCTTACGACTTGAAGCTCCCCCGGAGGGGCCTATGAGCTATGTGATCGACCGACGCCTTAATGGCAAGAACAAGAGCACGGTGAACCGCCAGCGGTTTCTGCGGCGTTACCGTGACCACATCAAGAAGGCCGTCGAAGAGGCGGTCAGCCGGCGTTCCATTACCGACATGGAACACGGCGAACAGATCAGTATCCCCGGTCGCGACATCGACGAGCCGGTGCTTCACCATGGTCGCGGTGGCAAACAGACCGTCGTACACCCCGGCAACAAGGAATTCACCAGTGGCGAGCACATCCCCCGTCCCCAGGGCGGAGGCGGCGGCAAGGGACCCGGCAAGGCCGGCAACTCCGGCGAAGGCATGGATGAGTTCGTGTTCCAGATCACCCAGGAGGAATTCCTGGAGTTCATGTTCGAGGACCTGGAACTGCCGAACCTGGTCAAGCGTAACCTGACCGGCACCGACACCTTCAAGACCGTGCGTGCCGGTATCAGCAACGAAGGCAATCCATCACGCATCAACATCATCCGCACCCTTCGCTCAGCCCACGCCCGGCGTATCGCGCTGTCGGGCAGCAGCCGGGCAAAACTACGCGAGGTGAAGGAAGAACTGGCCCGCCTGAAACGCGAAGAACCCGACAATTTTGGCGACATTCAGGACCTTGAAGCGGAAATCGAGAAACTCAGCGCCCGCATCCATCGCGTACCGTTCCTCGACACGTTCGACCTCAAGTACAACCTGCTGGTGAAGCAGCCAAACCCCAGCTCCAAGGCGGTGATGTTCTGCCTGATGGACGTCTCCGGCTCCATGACCCAAGCCACCAAGGACATCGCCAAGCGTTTCTTCATCCTGTTGTACCTGTTCCTGAAACGGAACTACGACAAGATCGATGTAGTGTTCATCCGCCATCACACCAGCGCCCGGGAAGTGGACGAAGAGGAGTTTTTCTATTCCAGGGAAACCGGCGGCACCATCGTCTCCAGCGCCCTGAAGCTGATGCAGGAGATCATGGCCGAGCGCTACCCCGCCAACGAATGGAACATCTATGCAGCCCAGGCGTCGGACGGTGACAACTGGAACGACGATTCACCGATCTGCCGTGACATCCTGATCAACCAGATCATGCCGTTCGTCCAGTACTACACCTACGTGGAAATTACTCCACGCGAACACCAGGCCTTGTGGTACGAATACGAACGGATTGCCGAAGCTTTTTCCGACACATTTGCCCAACAGCAATTGGTCTCGGCCGGGGATATCTACCCGGTCTTCCGTGAACTCTTCCAGCGCAGGTTAGTGACATGACCGCCAAAAAAGAGCAGAAGCGCCAGCCTATTTCCACCGGCTCCGAATGGACATTCGAGCTGATCAAGGCCTACGACCGCGAAATCAGCCGTATCGCGGACCGTTATGCCCTCGACACCTACCCGAACCAGATCGAGGTGATCACCGCCGAGCAGATGATGGACGCCTACGCGTCGGTCGGCATGCCGCTGGGCTATCACCACTGGTCCTACGGCAAGCACTTTCTCAGCACCGAGAAATCCTACAGCCGGGGCCAGATGGGGTTGGCCTATGAGATCGTCATCAACTCCGATCCCTGCATCGCCTACCTGATGGAAGAAAACACCATCTGCATGCAGGCCTTGGTGGTGGCACATGCCTGCTATGGGCACAACAGCTTCTTCAAGGGCAACTACCTGTTCCGCACCTGGACCGATGCCAGCTCGATCATCGATTACCTGGTGTTCGCCAAGCAGTACATCATGCAATGCGAGGAGCGCCATGGTATCGACGCGGTGGAGGACCTGCTGGACTCCTGCCACGCCCTGATGAACTACGGCGTGGACCGCTACAAGCGGCCGTATCCGATTTCCGCCGAGGAAGAACGTCGGCGCCAGAAGGATCGCGAAGAGCACCTGCAAAAACAGATCAACGATCTGTGGCGCACCATTCCCAAAGGTGCAGACAAGTACAACGAAAAAGACAATGCCCGGTTCCCTGCCGAGCCCCAGGAGAACATTCTCTATTTCATTGAAAAACATGCGCCGCTGCTGGAGCCGTGGCAGCGGGAAATCGTGCGCATCGTGCGCAAGATCGCCCAGTACTTCTATCCACAGCGCCAAACCCAGGTCATGAACGAGGGCTGGGCCACGTTCTGGCACTACACGCTGATGAACGACTTGTACGACGAGGGCCTGGTCACAGACGGCTTCATGATGGAGTTCCTGACGTCCCACACCAGCGTGGTGTTCCAGCCTGGCTTCGACAGCCCGTACTACAGCGGTATCAACCCTTACGCACTGGGCTTCGCCATGTACCGCGACATCCGGCGCATGTGCGAAAACCCCACCGAGGAAGATCGTCGCTGGTTCCCGGAAATTGCCGGCTCGGACTGGTTGTCCGCCATTAAATTCGCCATGAGCAGCTTCAAGGACGAAAGCTTCATCCTGCAGTACCTCTCGCCCAAGGTGATTCGCGACCTGAAACTGTTCAGCATCCTCGATGACGATCAGAAAGATGACCTGCTGGTACCTGCCATTCACGATGAGGGCGGCTACCGCATCATTCGCGAAACCCTGGCGGCGCAGTACAATCTGGGCAATCGCGAACCCAATGTGCAGATCTACAGCATTGACCGCCGCGGGGATCGCTCGCTGACCCTGCGACACCAGGCACACAACCGCAAACCACTGGGCGACTCCACCGACGAAGTGCTCAAGCACCTGCATCGCCTCTGGGGTTTCGACATCCACTTGGAAACCCTGCAAGGCGACCAGGTGATGAAAACCCATCACGTCCCCCCCAGGGGCGAACAAGCCGAAGGAGACTACGGTCGCCTGGACCTGGCCGTCATTCATCTTTGATCCCGTTTTCGCCTCCGGACGTCCGACGCAAAGGTTATCCTGTCGGACCAACGGAGGTTTTTTATGCAGATCTATAAAGTCGGCGGCGCCGTTCGCGACCGCCTGCTAGGCATTCCCGTCACCGACATCGATCGGGTCGTGGTGGGGGCCACCGCCGAGGAAATGCTCGCCAAGGGGTTTCGCCCGGTGGGAGCCGATTTTCCGGTATTCCTAGACCCAAAGAGCGGCGAGGAGTACGCCCTCGCCCGCACCGAACGCAAGAGCGGCCGAGGCTATGGCGGCTTCGTGTTCCATGCCAGCCCTGAAGTGACCCTGGAGCAGGACCTGGTTCGCCGGGACCTGACGATCAACGCCATGGCCGAGGATGACCACGGCAACCTGACCGATCCGTACCACGGCCAGCGCGACCTGGAAGCCCGGGTGCTACGCCACGTTTCCCCCGCTTTCGCCGAAGATCCACTCCGAGTCCTGCGGGTTGCCCGCTTCGCCGCGCGTTATGCCCCGCTGGGTTTCAAGGTGGCGGACGAAACCCTTGAACTGATGCGCCAACTCAGCGAGTCCGGCGAGCTGGAAGCACTGACGGCCGAGCGCAGTTGGAAAGAAATTTCCCGCGCCCTCATGGAAAAACAGCCGCAGGTATTTATCCAGGTCTTGCGCGACTGCACGGCCCTCAAGGTCCTGATGCCAGAGGTCGATGCGCTGTTTGGCGTACCCCAGCCTGAAGCCCATCACCCGGAAATCGACACTGGCGCCCATACCCTGAGCGTGCTGGAACAAGCCGCCCTGCACCAACAACCGCTGACAGTCCGCTGGGCCTGCCTGCTCCATGACCTGGGCAAAGGCCTGACGCCCCAACACGAATGGCCGCGACACATCGCCCATGAGCACACGGGGCTGAAGCTGATCAAAGCGGTCAACGAACGCTTCAAGGCGCCCCGCGACTGTCAGGAATTGGCGTTACTGGTAGGCCAATACCACACCCATGGTCATCGCGCGCTTGAGCTCAAGGCGTCCACTTTGCTTGAGCTGCTGCAGAGTTTCGATGTGTACCGTCGACCTCAGCGCTTCGAGGAATTCATCGCAGCCTGTGAGATGGATGCGCGGGGGCGCAAAGGGCTTGAAGACAGAAGTTATCCACAGGCTGATTATTTGCGGGGCGCTGCGGCAGCAGCCCGCGCAGTGGCGGTGCAGCCCTTGCTGGAGAAAGGCTTCAAGGGACCGGAGCTGGGTGAGGCGATCAAGCGCGAGCGGCTCAAGGCGTTGAAGGCCTATAAAGAGGCGGCGAGCTGACGGGCTTTTCAGGTCAGTTCGCATTCCGGCCGGATGTAACGCCGCCATCGCGAGCAGGCTCGCGATGACGGCAGGCGCCTCACAGCAGATTCGATGGCGTAAGCTGCTGGCCACGCCATTCGAAAGCCACTGGCGCCAGCACCTGGTCGATCTGCGATTCTTCCCACAAAGTGGCGAAGCTTTTGCCGACGCCTGGGTGAATCCGATCCGGCGCGATCAACGACAAAGGCCATAGGACGAAGGCGTTCTTGAGGATTTCCGCACGCGGCAAGATCAACCCATCGAAGTTGCCGACCTGTTCGCCATACAACAACACGTCGATATCCAGCGGCAGCCCCTTGCGGTCCGGCGCATAGCGACCGTTGTCCGCCTCGATGAACTTGAGACGACGATCCAGCTCCATCAGCGGCAGATCCGTGAAGGCCGAGACGACGAAATTGAAGAATGGCCCGCTCTTGATACCCACCGGCTGGCTCTCGAACACGGCCGAACAGCGGATGTCCACCAGGAAACCGGCCAAGGCTTCAAGACCGGCGCACAGATGGGTTTCGCGCTCGATATTGCTGCCGAGCCCGAGAAAAACCTGAGTCAGCGACATCCGCGCTCGATCTCCACACCAACGCCGCTGGCCGCCGGTACGGCGCCAGGCTTGGTTAATTTCAGACGCAGCCAGGTGATCTTGAACTCATCCATGAGCTCCTGGGCCAGTCGCTCGGCAAAGGTCTCGACCAATTGGAACTGCGCCTGTTCGGCAAATGCCTGGATGCGCGACGATACGCTGGCGTAGTCGAGTGCCAGGGTCAGGTCGTCGCCCGCGGCGGCCGGACGGTTGTCCCAGGCGAAGCTCAGGTCAAGCCGCAGGCACTGTCGGATGCCTCGCTCCCAGTCGTAGGCCCCGATTACCGTGTCGACTTCCAGGCCCTCGATAAACACTCTGTCCAAGCACTCTTCTCCGCAGCACGACAAGGGCGCAATGCGCCGTTAGAATCAGGGCGTCCTCGCCCGGAATAGTTAGCATGTTTTGGTTACTGGCGATTCTCGCCTACCTGCTCGGCTCGCTGTCCTTCGCCATTTTGCTCAGCCGCCTGACCGGTCGCCCGGATCCGCGAATGAGTGGCTCAGGCAATGCCGGCGCCACCAACATGCTGCGCCTGGCCGGACGCAAACTCGCCATCCTGACCCTGCTGGGCGACCTCTGCAAAGGCCTTGTCCCGGTATTGATCGCCAGCCTCGCAGGGCTCTCGTTGCAGCAACAGGCCTGGATTGGCGTCTGCGCCGTCATCGGCCATCTATTCCCGCTGTACTTTCGCTTTCGTGGCGGCAAGGGTGTCGCCACCGCCGCCGGCATGTTGCTGGGCCTGTACCCGCCCGCCGCCCTGCTGGCTGTCTGTGCCTGGCTGCTGACGTTCTACCTGACCCGCACCAGCTCCCTGGCCGCGCTGATCGCCACGCCGCTGACCCTGCCGCTACTGGCCTGGCAGGAACCGGCGGCCTTGCTACCGATGACCGCGCTGGTTGCGCTGATCGTCTGGCGTCACCGGGGCAATCTACGCGACCTGTTCGCCGGGCGCGAACGGCATTTTTAAATGCCCTGTCACAGGGGCGCCAACTGCTCCATCGGCCAGCGCGCCTGCACGCTGATCGCCAGGCTTTCGTGCTGGCCGGCCTGCAAGCGCTGGCAACCGGCAAAGGCAATCATCGCGCCGTTATCTGTACAGAACTCCGGCCGGGCGTAGTAAACGTCGCCCTTCATGTCGCCGAGCATTTTCTCCAGCGATGCCCGCAAGGCCTTGTTCGCGCTCACGCCGCCTGCGATCACCAGGCGCTTGAGCCCGGCCTGCTTGAGGGCACGCTTGCACTTGATGGTCAAAGTCTCCACCACGGCCTGCTGGAACGCCAGCGAGATGTCGCAACGGGCTTGTTCACTGTCGTCCCCGGCGCTGACGCACTGCTGCCAGGTGTTCAGGGCGAAGGTCTTCAACCCGCTGAAACTGAAATCCAGGCCGGGACGGTCGCACATCGGCCGCGGGAACACGAAACGCCCATCGACCCCTTGCGTCGCAAGCCGGGAAATTTCCGGCCCACCGGGATAATTGAGGCCCATCATTTTTGCAGTTTTGTCGAACGCTTCGCCGGCAGCATCATCGAGCGTCTCGCCGAGCAACTCGTATTGGCCGATGCCATCGACTCGAATGAGCTGCGTATGGCCGCCCGATACCAACAAAGCGACGAACGGAAATTGCGGCGGTTGCGACTCCAGCATCGGCGCCAGCAGATGACCTTCCATGTGATGCACGCCCAAGGCCGGAATCCCCCAGGCAAAGGCCAGCGCCTGGGCACAGGAGGCGCCCACCAGCAACGCGCCCACCAGGCCCGGGCCGGCGGTGTAGGCGATGCCGTCGATCTCGGTCGACACGCAGTTGGCTTCGGCCAGGACCTGGCGGATCAAGGGCAGCATGCGCTTGACGTGATCGCGAGAGGCAAGCTCCGGCACCACCCCGCCGTAGGCACGGTGCAGGTCGATCTGGCTGAACAGCGCATCGGCCAGCAGGCCACGTTCACTGTCGTAAAGTGCGACACCGGTTTCGTCGCAGGAGGTTTCTAATCCCAGTACTAGCATGGGTTTGCGCCTTGTAGAGGCTGAATTCGAAGGCGCGCATAATAGTCGCCGCGTTGTGCCCCGACCAGCGGTTTTCGATCAGAGGCTTTGCATTCCGAGCGTTGAGGGGTTAACATCCGCAACCCTTAAAAACCGACGTCTTCAAGTGCTCTTTTGCCGCGAGGATGTTGACCCCGGTAATGAATGAAGGTAGCTCTGGATGCCAGCCGTCAAAGTAAAAGAGAACGAACCCTTCGACGTAGCTCTGCGTCGTTTCAAGCGCTCCTGCGAAAAAGCCGGTGTTCTGGCTGAAGTTCGTAGCCGCGAATTCTACGAGAAGCCGACTTCTGAGCGTAAGCGCAAGGCAGCAGCCGCTGTTAAGCGTCACGCCAAGAAAGTTCAGCGCGAACAGCGCCGCGCCGTACGTCTGTACTAATACACAGACGTCCGTAGCAAGCTTCTGCCAAGCCCGGCCCTCAAGCCGGGCTTATGGCATTTGCGGAATAACGCTTGATGCTTCACTGTCAAAGTCGCAGACGCGACATAGACAACCTGCTTCACCGCGTCAGACCTGGCTCTTTTGCCAGCGGTGCACGTCTTTCCTGACGAGCCTTCCAAGGCTACCGACGAGCACACCCTGATTCCTCTAACGACGATCAGCCCAAGGCACCTGCCTGCGTGTCCGCTTCATGAGCTACCCGAGGCCTGAACAGCCGTTACCGGACTCAGCGCAACACATTCAAACAGTCGAATACTGATAGTTATTAACGTCAGTGGATTATCGGCAGATACACTTCCCGACAGCGATGATGCAGACGACCCGGTCGAGCCACCGATTTAGCGTGCCTCAAACCCAGACTCGGTTACGCCTGCCGATTTCGGGTCCATATTTCGCGCAGTGATGATGAGAACGCCATGGCCGGGCTGATTCCCCAGAGCTTTATTGACGACCTCCTGAACCGCACCGACATCGTCGACGTGGTCAGCTCTCGCCTGCAAATGAAGAAAGCGGGCAAGAACTACACAGCCTGCTGCCCGTTCCATAAAGAAAAAACGCCTTCTTTCAGCGTCAGCCCCGACAAGCAGTTCTACTATTGCTTCGGCTGCGGCGCTGGCGGCAATGCCCTCGGCTTCATCATGGACCACGACAACCTGGACTTCCCCCAGGCCGTCGAAGAACTGGCCAAAGCCGCCGGCATGGAAATACCCCGGGAGGAAAGCGGTCGACAGCACAAGCCACGCCAACCGACCGATTCTCCGCTTTACCCACTGCTGACGGCGGCGGCGGATTTTTATCGCCAGGCCCTCAAAAGCCATCCGGCACGCAAGGCTGCGGTGGATTATCTCAAGGGCCGCGGCCTGACCGGCGAAATCGCCCGGGACTTCGGCCTCGGCTTCGCCCCGCCCGGCTGGGACAACCTGTACAAGCACCTAAGCAGCGATACGTTGCAACAGCGCGCCATGATCGACGCCGGCCTGCTGATTGAAAATGCCGAAACCGGCAAGCGCTACGACCGCTTCCGCGACCGGGTCATGTTTCCGATCCGCGACACACGCGGACGGATCATCGCCTTTGGTGGCCGGGTGCTGGGCGACGACAAGCCGAAATACCTGAACTCCCCGGAAACCCCGGTGTTCCATAAGGGCCAGGAACTCTATGGCCTGTACGAAGCACGCAAGAACAACCGCAACCTCGATGAAATCATTGTCGTCGAAGGCTACATGGACGTTATTGCCCTGGCCCAGCAAGGCCTGCGCAACGCCGTGGCGACCCTGGGCACGGCCACCAGCGAAGAGCACATGAAACGCCTGTTTCGTGTCGTGCCCAACGTGCTGTTCTGCTTCGACGGCGACCAGGCCGGTCGCAACGCCGCCTGGCGCGCCCTGGAAGCGACCTTGCCGTGCCTGCAGGACGGCCGGCGGGCACGCTTCCTGTTCCTGCCCGAGGGCGAGGACCCGGACACCCTGGTGCGCTCCGAAGGCACCGATGCGTTCCGTGCCCGGATCAACCAGCACGCACAACCGTTGGCCGACTATTTTTTCCAGCAGTTGACCGAAGAAGCCGATCCACGCTCCCTCGAAGGCAAGGCCCACATGGCCACCCTCGCGGCACCGTTGATCGACAAGGTGCCCGGCGCCAACCTGCGCACACTCATGCGCCAGCGCCTGAGCGAGATCACCGGCCTGAACAGCGAAGCGGTCAATCAACTGGTGCACAGCGCCCCCCAGGAGGCGCCACCGGCTTATGACCCGGGCATCGATTACGACGCGATGCCGGATTTCGCCGACTATCATCAACCTCAGCAGGATTACGCCCCCCAGCAGGAATGGACACCGAAAAAAACCGGCAGTGGCGGCAAGAAATGGGACAAGAAACCCTGGGACAAGAACGGCAAGCGCGGCGATCGCGACCAGCCACGTGCCCCGCGCGTGCCGGCCGCCGTCGAACCACCAACACTGGCCGCCTTGCGCACCTTGCTGCATCACCCGCAACTGGCGGAAAAAGTAGAGGACGCCGGGCACTTCGCCGCCGAGGACCACAGCAATACGCAATTGCTGGTCGCACTCCTTGAAGCCGTGCAGAAGAACCCCAAGCTAAACTCTTTCCAGTTGATTGCACGGTGGCACGGCACCGAGCAGGGGCGCCTGTTGAAGGCCCTGGCCGAGAAGGAATGGCTGATTGAGGGAGACAACCTTGAACAACAGTTTTTCGACACCATTACTAGCTTGTCCGCCCGCCAACGCGAGCGAAACCTGGAACAACTTCTGCGAAAAGCTCGCCAGAGCGAGTTGACCAGCGAAGAGAAAAACCAATTGCGCGACTTACTCAGCCGCAATGTTTGCGCATCAAACCCGACCTCAACTGGCGCGTGAGGTCACAGCTCAGGTATAATCCTCGGCTTGTTTTTTGCCCGCCAAGACCTTCAGTGGATAGGGTGTTATGTCCGGAAAAGCGCAACAGCAGTCTCGTATCAAAGAGTTGATCCTATTGGGTCGTGAGCAGGGCTACCTGACTTACGCGGAGGTCAACGACCACCTGCCGGAGGATATTTCAGATCCGGAACAGGTGGAAGACATCATCCGCATGATCAACGACATGGGGATCAACGTATTCGAGGTTGCTCCAGATAAGGATGCCCTTATGCTGGCCGACGCCGATACCGACGAGGCGGCCGCTGAAGAAGCGGCCGCAGCGTTGGCAGCGGTCGAGACCGACATTGGTCGCACCACGGACCCCGTGCGCATGTACATGCGTGAAATGGGTACGGTAGAGCTCCTCACACGTGAAGGCGAAATCGAAATCGCCAAGCGTATTGAAGAAGGCATCCGTGAAGTGATGGGCGCTATCGCGCACTTCCCTGGCACGGTTGACCATATTCTCTCCGAGTACACCCGCGTCACCACCGAAGGTGGCCGCCTGTCCGACGTCTTGAGCGGTTATATCGATCCGGACGACGGCATTGCGCCGCCTGCCGCCGAAGTGCCGCCACCGATCGACGCGAAAGCCGTCAAGGCCGACGACGACACCGATGACGACGACGCCGAAGCGAGCGACGACGAGGAAGAAGCCGAAAGCGGTCCGGATCCGATCATCGCAGCACAGCGTTTCGGCGCTGTGGCCGACCAGATGGAAATCACCCGCAAGGCGCTGAAAAAGCACGGCCGCAACAACAAGCAGGCGATTGCCGAGCTGTTGGCACTGGCCGAGCTGTTCATGCCGATCAAGCTGGTACCCAAGCAATTCGAAGGCCTGGTCGAACGTGTTCGCAGCGCCCTGGATCGCTTGCGCCAGCAAGAGCGCGCGATCATGCAGCTTTGCGTGCGTGATGCCCGCATGCCGCGTGCCGATTTCCTGCGCCAGTTCCCTGGCAACGAAGTCGACGAAAGCTGGACCGATGCACTGGCCAAGGGCAAGAGCAAATACGCTGAAGCCATTGCCCGCCTGCAACCGGACATCGTTCGCTGCCAGCAGAAGCTCAGTGCGCTGGAGGCTGAGACTGGCCTGAGCATCGCCGAGATCAAGGACATCAACCGTCGCATGTCGATCGGCGAGGCCAAGGCCCGTCGCGCGAAGAAAGAGATGGTCGAAGCGAACTTGCGTCTGGTGATCTCCATCGCCAAGAAGTACACCAACCGCGGCCTGCAATTCCTCGACCTGATCCAGGAAGGCAACATCGGCCTGATGAAGGCGGTGGACAAGTTCGAATACCGTCGCGGCTACAAGTTCTCGACTTATGCCACCTGGTGGATCCGTCAGGCGATCACTCGCTCGATCGCCGACCAGGCCCGCACCATCCGTATCCCGGTGCACATGATCGAGACGATCAACAAGCTCAACCGTATTTCCCGGCAGATGCTGCAGGAAATGGGTCGCGAACCGACACCGGAAGAGCTGGGCGAACGCATGGAAATGCCCGAGGACAAGATCCGCAAGGTATTGAAGATCGCCAAAGAGCCGATCTCCATGGAAACCCCGATCGGTGATGACGAAGACTCCCATCTGGGTGACTTCATCGAAGACTCCACCATGCAGTCTCCGATCGATGTCGCCACTGTCGAGAGTCTCAAGGAAGCGACTCGCGAAGTACTCTCCGGCCTCACTGCCCGTGAAGCCAAGGTACTGCGCATGCGCTTCGGCATCGACATGAATACCGACCACACCCTTGAGGAAGTCGGTAAGCAGTTCGATGTAACCCGTGAGCGGATTCGTCAGATCGAAGCCAAGGCGTTGCGCAAACTGCGCCACCCGACGCGAAGCGAGCATCTGCGCTCCTTCCTCGACGAGTGACCTTCAAAACCCCCGGCCCTGCCGGGGGTTTTGCTATGCACAGATAAAATCCCCTTCGCTACGCTCCTCAGCACCCTGTTGCCCGTCTACACTCGAATCATCCTCACCAAGCCATGACGAGACAGTGATGCCCAGACTGACGGCCGCGCTTTTGCTGTCATTGATGACCTGGACCGCAACAGCTGGCGCGTTGACGCTCACCGACGAGGAGCTCCGCTGGCTCAAGGACCACCCCGACCTGCGCCTGGGTGTCGATGCCTCATGGCCGCCGTTTGAGTTTCGTGATGACCAGGGCCGCTATCAGGGCTTGGCCGCCGACTACGTCGACATCATTCGTGAACGGCTGGCCATCAAGCTCACACCCATCGAGCCGGTCAGCTGGACCGCCGTGCTGGAGCAGGTCGCACAGGGCAAGATAGACCTTTTGCCGGGCATCATGTCCACACCTGAGCGTCAGAATTACCTGGCATTTACCCGCCCTTACCTGGACTTCCCCATCGTCATCCTGGCCCACCGCGGTGGCGCCCAGCCGTACAACCTCAAGGAACTGTACGGGCTGAAAATAGCCGTGGTGGAGAACTATGCCCCCCATGAATTGCTGCGCAACCACCACCCCGACCTGAACCTCGTGGCGCTGCCCAACGTCAGTTCAGCCCTGCAAGCCCTGGCGACCGACGAGGTGGACGCGGTAGTGGGCGATCTGGCCTCCAGCGTCTGGAGCCTGCGTCAACTCAAGCTTGAAGGCCTTTATGTCAGCGGGGAAACGCCGTATCGCTATCAGTTGGCAATGGCCGTCCCTCGAGACAACAAGATATTGGTGGGCATCCTGGACAAGGTCATGGCGGACATGAGCCCCGCCGAAGTTGCCGAGATCCAGCAGAAGTGGGTCGGCAATGTGCACGACTACCGCCAGCTCTGGTCAGACTTGCTGCTTTACGGCCTGCCTGCATTGCTGCTCCTGATCGGCATACTGGCAGTGGTGATTCGCATCAACCGCCGACTCAGCTCGGAAATCGCCCGGCGGGTCGAGCTGGAACAGGAGCTGCGCAGCAGTGAATACCATTACCGTGGGCTGGTGGAGAGCCTGTCGGCCATCGCCTGGGAGGCAAGGGTCAGCGACTTCACTTACAGCTACGTTTCGCCCCACGCCGAAGACTTGCTGGGCTATCCCCTTTCCCATTGGCTGATACCGGGCTTCTGGCGCAACATCATTCATCCCGCCGACCTGATCCGTGCCCAGACCTATTGCGATCATGAAGTGCTGGCGGGTCGCGACCACTGCATCGATTATCGTGTGATCACTGCCGATGGCCGCTGCCTGTGGGTGCGCGATATTGTCAGCCTGATCGAACACGGGCACGAACCGGTGATGCGTGGGCTAATGATCGACATCAGCGAAGCCAAGCGCACCGAGGAAGCCCTGCGCCTTTCGGAGCAGAAATTTGCCTCGGTGTTCCGCCAGTGCCCGGACATCCTGGTGATTGCACGGTTGTTGGACGGTTGCCTGCTGGAGGTCAACAAGGCCTTCGAAGAGCAGATCGGCCTGAGCGCCGCCGAGGTGGTGGGACACAGCGCAACCGAACTGAATATCTGGGGCATCCAGGGCGTGGGGCCGGGCCTGTTGCAGCGCTTGCAGGCCGGCAGCATTCGCAACCTGGAAATGCCCTTCCGCCGTAGCAATGGCCAGGTGTTCACCGGGCTGATCTCCGCCGAGCCCTTCGACCTCGACACGACGCCAGCCCTGGTCGTGGTGGTGCGGGACATCAGCCAGCTCAAGGAAACCCAGCAGCAATTGCAGACATCCGAAGAGAAGTTTGCCAAGGCGTTCCACGCCTCGCCCGATGGCCTGCTGTTGTCCCGGCAAAGCGATGGCCTGCTGATCGAAGTCAACGAAGGCTTCAGTCGCATTACCGGTTTCAACAGTGCCCTGTCGGTGGACCGCTCTACCCTGGACCTGGGCATCTGGGTCAACCTCAACGAGCGAAAGCAGATGCTCGACCTGCTGAAGCGGGACGGCTTCGTCAGGGACTTCAGTTGCCACATCCGTCGCAACGACGGGCAGATCCGGCTCTGCGAAGTCTCCAGTCGCCCGCTGCCTATCGGCAACGAAGACTGCATGCTGACCATCGCCCGGGACATCACCGAACGCCATCTCATGCAGGAGAAACTGCAACAGGCCGCCACCGTGTTCGAAAGCACTGCCGAAGGCGTGCTGATCACCGATACGCAACAGCACATCAGCGCGGTAAACCGAGCCTTCACCGAAATCACCGGCTACAGCGAAACCGAAGCCTTGGGCCATACGCCCCGGTTGTTGGCTTCCGGCCTGCACGACAGCGCGTTTTACGCCGCGATGTGGCATCAGTTGACGGCCGAAGGGCACTGGCAAGGAGAGATCTCCAACCGACGCAAGAACGGCGAGCTGTACCCCAGTTGGCTGACCATCAGCGCGGTGCGCAATCGGGACCGACAGATCACCCATTTCGTCGCGGTCTTCGCCGATATCTCCAGCCTCAAACACGCCCAGGCCCGTCTCGACTACCAGGCCCACCACGACCCGCTGACCGGCCTGCCGAATCGCACGCTGTTCGAAAGCCGCTTGCTGGCAGCTCTCAATGGCCAGCAGGAAAACGGTAGCCAGGGTGCCGTGCTGTTCCTGGACCTGGACCGCTTCAAGCACATCAATGACAGCCTCGGACACCCGGTCGGCGACCTGTTGCTCAAGGGCATTGCCGTGCGCTTGCGCGAGCAGTTGCGCGACATCGACACCGTGGCGCGCCTGGGCGGCGACGAGTTCATTATCCTGCTGCCGGGCCTGCAACAGCCCAGCGATGCGGAGCACATCGCCCAAAAACTGTTGAACTGCTTTGCCGCTCCGTTCCAGGCCGGCGAGCACGAGTTCTTCATCAGTGCCAGCATCGGTACCAGCCTCTACCCGCAGGACGGCTGCGATGTCGCCACGCTGGTGAAGAATGCCGACGCGGCGATGTACCGTTCCAAGGCCAAGGGACGCAACCGGGTGGAAAGCTATACCCGCGACCTCACCGCCCAGGCCAGCGAGCGAGTGGCCTTGGAGCATGAGCTACGGCGGGCGATTGAACGCAACGAGTTGTCATTGTCCTTCCAACCCAAAATCAGCCTCGTCGACAACCAACTGGTAGGTGCCGAAGCATTGATCCGCTGGACGCACCCCACGTTTGGCGACGTGCCGCCGGAACACTTCATCCCCCTGGCGGAAGAAAACGGCATGATCCTGCAAATCGGCGACTGGGTGCTGGAGCGCGCCTGCCGGCAGCTGTGTGAATGGAATGACGCCTACGACAGCCTCGGCCCCCTTTCGGTCAATCTGGCCGGAGCCCAGCTGCGTCAACCCAATCTACTGGGGCGTATCGAACAACTGCTGCGAGAGCACCAGCTCGAACCCGGCTTATTGCAACTGGAAATTACCGAAAACTTCATCATGAGCCAGGCTGAAGAGGCCCTGACAGTGCTGCACCAGCTGAAAAAACTCGGCGTGCAATTGGCCATCGACGACTTCGGCACGGGCTATTCCTCCCTGAGCTACCTCAAGCGCCTGCCACTGGACATCCTCAAGATCGACCAATCCTTCGTCCGCGGCCTGCCCGACGACCCCCACGACGCAGCCATCGTACGGGCAATCATCGCCCTGGGCCGCAGCATGCAATTCACCATCATCGCCGAGGGCGTCGAAACCCTGGCCCAACAGCAATTCCTGACCGAGGAAGGTTGCGAACAGATCCAGGGCTACATCGTCAGCCTGCCCCTGTGCGCCGATGAGTTTGCCGCAACGTTTCTTCGTGTGGCCGTATCGGATTTTTCGGATAGCACAGCCGAGAAACCGTCGCTATAATCCGCGACCTACTGAGGGCCTATAGCTCAGTTGGTTAGAGCAGAGGACTCATAATCCTTTGGTCCACGGTTCGAGTCCGTGTGGGCCCACCATACAAATCAAAGACTTAAGCCCACCACATTGGTGGGCTTTTTCGTATCCGGCCATTTTGGTCCCCGCCTCAGTCCCCACTTCTGTAAGCGCGGAATACCTGGGCATCCCCCTGCGCGGCTTTCGGCACAGCGCTGCAGGGGCGCAGCAAGCTAATTTTGCGGGAAACTTGGTACGAATCAGGCAGGGGTGGTCGAAATATATTTTTGGCTCTCAGGGGAGAAAGGCCGAAAAAGGGGGCAGCGCCTCCGCACTATTTAGAGTGAGGCAGCATCGCCTCGCCTATTGAGTACCCTCTTATGCTGATCGATCCCACGCTTTTAAATGCTCTGCTGCACTCCATTGCATGCTGGGCTGGTTCTGGGGCTGGATTCGTCACCCGCTCCTGATGTTTTCGGGCCTCGTGCTGTATTTCAGTTATCTGGCATAACCCCTAGAAAATCCAGCGGGCGCACTGGCTGCTGGTATGAGTTAGCATTCACAGGCGCTAGCCAAGTTTCCCTAGATCGCGCCGGGGAGTCACACTAGGAACCCGCGCCGGGTAGAAACACCTACCCTTGGCGCGTTGTATCGGGCCAAACACAGGGCGATCGTCAATGCCACAGTCAGTATCTGAGCAAGAGCTTTTCGACAAGTATGTACCAACGATCTTGGAGAATGATGCCAAGGGTATCCTTTCTGATCTGCTCGCGCAGCCGGCTCTCGCGCTCCACTTCATGGGGTTTACCGAGGCGCAAACCCACAGAGCGATCGCTCATGTGAAAGGCATCCTTGAAGAATGCTATCGCGCCGGACATCTCAAAGTGATGATTAGCCACGAGCATGGAATGCTGTACGGCTACGCCCTGCTTTTCGTCCACCCAGACCCTTCGATTGCACGTTACTGCCACAAGATATTTGTGTATGAGCAGTATCGCGGCCATGGTATCGGCAGCCAGATGCTGCAAGGGCTACTCGCAGAAAGCCACGCGACTTGTCTGCTCTGCTCCAATGAGTTAGTGGAATTTTACGAGAAGGCCGGTATGGAGTTCTTGGGGAGCTACACAGCGCCGACCGCACAACAAGGCTTTGCGTTCACGCGGGATATGTACAGAGACCTAATGCTAATGGGTACGACAGACGCCAGCTCTTCATGCCCAGTCTTCATGCTGAACGACAACGACATTCTTGCCCTCATGGTGATCTGACACCTGGTTGAGTGCCCTACTCTGTGATCCCGGCTCTAGCTGGGATACCTGACAATCTGCCAAGGACAGTCTGTGGCCCAATTTAACAGCCTGAAATACCAAGTCTTTCGTTCGACCGCTATGTCGCAAGCTCTTGCCTCATTTTCAGCCGACCCATACGTTTTGGGCACTGGTTTGCAAGTAGATCAGGTCCGATTAGAGCCCATCACACGTGAAGCTCTTGAGGCGTCCGCGCTGTGGGGCGAGACAGCCGCCCTCTTTCCATGGGAGTCCGTCCCTCAGTGGAAGACAAAAGACCGGAAGGGCTTTGACATCTCCCTATGGTTCGGACCGGAGCTGTGTGGTTTGTGCTATGCATCGCCACGCAAGAGCACCATCTGCATTAAGGTGATACTGCTGGAGGGGAAGCCTGATGAGACACACCCGCTAAAGGGCTTCGTATTGGCCCTAGCGATGACTGCCATTGGGAACTACGGTAGGGCCCTTGGCCTAGAAACGATTGAGATTGAGGATCCCTGGCAAGCCGCGATTCCGCATTACAATGCCTTCGGGTTCAACTTTGACGACGAGGGTCGGCTTGTGATTTCACTTGCAGACGCCTAACATGAGTCCACCAACACATGGCACAGAGGTGACTATGCGTAAGAAAGAATCGATTAAGCCGGCAATGATTGAGCTTTTCAAAGCTGAAGCTCTTAGCCTGATGGGCACCACCAATGGCCAGCGCCGGATGTTCCGCATCGCAGCAACACGAGGCCGTGATCAGGAGCCTGCCGGGCCGATGGCAGGGGCTCGCACTCGCGCCTGTTAATTACCGCCGCCAAAAACCGCCTCTAACCTCTAAGGCGGTTTTTTTATGCCCGCTATTCACCTGGGAGTTTCATCGTTGAGCAGCGCAGTGGTACTTCGTAAGCAGACAACCCAGATCGGCCTTGTAACTGCGCTTGTGAGCATCGCACTCTCGGCCATACCTCTGTTCGCTGGAAATGTGTTGTGGTGGCGAGCAGTCGCTCATTTCGTTGGGTTTGCAGGCATGGCGGCATGCCTGGTTCCTCTACTAAGTCAGGCACAAGGCAAGCGGCTTGAGGAGAGCCTACCACGGCTATTGCTGGCAGCCTCGGCAGGGACTGGGGTCGTATGGCTGGCGAATCAAAGCGGCATCATGAGCGGCACCGCGGCCGCAGCAATAACGATGACCATGCTTCTTGCCGCCTTTGCGCGCGCGACCATGGGCGAAATCTTCACCTGGACGGCCGGTCGCTACGCACTGAGCCTCACACTGCTGTTCTGCCTCGCCATTTCATGGCTCTGGGAACTCTACAACCAGCCACTCGTAGACGTTTATGGCACCGGACCGCGTGGCACCCTCCAATGGGAGCAACTTTTTGCCGATGCAGTCGGATCCACAATCGGCGCAAGCTGGGCCGCTAGACGCCTACGCCATGCAACGCCGAGCGAAGCTATCACACCGCCAGCAGCTTAGCCGTCGAGGCCATAGCGCGGCTCTCGTCGAGGTCATAAGGATCAATCAAGGCACTGACGCCAGAGCAGCAAAAAATCCAAGAGTCAGCCGCATAAGCTATGCACCGTGCATAGGTCGTCGCCTTTCAATTTAATCGAGGCTCCTACACGTCGCAAACGGACAGAAGCAACCTGTCGCTGATGAGCGACAGGTTCCGACTTTTTGCCGCCTAAAAGTCACTAAAGAACCCACAGTGGCACTCTGCCCACGCTGGCATGTATCGTCTAACAGAAACATTCATTCCTTTAGCTGCGCAGCCAGGAAGGACAGCCAGTGATTTCTATCGGCGACATCTACAACCAAGACATCAATTTTCTGTTCGGGTCGGGCGCATCGTTCGGCCTCCTTCCGACCCTTCAATTGGAGGTTCAGACCGGTGAGGGCGACTCTCGCTTTACTCTAGAAGACTTGGCCACCAAGTTTGAACGTGAAAAAGACCGGCGTCTGATCCCGCTGTTTATGCACTACTACGCCACTTGCATACGTCCCGCCGAGCAACTCAGCCTGGAACAGGCGTTAGCCGGAGAGCCCGGCGCTACGGTTATCAAGAACTACCGCACATTCCTAACTACAGCACTTGAAATGGTGAAACGCCGCAAAGCGCTGGATCGTCGCTGCAATGTGTTCACAACTAATTATGACGGCTGTTTCCCACTCGTGGCTGACGCGCTTATTAAAGAGGGCAACATTGACTTCGTGCTGAATGACGGCGCGCGAGGATTCACGCGACGCATTCTACAGGCCCGAAACTTCGGGTCTTACCTTTGCCAGGCCGGCGTCTTTGGGCGTCATCAGAACAGCATCCCTCAGATCAACCTCATCAATTTGCATGGGTCGGTCTACTGGAACAAGTTGGATGCCGCGATTAAGGTTGGCTACGACCTGTCTGGCCGCGAAAGCCTGCTGGATGACGACACGATGGAGTTACTGCGACCATTTTCGGTGGCACTTAACAATCCCGCATCAACACTTGCCGACGTGCCAGACACAGACTTTTCCGATGCAGAGCTGGAAGCATTCTGGGCAAGTTATGAGCAGATCCCTATCGTCAACCCTACCAAATGGAAGTTCCACGAGACGGTATACGAGGAACATTACTATCAGATGCTGCAGTTGCTCAGCTATGAGCTTGAGAAGCCCAACGCCGTACTCATCACCTTCGGCTTCTCGTTTGCCGACGAGCACATCCTCAATTTGGTGATGCGTTCTCTTTCCAATCCAGGACTGCAGGTGTTTGTCTGCTGCTACAGCAAGTCAGGGCACGCCGCGATGGAAGACAAATTCAAGGGACACCGCAGCGTCAAATGCCTGATGTTGCAGGATAGCGTGATGGACTTCACCGCGTTCAATGAGCAGGTTTTGGCCTGGCCAGAAGCTGCGGCGCCTGCAGGTCCTCCTCCTGTTCCTCCTGCGCCTCTTGCTCCTCTTGCTCCTGTTGCCCATGCTGCCCATGCAGACATCAAGGATCAGATATGAGCATCAGGGTTGGTGAGGTAATCGCAGTCCATGGCACCAAAGTGGTGTTGAAGATCGACGAGCAGTCGAGCAAGGAAACGCTGTTCTATGAGGGCGAGAAATACAAGGGAGTCTCAATCCGCGAATACTTGTCCATCCAGCGCGGTTTCCGCGACATCGTCTGCATGGTCGAGGGCGAGTTCCTGGATGAAGGCCGCACGGAGATGCATGAAGGCCGGCAGACGTTTGTGCGGAAGGTAGAGGCGAGGCCGATTGGTTACTTTGACAGCTCTGGCTTCACTCAGGGCATAAAGTATCTGCCAATGATCCAGGATGCGGCCCACCTCCTTTCTGAGGAAAAAATCAGATCCATCTTCGACCGCAAGGCGGACAGCGATTTCAGAATTGGGCTCATGCTGAAAGAGGAGATTGCGGTCGGGCTGCCGTGGAAAAGGCTCTTCAATAGCCACATCGGCATCTTCGGCAACACCGGAAGCGGCAAGTCTAATACGCTGGCGCAGCTGTACACGGTTCTCTTCAATCAGAAACTACCTCTCATCACCGGCAAGAGCCGCTTCATTATCCTGGACTTTAATGGTGAATACGGCGGAGAGCAGCTCGCGGCGGCAGGTCACAAGACCGTATATCAGTTGTCCACGCTGACCTCCCCTGATTTAGACGACCCTACTTCCCGCTTCCCGCTGGCACCGGATGAGTTTTGGGAGCTCGAGACGATGTCGCTGCTTTTTCAAGCCACTCCCAACACGCAAAAGCCTTTCCTAAACCGCGTCATTGCAGGCAAGCAGCGCTTTGGGGCTAATCCAGGATCACTGGCCACCTACGCAAAGCGGATGTTTCAGAGGTCGTTCTGCGCCGGAGAGGTCAAGACTGCGACTCTGGACTTGATGCGAACAGTGGCGAGGCGAATGGGGAATCAACAATAATGGATCTGCTAGCAGACGTAACTTGGTTCCGTAATGGGGCTCGCTTCGTGTGCCGTGGGGTGTGGATCGATCCTGATGGCAGGAATTACGAAGAACACATCGCACCAACCGTCAACACGCTGGGCACCCAAGATCTCGATAAGTTCGACGAGTTAGTTCTGCGCGTCAATCTTCAACTCCTATCCGACCTGAACGCCGGATACGTGCAGTTCGAGCACATCCAGCCACTTCTGAAGCGTGTTGAGTCTTCGCTCACCAGCCTGCGTAAGGTGTTATCGATTTCAGATGATATTCCACCTGAGCGCCTGCTCACGGTCATTTCCATGCGCCGCTGTAACAACGAGGTCAAGAAGGTTCTGCCGCTGCTGTTCGCCAAGCACTATTACAACAATCACAAGACAACAGTCGCAAATCCTCCCGACCGCACCATCCACCTCATCATCGACGAAGCGCACAACATTCTCTCCGATCAATCTTCGAGAGAAAGCGAAACCTGGAAGGACTATCGGCTCGAGCAGTTCGAGGAAATCATCAAGGAGGGGCGCAAGTTCGGGATGTTCATTACCATCGCTAGCCAGCGCCCGGCAGACATATCGTCCACCATCGTTTCGCAATTACATAATTTCTTCATTCACCGCTTGGTGAATGACCGCGACCTGTACTTGATCGACAATACGATCTCTACGCTGGATACTCTGTCACGAAACCTTATCCCGGGACTCTCACAAGGGTGCTGCGTGGTCACTGGCACCGCCTTTGAACTGCCAATGCTGATCCAGGTTGACAGGCTGCCAATCAGCAAGCAGCCTGCCAGCGAGGACGTTGACCTCGACAAGCTGTGGAGCGAGGTTCTAGCAGTTGAGGCGGACGTGTAGTGAACTCCGGACCACCAAGTACGGCCAGAGCGAGGCTGATCAATTTGCGGGTATAGCGGTTAAAAATGGCGAACTCGATGTCTAGGTAGGTGCGACATGGCGTCATTTGATGTACTCCAGTGAGCTATGCACCGTGTATAGGTTCACATTCCTACATCGCAGTATGGTTCCCGACTATGACCGCCACACATGGATCGACTCAAACTGCCCCAACGAGACACACTCCGCGAAACGACTCGCTTTGCTGCAAGGCGGCACTGCGGCGATCGCCAAGGTCGACCAGCGCATCAAGCACTTGAAGCAGCTTACGGGCCAAAGGGATAGGTAGCGGATGCAAGCGATCAGCATGCGCCTATGTAAGAGCAGCAATCGCGGCTGGTATCGAGCTACCCTTCCAGCCCGTGGGCAAGCGGCCATCAACGATCTGCTCCAGCACTTGGTCAGCGAATGTGTCGACCGGGTAGGTAGCACCAGAACGCTCACATAACGTAATGAACTGGCGCATGACGTAGGAGTTCCAGCCAGCGGCATGCACCATGCGGTCGATCAATGGCATGACACGGGAAACGTCGTCCCAATTGCCGTTGGCAAAGCGAGCAGCCCCAGAGGCGTGTTCCACAATCACGAAGAATAGTGACTTGATCAGATTCGGCAGGTCGAACCCACCGATGCGCCCATCGTTATACCGCGAGCGGCGCAGGTCATCGCTCTCTAGCGTTCGTTCGAGCACGACCTGCAGCAAATGTAACGTGTCGTCCCGGATCTCCAGCGCATCAAGAACCTCACTGCAAACCAGCGATACAGTGAACGGGGCGAGTAGCCGCATTGCAATCTCATCGGGCTGCTCAAGGATCGGCCGTAGCAGCCTGCGCGAAGTCTCGTCGCCAGGAAGATGGGGTACAACGCTTGCCAGCGTCCGTCCCAACTGATCCTTCCACTCATAGGGGCCAGAGGGCCCGTGCTGACTTGCCTACCGCCGGGGTATTTAAAGGTCAGATCGTCGTCCACGTGGAAAAACGGTTTGGCACCAGCGCTCAAAGGTATCTCGGAGGTATAGGAGACTTGATCTACGATGCCTTCCGGTTCAGGCCACTGTCAGGCGCTAAAATAGATGGCCCATAGATCATAACTTCAGAGCCTTTCTTTTTTTGTTGAGCGGTATAGCTCAAGAAATACTCATCTTGGCGGTAGCTGGTATAGATATCTTTTATCTCGCTCACGTTGTCATATGAAACGATCCAAGGCTTGTCGATACTGCCCAGCGCGTTAGCGATCTGAACGTGATCGTCGTGCACGTAGAAATTTCGATAGAGACCAGATCCCTTGATGTAATAGGGAGGATCAAGATAGGTGAGGGATTTTTTGGGGAGGGTAGGAATTGTATTATTAATGAAACCAAGAGCGTCTTCATTATAGATTTTAATTCGATTCTTATACTTTCCAATCAGCTCTATGCGCTTAATAAGCTCAGGCTTATTGAAGCGAACATCTAGCTTCCACTTGCCTGCCTGCTCTTTCCCACCAATAACGCCGGCCTTCAAAATTCCCGAACGATTAGTGCGGTTGAGAAAGAAGGTAGCCATGGCAAGATCCACGACTGAACAATCTTCTGGATTATCAAGCACGGCCTTAAATCTATGCCAGTTTTCCATGGTAACCGGCGTGTCAGTAATAGCTTTACTGATATCATCAGTATGATGTACTACGGAATGCCAAAACGCGTAGATAGCCGGATCAAAGTCATTGATATGTATAACTGAAGCGTATTCGTGGAACATAAGCTCCAGAGCGACACCAGCTCCGCCCGCGTAGGGTTCTGCATAATGACCATCATGCAAGCCGTTCACCTCAAAAACTTGCTTTATGAAGTGAGCAAATTTTCCCTTACCACCAGGGTAACGTAGCGGTGTGGAAAATACCCTAGAAGCGCCCATGAATCTTATCCCAGCTTGTCAAGCTGTACATGAGAACACATGCTAAGGCATTTTCCAATGCTTAGCGCCAGATGGCTTCAAGCATGGGTTGGTATTCCTCCGCAATGTCCTTCAGCTCGGATGGTAGCGGTGCGCTGTGAGTCCCGTGCACGAACAGGTTGAAGTGATCAACCGATCCTGGCTGGTCATAGGAACTGGCACGCTTGAAAATGGCCTTAGCCGCAGGGGCCGCTATTTTCTTTTCGGCTTCCAGATGTTTGACTACCGACTGAACCTTCATGACCAACTTGTCACCACTTCCTCCCCCTCGAAGCTCATTGTTGGTATCCCAGCGCAAAACAGTTTTACCAGCCTCTTTCTGGATTCGCGCGTATTCATCGCAAGTTGTTTCAATAAATACACGAAAAGTTATTGCGACTGCATTTGGGCACTCATCTACCCGTAGAACCGACCGAAGCTCGTTATATATCGCATTTATACGAGAGTTGGAGATCTTCAGCGACCAAGGTGTCAAGTATTTTCTAGCGCGTGCTTGAGGCTTCGCACGAATCCCCGGTGGAGTTTGAGATTCAGGTTTTATATTTTCGGAGCCGTCTGGCTTGCCCGGCTTAGTCCCGCCCGATTGAGGGCCACTGGCTACACCTGGTCGAGCACCGTTACCGCCACCTGGTTGCGCGTTAGTACCTTTTTCATCGCCAGAGCCACCGGTGCCGCCAGCGCTTTGACTGCCCCCTGACCCCCCACCATTCGTCGTGTCCGGTTGAGCCGGCTTGACCTTTACCTTTGCAGCCTCAGCCAAACTATCGGGCAGTATTTCCGGTGGGATGTGCCCGAGGGTAATTACCTGATTCTCATATTTGCGTACATCGTTAACGTTGTACCCATGAGACACAAACATATCCAGCATGAACTGTAGTGCGGGAGCAATCTGATCGAGTGGCAGCTGCGGAGTCAGGATCTTATTTTCGACCTTAAGACGGAAGGTGTTCTGGCCGAGTGTGGACGAGAAAATTCGGGTGAGGGTCGTTACGTCGACTTCGAAAACATCAAGGGCCGCTTTGTTGGTAAAAATGTGCTGGTTGTCGACGATTAGGTTTCTGATCTGACGTCCAATCGACTCAATACCCGTCTGACGTGCTCGGCGTTCGTCTCGTATATCACTGTCCCATCCAACCCGTCCTGCACCTCGGTTCTCGCCCGTATGCTTTAGCTCGATCCAAAGGTCACCATCGGCGCGTGTGGGTACGACGCTGCACTGCAGGCTTTCAGGAACCCCGCTCGTCAAATTGTGGTGAGCTTTTAGGAACCCCTTGTAGCCGCGATCTGCAGGGCAAAGGTCGGGACGCTGCAACAGCTTGAGAGCGGTGAGTCGGCGATTACCTTCAAGGACAATGAAATTGCTATCGTCCTCTGGAGTCACGAGTTGCAGCTCGGTAGGGTCTAGCCCGTTCTCAACAATATGCTCGGCAAGACGAAGAATTTTCTTGGCATCTTCCGGGTTGGAAAGCATCAGCTTTATCGCTTCACGCTGATTTTGAGCGACATCGTTACCGAATCGCACGTTCTCCTGGTCGAGCTTAATTTGATCCAGGGAGATAACACGTATATCCCGCATCATTGCGTCAATTTTCATAAATTATCCATTCGGCGATCCGGTGCTGGCGCAATGATAATACAAAGCACGCGCATAGGCAGGTGACGGCAGGTAGATCGGTTTACGGATTTTACTGAGTAATTACTCTGCTCGGTACGCGCCGGAGAAATTCTGCTGGGGAGGAGCGGTTCGTTCCATTGTCAGCCCGCCGTGCCTCTGAGGGTGAGGATGACGCTCTAGCATTCAAATGTCACACATAGGTGGTATTTATAATAACGTGCTTCTTCATTCCGTGCCCTGGCAAATGGATACGCTTTCATTGGGGTTAACAGGGATTTATGCCGGACGGACAGTACGCAAAAAGATATTTCATGCACCACATAAAGGTTCGAGTCCTTGTGGGCCCACCATACAAAAAGCCGCGCATTGTGCGGCTTTTGCGTTCTTGAGCCTGTTGACTCTTGCGCCCTAGGCGAAGGTCTTCATAAACAGCTCTGCACACTGCCTGATGGCTGCGACCACATTCGGTGCCTGTTCACAAAGTTCAGTCGAGCGGGCCAGCACTTGTTCCAGTGCTTGCAACTGGTCGTCATCAGTCGAACACTCCCTGGATTTCCTCAAGCGTAGGCATCGCAGCCGGTACCACGGCGAACTCACAATCCAGGGCCCCCAGCACTAAAGCTCGCCGTTGTTTGACCGCGATAGCAACTTTGGCAACTGGCCGCCCCCTTTCCTTGTTCCTCGACTCACCTGGAAGTAATACTCTGGGGAATTAACGACGGGCGAGGCCCGTTCAACCTCCTCAAGCGAGATCTCCATCATCGCCAGCCCCAGCCTCTCCCGACTGTTTCTTGAACTGTTCTGGCAACTCGGCATCCTGCTGGTGCCGGCTTTTTTCGTCACGATATTGCCGCCTCCATTGGCTTTGTTGGCAGTGTTGTTCTTCGGCCTGCTGATGGGGCTTGCCGCGCGATTCGGTTTTCTGTCGGCCGGGCGAGTCTGTGGCAGGCTGATCGTCGGCGCCGTGTTCGGCCTGGGTTTCAGTGTGGGTCGGGCCTTGCCTGAGTGGTGGGGCATCCTGGCGGCCATCGCCAGCATTGGCGTCGGGCTGGCGTGTGTCAGTGCCTGGGAGCGGCGCCTGGGTTTGGCGTCCGTTTCCGGCAAAGGCGCCAGTGCTTGGGGTGGAAGCGAGCCGCAACTGACGCCTGAAGGCGAGCCGATCCGGGTGTTCAACCACAGTGAAATCGCCATGGGTGGCCCCACTTATTGCGACTATTTGTTTCCCGATGGCGTGCTCCTGCAAGGCCTTGGCTCTTCGTCCATGTTCTCCCGCGACGGGCGCTATTTTGCGGCGACCGTACCGTCCCGGCAGAACTGGGGGCTGGTCGTCCTCGATCGTCAACAGCGCCAGGTGTACCGCTGTGCCGACAGCGAGCTCTGGGAGTTGGACGCTTTTGATCTCGGCGTGTTGAGCGGGCGCCATAGCCCGCTGGTGGACGACAGCGTTCGCGAAATCCGACTGGATGAGTTGCTCCAGACGGCCAGCGTTACCCACCTGGTCGCCTTCGCCGACCTGTGGCTGGACTCCGATTGGCATCCCGAGCAGGTTCAACATACCTTCGAGCGGCGTTCGGCGGACGGCCAGCACTGCCTGCGGGGCGACATTGCCTTGCCCGCGACATTTCGCGACCTGGCCCAGCCGCTGGAACCGCTGGTTTCACCGCGCTACGCCATCAGCGTCAACGGGCAACCGTCCGGCCTGTTGATGGCGGCCGATGCGCCGTTGGTATGGAGCAGCGATCAACGCGCCATGGTGTGTCTGGCCCAGGAACAAACCCCTCATGCAGACGGCGACCAGTATTGGCTGTGGCAGCTGGACCTGGGCTGGCGCGCCCTGCCCTCGCCATGGGTGAAGTGCGAAGCAGAACCGTCCTTCTATTGGCACCAGCTGCTGGGTCTCGACGCAAGCCATGTGCAGATCGGCTCGTACCTTGACTATCCGCGACCGGGCTCCGGGCGTTATGGCTACCGCTTGGACAGCATCCACGGCGATACCGAGACCCAGGTCGGTCACGACGCCCAAGGCCGCGTGCAGGTGGGCGAATTTGCGCTGACCCGCATGACCATCGCCATGCCGTTGGACAGCCAAGGCCAGCGCGGCGATTCATCCATCGAAACGCAGCCGATGCAGGACGGGGTGCGCGCGCGGTTGACCTGGCTTGGCGATAATCCCGATGGGCTGGGCGGTTATCGCTGTCAGATCGGCGACTGGCAATTGCCTGGCCGCTGGTTGTTGGATCATCGGGTCTCCGATTGCGGGCGTTACCTGGCCCTGCTGCCCTTCGACGGTGCCACGACGGTCGCAACCCACGGGGTGGTTGCCGATATGGAGGAACGACAGCTGCTGCAGGGGCCCGCGATGTGGGTCGCCCGCCTGCTCGATTTCCGCGCCGGCCGGCTGAGCCTGGCAGTGGTTGCCGGACGTCTTGATCAAGACCTGGAGAGCAGCGCGCTGCAACGCTTCAACATCCCTGCGCCGCAGAGCGATAGCGTCCCTTCGTTCTTTCAATCCGACGAACAATCCCGGCTGTTCTACAACACCGTGGAGCTGCAGGTGAGCGATACACACCTGCACAGCGTTGCCCCTTGGCGCCTGGTGGATCGTCCGCAAGCGGCCAACGCCGACGGTGATTTCATCCAGCCTGCCCCCGACCATCAGGATGCCGCCTGGCTGTTCGGCAGCGAAACGGAATATGCCGACAGTTGGGTGCGTGCACAGGCGCCCCGGCTCGGAGGCCACTTGCTGACAGCCTCAGGCTGCGCGTTGGTTGATCTGGCACCGTCGATGATCTGGTCGACGGATAGCCGTTACCTGGCCCTGACCTGCATGGCAACCGATGTGACAGAACAGTGTGGCAGTTATCGAGGCTGGCAATTGCTGCTCCTGGATGTCCAGGAACACACGTTGCGGGTGCATCCGCAGTGGCTGGGCAATCGGCCGCTGTTTGAAAGCTTCGACGACGAACAGCTGCATGTACGCTGCTTTGAGCGCGATTGGGAAGCGCAAGACGATGACGACCCAGGCTCAGTGCAGTCATTCTCACTGGATCTCTTATTGCAGTTGCCCACCGAACAGTTGGTTTGCCAGGACGGTCTCTGGTTCAGGACTTCACAGGTACACCGGGCCTGCGCCTGGCGCGCACTGGCTTTGCCTGCCATCGACTATTTCGCACATGAGAGCCTGTAACATACTCGCCATCGAATGCCTGCGCCGGAGCCCACTTTGACTGATACCCGCCCTCCCGTCCTCGACGAAATCGACCGGCAGCTGATTGCGGCGCTGCAAATCAACGCCCGGGAAAGCGTCGCCATGCTCGCCCGGCAATTGGGTATCGCCCGCACAACCGTGACCTCGCGGCTGGCACGCCTGGAAAAGACTAAAGTGATTACCGGATATGGCGTGCGCCTGGGCCAACGAGTGATTGACGGCGGCTTGCAGGCTTACGTCGGCATCAAGGTCCAGCCGCGTTCCGGCAAGGACGTGCTGCGACGCTTGAGCGCCATGGCCCAGGTACAGCAACTGTGCGCGGTCAGCGGTGAGTTCGACTATGTCGCCTGGTTGCGCACGGACTCGCCGGAACAGCTGGACCAGTTGCTGGACCAGATCGGCAGCGTGGACGGCGTGGAAAAGACCACCACCTCGATCATCCTCAGCAGCAAGATCGATCGAGGCCAACCGGTCTAAGCCCTGCGTCACTTGACCTGTGTGCGAGCTCGCTCGCGACGGCACTCAGCACCTTCATGCACTGACGCACCGCTATCGCGAGCAAGCTCGCTCCCACAGTGGACAGGTTTCGTCATTATGATTTATGGATAGGTCAAAATGACTGACATGCGCTCAAAACGACGACATATTGTGTCTTATTAACGTGTTCCACCCTCCCTAGAATGGCTGGCATCTTTCCTATACTCAGACGCGAACACCGCGTCGAGTCGCCCATCAAGGTCAGCCATGAACAAGAACAATCGCCACCCAGCAGACGGTAAGAAGCCCATCACCATTTTCGGGCCGGACTTTCCTTTCGCCTTTGACGACTGGATCGAGCATCCGGCTGGCCTGGGCAGCATACCCGCCCACAACCACGGTACCGAAGTGGCGATTGTCGGGGCCGGGATCGCCGGCCTGGTGGCGGCGTACGAGCTGATGAAGCTGGGTCTCAAACCCGTGGTCTACGAGGCGTCGAAGATGGGTGGGCGCCTGCGCTCACAAGCGTTCAATGGTGCCGAAGGGGTGATCGCCGAGCTGGGCGGCATGCGTTTTCCGGTGTCCTCCACCGCGTTCTACCATTACGTCGACAAGCTGGGCCTGGAGACCAAACCCTTTCCCAACCCGCTGACCCCCGCGTCCGGCAGCACGGTCATCGACCTGGAAGGCCAGACCTACTACGCACAGAAACTGGCGGACCTTCCCGCGCTGTTCCAGGAAGTCGCCGACGCCTGGGCCGATGCGCTGGAGGATGGTTCGCGCTTCGGCGACATCCAGCAGGCGATCCGCGACCGCGACGTGCCACGCCTCAAGGCGCTGTGGAACACCTTGGTGCCACTATGGGACGACCGCACCTTCTACGACTTCGTCGCCACCTCCAAGGCCTTCGCCAAGCTCTCTTTCCAGCACCGCGAAGTGTTCGGCCAGGTCGGTTTCGGCACCGGCGGCTGGGATTCGGACTTCCCCAATTCGATGCTGGAAATCTTCCGGGTCGTGATGACCAACTGCGACGACCACCAGCACCTGGTGGTCGGCGGCGTCGAGCAGGTGCCCCACGGCATCTGGAACCACGTGCCGGAACGCTGCGCGCACTGGCCGCAAGGGACCAGCCTGAATTCGCTGCACCTGGGTGCCCCACGCAGCGGCGTGAAGCGCATCGCCCGCGCGGCTGATGGCCGATTCAGCGTGACCGACGTCTGGGACAACACCCGCGAGTACGCCGCTGTGCTGGTCACCTGCCAGAGTTGGCTACTGACCACTCAGATCGAATGTGAAGAAGCGCTGTTCTCGCAAAAGATGTGGATGGCCCTGGACCGCACCCGCTACATGCAATCGTCGAAGACCTTCGTGATGGTCGACCGGCCATTCTGGAAGGACAAGGACCCGGAGACCGGCCGCGACCTGATGAGCATGACCCTGACCGACCGTCTTACCCGTGGCACCTACCTGTTCGACAACGGGGACGACAAGCCAGGGGTGATTTGCCTATCGTATTCCTGGATGAGCGACGCGCTGAAAATGCTCCCGCACCCGGTGGAAAAACGCGTGAAGCTGGCCCTCGATGCCCTGAAGAAAATCTATCCCAAGGTGGACATCGCCGCGCGGATCATCGGCGATCCGATTACCGTGTCCTGGGAAGCCGACCCGCATTTTCTCGGCGCATTCAAGGGCGCGCTGCCTGGCCACTATCGCTACAACCAGCGCATGTATGCGCATTTCATGCAGGACGACATGCCGGCCGAACAACGCGGGATCTTTATCGCCGGTGATGACGTCTCATGGACACCGGCCTGGGTCGAAGGCGCGGTACAGACCTCACTCAATGCCGTGTGGGGAATCATGAAGCACTTCGGCGGTGAAACTCACGCCGAGAACCCGGGTCCTGGTGATGTGTTCCACGAGATCGGTCCGATCGCCCTGCCCGAATAAAAGGAGTTATTGATGCGTGTAGCCCTCTACCAATGCCCGCCGCTGCCACTGGATCCGGCCGGCAACCTGCACCGCCTGCACCAGGTGGCGCTGGAGGCCAGGGGCGCCGATGTGCTGGTGCTGCCGGAGATGTTCATGACCGGCTACAACATCGGCGTCGATGCGGTGAATGTATTGGCCGAGGTCTACAACGGCGAGTGGGCGCAACAGATCGCCCGCATTGCCAAGGCCGCCGGCCTGGCGATTGTCTACGGCTATCCGGAGCGCGGCGAAGACGGGCAGATCTACAACGCCGTGCAGCTGATCGACGCCCAGGGTGAGCGCCTGGCCAACTACCGCAAGAGCCACCTGTTCGGCGACCTCGATCACGCCATGTTCAGCGCCGGCGACGCCGCATTGCCCATCGTGGAGCTCAATGGCTGGAAGCTTGGCCTGCTGATCTGCTACGACCTGGAATTTCCGGAAAATGCCCGACGCCTGGCCCTGGCCGGCGCCGAGCTGATCCTGGTGCCGACCGCCAACATGCAACCTTACGAGTTCATCGCCGACGTCACCGTGCGGGCCCGGGCCATCGAGAACCAGTGTTTCGTGGCGTACGCCAATTACTGCGGCCACGAAGGTGAATTGCAGTATTGCGGCCAAAGCAGTATCGCCGCACCGAATGGCAGCCGCCCGGCGCTTGCAGGGCTGGATGAGGCCTTGATCGTCGCAGAACTGGATCGACAACTGATGGACGACTCCCGCGCGGCCTACAACTACCTGCACGATCGCCGCCCTGAGCTTTACGACGACCTGCACAAACACTGATTGAGGATTGAGAACGCGGCCTAATCCGCTAGCATGAGCGCATCTTTGTTCTGGAAGCGCTCATGCCGGCCCCCGACTCCCTCCGCCCCCACACTGAAACCCTGGCCAACGGCTTGCGGGTGACATTGCGTCACGTCCCAGGCCTCAAGCGCAGCGCTGCAGTACTGCGAGTCGCGGCTGGCAGCCATGACGCGCCCCTGGCCTGGCCGGGATTGGCGCACTTGCTCGAGCATCTGTTCTTCCTCGGCACCGAGCGTTTTCCCGCTGGGGAGAACCTGATGGCCTACGTGCAGCGCCATGGCGGCCAGGTCAATGCACGCACCAGCGAACGCACCACGGATTTTTTCTTCGAATTGCCACCCGCAACCTTCGCCGAGGGACTGGAACGGCTAGGGGACATGCTCACTCACCCACGCCTGGATGAGGCCGATCAGTTGCGCGAACGAGAAGTGCTGCACGCCGAGTTCATCGCCTGGTCCCAGGATGCAGCTGCCCAGCGGCAGCTTGCCCTGCACGACGGCCTGTCGGCGACCCATCCGCTGCGGGGTTTTCATGCCGGCAATCGCGACAGCCTCGCGGTGGCGCAAAGCGAATTCCAAAGCGCCTTGCACGACTTCTATCGCCGGTTTTACCAGAGCGGCCAGATGACCTTGAGCCTGGCCGGCCCGCAAAGCATCGACGCCTTGAAAGCGCTGGCTGAACAGTTCGACAGCCACCTACCTGCCGGCGAAGCGCTTGCCAGGCCGGCACCACCAAGTTTGATGGCATCGTCCCCGACAAGTTATCAACAGGCCCGCGAGGGTTGCCTTGATCTGCTGTTCGCCTTCGAAGATTTACCGGCCGCCTCGCGTCAAGCCCTGGACTTTCTCTGTATGTGGCTGAACTCCAGCAAACCGGGCGGCTTGCTCGCCACGTTGCGTCAGCGCGGCCTGGCTGACAGCCTCAAGGCCACCGCGCTGTATGAGTTTGCCGGGCAGGCGCTGCTGCACCTCGAATTCAAGCACGCCAACGCTCCGGCAGCGGCGCAAATCCAGCCGTTGCTGCACGACTGGCTGGGGTTCTTTGCCGCCCAGGACGACTGGGCGCCGTTGCGCCAGGAGTTCACCGCACGGTTGCAGCGCCGGCAGGAGACAGGATCGGCCTTGCAGGTGGCCCGCTGGGACGGTGAAGGACGTGACGGGCCGCTGTTGGCAAACGACCTCGTGAGGCTCAGGGAAATCCTCAGGCAACTGCACCCCGCCGATAACGTCGTGGAACCCTGGCAGTTGCCCGCACCCAATCCGTTCCTGCAAACGCCAAGCGAAGCGCCCCGCGCCGGGCTGATACGCGGCCAGACCAGCGCCCACCGCGGCTTGCGAACCTTCGCCCAGGACCGCTCCCGGGGTCGCCGGGAACGCTCACCCATGCAGTTCAGCCAGGCGCTGCCAGACAACGGTCGTGAAGGCGCGGTGTACCTGCGCTGGCAACTGACGACCCAGACACCACTGGACTTTCAATCCAGGCTCGACCGGCACCTGCAGGATGTGCGAGAGGATGCTCGCCAGGCCGGAGTGGATGTCAGCTTCCAGCGTTCCGGTTATCAATGGCTACTGAAACTGGTCGGCTTACAGGCGCCGATACCGTTGGTGCTCGAACACGCTCTGACGAAGCTTGCGCAACCGCTGCCAATGGCCCTGGCCAGTCAGGAACCCCCGCCGATGCCGATTCGGCATCTGTTGAAGGCGCTGCCAGATCACTGCCACCCCAACCGCCAAGCGTCAGCGTTGCCAATGCCCGACAGCGACCAAAGCGTGTGGACAACGGCCCGATGGGACGGGCTGTGCATCGGCCTGGCGGCGGCCACCCAAGGGGCGTTGGGCCCTGCGTTGGCCCGAGTGCCGGGCATTGCCGGCGATGAAGCCAGCCTGGCGCCGGCACCTCGCGGGCAACGCCTCTGGCATACGCTCCAGACTCACGGCGAAGAATCGGCCGTGTTGCTGTTTTGCCCGACAGCCACCCCGACGCTGGCCGACGAAGCCGCCTGGGGATTGCTGGCACAGCTGTGTCAGACGCCGTTCTATCAGCGCCTGCGCGTCGAGTTGCAGTTGGGCTATGCGGTGTTCAGTGGGTTGAAGCAGATCGACGGGCAAACCGGGATATTGTTCGGCGTCCAATCGCCCAGCCTTTCGGCGACGCAACTGAGCGCCCACATCGAACAGTTCCTGGCCGGGTTACCGGCGTTGCTCCAGCAACTCGATGATGTTTCCCTGACCGGCCAGCAGCAGGCGCTTGCCGCCCAACTCCAGAGCACCGCCCTGCCCTGCGCCCAGGCCGCCGAGCTGCTCTGGCAGGGCAAGCTGGCCGGCCACCCGTCGGATTATCTTGAACAACTCTCCGCCGCCATCGTGTACCTGGATCGCACGCAGCTACAAAGAGCCGCCCAACGTCTGATCGAAGCTGAAGGGGGCTGGTATTGCCTGAGCAACGGAGCCTGTCCGGGAGAGCGCTGGCAAGCGCCGCAGTGATCGTTGCAGCGGCCGTAATGAGCTTTCTTCGAGAATCGCGGCGAACGATCTGTCAGATTTAGTAACATAGCCGCCTAAGCATCTGAACATCTCCGCGCGGAGGTGGACTATATGTATAGGTCTCAACCGTTCCAACTAACGAAAGCATCCCAACCAAAGGAGTATTCCCATGTCCTGGTCCAAACCCGCATATATCGACCTGCGTATCGGTTTCGAAGTCACCATGTACTTCGCCAGCCGTTGAATGCTGCAGGCGGTTAAGCACGCAGCACTACGCCTCGGCCAGCCGAGGCGTTTTTATTTCGGTTTGCAGATGGAGCAGCCATGTTCGTCCAGATTCTAGGTTCTGCCGCCGGTGGCGGTTTCCCCCAGTGGAACTGCAACTGCGCCAATTGCGCAGGTTTTCGCGACGGCAGCCTGCGGGCCCAGGCGCGCACCCAATCGTCCATCGCCCTGTCCGATGACGGTGTGAACTGGGTGCTGTGCAACGCCTCCCCGGACATTCGCGCCCAGCTCCAGGCGTTCGCCCCGATGCAGCCGGGCCGGGCCCTGCGCGACACCGGCATTGGCGCGATCATCCTGATGGACAGCCAGATCGACCACACCACCGGCCTGCTCAGCTTGCGTGAAGGGTGCCCGCACCAGGTCTGGTGCACCGACATGGTCCATGAAGACCTGAGCACCGGCTTTCCGCTGTTCAACATGTTGACCCACTGGAACGGTGGGCTGAGCTGGAACCGTATCGAACTCGACCAATCGTTCACCATCCCGGCCTGCCCGAACCTGCGCTTCACCCCGCTGCCCCTGCGCAGCGCCGCACCGCCCTATTCACCGCATCGCTTCGACCCGCACCCGGGCGACAACATCGGGCTGATCGTCGAAGACCTTCGCACGGGAGGCAAACTGTTCTATGCCCCGGGCCTGGGCAAGGTCGACGAGTCGTTACTGGAGATCATGGCCGGCAGCGATTGTCTGCTGGTGGACGGTACGATGTGGGACGACGATGAAATGCAGCGCCGTGGCGTCGGCACCCGCACTGGCCGGGAAATGGGCCACCTGGCACAGAATGGGCCCGGCGGGATGCTGGAAGTGCTGGAGCGACTGCCCAATCAGCGCAAGATCCTTATTCATATCAACAACACCAACCCGATCCTCGATGAAGACTCCGTCGAACGGGCTGAGCTGGTGCGGCGCAATGTCGAAGTGGCTTACGACGGCATGAGTATTGAACTGTAGGAGCAACGGAAATGACTGACACCCCCCTGTCCCCCGCCGAGTTCGAAGCCGCCCTGCGTGCCAAGGGCGCGTATTACCACATCCATCACCCCTATCACGTGGCGATGTATGAGGGCCGCGCGACTCGCGAGCAGATCCAGGGCTGGGTCGCGAACCGTTTTTACTACCAGGTGAATATCCCACTCAAGGATGCCGCGATCCTGGCCAACTGCCCGGACCGGGAGATCCGCCGCGAGTGGATCCAGCGCCTGCTCGATCATGACGGCGCCCCCGGCGAAGACGGCGGTATCGAAGCCTGGCTGCGGCTGGGCCAGGCGGTGGGCCTGGACCCCGATCAACTGCGCTCCCAGGAATTGGTGCTGCCAGGTGTGCGTTTTGCCGTGGACGCCTACGTCAACTTCGCCCGGCGGGCCTGCTGGCAGGAAGCCGCCAGCAGCTCGCTGACCGAACTGTTCGCCCCGCAGATCCACCAGTCGCGTCTGGACAGCTGGCCGCAGCATTACCCATGGATAGACCCGACCGGCTACCAGTACTTCCGCACCCGCCTGGGCCAAGCCCGGCGTGACGTGGAGCATGGCCTGGCGATCACCTTGCAGCACTACACCACCCGCGCAGGGCAGGAACGCATGTTGGAGATCCTCCAGTTCAAACTGGACATCCTCTGGAGCATGCTCGACGCCATGAGCATGGCCTATGAATTGAACCGCCCGCCCTATCACAGCGTGACCGACCAACGGGTTTGGCACAAAGGAATTACCTTATGAGTTTTAACCGCAGCCAAACCCCACGCTGGCGCCCCGGCTATCGCTTCCAGTACGAACCGGCCCAGAAAGGCCATGTGCTGCTCTATCCTGAAGGCATGATCAAGCTGAACGACAGCGCTGCGCTGATCGGCGGGCTGATCGACGGTGAACGGGATGTCGCGGCCATCGTCGGCGAGTTGGCGAAGCAGTTTCCCGACGTGCCGGAACTCGGTGACGACATCGAGCAATTCATGGAGGTCGCCCGTGCACAGCACTGGATCGAACTTGTCTGAGACCACCGGGCTGCCGCCCAAGCCTGAAGTCGGCCTGCCGCTGTGGCTGCTGGCCGAGCTGACCTACCGTTGCCCGCTGCAATGCCCGTATTGCTCCAACCCGCTGGACTTCGCCGAGCAGGGCCAGGAGCTGAGCACCGAACAGTGGTTCAAGGTCTTTCGCGAGGCCCGCGAGATGGGCGCTGCGCAGCTGGGCTTTTCCGGCGGCGAGCCGTTGGTGCGCCAGGACCTGGCCGAGTTGATCGGCGAGGCGCGCAGGCTGGGTTTCTATACCAACCTGATCACTTCCGGCATCGGCCTGACCGAGCAGAAAATCAGCGACTTCAAGAAGGCCGGCCTCGACCATATCCAGATCAGTTTCCAGGCCAGCGACGAGCAGGTGAACAACCTCCTGGCCGGCTCGAAGAAAGCCTTCGCGCAAAAACTGGAAATGGCCCGGGCGGTGAAAGCCCATGGCTACCCGATGGTGCTGAACTTCGTGACCCATCGGCACAACATCGACAAGATCGATCGCATCATCGAACTGTGCATCGCCCTGGAAGCCGACTTCGTCGAGCTCGCCACGTGCCAGTTCTACGGCTGGGCGCAGCTCAACCGCGTCGGCCTGCTGCCCACCCGGGAGCAACTGGTACGCGCCGAGCGTGTCACCAACGAATACCGCGCCAAGCTGGAAGCCGAAGGCAATCCGTGCAAGCTGATCTTCGTCACGCCGGACTACTATGAAGAGCGCCCCAAGGGCTGCATGAACGGCTGGGGCAGCATTTTCCTCACCGTCACGCCGGACGGCACGGCATTGCCCTGTCACGGTGCCCGCCAGTTGCCGGTGCAATTTCCCAACGTGCGCGACCACAGCATGCAGCACATCTGGTACGACTCGTTCGGCTTCAACCGTTTCCGCGGTTATGACTGGATGCCCGAACCGTGCCGCTCCTGCGATGAAAAAGAGAAGGACTTCGGCGGCTGCCGCTGCCAGGCGTTCATGCTCACCGGCGACGCCAGCAACGCCGACCCGGTGTGCAGCAAATCCGCACATCACGGGGTGATCCTGCAGGCGCGTGAAGACGCCGAGCACGCCACGCAAACCATCGAACAATTGGCCTTTCGCAATGAACGAAACTCGCGCCTCATCGCCAAAGGCTGAGCCTTTCAGCGCCGCCCAGGCCGTTGCCGCCGGCACCGACTTCGCCGAACTGCAGCTCGGGCCTTTGGGCCTGTTCTGGAATGAATACCGCCCCGCAGACGGTGCCTGCCGGATCTGGCATTGGCAAGACGCCATGCCCCGCTGCCTGACACCGGACGGGTTCAGCGCGCGCAGCCGGGTCTATGAATACGGCGGTGGATCATTCTGCCTGAGCCATAACGGTGTGCTGTTCGTCAATGAGGCCGACCAGCAGCTGTACCACCAATCCCTGAACGACGAACGCCCCATAGCGCTGACCTCGGGTGACTGCCGTTATGGGGATCTGAGCTTCGCCGACGGCCAGGTACTGGCAGTGGAAGAACGGGCCAACCAGCATCGCCTGGTGTCGATCGGGCTGGTGGATCATCAGCGACATCTGCTGGCCGAAGGTGCAGATTTCTACGCGTCACCCACCGTGAGCCCGGACGGCCAGCGGCTCGCCTGGATTGAATGGAGCCGCCCGCATCAACCCTGGACCGCAACGCGCTTGATGCTGGCCGAGCGCAACGCTACGGGTTGGGGTGCGCCGCGCTGTGTCGCGGGCAACGGTGAAGAAGAGTCCATCCAGCAACCGCGCTTCGATGCGGCCAGTCGTCTTTATTGCCTGACTGATCGCGGTGGTTATTGGCAGCCTTGGCTAGAGTCGGCCCAGGGCCTGGAACCGCTGCCTGCCGTCCAAGCCGATCACGCCCCAGCGCCGTGGCAACTGGGTGGCTGCACCTGGCTGCCGCTGGACCAACACACGTACCTGGCCAGTTGGACCGAAGCGGGTTTTGGACGCCTGGGCCTGTGCCACATTGACGATGTCGATGAGGACTTCACCGGCACCCATACCCGCTTTCGCAGCCTGGCGCTGGATGAGCGGTTCATCTACGCCGTTGCAGCCTCGCCGACCGGCCCATCGGCGGTCATTGCCATCGAGCGGCATAGTCAGGAAGTGGCCGTGCTGGCCGGCGGCATCGCGCCATTGCCCGTCGAACAGATCAGTCGGCCCCGCACCCTGCGATACCCCTCAGGCTCAAGCGAAGCCCATGGGTTCTTTTATCCGGCCATGACTGCCATCGAGAAACCGCCGCTGGTGGTGTTTATCCACGGTGGACCGACCTCAGCCTGCTACCCCATCTTTGATCCGCGTATCCAATACTGGACCCAACGCGGTTTCGCCGTCGCCGACCTCAATTATCGAGGCAGCAGTGGTTATGGCCGGGCGTATCGACAGGCGCTGCACTTGAACTGGGGGGTGGTGGATGTCGAGGATGCTTGCGCGGTGGTCGCGTATCTGGACGAGCAAGGCTTGATCGATGGTCGCTGCGCATTCATTCGGGGCGGCAGTGCCGGTGGATATACAACCCTGTGCGCCCTGGCGTTCCATGAGGTGTTCCGGGCCGGCGCCAGCCTCTATGGCGTCAGCGACCCCGTCGCCCTCGGCCGCGCGACGCACAAGTTCGAAGGGGATTACCTGGACTGGCTGATCGGCGACCCGCAACAGGATGCCGAACGCTACCGCGCCCGGACGCCGCAGCTGCATGCTGGGAACATCCGCGTGCCGGTGATCTTTTTCCAGGGTGAGCTGGACGTGGTGGTCGTACCGCAGCAAACCCGCGATATGGTCAACGCTTTACAAGCCAACGGCGTGGCGGTCGAGGCGCACTACTATCCCGATGAGCGCCACGGTTTTCGCAAAGCGGCGAACCAGGCCCATGCGCTGGAGCATGAGTGGTTGTTTTATCGCAGGGTGATCGATTGCGGTCTATGACAACGGCGCTCATTGTGGCGAGGGAGCTTGCTCCCGCTCGATTGCGCAGCAATCGCAAAAACATTGGGACCGCTGCGCGCTCCAGCGGGAGCAAGCTCCCTCGCCACAGATAAATCCCCTCATGGCCTCAGCGCTTGGCGATGATGTACACCGCATGCACGATGCCGGGGATGTAACCCAGCAGCGTCAGCAGGATATTCAGCCAGAAAGCCCCGCCAAAACCCACCTGCAGAAACACCCCCAATGGCGGCAGCAGGATGGCGATAATGATACGAATGAAATCCATGGATGACTCCCTGATCGACGATGGCCAAATTGCCATATAGCTCATTGACCCCAGGCCGCTCGCCAGGGTTCAGTGAAACGCAACCAGAAGCAGCCCCGATGGGGGGCGCCTGCGAGGGACAAAAAACGCAGCCAAAAGAAAACCCCGCCGAAGCGGGGCTTTGCAGACTGTTTCCCTGACATCCATTTCACTCCGCCTTCCTGGCAGAATCCTACGTGTCCGTGTTGTTACTGTTGCGCATCCTGCGCGGCGTCCATGTGAAGTAGATTAGCCTTGGATCCAACCTGCCGATAGAGGGAAAACGCCAGCACATTGTGTAAGCGTTTGCTTACACAATGTCAGTTTTTAGAACTGTCCGGGCTCCAGCAAGAACAGCGACTCGCTTCCCGCCTTCACCGAAGCACTCAAGGACTGAATACGCGGCAGCAGGCGGGCGAAATAGAACCGCGCCGTGCCCAATTTGCTCGCGTAGAAATCATCCTGGCTTTCTTTGCCCAAGGCCGCCCTGGCCATCAGAGCCCACATGTAGGCATACGCGGTGTAGCCAAACGCCTGGAGATACTCCACCGACGCCGCGCCGATTTCGTTCGGGTTGCTTTTCGCCCGGTCCAACAACCATTCGGTCAGCTCATCCAGCGTACCGACCGCATCGTTCAGCGGCTTGGTGAACTCCGCCAGGTCGCTGTTCGCGGTGGCAGTGAAGTGCCGGATTTCATCGGCAAACAACTTGTAGAACGCACCGCCGCTGCCGACGATCTTGCGCCCCACCAGGTCCAGCGCCTGAATACCGTTGGTGCCTTCGTAGATCTGGGTGATACGCACATCGCGCACCAGTTGCTCCTGGCCCCATTCACGAATGTAACCGTGGCCGCCGAACACCTGTTGACCATGGACTGTGGTTTCCAGGCCCAGGTCGGTCAGGAAGGCCTTCGCCACCGGTGTCAGCAACGCCACCAAGTCTTCGGCGCGCTTGCGCGTGACTGGATCTTCGCTGAACTTGGCGGTGTCCAATTGCATCGCCACGTAGGTGGAAAATGCCCGACCGCCTTCGTTCGAGGCTTTCATGGTCAGCAGCATCCGACGCACGTCGGGGTGGACGATGATCGGGTCGGCGACCTTGTCCTTGTTCTGCGCACCGGTTGGCGAACGACTTTGCAGGCGGTCACGGGCGTATTCGATGGCGTTCTGGTAGGAACGCTCACCCGAGGCCAGGCCTTGGATGCCGACGCCCAGACGTTCGTAGTTCATCATGGTGAACATCGCCGCCAGGCCCTTGTTCGGCTCGCCTACCAGATAACCCACGGCTTCGTCGAAGTTCATCACGCAAGTGGCGGATGCCTGGATGCCCATCTTGTGTTCGATCGAGCCGCAGTTGGCCGCGTTGCGCGCGCCCAGGCTGCCGTCGGCATTGACCATGAACTTGGGCACCAGGAACAGCGAGATGCCCTTGGGGCCTGCCGGCGCGTCCGGCAGTTTCGCCAGCACCAGGTGAATGATGTTCTCGGTGAGGTCGTGCTCACCGCCAGTGATGAAAATTTTCGTGCCGCTGACCTTGTAGGAACCGTCGGCCTGGGGTTCGGCCTTGGTGCGGATGATCCCCAGGTCCGTACCGGCATGAGGCTCGGTCAGGCACATGGAACCGGCCCAGACGCCGGCGTACATGTTTGGCAGGTACGCTGCTTTCAACTCTTCACTGGCGTGGGCATTGATCGACAGGCAGGCGCCGGCGGTCAGCATCGGGTACAGGCCGAAGGACAGGCTGGCGGAGTTGACCATTTCCTCGACCTGGGCCGAAACGGCCTTGGGCATGCCCATGCCGCCGTACACCGGGTCACCGCCGACACCGACCCAACCACCTTCAGCGTAAGTCTTGTAGGCCTGTGGGAAACCTGCCGGCGTGGTGACGGCGCCGTCGGCCCAGTGGCAACCTTCTTCGTCAGCGGCGCGGCTGAGGGGCGCGATGCTTTTGCTGGTGACTTTGCCGGCTTCTTCAAGGATCGCTTCGACCGTTTCGGCATCCACGGCATCGGCCAACGCCGGCAATTGGGCCCAGAGTTTCGCGACCTCGAACACTTCATTGAGGACGAAGCGCATATCGCGCAGGGGCGCTTTGTAGTCAGCCATGGCAAACCTCGCAGGATCTAAACAGTTGGTTCGTGAGAAAACGGTTTTTACATGGATTGGAGTGTACCCCAACAACTTTTGAGACACATAGGGTCAACCTATGACTGTTTTGTTATTTTTAGTCAGCATGTAGGCTTGAATGTGATGGTGGCTAGGGAGCTTGCTCCCGCTTGAGTGCGCAGCACTCACAAAAAAAGGGGCTGCTGCGCAGCCCAGCGGGAGCAAGCTCCCTCGCCACAGGTTCAGTCAGAGGGCAAACAACTCTGCCGGTAGCTTCATCAGGCAGTCGCTCCCGGCCTCGACCGCAGCCCGATGGGCGGTCGTACGCGGCAGCAGGCGCTTGAAGTAGAACTCGCAGGTCGCCAGTTTGGCCTGGCAGAAATCACCGTCACCGTTGCCGCTGTCGAGTTGCGACTGAGCCACCAAGGCCATGCGCAACCACAGGTAGGCCAGGATGATGTAACCGCTGTACATCAAATAATCCACGGAGGCGGCGCCGACTTCATCTGGATTCTTCATGGCGGCCATGCCAACCCGAGTGGTCAGCTCGCCCCACTGCTGGTTGAGCCCGTCGAGTTGCGCGACGTACGCCTTGAGCTGCGGATGTTGCGCATTGGCAGCGCAGAACTTATGGACGATTTTGGTGAAACCTCGCAGCAATCTGCCCTGGCTGCCCAGCACCTTGCGCCCCAATAGATCCAAGGCCTGAATACCGTTGGTGCCTTCATAGATCGGCGCGATGCGGCAATCGCGCACCAACTGCTCCATGCCCCACTCACGAATGAAACCATGGCCACCAAACACTTGCATGCCGTGGTTGGTCACCTCCAGCCCGGTGTCGGTCATGAAGGCCTTGCAGATCGGGGTGAGAAACGCCAGCAGGTCCTCGGCCTCCTGGCGGGCGGTTTCGTCCGGGCTCAGGTGCGCGGTATCGAGCAATTGCGCGGTGAAATAGGTCAGCGCCCGATTGCCTTCGTTGAAGGCTTTCATGGTCAGCAGCATCCTGCGCACATCGGGATGGACGATGATCGGGTCGGCGACTTTTTCCGGCGCCTTGGGGCCGGTCAGCGCGCGCATCTGCAAACGGTCGTTGGCGTACCTGATGGCGCCCTGGAAGCTCGCCTCGCCCAGGCACAGGCCCTGCATGCCAGTGCCGAGCCGGGCGTGGTTCATCATGGTGAACATGCAATTGAGGCCCTTGTTCGGCTCGCCGATGAGGAACCCCTTGGCCCCATCGAAATTCAGCACACAGGTGGCCGATGCCTTGATGCCCATCTTGTGTTCAATCGAACCACAGGACACGCCATTGCGCGCCCCTGCCTCACCCCTGGCGTCGGGCAGGAACTTGGGCACGATGAACAGCGAGATGCCCTTGGTCCCGGCGGGAGCGTCCGGCAACTTGGCCAGCACCAGGTGGATGATGTTATCGCTCATGTCGTGTTCGCCGGCGGAAATGAAGATCTTGCTGCCGGAGATCGCATGGCTGCCGTCGGCCTGGGGCACGGCGCGGGTCTTGATGATGCCCAGGTCGGTGCCGCAGTGGGCTTCGGTCAGGCACATGGTGCCTGTCCACTGGCCGGCGGTGAGTTTGCTCAGGTAGGTCTGTTTCTGTTCTGACGTGCCGTGGGCATGGATCGCCGACATGGCGCCATGAGTCAGGCCCGGGTACATGCCCCAAGACGTGTTGCTGGAGCCGATCATCTCGCTGATGACCAGGCCCAGGGAGCTAGGCAAGCCCAGGCCGCCATACGCCGGGTCCGCCGCCAGCCCATGCCAGCCGCCCTCCACATACTGTGCGAAAGCCTGCTTGAAGCCTGTCGGCGTGGTGACTACACCGTTGTCGAAGTGGCAACCCTCTTCATCACCGGAGCGATTGAGCGGCGCCAGCACGTTCTCACAGAACCTGGCAGCTTCTTCGAGGATCGCGCTGACCATGTCCGGGCTTGCGTCGCTGACGCCCAGCTCGGCATAGCGACCATGGAAATCGAAGACGTGATCGATCAGAAAGCGCATGTCGCGCAGGGGGGCTTTGTACTCGGGCATGGTGGTTTTCTCCGGTAGCAGATCGTTTCAACCTACTGCCGGCCACCCAGGCCCACAATCACAGTCCAGACGCTGAATGCGCCGTCATCACTCAACCCGCGGCAGTCTCCATGCGTACCGCACCGCGGCGGTTCTGCCCGAAGGCAATCACACAGTTACGCCCCGCGCCCTTGGCGTTATAGAGCGCCTGGTCGGCGGACTTGAGCACTTCTTCAGGCGTGCGTTGCTCGAGGCGTTCCGCGACGCCGATGCTGACCGTCACCGAGACACTGGACGCACCGGCACCGGAGCGACGCTGGCGGCCTTGTTGGTCGTCCTGGGGACGACTGTCAGGGTTGCGCAGTTGGATGGCGTACGTCTCGATGGACTGGCGAATGACTTCCAGATGGGGCATGCACTCGTCGATGGTCTTGCCTGCGAACACCAGGGCAAATTCCTCACCGCCGTAGCGATACGCCCTACCGCCACCGCCGATTTTCGACAATTTGCTGGCCACCAGGCGCAGGACCTGGTCCCCCACATCGTGGCCGTGGGTGTCGTTGAATTTCTTGAAGTGGTCCACGTCACTCATCGCCAGCACATAATTGCGCCCCAGGCGCTGCATGCGTTCGTTCAGCGCCCGACGGCCCGGCAGGCCGGTGAGTTCATCACGGAAGGCCATTTGATAGGCCTCATGGGCGACCGCTGCCGCGATCATCAACATCACCTGGCTGCACATGATGTTCAGGGTGAACGGCAGGATGAAGGTTTTCGGCAACATCCAGAACAACCCCAGCACCCCCACCAATTGCGCAGCATGCAGTGGCCGGGGGTTGCGCCAATATTGCCAGGCCAGCAGCAGGAACGCGGCGGCGAACATCGGGTAAGACAATTGAATCAGGCTCATCCAGGCACCGTGCAACGCCGGCCAGCGGATCTCCGAAAGCCACAACAGCAAGGCCTGGGGGTAACTCTGCTCCAGGGCCAGCGCCACGCTGCCAAAGACCAGCAACACCGCGAACCGCGCCACCATGTCCTGGAACAGATGGGTGCGCTCCTGCCATGCGGCGAACAGCCCGAACAACAACGGCAACAACAGGCAAACGAGATGGAACACCACCGCCGCGTCTTCGCGCACCTTGCCGTTATCGCGATAGAAGTCAGTCTGGGTGTCCAGAAGGAAATAGGCGATGTACACCGTGACCATCAGAAACAGTTCACGTTGACGTCGGTAGACCGCGCAATACGCCCCACCCAGCAATAACACCAGCGTCGGGAGCACGTTGAACAGCGAGGTGAAGAAAACGTTGAGATCCTTGACGTAGGCAGCCGCAAGCCCCGCCAGCAACAGCAGCAATGACGGCAGGAAATGGCTGAAACGTACAGCGGAAGAACGCGGCAAGGGTAAAGCTCCGACCCGGCTGATCAAAGATGGCATTGTGCCTGCAACTGGAGCAGTAAGGCACGCGAGATGTGACAGATGTCACACTGCCATCGCTGTAACGGCAGAGATGACGGTTTTCTTAGGGTCGAGTTGGATGAATATTGTTTCAGGATCCTGGTTGGCCCTGTGGGAGCTTGCTCGCACAAGGGCCTGCGGTGAATACAAATTTGTGGCATGAAAAAGCCGCTGCTCCCGAAGAAGCAGCGGCTTTTGGAAGAAACGCGTGAGGCTTAGTAGCCCAGCGCGAAGTCCTCTTCCTTCATATCCATCAGGTTGTTGGCGCCCGACAGCATGGTTGCCACATGGGTACGGGTACGCGGCAGGATGCGCTGGAAGTAGAAGCGCGCGGTCTGCAGCTTGGCGGTGTAGAAGGCTTCTTCAGTGGTGCCGGCTGCGAGTTTTTCCGCCGCCAGGCGCGCCATGTCGGCCCAGAAATAGGCCAGGCAGGCGTAACCGGAGTACATCAGGTAGTCCACCGACGCGGCGCCCACTTCTTCACGATCCTTCATGGCCGCCATACCGACCTTCATGGTCAGCTCGCCCCATTCCTTGTTCAGCGCAGCCAGGGGTTCTACGAATTCCTTGACCGCGTCGTTGCCTTCGTTGCCCTGGCAGAACTTGTGGACGATCTTGGTGAAGCCCTTGAGTGCCTCGCCCTGGGTCATCAACACCTTGCGGCCCAGCAAGTCGAGGGCCTGGATGCCGGTGGTGCCTTCGTACAGCATCGAGATACGGCTGTCGCGAACGTTCTGCTCCATGCCCCACTCGGCAATGAAGCCGTGGCCGCCATAGATCTGCACGCCGTGGTTGGCCGATTCGAAACCGACTTCGGTCATGAAGGCCTTGGCGATCGGCGTCATGAACGCCAGCAGTGCATCGGCCTTTTTCTTCTCTTCTTCATCCACGCCGTACTTGACGATGTCGACCTGCTTGGCGGTGAAGTAGACCATCGCCCGGTTACCTTCGGCGAAGGCCTTCATGGTCAGCAGCATGCGACGCACGTCAGGGTGGACGATGATCGGATCAGCGGCCTTGTCTGGCGCTTTCGGGCCGGTCAGGGAACGCATTTGCAGGCGGTCGCGAGCGTATTTCAGGCCGCCCTGAAAACCGATTTCGGCGTGGGCCAGGCCTTGCAGCGCGGTGCCCAGGCGTGCGGTGTTCATGAAGGTGAACATGCAGTTCAGGCCTTTGTTCGCCGGGCCGATCAGGTAACCGGTGGCCGCGTCGAAGTTCATCACGCAAGTGGCGTTGCCGTGGATGCCCATCTTGTGTTCCAGGGAACCGCAGCTCACCGCGTTGCGCTGGCCGATGGAGCCGTCGGCGTTAGGCAGGAACTTGGGAACGATGAACAGCGAAATGCCCTTGGTACCAGCCGGTGCGTCCGGCAGGCGCGCCAGCACGATGTGAACGATGTTGTCGGCCATGTCGTGTTCGCCGGCCGAAATGAAGATCTTGGTGCCGGAAACCTTGTAGGAACCATCGGCCTGAGGCTCGGCCTTGGTGCGCAGCATGCCCAGGTCAGTGCCGCAGTGCGGTTCGGTCAGGCACATGGTGCCGGTCCATTCACCGGACACCAGCTTGGTCAGGTAAGCCTCTTGTTGCTCAGGCGTACCGTGCTCGGAAATGGTGTTCATCGCGCCATGGGACAGGCCCGGGTACATGCCCCACGACCAGTTGGCTTCACCGACCATCTCGCTGACTGCCAGGCCCAAGGATTCCGGCAGGCCTTGACCGCCGTGCTCGACGTCGTGGGCCAGGCTTGGCCAGCCGCCTTCGACGAATTGCTTGTAGGCTTCCTTGAAACCAGTCGGGGTCTTCACGCCGGACTCGCTCCAGGTGCAACCTTCGATGTCGCCCACACGGTTCAGCGGAGCCAGCACCTGCTCACAAAACTTGGCGCCTTCTTCGAGAATGGCGTCAACCATGTCCGGAGTTGCGTCCTGGCAAGCCGGAAGGCTCTGATAATGCGCTTCGTAGCCAAGCAGTTCGTCACGAACGAAGCGAATATCACGCAAGGGGGCCTTGTAGTCAGGCATAGCGATAAACCTCTGCTGATGTAACCGGGAATGAACGACCGCGTGGATTTGTTGTAGCGGTCAAACAGTTGTTTGAAACATACGTTTACGCCGAAATCTTGTCAAGCGCCGATCTTTTGCCGTTCGTCATCGGCCTGAGAAAAATGTCGGACACAGGAAATCTATCGCGCTGAAGATTCCGCGATGCGCGTAGGAAAAGATTAGTTGAGCAATAAGACGTTAGAGACAAGAACGCCGCGAATAATCGCGGCGTTTTCGTAAATCTGAAGGGCAGGATCAGGCGAAGGTATCGATTAACGTACCGAGCATTTCGTCGGATGCCTTGGCGACATTAACACCCAGTTGCACCTGGAACTTGCCTTGGGCCATATCGACCATGTTGCTGGCCACGTCCGATTGCTGGCTACGGTCCACCGAACGCAGGCGATCGACCTGGACTTCGGACGACTGGCTGGTGACCGAACGCTCGATCGTATTGTTGGCGATCTGGCTGGAGGCCTGATCGACGCGGTTCTGCCCTGTCTGAATCGTGCTCAGACCGGCATAGAACGCGGTACTTCCTGAGATTTCCATGGCAGAGCTCGTCTTCTTGAAGGGTCGACAGTGGCCATTGAAGCAGAACCCCAAGGAAAAGGCCCGACAAAAACACTAATGGCACAGTGCCGCGTCATAGGCAAAACCTTGGCGGGACTCAGTCCAGCAGGTCCAGTTGCAGGTGCCCGGCCACGGCTTCGGCCGTCACGCTCTGAATCCGCGCCACCCTGCCCAGGCACGGCGCCGGAAGTCGCTCGGCCAAGGTTGCCAGGTTTTCTTCCAGGCGCGAGGTGGCCGGGTCGACGATGTTCGCGACCCAACCGGCAAGCTGCAAGCCATCACGGGCGATAGCCTCGGCGGTCAACAACGCGTGGCTGATGCAACCCAGGCGTACGCCCACCACCAGAATCACCGGCAAGCCCAGCGCGATCGCCAGATCGGAAAGATTGTCCTGGCCGGCCAGCGGCACACGCCAACCACCCGCGCCTTCGATCAAGGTGAAGTCGGCGCCCAGCGCCAGCACTTCGCGCATCGGGCCGAGTAGCGACTGCACCGTCAACGCAACGCCCGCTTCCCGAGCGGCCAAGTGCGGCGCTATTGCCGGTTCGAACGCCACCGGATTGACCTGTGCATACGTCAACGGTATCGAGCATTCGGCCAGCAAGGCCAAGGCGTCGGCGTTACGCAGGCCCTTGGGCGTCACGTCGCAGCCAGAGGCCACGGGTTTTCCGGCAGCCGTGCTCATGCCAGCCTGTCGCGCAGCATGCAGCAGGCCTGCCGCGACGGTGGTCTTGCCCACGTCGGTGTCAGTGCCGGTAATGAAATAGGCCTGGCTCATAGCGGTTTCTCCAAAACGGCGTAGACCACCTGGTACGTCGCCGGCAGTCCCAGCGCCTGACGAAACTGCTCATAGGCTTCAACCAGCGCCAGGATCCGCGCCCTGCCGGTCAAGCCGCCGGGGCGGCCGGGGTTCAGATTGTGGGCGCCCAAGGCTTTCAATTCATGCGTCAGGCTGCGCACGTCGGGGTAATGCAGCACATGGGGACGGTTTTCCAGACTGACGACATTCAGCCCGCTGTCCGCGCAAAGGTGTTGATACGTCTCGAACCCACGGAAACGATTGACGTGCACCAACCCATCCACCTGACGCCAACTGTCGCGCAATTCGTACAAAGTGCCTACACAAAGGCTGGTGAAGGCAAACACCCCACCCGGTTTCAACACACGATGGGCCTCGCTCAGCACCGCGGCAAAATCCGCACACCATTGCACCGCCAGGCTGGAGAACACCAGGTCACAGCTCGCCGCTTGCAAAGGCAACCGCTCAGCATCACCGGCGACAAAATGCGCAGCGCCACCTTGGGGACGAGCATGGTTGAGCATGCCTTCGGCGATGTCCAACGCCAGGCCGGAATCCACGCCATAACGCGCGCCCAGGGCCCGGGTGAAATAGCCAGTGCCGCAGCCCAGGTCCAGCCAACGTTGTGGGATAAACGAAGACGGCAAGCGCCCGAGCAACTGTTGGCCCACGTCGCGCTGCAGTTCGGCCACGCTGTCATAGCTGGTTGCCGCCCGGGAAAACGAAGCCGCCACCTGGCGCTTGTCGGGCAAGGCACCGGGCAATTTGGGAAGAGACAGATCAGTCATCGCCGGACTCATGCAAAAAAGCCTGGATCGCCCCCGCGACACCGTGCGGGTCCTCCAGAAGGAATCCGTGGCCGGCCTGTTCGATCAGGCCGATTTCGACATCCGGCAGCAACACCAGCAACTCGCCCGCGGCTTCGGCCGGCACCAGGGCATCGAGCCCGGCAAACAGATGCAATTGCGGGCCACGAAAGCGCTGCAATGCGGCGCGAGTATCCAATTGCGCCAACAGTTCGAGCCCGGCCATCAAGACCTCGGGCGATGTGCCCGGCGCCCCGGCCAATAACAACCGCGACAACCCGCGTGGGTCGCTGCTGCCCTGGGCGCACAGCAAACTGAAGCGCTTGAGGGTCTGGCGTGGATCGGCCGCACAGCCGGCGAGAAAACCATCGAAGGTTGCTCCATCCATCGCACTCGGCCATTGCTCATGGGCAACAAAGGACGGATTGCTCGCCAGGGTCAGCAGGCCGCAGCAGCGCTCACCCCGACGCGCCGCCAGCGCCGAGGCCAGCATACCGCCCAGGGACCAACCGCCCAGCCAGGCATCCTGGGGCACGATGGCGTCCAATTCTTCGAGCCATTCATCCGGGTCGTTCGATAGCAACGCCGGCAACGGTTCGATTTCCACTCGCAAGTGTTCGTCGAGCCCGTGCAACGCTGCCGCCAGCGGCTCCAGCGGTGAAACGCCCAAGCCCCAGCCCGGCAACAATATCAGTCGGTCACGCATCGCTTGGCTCCGGTCCCAACAGGGCAAAACACTCGGCCAGTGCATTCAACAATAGCTGCACCTGGGCCTCGCTGTGAGCGGCGGTCAGGGTCACGCGCAAACGGGCGCTGCCAGCCGCTACGGTGGGTGGGCGGATCGCCGTGACCATCAGCCCGCGCTCACGCAGCATTTGCGACAAACGCATGGCCCGTCCCGCATCGCCAATCAGGATCGGCTGGATCGGCGTAAAGCTGTCCATCAATTGCAGGCCGATCTGCTCGGCGCCCTGGCGGAACTGACGAATCAGCACCTGCAAGTGCTCGCGCCGCCAATGCTCGCTGCGCAGCAGCTCAAGGCTCTTGAGCGTGGCGCAGGCCAGGGCCGGCGGTTGGCTGGTGGTGTAGATGTAGGGGCGAGCGAACTGGATCAGGCTTTCGATCAGTTCTTCACTGCCGGCGACAAAAGCCCCGGCGGTGCCGAAGGCCTTGCCCAGGGTGCCCACCAACACCGGCACGTCATCCTGGCTCAAGCCAAAATGCTCGACGATACCGCCGCCATTGGCTCCCAACGGGCCGAAACCGTGTGCATCGTCGACCATCAGCCAGGCGCCCTTGGCCTTGGCTTCACGGGCCAGGGCCGGCAGGTCGGCGATGTCGCCGTCCATGCTGAACACGCCATCGGTAACCACCAGGGTATTGCCAGTGGCTTTTTCCAGGCGGCTGGCCAAACTCTGGGCATCGTTGTGCAGGTAACGGTTGAAACGCGCACCGGACAACAGGCCGGCGTCGAGCAGCGAGGCATGATTGAGGCGGTCTTCCAGTACCGTGTCGCCCTGCCCCACCAGCGCGGTGACCGCACCGAGGTTGGCCATGTAACCGGTGGTGAACAGCAACGCCCGCGGGCGGCCGGTCAGGTCGGCCAAGGCTTCTTCCAAAGCATGGTGAGGGCCGCTGTGGCCGATCACCAAATGGGAGGCGCCCCCCCCGACACCCCAACGGAGCGCCCCGGCGCGCCAGGCTTCGATCACTTGCGGGTGATTGGCCAGGCCCAGGTAATCGTTGTTGCAGAACGCCAGCAACGGCTGGCCGTCCACCACCACTTCCGGGCCCTGCGGGCTTTCGAGCAGCGGGCGCTGGCGATAGAGGTTGTCGGCACGACGGGCAGCCAGGCGTGCGGCGAGATCGAAGGGCATGCAGGCCTCAACTGTTTAAAGACTGGCCAAAGCCCCTTGTGGGAGCGAGCTTGCTCGCGATTGCGGTGTGTCAGTCGACATCAATGCGAATGTTCCATCGCCATCGCGAGCAAGCTCGCCCCCACAGGGTCTTGCATTCCAATCCGGGTATCGGTGAGTGGTCAGACAGCGGCGTTATAAAACTGCTCGCTGCTCTTCTGCTCCACCAGCGCCTGTTCAATCGCTGCCTGGTGCACTTCGTCGGCATGTTCTTCGCGGGCTTCGGGCTGGATGCCCAGGCGTGCGAACAACTGCATGTCCTTGTCGGCTTGTGGGTTGGCGGTGGTCAACAGCTTGTCGCCGTAAAAAATCGAGTTGGCACCGGCCAGGAACGCCAGGGACTGCATCTGCTCGTTCATCGCTTCACGGCCGGCGGACAGCCGCACATGGGACTGGGGCATCATGATCCGCGCCACGGCGAGCATGCGGATGAAATCGAACGGATCCACGTCCTCGGCATTCTCCAGCGGCGTGCCGGCGACTTTGACCAACATGTTGATCGGCACCGATTCCGGGTGCTCCGGCAGGTTCGCCAGTTGGATCAGCAGGTTGGCGCGGTCGTCCAGGGACTCGCCCATGCCGAGGATGCCGCCCGAGCAGATCTTCATCCCCGAATCACGCACATAGGCCAGGGTTTGCAGGCGCTCGCTGTAGGTGCGGGTGGTGATGATGCTGCCGTAGAACTCCGGCGAGGTGTCGAGGTTATGGTTGTAATAGTCCAGGCCGGCCTGGGCCAGCGCTTCGGTCTGTTCCTGGTCGAGACGGCCCAGGGTCATGCAGGTTTCCAGGCCCATGGCCTTCACGCCTTTGACCATTTCCAGCACATACGGCATGTCCTTGGCCGACGGATGTTTCCAGGCCGCGCCCATGCAGAAACGGGTCGAACCGATGGCCTTGGCCCGTGCAGCCTCTTCGAGGACCTTCTGCACTTCGAGCAATTTCTCTTTATCCAGGCCGGTGTTGTAGTGACCGGACTGCGGACAATATTTGCAATCTTCCGGGCACGCGCCGGTCTTGATCGACAGCAGCGTGGAAACCTGGACGCGATTGGCGTCGAAGTGCGCGCGGTGCACGGTCTGCGCCTGGAACAGCAGGTCATTGAATGGCTGGACGAAGAGTGCTTTGACTTCGGCCAAAGACCAGTCATGACGCAGGTTGGCAGTGGTGCTGGCGCTCATGGGCATTTCCTTGATTATGCTTGGCTGGCGCCTGGGGACATGGAATACCCACAGGCGCGACACGGATGTTCGGCATATTTAAGGAAGAGTCATGCGCTGTCAACCACGATACAAAGGGCAGGTTTACATCTGGTTAAAAAACAAACAATCCTGCCTGCTGTGCGGCGAAAGCACCGATACGCCGCAGCCTATCTGCACCCCTTGTGAAAGCGAGCTGCCCTGGCTCGGCGATCAATGCAGCGTCTGTGCCTTGCCGCTGCCCATGGCCGGGCTGCGTTGCGGACAATGCGCCACGCAGCCGCCAGCCTTCGAACGGGTCCTGGCGCCCTGGGCCTACGACTTCCCGGTGGACAGCCTGATCACCCGTTTCAAGCATCAGGCGAAATGGCCCCTGGGCCGACTGCTGGGCGAACTGCTCGCGCAGTCGTTGCAACATCATTTCGACGAAGGGCTGGAACGACCCGACGCACTGGTCCCGGTGCCACTGGCGACCCGGCGTTTGCGCCAGCGCGGTTTCAACCAGGCAGCGCTGCTGGCCCGCTGGCTCAGTGGGCCGTTGGCGATCCCTTGCGAAGAACACCTGCTGCGACGCACCCAGGACACGCCCGCCCAACAGGCACTCGATGCCAGGGCTCGGCGGCGAAACCTGCGTCAGGCCTTTGCCCTGGCACCCCAAGCTGTGTTGCACAACCGTCACTTGGCGTTGGTCGACGACGTGCTCACCACGGGCGCCACCGCCCAGGCGCTGGCCGCCCTGCTGCTCGATGCCGGCGCTGCGCGGGTCGATGTGTACTGCCTGGCTCGCACGCCGAAACCCGGAGAGTCGGCTTGACGCGCCACGCCCAAGGCGCCAACGTCCACTCATCGACCTTTGCACGCAGTTTTCCGTCATGTCCTTGCCCACGCTTCTGGCCCAGCACATCGCTCGGCGACCACAACGCATCGCCCTGTTGCAGCACATCGCCGAACAAGGTTCGATCACCCGCGCCGCCAAGAGCGCGGGCCTGAGCTACAAGGCGGCGTGGGATGCCATCGATGAGTTGAACAACCTCGCCGACCAACCGTTGGTGGAGCGCAGTGTTGGCGGCAAGGGCGGTGGCGGCGCCAGGCTGTCGGAGGAAGGCCAACGCGTGCTGCGCCTGTATCTGCGCCTGCAAGCGCTGCAGACACAACTATTGGAAGCGAGCGAGGATGCCGACGACCTGGGCCTGCTCAGTCGCCTGATGCTGCGCACCAGCGCCCGTAATCAATTGTATGGCAAGGTCCTGGGCATCGAGGCCCAGGGGCACAACGACCGGGTACGCCTGGAGCTGGCCCGGGGCCTGGTCATCGAAGCCCAGATTACCCACGACAGCACGCTGCGCCTGGAGCTGGATGTCGGCACCAACGTGGTGGCGCTGATCAAGGCCGGCTGGCTGGAATTACACCCTGTCGAGCAAGTGGAAAAACCGCGGATCAATACGCTGCGCGGCATGATCGAACAGGTCGACACCGCCGAAGACGGCCCCAGCGAAGTGCGCATCAGCCTGCCCAACGGCCAGACGCTGTGCGCCCTGGCCGACCCGCTTGAGCTACAAAAGCAGCATTTGGAAGGCGGCTCACCGGTGCAAGTGACGTTTTCAGCGACAAATGTGCTGCTCGGCACACCGCTGTAGCGTGTTGCAACAATAGTTTCATCGACCCGCTTTAAGGTGACTGCCAAAACCAGCAGGGAGCCTGAGATGAGCCTATTAGAAGAAAACCAATCCACCGACCTGGAAAAGATCGTCGGCCTGAGCCGGCGCAGTTTCATCAGCGCCGGCGCCCTGTGCGGCGCGGCGATGTTCCTGGGCGGCAACCTGCTGAGCCGCAGCGTGCTGGCCGCCGCCGTGAGCGAAGGCAACAGCCGGCTGCTGGGCTTCAACAGCATCGCCGCCGCCACGACTGACACCATCACCTTGCCGCCGGGCTACAAAGCCTCGGTGCTGATCAGTTGGGGCCAGCCCCTGCAGAAAAATGCACCGGCCTTCGACCCCAGTGGCAACGGCACCGCCCGCGCACAGGAAGTGCAGTTCGGCGATAACAACGACGGCATGAGCCTGTTCCCGTTCCCCGGCGACAACAACCGGGCGCTGATGGCGATCAACAACGAATACACCAACTACCAATACCTGTTCCCTCACGGCGGCCAGCCACAGTCGGCCGAAGACGTGCGCAAGGCCCAGGCCAGCGAAGGCGTCTCGGTGATCGAAATCCAGCGTCGGCGCGGCCAATGGCAATTCGTCCAGGAATCGCGCTACAACCGCAGGATCCACGGCAACACACCGATTCGCCTGCGTGGCCCAGCTGCCGGGCACGACCTGCTGAAAACCAGCGCAGACAAGAGCGGCAAGAAAGTGCTGGGCACCTTCCAGAACTGCGCCAACGGCATGACGCCTTGGGGCACCTACCTGACCTGTGAAGAGAACTTCACTGACTGCTTCGGCAGCAGCAAGTCGGACCTGCAGTTCGACGCGGCCCAGAAACGCTATGGCGCCACAGTCACCAGCAGTGAAATCAACTGGCACTTGCACGACCCGCGCTTTGACCTGGCGAAGAACCCCAACGAACTCAATCGCCACGGCTGGGTAGTGGAAATCGACCCGTTCGATCCGCAATCCACCCCGGTAAAACGCACCGCCCTGGGCCGCTTCAAACACGAAAACGCCGCCCTGGCGCAAACCAATGACGGTCGCGCCGTGGTGTACATGGGCGATGATGAGCGTGGCGAATTCATCTACAAGTTCGTCAGCCGCGAGCGCATCAATCACAAGAACGCCAAGGCCAATCGCAACCTGCTGGACCATGGCACCTTGTATGTCGCGCGCTTCGATGCCGGCGACGGCAACCCGGACCATCCCAAAGGCCAAGGCCAGTGGATCGAGCTGACCCATGGCAAGAACGGCCTCGACGCCAGCAGCGGTTTCGCCGACCAGGCCGAAGTTCTCATCCATGCACGCCTGGCCGCCAGCGCCGTTGGCGCCACCCGCATGGACCGCCCGGAGTGGATCGTGGTCAGCCCGAAAGACGGCCAGGTCTATTGCACCCTGACCAACAACTCCAAACGCGGCGACGCCGGCCAACCGGTGGACGGGCCTAACCCTCGAGCCAAGAACGTCTACGGGCAGATCCTGCGCTGGCGCACCGACCGCGACGATCACGCCGCCAAGACCTTCGCCTGGGACCTGTTCGTGGTCGCCGGCAACCCGGCGGTACATGCCGGCACGCCAAAGGGCGGTTCCTCCAACATCACCCCCCAGAACATGTTCAACAGCCCCGATGGCCTGGGGTTCGACAAAGGCGGACGCCTGTGGATCCAGACCGACGGCGACTCGAGCAACGCCGGGGACTTCGCCGGCATGGGCAATAACCAGATGCTCTGTGCCGATCCCAACAGCGGTGAAATCCGCCGTTTCATGGTCGGGCCAGTGGGCTGCGAAGTGACCGGGATCAGCTTCTCGCCGGACTACAAGGCTATGTTTGTCGGTATCCAGCATCCCAGCGGCGGCTCAACCTTCCCCGAGCACCTGCCCAACGGTAAGCCGCGATCATCGGTGATGGTGATTACCCGCGAAGACGGCGGGGTCATCGGCGCCTGACCCTTGTCTGGACCGGGGACATAACACTTCGTGGCGAGGGAGCTTGCTCCCGCTGGGTTGCGCAGCGCCCCCTTCTTCTATGGGCGCTTCGCACCCACTCGGGCGCAAGCTCCCTCGCCACAACGATGCAAGTCTCACCGATCAATCCAGGCTGCTTTGCGCTACCATGCTGGGCCGGACGCGGCAGCCCTGCCGCTGCGCAGGAGTCAGCATGTCCCATCCGTTTGAAACCCTCACGCCCGACCTGGTACTCGATGCCGTTGAAAGCATCGGTTTCCTCAGCGACGCCCGCGTGTTGGCCCTCAACAGCTACGAGAACCGCGTCTATCAGGTCGGCATCGAGGATTCCGAGCCGCTGATCGCCAAGTTCTATCGCCCTCAGCGCTGGACCAACGAAGCGATCCTGGAAGAGCACAGCTTCACCTTCGAGCTGGCCGAATACGAAGTGCCGGTGGTGGCGCCGCTGATCCACAACGGCACCAGCCTGCACGAACACGCCGGGTTTCGTTTCACCCTGTTTCCTCGTCGCGGCGGCCGTGCACCGGAGCCGGGCAACCTCGATCAGCTCTATCGCCTGGGACAATTGCTCGGGCGCCTGCACGCGGTCGGGGCGACCCGTCCGTTCGAGCATCGTGAAGCCTTGGCCGTGAAGAACTTCGGCCACGATTCACTGGCCACTGTGCTGGCAAGCGGCTTCGTCCCTCGTAGCCTGCTGCCGGCCTACGAGTCGGTGGCCAGGGATCTGCTCAAGCGTGTCGAAGAGGTCTACGCCGCCACGCCCCACAAGAACATCCGCATGCACGGCGATTGCCACCCCGGCAACATGATGTGCCGCGACGAGGTGTTCCACATCGTCGACTTGGACGACTGCCGCATGGGCCCGGCGGTGCAGGATTTGTGGATGATGCTCGCCGGCGATCGCCAGGAATGCCTGGGCCAACTGTCGGAACTGATGGACGGCTACCGAGAGTTCCACGACTTCGACCCGCGAGAACTGGCACTGATCGAGCCACTGCGGGCCCTGCGCCTGATGCACTACAGCGCCTGGCTGGCGCGGCGCTGGGACGACCCGGCCTTCCCCCGCAGCTTCCCGTGGTTCGGCAGCGAACGTTACTGGGGCGACCAGGTATTGGCGTTGCGCGAGCAACTGGCGGCGCTCAATGAAGAGCCGTTGAAGCTGTTCTGACGACCACCGCGGATCCCCTGTGGGAGCGAGCTTGCTCGCGATTGCGATCGAACATTCGACGCCCTTGTCGACTGATCCACCGCTATCGCGAGCAAGCTCGCTCCCGCAAGGAATTGCAGTGAAACGCTCACAAAGGTTCACAGCACGACCCGACAAATCTCCTTACAATCACGCCTTTGTTAGCTGCCTAAGCAAGGATTCTGCATGCAAGCCGCCAACCCGCGTCGCGGGTATATCCTGGGCCTGAGTGCCTACATCATCTGGGGTCTGTTCCCGATCTACTTCAAGGCCATCGCCAGCGTGCCGTCGGTGGAGATCATCATCCATCGGGTGCTGTGGTCGGCCCTGTTCGGCGCGGCGTTGCTGCTGGTCTGGAAACACCCGGGCTGGTGGCGCGAACTGCGGGACAACCCACAGCGCCTGGCTATCCTCGCCCTGAGCGGGACGCTGATCGCAGCCAACTGGCTGACCTACGTCTGGGCGGTGAACAACGAGCGCATGCTCGAAGCCAGCCTGGGTTACTACATCAACCCGCTGGTGAACGTATTGCTGGGCATGTTGATCCTCGGCGAGCGCCTGCGCCGCATGCAATGGTTGGCGGTGGGTTTGGCGGCGGTCGGCGTGGCGCAGCAGGTCTGGCAAGTGGGCAGCCTGCCCTGGGTGTCACTGGTGCTGGCGCTGACCTTCGGCTTCTACGGGTTGATCCGCAAGCAGGCACCGGTCAAGGCATTGCCGGGGCTGGTGGTAGAAACCTGGATGCTGGTGCCGATCGCCATCGCCTGGTTACTGTTCAATCCCACGGCCACCAGTGCCCAGGCGGCATTCTGGACCACCTCCGAAGCCTGGTGGCTGGTGGCGGCAGGCCCCGTGACGCTGGTGCCGTTGGTGTGCTTCAACGCCGCAACACGGCATTTGCCCTACACTACCATCGGTTTTCTCCAGTACATCGCGCCGACGCTGGTGCTGCTGCTCGCCGTGATGCTGTTTGGTGAGCACCTGTCGTCCAGCACACTGGTGGCGTTCCTGTTTATCTGGGCCGGGCTGGCGGTGTACAGCGTCGATGCGGTGATCAGCATGCGTCGGCGCAGCTGATCAAAAAACGCACAACCTTCTACAGGCCACGTCTGGCGTGGCCTGCGCTCATCCTTCCCAAGGTTATCCACAGCGTGATCCCCGCCGTTTGTGCACAAGCCCTTGAAAACTGATGATTTTTTGAGCATTCCTCGCCGAGGCCCGGCGGGCTTGGGCTGGAGCCGGGTCTCTACAGGTTATCCACAGGCAGGCGCAGTTTTTCCTTGGATAACCTTCGTCACGCTTCGTCGCTGAGCTTGAGCTCCACCATCAACTCATCGGCCAGGGTCTCCAGGCGTTCCTGCAACGTCTCCAGCGACAGGGTCAAGGGCACCCCCAGGATCGCTTCGGCGTGGAACAGCAGCTCGCTGCTCATCGGCGCCGGCCGGACGTAAGTCACCAGACGCTCGACATTGACGCCCCGCTCGCTCAACAGCCGGGTGATGTCCCTCACTATGCCGGGACGGTCGTTGCCCACCAGCTCCATGGTGATGGGTTTCCAGGTGCAGGACTCCTCGAGGGCGCTTTCAGCGATCAACACGCGGATGTCGTAAGTCGATAGCCCCTGCAAGGCTTCGATCAGTTCCTCATGGGCCTCGGCGGGAGCGCCGATTCGCAAGATCCCGGCAAACTGCCCAGCCAGGCGCGACATGCGGCTTTCCAGCCAGTTACCGCCGTGGTCGGCGATGCAATCGGCAATGCGCTCGACCTGCCCGGGCTTGTCCGGGGCGAAAACAGTGATGACGAGGTGGTCCATGGCGCAGTCCTCTTGTTGGGGAAGGGACAGTATAGGCAAGCCATGAATCGGCACCGCCCTGCTTTCGTGGCGAGGGAGCTTGCTCCCGCTGGACTACGCAGTAGCCCCCTAAACAGGGGAGCGCTTCGCACTCCAGCGGGAGCAAGCTCCCTCGCCACGGTAAATGTGTACATTAATTAGATTTATCTGGAACAATGATCCGTTTTTTTGAGAACATCCGCTACCGCGTCGTGACTGTACTGCTTTAGTCGGTCGCGGAACGACGCAATTAGTCTAATTTTCACAACCGCAATTGATCATGTAGTATGCCGCAGCGAGCACTACATAACGTTGTACCGATGTCTGCTTAAGGCGCAGTCGCATCCCTGAAAAGCCCCGTCAGCAAGGCTTACCACCCAGCCGCCAGCGATGGCATGTACTGGTTCCGGGGTTTGTGCTTTAAATGTCCCGAGGCTTCATTGTCAAAATCGAAGAGCTGAAAAGCGAAATAGCTGAGCAGAGTGAGGCAAGCAATGACTGAACACGTTCAAGTCGGTGGCCTGCAGGTCGCCAAAGTCCTGTTCGACTTCGTGAATAACGAAGCCATTCCCGGAACCGGCCTCACCGCCGACGCGTTCTGGGCCGGTGCCGACAAGGTCATCCACGACCTGGCGCCGAAGAACAAAGCCCTACTCGCCAAACGCGATGATTTCCAGGCGCGGATCGATGCCTGGCACCAGGCCCGTACTGGCCAGGCCCACGACGCCGTGGCTTACAAAGCCTTCCTGCAAGACATTGGATACCTGCTGCCAGAAGCGGCGGATTTCCAGGCTACGACCCAAAACGTCGATGACGAAATCGCCCGCATGGCCGGCCCGCAGCTGGTGGTGCCGGTGATGAACGCCCGCTTCGCCCTCAACGCATCGAACGCCCGCTGGGGTTCGCTGTATGACGCGCTGTACGGCACCGATGCCATCAGCGAAGCCGATGGCGCGGAAAAAGGCAAAGGCTACAACAAGGTCCGCGGCGACAAGGTCATCGCCTTCGCCCGTGCCTTCCTCGACGAAGCCGCGCCCCTGGCGGCCGGCTCCCATGTCGACTCCATTGCTTACAAAATCGTCGACGGCAAACTGGTGGTCACCCTCAAGGGCGGCAGCAACAGCGGCCTGCGTGACGATGCCCAGTTGATCGGCTTCCAGGGCGATGCCTCGGCACCGACCACCGTGCTGTTGAAACACAACGGCCTGCACTTCGAAATCCAGATCGATGCCAGCACCCCGGTCGGCCAGACTGACGCCGCTGGCGTCAAAGACATCCTGATGGAAGCCGCGCTGACCACCATCATGGACTGCGAAGACTCGGTCGCCGCCGTCGATGCCGATGACAAAGTGGTGATCTACCGCAACTGGCTCGGCCTGATGAAAGGCGATCTGGCTGAAGAAGTCGCCAAAGGCGGCCAGACGTTCACCCGCACCATGAACCCCGACCGTGTCTACACCGCCGTCGACGGTTCGAGCGTGACCCTGCACGGCCGCTCGCTGTTGTTCGTGCGTAACGTCGGCCACCTGATGACCATCGACGCGATCCTGGACCAGCACGGCAACGAAGTGCCGGAAGGTATTCTCGACGGCCTGATCACCAGCCTGGCAGCGATCCACAGCCTCAACGGCAACACCAGCCGTCGCAACAGCCGCACCGGTTCGGTGTACATCGTCAAGCCGAAGATGCACGGTCCGGAAGAAGCTGCGTTCACCAACGAGCTGTTCGGCCGTGTCGAAGACGTACTGAACCTGCCGCGCAATACCCTCAAGGTCGGGATCATGGACGAGGAACGCCGTACCACGGTCAACCTCAAGGCCTGCATCAAGGCCGCCAGCGAGCGCGTGGTGTTCATCAACACCGGCTTCCTCGACCGTACCGGCGACGAAATCCACACCTCCATGGAAGCCGGCCCGATGGTGCGCAAGGCCGACATGAAAGCCGAGAAGTGGATCGGCGCGTATGAGAACTGGAACGTCGACATCGGCTTGAGCACCGGCCTGCAAGGCCGTGCGCAAATCGGCAAGGGCATGTGGGCGATGCCGGACCTGATGGCGGCGATGCTCGAACAGAAAATCGCTCATCCGCTGGCCGGCGCCAACACCGCATGGGTTCCCTCGCCGACCGCCGCGGCCCTGCACGCGCTGCATTATCACAAGGTCGACGTGTTCGCCCGCCAGGCCGAGCTGGCCAAGCGCGCGCGAGCATCGGTGGACGACATCCTGACCATCCCGCTGGCCGTCAACCCGAACTGGACGCCGGAGCAGATCAAGAACGAACTGGACAACAATGCCCAGGGCATCCTTGGCTACGTGGTGCGCTGGATCGACCAGGGCGTGGGCTGCTCCAAGGTGCCGGACATCAACGACATCGGCCTGATGGAAGACCGTGCGACGCTGCGTATCTCCAGCCAGCACATCGCCAACTGGCTGCGCCATGGCATCGTTACCCAAGACCAGGTGATGGAAAGCCTCAAGCGCATGGCGCCGGTGGTCGACCGCCAGAACGCCAGCGACCCGCTGTACCGTCCGCTGGCACCAGACTTCGACCGCAACATCGCCTTCCAGGCGGCGGTCGAGCTGGTGATCGAAGGCACGAAGCAGCCTAACGGCTACACCGAGCCGGTGTTGCACCGTCGTCGTCGTGAGTTCAAGGCAGCCAATGGGTTGTGATTGAGCAGCCGTGACAACGAAAAAAGCCCTGATCGAAAGATCAGGGCTTTTTCATTTGCAAATACATGAGCGCTTTTGTGGCGAGGGAGCTTGCTCCCGCTGGGCTGCGAAGCAGACCCTTTTCCAGCGTTCGGAATCTTATTGACCTGCACTGCGGTCGCTGAGCAACCGAGCGGGAGCAAGCTCCCTCGCCACAAAAGCACCCGATAGCGCCATTCTCACGACAGGCTAGAGATCCATCCCCAACTCATGCTTGACCAACCCCAGCAACTTGTCGGTATCGATCGGCTTGAGCAGAAAGTCCACCACGCTCAGGTGCATGGCTTCGATGGCGTCCTTCACGTCGGCATCGCCCGATACGATGATGATCGGCAGCGCCGCCCGCGGAGACTCGCGCACCAGGCGAATAAGTTCCAGCCCATCAACATTGCCCATCCGCAGGTCGGTGATCAACAGGCCGATCGATGGCTTGGTTTCCAGCATCTTGAGTGCCGTTTCACCACTGGCGGCGGTCATGCAGTGAATCCCGTCCAACGCCAGGATCTCCGACAGCAGCTCACGAGCGTCCTTGTCGTCATCGACGATCAAGACGCGCTGCGGCGGCAGGTCGGGTTCCAGCATGACGGCACTCAGCGCCTCGCGCTCGGCGTCACTCAAAATATCGTGGTCGGACATGGTGCTCTCTACGTTCTTTAAATCGATCCCCTGGCACAGTGGTCAGACATCGTTCTGCGGCGCTTCAATGTGCACTTCGTCGGATTTTTTTCCAAGAACATTTAATGAAGATTTTTCTGACGCCTGGCGTAGGTTTTTTCCGTAAGTTCACCCCTAGGCCGCGACCTAGACTTACGTCCAATGGGCACCCCGCTCTGAGGGGCCGACCATGGGAGAACAGATCGACCACAACAATTCAAAAAAGACTGCGTAATGGTTATGAAAAAAGCGGACGCCTTCACCCAGGCAGGGAAAACCGCGGTGTTGCAAAACATCCAGGGGACACTGCAGTTTCTCCAGCGTTTCCCACCGTTCAACCAGATGGAAAACGCTCACCTGGCCTATCTGGTGGAGCAATGCCTGCTGCGTTTTTATGCCCCGGGCGAAACCATCATCAAACCAGCCGACGGCCCGGTGGAGCACTTTTACATCGTCAAGCAAGGCCGGGTGGTAGGTGAACGTCCGCATACGGCCAAGGGTGGAACCGAGACGACCTTCGAAATCACCACCGGCGAATGTTTCCCCCTCGCCGCGCTGCTGGGCGAACGGGCCACGCGCACCGAACACCGGGCCGGCGAAGACACGTTCTGCCTGCAGTTGAACAAACTGGCCTTCATCAAGCTGTTCGCCCTGTCCGGCCCGTTTCGCGACTTCGCCCTGCGCGGGGTCAGCAGCCTGCTCGACCAGGTCAATCAACAGGTCCAGCAAAAGTCTGCGCAAACCCTGGGCACCCAGTACTCCCTCAACACGCGGCTGGGCGAACTGGCGATGCGCCATCCAGTCAGTTGCAGCCCGGACACGCCGCTGCGCGAAGCCGTGAAGCTGATGCACGACCAGCAGGTCGGCAGCATCGTGGTGGTTAATGAACAGAAAGCTCCGGTGGGAATCTTCACCTTGCGCGACCTGCGGCAGGTGGTGGCCGATGGGGCCGGGGATTTTTCCCAAGCCATCGTAGGACACATGACTCAGGCACCGTTTTTCCTCTCGCCGGACCACAGCGCCTTCGACGCGGCCATCGCCATGACCGAACGGCACATCGCCCACGTCTGCCTGGTCAAGGACCAACGCCTGTGTGGCGTGGTGTCGGAGCGCGATCTGTTTTCCTTGCAGCGTGTCGACCTGGTGCACCTGGCCCGGACCATTCGCAACGCGCCCAAGGTGGAAAACCTCGTAGCCCTGCGCGGCGAGATCGGCCAACTGGTGGAACGCATGCTGGCCCACGGCGCGTCATCGACCCAGATCACCCACATCATCACCCTGCTCAACGATCACACCGTATGCCGGGTCATAGAGCTGACCCTGCTCGACAAAGGTGACCCAGGCGTGCCGTTCAGTTGGCTGTGCTTCGGCAGTGAAGGCCGGCGCGAACAAACCCTGCACACCGACCAGGACAACGGCATTTTGTTCGAGGCCCGGGACGCCGCCCATGCCGCGCAGATTCGCGGCCTGCTACTGCCCATCGCCCAGCAGATCAACCAGAGCCTGGCCTTGTGCGGCTTCACCTTGTGCAAGGGCAACATCATGGCCGGCAACCCCGAGCTGTGTCTGTCCCGAGCTGAATGGGCCCGGCGTTTTTCGGCATTCATTCGCGAAGCAACCCCGGAAAACCTGCTGGGCTCGAGCATCTATTTCGACCTGCGGGTGGTCTGGGGCGATGAGCAAGGCTGCGAGCAGTTGCGCCGGCAGATCCTCGATCAAGTGGCCGATAACCGTTTGTTCCAACGCATGATGGCCGAAAACGCCCTGCGCCACCGCCCGCCCGTGGGCCGCTTCAGGGATTTCGTGCTGAGTCGCAAGAACGGCGAAAAAGCCACCCTCGATTTGAAAGTGCAAGGCCTGACGCCCTTCGTCGACGGCGCCCGTCTGCTGGCGCTGGCCAACGGCATCGAAGCCAACAATACCCTGGAGCGCTTGCGGCAATTGGTCGACAAGCAAGTGATCGAACCGCTCGATGGCGCAGCCTACGAAGAGGCCTATCACTTCATTCAACAGACCCGCATGCAGCAACATCAATTGCAAACCCGCGAGAACCTGCCCTACTCCAACCGCGTCGACCCCGACAGCCTCAACCATCTGGACCGACGCATCCTGCGCGAATCCCTGCGCCAGGCCCAACGCCTGCAAAGCAGCCTGACGCTGAGGTATCAGTTGTGAGCATTTTTTCCTGGTTGCGCCCAGCCCAACCAATGTTGTCCGAAGAAATGCAGAGGCGCCTGGAACGCCTGCCGACGGCTTCAGCCTTGGGTGAATGCGATCTGCGGGAACAACGCTGGGTCGTGCTGGACCTGGAAACCACCGGATTGAACCTGAACAAGGACCAGGTGCTGTCCATCGGCGCGGTGGTCATCGAAGACGGCGCCATCGACTTCAGCCAGCAGTTCGAACGCACCTTGCAATGCGATAAGCAGAAACTCGGACCCAGTGTGCTGATCCATGGCCTGGCGCCCAGCGCCATTGCCGCCGGCAGCGACCCGGCCGAGGCGCTGCTGGCGTTCATGGAGTTCGTCGGCGACAGTCCGCTGCTGGCCTTTCACGCGCCGTTCGATTCCCACATGCTCGGGCGCGCCTTGAAAGACTACTTGGGCTATCGCCTGCAGCATTCATTCCTCGACGTGGCGGACCTGGCCCCGATGCTTTGTCCCCAGGCCAACCTGCGCAAGTCGGGCCTGGACGAGTGGATCGACTGGTTCAAGCTGCAAGTCTTCGACCGCCATAACGCCAGTGCCGACGCCCTGGCCACGGCAGAACTGGCGCTGATCCTGTTCAGCCGCGCCCGCCAGCAACAGATCCTGAGCCCGCTTGACCTGCAACAGCGCCTGGGCCAATGGAAACGGCGGCAGCAAGCGCCTTCGCTTTGACTCACCTTGAAGATGAACACACTACCCTGTGGGAGCAAGCTCGCTCCCACGCAGAACCCGGCCTCAATTTCCTTATCCCGCGCCGCCCGACCAGCGCCAATTGCTTTCCCGCCCCCGCCTCTGACACAATCGCGAACAATTCTCGTTACTTAAAACATCGGTGATGCTCCGTGTCGTCAGTCCCTAGCCCCCACAGTGATCTGGTTGGTGCGTTATACCGTGACCATCGTGGTTGGCTATTGGCCTGGCTGCGACGCAACGTGGCGTGTTCGCAACGGGCCGAGGACCTGAGCCAGGACACCTTTGTGCGCTTGCTGGGTCGCGAAGAGCTGAAGGCGCCCCGCGAACCGCGGGCGTTTCTGGTGGCCATCGCCAAGGGCCTGTTGTTCGATTATTTCCGTCGAGCGGCATTGGAGCAGGCCTACCTCACCGAACTGATGCTGATTCCCGAGGCCGAGCAGCCCTCGGTGGAAGAACAGCAAATCATCCTCGAAGACCTCAAGGCCATCGATCGCCTGCTTGGCAAACTGTCGAGCAAGGCCCGCGCAGCCTTCCTCTATAACCGCCTCGACGGCCTCGGCCACGCCGAAATCGCCGAGCGCCTGGGGGTTTCGGTGCCGCGCGTACGGCAGTATCTCGCCCAAGGCATCCGCCAGTGCTACATCGCACTTTATGGTGAGCCGACATGAGTCAGGCCCATGCCAAACCGGTCTCGGCCAGCGTGCTGGATGCCGCCATTGCCTGGCAGCTGTCCCTGGACTCGAGCAGCGCCCAGGAACGTGAAGCCTTCGCCCAATGGCATGCCGCCGACGAAGAACACGCCCGGGCCTGGCGACAGCTGGGCATGCTTGACCAACGCTTCAGTGTGGCCAACGGGCCGGCGCGCGCCGCGTTGCTGCAATCGCGGGTGAGCATTCGTCGCCGGATACGCAAGGTCGGCAGCGGCCTGGCCAGCGTTATCGCGGCCATCGGCCTGGCGCTGTTTGCCGGCGATCGTTACCTGCCGCTGGATTACTGGCTGGCCGATCAGCGCACCGCGACAGGCGAACAGCGCACCCTGCGCCTGGACGACGGCACGCTGATCAACCTCAACACCCACAGTGCCCTGGACGTGCGTTTCGATGACAAGCAGCGCCGTATCGTTCTGCAGGAAGGCGAGATCCTGGTGGAAACCGGCCACGACGACCCGCGCCCGTTCATCGTCGAGACCCGTGAAGGCCGCCTGCGCGCCTTGGGCACACGGTTCCTGGTCAAGCGTGAAGACGAAGGCACGCGCCTGAGCGTGTTGAAATCCGCTGTGGCGGCGCATCCCCAGGCCACGGACCAGGAACAGATCCTGCGCGAAGGCCAACAAGTGCTGATGCGCCGCGACGGCCTCGGGCCGACCCTCGCCTTGAACCCCGGCGCCGATGCCTGGACCCGCGGCATGCTGGTGGTGGATAACGCCCGTCTTGAAGATTTGGTCCATGAGCTGGGGCGCTATCGTCGCGGCTACCTGGGTGTGGAGCCGCAAGTGGCGGATTTGCGCATCACCGGCAGTTTCCCGCTGCACGACACCGACCTGGCCTTGACCGCCCTGCTGCCGACCTTGCCGGTGCAGGTCGAGCATCACACGCGGTGGTGGGTGGTGGTGGGCCCCCGGGCTAAAGCCAAGCCCTGAATGGCTTTGTGGTGAAGAGAATGGCCTCATCGCGAGCAAGCTCGCGATGAGGCCATCACTGATACAAAGCCACTACCCGCAAAACGAATCTAAATTATTTTCATCCAGCCCTATCACTTTTCAATTTTCATCCGGCACCCAGGCAATTGAGAAATATTTCCATTCAGGAGCCGCCGTATGTCCCGCCCGCTAGACACCCTGTTGCGCCCCAGCCTGTTGGCAATCGCCATTGCCTTCGCCACTCCCTTCGCCAGCGGCCCGCTACTGGCCGCCGAACAGGCCTCGAGCGTGCGCACCTACAACCTGCCTGCCGCGCCACTGGCCAGCACCTTGAACCAGATCGCCAGCCAGGCCGGTCTCGCCCTGAGCCTGAATCCGTCCCTGGCCTCGGGTAAAACCTCGGCGCCGGTCCAGGGCCAATTCGACGCCACGGATGCCTTGCGTGAGGCCCTGCGCGGCACCGGCCTGCAACTGGAACAAAGCAGCGCCGGCACCTACAGCCTGGTGGCGGCGCCCGAAGGTGTCATGGCCCTGCCGGAAACCAGTGTGATCGGTGCCGGTCTCAGCGAAACCGCGTGGGGCCCGACCGAGGGCTACGTCGCCACCCGCACTGCCGCCGGCACCAAGACGGATACGCCGATTGTCGAACTGCCGCGCTCAGTCTCCGTGGTTACGCGCCAGCAGATGGAAGACCGTTCGGTCCTCAACCTCAATGACGCCCTGCGCTACACCGCCGGTGTGCAGAGCAGCGGCTACGGCTCGGATTCGCGCAACGACTGGCTGTTGGTCCGTGGCTTCATCCCGACCCAATTCCTCGATGGCCTGCCGCTGCCCAAGGGCAACTACATCACGCCGAAAATCGAGCCCTGGAACCTGGAGCGCATCGCCGTGCTGCGCGGCCCGGCGTCTTCGGTCTACGGCCAGACGCCACCTGGCGGCATGCTGGACATGGTCAGCCGTCGCCCGCAAGCCGAGAGCAGCCATGAAGTCGAATTGCAGGCCGGCAGCTACGAACACAAGCAGATCAATTTCGACAGCACCGGCAAGGTCGATGACGAAGGCCAGTTCCTCTACCGGCTCAGCGGCACCGTACGTGACAGCAATTCCCAGGTCGATCACATCCCGGACAAGCGCTACAACCTCGCGCCGAGCCTGACCTGGAACATCAACGACGACACCCGCCTGACCTTCCTGTCCCAGTACACCCGCGACGACACCGGCATCACCGGGCAGTTCTTGCCGCTGCAAGGCACCAAGCTGTCTTCGCCGGCGGGCAAGATTTCCCACCACAAGAACCTCGGCGATCCGGATTGGGAATTCTACGACCGTACCTACTACGCGCTGGGCTACAACTTCGAACATCGCCTGAACGACACCTGGCAGTTCCGCCAGAATTTGCGTTATACCAAGAGTGATCTGGAGTCCCAAGGCATCACCGCGGGAACATTTCCTCCTGATCAAGCAGTAAGCCCCGACGGTACAGTCAAGCGCAGCGCCGGGATTGTTGACGAAGACATCAGCCAGTTCGCCGTCGACAACAACTTCCAGGCCGACTTCCAAACGGCAAGCCTGAGCCACACCTTGCTGCTAGGCCTGGATCACCAGCGCTCCAACAGCAATTCGCGTTGGCTGTGGGGTTCCACTGGTGTTCCCGACAGCAATATCCATAACCCGATCTACGGACAGGACTTTTCCAACGTTCAGTATTTCACCATGTACGACTACAACCAGAAGACCCAGCAAACCGGTCTCTACGTCCAGGACCAGATCGCCCTGGACAACTGGCGCCTGACCCTCGGTGGTCGTGAGGACTGGATCCACACCGGCACCGAGTTCCACAACCAGGCCGGTGCGACCAACACCCAGCGCGACAAGAAATTCAGCGGCAACGCGGCGCTGAGTTACGTCTTCGATAATGGGGTGACGCCGTACATTTCCTTTGCCCAGTCGTTCCAGGCGGCGGCGGGTTCAACCGTCAACAGCACCGACGCGTTCAAGCCGACCGAAGGCGAACAGTACGAGGTGGGCATCAAGTACCAGCCGCCCGGCACCAAAACCTTGCTGACGGCGGCGGTGTTCGACCTGACCCAGCAGAACAACTCCGTCACTGAAAACAACATCACCCGCCAAGTGGGTGAAGTACGAGTACGCGGCCTGGAACTGGAGGCGTCCGGTGACGTGACCGACAGCCTCAAGCTGATCGGCTCATACACCTACAACGACAGCGAAATCACCAAAGGCACCGTGGCTGAAGAAGGCAAGCGCATGACCCAGGTGCCGCGTCACCAGGCCACAGCCTGGGCCGATTACACCTGGCACAACGGCCCGCTGGACGGTTTCGGTGTCGGCGCGGGTGTGCGTTATGTCGGCGACACCTATGGCAACACCACCAACACCGATTGGGGCCACGTCGGCTCCTATACCGTGTATGACGCGTCGGCCCATTACGACCTGGGGCGCCTGAACAACTCGCTCAAAGGGGTATCGGTGGCGGTGGACGCAAAAAACGTCTTCAACAAGGACTACCTGTCCACTTGTGACGGTTCCTACTGCTACTACGGCGACCAACGCAACGTCGTCGCCAGCGTGAATTACAAATGGTAAACGGTTAGCATTTGCAAAATCTTTTGAGGGCACGCCGCTGAGTGCAATGTTGCTCGTCGAAGTGAATGAATCCGTGGCGAGGGAGCTTGCTCCCGCTTGAGTGCGCAGCGCTCATCCAAGAGGGGCTGCTGCGCAGCCCAGCGGGAGCAAGCTCCCTCGCCACAATGGATTGGCGCCTTGAGTCAATAGTGTGCTCGCCG